>CAZLXL010000004.1:0-282360 GCA_964563685.1 uncultured Propionivibrio sp.
CCTCATCGCATGGATTCTTTCGCTGAAATAAACAAGCTGCCCGGGGTATCCGCCCTTCCGGCTGCGCCTCCCCGGCGCATCCCCCTCAGGACCGTAGTCCGGAAGCAACAATACACCGCTCCCCGGTCACGCCAGGGAGCGGTGCAACGGAATAGCGCGCAAGCATCGAGCTTCATGCCGACGACAATCATCTCCATTGCCAGGCTTTCAAAGACCTATGCCTCGGGTTTGCGAGCCCTCAGAAATATCAATCTTGATATCCGGCGGGGAGAGATTTTTGCCTTGCTTGGACCCAATGGCGCAGGCAAAACAACGCTGATCAATTGCATTTGCGGCATCGTCAATCCCACGGAGGGTGTTATCCAGGTCAACGGTAGCAACATCGCCGCTGATTATCGTAAGGCACGCTCCATGATCGGCCTGGTCCCCCAGGAATTGACCACCGATTCCTTCGAGACAGTACGGGCAACGGTCAACTTCAGTCGCGGACTGTTCGGAAAACGGCCCGCACCGGATTACATCGACGCGCTGCTGCGCGACCTGTCCCTATGGGACAAAAGAGATCAACCGATCATGACCCTGTCCGGAGGCATGAAACGCCGGCTGCTGATGGCCAAGGCGCTCTCGCATCAGCCAGACATCCTGTTTCTCGACGAACCGACGGCGGGAGTTGACATCAACCTGCGCCGGGACATGTGGCAACGGGTGCGCTCGCTTCGGGATGCCGGGATGACCATCATCCTCACGACCCACTACATCGAAGAAGCGGAAGAGATGGCCGACCGGGTCGGGGTGATCCATCGGGGGAAAATCATCCTGGTCGAGGACAAATCCGAACTGATGCACACCCTGGGCGGAAAGCGCATGACATTGCATCTGCTGGAGCCTTTGAACCGCGTCCCCCCAGAACTCTCCGGCTACGACCTGGAACTTTCCGATGACGGCGTGGAACTGATTTACACCTACGGCGCGGACGAAAAACGGACGGGGTCACTGGCGTTGCTCGATGACGTCAACAGGATAGGAATCCGCTTCCGCGATCTGCAGACATCGCAACGATCGCTTGAAGACATCTTTGTCAGCCTGGTCTGCAATGAGGCCACCCGATGAACCTGCGTGCGATCCTTACGATTTACCGCTTCCAGATGACGCGCACCTGGCGAACCCTGTTGCAGAGCATCGTCTCACCGGTCATTTCGACCTCCCTGTATTTCATCGTGTTCGGTTCGGCCATCGGATCGCACATTTCCGGGATAGATGGCATCAGTTATGGCGCCTTCATCGTGCCCGGACTGATCATGCTCTCCCTCCTGACGCAAAGTATCTCCAACGCCTCCTACGCCATCTACTTTCCCCGCTTCACCGGAACGATCTATGAGCTGCTGTCGGCGCCCATTTCCTACCCTGAAATCGTGGCGAGCTATGTCGGCGCAGCCACAACAAAATCCATCCTTCTCGCAGGCATCATCCTCGCCACGGCCAGTCTGTTCGTCCCCCTGCGCATCGTCCACCCCGGATGGATGCTTGTGTTCATGTTGCTCACGGCAATAACCTTCAGCCTGCTTGGCTTCATCATCGGCATCTGGGCCGATAATTTCGAAAAATTGCAACTGGTGCCGTTGCTGGTCGTTACCCCGCTGACATTCCTGGGAGGCTGCTTCTATTCGGTGGACATGCTGCCGCCGTTCTGGCAGAAGGTGACGCTATTCAACCCGGCGCTCTACCTGATCAGTGGCTTCCGCTGGAGCTTCTACGGGATATCCGACGTACCCATCGCACTCAGTTTCGGAGTGACGATCATCTATCTCGCGCTGTTCCTGGCGATCGTGGCGTGGATATTCCGCACGGGTTACCGACTCAGGAACTGAATGTTCCCACCACCAAGGCACGAACCGGCCAGCATCTGCCCTGACCGGTTTCAGTCGCCGAAGCTGCCTGCTGCCCGATAGTGGTCCATGGCCTCCGCACGGCGTTCCGTCGCTTCACACAACCGCGCCAGTTCCCGCCGGATTTCGCGCTGATCAGCCGCAGCATCGGCAACGGACAGGGCCGCATCCAGATACGCTTGAGCCTTGCCCCACAGGCGCTGTTCGAGACACATCCGGCCCAGGGCCAGGAGCAGTTGGGGATCATCACGGTGTTGCGGCAACCAGCGGTCGGCAAGGGCCATCCGGCCCGTCACGTCGCCGCCCCTGACCTGCCCGTAGAGCCTGACCAGAACTGAATCCCAAGCCCCCCCCAACCGACCCGCAATGAAACCGGAAGCCTCTTCGTGCGCGTCGAGCTCCAGCAGTGTCGCGGCAATGCGCCGATCCAACTCCGGGTCATGTTCATCGGCCGGCAGCGCCTGCAGATAAGCCAGCAGATCCTGGCGGTTCGAGCGCCGTTGCAGGATGTTTTCCTGATGCGCACGGGATTTGATCGCGAGCGCCTGATCGGACGTCAGTGCATGATGCTTTTCGAGCTCTCGCGCAACCCGCAGGACCTCGTCCCAGTGGCCACACCCTTGCTGCGCCTTGAGTTCCAGGCGCAAGGCGACGATCTGCTTACCGGCCATTCGGTGCAAGCGTTCGAGCAGGTCAAGCGCCTCGGCAAAATGCTGCTCCTCAAGGCGCATTTCGGCGGCGAGGAGCAGGCACGCCGGCTGCATTTCCGGGCCTTCCTGCATGGCCCGCTCCAGCCAGACCTGCTGTTCTCCGGCATCGTTCAGACATTGCGCGGCACGCGCTGCCAGCAAGGCGGCCGGGCCTGCGGAATGGCCGGAAGCATGGGCCTCGGCAGCTTTTTTCATGGCCTGGCCGTAGCGTCCTTCAATAAGCAGGCGCACCCCTTCTTCAAAGGAGTGCAGCGATTTCTCGCGTTCGCGGCGGGCGCGGAATTCGCGCACACGACGCGGCAGCGACAAGGTCAGTGCCGCGCCACGCAGAAAGCCGTAGAGCGTGGCAAACCCGAGCAGAAGCAGAAGAATCGCCAGATTGAGCGAAATCTCCGCGCGATAGGGTGGCAGCACCAGCAGAACGTAGCCGTCATTGACATGCGCCGCCAGGGAAATGCCTACGGCCAGCGCAAAAAGCGCCAGCACCCACAGCAGCCCTTTCATCGACGCTCCTTCTCCACGCGAACGCCCTTGATGGCCGACAGGCTCTCATTGAGATTCGGCAGTTCAATGCTGATTTCCGTGGCCGACAGTTGCTTGAGCGCTTGCAGATGGGTCTGCACGATCTTTTCCCGGCTGTCGAAATACCGTTGAATCCAGACTTGCGCCTGGATCAGTTCGTTGCGATACGTCCATTGGTCGCGCGAGAGCAGCGCCAGGCGAGCATTCAACAGGCGCAGCTTGAGGTTTTCGCGCAGGAAAAACCCTTGTCCCGGCGCCAGCAATGCCGGTTCCTCACGATCGAAACGCTGGATCCGGATCAGCGCACGCAGTTCTTTCCAGAAATCGGTAGCCAGGAACCGCCAGTAATCCGACGAAAGCACTGAAACCGGAGGCACGGGGGCTTCCTGTGGCGCGCTGCTTTCCTCGCGGGGACGCCCATGGATTGCGAGCGGCAGCGTATCGATCGCGGCAATCACGTTTTCCAGGCGCATGTACATTCCCGGGATATCGAGTTGCGGCAAGGCCCGCAGCCGGTCCAGATCGCGCGCCAGTACCTTGCGCAGGCTCATGAACTGCGGCCGGTTATTGCCGGACAGGCGCACATCCGCCGCCTGCAGGGCCAGCACGGCGCCCTGCACGTTGCCCGCCAGTTGCAATTGCTGGGAGGCCAGCGTCACGCTTTGCTCGATCTCGGCCAATGCCGATTCTTCATGATTGCGTACCAGTTTCTGGTAAAGGCTCTCCAGGACTTCCTGCTGGCTCTGCGATTCCGCAAGCCGCCCTTCCAGTTCCCCGATCCTGGACATCAGCGCGTTCAATTGCTCCTGGACCTGTTTCGCCAGCATTCCGCTTTCCCTGGACAAGCTATCACTCTCGGACAGACGCTTGGCCAGTTCCTGCTGCGTTTCGGCAAGACGCACGCGCGTCTCCATCCATTGCCAGGCAGCCAGCCCCAGGGCCAGCACGGCAACGACCAGCCAGGGACTGAACCAGGAATTTTTCGCTCCGGGCTGCGTTGACATCGGCGAGGGTTCGGACACCGGAACGGGGTAAGCGGGTTGTTGATCTACACTGTCATTCATGGTCAGGCCAATGATAATTACATAATCCTGCAACAAGCCCCGCATCGGCCGGCCGGGTCAGAACCACGCGGCGCAAGCCGAGCCGTGCAGCTTCCTCTGCGATCCGTTCGTGCGGCACGAAAACCGGCAGGTCAAACAGGCGCCTGCGGCTTTCAGTATCAAGCAGAGCCAGCAGGTTGCGCAAACTCTCGCTGGAAGTAACGATTACTGCATCCAGGCCGCTGTTGCGCAGCAACGACAGGAGCACGCCCCCATCAGCCGGCGCGTTGCGCCGATAACAGGTCACGCACTCGACGCTGGCGCCGCGCTCGCGCAAGGTATCGGCCAGCAGCTCGCGACCTCCGTTACCACGCAGAAGCAGAACGTTTTTGCCGGCAATGCTTTCAACCTGCAGCGCATCGAGGGCCAGCAGAGCCTCGGAGTCGAAGCCTTCCCGGGGAACCAAGGCATCATGCAAGCCGAAGCGCTCCAGGCAGGCAAGCGAACCCGGCCCGACAACCGCCGGGCGCGTCCCTTCCGGCCACGCGCGGTGTTCAAGGATATGCGGCAGACTGTATTCCACGGCATTCGGACTGACGAAGATGGCCAGGGAGAACTCATCGAGCCGGGCAATCGCTTTGTGTAGAGGCTCTAAATCTTCCGCCGGAGCGATCTCGAGCAGAGGGAAAAAGACGGGATGACCGCACTCTGCAGCAATCAGCGCCCCCAGGCCGGCAGCCTGTGCAGCGGGACGTGTCACCAGGATGCGCCTGCCCTGCAACGGTTTGTTCATCGGCCGCCCAGGGATGCAAGAAGGGCCTCTGCGCCGCGAACACGCAATTGCGCCGCCAGTTCGCGGCCAATGGCTTCATCGTCACCCGGCGCGCCGCGCAATTCGCCGCAGATCATTTGCCGTCCATCCGGCGAAGCCACGAAGCCGCGCAGCCACAATACGCCCTGGTCGAGAAGCGCATGGCCTCCCAGCGGCACCTGACAGCTTCCCCCCAGCGCTCGGGAAAAGGCCCGTTCGGCGCGCACGCAATGCGCCGTCACTGGATCGTGCAAGGGAGCGATCCAGGCGGCCGCATCGGCACGGCTCTCCAGGATTTCGATACCCAACGCTCCCTGCCCCGGTGCCGGGAGCGACAGTTCGGGCGGCAGGACAGCTCGGATGCGCTCCTTCAAACCAAGACGGATCAATCCGGCCGCAGCCAGAATGATGGCGTCAAACTGCCCTTCGTCGAGCTTGCGCAGGCGGGTATCCAGATTGCCGCGCAGCGGGGCGATTTCCAGATGCGGGTATCTGGCCCGCAGCATCGCCTCGCGCCTCAGGCTGGAAGTCCCCACCACAGCCCCTGCAGGCAAGCCATCGAGGTGTTCATGACGATTTGAAACAAAAGCGTCGCAGGGGTTCTCTCGTGCCGCGATGGCCGTCAGCGCAAAGCCCTCCGGCATGTCCATCGGCACATCCTTGAGCGAATGCACGGCCAGATCGGCACGCCCTTCCTGCATGGCGACTTCCAGTTCCTTGATGAACAGGCCCTTGCCGCCGATTTGCGACAGCGGCCGGTCGAGAATCTGATCGCCGCGCGTAGTCATGCCAAGAATTTCCACGGCGCATTGCGGATACAACGCCGCCAGGCGGGCTTGCACATGTTGCGCCTGCCACAGGGCGAGACGCGATTCACGGGAAGCAATGACAATACGGGTCGGAGCGGAGGGCAGAATTGCCACGGCAGATTCCTGAAAACAAAGGGGGCGTGACGGGAAGAAACGCCCGCGATTCTAGCATGCGGCGCGGATCGCCGGGCCTTCCGTCAAGAGCTCAACTGCTTCGCATACGACTTGACCAGCGGCCATTGCCTGCGGCTCACCGGCAACTTTTCAGGTACGCCGCGCAACAGTGCCTGCCACTGTGTTTCCGCATCCTCGGCGGCACATTTCTCGAAACCGGCGATGGCCTCCTTGGCCGCCAGCGCACTGCGATGCAGGCGAATGAAGCGTTCCGAGAATTCCTGTTCGAGGTGCGTCAGCGATTCATCAAGCAGGTACTCGCGACTGGCGGTGCGTGCCGTCACGTACTTGAGATCGGCCCTGAGGTAGAGGATGTCCGTGACTGGAATCAACAGCAAGCGACCACGCTCGTGGCAGGAAAGATGTGTCCGCCCCCCCTGCTGCAGTTCCGCCAGAACCTGCGGCGCGGCAGGACGGCTGTGCCGTGCCTTCTGCAAGGCCGCCGCCAAGCGCTGCGCGCGCACCGGCTTGACCAGGTAGTCGATGGCGTTGAGCTCGAAGGCCTGCACGGCATAACTGTCGTAAGCGGTAACGAAAACGACGGCAGGCGGTTTTTCCATCCTCGCGACATGACGCGCCAGTTCGATGCCATCCATGCGCGGCATGCGGATATCCACCAACATCACATCGGGCCGGTGCTCCTGCAGCATGGCCACGGCCAGTTCGCCGTTGGCCGCCTCGCCTATCACCTCGTTCGGCACTTCGAGCGCGATATCGGCCAACAGGTCGCGCAAGCGCACGCGCGCCAGCGCTTCGTCATCGACGATCATCACGGAAAGCGTCCGGGAAGAATTCACGACGTTGATCTCCGGCAAGGCAGGACGATATGCACACGATATTCGCGCGCCCCGTCCGGCAACTGCGCTTCACCGGTTTCAAGACGTGCCTCGAGGTCATAGAACAGATTCAAGCGCTCACTGATGTTGGCCAGCGCCATGTGGTTGCCGCGCACGGCACTGTCACCGCTGGCACACGGATTGGCCAGTTCGATATGCAACTCCTTGTCCCGGCGGAAGAAACCGATGCGTATCGTTCCCGGCTCGGCCGAAGGCTCGATGCCGTGATAGACCGCATTCTCCAGCAACGGTTGCAGCATCAGCGGGGGGACCAGCACGTCATCCGGCACATCGGCGATGTTCCATTCGATCTGAAGCCGGTCGCCGAGACGCATTTTTTCCAGATCAAGGTACTGCCGGCACAAGGCGATCTCGTCGGCCAGCGGCAGGAGATCGCGGTGATCGCGCATCAGCGCGCGGAACAGGTCGGCCAATTCCTCCAGCGCCGTTTCCGCCCGCCGCGGCTCGGAACGAATCAGCGACAGCACCGCATTCAGGCTGTTGAACAGGAAGTGCGGACGAATACGCGCCGTCAGCGCCTGCAGGCGCGCCTCGCTGAGCGCCGGCGAGAACATCCGGGCGCGCATTCCGAAATAGAACAGCATGACTCCGGCCACCAGCCCGCCAAGCAGGCCGGCCCGCAGGCTGCGCTGCCAGCCACCTTCGTCCAGTCCCATGAAGCGCCAGAAATCGAGCAGCAGAATGGACGACAGGGCAGCGAGAAAAACCACGGCCAGTTGCCCCAGACGCGGCGGCAGCAGGCGCAACGCCCGCGAAAAAAGGGCCAGTAGAGCCATATTGGAAAGCAGCAACGGCTGCACCCAGGCCGCCATCTCGACATAACGCTGCGGCCAGTCGGTGATGCCCGCCCCCAGGATCAGGGCGGCGCCGAGCGCGAACAGGTTGACGCCCAGCAGGATGCGCAGCATGACGCCGAAGTTGCGGAAGTCCGGAAGAAGGTGGCTCGCCGGGTTATGCTTTATACTTGGCATTTACGTGAGAGGGTGCCTGTTCGGGTACCTGAATTCTAGCTCAAGCCCTTGCTTTCATCATGAATCCCAATACACCCGTGTCATCTTCGCAGTACACCTGGGCCGGTCGTTTTTCCGAACCGATGTCCGACCTCGTCAAACGCTACACGGCCTCGGTCGATTTCGACAAGCGCATGTGGCGCCAGGACATCCGCGGCTCGCTGGCGCACGCCAAGATGCTCGCCCGCCAAGGCATCATTTCCCAGGAAGATCTGGCCGACATCCAGCGCGGTATGGTGCAGATCGTCAGCGAAATCGAATCGGGCGCCTTCGAATGGTCGATCGACCTGGAAGACGTGCACCTGAACATCGAGAAGCGTCTGACCACGCTCGTCGGCGATGCCGGCAAGCGCCTGCACACCGGCCGCTCGCGCAACGACCAGGTGGCCACCGACATCCGCCTCTACCTGCGCGACGCAATCGACGACATCCAGATCCTGCTCGGCCAGTTCCAGAACGCATTGCTCGACCTGGCGGAGCGCGAGGCGGCAACGCCGATGCCCGGCTTCACCCACCTGCAGGTCGCACAGCCGATCACCTTCGGCCATCACCTGCTGGCCTGGTTCGAGATGACCAAACGCGACGCCGAACGCTTTGTCGACGTGCGCCGCCGCACCAATCGCCTGCCGCTCGGCGCCGCCGCGCTGGCCGGCACGACCTACCCGATCGACCGCGAGTTCGTTGCCGCCGAACTGGGTTTTGAAGGCGTCTGCGAAAACTCGCTGGACGCCGTCTCCGACCGCGATTTCGCCATCGAATTCTGCGCTGCGTCCGCCTTGCTGATGATGCATATCTCGCGCATGTCGGAAGAGCTCGTGCTGTGGATGAATCCACGCTTCGGTTTCGTGAAAATCGCCGACCGCTTCTGCACCGGCAGTTCGATCATGCCGCAGAAGAAAAATCCGGACGTACCGGAACTCGCCCGCGGCAAGACTGGACGTGTCTATGGTCACCTGGCCTCCCTGCTGACGTTGATGAAGGGCCAGCCGCTCGCTTACAACAAGGACAATCAGGAAGACAAGGAACCGCTGTTCGACGCCGTCGATACCATCACCGATACCCTGCGCATCTTCGCCGACATGATTCCCGGCATCAGCGCACGTCCCGAACCGATGCGCGAGGCGCTGCGCCAGGGCTTTGCCACGGCGACGGACCTTGCCGACTATCTCGTGCGCAAGGGGCTGCCGTTCCGTGACGCCCACGAAGCCGTCGGCCTCGCCGTGCGCCGCGCCGAGGAACTGGGCGTCGACTTGCCGCAACTGTCGCTGGAGGAACTGCAATCCTTCTCGCCCATGATTGCCGACGACGTGTTCTCGGTACTCACTGTCGAAGGTTCGCTCAACGCGCGTAACCATATCGGAGGCACGGCTCCGGAACAGGTGCGCACTGCCATCGCCCGCGCCCGACAGCGCCTGTAGTTCCTGCATTGCGCCGGCTGCCGTGAAGAAGATCGGAAAATATGACCTGATCCGTGTTCTCGGCAGCGGCGCGACATCGTCCGTTTATCTGGCGCACGACTCCTTTGCCCAGCGCGAAGTCGCCATCAAGGTCGCCTTCCCGGAAATCCTTAAGCATCCCGAGCGCGGACAGCTTTACACGCACCTATTCCTGAACAAGGCCTCGCTGGTCGGCAAGCTCGCTCATCCGCACATCGTGCAGATCTACGATGCTGTGGTTGCCGAAGATCTCTGCTACATCGTCATGGAGTACGTGCAGGGCGGTACGCTCGAAGAATGCTGCAACGAGAAGAAACTGCTGTCGATCGAGCGCGTCGTGGAAATCATCTTCAAATGCACGCGCGCCCTTGCGTTTGCCCACCGCATCGGCGTCACCCACCGCGACATCAAGCCGGCCAACATCCTGTTTGTCGGCGACAGCCCGGACTCGGGAGACATCAAGATTTCCGATTTCGGCGCAGCCATCGTCGACGCGCCGGACCGGACGCTGGTCTCCGGCATTGGCTCGCCCGCCTACATGTCTCCGGAACAGGTGCGGGAACTGCCGCTCGACCACCGTACCGACATCTATTCGCTGGGGGTGGTGATGTACCAGCTGCTGACTGGCCAGCTGCCGTTCCAGGCCAGCAACAACTACAACATCGTCTACCAGATCATCAACACCGAACCAACCCCGCCCTCCCGCCTGCGCAAACAGATTCCGCAAGCCATCGACGCCATCATCGCACGGGCCATGCACAAGGAAGTCAATGAGCGCTATCCATCCTGGGAAGAATTTGCCCAGGATCTGGCTCACGCTTTTCGCGAGGAAAAGATCAAGGTGGTTAAGCACAGCCTTTCCGAATCGGAAAAATTCGACACGCTGCGCCAATTGCCGTTCTTTGCCGATTTTTCCGATGTCGAGCTCTGGGAAGTCCTGCGCTTTGCGGCCTGGAGCACAGCAACCCCCGAAGAAACGATCATGCGCGATGGCGACTCAGGCGATTATTTCTGTTTCCTGGCCGAAGGCGAGCTCAAGGTCACCAAGAACGGCCGCTTGCTCAATCTCCTGTCCGCAGGCGACTGTTTCGGGGAAATGGCAGTCATCGGCGGAGGCGTGCACACACGCGGCGCCGACATTGTCGCCCTGACCGAAGCCAAGATCGTCACGGTCAAGGGTGAGGCCTTGCTGCGCGCCTCGGAAGCCTGCCGCATGCATTTCTACCAGGCTTTTCTCGAAGTCATGGCCAGCCGCCTGGCGCTGGCCAACGCACGGCTTGCCGCGCTCTAGTTTGAGAGTAGTGTCGTTGCCCGACCACCGCCACGACGCAACATCTCAATGCCCGCAAAACGGAGCGTCACTCGACGGCCCCTGATAATCAGGGCGCTGAAACGTGGATCGCACCCGTCCCGTTCCTGCATCGAACAACACGTCGAAGAACGCCTGCTCGTTCAAGCTATCGCAAAATCGCCACGACCAGACCAGCTCATCGCGGGACTTGAAATAAGCCACGTTCTGGGGAAACACCGGGCCCAACAGGCGCAGAACATCATTCATGTCGCTCTTGCCACTCTCGATGCGTGCAAAGTGCTCCATGTCAAGCACTTTTTCGACTCGTTCCAGTCGCCCATCGGAACCAATGAACACCATGAAGGTCTGCGTACCTGAGGGTCCGCGCGGGTAAGCCAGCTGCAGGCGTCCGTCAGGATCGTTCCAGCGCATGACCGGCTCGCCCATCGTGGCAAGCACATCGGACAGCCCGGACTCTCCGGGCCGCAAATTGCGGCCACTGTAACCGGCGCAAGCAGCCAGCAACGACAACGTCATGATCAAGGCCATACGATGCGGGGAAAAAATTGACATCGATTCACTCCAGCGATTTGATAGATTATCGATTCTACTCGCTGACGAATGCGGCACGAACCTGCGTAACGCCAGGCTGCGCGATGACACCCTTGTGCCGCACCCATAGAGGCCCGAATGAAAAATAAAAGCTAATTGATTCGTATAAAAAGTTTAACTTTTTATCATGACCCAACACGCCTAAACTGGCCGTTCGCGAACCGAACGCCCGACTTCATGAACCAAACACATCCTCCCTCCTCCTCAATCGCTGACACTGCCGAACCGGTCGATTTGCAGGCCATCATCTTCGACGTCGATGGCACGCTGGCGGAAACCGAAAAGAACGGTCACCGGGTCGCCTTCAATCGCGCTTTCACCGAACTGGGCATTGACTGGCACTGGAGTCCGGAAGAGTATGGACGATTACTCTCCGTCGCCGGCGGCAAGGAACGTATCCGCCTGTTCGCCGGAACCAATCCGCCGGATACGGACGATCTGGATGCCTGGGTTGCCCGGCTGTACCGGCGCAAGAGTGAAATTTATTCAGAGATCGCGCTGTCCGGAGAAATCCTCCTGCGCCCGGGTATCCGCCGCCTGATCGGGGAATTGCGCCAGGCCGGCCTGCGCCTGGCCATCTCCACCACAACGGCGCACAACAGCCTGAACAGTCTGATCAAGGCCAACTTCGGCTGCCCGATGGAAGATCTGTTCGAAGTCATCGGCGCAGGCGATCAGGTTCCCAACAAGAAACCCGCACCGGATATCTATAACTGGGTTCTGGAGAAAATGCGCCTGCCGGCGGCCGCCTGCCTGGCTATCGAGGACACGTGGATAGGGCTGACCGCCGCCCGCTCGGCGGGGCTGGCTTCGGTAGTCACCGTCAGCAATTATTCGGCCGGAGAGGATTTTTCCGGTGCACTCAGCATCGTCTCGAACCTTGGCGAACCGGGAGACCCGGCACGCCATCTGGGCGGGCTTGCGCTGTCCCACGGCTACGTGGACCTGGCACAACTACGGACCTGGCATGCTGCGGCGTACCCGCATCCTCGCTAGACAGCGGTCAGCCGCTTGAGGTAATCCGGCGTAAACGCCAGGACAAAATCCCAGAATGCGCTCAGCGCGGGAGTCAGCCGTTTTACCTTGTAGCGCACGATGAACCAGTGCCGCATTACCGGAGCACCTTCGACCTGCAGCACGGCCAGATGCCCGGTACTCAATTCGAGCCCCAACGTATGCTGTGAAAGGAAACTGATCCCCAGCCCGGCGACCACAGCCTGCTTGATGGCTTCATTACTGCCCAGTTCCATGACAATGTTGGGTTCGATGCCGCGCAGACGGAAAAACTCCTCCATTGCGAGACGGGTACCCGATCCGGCTTCCCTCACAATCATCGGTTCGTCGACGATATCGCGGACCGTCAAACGGTTCCGCCTGGCCAGCGGGTGACTGGCCGAACAGACAACGACAAACGGATGCGGAGAGAAATTGACTGCCTCGGCATCCATGTTTGCCGGGGGACGACCCATGATGGCCATATCCACTTCATTCGCTTCCAGCAGCCGGGTGACTTCCTCCCGATTGCTCACGAGCAGCCGCACCCGCACCTCGGGATGAAGCTTGCGGAATTCCGCCAGCAACCCGGGAGCGAAATACTCCGCCGTGCTTGTCACGGCAATCGACACCCTCCCGCCCTTGAGTCCCTTCAAGGCCAGCAACGATTCATCGACATCCTTGAGCAGGCGCAGAATTTCCCGTGCGTGATCGAGCAGCACTTCACCTGCGTCAGTCAGGTAAACTCGCTTTCCGATCCGGTCGAAGAGAATTGAATCCGACACTTCCTCAAGCTGTTTGATCTGCAGGGAGATAGCCGCATGAGTCAGATGCAGTTCTTCTGCCGCACGGGCAAAAGACAGATGCGTTGCAGCAACCGTGAACACCTGGAGTTGACGTATTGTTATATTTTTCATTAACAAGCGATCGTTAAATAAAATCGAAACATTGTTTAAGTGCCATTTTTCTATCACACGAATACAATCCCATCAACCCATTTTCATATCTGACGGATTCAAGGAAATACAATCATGCGACTCGGACTCACCAACATCAACAAGTATCTGGTTGGAGAGCAGCGACGCAACCCGGCCATTGCAGGCGATTTCGCCATGCTTATCAGCGACGTGGTGCGCACCTGCAAGGCCATCTCCCAGACCATATCCCTGGGCAAGCTGATAAACCGTGGAGAAAACGCCAAGTCCAAATCATCCGCGCTCGATCCACGCACCACACTGAAACAACTGTCGAACCAGCTCTTCCTGCAGCATTGCGAATGGGGGGGCCATCTGGCAGCACTGTCTTCGGCAGAAATGGATACCATCCATGCCACGCAACAGGAAGGAAGCGACGGGAAATACCTGCTTCTTTTCGACGCTCTCGACGGCGCTTCGAATATCGACACCAACCTCACGGTCGGCAGCATTTTTTCCATCCTGCGCTGCCCGGAAGGCACTTCCGAAACATCGGCCGCCGACTTTCTGCAAAGCGGATCGCAACAGGTCGCTGCAGGCTACGCACTGTACGGGTCGTCAACCATGATGGTGCTGACGATCGGCAACGGAACGCATGGATTCACCCTCGACCGGGAAATCGGCGAATTTCTCCTGACCCATCCGCACCTGTCCATCCCGGCGGAAACCCATCACTTTTCCATCAACGCCTCCAACGAACGCTTCTGGGAACCCCCCATCCGCCGCTACGTCGAGGAATGTCTGGCGGGCCAAACGGGAATCCGGAAAAAGGATTTCAACATGCGCTGGGCTGCGGCGATGGTCGCCAACGTGCATCGGATACTGATGCGCGGAGGTGTCCTCATGTACCCGCAGGATACCCGCGACGCCGAAGGCAGCGGACGCATCGCCTTACTGCACAAGGCCAATCCGATGGCCATGGTCGTCGAACAGGCCGGGGGAAGCGCTTCGACCGGCTATCAGCGCATCAGCAGCATTGTCCCCGGGGAACTGCACCAGAAAATTCCCGTGATTCTCGGATCGAGCGAAGAAATAGAACGAATCCATCGCTATCATCAGGAATACCTGAACGGGGACGACAAACCCTTCAGCTCGCCGCTGTTTGGCACACGAACCCTGTTCCGGGCCGACTGAACGAATCTTGAAACCATTTTGCTAGCCGCAGGAGAACTTGCATGTCGATCAAACACCCAATCATTGCCATTACCGGCTCTTCGGGTGCGGGCACCACGTCGGTCACACAGACTTTTCAACACATTTTCCGACGGGAAAACATCAATGCCGTGACGATTGCCGGCGACAGCTACCATCGTTACGACCGTCTGGCCATGAAAGCCAAGATGGCGGAGGAGGCCCAGGCAGGCAACCACCATTTCAGCCATTTCGGCCCGGAAGCCAATCTGCTGGAAGAACTCGAGTCCCTGTTCCGGGAATACGGCGAGACGGGACGAGGCCGGCGCCGTCATTACGTCCATGATGAAGAGGAGGCCGCGCGTTTTGGCGTGCCACCGGGGCAATTCACCCAATGGGAAGACCTGCCCGCAGACAGCGACATGCTGTTCTATGAGGGACTCCATGGCGCGATACAGACGGAGCGCGTGGACGTCGCCGGACTGGTCGATCTGCGCATCGGGGTCGTGCCGATCATCAACCTGGAATGGATCCAGAAAATCCACCGCGACAAGGCCTTGCGAGGCTACTCCACCGAAGCGGTCATCGACACCATCCTGCGCCGCATGCCGGATTACATCAACTACATCAGTCCGCAGTTCTCGCGCACCCACGTCAACTTCCAGCGCGTGCCGGCCGTAGACACCTCCAACCCGCTGATCGCCAAGGACATCCCCACGCTGGACGAAAGCTTCCTGGTCATCCGCTTCGACAATCCGCGCGGCATCGACTTTCCTTATCTGCTGAGCATGCTGCACGACTCGTTCATGTCACGTCCGAACACCATCGTTTGCCCCGGGGGCAAGATGGGGCTGGCCATGCAGATCATCTTCACCCCGATGATCATGCAACTGATGGACAAGAAACGGCGCGCCCGTTGAATCAAGCACGATTCCTGGCCTGCCGCTCATGCCACCAGCCCACAGCCACCGGAATCAGCGAAACCAGGATGATGCCGAGAATCACCAGGCTCAGGTTCTTCTGAACCCAGGGCAGATTGGCGAAGAAATAGCCGGCCAGAGTTAACGAGACCACCCAGCTCAGCGCACCGAGACAGTTGAAAAACGTGAAGCGCATGTAGTCCATCGCACCGACGCCGGCCACAAACGGAGCAAAGGTGCGCAACAAGGGCAGGAAACGTGAAATCACCAGGGTTTTCCCGCCGTGTTTCTCATAGAAAACCTGGGTCTTGAGCAACGCGGCCTTGTTGAAGAAACGCGAATTTTCCCAGTGGAATACTTTAGGGCCGATGAACCGCCCGATCTGGTAATTGAGCATATTGCCCAAAGCAGCCGCAGCCACCAGGGTCACGATCAGGAGGGTGATATCCATGCCGCCCAGGGCCGCCAGGCCGCCTGCGACAAACAGCAACGAATCCCCTGGAAGAAAGGGCGTGACGACGAAGCCTGTCTCGCTGAAGATGATGGCGAAAAGAATCGCGTAGATCCAGACGCCGTATTGCTGAACGAGCAAAGCAAGATGCTTGTCCAAGTGGAGAATGATATCGATGAAGGCGGCAAGATATTCCATGGAACCGTCGCGTCAGGATAAAAACGTCATTCTACTGGAGCCGGCCTTTCCTGCATTGCGGTCACAGTGAAAACGGCATTACACACCGTCACAAAACCGCCGCACAAGCGCAACAGACATGAACGGGTTGAATACGTAAACTGCAACCATTGCTTCAGCGCCCCCCGCTGACAATGTTTGACCCTCCCTGACCCATCGCAACGATGGGATTTTCAGTCCCGTGCCACACCGGCGCGGGATTTTTTTATCCGTATTCTGCCGGGAAGCACTCTGCGAACGCGGCGCCAGTATAATCCGGGCATGCCGCAACCGCCGACGCCACGCTCCACAATCCACCTGCTGCCCGACCTGCTGATCAGCCAGATCGCCGCGGGCGAGGTTGTCGAACGCCCTTCATCCGTACTCAAGGAACTGCTCGAAAATGCCCTCGACGCAGGCAGTTCATCCATCCAGATCCAACTCGAGGAGGGCGGCGTCAAACTGATCCGCGTCACCGACGACGGATGTGGCATCGCCCGTGACGAACTGGCGCTGGCACTGACCCGCCACGCCACGTCGAAGATCGCCTCGCTTGACGACCTCGAACGCGTGGCCACGCTGGGTTTTCGCGGCGAAGCGCTGGCCTCGGTGGCCTCGGTGGCACGCCTCACACTGACCAGCCGGCAGACGGGAGCGGCCCATGCCTGGCGATTAACCGCCGAACCGAACGCCTCGCCGGAACCTGCGGCGCTTCTGGCCGGCACGGTCGTCGAGATGCGCGACCTGTATTACAACACGCCGGCCCGGCGCAAATTCCTCAAGTCCGAAGCCACCGAATTCGCGCATTGCGCCGAAGCCGTCAAGCGTATCGCGCTCGCCCACCCGGGCGTCGCGTTCACGCTCATGCACAACGGCAGGACCAGCCTGCACCTTGTACGGTCCGATGCTTCCGGACGCGCCGGCGCCATTCTGGGCGAAGACTTTCTCTCCGAATCGCGCGCAGTCGATACCGGCCACGGTCTGCTCCGCGTCTTCGGCCACTGTGCCACGCCGGCCCATTCGAGGGCGCGCAGCGATGCCCAGTACTGTTACGTCAACGGCCGCTACGTGCGCGACAAACTGCTCAGCCACGCCTTGCGCGAGGCCTATCAGGACATGCTGCACGGCAGCCGCTTCCCGGCTTACTGCCTCTTCCTTGAAATCGACCCGGCCACAGTTGACGTCAACGTTCACCCGGCCAAAACCGAAGTGCGCTTCCGCGACAGCCGCGCGGTACACCAGTTCGTCTTCCATGCCGTGCAGAAAGCCCTGTCCGCACCGCTCGGCGGGATGCCTCAACCTGCCGATCCGGTTCAAGGCGCAATGAGTCCGGCATCTTCGCCCGCTCCGGCAAACCGCTGGCCGCAACCTCCTCAACGGATACCGCACCAGGGATCGCTGCGTGTCGGCGAGCCGGCCACGGCGGCCTATTACGCTTTCAACCATGCAGCCCACTCCGCCCCACCGCCGGCGGCCAATCCGGTTTCATCGCCGCTGACCGAACCCCTGCCGGCGCAAAACGAGGCGCCGCCCCTTGGCTATGCCCTGGCCCAGCTGCACGGAGTTTATATCCTGGCGCAGAACGCACACGGACTCATCCTCGTGGACATGCATGCGGCACACGAACGTATCCTCTACGAAAAGCTCAAAACCGCGCTCGACAGCCGCCGGGTTGCCACGCAGTCACTCCTGATTCCGGCCGTTTTCACGTCCGAAGCACTCGACGTTGCCACCGTTGAAGAACATGTCGACACGCTGAACGAGCTGGGATTCGACATCGCCCCGATGGGTCCGGCCCAGCTTGCCGTGCGCGGCGTACCCGCCTTGTTGCAGGCCGCCGACCCGGCCGGACTGGTCCGCAACCTGCTGGCCGAGCTGCGCGAACACGGCGCAAGCCAGCTGTTGGCCGCACGGCGCAACGAACTGCTCGCGACGATGGCTTGCCATGGCGCGGTGCGCGCACACCGCCAGCTTTCGTTGCCAGAAATGAACGCCCTGCTGCGCCAGATGGAGGAAACCGAGCGCGCCGATCAGTGCAACCATGGCCGGCCGACCTGGACGCAAATGTCGATGCAGGAACTCGACTCGCTATTTCTGCGCGGACGATGAACAAGCGCCCTACCGTGATCCTGCTCATGGGGCCCACCGCCTCTGGGAAAACCGCCGTCGCACTTTGGCTGGCGGAGCGCTTTCCGGTCGAACTGGTCAGTGTCGATTCGGCCCAGGTATTCCGCGACATGGACATCGGCACGGCCAAACCAGATGCCGCCACCTTGCGCGCCCACCCACATCACCTGATCGACCTGATCACTCCGGAGGAGGCGTATTCGGCCGCCCGTTTCCGGGCCGACGCGCTGGAGGTCATGGCCGGAATCACGGCGCGCGGCCGGATTCCGCTGCTCGTCGGCGGCACCATGCTGTATTACAAGGCGCTGCTCGACGGACTCGCCGACCTCCCGCAAGCCTGTCCGAAAACCCGCGCTGGTATTGACGCACTGGCCGCAAGCCAAGGCTGGCCCGCCGTACATGCCGAACTGGCCCGGGTCGACCCGGTGACAGCCGCCCGCCTTCATGCGACAGACGCCCAGCGGATACAGCGGGCACTGGAAATACACCGGCTGACCGGGCGCCCGATGTCGGAATTGATTGCCGAAGGGCAAACCCGGAAGCCGCATTATGATTTCCTGTCGCTCGGGCTGCTGCCATCGGAACGCAGCACCCTCCATGCGCGGATTGCCGAACGTTTCGACGCCATGCTTCAAGCCGGGCTGGAAGACGAAGTCTCGGCCCTGCGCAGCAAGTACCGGCTCACGCCGAACCTGCCGTCGATGCGTTGCGTCGGTTACCGGCAGGTCTGGGAGGCGCAGGATGGCATCATCCCGCATGCCGAAATGCGTGACCGCGGCATCTACGCCACGCGCCAGTTGGCAAAACGGCAGATCACCTGGATGTCCAACACGCTCAAACCCGAGATATTCGACTGCCTGTCCGCCAGCCTGTACGAACGCATCGGCCAACGGGTCAACGCAGCGCTTTCTTCCGCCCAATAACTGCGCGTTGACGAAAAAAGCCCATGCAACCAATGCATGGGCTTCTGGGACTTCGCCTCCGGCACACATGGCCGGAGTAATCGGCTCGGCGCCGTCTGGGTACTACCTAATCATCCTTGGTATCAGCCTGTAATGATTTCCCATCAAGTCTCCAGCAAACGCGGCGGTACGACCACTTCATGCCGGACTGGCCGCAAATCACGGCACAACCCCACTATAGCCCCAGACCGGGATAAATTCCAGGCCGCCACGCCTTCCGAACTTTTTTCTCAGCCATGTCCGTGCAGCAAACAATCCAGATGCACAAGGTCGTCAATGAAGCGGACCTTACCGGCCAGATCCGGGGGTGTCGTTTCCCGCGGATGCAGAGAAAACACCTGCATGCCCGCAGCCACGCCGGCGCGCACCCCCGGCAGACTGTCTTCGACGACCGCACATCGGCCGGGAACAACTCCCAGCACTTCTGCCGCGTGAAGAAATAGCCCCGGTTCCGGTTTGAAACTGCCTACTTCGTAAGCCGAGAAAATCCGTTCTCCGAATAAATGGCGCAAGCCGACAAGCCCCAGCGTCAGTTCAACCTTTTCGCGCGGACCATTCGTCGCCACGCAAAAAGGTATTTGCAAACGGTTCAGCAACTCGAGCGCTCCGGGAAGTGCCTTGAGTTCCTGGCGGAATCGCTCTTCCGTGGCGCGACGCACCTGCCGGGTCAGTTCGGCTTCGATCTCCGGGGTGCGCTGCCCAATCCGCGCGGCGATCCAGCCGATGCACTCCGCCATGGGAGCTCCGCGAAACTGCCGGTGAATGTTTTCGCGGGAAACATTCAGCCCCTTGTCCAGCATCAGTTGATGCAACACATCCAGTCCGGCCTCTTCGCTATCGACCAGCGTCCCGTCGCAGTCGAAGATGATTGCATCAATGTCGATTCTTCCGGTCAATTGTCCGATCCTTGCGAAACGCCACCCCACCCGGAGGCCATCAGGCCAACGCGTGACGGACGGCGGAAACCCAGCATTGTACGGACCTGAGCAGAACTTTGTTGGTTCCATGGAATCCCTGATGCAGGGCAAGTACGCGCCGGAACAAGGGCGGCAATCTCATTCCCGGCTAAAGCTTCCCCGATATATTCCGTTGAACCGGCTGTATCCACGTTATTTTGCGACCTCATCCCATGAGAATCCTGGAAGAAACGATCTTCCGTTTCTTTGATCAGAAAAAGGGCAAACAACCTGCTGAAACGCAGGGAACGCAGCCCGTTGACGCGCTCGCCGCAGGCCGCGATGCGCTGTCGCCCGCACGCCTGCGGGCCGCGAGAAAACAGGCTCTGGACCGGTCCTCCGAGCAGGCGGAGCAGCAGAGAAGAAAACAGGCCTCCGACGAAGAGGAAGAGCGCAGGCGTCAGGACCGGCGCAAACAACAACAGAACGTCCTGCTCGATACGCGTGCCACGCCCAGCCGCAGACGCCCCCCTTATCCCGCCATCGACGTCAAAGCCTGAGCGGCGCACAACTCAGCGCGTAACGATCAGACGCACGCCGAGGGTCACAAAAATCGTTCCGGCGACACGGTCCAGCCACAATCCGGCGCGGGCATGACGCTGCAGCCATTGCCCGACCATTCCCGAGAAAAACCCGAGCAGAGCGAACAGCAAGGCTGCCTGAAACGTGAATACCAGCCCCAGCTGCGCCGTCTGCCAGCCGATCTGTCCACGCTCAGCCATGACGAATTGCGGCAGGAAGGAAAGAAAGAAAAGAATGACCTTGGGGTTGATGGCGTTAGCCAAAACCCCTCTGGCAAACAATCGACAAAGAGTGGCTTCCCCGTCTCTGGCCTCGGCCACTCGGACCCGGCCGTCACTGCGCAGAGCCTGCCCGCCCAGCCACACCAGATAGAGGCCGCCGGCAATCTTGAGCGCAAGAAATGCTAGCGGAGAAGCGGCGATCAGCGCGCTGACTCCGAGCGTTGCCAGCACGGTATGACTCAGGCACCCCAGTCCGCAGCCCAGTCCGAAGGCAATTCCCTTGGCGCGCCCGCGGGCGATGCCCATGCCGAGCACCATCAGGTTGTCGGGGCCGGGAGATAGCGTTATCAGAACAGCCGCCGCCAGGAAGCCCAGGAACTGTTCCGGCGCCAGCACGATGAGCCGCCTAAACGACGAGGGTTTGCGCCTCGCCGTCCTGACGCGCTTCGATACGGCCGATTTCAACCGCCTGCTCGCCCGCGGCGCGCAGCAGGGTGAGCGCCTGTTGCGCATTTTCCTGGGCCACGACGACGCACATGCCAATGCCGCAGTTGAAGACGCGGTGCATCTCGCTCTCGGCGACATTCCCGGCGCTTTGCAGCCACTGGAACAGCTTCGGGCGTTGCCAGGTCGACTGCTCGATCACCGCCTTGACGTTGGCCGGCAACACGCGCGGCACGTTTTCGGTCAGCCCGCCACCGGTGATGTGCGCCATGCCCTTGACCGGCAGCGCGGCCATCAGCGCCAGCATCGGCTTCACGTAGATGCGGGTCGGCGCCATGATTGCGTCGGCCAGGGTGCGCTCGCCGTCGAACGGCGCATCCAGGTCAGGCTTGGCGACCGAGAGAATCTTGCGCACCAACGAATAGCCGTTGGAATGCGCGCCGGACGACGGCAGACCGAGCACCACGTCGCCGGGAACGATATCCTGGCCGGTGATGATCTTCGACTTCTCGACGGCCCCGACCGCGAAACCGGCCAGATCGTATTCGCCGGCCGGATACATGCCCGGCATTTCCGCCGTTTCCCCGCCGATCAACGCACAGCCCGCGTATTCACAGCCCTTGGCCACGCCCTGGATGACGCTTGCTGCGGTATCGACATCGAGCTTGCCGCAGGCGAAGTAATCGAGAAAGAACAGCGGCTCGGCGCCCTGTACCAGCACGTCGTTGACGCTCATCGCCACGAGATCGATCCCGACGGTGTCGTGGCGGTTCAGGTCGAAAGCCAGCTTGAGTTTGGTACCGACGCCGTCGGTTCCGGAGACCAGCACCGGTTCGCGGTAGCGCTTGGGTACCTCGAACAGCGCCCCGAAGCCACCGAGACCGCCCAGAACGCCGTCACGCAAGGTCTTTTTGGCAAACGGCTTGATGCGTTCAACGAGGGCATCACCGGCATCGATATCCACACCGGCATCACGATAGGAAAGGGATTGCTGCGATTGCTGAGTCATCTTGGAGTCCCGAATGAGGCTTGAGCGCACGGTAGTGGTAAAATCCGCGTCTCTTGTGGAAAAGCTTGAATTTTATCCGAAATATCTGCCCCGCGTGCAGCAGCCCCCGGGTCCGGCCCCCATTCCATGCGCCAACTGATCCTTGATTTGCTTCCGGAAAATCCACCCTCCCTGGACAATTTCGTAGCCGGCGGAAACGCTGCGGCGCTGGCTGAACTCGCGGCCTGGAAGCAGGGCGAAAGCAATGAGCGCTTTCTCTTCCTGTGGGGCGAGGATGGCGCCGGCAAATCGCATCTGCTGCACGCCAGCCGCGCCGATTATTGCGACGCAGCCAGCAATCCTGACTTGGATGGCTTGAACGAAGCACAGGGCATGCTGGCCATCGACAACGTCGAAGCCTTGAGCACCACCGGACAGATCGCCCTGTTCAACCTGTTCAACCGCTTGCGCGCCAATGGCGGCCGCCTGATCACGAGCGCAACCCAGCCCCCGCTGCAACTGGCCCTGCGCGAGGATCTGCGGACCCGCCTCGGTTCAGGGCTGATCTTTTGTGTGCACGCCCTGAGCGATGCAGAGAAAATCGCCGCGCTGACGGCCCAGGCGAGTTCACGCGGACTCAGACTTCCGGCAGGATCGCTCGATTACCTGCTCGCGCGCATTCCCCGCGACATGCGCACCCTGATGGCCTTCCTCGTCGCGCTGGACCGTTACTCGCTGGAGCACAAGCGGCCGATCACCCTGCCCCTGCTGCGCGAAGTCCTGAATCACTCACCACATTCAACACGCTCAATGCACTCACCGTCCTGAGAAATCACCATGCAACTGGCCTTGTTCGATCTCGACAACACCCTGCTGTCCGGCGACAGCGACTTTGAGTGGGCGCAATTCCTGATTACCAAGGGCGTCCTCGACCCTGAAGTGCATGCCGCCAGGAACGAGTATTTTTATGCGCAATACAAGGCCGGCACGCTAGACATCCATGAGTTCCTGGATTTCCAGCTGATGCCGCTGGCGCGCCACCCCCGGTCGCAACTCGACGCCTGGCACGCGGAATTCATGGAGCATCATATCCGCCCGATCATCAGCGACAAGGCACGAACGCTGGTCAACCAGCACCTGGAAAAAGGCGACCTGTGTGCCCTGGTGACTGCGACCAACAGTTTTGTCACCGGCCCGATCGCGCTGGAATTCGGCATTCCGAACCTGATTGCCACCGTGCCGGCACAGGAAAACGGCCAGTTCACCGGCAAGCCGCGCGGTTTGCCGTCCTTCCGCGAAGGCAAGATTACGCGCGTCGAGGAATGGCTGGAGTCGATGGGCTTCTGGTGGAGCAACTTCGAGCGCAGCTGGTTCTACAGCGATTCGCTCAACGACCTGCCGCTGCTTTCGCGTGTCAGCGACCCGGTTGCCGTCGAGCCGGACGCGACCCTGCTGGACCACGCCCGGCTCGCGGGCTGGCCGGTTATCAGCCTGCACGCATGAGGCGCCGATAACCAACTGATTTCGAGAACAAATTCGGCTATCATGTCGGCCTTTTGCAGTATTTCAAGAGCAATAACAATCCAGCGATGATTCGCAAACTAATTTCCCGTGTCTTTGGCCGCAAACCTGCGGCACACTCAGGCGAGCCCGCCGTAATCCCCTTCAACAAGCACGGCATCCGGCGCGACGCCATCAGCAGCGGCAGCCGGCGCACCGTAGAAACCCTTCAGGAAAATGGCTACCGGGCTTACGTCGTCGGCGGCGCCGTGCGCGACCTGCTGGCCGGCATCAAGCCCAAGGATTTCGACGTCGCCACCGATGCCACGCCGGAACAGGTGCGCAGGTGCTTCCGGCGCTCGCGCATCATCGGCCGGCGCTTCCAGATCGTGCATGTGATGATGGGGGCGGAGACGATTGAAGTCACTACTTTCCGCGGGCATCACGGCCAGCACGACAACCACAAGGCCCAGACCGACGAACAGGGCCGGGTGCTGCGCGACAACGTTTTCGGATCCCAGAAGGAAGACGCCGCGCGCCGCGACTTCACGGTCAACGCGTTGTACTACGACCCGAGCAGCGAAACCGTGGTCGACTACCATCACGGCCTCGCCGATCTGAAGCAGAAGACCCTGCGCATGATCGGCGAGCCTTCCACGCGTTATCGCGAAGACCCGGTGCGCATGCTGCGCGCGGTGCGCCTGGCCGCCAAGCTGGACTTTTCGATTGAAACCTCCACCCGCGACCCGATCGGAGAACTCGCCGAACTGATCGAGAATGTCCCGCCCTCGCGCCTGTTCGATGAAATGCTCAAGCTGCTGACCTCCGGCCACGCACTGAAATGCCTGCAGCAATTGCGCGCGGAGGGTCTGCATCACGGTCTGCTGCCGCTGCTCGACGTGATCATCGAACAACCGCAGGGCAAACGCTTCGTCACGCTGGCGTTGCAGAATACCGACCGGCGCGTGCGCGAAGGCAAGCCGATCTCGCCGGGTTTCCTCTTCGCCACGCTGCTGTGGAACGAAGTGCTGGCCAAGTGGGACACGCTCAAAACGGGAGGCGAACGCCCGATCCCGGCGCTGCATCTCGCAATGGACGAGGTACTCGACGTGCAGGCGGAAAAGCTCGCCATCACACGCCGAGTGGCCGGCGACATCAAGGATATCTGGGCCTTGCAGCCGCGCTTCGAACAACGCTCGGGCAAACGCCCCTATGCCCTTCTGGAGCACGTCCGCTTCAAGGCCGGTCTGGACTTCCTGCTGATGCGTGCCGAGGCCGGCGAAATCGACGCCGAACTCGGACAATGGTGGTCCGATTTCCTGGCAGCTGACGGGGAAGGGCGGGCGGCCATGCTGCTGCCGCAGAAACCGGACGAAAAGAAAAAGCGCCGGCGGCGCAAGCGCAAGCCCGCCGTGGCATCCGATCCAGCCGAGTAAGCCCTGATCCAGAAAAAACGGTCTAATCACAACGTGCACAACGATCACAACGAGGATCAGGGACGAGAAGCATCTGCCCGACGCGGCGGCCGGGCCGCTTGCGCACCAGCAGTCTCCCGGTTTTTTACGTTGCGCCGGCTGTTCCCGCTGTGATCAAAGGTTCTTAGCCTCATGCCTCTTGCCTATATCGCCCTTGGCGCCAATCTCGCCGACCCGGTCACCCAGATCCGGTCCGCGCTGGAAGCCCTGCCGGACATTCCGGAATCGCGCCTGTTACGCGCCTCATCGCTGTACCGCACCGCACCGGTCGGCATTCACGGACAGCCGGATTTCATCAATGCCGTTGCCGTGCTGGAAACCACATTGACGCCGCTCGCCCTGCTTGCTGCGCTGCTCGAAGTCGAGGCCCGCTTCGGTCGCCGCCGCGACTACCACCACGCCCCGCGCACGCTCGACCTTGACCTGCTGTTGTACGACGCGAAGACGCTCGACACTCCCGAACTCCAGTTACCGCACCCGCGCATGCACCTGCGCGCCTTCGTCCTCGCACCGCTGCTGGAAATCGCCCCGGACTGCGCGATTCCCGGACGCGGCAGCGCGGCCGCCTGGCTGCCCGCCGTCAGCATGCAGCACATCGAAAGGCTGACCTGATGTTGATGCGACTCCCCATTCTCTGGCAAACCGCCCTGCTGCTCGCGGCGTCGAATGTCTTCATGACCTTCGCTTGGTACGCCCATCTCCGGAACCTGAGCGGAAAACCCTGGTGGATCGCTGCGCTGGTCTCCTGGGGCATCGCGCTGTTCGAATACATGTTGCAGGTCCCGGCCAACCGCATCGGCCATGCCGAACTCTCGCTGGCCCAACTCAAGATCCTGCAGGAAGTCATCACCCTGACGATCTTCATCCCCTTCGTCGTGTTCTACATGCAGCAGCCGCTCAAACTTGACTATTTGTGGGCCGCCCTGTGTATCCTTGGCGCGGTTTATTTCGTTTTTCGCTCATGAAAAAGAACCCGCTCGAATCCGCCCGGCATATCGTCGTCGAAGGCCCCATCGGCGTCGGCAAGACCAGTCTGGCGCGACGTCTGGCCGAGCATCTCGAAGCCGACCTGCTGCTCGAACAGCCGGAGGCCAATCCGTTCCTGGCCCGCTTCTACCAGAACCAGCAACGCTATGCGCTGCAGACACAGCTGTTTTTCCTGTTCCAGCGCATCGACCAGATGCGCGATCTGGCTCAGCCCGACCTGTTTCCGCGCACGGTAATCAGCGATTACCTGATGGAAAAAGAACTGCTCTTCGCCAGCCTGACGCTCAGCGAGGACGAGTACCGGCTGTACCGTCAGATCTACGACCGTGTTTCGCTGCAAGCATCCGCCGCTCCGGACCTGGTGATCTATCTGCAGGCCCGGCCGGAGACACTGATCACGCGGGTGCGCAAGCGCGGCATCGACATGGAGCGCCGGATCAGCGACGATTACCTGACGCTCCTTGGGGAGAGTTACACTCGGTTCTTCCACGACTACACGGCCGCCCCGGTCATGGTGGTCAACTCCGAACACCTGAATTTCATTGACAAGCCCGACGACTTCCAGCTCCTGATCCAGCGCATCGAAAACATGCGCGGACCCCGCGAATACTTCAACAGAGGGGACTGATCCATGTCCACACACCCACCCATTACACGACGACTCACGCATCAGGACCTGGCAAAAATGAAAACCGCCGGGGAAAAGATCGCCATGCTCACCTGCTACGACGCCAGTTTCGCCAAGGCCTGCGATGCCGCCGGCGTCGACTCCGTCCTGATCGGCGATTCGCTGGGCATGGTCGTGCAGGGCCACGACTCGACCCTGCCGGTCAGTGTCGAGCACATTGCCTACCACACCGCCTGCGTCAAGCGCGGCTGCGCCCGCCCGCTGATCATTGCTGACCTGCCTTTCGGCAGTTTCCAGGAAAGTTCGCAAATCGCCTACCGCAATTCAGTAACGCTGATGGCCGCGGGCGCTCAGATGGTCAAGCTGGAAGGCGGCGTGGACATGGCCGAGACCACCCGCTTCCTGACCGCGCGCGGCATTCCCGTTTGTGCCCACGTCGGGCTGACGCCGCAATCAGTGCACCAACTCGGCGGCTACCGCGTACAGGGCAAGGACGATGCCGGAGCCGCGCAATTGCTGGCCGATGCACAGGCGCAGCAGGACGCAGGCGCGGGACTCATCGTGCTCGAAGCCATTCCCGCCGCGCTGGCGGCAGAAACCACCGCCCGGTTGTCCATACCCACCATCGGCATCGGCGCGGGCAAGGAGTGCTCCGGTCAGGTGCTGGTCATGCACGACATGCTCGACGTCGCCGCCGGACGCAAACCGCGTTTCGTGCGCAACTTCATGGCCGGACAGGATTCCATCACCGGCGCCTTCGCCGCCTATGTCGCCGCCGTCAGGGACGGCAGCTTCCCGGCTCCGGAACATTGTTATTAATTCGTCAGACATATCCCGCTTCCATGCACATCCATTCCAGCATTGCCGAGATTCGCGCCGCGTTGAAGCATAGCGGCCGGATCGTCTTCGTTCCGACCATGGGCAACCTGCATGCAGGGCATATTTCGCTGATGCAGCAGGCCCGCCAGCACGGCGACACGGTCGTCGCCAGCATCTTCGTCAACCGCCTGCAATTCGGGCCGAACGAGGATTTCGACAAATATCCGCGCACCTTCGAGGCCGACTGCCAGAAGCTGAGCGATGCCGGGGTTTCGTTCCTGTTCGCACCGACCGAGCAGGATCTTTACCCGGAACCTCAGCAATACCTGGTCGACCCGCCGGACATCCAGAACCTGCTCGAAGGCGAATTCCGTCCAGGGCATTTCCGGGGCGTCGCCACGGTGGTGCTCAAGCTGCTCAACATTGTCCAGCCGCAGGTCGCCATTTTCGGCAAGAAGGACTACCAGCAGCTCATGGTCTTGCGCAACATGGTCCGGCAACTGGCATTGCCGGTCGAAGTCATCGGCGGCGAGACGGTACGTGCCGACGACGGTCTGGCCCTGTCCTCGCGCAACGGCTATCTGACTCCCGCCGAGCGCGCCGAGGCGCCGCGCCTGAACCGCATACTGAACCGCATCCGTGATGCCGTCATCGCTGGAGAAAAGGACTACGCCAAGCTGGAAAGGGAAGCCATCGCCGAACTCGACAGCCATGGCTGGAAAACCGACTATGTAGCGATCCGCCGCCAGGCCGACCTGCTCGCTCCAACCGACGAACAACAGCCACTGGTGGTCCTTGCCGCCAGCCGCCTTGGCACGCCGCGGCTCATTGACAACATGGAAATACAGGATTCAGCGCACGGCAAATAAGTAAATACACACTGACCGGGGGAGATGGAAAAGTAATCCGAGCTAGAATGCACTTTCATCAATTTTTCCCGAAGATTCGCCTCCGCTCATGAACCTCAAGCATCTGTTCTATTTCTGGAAAGTCGCCAAACTGGGTAGTGTCGTACGCGCCGCAGAAGCGATCAATGTCACGCCGCAAACACTGAGCGGACAGATTCATCTGCTTGAAGAAAGTCTCGGAAAAGAACTTTTCTCGCGGAAAAAACGTTCTCTGGTACTCACCGAAGCCGGCCACCTGGCCCTCAAATACGCCGAGGAACTGTTTGCCCTGAGCGCTGAACTCGAAGTGATGATCAAGCATCCGCCCAAGGAGCGCGCCATCGAGTTCAGCGTCGGCGTTTCCGACGCCGTACCCAAAATTCTCGCCTTGCAACTGCTTCAACCCGCCAAGGAAGCCGTCGCGGGAGTGCGTTTCATCTGCAGGGAATGGCGTCTCGACCGGCTGCTGACCGAACTGTCCGTGCATCATCTCGATCTGGTCATATCGGACAAGCCGATCCCCCCTTCGATCAGCGTGCGCGCCTACAACCACCGCCTGCTCGAATCCGGCCTGTCTTTCCTGATTGATAAAAGTCTCGTCTACGATGCGCTCCCGCCATTCCCCGCCTGTCTTTCCGCATTACCCCTTCTCCTGCCCGGGGAAGACTCAGCCATCCGTAACGACCTCGATCTCTGGTTTGAAAGAAAGCACATTTTTCCGGCAGTGGCTGGAGAATTCGATGACTGCGCGCTGATGACCACCTTTGGCGGAGCCGGACTCGGTGCCTTTCCGATCCCCACCATCGTCGAGGACGAATTCACCCGAAACGGTGCATTCCGGGTCATTGGGCGCACCGACGAAATACGGGCGACCTATTACGCCATTTCGGTCGAACGACGGCTGACCCATCCCTGTGTGGTCGCCATTACCGAATCCGCACAACGGCTTTCGGCGAGCCAGGAGAGCCAGGAGAGCCAGGAATCCAGTCTCGACTCTCCGTTGAACACCACGAACGAATCCTGAGAATTTCACCCCTGGATTCGTTCGCCTGGTGTACTGGAGTAAACCTCTGGTTCAGCGGAATTTCGCGTAATCATCCCAAACGCGAGATGAAGTAGCCGGCGCAAACCGCCGTCCCGATCACTCCCGCCACGTTGGGACCCATGGCATGCATCAGAAGGAAGTTCTGCTTGTCATACTGGGTTCCGACCACCTGCGAAACTCGCGCGGCCATCGGCACGGCCGAAACCCCGGCCGATCCGATCAACGGATTGATCGGATTGTCCGGCGACAACCGGTTCATCAGTTTGGCCAGGAGAACCCCGGCGGCTGTCGATACCGCAAAGGCCAATACGCCAATAACGATGATCAGCAAGGTCTTGGTTTGCAGGAAATGTCCGGCATCCATGGTCAAACCGACCGACGTTCCGAGGAAAATGGTCACCACGTTGATGATCTCGTTCTGCGCTGACTTGGCCAGACGTTCGACGACGCCGGATTCACGCATGATGTTGCCGAGCATGAGCATGGCCACCAGCGCCGATGCCGCAGGCACCACCAGGATCACGACAATCATCACGGCCAAGGCAAATACGATGCGCTCAAGTTTGCCGACAGTACGCAGGGTCTTCATGCGAATCCGGCGCTCGGCATCGGTCGTCAGCAATTTCATGATCGGCGGCTGAATCAGCGGAACCAGCGACATATAAGTGTAGGCGGCCACGGCAATCGGGCCGATCAGGTGCGGTGCCAGCTTGTTGGCCGTGAAGATCGAGGTCGGCCCGTCCGCTCCGCCGATGATGCCGATGGAAGCGGCTTCCCCCGGAGTAAACATTCCGCTCAACACGGCCACGAACATCGTTGCAAAGATCCCGACCTGAGCCGCCGCGCCGAGCAACAGGGTGCGTGGGTTGGCAATCAGCGGGCCGAAATCCGTCAGTGCCCCGACTCCCAGAAAAATGATCGGGGGAAACAGCTCGAGGTGAATACCCTGGGAAATGTAATAAAACAGGCCGCCGGGCACATGCACCAGATTGTCCATGTACGGTTCGTTGAGCACGCCCATGGTCGGAAGATTGGCCAGCAGGGCACCAAAGGTGATCGGCAACAACAGCAGCGGCTCGAACTCCTTGACGATTGCAAGATAAAAAAGTACCGCACAGACGGCCCACATGATGACCATGCCACCGGTAATTTGCGAAAAGCCGGTGGATTGGGTCATTACCAGCATGAATTGTTCGATAATTCCTGACATGAAATCCTCAGAGCTTCTTTAGAGCGGTCTGCCGACACCCCGCTCACATCTGGATGTGAAACAGGGCGGTCGACAGGGAAGGTGTGTGATCAATGCTTAGCCGTTGAATCATCCAAGGCATGCCGCCGCGCTTCTTCAAGCGCCTCCTGAGCTTCTGACTTGGAAACGTGGCTGACCTTCCCGGTGACAATTCCATACAGGTCACCCAGCAGGACAAGAATAGCCAGAAAGCCAAACAGGATTCCGACCCCATACAGCCATCCTGTCGAAATCTGCGAGGCCGGAGCCAGGTTGTTCAGGTTGATCACCGTCTGTAGCCAGCTGCCCTGCAGGAACAGCACCATCATGGCAATCATGATCACATGTGCCACAGTCAGAAAAATCCGCTGCACCAGCGCTGGAAATTTGTTGAGAAATCCGTCGAACCCCAGGTGCCCGTGCTCGCGCAGGGCCACCAGCCCGGCCGTGTAGGTAACCCAGGTCAGGCACCACGAGGACAACTCTTCCGACACCGTGATCCCGGAATTGAATCCGTATCTCAAAACGACGTTGCCGAAAACCATCACGACCATCGCGGCAAGTAGCAACGCAGCTATCGCCTTCAACAGCCCAAATATCAAATCTGCAAGCTTGCTCATAAACAATTTCCTTTGTTTTTAAAAATCGGGCTGCCCGGTTTCTGTTATCGTTTTTTACAGAGCAGCCGGTCGAGGAACATCAACTTCGTTACATAACTATCTAGCCCGGTTACATTAACCCAAGGCAAAACCAAATAAAAATCGAATTTGTTTGTGCATAATTAAAGTTTTTTCGATATATCAGCAAAATTCAGCGTTATTGATCATTTAATACAACCTCAAAGACCAGATCAGCTCACCCGGGAATACGCTCATTCGATAGAATTCCAACTCAGGACCTTTGCTGCTCCGCACTCTCTAATTTCCGAAAGAAAGGCACTTTCCCCATGGATCGAATTTTCAATTTCAGCTCCGGCCCGGCCGTGTTGCCGCAAGAAGTTCTCGAACAAGCCAAGGAAGAATTGTTGAACTGGCACGGCAGCGGCATGTCGGTGATGGAAATGTCCCACCGCGGCAAGGAGTTCATGAGCATCCAGGCCGAGGCGGAAGCAGATCTCCGGGAACTGATGAACATTCCCGCCAATTACAGGGTGCTTTTCCTGCAAGGCGGCGCATCGACTCAATTCGCCATGCTGCCGATGAACCTTTTCGGACGCGTCGCTGCCGCCGACTACCTGAATACCGGCACGTGGTCGACCAAGGCCATCAGCGAAGCCGGAAAATACGGCAAGGTCAACGTCGTGGCCTCGTCCGCCGACAAGAATTTTTCCTACGTCCCGGCGCAGTCCACCTGGCAGCTCGACCCGAACGCCGCCTATGTGCATATCACGCAGAACGAAACCATCGGCGGTGTCGAGATCTTCAATACGCCAAAGACCGGCAATGTGCCGCTGGTCTCCGACATGTCCTCGAACATCCTTTCGCGCCCGTTTAATGTCAGCGAATACGGATTGATCTACGCCGGTGCGCAAAAGAACATCGGCCCCGCCGGGCTGACCATCGTCATCGTCCGAGAGGATCTGCTGGGTGAACCGATAACGGGCACGCCGACCATGTTCAGCTACCAGGTGCAGGCCGACAACGACTCGATGTACAACACGCCACCGACCTACGGCATCTACATCGCCGGGCTGGTCTTCAAGCACCTCAAGGCCAAGGGCGGCGTCAACGCCATGGAAAAGGTCAACCGGGCAAAGGCCAAACTGCTATACGACGTGCTGGATGCTTCCAGCTTCTACAACACGCCGGTGGCGCGCGAAGACCGCTCGCTGATGAACATTCCCTTCACCCTCAAGGATGCCGCGCTCGACGCTGAATTCCTGAAAGGTGCCGAAGCGCGCGGCATGATCCAGTTGAAGGGACACCGCTCGGTCGGCGGCATCCGCGCTTCGATCTACAACGCCATGCCGGTCGAGGGGGTTCAACTGCTGGTTGATTACATGAAGGAATTCGAGAAGACCAAAGCCTGAATTCAGGCCCTCCCGTTCAGGACTTCGGTACAAAATGACGCCTCCACCGGACTCTTCCGGCGGAGGCGTTTTTCTTGCGACGAGGGACTACAATGAACCTCCCGGATTGTTGTCCGAGCGTAGCGAGGCCACCATGGTTCGTCATTTTCTTGCCGCCTGTCTGCTGGCAGGCATGGCACTTTCCTCACTGGCACAAATTACCAGCCAAATTCCGACATCGTCTGTCTACAAGGGCGAAATCCGCCGCAATCCGGACGGTCAGCTGATCGTCGTCGAACCGGACACGCCTGCACTGCGCACGGAGCAGCCCGCAAAACCCGCCACCCTGATCGTCGGTCCGCAGGAAAGAATCCGTACCATCACCGAAGCGGCCAGACTGGCCCGCGATGGCGACGTGATCGAAATCCGGCCCGGAGAATACCGCGGCCAGCCTGCCGTATGGACGCAGGACAACCTGATCATCCGGGCCAGCGGCATCCGACCGACGCTGCTGGCCGATGGGAAACACGCGGAAGGCAAGGCACTATGGGTCGTCCGGGGCGGCTCGGTGCGCATCGAAAACATTGAATTCCGCGGCGTGCGCGTCAGGGACGGCAACGGGGCCGGCATCCGTTTCGAGCGTGGCCAGCTGGTCATCCATCGTTGCGCCTTCATCGACAACGAAACGGGGATTCTCACCGGCAATTCCCCGGAGCTGACGCTCGAAATCAGTGACAGCGAATTCGCCAGCGCCGCCCGCCACAACGTTGACCTGCACCATCTGCTTTATGTCGGCGCCATCGGACGCTTCGTTCTCACCGGTAGCCGTTTCGAGAACGGCTACCGCGGCCATCTGGTCAAGTCGCGGGCGCGCGAAAACGATGTGCGGTACAACCTGCTGGCTGACGGCCCGGGCGGGCGCGCCTCTTATGAACTGGAATTTCCGAACGGCGGCATCGCCTTTGTTATCGGCAATGTCATCGAACAAAGCGCCGACACCGACAATCCCGTCATGATCGCATACGGCTCGGAAGGACAACGCTGGCCTGACAACGCGCTGTACCTGGCCCACAATACGTTGATCAATGACCGGCACGCCGGAACCTTTCTCAGACTGGCGACGGAAAAGTTTTCCGGCACCATTGAAAGCTGGATCCTCAACAACCTGACGGTCGGCAACGGTGATCTTTTCCGCCCTCCTTCGGGGCGTTTTGAAGGCAATCTTGTCGCGGAGAAACGCGACCTTCTGGAATACGCCGGGCTTCCTCTGCGCCTGAAAGCGGACTCGCCGTTGCGCGGACAAGTCAGAATTCCGGGAATTGCGCGCGATGTCGATTTGCTGCCCACCGCCGAATTCGCCTATCCGGCAGGCAAACGGCCCGTCGTTCCAGGCAGGAACCTGGCCCCGGGAGCGTTCCAGCAGGCGCATTGAAATTTTCCTGCAACATCCGCATGCTGCAATGGCGGCATGGAAAATCGACTCCCCCTGATCGCCGTCCGTTTCTGGAACGCCTGGCTCAAGCCCTTCCTGCTGGCGGTCCTTCTGGGCATCCTGGCAGGCGCTTTTCTCAACAGCCTGGCCCATGCCGGACCGGCTGAGGTGAAACTCACTCAGCCGCAGGTTTCGCCGTTTTCGGTTTGTGCGAACGACGGCTGCGCGTAGCCGCCTTTTTCGCCGGAGCGGATTCAGGCTCGCCTGGGGCGCCCTGTTCCACCGTAACTTCAACGGCCGGCACGACCCTCTCCGCAGGTGAAAGCATTTCAACCTGTGAGGCAGGGCTTTCCGCAGAAGCAACGGGCATCTCCTTGTCCGCCGTTTTGCCACGACCACGCCCCCTTCGTCTGGCCGGAGCCGGCGATTCCGTTCCTGCCTGTACCAGTTTTTCTGCGGCATGCGCAGCAAGCTGCGGTATGGCATCGGTGGAAGCGGGAGCCGGTTCGTTCCGTCCCGGCGGAACGATGCTGCGCGAAACAAAAGCCCCCGATTTCTCGTCACGCCCGACTTCCAGCAAGCCACGCGCCTGCGCCTCGTCAAGCAGATTGCCGAAACTGCGGAAGCCCAGGTGGCTTTCGTTGAAATCGGGCTTGCGCCGTTTGATGGCCTCCTTGAGCATCGATGCCCAGATCTTGCCGCTGTCGCCGCGCTCGACGACGAGCGCCTCGAACGTTGCCACGGCGAGTTCGACGGCCTCGCTCTTGCGCCCTTCCAGCTCCTCGGGCGAAAGCCGCGGCATGGTCTGCACGGCTTTCGGATCCCGCCGCACGACCGCACGCTGGCTTTCACGTACCAGGTCGTCGTAGAAGATGAATTCGTCGCAGTTGGCGATCAGCAGATCGGAGGTCGACTGTTTGATCCCGACGCCGATCACGTATTTGTCATTTTCACGCAGCTTGGAAACCAGCGGCGAGAAATCCGAATCGCCGCTGACAATGACAAAAGTATTGACGTGCGACTTGGTGTAGCACAGATCGAGCGCGTCGACGACCATGCGAATGTCGGCCGAATTCTTGCCCGACTGGCGCACATGCGGGATCTCGATCAGCTCGAAATTGGCTTCGTGCATCGTGGCCTTGAAGCCCTTGTAGCGCTCCCAGTCGCAATAAGCTTTCTTCACCACGATGCTGCCCTTGAGCAGCAGGCGTTCAAGCACTGGCTTGATGTCGAACTTGTCGTACTTCGCGTCGCGCACGCCCAGCGCCACGTTCTCGAAGTCGCAGAACATCGCCATGCTGACTGTTTCAGGGGATGCCGCCATGTTTTTCTCCTTGCTCGATTTGCCGGCAGTATAAACCTTCGTTCCCGGATGCATCGAATTTGCAGCGGAGGTTGAATTGGTGAAGAATCGCCCTCTCGGCACTCGCCGCAACTTCAACGACCCCACGCATTTTGAGGACCCCCATGAGAATCCTGCATACCATGATCCGCGTCGGCAATCTCGACCGTTCGCTGGCCTTCTACACCGAAACACTGGGAATGCGCCTGTTACGCCGCAACGATTACCCGGAAGGACGCTTCACCTTGGTCTTCGTCGGCTACGGCGAGGAAACCGACAGCGCCGTCATCGAACTGACGCACAACTGGGACACCACGTCCTATGACCTGGGCAACGGATTCGGACATATTGCCCTGGCGGTTGATGACGCCTACGCCGCCTGTGCCCTGATCAAATCCAGGGGCGGCAAGGTGACACGCGAGGCCGGACCGATGAAGCACGGCACAACGGTCATCGCTTTCGTCGAGGACCCAGATGGCTACAAGATCGAACTCATACAGCGATCGTAAAAAGGTATTCTCCCGAGCGTCGGCTCGGCGATGCTCGACACGGGTTCCGGAATCCTTAGCCGGATTCACAAATAGCTCAGGAGGTCGCACGGCGCCTGCGCATTATTCCTGAGCACGCCACATAACCGCTACGGCCATTTCCTATCCGAACACTTGGAAACAGACAGGAGGGCAGAACAATGCATCAGATCGTTCGCTGGGGAATTCTGGGCTGCGCCCGGATCGCCCGTTTACAGGTGGTTCCAGCCATTCTGCGCAACACACAGGCGCGTCTTCAGGCCGTTGCCTCACGCGATCCGGAAAAGCTGGCCGAATTCCGTTCGCTTTTCGGCGATTTCGTCGCTTACGGCAACTATCAGGACCTGCTCGACGATCCGGCCATCGACGCCGTCTACATCCCGCTCCCCAACTCGCTGCACCGGGAGTGGACCCTTCGCGCCCTGCGCGCCGGCAAGCATGTGCTGTGCGAGAAACCCATGGCGCTCAATGCCGGCGAAGCGGAAGAAATGGCCATAACGGCGCGTACATGCGGCGTCCTGCTGATGGAAGCCTTCATGTACCGCTATACGGAACGCATGCACAAGGTCTGCGAGATTCTTGAAAGCGGAGTGCTCGGGCCGGTTCGCAGCATCAACTCGACCTTTCGCTTTTTCCTCGACCGGGAAAACACGATCAAGGAACAACCCGAGCTCGGTGGCGGGGCGATGTACGACGTCGGATGCTATCCGCTCAATCTGATCGGCCTCGTCACCCAGGCAGAACCGGCTTCGGTGGCCATCGAATGCGACAAGCGGCGTGGCGTCGACGTCAATCTCTCGGCCATCCTGCGCTATGCAGACGGTTTGATCGCCACGTTGCACTGTGGATTCAACGCATTCGGCCGGATGCACAGCGATATCGTTGGGACAAAGGGAGCGCTGCTGATTCCCGACACGTTTCTTGACGACGCAGGCCAGATCACCCTGCTGACATCGCAAGGCTGCACCCGGATTCCCGTGGCTGCTTCGGATCGCTACGGGACTCAAATCCGCGATTTTTCCACGGCCATTCAGGAAAAACGCCGCCCCAAACTCGACCTGGAAGAAACCTTGCGCAACATGCGCGTCCTGGACCAGATTGTGGCCCGGATCCACAAGGAATCATGAAATTCTTGCTGCGCTATGCCCCGCCCGGTTCAATGACTACCGGGGCAAACCGACCGGCTGCACAAAAAAAACAGCCAAAAATGAAATACTGTTCCAAATTATCTTGAACAGCTTTTTTGCTTGGCGTATATTCCAGTGCACTTGCACGGTTACAGACCATCACAAAAAACAGGCAAACCGGCAAAGTGAGTCCGAAGTGCCGATTATTGGCGGGTTACATGCAGCAGGCACGTGTTGATGTGCCCGCCTTATCTGCAGAGCAACCGTGGCGAAAGCCATTCTTTCAAACCAGGAGGAGTTATGAATTCGTTTCGCAAAAGCGTACTGAGCATGTGCTGCGCCACATTGCTCACCAGCATCAGCGTGACCGCCAGTGCTGCCGAGGTGTTGAAGGCAGCCGACGTTCACCCTGAAGGCTACCCCACGGTGGCGGCCATGCAGAATCTCGGCAAGAAGCTTGAAGCAGCGACCAAAGGCCGCCTCACGCTGAAGATGTACCCCAACATGGTCCTTGGCGATGAAAAATCGATGATCGAGCAAACCCAGGCAGGTGGCATCGACATCCTGCGCACCTCTCTAGGCCCGATGGGACCGGTCGTTCCGGAAGTCAATGTGTTCAACATGCCTTTCGTGTTCCGTAACACGGCTCACATGCGCGCCGTGATCGACGGGCCGATCGGGGATGAAATCCTCAAGAAGATCACCGACAGTTCGGTCAACCTGGTCGCCCTCGGCTGGATGGATGGCGGCACGCGCAACCTGTACACCAAGAAAGCCGTGCGCAAGCCGGCCGACCTGGCAGGGCAAAAAATCCGCATGATGGGCAACCCGCTCTTCGTCGACACCATGAACGCCATGGGCGGCAGTGGCATTTCGATGGGCATGGGAGAACTCTTCAGCGCAATGCAGACCGGAGTGGTGGACGGTGCGGAAAACAACGAGCCGACCTACGCCACGCATAACCACTTCACGGTGGCCAAGTTCTACAACTACACCGGCCACCTGAGCATTCCCGAAATCTTCGTGTTCTCGAAGGCCAAGTGGAACAAGCTGAGTGCCGATGACCAGGCCCTCATCAAGAAGCTGGCCCGGGAAGCGCAGATGGAACAGCGCAAGCTGTGGGACGAGAAGGTTGCAGATTCGATCGCCAAGATGAAGGCCGCCGGAGTGACGATGGTCACGGATGTCGACTACGATGCATTCTTCAAGGCCACGCAACCCGTGCGCGACAAGTACGGTGCCGCTTACGCCGACCTGATCAAGCGCATTCAGGCAGTTAAGTAATCGGGCAACAGGACTGGCGAGCCTTCAGACTCGCCAGTTTTTTATGTTTTTTGGAGAGTGTGGCGCATGAAAGAAACGTATTGCAACGCGATGGACAAGGTCTACTGGGCCTGCATCTGGATCGCGGGGCTGTCCATGACGGTCATGACCCTGGTCATCCCGGTTCAGGTCGTCGCCCGTAAATGGTTCCACTCCGGGCTATCCTGGCCGGAACCCGCAGCGCTCGTCTGCATGATTGTCTTTACATTCATCGGCGCCGCGGCAGCGTATCGTGCCGGCAGCCATATCGCGGTCACCATGCTGACCGATCGTCTTCCGGACAAGGCCAAAATCGCCGCGGCCCGCATTGTCGATATCCTGATGGCACTGATCGCTCTGTTCATCATTTTCTACGGCAGCGACCGCGTCCTGTTCTTCATGGAAACCGGGCAAAGCCTGCCGGATTTCCCCTCCTTGAAGGTATTCTGGACTTACCTCCCGTTACCGCTGGGCTCGCTGGCCACCCTGCTGTTCGTCATCGAATCAGTCCTCTTCGGCTCGCAGCACCGCCGCCCGATCGTCATGATCGGCAGCCATAGCGCTGATGCCGAAACCGAAGCGCAGAAATAAGGAACCGAACCATGGATGCTTTAGTAATAATGGGAACATTCTTCCTGCTGCTGGCCGTAGGACTGCCCGTGGCCTACACGCTGGGCATGACGGCATTGGTCGGCGCGGTCTATTTCAGCGGCGACATGTCCTTCATGAACATCGTCATGCTCAAGATGGGCGACGGAGTTAACAAGTTTTCCTTGCTGGCCATTCCCTTCTTTGTGCTGGCCGGCGCCATCATGGCCGAGGGCGGCATCGCCACGCGCCTGATCAATTTTGCGTCAATCTTTGTCGGCTTCATCCGTGGCGGGCTCTCGCTGGTCAACATCCTCGCCTCCACCTTCTTCGGAGCGATCTCCGGTTCATCGGTCGCCGACACCGCCTCGATCGGCTCGGTGATGATCCCGCAGATGGAAAAAAAAGGGTATCCGCGCCCCTACGCCGCTGCGGTCACCGCATCCGGGTCGGTACAGGCCATCCTGATTCCGCCCAGCCATAATGCCGTGATCTATGCCCTTGCGGCCGGGGGTGGCATCTCGATCGGCGCACTCTTCCTGGCCGGCGTCATGCCTGGCCTGATCCTGGGCCTCACCCTGATGACCTTGTGCGTTTTCTTCGCGCACAAGCGCGGTTATCCCAAAGGCGAGCCCATCCCGGTCAAGGAAGCGTTCAAGATCATGCTGGATGCGATTCCGGGGCTATTCACGGTGGTCATCATCCTCGGCGGTATCCTCTCGGGCTGGTACACCGCCACCGAGTCCGCCTCGCTGGCCTGCATCTGGGCGTTCCTGGTCACCATGTTCTTCTACCGTGACTACAAGTGGAACCAGTTGCCCACTCTGGTGCACCGCACGGTCAAGACGGTCACCATCGTCATGATCCTGATCGGCTTTGCCGCCGCCTTCGGCCATATCCTGACCATGCTGGCGCTGCCGGTGAAGATATCCCTGTTCTTTACCAGCCTTTCCGACAACCCGTACATGATTTTGCTGGCCATCAACGTGTTGCTGCTCATCCTTGGCACGCTGATGGACATGGCGCCGCTCATCCTGATCCTGACTCCGATCCTGCTGCCCGTGGTCACTCAGCTTGGCGTGGATCCGGTGCATTTCGGCATGATCATGATGGTCAATCTGGGCATCGGCCTGATCACCCCGCCGGTCGGTTCCGTCCTCTTTGTCGCCAGCGCCGTCTCCGACCAGAAGATGGAAGCGGTGACCAAAGCCATGATCCCCTTCTTCGGAGCACTGTTCGCGGTTCTGATGATCGTCACCTACGTTCCGCAAGTCTCGTTGTGGCTGCCTCGGCTGACTGGCGAACTCAACAACCCGCCTGCACTTGTCGACGATGCCGCGGCTACAACCCGAGGCCAGCCGGTGACAATAGATGCCCTGAAGAATGACTCCGACAAAGAGAAAGATCTGCTCACCATCGTGAACGTGGCGGTTTCCCAAGGACAAGGAGAAGCCAGCGTCAACGCCGATGGCGCGGTGGTCTTTACTCCGGCGTCCGACTTTACCGGGACCGCCGTGCTTGAATACACCGTCAAGGATTTCCGTAGCAGCCCCGAAACGGCAAACATCACGGTAACCGTAAGCCCCTGATTGTTTCTCCTCTGTTGTCGAATAAAAAACCCGGGGGAAATCCCGGGTTTTTCTTTTCTATTGCGCAGCCCAAAACTGGAATTGAAAAAACTTCAAACAACCACGAAGGCCACAAAGAACACGAAGATAAACAATAGACCGAGGTGTTTTACTTGCCCAGCCGCCGGATGAAACGACAAAGCGTCCTAACACCATGATCCTCTTTGTGATCTTGTGCTCTGCGTGGTTTGACCGCTCTTTCCAGGATTAACGGACCTGCCTGAGCCAATCCGCGGCGTCCAGTGCAAAATAGGTCAGAATCCCGTCCGCACCGGCGCGTTTGAAGGCCAGCAGGCTTTCCAGAATGCACGGCATTTCATCCAGCCAGCCATTCTGGATGGCCGCCCGGAGCATGGCGTACTCACCGCTCACTTGATAGGCATAGGTCGGCACCCCGAATTCTTCTTTCACCCGCCGGACAATGTCGAGATAAGGCATGCCGGGCTTGATCATCACCATGTCGGCGCCCTCGGCGAGGTCCAGCGCCACCTCGCGCAAGGCCTCGTCGGTATTCGCCGGGTCCATCTGGTAAGTCGCCTTGTTGCCCTTGCCCAGATTCCCGGCCGACCCGACCGCGTCACGGAACGGACCGTAGAAGCTGGAAGCATATTTGGCGGAATAAGCCAGGATGCGCGTATGAATGCTGCCCGCCGCATCGAGCTCGGCACGGATACGTCCAATGCGGCCGTCCATCATGTCAGACGGCGCCACCACATCGGCCCCGGCCTGCGCATGTGTGAGCGCCTGCCTGGCCAGCGCTTCGAGCGTTTCGTCATTGAGCACATAGGCACGTGGATCGTCTGCGTCGATCAGTCCGTCCTGGCCGTGGCTGGTATAGGGATCGAGCGCCACATCGGTGATGACCCCCAACTCCGGAAATTCCTTCTTCAGACCAGCCACCACGCGCGGCACCAGGCCTTCCGGATTCCAGGCCTCTTCGGCTCCGGGCGACTTGAGTGCGGGCTCGACGACCGGGAACAGGGCCAGGGCCGGAATACCCAGAGTGAGCGCCCGCTCAGCCGTAACGAGAAGACGGTCGAGGCTTTGCCGTTCGACTCCGGGCATCGAAGCCACCTTTTCCACCCGGTTTTCCCCTTCCAGAACGAAGACCGGATAAATGAGGTCATTCGCCGTCAGCACGGACTCGCGCATCAAGCGGCGGGAAAAATCATCGCGCCTCATGCGGCGCATGCGGGTCGCCGGAAAATTTGCGCTGAAGCTCATCTGAACCCCTATCAAAAATTCAAAAGAAAAAATAAAAGCATCCGGGAACTAACCTACAGCCACCGAATCAGAGTCATTGATGGCACGCTCCATCTCCCGCTTCATCTCCCTGAGCGGGCGCCTTACATCCCCGTAAGGCATTTTCCCCCTGGCCACCCTCTGGCCGGGGGTTTTTATTTGTAGCCACGCTTCACCCCGCGGGTCACAGAAAACTCAATCGATGTTGCCACCGGCGGACTTGGCCTTGGCCTTGGCGGCTGTCCTGGCGCTCCAGCCAACGGCCTTGCGGTTGCGGGGCCGGGCAATCTTGCCTTGCGGCTGTGGCCCTGCCGTTTTCGACCGTTCCTGGCCCGCTTCAAGCCCCAGCCAGCCACCCAGAACGGCCTCGGCCTCTTCGACTCCGGCACGATTCAGACTGGAAAAAAGTTGCGCCGTGCAGTGATCGCCAATTTCGGCCAAGGCCAGCCGAACCTCGCGCAACACCCGCACCTGTTCCTGGCGGGTCAGCTTGTCCGCCTTGGAGAGCAGCACATGAGTCGGTTTTCCGGTCTGCGCGAACCATTCAAGCATCTGCCGGTCCAGATCGGTCAACGGGTGCCGGCTGTCCATGATCACGACCAGGCCAGCCAGCGGCTGGCGATAAACCAGGTAAGGCGCCAGCAGACCTTCCCATTGCTCGCGAATCTCCGCCGGCGCCTTGGCAAAACCATAGCCCGGCAGGTCGACCAGATATTTGCCTTCGCTCAGGGAGAAATAATTGAGATGCTGCGTGCGGCCTGGCGTCTTGGACACGTAGGCCAGCCGCGTATGATTGGCCAGCGTGTTGATGGCGGAGGATTTGCCGGCATTGGAACGCCCCGCAAAGGCGATCTCGCATTGCGAATCACCCGGCAGGTCGTTCAAGTTGGCAACGGTGACATGAAAAACCGCGTTCTGGAAAAGAGACATTGGCGTCCTGGAAGGCCAGCGTGAAGTCACGCTAAAGTGCTATAGAATATCAGTTCTCCGGACCCGGGATTCATCAACAGGAGTTTCCATATGATCCGCTCCATGGCGATTGCGTTAATCACCACGGCCTGCTGCTCGGTTTTTGCAGCGGATGCAGCAAAGAACAAGCCCGATCTGGCCAAAGCCAGGCAAATCGCCGAAACCGTTTGCATCGCCTGCCATGGCGTGGATGGAAACAGTCCGACGCCGGCCAATCCGATCCTGGCCGCACAGGGAGCGGATTACCTCTTCAAGCAACTGGTCGAGTTCAAGGCCAGCGAAGGCAAACCGGCCCTGCGCAACAATCCGGTCATGAACGGCATGGCGGCACCGCTTTCGACCCAGGACATGTGGAGCCTGGCACACTATTTCTCGCAGCAGAAACTGAAACCCTCTGCCGCCACCAACGAAAAACTTGTCGAAGCCGGCAAGAACCTCTGGCGCAAGGGTGATTTTGAACGCGGCATCCCGGCTTGCAGCGGCTGCCACGGCCCGGCCGGAGCCGGCGTTCCTGCACAATACCCGCGCCTGGCCGGACAATATGCCGAATACACCGAACTCCAGCTGAAGAACTTCCGCAACGAGGAAAGGTCGAACGACCCGGAAAGAATGATGAGAACGATTGCCGAGAAGCTTTCCGACAAACAGATAAAAGCGCTGGCCGACTACATCGCCGGCTTGCGTTGAAACGGACGGCCACCGCGTGGCCTTGCTTCCCCTGCCCAAAGGACGACATATGAAAACACTCAGACAGCTCATCGCCAGCAAGACGAGGCCCGTCGCTTCCATTTCTCCCGACGAAACCGTACTTCGCGCCCTTGAAATCATGGCCGAATATGACATTGGCGCCTTGCTGGTACTCGACGGAAAGCGGCTGGCGGGAGTGTTTTCCGAGCGGGACTATGCGCGCAAGGTGGTCCTGCATGGCAAGGCGTCGACTGAAACCAGGGTCAGGGAAATCATGACCGAAAAGGTCATCTGCGTGACGCTGGACCGGACCATCGAGGAATGCATGGCCATCATGTCGGAAAAACACATCCGTCACCTGCCGATTGTCGATGCCGACAAAAATGTGATCAGCATCATTTCCATAGGCGACGTGGTCAAGGAAACGATCAGCCAGCAGCAGTTCATCATCAATCAGCTGGAAACCTACATCACCACCTGACCCGGGCAGCTCCTGAAAGTCGCCACACTCCTTTCTGCTGAAGGAAAGGGGACGTTTACTTTACTGAAAGACTCCGTCGCGCAGGGTCAGTATGCGTTCGGCGCGCGCCGCCAACCCTGGATCGTGCGTGACGATGACAAAGCTGGTCCGGTGCGACTGGTTCAGCGCCAGCATCAGATCAAACACCCCTTCGGCAGTCTGCCGATCCAGATTGCCCGTCGGCTCGTCGGCCAGCACGCAAGCGGGCTCGGTGACCAGCGCCCGGGCAATCGCCGCGCGCTGACGCTCGCCGCCGGACAGTTCCGACGGCGTGTGATCGAGGCGGTGTCCCAAGCCGACTTCAGACAGCACCGCCGCCGCGCGCGCTTCCGCTTCGGGCTTCGGCATGCGCCGGATATATAACGGCATGGCCACGTTTTCCAGCGCCGTGAATTCCGGCAGCAGATGATGGAACTGATAGACGAAACCAAGGTGCCGATTGCGCATTTCTCCGCGTTCGGCATCGCCGATCCGGGAAAGATCGCGTCCCATCAGCCGGATCGAACCGCCGCTCGACGTATCCAGCCCGCCCAGCAGATGCAGCAACGTACTCTTGCCCGAACCCGAAGCTCCAACGATGGCCACGCGTTCGCCCGCTGGCACTTCCAGGTCGACCCCGTTCAGGACCGGCACTTCGTACTCCGACCCCTGACGATAAACTTTCTTCAGCGCCTGGCACGCCAGGACGATTTGGCGATTTTCACTCATAGCGTTACTCATAACGCAGCGCCTCCGCCGGATTGATGCGCGACGCGCGCCAGCTCGGATAGATCGTCGCCACCAGCGAGAGGATGAATGACACGGCGGTGATGGTCATCACGTCGCTCCATTGCAACTCCGACGGCAGGCTGGAGATGTAATACACCTCCTTGGAAAAAAGTTGCGTGCCAAGCAGACGTTCGATGAGCGGAACCACCACATCGACATTGAGCGCCAGGGCTACGCCACCGCACACCCCTAGCCCGAGGCCGATGAAGCCGATCAGCGCCCCCTGTACCACGAACACCGCCATGATGCTGCGCGGGCTGGCTCCAAGCGTGCGCAGGATGGCGATGTCGGACTGCTTGTCGGTGACCGCCATGACCAGCGTTGACACGATGTTGAACGCCGCCACGGCGACAATCAGCGAGAGGATGATGAACATCATGTTCTTCTCGATCTGCACCGCGCGGAAGAAATTGGCATGGCTGCGCGTCCAGTCGCTGATATATGCCGGCACCGTCAACGTGTCGGCGAGCTGGCGCGCCACCCAGGGCGCGCGGAACAGATCCTCGAGCTTCAGGCGCACACCGGACACCCTATCCTCCATGCGATAGAGTTTCTGCGCATCCTCCATGCGCACCAGCGCCAGCCCGCTGTCATACTCGAACATGCCGACTTCGAAGATGCCGCTGACGGTAAACGATTTAAGGCGCGGCACCACCCCGGCCGGCGTCACCACCCCCTGCGGCGCGATCACGGTCACCTTGTCGCCGACAAAAACACCGAGCATGCGTGCCAGGTCGCTGCCGAGCACGATATTGAACGCATCCGGCGACAGCGAATCGAGCGAGCCCTCCTTGATGTGCGCGCGGAACTCGGCAACTTTCTCCTCTTCGTCCGGGATGATCCCGCGCACCATCGCGCCGCGCACCGACTGTCCGAACGACAGCATGCCCTGGGCCTGCACGTAAGGCGCCGCACCGCGCACCTCAGGCAGCTTCGCGGCATCGCGGGCAATCTCCTGCCAGCCCTCCATCTCGCCGTTGGCCCCGCTGACCTGCACATGCGATACTACAGCGAGGATGCGGCTGCGTAACTCGGTCTGGAAACCGTTCATCACCGAGAGGACAACAATGAGCGCGGCCACGCCGAGGGCAATGCCCAGCATCGAGATCAGGGAAATGAAGGAAATGAAGTGATTACGCCGTTTCGCGCGCGTGTAGCGCAGGCCGATCAACAGTTCGTAAGGAAGATGCGCCATAGGGGCCGGTTTTCGGTTCAAGGTGGGGCACGCGATGCCGGAGCGGCAAAGTCGCTATGGTACACTTTTCCCCGACGCTCTCGCCATTCTCTTACCCGCAAGGCCGCATGCCGCTCAGCCAAGACAACCGACTTACCCTGCTCATCCCCGAACTGCTCTGGCCGCAACCCGAAGATGACACGTTCGATCATCTGGACTGCCCGGGACTGTGCATCCTGCTGGCCCGCGCCCAACGCAGCCGGCGTCCGGCGCAGTCGCTCGAAGCCACGCTGACTGACCTGTTCGGCCATTCCGCGGATGCGCCCTACGGGGCATTGCGTCTGCTTGGAGAAAGGAACGTGTCGATCAATGCGGGGGACTCGCGCTGGATCATTGCCGACCCGGTGCACCTGCGCCATCACCAGGAAAGCCTGATTCTGGCCGACAGCGAACAGATCGGCATGGCCGACGAGGAGGCGCTGGCGCTGGCCGACGGCCTGAATGCCTACTTTCCGGATCTCGGCCGTTTCCACGTCATCGCGACCGGCCGCTGGTATCTGCAGATTGAAGGCAACTCCACCCTTGATGATTTCGTCTCGCCGCCGCTGTCCACGGTCGCCGGTCGCCGCATCGACCCCCTGTTGCCGGAAATCACCCCCAATCGCGCCACGCGCAAGCTGCTTAACGAAATCCAGACTTTCCTGCACGCCCACCCGGTCAACCGGTTGCGCGAACAGGAAGGCCGCATGACGATCAACAGCCTTTGGCTGTGGGGCGCGGGCAAACTTCCCGAACGCGTCGAATCGGATTTTGACGGCGTCTGGAGCACCCACCCGCTGGCGCTCGGCCTTGGCCGGGCCGCCGGCATTCCGGTGCATCCGGTACCGGAGAACGCTTCCACATTCCTTCAGCACGCGGCTCCCGCCACAAGACACCTGATCGTGCTCGAAAACCTGCTCGGCCCGGCACAGTACGAAAACGGCGAGGCTTACCGCCAGGCCATCGCCACCCTTGAGAACGACTGGTTCGCTCCACTGCAGAAGGCCCTGTCTTCCGGCCAGCTCGGGGAACTGCATCTCGAAGCCACGAGCGCCTATGCTGCGCTGTCATGGGAAAGCCGGCGCGCCGACCAGTGGAAATTCTGGCGACGCCCCCAATCGCTCGGCGCACTGGCAAAAACTCTGGCCACGGAGGCCTCATGACCCAGCTCAAGGCCCGCCGCGTTCCGCCGCGCATCCAATGGCAACTCGAACAGCAAGGGGTGCATCCGCTGCTCGCCCGCATTTACGCCGCGCGGGGCATTGAGACCCGAAGCGAGCTCGACTACGACCTCAAGGCCCTGATTCCGCCCGCGCAACTGACACACACCACCGAAGCGGCCGAACTCCTCGCCGACGCCATCGAGGCGCAGGCGCGCATTCTCATCGTCGCCGACTACGACTGCGACGGCGCCACCGCCTGCGCCGTCGGCGTGCGCGCTTTGCGGGCGATGGCCGGAGACACGGGTACCGTGGTCGATTACCTTGTGCCCAACCGCTTCACCTACGGCTACGGCCTGTCGCCGGAGATCGTCGACCTTGCCGCGACGCACAGCCCCGACCTGCTGGTCACCGTCGACAACGGCATCGCCAGTCTGACCGGCATCGCCCGCGCCAACGAGCTCGGCATTGCCACGCTGATCACCGACCACCACCTGCCGGCGGAAGAACTCCCCTCCGCCGACTGCATCGTCAATCCCAACCAGCCCGGCTGCGAATTTCCAAGCAAGTGCATCGCCGGCGTCGGCGTGATGTTCTACGTCATGCTCGCGTTGCGCGCCGAGCTGCGCGCGCGTGGCTGGTTCGCCCCGGAAACCGGCATCAAGGAACCCAACCTCGGCGCGTTGCTCGATCTGGTCGCGCTCGGCACCGTGGCCGACGTGGTCAGACTCGACCGCAACAACCGCATCCTGGTCAACCAGGGGTTGAAGCGCATGCGCAGCGGCAGGATGAACCCGGGCATCCGCGCCCTGTTCCGCGCCGCCGGACGCGATCCGGCCAATGCCAGAAGCATGGATCTCGGTTTCATGATCGGCCCGCGCCTCAATGCCGCCGGGCGGCTCGCCGACATGTCCCTGGGCATCGAGGCGCTGATCACCGACGACGAAGCGCGCGCGTTGAACATCGCGCAGGAACTCGACAAGCTCAACCGCGAGCGCAAGGACATCGAATCCGGCATGCAGGAACAGGCACTAATCCATCTCGAATCGATCAACGACGCGGACGGCCCGGCCATCGCCCTGTTCGATCCGGAATGGCATCAGGGCGTGATCGGCATCCTCGCCTCGCGCATCAAGGAACAGCGGCACCGCCCGGTGTTCGCCTTCGCGCGCGGCGACACGGAAAACGGCGACGGCGAGATCAAGGGTTCCGGCCGATCGATTCCCGGCCTGCATCTGCGCGACGCGCTCGATCTCATCTCCAAGCGCGAACCCGGCTTGCTCAGACGTTTTGGCGGCCACGCCATGGCCGCCGGCGCAACGATCAGGGAAGCGGATTTCGGCCGCTTTCGCGAACTGTTCGCGCAAATCGCCGATGAATTGCTCGACCCCGCCGATCTGACGCGCACCCTGGAAACCGACGGCAATCTCGAAAGCGGTTATTTTTCGATCAACACGGCCAAGCTGCTCGACGATGAGGTCTGGGGCCAGGGCTTTCCCGCGCCGCTGTTCGAGGACGAATTTGTCGTCGAAAACCAGCGCATTCTGAAAGAAAAACACCTCAAGCTGCGTCTGCGCAAGGGCGAACTCTCCATCGACGCCATCCAGTTCAATTTCAGCGAATCGCCGGGAACGGCGATCCGCGCGGCCTACCGGCTGGCGGTCAACGAGTACAACGGCGTGCAATCGCCGCAACTGATGATCGAACACATCGAGAACATCCCCAGCTTCGGCAGGTAAATGCCGCCCGAACGGCTCTCCAACCCGGCGTGCGGTCGAACCGCAATTGCCAACGACATTGCCAATCCTCTCCGCTTCATCTAGATTGAAGAACCTGACTGAGTCGCATCCTGACCGGCCAGCGCGATCACCAAGGCAGCTTCGCTGTATTTCCGGAATATCCCGGCATAAGCAGTCCAACCGAGGGAGAATCTCCATGGGACTTTTTGCTTTTATCAAGGACGCAGGCGAGAAGCTTTTCGGGCGCGGAGAAGCGCAGGCAGCGCAGCCTGACCCGGCAGCGGCCAATGCCGCCGCGGCAAACGCCATCAAGAACTACATCATCAAGATGAATCTTTCGGCCGAAGGACTGGCTGTCGGTTTTGACGGCGCCAGCGGGACGGTAACCGTTTCCGGGAAGGCAGCCACCCAGGAGGTCAAGGAGAAAATATTGCTGTGCTGTGGCAACGTTGCCGGCGTTGTGCAGGTAGACGACAAGCTATCCGTTGCCGAACCCGCCAATGCGCCGCAGTTTTACACCGTGGTGCGCGGCGACACGTTGTCGAAAATCGCCAAGCAATATTATGGCAACGCCAATGAATACATGAAAATCTTCGAGGCCAACAAACCCATGCTGAGCCATCCGGACAAGATTTATCCCGGACAGGTTTTGCGCATCCCCAAGTAGCCACGCAGTATCCATCCCGCATTTTTCGCACACGGAGGAATCTCATGAACCTATTTTCCAAGTCTCTGCTGGTCGCCGCGCTGTCACTGCCGCTTTTCGTAGGCTGCAGCAAGAAGGAAGAACCTGCCGCCGCGGCCCCAACCGCAGCCGAGACGGCTGCCAAGGATGCGGCCACGGCTGTTCAGGCGGCCGGGGAAGCCACCAAGGAAGCTGCGGCAAAAACCGGCGAAGCCGCTGTCGAGGCCGCCAAGGAAGCCGCGGCGAAGACCGGCGAGGCTGCAAGCGAAGCGGCCGACAAGGCCAAAGAACTCGCCGACAAGGCAGCGCAAGAAGCCAAGCAGGCCGCGGAAGACGCCGTCAAGAAGGCCAAGGAAACAGCCGCCCCGGCCATGCCGGCAAAGTAAGCGCATTAAAATGCCGCATTCCCGGATGCCCGGGGATGCGCCTACTCCTGCCTGAACAGAAACCCGCCTGGACAAACACCAGAATACGCGCCTGAATCAGCGCACCGATGAGGCGTCCTGGCCAAAAAGAATCCGTTTTGCGCCTTCATTGAGGCCCGGCGTCTGGTTGATTTCCTGCGCCCGGGCATAAGCGCGCTCGGTCGCCGGGCGGCGCTGTATGCGTGCGAACCAGCGCGCCAGATGCTCAAAATCTTCCAGCCGTTGACGTTGCCGTTCATGCGGCACGATCCAGGGATAACAGGCCATGTCGGCAATCGAATAATCGCCGGCGATGAAATCGCGGCCATCCGCCAGATGCTTGTTCAGTACGGCATACAGGCGTGCCGTTTCCTTGACGTAGCGTTCGATCGCATACAGCAGCGGCTCCGGAGCATATTGCACGAAATGATGGTTCTGCCCGGCCATTGGGCCGAGGCCGCCCATTTGCCAGAACAGCCATTGCAGGGCCATGGTGCGCCCGCGCAAATCCTGCGGGATAAAGCGTTCTGTCTTGTCGGCCAAGTACAGCAGGATGGCTCCGGACTCGAAAACCGGCAGCGGCTCTCCGCCGTCGGCAGGCGCATGATCAACGATGGCCGGGATGCGGTTATTGGGCGAAATACGCAGGAATTCCGGCGCAAACTGTTCTCCCGCCCCGATGTTGACCGGCACGATCCGGTACGGCAGGCACGATTCCTCAAGAAACATCGTGACCTTGTGGCCGTTCGGGGTTGTCCAATAGTAGAGATCGATCATGCCACGGCTCCTGATCTGGCGGCAGGAGCATCGAGCATTTCCGTCGCCAGCTTGATGCAGTTCCGCCCGGAATGCTTGGCGCGATAAAGCGCACTGTCGGCCAATCCAAGCAGATCTTCCGGGCGGGCCGACTTTTCGGGCTGCACGCTGGCCACTCCCAGGCTGACGGTCACGATGCCGGCAGGTGATTCCGCATGCGGCAAGGCAAACGACCAGACGATATCCTGGATGCGATGGGCGCACACAAGCGCTTCATCAATGTTCGTGTTGGGCAGCAAGACGACGAATTCTTCACCGCCATAGCGCGCCACCGTTTCGCCGGCTCGACGGCCCGCTTGCGTCAGGGCGCAACTGAGCGACTGCAGGCAGGCGTCGCCCGCCTGATGGCCGTAGTAATCATTGAAATGCTTGAAACGATCCACATCGATCATGATCAGCGCCAGAGGGGTGCCGGCGCGCTGACCCCGGTCCCATTCCAGCGCGAGCATGCGGTCGAAGCTGCGGCGATTGGCAATTCCCGTCAACGCATCGGTATTGCTTTGCATTTCGAGCTTGTGGTTGGCTTCAGCCAGCTCCCGGGTTCGTTCCACGACCAACGCTTCCAGTTCGCGATTGCGCTCGGTCAGATTTTGCATCGGGTAGATCTCGCCTTCCCGAGCCAGCCCGAAGGGAATCGAGATTCCGCTGTGCGCAATCTTCCAGTCGCCGCGCTCCCGTCTGAAAACCAGCATCAGCCGAGCCGTTTCACGCGACAGGAGAGGGTTTGGAATGGGCAGGTGAATATGGAAAAAAGCGGTGACGGCCACAATATCCGCGGCAAGATCCTGCAACGAAATATCCCGCATTTCGATGCGGATGCGTCCAGGCACCTGCGAAAAATCCCTCTGGGTAATCCTCACCCATGCGTCCCGGTCCTTGACGAGCACATCGCTGCTGCCCGCATAACCGCTGAAATTCTCGCTGAATCGTTCGATCAGTCGCGGATCGCGCGCAGCGTACATCTCGATGTACTCATCGAACAATGAGCGGATCAGCTGTTGGCGATCGGGGGCCATCGTTTCCTTCCGGGAGAGACTACAAAATACCTGCTTAAGCAAACGGGTGCAATGCCGATTTTGCGAAAAATACAGCGGCATTGGTTCTTCAGCAAAGCCGGGAAGCTGACCACCCAACGGTATTTGCCAAAACTCGCGTGCGAAAATTTCCCTACATCGAACGCGCCCGGCCGCCTCGTTCCCGGTGTTTCGCGTACCACCGCCGGCCCAGCGCCTCGACCCAGCGGAACAGGCGGTAATCTCGCGGAACGTCAATGATCCATGGACGAAAAGCCTCCCGCTCTGCAGGCAATGCCAGTCGCTTGCGTGCAGCTACAAGCTGGACGTCAGCCACGATCACCCCCTCGCCCCGTGCTACCCGGGCCAGCTCGCGCCCATCGCTGTCGGCAATGTGCGAGAACCCCGGGAAATTTGATTTGATGCGCGGCCAGAAGCCCGGCAGATCGCTCGCCCACTCGCCCCACTTGTTCGCCATCATCATGGGAATGCCGAACGCTTCGGCGCATTGCGTCGCGCCCTGGCGAAAACTGGAGTGATAGGCGGCCATGCGCCGTTCGCTGTAGAACAGGCCTTTCTCCGGCGACGGCGCGGACATCGGCATCAACACGATATCCGGGTCATGAGCTAGGAGTTCGTCCCACACGGCACGCAGACTGCCTTCGTAGCAGATGGCCACGCCAATGCGGCCCAGTTCGGTATCGAACACATGGCTGTCGTATCCAGCGGCAAAGATGTAAGCCTCGAAGGCACAGGGATGCGACTTGCGCACCCGGCCGACGATCCGGCCATCGGGCGCAGCCAGTACAAAGGTGTTGAAGAAATCGTCGCCGCGCGCTTCGAGATAAGAGCCTCCGAGATGCATGGCGAATTGCCGCGCCGTGCCTGCAAGCCACGATTCGGTCGTTCCGCCTTGCGGCTCGGACGATTGCCAGGCCCGCGCATTCAACTCGAAGCCGGAAGAAAACAGCTCGGGCAGCAAGACCAGTTCGGCGCCCTGGCGGGCTGCTTCTGCGCACCAGCCGGTGGCACGGGCCAGGTTGCCGGAGGTATCGCCGTTGACCGACTGCATCTGAACGGCAGCGACGCGCAACACGCGGTCGGTCATGCAATCATCCTTCCCCGGGCACAGCCGGCCACCTACCGGGTGCTGACAATCGGAAACAGGCGGTCGTACCCCAGATTGAAAACGTAAGCGTACAGAACATACGCCAGAGCCAGGCCGAGGTCGGCAAACAGGGCATCGACCCAGCCCATCCCGGTCCACAGCATCACGATGGGCAGGCTGGCCAGCAATAGCCCGCTTTCAAAACCAAAGGCATGAAACACACGCAATCCGGCGGGACGACGATCGGCGGTGCGACCGCTGATGCGCCCGTCAACCCAGTCGAACGCCGTGTTGTACATGGCATTCCAGACGGCCGCAATCAACGCGATCAAGGCCAGCAGGCCCAGCGAATCGACGACCGGAACCCCCGTAAACCACACGAACAGCGGAGAAATCAGGGCGAGCCCGCCCAGCTCAAACAGAATGACCTGGCGGGCCCGGTCAGCCGGGGAACGCAATTTAGGGGACTTGGAACTCATCGGAGACAAAAGCGGAAACGGACACAAGCTGCATTCTACCGTTTCAACCGCGGCTCCGGCCAGCACGAAGGCAGGCCGGAGCGATTTTCCGATTTCAGTAAATGGCGATCGGATTCCCCGGCGATCCAGTTGCGCCAATCATCTTCAGAGGCGCCCAGATGAAGGCAAACTCATAGATCTTCGCATCCACCAGTGCCTTGAGATCAAGGTTCTCGATGTTCCAGATGCCGCGCCGCGTCTGCATCTCGTTATGGCAGTGCACGACATGGCTGGAATCCTTTTCACCGTGTGGCTGCGAATCGACGGCCGAGGTATCTCCGCCGGTCAGGGCGACGTCCTTCGAGGCAAGGTATTCGCAGGCGGATATACCGAACCCTGGTTCTCCGGCGCCGAATTCCTCGCGCGCCTTCGCGCGCTGTTCGGAAGTCATTTTCTTGTACACATCGTTGCCCCAGATATTGCCATGCCCGGTGTACAGGAAAACGCAATCCCCGGCCTGCGGCTCGGCCACGCCCTGCTTCTTGAGGATCGCCTTGACGTCGGCGGCAGTAACGATGCCGATGTCGCCAGGCTTTTTCGGAATCGGGAGCCGTTCGACGCCCCGATAGGCCGCCGCATCAACGATGATGGCCCGGCAGACGAATCCGAATTCGGCCGGAAACTCGACGCCATTCGGCCCCAGACCAACCGCACGCCCGCCGGCGCCGCGCTCGTACGACTCGGGATACATGCGGCCGTTATAGAAGAACATGCCCTTGGAAGTCGTTACGCCAGCGTGCCCCGGGCCGTCGAACTGCGTGCCGATCTGGCCGATTTCCGTTGTCAGCAATTCGTCGTGATAGGTGAACGCGTTATCGCCGAACGGCCCGGCGTTGGGCGTTCCGGTCAGTGTCAGGTTCCAGGTGCGGCCGGACGCCGTGGGCATTTCGCGGTGATAGTACTTGCCCAGCGTAACGGTCTTGAATTGCTTGATCACGCTCATGGCGCGCTTGACGTTGGCGGGATTGCGGGTGTGGTTGGCCGAACCGGCCGAATCGTCCTTGCCCCATTTGCTCGGCGCCCATTTTTCGGTCAGGGGTTTGTCGCTCACCTGGCCCGGGGCCGATCCCGTCCCGGCCAACATCACGGCCATCGCTGCAAAACGAATCATCACTGACGGTTTCATGTGCGCACTCCTCCCGGTTGAATGAAAAAAACAACACAAATGTCATGCTAGCACATGGCATCCGGCCCCTCCGGCCAGAAAGCAGGTTTCTCGAGTCCGCGCATGCGGTTAAGATGTCGGCTTTCCAGCATGCCGCGCGCAAACCCCCGATGAACCTGCTGAAAGCCCTCGCCACCGTCAGTAGCATGACCCTCCTCTCGCGCATCCTGGGGTTCGTGCGCGATTTCGTGATCGCCCGCATCTTTGGCGCAGGCATGATGACCGACGCCTTCTTTGTCGCCTTCAAGCTGCCCAACCTGTTGCGCCGCCTGTTTGCCGAAGGTGCATTTTCCCAGGCCTTCGTGCCGATCCTCGGCGAATACAAGAACCGGCAGGGCGAGCAGGAGGCGCGCAGGCTGGTCGATCACGTCAGTTCCTTGCTGCTGCTCGTCCTGCTCGTCGTCACCCTGGCCGGCATGGCGGGCGCGCCGCTCCTGGTTTACATTTCGGCCCCCGGCTTCGCCAGCGATCCGGACAAGTTCGCCCTGACCGTCGAACTCACGCGCATCACCTTCCCCTACATCCTGTTCATGTCGCTGGTGGCGCTGGCGGGCGGCATTCTCAACACCTGGAACCGCTTCGCCGTCCCGGCCTTCACTCCGGTGCTGCTCAACCTGTCCTTCATCGGCATGGCCCTGTTCGCCGCGCCCTGGTTCGAACGCCCCGTGCTCGCCCTGGGCTGGGCCGTGTTCATCGGCGGCGCGCTGCAACTGGCCTTCCAGGTTCCAGGCCTGAAGCGCATCGGCATGCTGCCGCGTTTCGCGCTCGACTGGCGCGACCCCGGGGTGCGCCGCATCCTGAAGCTGATGGCCCCGGCCGTACTCGGCGTTTCGGTATCCCAGGTCAGCCTGCTGATCAACACCATCTTCGCCTCTTTCCTCGTCACCGGCAGCGTATCCTGGCTCTACTACGCCGACCGTCTGATGGAATTCCCGTCCGGCATGCTTGGCGCGGCATTGGGCACCATCCTGCTGCCCTCCCTGGCCAAGTATCACGCCGGAGGGAATTTCGATGAATACTCGAAACTGCTTGACTGGGGACTGCGCCTGACCCTGCTGCTCGCCGCCCCCGCCGCCGTGGCCCTGGCCATCATGGCCGTGCCACTGATCGCCACCCTGTTCCATCATGGCGCCTTCACGGCAAACGACGTGTTCAGGACCCGCGAGGCGCTGGTCGCCTACAGCCTCGGGTTGCTCGGCCTGATCCTGGTCAAGGTGCTGGCGCCGGGGTTCTATGCGCGGCAGAACGTGCGCACGCCGGTCAAGATCGGGCTGCTGACCCTGTGCGTGACGCAGGCCTTGAACCTGGCGCTGGTCGGCTGGCTCAAACACGCCGGCCTGGCCCTTTCCATCGGTCTGGCGGCCTGCCTGAACGCCTTCCTTTTGTATCGCGGACTGCGCCGGCATGGAATTTACACCCCGCAACCCGGCTGGCTGGTATTTACGCTGAAACTGTTCGCGGCACTCGTCGTCATGGGCGGCGCGCTGTGGTTCGCCGGCGGGGATGCCGAACAATGGCTGCACTGGAAGTTGTACGAACGCCTGCTGCGGATTTCCTTGCTGGTCGTTTTTGGTGCGGGCCTTTATTTCGCTACACTATGGCTTATGGGCTTTCGCCTGAACGATTTCAGGCGTCGCGCCGCCGAATGACGATCCCCACAGGAGAAACCACCATGAAACTGTACAGCTCCAGCTTCGCGGACGGACAAAAAATACCGGGCGATTTTTCTTTCTGCATTCCCGACCCGGCGCACCACGTCTGTCTCGGCAAGAACCTGAACCCGCAATTCTCGTGGAGCGACGTTCCCGTCGGAGCCCGCTCGCTTGCACTGATCTGTCACGACCCCGATGTACCCAGCCGGGGCGACGACGTCAACCAGGAAGGCCGCAGCGTTCCGGCCAGCCTGCCGCGGGTCGATTTCTTCCACTGGGTACTCATCGACCTCCCCATCACGCTCACCGAAATCAGGGCGGGGGAGTTTTCCAGCGACGTCACCCCGCGCGGCAAGCCGGGGCCGGCCACCCTGTACGGCGCCCGGCACGGCATCAACGACTACACCGGCTGGTTCGCGGGAGACGGCGACATGCGCGGCGACTACTACGGCTATGACGGTCCCTGCCCGCCCTGGAACGACGAGATCCGCCACCGCTACGTGTTCACCCTGTTCGCGCTGGATGTCGAAACTTTGCCGCTGGAAGGAAAATTCACCGGCCAGCAGGCGCGCGATGCGATGCAGGGGCATATCCTGGCCGAGGCCAGCCTGACGGGGGTTTATTCGCTCAACCCGGCGGTTAAGCTTTAGCCCTGGAAAAACAGTCAAACCACGAAGAACACGGAGACCACCAAGAAAACAAAACACCCCGGCGCGCTGTTGACTCACCCGCCGGGTGAATTACCTTGTCTGATCAATCAGTTGAATCTCTTCGTGGCCTTCGTCCCACGGGGATTGGCTTCGCGGCATGGCCTTCGTGGTTAATTGATGTTTTCAGGATCGAAGGTTTTCGCCGCGGTTGAACAGAAGGCTCTCATCCCACTTGGCGTGTTTTTCCAGCCCCAGCAGATTGGCGATGGTCGCCGCGATATTTGACAGGCCGGCGGTCTCCGTCTGCTTCAGCCCCAGTTTGCCGCCACTCACGTTATCGTAGAGGATCAGCGGCACCGGGTTCAGCGTGTGCGCGGTCTTGCCCTTGAACGAACCGTCCTTGTTCTGCGCCGGCTGCCTGGTCTTTTTATCCAGCTCATACATCTCGTCGGCATTGCCGTGATCGGCGGTAACCAGCGCCACGCCGCCCACGGCGTCGATGACCGGCAGGATGCGCCCGAGCGCCAGATCGACGGCCTCGATGGCCATCGTCGCCGCACGGAAGTTGCCGGTGTGGCCAACCATGTCGCCGTTGGCGAAGTTGCAGCGCAAAGTACGGTACTTGCCGCTCTTCAACGCCTCGATCATGGCGTCGGCGATTTCAGCGGCCTTCATCCACGGGCGCTGCTCGAACGGCACGACATCGCTCGGCACCTCCAGGTAGGTCTCGCCCTCGAATTTGCCGGAGCGGTTGCCGTTCCAGAAGTAGGTCACGTGCCCGTATTTCTGCGTTTCCGAGCAGGCGAACTGGGTGATGCCGGCCTTGGAGAACCACTCGCCCATGGTGTCCTGGATCGCGGGTGGCGGCACCAGGAAGCGCTTGGGCAGCTTGAGGTCGCCGTCGTACTGCAGCATGCCGGCATAAGTAACCTTGGGCACGCGCACGCGGTCGAACTTGGCGAAATCGGCCTGCTCGAACGCCAGCGTGATCTCAATGGCGCGGTCGCCGCGGAAGTTGAAGAAGACCACCGCATCGCCGTCCTCGATTGTGCCGACAGGCTGACCGTCCTTGCCGATGACGAAGGGCGGCAGATCCTGGTCAATGGTGCCCGGGAACTTGGCACGCAGGGCCTTGATCGCCTCGGACGCGCTGGCGAACTGGTCGCCCCGGCCGAGCACGTGTGTGGCCCAGCCTTTCTCGACCATGCTCCAGTTGGCCTCGTAGCGGTCCATGGTAATTGTCATGCGCCCGCCGCCGGACGCGATCTGCGCATCGAAGCCACCGGTATTGGCCTCGGTCAGGAAGGCTTCGAACGGTTCAACGTAGTCGAGCGCGCTGGTTTCGGGCACGTCGCGGCCGTCGAGCAGGACATGCACGCGCACGGTCCTGACGCCCTCTTCCTTGGCACGCAGCACCATGGCTTTCAAATGATCGATATGGCTATGCACATTGCCGTCCGAGAACAGGCCGATGAAGTGCAGCGTACCCGCCTTGCCGTTGATGCCGGCCTTGGCACCCGCGACGATCTGCTGCCAGGCCTCGCCCTGCCAGATCGCGCCCGTGGTGATGGCATCAGCCACCAGCGCGGCGCCCTGGCTATACACCTGCCCGGCGCCGATGGCGTTGTGACCGACCTCCGAATTGCCCATATCCTCGTCGGACGGCATACCGACCGCCGTGCCATGCGCACGCAAGGTGATGTTCGGGTAGTTGGCGAAAAGCCTGTCGAGATTGGGTTTCCGGGCCGCGGCGATGGCGCTGCCGACATCCGTCTTCGACAGCCCGTAGCCGTCCATGATGATGGTCACGACCGGGCCCTGGATTCCGGCAAAGGAGGCGGATTTCTGCAACATGATGGTTTCCTGCGAGAGGTTGAAAAACAAAACGAGTGAGCGTGATTAGTGTAGCCAGCAAGCAAGTCGTTCCATCATAACAAAACGACAACTTGATCAGCGCATGCGCTGCTTCGGATCAAAGCGGATCACCACCCGCCCATCCGCTGTCTGTCGGGGTTCCCCTTTCCAGGCATGGCCATGCACGACTTCAAAGCTCACCGGCAAGCGTCCGTCGTTGCGCAATTGCTCGTAGGCATCACACATGTCTTGCCACGCCCGGCGCCCCATCAGACCGCGCCTGCGTTCGGGCATCGCGCAGGCAGCCCCGTTCTGGCGCAATTCACGGAACAGCTCATCCAGCGACGGATAGGTCATGGTCAGGCGTTCGACATCCATCACCGGATCGGCAAACCCGCATTCGAGCAGCATGTCGCCGTAGTCGTGCATATCGACGAAACGCTGGGTGTGCTCATGTCCGTCGGCAAAGCAGGCACGCAGTTCCTTGAGCGTATCGGGTCCAAAGGCGGAAAACATCAGCAGCCCTCCGGTTTCGAGCACCCGGTGCGCTTCGCGGAAAAACATCAGCGGATCGGGCAACCAGTGGAGCATGAGGTTCGACCAGACCAGCCCGGCTGCCCCAGCCTTCAGAGGCAGCGCCTGCGCATCGGCGGCCAGCAGCGAGGCAGTTCGGGGGCCGCGCAGGAACGGCATCATCCAGCGCAGACGCGAGCGCTTCCGGTTGCCGACACGCAGCATGGCCTCGCTGGCATCGATTCCGAGAATTCCCGACCGCGGGTAGCGTTCTCCGAGTGCAGCCAGGCTGCTTCCGGTGCCGCAACCGAGATCGACCACGCAACGCGGTTCGATTTTCACGTAATCGAGGCGTTCGAGCATACGCGAAGCGATCTCGCGCTGCAGTATCGCAACGCTATCGTAGCCCGTCGCGGCACGCGCGAAATTGCGCCGCACCTGGCGCGGATCAACAAACTGCGCCACGGAACCCGCCATGCGGTTAAACCGCGCGCAACCCGAGTTTTTCGAACAGCGCCTGGTCGGCGTTGGTATCCAGATTGCTCGCCGTCAGCAACTTGTCGCAATAGAAGATCGAGTTGGCCCCGGCGAAGAAGCACATGGCCTGCATTTCCTGCGACATCGCCTCGCGTCCCGCGGACAGGCGAACATGGCTCTTCGGCATGGTGATGCGCGCGGCGGCGATGGTGCGCACGAATTCGAAATTATCGACTTTCTCCGCCGTCGCCAAAGGCGTGCCCGGCATGGCCACAAGGTTGTTGATCGGCACCGATTCGGGAGGCGGATTCAGATTGGCCAGCTGGGCCACCATCGCCGCACGGTTGCGACGCGATTCGCCGAGGCCAAGAATACCGCCGGAACACACCTTGATGCCGGCCCCGCGCACCTGCGCAATGGTATCGATACGGTCGGAATGCTTGCGCGTGGTGATCACCTTGTCGTAGAACTCGGCATCGGTATCGACGTTGTGGTTGTAATAATCGAGGCCCGCCTCCTTGAGCTTCTGCGCCTGGCCGTCCTTGAGCATGCCCAGCGTCACGCAGGTTTCCATGCCCAGCGCCTTGACCTCGCGGATCATTTCCGTCACCGCTTCCAGCTCCTTCTCCTTCGGCCCGCGCCAGGCGGCGCCCATGCAGAAACGCGTGGCTCCCCTGGCCTTGGCTTCCTTCGCCGCGGCGACGACGTCCTGCACCTGCATCAGCTTTTCGCGCTCGGTGTCGGTCTGATAACGCGCCGACTGCGAACAATAGCTGCAATCCTCGGGACAGCCGCCGGTCTTGATCGACAGCAGGGCCGAACGCTGCACCTCGTTCGGGTCGAAATTTTCCCGGTGCACCTGGTGTGCGCGGAACAGCAGATCCATCAGCGGCATCTGGTAAAGTGCTTCAACCTGAGAAACGGTCCATTGGGAGGCGGGAACTGGAGATGCGGCAGCAACGGCCGGAGCGGCGACTGGGGACAATGTATTCATGTGGAGAACCTACCGGAAACGAGGAAACGCGCGCGAGCCCTGTCAACAACACATGACCCCGCAAGGGATGGACAACGGATGGGCATTCTAACTCAAAACAAGGACTTGCTAACCGGCGCAAAGTTCATCGCCGGGCATGCCATCGACACCCTGCTGACGCAGGACTGCCTGCTCTGCGGGCAGCCGGGCAGCGTAGCGCTGCTCTGCCGTTCCTGCGTCGAAACCCTGCCGCGGCTTCCGGAGCCGTCCTGCCCGCGCTGCGCCCTGCCCGTCCCGGAAAAATCGCTCTGCGGCCGCTGCCTGTCGCACCCGCCGCATTACGACATCACGCAGGCCGTCTTCCGCTACGATTTCCCGCTCGACAGGCTGGTACAGACGCTCAAATACGCGCACCGTCTGGCGCTGGCGCCGTATCTTGGGCAATTTCTGGCGCAGCAGGCCGCCGGAATCGCCGCCGATCTGATCATTCCCTTGCCACTGCATCCAGAACGCCTGCGCCAGCGGGGCTTCAACCAGGCCCTCGAACTCGCGCGCCCGGTCGGGGCCACCCTGAAACTGCCTATCGAGGCGAACTGCTGTTCGCGCATCCGGCACACACCGCCGCAGGCCGGCTTGCCGTGGCGCGAACGCGAGAAGAATATCCGCGGCGCGTTCCATTGCACGGCCGACCTGACGGGGAAACGGATCATCCTGGTCGATGACGTGATGACCACCGGCGCCTCGCTCAACGAATGCGCACGGACGCTCAAACTGCATGGAGCCCAGGAGGTGATTCTGCTGACGCTGGCAAGGGTCTTGCCATAACGGACAATGCAAGATTGCGCGAGTGCAAAGCGGCGTTGATTCGCACGCGACACCCATTGTTGGCGACTCCGCCTCGCGGATGAATCAGGAAATAGTTGACTCGGGTTGGTTTCACTCTAGAATCAGACCCGTCAGAACGAAACGAATGACATCATGAACATCAACAACTTAGGCAATATTTCCAGTTCGCTCAGCTCCGCCAGTACGGGAGATGCAGTGGCTGTCTCCGTTCTCAAGAAATCGCTGGATATCCAGGCACAGGCAGCCATGCAACTCATTGAGGCACTCCCTCAACAGCCGGCCAGCACGGCCCCCGTCGGATCGCTTGGGCACAAGGTCAATACATTCGCCTGAACTAGGCGCCCCTTGAACTGCCGTTCGAACAGTTTATTTCAGCTTCTGCTCGATCAACGCCAGTAAATCAGCCCCGAGGTTTCCCGCCTGGCGTGCGCGCAGGAAGGCCTCGCGCGCTTCGTTCGTACGCCCCTCGGCGTCGTAGGCGAGCCCCAGCCCAAGCCACCAGCGCCCGTCGGCGGGAGCCAGCAGGGCGGCCTGCCGGTAGTGCTCGGCAGCCTCCTTGTTGCGGCCCAGGCGCTGCAGGACATGGGCGCTGAATCCCTGATAATCGGCGCTGGCCGCCGCCGCAGGCAGCGAATGTTCTAGCGTCGTCCAGGCCCCGGCCGGGTCTCCCCGCTCAACCTGCAGGCGGGCCAGGCTCATGGCCCAGCCAATCTGTGCCGGCCGGGCCTGCAAGCCTTCCTGCAGAACGCGCATGGCGTCATCGCTCTGGCGTGATTCAAGCAGCAGCCTGACCAGCAGTTGCCGCGCCGCGACGTGCAGGCTGTCGAGGCGCAATGCGCCTTGCAGACTGGACATCGCTTCTTCAATCCGCCCCTGATTCACGGCAACGATAGCCTTGCGGTACTCGCTTTCGGCCCGTTCGCCCGGCAAGGGAGCCGCTTCGGTTTTCTCGATGGCCGGCGGACGCGTCTGCCGGATTTCGTTTTGAGATGCCGCGCTTGCAGCGGGCGGTGGCCCGGCAGTCGCCGGCTCGGCGGCACGGGGCTTTTCCTGCCGGAGTTCCGGTCGGCTTCGCCCGTCTCCAGCTTTCCTGGTTTCCGGTACCGCTTGCTCCGCAGGCTTGGCTGGGGTTCCGGAGGAGACGTTCGCACTTGCTTGCACCGGCATTTGCAGGCTTTCGGCCAGGCGCAGATTATTTTCAAGAGGCGGCAACGGAGGCGATGCCGCGGATGAAGATTCGGCAAGCGGAGTTGCCGCATTCACGACATTCACGGCATTCTCCGCAGTCTCCTGGACAGGCTGCGGTGCAATCTCGGCCGCTTCCGTCGGCAGGGGCTGCGTAGCCTGCGTGGAAAGCAGCGACAGGGCATCGCGCCAATACAGGAACGCTCCCGTCGCCAAGGCCAGCGCGACGATCGCCAGCAGCACCGGCCGCCAGTGCGATTCACGCACGGGCGGCAAGGGACGAACCTCCGGCGGCAAAACGGTCCCGGCACCGTGCGCGGCACGACGTGCGTCAAGATCCTGCAGCATCTGGTTGATCAGACTCATGCGCTTTCCATTCTCAGATCATCCCCAGCACCAGCCGATGCGGCGCGCCCCTTCGGTGTCCTTGCGCGCCAGCCGGACGTGGCGCACCTTGACAGTCTGCCGGCCCTCCCCATACACGGCCATCAGCGCCTTGTGGGCCAGAATATTGACCAGCCGGGGCGTGCCGCCGCTGGCGCGATGCAGGGCGCGCAACGCGCCTCGGGAAAACAGGTCGTCGCCGCGATAGCCGGAAACACGCAGGCGATGCGCGACATAGTGGCCAATTTCGTTCTTTTGCATGCCCGACAGGCGGTAATGGAACACGATGCGCTGCAACAATTGCCGGATTTCCGGACGTTTGAGCTTTTCGTCGAGTTCCGGCTGGCCGAACAGGACAATATGCAGCAACTTGCGTTTCTCGGTCTCCAGATTGGACAGCAGGCGCAGCGCTTCCAGCGTTGCCAGCGACATCGCCTGTGCCTCGTCGATAAGTACCGCCACGCGCTTTTTCGCCCGGGCCAGATCCAGCAAGGTGTGATTGATCTCGCGCAGCAGGTGGTACTGATCGAAGCGCGCCGGATCTTCGATGCCCAATTCCTCGGCCAGAGCCCGGAACAGGGTTTCGGCGTCGAGATCGGGATTGGGCAGGTAGGCGGTCACCCAATCTTCGTCGAGCGTCTGCAGGAGACGTCGGCAGAGCAGGGTTTTACCGGTTCCCACCTCGCCGCTGATCTTGATGAAGCCCTCGCCCCCGGCCAGCGCCAGCAACAAGGTATTGAGCGCTTCCTGGTGGCACTGGACGGAATAGATGAAACTGGTGTCCGGGGTGATGCCGAAAGGCATTTCCGTCAGCCCGAAGTGCTTGAGATACAACGCTGGCCCCTACCCGCAACCGGAAGCCCGGCTCATTGAACTCATTGACGCGCCGCCGGCAGGCTCAGACGCGGGTCGAGCTGCTGGATGCGCATCTGCGTCTCGCTGAGGTCGTCCTTCCAGCTCGATTCGTTGCGGATGATGGTCGGCTTGATCAGAACCACCAGCTCGCGTTTTCTCAGATAGCTGCCCTTGCTCCCGAACAGCCAGCCGACGCCCGAGGCCGAGGACGCCCCCGGCAGCCCGTTGCCCGAGGCCGACTGCTCCTGTTTCATCAAGCCGCCGATGGCCACGATATTGCCGTCCTGCACGCGCACGATGCTGTCGGCCTCATTGACCGAACTGCTGGCCAGCGGCAGCGTATAGGTGCCGAGCGCGCCCAGGTCGATCACTTTCTGGGTTTCCGTGACGTTGCTGATCGACGGATGCACATGCAGCACCACGTTGTTCTCGTCGTCGATCTGCGGCGTCACGTCCAGGGCGATTCCCGAAAAGAAAGGCTGCAGGGTGATCGACGGCGTGGTCACGCTGTTGTTGCCCGTCGAGGTCACGTTCGAACTCACGTTGGTCACGAAAAACTCGTCGGTGCCGACCTTGAGCACCGCCTTCTGGTTGTTGATGGTGGCGATGCGCGGACTCGACAGCACCTGCACGTTGCCCTGCGTTTCCAGGAAGTTGAGCATCGAAGCGAAATTGGCCGACTGGAAGGCCAGCCCGAAAAAGCCCTGCCCGAGCGCCGTGGCAATGGCCGATCCGTCTTTCCCGGGGGATATCGCGGCATTCGGCGAGGACACCGTTCCGTTCGTGTTCAGGGTGCTTCCCGGATTGACCGAGCCGAAGGAAAAGCGATTATTGTTGCCGCCGAAGGCCGACCAGTTGATACCCGCCTGGAATTCCTCGTTGAGGCTGACTTCGAGAATTTTCGCCTCCAGCATGACCTGGCGCTCGACGATCACCTGGGTCAGCTTCAGGTAATTCTCGACCGCCCGGATATCCGCCGGAAACGCCTTGACCACCACCACGCCCGATCCCGGATTGACGATCACCGCCCGCCCGTCCTGCGTGCCGACGATGCTGCCCAGCGCCTTGTTCAGGTCACTCCAGAAATCGCTGTTCTGGGTAGTCGAAATCTGGCTGCTCGGAAGCGTGTTCGTCGCCGTGCCCGGCGTGGTCGCCGGTGCATAGTTCGAGTTCGTGGTTCCCGCGGTGTTCGTGTTCGACTGTGAGGAAATGGAGCTCGACGTCACCCGGATGTCGGACTGCCCGAGGCGCTTCCCGGCCAGATAATTGAGCTGGAAAATCCGCGTCTGCAAGGTATTCGGCTGGATATGGATGCGCGTGCCCTGCACCTTGAACTCGTAGCCATACAGATCGCGCAGGGTCTCCAGCACCTCGCGTACCGTCACGTTCTTCAGATTGACCGTCACGTTGCCCGAGACTTCCGGCGACACCAGCATGCTGTAGCGCGTGCCGCTGACCAGCGCCATGAAAACCTGACTGGCCGGCGCGTTGCTCACCGCCAGATCGAAGCGCGGCTCGACGCTCTTCGCCGACTCCGGCAGATCCAGTTGCAGGGGTGGCAGCATGGCCTGGCTGACGGCATCCTCCACGCTCTTCGGCTTGGCCGCCAGTGCCGTCTGCAGTTCCTGCCCGACCCGGTCGAACGTTTTGCCAGGCGCCTTCTGGTGCGTGGCGCATCCGGCCAGCGCCAATGAACACAATGCAAGCAACAGGGTTCGTCTGAAAATCATGGTTTGCTCCCGCTTCGCGCCCCTGCGGACGACGAGGCCTTTGTGCTGTTTTTCGTAGTCTTTGTCATGCTGTTGATTTTTTCGACCCCCGGCGTCAGCAGCAAACGTTCCACGCCGGAGGGCCCGTCGAGAACAGCCTCGCGCTCGTTCAGACGGATCAGGCGGCTATCGCCGTATTTCTCGCCGAGGCGAACCTGGCGACCGCTGATGACCGCCAGCGGCCGTCCCTTGCCGGGGATTACCACCGACTCGAGCACCGGACCGAGCGCCGCGGCGTCGACCTGCTCTCCATCCTGGGCCAGTCCGGCCGGCGGCTGGGTCGGATCAGGCAGAACCGGCTGCGCCAGCACCGGCAAGGCTGCGGCGGCCAGCGCCAGGAACAGCGCCAGCGCTTGTTTGTGCATCCCGTCGATGCACGACGGAATCAGACGACCAGCCATGTTCGATCCAGACTCAATGAATAAACCGTCAAGGTCAGCACCAGGCGCGGATGCCCTTCCGCGGACAGAGCCACGCTGTTCCAGAGCAGTTTCATCCGCGATTTCTCCAGGCGTTCGAGGTAGGCGGTCAGTTCCTGGTAGCTGCCTTCGAGCCTGATTTCCACGCCATGCTTGTACAGCCCGGTCTTTTCCGGGGCGTCCGCGGCATTCGTTTCGTTCGCGGCGCTCTGTTTTTTCTCAACGAAAGGCGTCACGGGCAGGGTTTTCAGGCTGAGCAGGCGCAGTCCGCTGCGTTTGCCGATCATGTCCTCAAGCAGACCGGGCATGCGCTCAGGCGGCACCAGCGAGCTTTCCAGCACGCGCATGCGCGCGGACAATTCGTCGAGGCGCAGCTTCAGCTACCCCAGTTCGGCCTGCGCCGCCACATCGGGATGACGTTCCGGCGCTTGCAATGCCGCCATCTGGGTCTGCATGGCAAGCAGCTGGGTGCGTTGCCCTTCCATGGCACGTTCCGCCTGTTGCCCGCGCTTCAATGCCGGTTCGATGAACAGGGAAAACCCGATCAGGACGATCCCTCCGAGCAAGGCCAGCGCCACCAGCCAGCGTTCGCGAGGCTGCATGGCATCGTAGCGTGCCGCCATATTCAGCCATAAGGCCTTCATGGAGTTTTTCCTCCGGCTGCTGCCGCATCCTTGCCGGTCACGGCACCGGAACGCAACACAAACTCGACAAACCGGGGCGCCTTGCCAGCGCTTCCGGAAACGGCCTGCAGCGCCGGCTGAACCGCCGGAGCTGGCTGAGCCGTCCCATCCTCGACCTGCGTCTTGTCCTGCATCTCCAGCCCGGAAAAGCGGCGGCCCTGGAATACCGCTTCGCGGCTGAGGCGCTGCACATAGACGGGCAAACCGGAAGGATTCAGCACGCGTCCGCGGATTTCAATGTCATCCCCGCCGCGAGCGACCCGGAAACCGGTGAGCCATAGATCCGGCATGGTCTGCCGGGCGAATCCGGACATGAAGGCGGAAAATCCCGACGTGCTTCCCTGACGCCCCGATTCCAGCGCCTCCATCACTTCGGTGCGCTCCACCAGGGTGGCCCTGGCCCGTTCCAGTTCGGCGGCCAGCGCTGGCGACACGCGCCGTTCCGCATTGGCCTTGGTCAGCGCGGTCAGTTTCTCCTGCTGCGCGCTAACTTGCTGTTGCAGCTGCGCCGCGGCTTCGGTTTTGTGCGCTGCGACCCGATTCGCCCAGACAGACAGCGCGGTGATCAGCAGCAGCAGGACCAACGCGCCGATTCCGAGATTGCGTCCGGTACCCAGTTCGCGCCGCGGCTGCAGGCGGGATTCGTAAAGATTGATCTGCTGGCTCACGCAGCCCCCTCGTCGGTACGCAAGGCCGCGCCGATCGCCAGAAGATTCCGCGCCTGGCAGCGCACGTCACGCAATTCGGGAACGCCGGTGAAATCCATGACCGGGGAGAGATCGAATTGCTGCACCGGCACATAAATGCTCGATGCCAGCTCCACCGTCAGTCCCTCGACGGAAGGCTGGCAGGCAAGCACCACCTTGGACACGGGAATATAGCTGTACTGCCGGTCGAAATTGTCCAGGCTGCGCTGCACTTCCAGCACCAGCCGCTCGCGGATGCGCGCGCGCTGCTCCGGGTCACCCCCGTTCAGCTGTTGCGTGTTCATTTCCCCGCGCCGCACGGCCACCAGCTCGCCGCGGAAAGTCAGGGTCAGCATCATGCCGTTCTCATCGAGGCGCAGAAACGCCAGGCCGCGATTTTCATCCTCCAGCAAAGCCGCGACATTGCGCTGCGCAAGTTCGGGGATATCCACGCACTGCAGCCCCAGACGGGCTTCCTCGAACGGAGCCGCGCGGGCGCGCACGGCGCGCTCCGACGCAGCCACCACCAGCACCGCGGCGGTGCGCCCCGGCAGACCGTCGCCGGGAATATCCAGCACGTCCAGACAGGCCGTCTCGACCGGGTAATTCACCACGTCGCGCAATGACCAGCGCAAAGCTTCCTTGCGCTCCTCCCGGGGAACGGGCGGCGCGTCGAATTGCGCGATATGGTATTCGCCGTTGCCCAGCAGCGTGGTGCACGCGTAGGACTTGAGCGGACGTGAGGATTTCAGGCGCGACAAGGCATCGCGCGCGCCCGTCTCCAGTGAAAAACTCTCCAGCAAGGTCACTTCCGGACGCACGCCGGGGCGGCGCAGCACGTGAACCAGCGTCACCCGCCCATCCTCCATGAGGATGGACAGCCAGCCCGGTTTGCGTCGTGCGGAACGAAACGTGAACATCCACTCGCCTTATTTATAATTTTGTTGAAAGATACCGATTAACCCACTAAATAACAAGAGAATTTCAATAAACAAAGGAATTATTTCCTGGTTTTTGCACACTTCTTTTCAAGGGCCGAATATCACTAGAGTTCCCGGCGGTAGATCAGCGGCGATTTGTAGCGTCCGAAGGTTGCCAGCGCCGGAGGAACCGGTCCCAGCCAGGCCGGCACGGTCGCCGTGATCGTCGCCGAACCGAACTGCCCGGCGCCCGGCGCCTGCAGCCACAGATTGAAATTTCCTGCAAAGCCCAGCGTCGGCGTCGCCCCTTCGCGATAGCTCCTGGCCACGGGCGCTACCGCCGCGCACCCCGCGCCGCTGCGGCCGGGGCTGCCGGAGTCGCGAATGCAGGTGTTCAGCGTCAGAGGCGATCGCACCAAGACCACGCCCACCCCGTTGTCGGGGTCGAGCGTGACATCGCCAGTACAACTGTCCAGCGTGTTGAGCCTCCAGCCCGAACCGTCGTAATACTCGGCGCGGAAAGGCACCGGCAGGTCGATCAGCTCCGAGCCGTAGGCGTTGGAGAGGAACGCACGGCCACTGCGGATTACGGCCTTACCATCTTTCTTGGCCTGTGAAAATACAGTGTTGGCCTCGCCATCGCTGGCGAGTACCACGACGTCAGTCGGAACCGTTTGCTTGTTGGTGAAGGTATAGGTCGGCGACACGTTTCCGACGCCAGCGGTAAAGGTGCCGGAGCCTATCACCGACGAACTCGAATTCGAATTCAAACTCAACGCACCGGGCCCGGGATTGTCGGCCGTGTCATCGGCATTCCGCGCCGCCAACGTCACGTCGCGGGCAAATGTGCCCGAGTAATTCTGCATCGTCGTTCCGCTCAGGTTGCGGGCCGTCACCGTCAGCGGGAAAGACTGTCCCGAATAGGTGAAGGCCCCGGCCGCGCAAGCTTGGGTTACGACCGTGTCGAAATGGTCCGGGATGAAGCGACCGAAATAGGCTGTTTCATTGCCATTCCCGAAATTGCAACCGTATTTCCCTTTCACGTCGGGCTCGTTTGAAAAATTGTCGACAATGCAATCGCCATTGGCCTTGTCGCCCGAGGCCTCGACAAAGGTATCGTCATAGACGCCGTACGGCTTGAAACGGAAATAACCCACCTCGTCGTAGGTAAAACTGCCGCTGGCGCCGTTTCCGTTGGCTGCCGATGCGGCTGTGGCAAATAAAAGATCGCCTGGCGTGCTGCCGTCGAGCGTGCCTGTCCCCGGCGACGCCCGCCCCCCGGCGGGTGCATTCGGCCATTCGAGCAGGGCCGGATTCACTTTCGGATTGCCGGTGTAGCCGGCCACCCCGGTGTTCGCAATGAGCGTGAAGGGATTCCCCGCCTTGACCACAGGAGCATTGCTTTCGCTCGCTCCAGTGCTGTCCGCGCTGGCGTTCGAACCGACGCTCGTTATGGCTTGCGGCCGGATGGTAAAGCTGTCGGACGAACAGGCCGGCATCGACGAACCGACCCGTGCGCGCACACGCACGTTGCGCGCCGCTCCGGAATAATCTTTGAATTCCACCTTCTTGCGCCCCTGGTCGGCAACGACGTAGGTGATGTTGGTTACCGCGTTCAACCCGGCGCCCGTGGGGCAAGCCGACGCCGAGGCATCGACCAAATCCACCGCCACGGTGCCCGCGTAGTCGGCATTGACTGTCGTTGGGGTGCTCAACGCCAGCACTTCGAGGCTGAACGGGGCCCCCGCCAGCTTGGTGAAGAGGCGCGTCTGCGGATTGGCGCCAGACTCCACGGCATCGAAGGAGCAAGACGCGTTGGCGAAGTTCATGACGCAGGTTTCGTTGCCGCCGGCGAAACAGCGCGCATTCGCGCTGAATGGAGAGGGCGTTGTGCTGACGGTGCCCAGGTTCACGTTGCCGGACGTGCCACGGCTCAACTGGCGCGAGGTCACCCCGCCGGAAAAAGTGAAGGTGTCGCCGCCGACCCAGCCGGACGGGGAAAGCTTGACCGTGACATTTCCCGTGTACAAGGTCGAGCAGGATGCGTTGAGACAGGCCTTGATCGTCACCGTCTCCGGCGCGCAGATCGAGGCCACGGCGTCATGCTCGATGCGGATATGGTCGAACGTCCCGGAGCAGGACCGGCCGAGATTCATGTCGGCCTGCACTTCGCCCGCGCTCAGTTCGTAGTTGTACAGTTTGACTTCGTCGATCATGCCGTTGAAATTGCGCGCCGACATCAGGGAACACCCCGATCCGGTGGAAATGTCACCGCCGATATAGAAGGGGCAATTGTTGGCTGCCAGCGTCCCGGTCCAGCTCCGAGTATTGGTGTCCGGCTCGCCGTCGATGTACATGATCTGGCGCCCGTTGCCTGCCGCCGAATTGAAGGTGATCGCCACGTGCGTCCACTTGTTCAGGGGAATCGTTTTGGCCGAGGTCACGTTCGACGCCTGCCACCACCAATAGAGATTCCCGCCCGGACTCAGGTGAAACTCGTAATTCACGTCGTTGGACAGGATCGAGGAGTAGTCGCTCGACGGATACGCCGTCGGATAGATCCACACCGAAGCGGACAGCTGCCGGGTGTAATCGAACGACGGACTGTCCGCCACCTGCACCACGCCGGAACCGTCAAAGCGGGCGGCATTGCAGAATCCGCCGATCACCGAAGGATTCTGCGCGGCGATGGTCGGTGTGGGCACAACGGCATTGGTCGTTGTCGTTGCCGAGGTGGTCAGGCGGCGGCCGTGCAGCATGGTTCCGCCGCTATCGATTACCTCGCCGGCCGCACCGGACCACGACCCGGCCGTTTCATCCATGCGGAAATGCGTGATGGCATTGGCCAGCACCAGCACCGTCGCGCTAGCGGACGCCGCACCGGGCGAAGTGAGGGTATTGACCAGCGTGCCCTTGGCCGTGAGCGAAACCGCGAGCGTCAGCTGGGCGTTTCCTCCGGCCGGCAGGGCGGGAACCACCCAGGTGATGTTCTGCCCCGACACATTGACTGTCCCGGCCCCCGCCACATGCGTCGAATAAGCCATTCCTGCCGGCAGGACGTCCGTCACGACGGCCGCGGGCAGCGTATCTGCATACGGGTTGCTCGCCGTGAGCGTGAAGACAATGACATCTCCGACCACGGCCGATGAAGCGCTCGCCACCTTGGACAGTGCCATCGCCGGCGCCTGCAGCGCATACACCGCGCCGGTGAAATTACCGTTCCCGAAACCGGTTCCGCCCAGCGGCGTATTGACCGGTCGGACGATCGAATCGTTATCCACCAGATTCAAGCCAAGCGTCCCGCTGGAGCCGGCGCCCGTGTTAGCCACGACGGTCCACGCTGCGCCGCTGCCCGACACCGAAGTAATGCTCGCCCCAGCCGCGCCGCCCGATTGAACCAGCGAAAAATCGCCCGCATCCACGCCCGTGACGTTCGTATTGAACAGCACGTTCCAGCTGACCGACGCGTTGGGCACGGTCGGATTAGTGCTGCTCCGGCTGATCGAACTGACTGCCGGAACAATGATGGAATATACCTGTCCGGTGAAGTTACCGTTTCCTGCTCCGGTACCTCCCAGACGGTTCGTCGACGTATCGACAATCGAATCGTCATCGACCAGGTTCAGTCCCAGCGAGCCGCTTCCTGAACCGGTACTGGCCGTCACCGTCCATGTCGCGCCGCTGCCCGTCACCGAAGAAATGCTCGCTCCGCTGATCCCGCCCGACGCAATCAGCACGAAATCGCCGACCTCGACGCCGGAAACGTTTCGGTTGAAGGTCACCGTCCATTGGACAGTGGCATCGGCAGTTGGCGTTGCCGACACTCGGTTGATCGCGGACACCGCAGTAACAGGAACGACGATGCTGTTGTTCAGTGTCGTGGTTACGGTCGTTCCACCGCAGGAATTATTGCTGCCCGCCACCAGGGTCAGGTTATAAGTTCCGAGCGTCGTCGGTGCGGTGATGGTGAACGTTTCGCTGAAATCGCCGTTGGAATCGTGGTTGGCATGATTGACGCAAGTCGCCGTTCCGCTGCCGATGCGCCACGACGTCGAACGCCAATCGGTTCCACCCGTTGTTCTCAGGTTGACCGTCACCGAAATGGAAGCACCCGGCGGGACGTTGACGCTCACCCCGCCATCAAGTGTCACCGACGTGAAATTCAGCGCGGCGAACGCCACTTGGCTGGCGAACAAGGCCAGCAACAGCAGCCCGCAACGCATCAGACGCATCAAACCGTTCGGGAGGGAAGTCATCGTTCTATTCCTGCTCATGGACATTCGTACCCCGGCGCCACGCCATCGGTCGCCCGGCATTTACTGACCGTGACCTCGACGCGGCGCTCGATGTAGTTCGCCGCACCGGGCGCGCCTCCCGCGCTGGCCGTGGCCCCCAGGACATAGATCGTGATCCGCCGGTTCAGCCCGGCCTCGGAATAGCCGGGATAAGCCAGGCAGCTCAGGACGACATTGAACCCTTCGATCACCAGCGGCCCCGGGGGCGAGGCATCGGTGCAGTCCTTCAGGTTCGGCCACTTCGGGTCAGCCGGTGGCACCGCCGTCGCATTCAGGGGATCGAGCACCCGGTAAAGCCCCCATTCGACGGCGGCGCGTGCCGCCTGATAGGCGCGCGCGCCCTGCACATCCTGCGTCGACGTCGCACTCTGCGTCATCGAAATGTTGACCAGGAAGGCCGCCAGCGAGGCCAGGATCACCAGCAGGAAAATGGCACTGGGCAGGGCGAAGCCGCCACCACCGGATTGAATGCTCTGCCGCGCGTTCATGGCACGTTATCCACGTTGACCTGCTGTTGCAGCGTCACCGACTCGCCCGCTTGCGTCAGCGTCAGCCGGATCGAGACCAGCCCGTTATGCTGCAGCACCCCGGCGGCGGCATTGAAAACACACTGAGTCACGTTCGTCGCCAGTGCCGCGCGCGTAACGCCTGCGAGGCCGTTCAGCGTTGCCAGATCCGCCGGCTGATTGGGCTGGAAGGCATAGCCGGTATAACGCCAAAGCGTGCGGGCGTCCAAATCGCACGCGAAGCTGACCGGCGTGCCGACGATCTGGAAACGGCTGCCGGGCGAAGGAAACGGCAAGGGTGTGCCGGTCGCCGTGAAACTCACCTGGCTCAGGAAAGCGCCGGGCGTGGCCGCGCGGCGCACGGTCAATACCGGCGAATCATAGACACTGGCCGCCCCGGGGATGCCCAGGTTATACACCACCAGGCTGCCTCCGGCCGGCACGGTCACCGGCGGCCCCAGCACGTCGAAGCGATTGTCCGCTGTGGTGAAATCAAGAGGATTGCCCGGCGCCGCTGCGGGGCCGGCCTCGGCACGGTAGCGGCCCGCCGCGACGATCGGCACGAACTCCAGGAAGCTGCCCGCGCCATCGACGCGCGCGCTGTTCGGCAAGGCCGCCTGCAGCTCGCGCGTGATGCGCCGCGCGGCCGTATCGGCGATATCGGTCAGCATCGCCCGGCGCGCGGTATCCACGTAGGCGTCGATCGGGCTGCGGATGAACACCGCGACCATGGCCGCGATGATGCCGGTGATGGTGATCACCATGATTGCCTCGATCAGGGTGAAGCCGGATTGCCTTGCATGCCGGATCATCATCCGCTCACCCCGCCGCATTGGGCGCATAGCGCGTGCGGTAACCGACCAGCGTCACCGTTTCCCCGCGCCCGGTCACCGTCACCTCGATGCGCAGCGCGGCATCGGCGGGGAGCGCGGCAAAAACTCCCGCGCCACCGGCCTGGATGATGGTCACCTGCACTTGATAGCCGGGCAGAGCGGTGCCGAGAATGTCGCTGGCCGGTGCAATGTAATTGGCATAGTCGGCGACGTTGTCGAAGGGATTGAGGTTATTCCCCCGCGCTTCCCCCGGTGTCGCGGCCAGGGCGATCTGGCTCGACGCATCGCATCCGCCGGCGCCAACAACGCCGCTGGTCGCCGTGGTCACGTTCGCGTCCTGCGGGTCGCACCAGGTAAAGGGCTGCTGCTCGATCTCCAGCAGCAGCGACTCGGCGATCGCCAGCGCCTGCTTGCGTACCATTGGGTCGGCGCTGCGCCGCACCACGGTATCGTAGGTCACCAGGATGCCGGCCAGTCCGACGCCGATGATCACGATGAACAGGATCAGCTCGATCAGCGTCAGGCCGGATTGACGTATTTTAATTTTCCTGCACATACCCGGTCGCAGCCCACACAGTCAGTGTCTTCCCCGGCAGGCCGGTCACGCTGATCGTACGATCGGCCGACGCCGCGCCGGTGGCCAGAAAAGTGAAATTGGCCGGCTGCACGGTGAATCCGACGCCAGCCGGCGCGGTCAGCACATAGGGCGCCGCGCCATCCGGCCCGGCCAGAGGGGTATTGCATGCAACCCCGAAATTGGCGTTGAGGGTCAACGTCACCGAAGAGTCCGCGTCGAAGTTCACGCACACCGTGCGCCGTTGCGCCACCGCCGACTTCTGCGCATAACGCAGGATCGACGCCGTAGCGTCGAAAAACCCGCGAGCGTCGAAGTCGGCACGGTTGGCGAAGCGGGGCAATACCGCGATGGCAAGGATACCGACAAGGATGAGGATGACGATCAGCTCAATCAGCGTAAAGCCGATCACCCCCATTCGAGAAGGCGGAACTCGATCACCAGCCACAGCTTTTGCCAACACAAATCCTAAAGCAACAGCCAAAAACTCGCACCGAACTCAAGATAAATTACTTCGTACAAATCATCGTGGCCGTAGCCGTAGCTCCTTGCGACCCTGTAACCGTGCAGTTAATTGGCGTACCATCGACAACGGCAGCCGCACTGCAATCTTGTGCACCCGGTGCGGAAATGGTGTAATCATTATCCAATGGTGTCTGCATGATTGTGTTGATTACAGTATCTGTACATACAGTAGCGCTGTTAATCGCTACACCTTTAGTCGTATTTGAAGCTTTGTAAGCAGCGTAGTTAATTGCCGCAGCAGAGCTGATCCCTCCAGCCACCCCTGCAGTCGCCGCAGCATCTGCCTCTGCCGATAGATCCACAAACCTCGGCAGCGCAGTCGCCGCCAGAATCCCAAGAATCACGATAACGACCACCAGTTCAATCAGGGTAAAGCCGCGTTGTACCTGTTTCATGCTTTTCTCTCCTTGTAAAAAAATCAACAACCCGAAATGGCCAGACCACTGATCGTCGCGGCCACGTTGGCTGCGGTCGATTGCGTGTAGGTGAAATAACAGTTGGCGGGATCCGGCGAGCCGAGCACGCCGAAGGTGGCTACGCCGCCGCCAGCAGCGTAGGTGTAGCCTTCGGCCTCCAGCTGCGCCTGCGAGGGATTGAAAACCCCCGTCAGGCCGGCGGCCGAAAGTATACCGGGATTGCCGCCGAACGCGGTGACCGCCGGATAGCCATACACCATATGCACCAGGCCGCTTTCGGTGCACATGGTGCCGGTGGCGCCGGCGCTGTTCGTCGCCGTGCCCCCGCCGCCCGGACAAGCCGCGGTATCGGCCAGACCGCCGCGCGACAGGGTGGTGGCATGCACCAGCGTCGACGCGGCCATCACGCTGCCGCGCGCGGCCTGCAGCTTGGCGATGCGCGCGTCGCGCTGCAGGTTGGTGAAGCGCGGCAAGGCCACGGCGGCCAGGATGCCGAGAATGATCACCACGACGATCAGTTCGATCAGGGTAAAGCCGGATTGCCGGCGATCTGCATTGCTCTTCATTTCAGGCATAACGGTATCCTCACTGCAATTCTTGAATTATGACCAACTTGTATTTCCACGTCCGGCATTAGTTCACATTCTTACCGCATTCCTCCGTCATCGACGCGCTGCAGGCCGATGCCGGACAGGCTGCCGCGCACCCCGGCCGCTTCCGCCCCGCGTGCCAGGCGAAAAACCGCCAGCCGTCCGGAGCGATAGCGATAGACCAGTTCTTCCTGGCGCAGGTCGAAGTACCAGACCCCTCCCGCATCCGGCGCCGCGTCGAGTTCGCCGAGGTAGCCCGCCGGCTTGCGCTCGACCCAGCGCAAGGGATTCGGCGATTCCGGCAACAGGCCGCCCACGGCCTGGTGATGCGCCAGGCGGTCCATCAGCTCGACGCGCAGCGCCGCCGCTTCCGACTGTACGGCGGCCTCCTCGAAATCCTCGCGCACCCGCTCCAGCGCATTCATCAGCAGCAACCCCAGCATGGCGATCACGATCACCAGAACCGGGAATTCGTATTTTCTTGTCGCGCGGCGATCCATGGTCCGTTGCCATCAGCGCTTCAACGCCACCTTGCCGAGATCCCACATCGGCAGGAAGATGCCCAGCGCCAGGATCAGCACCAGCACGCCGAGCAGCACGATGAGAATCGGCTCGATCTGCTGCCCCAGCGTCTTGAGTTCATATTCAACCTCCTGCCGGTACATGTCGCCGATCTCGTTCATCATGTCGTCGACCGCACCGGATTCCTCGCCGACGGCGACCATCTGCAACACCACCGGGGTGAAGATGCCCGAGCTGATCGAAGCACGCAACAGGCTTTCGCCGCGTTCGACGTTCTCGCGCATGCCTTCGACGCAGCGCGAGACGTAACTGTTGTCGACCGTCTGCGCGGAATTGGACAGCGCCTGCATGACCGGGACGCCGCTGCGGATGCCCAGCGAGAAGCTGCGCGCGAAGCGGGAAAGCGCGGCCTTGTGCAGAATCTTGCCGGCAATCGGAAACCTGAGCGACGCGCGATCCCAGAGATAGCGCCCCGCCGCCGTGCCGACCCAGGCACGGAAGGCCAGCACCGCGGCAATCAGCCCGGCCAGCAGCAACGGCCAGTATTCCACCATGAAATTGGAAAAGCCGAGCAGCAGACGGGTCATGAACGGCAGTTCGGCGCCGAAACCGGCGAAAACGCGGGCGAAGGCGGGAATGACGAAGATGTTGACGATGACGATGGCGGCCGCCATGGCCAGCACGACGAACATCGGATAGCGCAGCGCCGATTTGACCTGCTCGCGCATGTAGCGCTCGAATTCGAGGTGTTCGAACAGGCGGTAGAAAATCTCGTCGAGCAGGCCGGTCGCTTCGCCGACGCGCACCATCGACAGGTAGAACGGCGAAAACACGCGCGGATGCCGGGCTAGCGCCTGTGACAGTTCGCGGCCAGCTTCGAGGCTTTCGCGCACCTCGCCGATGACCCGCTTCATTTCCGGATTGATCGCCGCGTCCTGCAACCCGGCCAGAGCACGCATGATCGGCACGCCGGATTTCAGGAGCGTGTGCATCTGGCGGCTGAACAGCAGCAGGTCGATATGACTGACTTTCTGCCGGAACAGCGGAGCATTCCAGGCGGACGGAGCGGTTGCCGAGCGCGACTTCGTTTCCCGGATCTCGACCGGCGTCAGCCCCTGCCCGAGCAAAACCTCCGCCACCGCCCCCGAAGCCATGCCATCAAGCGTCCCCTCGACGAGCTGACTGGAAGCGTTGCGGGCTTTATAGGCGTAGGTAGGCACGATCAAGCCCTCATATAACCACGGAGAGCACGGAGGCCACGGAGCAGAACCCTGAAGTAATTGGCTTTATTTTCATACTATATGGAAACTCGCTTGATTCCGTCTTTCATCAATCTGGCGTTGAAATTCAAAAGCAGCCCACGTTTTATGTTCAGCAACCGTAGATACGTCATGATCTGAGCCAAATGAGTATTCGAAAGCGCATCAACCGCTTTGAGCTCGAGTAACAAAGTCTTTTCGACGATCAAATCGGCTCTGAACCCCGCACCCAGATCGTTACCCCGATAAGTTACCGGTACTTCCGCTTGTCGCACAAAGCTGATCTTTCTCGCCGACAACTCGAAAGCCAGTGCCAGTTCATAAACCGATTCGAGCAACCCGGTCCCAGCGCACGATGAACTTCAATTGCAGCATTGATGATCTCGCCAATCAGATTGTCGTCACATTCTTTTGGAGCTTTTTCTCCGTGTCCTCCGTGCTCTCCGTGGTTAACCCTCACGCCCTTCAATCCTCGAACTCGTTGCTGATGCGCATGGCTTCGTCGATTGTCGTTTTGCCTTTCACCACCAGCCGGACGGCGTCGCGGCGGAGGGTTTCGCCGGCCATCTGCTTGCGTGCGGCCTGGACGAAGACGCCCGTATCGTCGCTGTTGATGGCTTCGACGATCTCGTTGGACATTTCGAGCATTTCAAACACCCCGGTACGGCCCTGGTAGCCGGTGCCGCCACAGTGGGAGCAGCCGCGCCCCTTCATGTAGTGACGCTGATCGACCGTGTCGCCAAGTTCATAACGCAGCCACTCGTGTTCGTGCGGCGCGGGCGCATAGGGCTCGGCGCAGCTTTCGCAGATCACCCGCACCAGGCGCTGGGCCAGCACCAGCTGCAGGGAAAGCGCCACCATGTAGCGCGGCACGCCCATGTCGAGCAGGCGGATCGGCGTCGAGATCACGTCGTTGGTGTGCAGCGTCGACAGCACCATGTGGCCGGTGATGGCCGCGCGCATGCCGATCTCGGCAGTCGTCTGGTCGCGCATTTCGCCGACCAGCACGATGTCCGGGTCCTGGCGCAGCGCGGAACGCAGCACGCGCTCGAAGGACAGGTCGATCTTCTCGTGCACCTGCACCTGGTTGATGCCCGGGAGCCGGTATTCGACCGGGTCCTCGACGGTGATGATCTTCTTCTCGGTGGTGTTGAGTTCGGACAGGGTGGCATAGAGGGTCGTCGTCTTGCCGCTGCCGGTCGGGCCGGTGACCAGGACCATGCCGCTCGGCCGGCGCACGGCATGGCGCAGCCGATCCAGCACACGGGGCGGCATGTTCAGGCGATCCAGTCCGAGCAGGCCGGTGTTCTGGTTGAGCAGGCGCATGACGACCGATTCGCCGAACTGCGTGGGCATGGTCGAGATGCGCACATCGACCATGGAGTTGCGGATCTTGATGGCAAAACGTCCGTCCTGCGGCAGGCGCTTCTCCGAAATATCGAGGCCGGACATCAGTTTCAGACGCAGCGCCAGCGCCGGGGCGATCTTGGAATCGGCTTCCATCTGCACCTGCAGCACGCCGTCGATGCGGAAGCGCACGCGCAGCGAACGCTCCTGGGGTTCAATGTGGATGTCCGAGGCGCGCGAGCGCATGGCTTCCTCGAACACGGTCTGCAGCAGCTTGACGACCGGCGCTTCCTCGGCACCGGTTGCCGCTCCGAACAGATCGCCGAACTCGACCGGAACGTCGCCCAGATCGTCGGTCAGTTCCTGGGCCAGGCCAGAGATTTCTTCCGTGCGGCGGTAGACCCGGTCGATCAGGGACAGCAACTGGCTTTCGGCAACGACGGCCAGCTCGATGTCGCGGCGCAGCAGGCGAATCAGCTCGTCGTAGGCCTGCAGGTCGGTCGGATCGACGAAGCCGACGCGCAGGCGGCCATCGACTTCATCCAGGACCACCACGCGGAAACGCCGGGCCTGCGCCTCGGGCAACAGCGCGATCAGTTCCTGACGTGGATTGAACTGCTTGAGATCGACATAGGTGGCCTGCAGCTGCCGGGCCAACGCCTGCGAAATCGCCTCTTCCGTGACGAAGGCACTTTCGACGACAATACGCCCCAGTTTGCGTCCGCTGCGGCGCTGCTCATCGAGGGCAAATTTGAGTTGTTCGTCAGTCAGCAACCCTTGCTGAATCAGCAGATCCCCAAGGCGAATTTTTTCCGGACGCGCCATCGCAAGTTCCAGTATTTATTGAAATAGTTTCGCTAATCTGCTGATTCTAGCTGATATTTGTTTTTTTAAAAGATTTTTTTGGAGCCATTCCCGTTGACCGCCGTTGTCCTGTTCCAACCCGAAATCCCGCCAAACACGGGCAATGTCATCCGTCTGTGTGCCAATACCGGCACCGAACTGCATCTGGTCGAGCCATTAGGCTTCCGCTGGGAGGACCGCTCGCTCAAGCGGGCGGGCCTGGATTACCACGAATTCGCGCGGGTATTCCGGCATGCTGATTGGGAGACTTGCAAGGCCGCCCTCGCCGGCCGTCGCCTGTTCGCCATCACGACCAAAGGCGGATCGCGTTACGACAGTGTGGGATTTGCATCCGACGATGTTTTTATTTTTGGCCGCGAAACCAGCGGCCTGCCCGCCGAGGTGATGGCCGAATTCCCCGACGAACGCCGCCTGCGCCTGCCGATGCTTCCCGGCCAGCGCAGCCTGAACCTGTCGAACGCCGTCGCCGTGACGGTATTCGAAGCGTGGCGGCAAAGGGGGTTTGCGGGAGGGGTTTGAGTTTAACCACAACGGGCACAACGAACACAACGAAAAAGAACAAGAATTTTTCTTTCTCGTTTTTGCTTCTCGTTGTGCCCGTTGCGTTCGTTGTGGTTAATCGCGTTCCTAACGGAACAGGGCCTCAAGCGCCCCGCCCGGATTCGGCTGGCGCATGAAGGCTTCGCCAACGAGGAAGGCGTTGACGTTGTTGTGGCGCATCAGGGCCACATCGTCCGGGGCGAGGATGCCGCTTTCGGTGACCACGATGCGGTCCGCCGGAATGCGCGGCAGCAGGTCGAGCGTCGTTTGCAGGGAAACCTCGAAGGTACGCAAGTTGCGGTTGTTGATGCCGATCAATGGTGACTTCAGTTGCAGGGCCAAATCGAGTTCGTCGCCGTTGTGCGCTTCGACGAGCACGGACATGCCCAAGCCTGCGGCAATCGCCTCGAACTCCTGCATGACCGGCAGATCGAGCGCGGCGACGATGAGCAGGATGGCGTCGGCGCCCATCGCCCGGGCTTCATGAATTTGATAGGCATCAACGAGAAAATCCTTGCGCAGCACCGGCAACGCACAGGCGGCGCGTGCCGCCTGCAGGTATTCCGGGCCGCCCTGGAAAAACTGGCGGTCGGTCAGCACCGACAGGCACGCCGCACCATGTGCTTCATAGTCGGCGGCAATTTCGGCCGGCCGGAAATCCGGCCGGATGATTCCCTTGGACGGGCTGGCCTTCTTGATCTCCGCAATCACGGCGGACTGGCCGGCGGCGATTTTGCCGCGCATGGCGCCGACGAAGTCGCGCGGCGGGGCAGCGGTCTCGGCTTCGGCGCGCATCGTCGCCAACGGCTTGACGGCCTTCGCCGCGGCGACCTCCTCGCGCTTGACGGCGAGAATCCGCTCCAGGACGTCGTCCCGGCTCATGCCGAAAACCTTCGCGTATAGCCGACGAATTCGTCGAGCTTGGCACGCGCCGCACCGCTGGCCAGGGCTTCGCGCGCCAGTTCGATGCCGCGCTGGATCGAACCGGCGACATTGGCTGCATACAGGGCGGTGCCTGCGTTGAGCACAACAATGTCACGCGCCGTGCCCGGCTGGTTGTTGAACACCGACATGACTTTTTCATGCGATTCCTGCGGATTCTCGACGCGCAACTGGCGCGTGGACGCCATCGGCAGGCCGAAGTCCTCGGGATGAATCTCGTACTCGCTGACCTTGCCGTCCTTGAGTTCGCCGACCATCGTCGCGGCGCCGAGCGAAACCTCGTCGAGGCCGTCCTTGCCGTAAACCACCATCACGTGTTTGGCCCCCAGCCGTTCCATGACGCGTACAAGGATGCCGACGAGGTCTTCGTGAAAAACGCCAAGCAGCGTGTTTGGCGCGCCGGCCGGATTGGTCAGCGGCCCGAGTATGTTGAAGATCGTGCGCACTCCCAGTTCGCGCCGGATCGGGGCGACGTTCTTCATCGCCGAATGATGGTTCGGCGCGAACATGAAGCCGATGCCCGTGGCCACCAGGCATTCGGCCACCTGCGGAGGCGTCAGCATGATGTTGGCCCCGAGCGCTTCGAGCGCGTCGGCACTGCCGGAACTCGATGAAACGCTGCGCCCGCCGTGCTTGGCCACCTTGGCCCCGGCCGCTGCGGCGACGAACATCGAGGCGGTGGAGATGTTGAAGGTATGCGCGTTGTCGCCACCGGTGCCGACGATATCGAGGAAATTGGCGTTGTCCGGCACGTCGATGCGCGTGGCCATCTCGCGCATGACCTGGGCGGCGGCGGCGATTTCGCCGACTGTTTCCTTTTTCACGCGCAACCCCGTGGTGATCGCGGCGACCATCACCGGCGAGACTTCGCCGTCCATGATCTGGCGCATCAGGGAAACCATTTCGTCGTGGAAGATTTCGCGGTGTTCGATGACCCGCGCCAGTGCGTCTTGCGGCTTCATTTGGCGTGCTCCTCAAGGAAGTTTTTCAACATGTCGTGGCCGTGTTCGGTCAGGATGGATTCGGGATGAAACTGCACGCCCTCGACGGCCAGCGTCTTGTGGCGCATGCCCATGATCTCGCCGTCGTCGGTCCAGGCGGTGATCTCCAGGCAATCGGGCAGCGACTCGCGTTCGACGGCCAGCGAGTGATAGCGCGTACAGGTCACCGGATTCGGCAGACCGCGGAAGACTCCGGTATTCGTGTGCCGCACCGGCGACACCTTGCCGTGCATCAACCGCTTGGCATGCACGACCTTGCCGCCGAAGGCTTCGCCAATCGACTGGTGCCCGAGACACACCCCGAGCAGCGGAATCTTGCCGGCGAATTCGCGGATCGCGGCCAGCGAAATCCCTGCCTGCGCCGGGGTACAGGGGCCGGGGGAAATGACCAGATAGTCGGGTTTCAGGCCGGCGATCTCATCCAAGGTAATGGCATCGTTGCGGAACACCCGCACATCCTGCCCGAGCTCTCCGAAGTACTGGACCAGGTTGTAGGTGAAGGAATCATAGTTGTCGATCATCAGCAGCATGGCAGGCACCTCATTCAAAACGGGTATCGAGGCCGTTCTCGGCCAATTCAGCGGCGCGCAGCACCGCCCTTGCCTTGTTCTGCGTCTCGGTCCATTCGGAAGCCGGATCGGAATCGGCCACGATGCCGGCGCCGGCCTGCACGTACAGCTGTCCGTCCTTGAGCACGGCGGTGCGGATGGCGATGGCCAGATCCATGTCGCCGTGGAACCCCAGGTATCCGACAGCACCAGCGTAGATGCCACGCTTGACGGGCTCGAGTTCATCGATGATTTCCATCGCCCGCACCTTGGGCGCGCCGGAAACGGTGCCGGCGGGGAAAGTGGCCTTCAGCACGTCGAGTGCGCTGAGGCCGGGTTGCAGCTTGCCTTCGACATTCGAGACGATGTGCATCACATGCGAGTAGCGTTCGATGGTCATCTTTTCGGTCAGCTTGACCGTGCCGGTCTGCGCGACCCGGCCGGTATCGTTGCGCCCGAGATCGAGCAACTGCAGGTGCTCGGCGCATTCCTTCTCGTCGGCCAGCAGTTCCTCGGCCAGCGCCTGATCCTCCTCGAAGGTGGCGCCGCGCTTGCGCGTGCCAGCGATAGGCCGCACCGTGACCGTGTCGCCTTCGAGGCGCACCAGGATTTCCGGCGACGCGCCAACGACGTGGAAGTCCTCGAAATCGAAATAGAACATGTACGGCGAGGGATTGAGCGAGCGCAGCGAGCGGTAGAGGGCCAGCGGGCTGGCATGATAAGGCTTGCTCATGCGCTGCGAGAGGACGACCTGCATGATGTCACCCTCGGTGATGTAGCGTTTGGCGCGGACGACGGCGTTCTTGAACTCCTCCTCACCCATGCCTGAAGTGGCCGGCTGCGAGGCTCCCGGCACCTCATCCGGGATGCGCGCCGGCTCGCGCAGGCGCGCCAGCAACTCCTTGAGCCGCGCCTGCGCCTTCTGGTACGCACCGGGAACACCGGGTTCGGCGAACACCACCAGGGTCAGCTTGCCGGAGACGTTGTCCACCACGGCGATCTCTTCGGAAAGCAGCAGGACGATGTCCGGCGTGTCCAGTCCCTCGGACTTGCGCGAACGTTCCAGCCGTTGCTCGACATAGCGCACGGTGTCGTAGCCGAAGCAACCGACCAGCCCGCCGCAGAAGCGCGGCAGACCGCGTGACGGCGCCGCGCGGAAACGCTGCATGAAACGGCCGATGAAATCGAGAGGGTTAACATCGTCCTCGCGCTCGGCAATGCGGTTTCCGGTCAATACCAGCACCTGGCTCCGATTGACGACAAGACGCGTCGGGCTGGCCAGGCCGATGATCGAATAGCGACCGAAGCGCTCGCCACCCTGCACCGATTCGAGCAGATAGGTGTACGGGCCGTTGGCCAGTTTCAGGTAGATCGAGAGCGGGGTATCGAGATCGGCGAAGGTCTCGAGCATGACGGGGATGCGGTTGTACCCTTCAGCGGCAAGCTGATTGAACTGAATTTCCTTCATGGAAGACTCCACAAGCAACGACTGCAAAACGAGATACGGCACGAACGGGCGCGCCGGAACAGTGGCTAGACTTTCCGGCAGGGTCGCCAGGGCCACGCCTCCGCCCAGAATGCGGGCTCGGGATGCAGGTTGTTGTGAAGTTGTGTCATGCGCAATTGGTGAGGAACGGGTTGTGCCGGATCAGTTTTGCGGCTTCCTCGATGGACGAAACTATAGCATCACAGTCGAGTTCCTGCACGTTGCGGCCTTCGTTGTAGCCATAGTTGACCAGAAACAGGCGGCATCCGGCCGCGTGCGCGGCGAGGGAGTCGTTGATCGAATCGCCGATATAGACGGTGTCGGCGGGAAACACTCCGAGACGGCCGCAACCCCAGGTGACAGCCATCGGATCAGGCTTCAGCTTGGACAGCAAATCACCGCTGACCACCAGATCGAAGTAACGCGTCAGCCCGGTCAGGTTCAACAGGGGATGCACGAAGGCTTCCGATTTGTTGGTGATCAGCGCCAGGGGGATGTTGTTGGCCTTGAGCGCCTCGAGCCCCGCGACGACGCCGGGATAACAGCTGGAGTTCTGGCCGTTGACCCGGGCGTAGTTGCGCCGGAAGCTGGCCACGGCCTCCTGCGGCGGCAGAGTGCCGTCGTCCGGTACATCCTGCGTGCCGGCGAGCACCCGCTTGATGAGATTGCGCATGCCGCGCCCGACATACTTGCGGGTTGATTCGATCGGAATTTCCGGACGATTGAGGTCGCGCAGCATGGCGCACAAGGCCACGTGCAGATCGGGAACGGTATCGACCAGCGTGCCATCCAGGTCAAACAGAACCGCGCTGACCGCGATGGGATCTACGATATGTGGCTTGCTCATGACGCGACGCTCCTCCCAAAACAACAACATCCCGTGGATCGGGAAATGTACTGTTCAGATAAGTACCGCACGGGACGCAAAAGTTCCTTTCCCGCTGCGGCGGTCAATCAAACCTTTTGCAACTGCGCCCGCATCGCGGCAATGACGGAATCGTAACGGTGCGGATCGCTTTCCGACGCGGCTCCATAGATCGCCGATCCGGCCACGAAGGTATCGGCGCCGGCCAGGGCGATGGCCGCGATGTTGTCGACCTTGACCCCGCCATCGACTTCGATGCGGATGCGCCGCCCGCTTTCCTGCTCGTACTCCTTGATACGCGACCGGGCCTGCTGCAGCTTGCTCAGCGTCGACGGAATGAAGGCCTGCCCGCCAAATCCCGGATTGACGCTCATCAGCAGCACGAGATCCAGCTTGTCCATCACGTAATCCATGTAGTCGAGCGGCGTCGCGGGATTGAACACCAGGCCGGCCTGGCAGCCGCAGTCACGGATCAGCGCCAGGCTGCGGTCGATATGGTCCGACGCTTCCGGATGAAAGGTGATGAGGTTGGCCCCGGCCTTGGCGAAATCGCCGATCAGCCGGTCCACCGGCCGGGCCATCAGGTGCACGTCGATCACGGCCTGGGTCAGCGGACGAATCGCCGAACACACCATCGGCCCGATCGTCATGTTGGGCACGTAATGATTGTCCATCACGTCGAAATGGATCCAGTCGGCGCCGGAATCGATGACATCGACGACTTCCTCGCCCAGACGGGTGAAGTCGGCGGAAAGAATGCTGGGGGCTATGAGGTACATGGTTCGGCCTGCGTGGAAATAATGAATTCTACCGCGCGCAGGAAGGGCTGCGCGCTAATGAAGCACTGGAATATCAGTCGAGCACGTCGATCTGTTCGGGATCGAGGTACTGCCAGGCGTATTTCAGGTAGATTTTCTGCGCCATGAATATTTCGTAAAGATCCGGGTCGATATGCCCGTTACGGCTGAAATTCCCGAGGATGCGCAGGGCCTCGGAAAGCTTCATGCCGGACTTGTAAGGGCGGTCGCGCGCGGTGAGCGCCTCAAAGATGTCGGCGATCCCCATGATGCGCGCCTGCACCGACATCTGGTCACCGCGCAACCCTTTCGGGTAACCGCGGCCATCGACGCGCTCATGATGTCCGCCGGCGTACTCCGGAACGTTCTTCAGGTGCATCGGCCAGGGCAGCGATTCCAGCATCTTGTTGGTGGCGACGATGTGGTAATTGATCGTTTCCCGCTCGGCACGGGTCAGGGTCCCCGAACGAATGGTGAGGTTCTCGATTTCATCGCCGCTCAGAAAGTCGACCTCATCCCCATCGGGGTTAACCCAGCGGTAGCGGCGTGAAATCTGGCGTACCCGCTCCTGATCCTCGGGACTCATCGCTTCGCTGCCGTAATTGACCTGGTTCAGGAAGGCGCGGTCTTCCGCGATTCTTTGCAGCGTTTCCGCGAACTGCCGTTCTGCCGCGGACTCGTCGCCACCCGCCAGGATCGTACGCAGCCGGGTCAATTCGGCATCGCGGCGAATGACCTCAAACCGTGTATCGAGCAGTTCGATGCGATCGAACAGGGTCTGCAGTTTGGTCGACTTGTCCACCACATGCACCGGCGTCGTCACCTTGCCGCAGTCATGCAGCAGGCCGGCGATCTTCAGTTCGTAGCGGTCCTTTTCGCTCATGACGAAATCGGCCAGCGGACCGTTGCGGGCCGCGGAAACCGCGTCGGCAAGCATCATGGTCAGGGCAGGAACCCGCTGGCAATGGCCGCCGGTATAGGGTGACTTCTCGTCGATGGCCAGGTTGATGAGGGTGATGAAGGACTCGAACAGCCGTTCCAGCTGACTGACCAGCAAGCGGTTGGTCAACGCCACCGAGGCCTGCGAGGCCAGCGATTCGGCCAGGCGCCGGTCGGCATCGGAAAAAACACCAACCTCGCCCGTTTGCGTATCGATGGCATTGATCAGTTGCAGGACGCCGATGACTTCGTTCTCGTGATTCTTCATCGGCACGGTGAGAAAGGATTGCGAGCGATACCCGGTGACCTGGTCGAACTTGCGCGTTCCGGAAAAATCGAACCCCGCTTCCGTGTAAGCGTCGGCGATATTGACCGTGCGGCCATGAATGGCGCAGTTTGCCGCGACCAGAGAATTATTCGCCTCGCCGTTTTCGAGGAACAAGGGCAAATCCGCGAACTGGGAGGAAATCGGCTGACCCGTCGTCCCTCCGAAGGCCAGTTTCAGCGAGTCGGTGCGCACGATTTCAAAACGCAGGGACAGCCGGTCTTCGCTCATGCGGTAGAGCGTCCCTCCGTCGGCATGGGTGATCGCCTTGGCGGCGAGCAGGATGCTTTCGAGCAGACGGTTGATGTTCTGCTCGTTCGACAGCGACGCTCCGATTTCGTTGAGTTGCTCGTAGCGGCGGGACAGATCGGCAGATGTCTCCACTAAGCGGGCTCCGAACGGGTCAGTCGAGGCCGCATCGGCGGCGGGGCTGCGGGTTGTCAGAATTCGAAAACCTGATCATTCTGCAACATCCCGGGGCTGAAATCAGCTCCCTGCTCCCTGATTTCATCCATGATCCGCCCGACCTGCCCCGGCTTCAGGTGGGTCACGAATATTTCAGCCTTTCTGCCCAGCTTGGCCAGTTCCTGCCGCAGCAGGCGCGGCGACAGGTGCTTGGATGCCTGCACCAGAGATCCCTCCTGATCCGAAAAGGCCGTTTCGATGATCAGGTAGCGCAGGTTGTCGATGCTGTTGAGTACGGACCAGAGCGGATCGTTGACCGTCGTGTCGCCAGTGAAGACAAGGCTTCCGACACCCGAATCCAGATGGTAACCGACGGCCGGAACCGTATGCTCGGCGGGCACGGCAGCGATGCTGCGCTGGCCGAAAACCAGCTTTTGCCCGACAGTGAGCGTCCGGTACTGCATGACCGGGCGGTGACGGATGGCGATCTCGCTGAAATCGGGCCAGATCGACCAGTTGAATACATGATTCCGGATGGCTTCAAGGGTCGCGGCGGTCGCATGGATGGTCACCGGAGTATCGCGCAGATCGGCCACCGAATCGATCATCAACGGCAGGGCCGCAATATGGTCGAAATGCGAATGGGTCAGGAACACATGGTCGATGGCCGCCAGTTCGGCCAGCGACAACTCGCTCAGGCCCGTTCCCGCATCGATCAGGATATCGTTATCCGCCAGCAACGCGGTGGTACGCAGATGCCGGCCACCGATTCCACCACTGCAGCCCAGAACCCGGACTTTCATGCTTCCCCCGACTCGTTGTTCGCCCCATTCGGAAAGCAATTGCACGCTGCTGCCTGTTGCGGCAGCCGTTGAAAACTGATCCTAGCCGGCGGAATCGACGCGTTACAGGAAATTTGTCACGTTTCCCGCCACAAACCGCGGTTTCCTGAACAGGACAACGTCAACCCTTGAGGAAAAATTCCATCTTGATGCCGGCGATTTCAATCACATCGTGATCCTTCAGGGGGTGCGCCTGGGCATCCAGACTTTGTCCATTCACCGCCGGGAAGCGCGCGCCCTCGACATGTGTCATGAAATAGCCCTGTGGACGCCGGGCAATGACGGCGACCTGGACTCCCGGCTTGCCCAGCGTGGTCACGGGCTTGGTCAGTTCGAGCGCGCGTCCGGCATTGGGACCATTGAGTATCTGCACGGCGCCAATCATGGAAGGCGATGCCGGGGAAACCGGCGCCTCGGCCGGCGAAGGCTGCGGTTGCATGGCGCTGCGGCGCAATACCATGGTTTTTTCAAAATCCGAGGACTCGCCCGACGGCGCCTGTTCGGTAATGTATTTCAGCTTGTATTTGCCGAGTTCGACGATATCGCCGTTCTTCAGGAAATGCTTCTTGACCGGCTGGCCATTGACCAGCGTACCGTTTGTACTGTTCAGGTCTTCAAGAAAGGAATCGTTGAGGATCGTGACCACCACTGCGTGTTCGCCGCTGATCGCCAGATTGTCGATCTGGATATCGTTGCTCGGCCGGCGCCCTATGGTCATGCGCTCCTTGGTCATCGAAATTTCCTTGAGAACCAGTCCGTCCATGCTCAGTATCAGCTTAGCCATTGCCTGTCTTCCTATTTGAACCATGCGCTAAAAGTTTCCTGCCAGTTTCTGGCTGCGGGGAAAGCACGCAGCACCTTGATCAGTATGACTGAAACATTATCACGCCCGCCATTGTCGTTGGCCCTCCGGATGAGTTGCGAGGCCGCCCGTTCCAGGTTGACCGGCGGGAGCTGCAGGATCTGCCGGATTTCTTCGTCCGCAACCATGTCATTCAGTCCGTCGGAGCAAAGCAGATAAATGTCTCCAGGCAACGCCGGATGTTCGCTGACTTCGGCTTCCACCACCGGATCTACGCCCAGCGCGCGCGTCACCAGATTCCTGTTCAGCGAATACCGCGCCTCTTCGGCGGAGATCAGTCCGCTGTCAATCTGTTCCTGCAGCAGCGAATGGTCGCGGGTCAGGGTGCAAAAACTTTCTCCGCGCAGGCGATAGAGACGCGAATCGCCAATATGCGCCACCGTCACCCGGTTATCGTGAAACAGGGCGGCAACCAGGGTCGTACCCATGCCGGAATAGTGCGGCTCGCTGATCGCGGCGTTGTAGATCGCGGCATTGGTCAACGCGATCTGCTCCAGCAGGCACTCACGAACGGGAAGCCCCCCGCCAAAAGCCACCTCCAGGCCCGATGACAGATGCATTGCAGCCATGCCGCTGGCCACCTCGCCCGCATTGTAGCCGCCCATGCCGTCGGCGAGGATTGCCAGTCCCCGCGAGGGGCTGGCGAAGACGGCGTCCTCATTGTGTTCGCGGATTCTTCCCGGGTCTGTCCGGACAACAATCTCGAGCGCTCCGCTCAACGTGCTGGCCACATCGTCACCCCGTCACCGAAATTCATTCCCGCCTGCCGGCCAGGCCCCTAGGCACCGTAGGGCAATTCGACCCCCAGCCCCTGTTCGCGCGCCAGCGCCTCCAGCCTGACGGCGAGCGAGATATCCTGAATGGCCATGCCCTGCGATTCAAACAGGGTGATCTCTTCCGGCGTGCTCCGGCCGGGGCACCGTCCGATGATGATATCTCCCAGTTCGACCAGCTGGCGTTCGTTCAACCGCCCCTTTTCGAGCAAGGGCAACAGATCGCCGGCTTCCTTGAGGGCCGTCTCGACGCTGTCCACAACGATCGGACGGCAAATCTTGAGCACGTCCTCGCCGATCTCGCGGCGGATCAGCGAATTGGAACCGGCGGCGTTGATGTGCGTTCCCGGCGACAGCCAGGCCGCATCGAACAGCGGGGAGCTGGCGGTGGTGATGGTGCTGACGATATCGCTGCCGCGCACCGTTTCTTCCGGCGAAGCCGCAGGCACCACGTCGATGCCGAGGCGCTCGGACATCTTCGCGCAGAATGCCGCCAGGCGCTCCGCCTTGCGGGCGAAAACCTTGACCTTGCGCAGCTTGCGCACAGCAGCCACGGCTTCGATATTGCCTTCGGCCTGCCAGCCTGCGCCAAACACGCCGAGCACTTCGGCATCGGGGCGCGCCAGCCATTTGGTGGCGACGCCGGAGGCTGCGCCGGTGCGCATCATGCCGAGATAGTCGGCTTCGAGCACGACACGCAAAACGCCGCTGGCGGCACTGAACACGTGCACCAGGAAACGGACGCCCGAACGGTTGCTGGTATAGGCCTTGTAGCCGATGGCATCGCGGCCCGGCAAGGCGCCCTGCAGGATATGCAAGGCGGTTTGCGGCAGACGGGTTCGCTGGCGGGGAATATCGACCGCGTTGTTGAGTGAAAGCTCCTTGTGGGCTTCCTCGACCGCGTCGAGGGTCAGCGGCATGGTCAGCAACTGACGAACGTCATTTTCATTGAGAAACAAAGCCATAAAATCTCCCTGGCGGAATGGGGAATGCGGATTCCGGTTGTAACAAAGCCAGGAGAGATTTTACGGCAATTGCCCGGGATGCTCGGGGAGAAAATCACGAGACCGGGGGACGGAATCGCTTGCTCACGAACTGTGCAAGCGCTGCCAGGCGAACCCGGGCCGTTGCGACCGGGGCTCGCCTGGAGTACAGGTTAAAAGGTTAAAGCAGGGACTTCAGCAGCCGCGCCATTTCCGACGGATTGCGCGTGACCTTGAAGCCGCACGCCTCCATGATGGCCAGCTTGGCGTCGGCGGTGTCGGCGCCGCCGGAAATCAGCGCTCCCGCGTGCCCCATGCGCTTGCCGGCCGGGGCAGTGACGCCGGCGATGAAACCGACCACCGGCTTCTTCATGTGTTCCTTGCACCACTGGGCGGCTTCCGCCTCGTCCGGGCCGCCGATCTCGCCGATCATGATCACCGCATCGGTATCCGGGTCGTCGTTGAACAAACGCATCACGTCGATGTGCTTGAGCCCGTTGATCGGATCGCCGCCGATGCCCACCGCCGAGGATTGCCCGAGGCCGATTTCGGTCAGCTGGGCGACGGCTTCATAGGTCAGCGTACCGGAGCGCGAGACGACGCCGATGCGTCCCTTGCGGTGAATATGGCCGGGCATGATGCCGATCTTGATTTCGTCCGGGGTGATCAAGCCGGGGCAATTGGGGCCGAGCAGCAGGGTCTTCTTGCCGCCCTTGGCTTCCTTCTCCTTCATCTTGTTGCGCACCATGAGCATGTCGCGCACCGGGATACCTTCGGTGATGCAGACCACCAGATCGAGCTCGGCTTCCACCGCTTCCCAGATGGCCTCGGCGGCCCCGGCCGGCGGCACGTAGATGACGGAGACGGTGGCACCGGTTTCCTGCTTGGCGTCCTTGACGGAAGCGTAGATCGGGATGTCGAAGATGCTTTCGCCGGCCTTCTTGGGATTCACGCCCGCCACGAAGCAATTCTTGCCGTTGGCGTATTCCTGGCACTTTTCGGTGTGAAACTGGCCGGTCTTGCCGGTGATGCCCTGGGTGATGACCTTGGTGTCCTTGTTGATCAGAATCGACATGTTTTCTCCCTTACTGGACGGCGGCAACGATCTTGGTGGCGGCATCGGCCATGGTGTCGGCCGGAATGATGGGCAGGCCGGAGTCCTTGAGCAACTGCTTGCCGAGCTCTTCGTTGGTGCCCTTCATGCGCACGACGAGCGGCACGCTGAGGTGCGTTTCGCGCGCGGCGGCGATGACGCCGTTGGCGATGGTGTCGCACTTCATGATGCCGCCGAAGATATTGACCAGAATGCCCTTGACGTTGCTGTTGCTGAGCATGATCTTGAAGGCCGCGGTGACTTTCTCGGTGGTCGCTCCGCCGCCGACGTCGAGGAAGTTGGCCGGTTCGCCACCGAACAGCTTGATGGTATCCATGGTGGCCATGGCCAGGCCCGCGCCATTGACCAGACAGCCGATGTTGCCGTCGAGCGAGATGTAGGCGAGGTCGTACTTGGAGGCTTCGATCTCGTTCGGATCCTCCTCGTCGAGATCGCGGTAGGCGACGATTTCCGGATGCCGGTAAAGCGCGTTGGCATCGAAGTTGAACTTGGCGTCGAGCGCCTTGATGGTACCGTCGCCTTCGAGAATCAGCGGATTGATCTCGGCCAGCGAAGCGTCGGTTTCCATGTAGCAGGCGTACAGTCCCTTGAGCGTAGCCACGGCGCGTTCCAGCGAAGCCTCGGGCACGCCGATGCCGTGCGCCAGTTCGCCGGCCTGCGCGTCGGTCAGGCCGACCAGCGGATCGACGAAGGCCTTGAGAATCTTTTCCGGGGACGTGTGCGCGACTTCCTCGATGTCCATGCCGCCTTCGCTGGAAGCCATCACGACAACCTTCTGGGTGGCGCGGTCGGTCAGCGCAGCAACGTAGTATTCCTTCCTGATATCGGCGCCTTCCTCGATGAGCAAGCGGCGGACTTTTTGCCCCTCCGGGCCGGTCTGATGCGTCACCAGCTGCATGCCGAGAATCTGCCCGGCATACTGGCGCAGTTCATCAAGCGACTTGGCCACTTTCACGCCGCCGCCCTTGCCGCGCCCGCCCGCATGAATCTGGGCCTTCACCACCCAGACCTTGCCGCCCAGCGTCTGCGCGGCCTGGACAGCCTCATCGACCGTCTGGCAATAGACCCCGCGCGGAACCACCACGCCGTACTTGCGGAGTACTTCCTTTCCCTGATATTCGTGAATCTTCATGCGGTACCCTCTTCAAAAGATAAATACAGGCTTTGGGCGGTGCAGCCTACCCGGGAGTGTGGGCACGGTACCAGCGCGGGTAATAGCGCCGGACCACGTCCGAATCGGTTGAAAGTGCATGACAACGGTCCAAGTGAAAAGGTTTCTTTTCGGGTTCGCCCGGCTTCACTTCGCCGGCAAACGTCTGGAATGCAGCCGTCGGCAAGGCCATCAGCAGCTCGCTGAGGTGCGCGCAGCCGCGCGTTTCGCCGAACAGCGTCTTGATCGCCTTGAGGAATCCCTTGAACAGGTTCAGGCCGATGATTTGCCGGTAGTCCGGCAGGATCTGCTCGCACGTGCCCATGAACGGCGTGTAATCGGCACAGGCCACCACATCGATGACATTCATCGCGTTGTCGATGGTCACGCGCACGCTGATGTCATGCACCGGCTCGCCATGCTTGCGCAAGCCGCTGGGAAGATTGAAATCCTGGTCCTTGGCATCGACCAGCCGCGCTTCGATGTCCCACAGGCCATCGTCGCGTTTGAAACCATCAAAGATAATCGAGCGCTGGTGCTTGCGCACGCGCTCACGGGTAGCAGGAGGGAGAGGCATGTTCGAATCCGGAATGCTGAAAAAAGGAACATTATGACCCGGATAGTCTTTCAGACCAGCACGAAATGCCCGGCGCAAAGCCGGCTCTCGACCGCTCAACGGCGCGCTGCCGACAGCCGAACCCATCGATGGACACAAGAGTTCATCTCCCAATACGAACATCCCGGTTGCTTCTCCCTCTGGCACGTTCCCGATTCGCGCCCGACGTGTTGTTTCTGTTGTCGCTGTTTTTTCGCCGCAGTGTTTTCCGGCATGCCGGCCCACAAAAGGCAGGGCGCTGCAGAAGCGGCCGGTTCTTTGAGCGCGGCTTGCGTAAATTGTTCCCGATTGTTTCAATTTCACTCCACCGCAAAGGCGCGAAGAAACAAAGTTTGCGCAAAGAATGGCGAATATCATCAGCACATCGTTCGCCTTCATCCTTTCCGTTCGCCTTTGCGTTCCCTTTGCGTCTTTGCGGCGGGGGTTCTTCTTTAAAAGGCAATCGCCCTGCCCGGCGGAATAGCCGTGGCTTGCGCACCCAGAATCACTGTATATAATTACAGTATTACTGGTAATTTCCATGAGCCTCCGTTTTATCTGCCCCCATTGCCATTTTCCGCTGGATCCTCGCACCCTTGATACGGGGAATTGCGCAGGAAGCGCATTGCGGTTTTGCCCCGAATGCGAAGGCCTGATCGCCCTTTCCCCGACGATGAAGAGCGTCCCTGCCGCCCCGGACGCGCCGCTCCCTCCTTCGCCCCGGACAGAAAGCCATGACCGTTGATTCGCAGCGATCGTCCGCTGCCGCAGGCTTTCCCAGCCCGGCCGACGACTATGCCGCCGCCGCTCTCGACCTCAATGCCTACCTCATTTCCCATCGCGAGGCGACCTTCTTCCTGCGCGCCCGGGGCGGCGCGATGCGCAGCGAAGGCATCCAGGAGGGCGACCTGCTCGTGGTGGACCGCGCGATCGGACCCGCGCACGGGGATACCGTCATTGCCGTAGTCGATGGTGAATTCATGGTGCGGCGGCTCGGCGGGCGCGCCGGCCGACTTTCGCTGCATGCGGCACACCCCGGCCACCCGCCTCTCTCTTTCGGCGATGATCGGGAATTGCAGCTCTGGGGCGTCGTCACCCACGTCATCCACCCGCTGCGGCCATGAGTGTTTTTGCCCTGGTCGATGGCAACAACTTCTATGTGAGTTGCGAGCGCGTCTTCAATCCTCGGTTCGATGGGCGCCCGGTCGTCGTCCTGTCAAATAATGACGGTTGCGTCGTCTCGCGCAGTGACGAGGCCAAATCGGCTGGAATCAAAATGGGCGCGCCGTGGTTCCAGATGCAACATCTGGCCAGGAAACACGGCATCGTCGCGCTGTCCTCCAACTATGAGCTGTACGCCGACCAGAGCAATCGCATGATGGGAATACTCGCCCGGTATTCTCCGAATCAGGAAATCTACAGTATCGACGAATGTTTCCTCGGGCTGGACGGCTTCCAGAACCACGATCTGGACAACTACGGCCAGGAAATCCGGCGAACCGTCAGGCAATGGATCGGCATCCCCGTCTGCGTCGGCATCGGAGCAAGCAAGACGCTGGCCAAACTGGCCAACCATTGCGCCAAGAAGCGTTTGGCCGGAAAGGAAGGCGTCTGCAATCTCGACGGGCTCGCGCCAGGCGAACGCTCCGCGCTCTTTTCCCGCATTCCCGCTGGAGAAATCTGGGGAGTCGGCCCCCGGCTGTCCAGACGCCTGGTCGAACGTGGCATGGCTACGGTCGAGGCCTTGCGCACGGCCGACGCCAAGGTGCTGCGCCGGGAATTCTCCGTCACCCTGGAACGGACCATCGCCGAACTCAACGGGGTTTCCTGCCTGAACCTGGATGAAACCGTTTCGGCCAGGCAGCAGATCATCTCGTCGCGCTCTTTCGGCCAATACGTCTACGCGTTCGAACCGCTCGGGGAAGCCGTGGCCAGCTATATTGCCATCGCCGCGCAGAAACTGCGCAGCCAGAATTCCTTGGCCGGAATGCTGCGAATCTACATCCGCACCAACCCGCACAACGAGCAGTCCCGACAATATCAACAGGCCCTGACCATCCCGCTGCCCGAACCGACTTGCGACACCCTGCGCCTGACCCGCGTGGCCCGCTGGGGCCTCAAAAGGATCTATCGCCCCGGCTTCGCCTACCAGAAGGCCGGCGTCGCCCTGATGAATCTGCAGGACGCTGGAGCCGTCCAGAGCGATCTTTTCTCCGGCAGGAAGGACAATGCCCGGCTGATGCAGGTCATGGACCGGATCAATGCCGCGTGGGGGCGGGGAACGCTGCATTGCGCCGCCGAGGGTCTGCAGAAAACCTGGGCGATGAAAAGCGGAAAAAGATCACCGGCCTATACCACCCGCTGGGACCAGTTGCCCGAGGCCTCCTGAGCCGCACGGAACCTTCCTGACGGGGAGGGCCTATAATCGCGTCCATGCTCGACATCCTCTCTTCCACCACCCCCATCTACCTGGCCATCGCTGCAGGTTTCCTGGCCGCGCGAGGCGGATTGTTCGACAAGCCGGAGATGCGCGCGCTCGGAAAATTCGTGATCAACATCGCCCTGCCCAGCCTGTTGTTCAACGCACTGATCCAGCGCCGCTTCGACGACATTCTCAACACCACCTACCTGACTGCCTATGCCATCGGCTCGCTGCTGACCCTGACCCTGGCCCTGCTCTGGGCGCGCCGGCTCGCAGGTGAAGATCCCAGCGCCCGCCCGTATATCGCCATGGGCATGACGTGCTCGAACAGCGGGTTTGTCGGCTTCCCGATCATGCTGCTCACCCTGCCGTCCATCGCCGGCGTCGCCCTAGCCCTGAACATGCTGGTCGAGAATATTCTGCTGCTGCCCTTGCTGATGTCACTTGCCGAGCAACAGCACACAACGGGAAACACCCGGTTGCGCATCATCGGACAATCGCTCCTGCGTCTGCGCAAGAATCCGTTGATCATTGCCATCTTCGCAGCACTCGCGCTGTCACTGCTCGAATGGAAGCTTCCGGCCGCACTGACCCGCACGGTCACCCTGTTTTCACAGGCCAGCAGCGCCATCTCGCTGTTCGTCATCGGCGGCACCCTTCATGGCCTGCCGGTCAAGGGGATGGGGCGCAGGATCATGCCAATCACCTGCGGGAAGCTGCTGCTGCATCCGCTGCTCGTGGCCCTGGCACTGGTTCTTGCGACCACGCTCGGATTACCGGCGTTATCCGCGGATCTGCGCACGGCCCTCATCCTCACCGCAGCGCTGCCGGTCATGAGCATCTATCCGATTCTGGCCATGCGCCATGGCCATGAAGGCTTCAGCGCCGCTGCCCTGATGTCCACCACAACGCTTTCGTTCTTTACCCTCAGCGCGCTTCTCGCCGTTCTGGGGAACTGACCGGAAAAGAAACGGCGAGCGCAAATGCGCTCGCCGTCATGCACGGGTTTCCGGCAGTCAGGATCAGACCGTAAACTGGCCGACCGCCTTGTTCATCCGTTCCACGATACCTTCCAGTTTTTTCACCATGGCTTCGGTCTGGTTGACCACGGAAACATTCTGCTCGGTCATCATGGCCACCTGCTCGACATTCCGGGCCAGTTGCGTCATGGCTCCCTGCTGCTCGCTGGAGGCGTGCGAAATTTCACCGACCCGCTGCAGGGTATGTTCCATTTCTTCGTTGATGCTGCGCAACGTATCCTGCGCGGAATGAACGAGCGCCACACTTTCCTCGACCTGATCCGCTCCCGCGCGCATGCTATTGACGGCCTGCTGCGTATCGCGCTGGACCAGGGTGATCATGCTCCCGATCTCATCGGTGGCGCGGGAGGTGCGTTCGGCCAGCTTGCGCACCTCGTCGGCCACCACGGCGAAGCCGCGTCCCTGCTCACCGGCACGCGCCGCTTCGATGGCCGCATTGAGCGCCAGCAGGTTGGTCTGGTCGGCGATTTCCTTGATGGTACCGACAATCTGGCTGATTTCGGCGGAACGCTGTCCCAGGGTTTCCACCTGCCCGGCCGACTGTTTGACCGTCTCGGCCAGCGAGTTGATCGTCTGGCAGGCCTCATCGGAGCGTTGCACCCCGGTACGCGACATTTCGCCGGCGGTGGCGGCGACATCGCGCGTCGACCGCGCGTGCTCGGCCACTTCGCCGATGGAGACGGTAACCTGCTCCACAGCCGCCGCCGCGGAGGAAGTCGCTTCGTTCTGTTGCGTCGCCGATTGCATCGCCACGCGCATCCCGGCATCGACCTCAAGCGTCGTTGTCCGGACCTGCCCCGCAGTATCCGCCATCCCCTGGACAGTGGCCTGCACGGAAGACACAAACACGTTGAGCTGACGCATGAGGGCGCCGAGCATATCGTTGCGCGATGTCGCCAGACGGCTCTTCAGGTTGCCGGACGAAAGCATTCCGTTCAGCCATGTACCGACGTCCGCCAGGTCGCGCTTGAACTTCGGAACCAGGTAGCCGATGAAATACAGCGCATAGATCACCACGATCGCCAGCAACGTTTCATGCGCCCAGGGCACGAACGCCCTGCCCAGAAACAGTTGGGCCATATCGAAAAGACAGAGCAGGAGCACGAGAATGCCCATGAGCTGCATCTGTCCGAACGCAGAGGTGAGCCACGCAACCGGGGCCGAGTGCCTGCGTACCGGATAGCCGTGGCTGATCACAAGATGCCCGCTCCCCTCGTTGATCTGGCGATACGCCTGTTCCGCGGCAGCGATTGCTTCGCGCGACAGGCGGCTGCGGACCGACTGGTAGCCGACCACCCGGCCGTTTTCGCGCACGGGGGACACATTCGCCAGGACCCAGTAAAATCCGCCGTCCTTGCGGCGGTTCTTGACGATGCCCCGCCACGGCAAACCCGCCTTCAAATCCTGCCACATATCCTCGAACGCGGCGGAAGGCATGTCCGGGTGGCGCACCATGTTGTGCGGTTGCCCGAGCATTTCCTCGCGGGTAAAGCCGCTGATGTCACAAAACGCATCGTTGACCTCGGTAATCTGTCCTTTGAGGTCCGTTCGCGAGTAGATGTACTGGTTTTCCGGAAGCAGCGTTTCAGTATTCGTGATCGGCAGATTTTTGCGCATTGTATTTCTCGAAAGTATTGGAGAAGCGGTTACTGTTCCGTGGACATCAGGATTTTGCCTGCGCGCTGATTATAAACACGCCATGCCGCTTACAGTAGCCCGTAAAATCGGCGCTGTACTTTTTTTTTCATTCCTCGCCATGCCAGCCCGTTCCGTTCATTACCGTATTCGTCCCACCCATCCGGAAGCCCACCGCTTCGAGGTTTCCTGCACCGTCATCGCGCCGGACCCGGCCGGTCAGCGCTTTTCGCTGCCGGCGTGGACCCCGGGCAGCTACCTGATCCGCGACTTTGCACGGCATATCGTGGCCATCCGCGCCGAATGCAACGGCCAGGCGATTCGTCTGGAGAAGCTCGACAAGCACACTTGGCAAGCTGCGCCTCTTTCCCCGTCCCACCCCCTGACCGTCATTTATGAGGTTTACGCCTGGGACCTTTCGGTACGCGGCGCGCATCTGGACCGGACACACGCCTTCTTCAACGGCACCAGCGTCTTTCTGCGGGCATGCGGGCAGGAGGCATCGTCCTGCCTGGTCGAACTGTGCCCCCCGCAAGGCAGGAAATTCGGCAACTGGCGCGTGGCCACCGCGCTGGAACCGGCCAAAGGCGAAACGGGATGTGCCCAACGCTACGGTTTCGGGCTGTACCGCGCCAAAGATTACGACGAACTGATCGATCACCCCGTCGAAATGGGCACCTTTACCCTAGCTTCTTTCAAGGCCTGCGGCATATCCCACGATATCGCCATCACCGGCCGCCACCACTGTGACCTGGAACGCCTGACGGCCGACCTCAAACGCGTGTGCGAGTGGCAGATCCGCCTCTTCGGGGAACCCGCTCCGATGAAACGCTACGTTTTCCTCGTCACCGCCGTCGGCGAAGGTTACGGCGGCCTTGAACACCGCGCCTCCACCGCCCTGCTTTGTTCGCGCAACGATCTGCCCTATCCCGGCATGCAGGGCCTGCCGGAAAGCTACCGGACTTTTCTCGGCCTGTGCAGCCACGAGTATTTCCACACCTGGAACGTCAAGCGCATCAAGCCCGCAGCCTTCATTCCCTACGACCTGCAGCGCGAGAACTATACGACGCTGCTCTGGGCTTTCGAGGGCATCACCTCGTACTACGACGATCTGGCGTTGCTGCGCAGCGGCGTCATCACGCAAAAGGACTGGCTGGAGCTGAGTGCCAAGACGATCAGCAACGTGCATCGCGCCCCCGGACGATTGCGCCAGTCACTCGCCGAATCGAGCTTCGACGCCTGGAGCAAGTTCTATCGCCCGGACGAAAACACGCCCAACGCCGTGGTCAGCTACTATGCCAAGGGCGCCCTGGCGGCCTTGGCGCTCGACCTGCACTTGCGTCATCAGAGCCGCGGCAAGATCGCGCTCGACGATGTGATGCGCACGCTTTGGGAACGCTTCGGGAAAACCGGCAAGGGAGTCGGCGAGGACGACATCCGGCAAATTGCCGAGGAACTGTCGGGGCTCAAACTTAAACGTTTTTTCTCGGAGGCAATCCACGGCACGCACGATCTGCCGTTGAAAAAGCTGCTCGCTCCGTTCGGCGTCACGCTCTCATGGGACAAAGCGGCAACTCCCTCACTGGGTGTAAAAACCGCAAGCGAAGGCAACGACCTGAAACTGGCGACGGTTTATGACGACGGCCCCGCGCAACAGGCCGGACTGGCGGCCGGCGACGTACTCATGGCCATTGACGGGCTGCGCGTCACCGCCTCCTCGCTCGACAAGCAACTGGGCCGTCTGCAGGAAAAAAACAGCATCGTCATTCACGCCTTCCGCCGTGACGAACTGATGGAGTTCAGGGTTCGCCTGGAACCACCGCAGGCCGACGCAGCCAGACTTGTCGTCGGAAAAGCGCCCAATGCGCTGCGCAAGGGCTGGCTGGGGGCCACTCCCGACAGCCTCACCTGAACGTAAAGCGGTTTCAGTGATTCCCCACCGAATCCGGTTGCTGCAGCGATGCCGTCTGGCTCCGGCGGCCACTTAGCCATGCTTGCGCGCGCTTCTCGACCCGGTAGTAAAAAAGCGCGCCGCAGGCCAGGCTGGCACCCCAGGCCAGGAGAATCCCTCCCAGCTGCACGAACGGCGTGTGCGGTGCAAAGCGCTCAAACAGTGCGTTGATGACCAGGCAGACCGGAAAGTGGATCAGAAACACCGAATAGGATATCTGCCCAAGCCATCCGATCACCCTTGACTTCGGCCAGCGTTCGAGAGTCCCGCTGCACCGGGCGATCCCAATAAGACAGGCAACCAACAGCGCCACCAGAATGCGTGAGCGGTAATCGAGCCACAGTGCCCCCACGGCAATACCGGCAATCACCAAAAACCAGACTCTGGCATGGCCCTGCCGGGTGGTCCAATAGGTGGCCGCTCCCAAACCGTAAGCACCAAAGAAATAAATGGCCCAGCTGTCCCATTCCGAATCTCGATTGAAGTAGTACAAGGAGGCCATGATCAGAAATAAAACACACCATTTGCCAGCCGATCGAATGTTCGGCAGACCATGCCGGGCCAACCACAGCGACATGATCAGCAGGGCATAGAGCTGGAAATCGATGGCGACATACCAGGCTCCAGCTGAAATGCCGTCGAAGTCGAACACGCTTTGCAGCAGGAACACGTGCGCGAGGAACTGCATCATCCCCGGCGCTCCGGGGATGGAGTCATGCACCATCAGGTTGCGGCTGAATGCGGCTGCAGCCATGGCCAGCAGTAAAGCCACCAGATATGGAAGGACAAGCTTGAGATAGCGCTTCCAGAGCAGCTGAGCGACCGGCTTGTCGGTCAGCCTTCCATCCTTCGCCAGGGCTTTTGCAGCCAGGAACCCTCCGATGACCAGAAAGACCTGAACGGCAATCCGGGCATGCTGCGAAAGCCAGGAAAACAGCCCCGGGCTGATTCCTCTCGTGTAATCGGACATCGGGCCATAAAAAGCCAGATGGTGCAGGACGATCAACTGCGAAGCGACGGCCTTGAGGGCATCGATGAAGGGGAGTCTGGCGGCGCTCGTGACAGTTTTGATATTGCTGGAATTCATGCGTTTTGCTGACTGAGGCAAGCAAGGCATAACATGGGCCATTGCTGTGCCCAGTGTGCAGCCGGCTCGCGGGTAAAGCCGCTCTTGGCATACTGCTGCCAGCGCCCGATGACGTAACAGAGCAGGACATTGGCCAGGCTGCCGAAATCGGCGCTGGCCGAGAGCTGGTCCTGGGTGGCCGCAACGCGGAGCGACTGCTTGAGTGCCGCTTCGATCTTGTCGAGCAGCTGGTTGATGCGTGCCTGCAGACGCTCATTCTCATTGACCAGCGCGTCGCCGGTGAGAACGCGGGTCATGCCGCGGTTGCGCTGGGCGAAGTTGAGCAGCAGCGCCAGGATGTGTTCAACCTGACGCAAGCCCTGCTCTTCTTCCGCCGAAATCTGGTTGATGAGCCCGAAAAGGCTGGTTTCGATGAATTCGATCAATCCTTCGAACATCTGCGCCTTGCTGGCGAAATGACGATAGAGCGCGGCTTCCGAGCATTCGAGCCGGGCGGCAAGCGCCGCCGTGGTGACCCTCTCTCCCTTCGGGTCCTCCAGCATCCCGGCCAGGGTTTGCAGGATCTGCAGCCTTCTTTCGCCCGGCTTGGCCATGTCGTTCGCTCCCTGGTGGAATAATTGTTGTGTCCGATTATAGCTGCCCGAGACGCCCCGGCAAGTCGAGGACACTCCTGACCCGGACATCGGCACACGGGGGCCGGCGCGTGAGCGGACTGACCCAGACGGTACGCATGCCCAGTCGTTTGGCGGTTTCCAGGTTCGGCAAAGTATCCTCGACCATGATGCACGCACGCGGATCGAGCCCCTCGTCGCACAACAAACGCAGAAACCCGCGCGTTGACGGTTTGGGCTGGAAGCGCAGCCTTTCGACGGAGTAAACAGCGTCGAAGCAGCGGCGGATGCCGGTAATGGCGAGAATCGCTTCGGTGTAGACGAGCGGCGCGTTGGAAAAGATGAGCTTGCGCCCCGGCAATCGGCAGAGCATGGGCTTCAGGCCGCGCTCCGCAACCACCATGCCCGGAAGGTCATGAAACTGGTGCGTCTGATGCAGGAAATGCCGCGGGTCGATGTCGTGGTGGCGTATCAGTCCAAGCAGCGTTGCTCCGTAGCGTTGCCAGTACTGCTGACGAAGCTGCGTGGCCTCGGTTTCGTCCAGATGCAGATGCCGCCGGATATAGTCCCGCATCGCCCGGCCAATGTGCGGAAAGATATGCGCGCTGGCGTTATGCAGCGTGTTGTCGAGGTCGAACAGCCAGGTACGCTGCGCAAACCGTGCAGCCTGGGATACGGGAAGCGGTGCGCGAGACGTTCGCACAGCGCAGCGGCTCCCCACGGTCTATTTGCTCCGGATCATCGTACCGACGCCGTGGCTGGTCAGGATTTCCAGCAACAGGGCATGTTCGACGCGGCCATCGATGATATGCACGCTGCGGACTCCGCTCCGGGCCGCATCGAGCGCCGAACTGATCTTGGGCAGCATGCCGCCGTACAACGTACCGTCCTCGACGAGCGCATCGATCTGCGCAGGGGTGACATCGGTAATCAGATTTCCCTGCTTGTCGAGCACTCCCGGCGTATTGGTCAACAGCACCAGTTTCTCGGCGCAAAGGATCTCGGCCACTTTGCCGGCCACAACGTCGGCATTGATGTTGTAGGTTTCGCCGTTCTCGCCGACGCCAATCGGCGCAATCACCGGAATGAAGGTACCCGACTCCAGGTGGCTGATCAGCGACGGATCGACCTGGGTGATGTCTCCGACCATGCCGATATCGATCAGGTCGCTCTGATTATCACGATTGGGAAGAAGCAGCTTTTTCGCCCGGATCATGGCGCCATCCTTGCCGGTCAGTCCGACAGCCCTGCCGCCGGCCTGATTGATCAGATTCACCACATCCTTGTTGACCTGTCCGCCGAGCACCATCTCGACGATTTCCATCGTTTCGGCATCGGTGACGCGCATACCCTGGATGAATTCGCCCTTTTTCCCGACACGCGTCAGCAGATTCTCGATCTGCGGCCCGCCTCCATGCACCACCACGACATTCAGGCCGACCAGCTTGAGCAGGACAACATCCCGCGCAAAGCACTGTTTCAACTGCTCGTCGACCATGGCGTTGCCGCCAAACTTGACGACAATGGTCTTGCCGTGAAACCGTTTGATGTACGGCAGGGCTTCTGCGAGGATAGCGGCTTCCTGTGCGGGATGTATCTGGGCGGTGGTCATGTTCGGATTCCTTTCAGGGACGGGCGGATTTTACTCGGCGGAGGATCAAATAAAAAGACGCAACGATCCACCAAGGGAAAAGGGTGGCAATGGACCTGGAAAAAGCAGTTAACCACGGCGGGCGCGGCGAACACAGCGTAAAAACAGAAGCAGACGCAGGCTTGGCTGACCACCCGGTGGACGCTCCTAACCACAAACCTGGGCACGTGAAATCTCGCCGTGCCGGCCGTGTTCGCGGTATTTGAACAGAGGTTTTCAACATGAAAAATGAACTGAAGGACACGCAGGAAAACCATTGTCCGCTCTGCGGCGCCCGCTTTCGCTGCGGCATGGCTTCCGGGCAGGAGGTCTGCTGGTGCATGGAACTCCCGGTCGCGTGCGGGCTGCCCGAGACAGAGGGCCGTTGCCTCTGTCCGGATTGCCTGCGCAGGCAGATCAACGAGTCAGCTTCTCCGCAAGCATGAGAATGGCCGCGCGATTGCTCCAGGAAAAACAGCTTTCCGCCGCTTCGCGCCACGGTTTCCAGCAATAATCCAGATGCTCGTCCGGCGCGATGCGCACGGTTTGCCCGCCCGCGACCTGCAGTGAAAAGACATGCTCGGTATTGTGCGTCACGCCGGGAGCGTAACGATAACGCCATTCGGCAAATATCTCGAAGGTATTGGCGATCTGCCAGTCGATGAAATCGCTGCAATCCGCCCGTATTCCCGTTTCTTCCTCGACTTCGCGCCGGGCCGTCTCGACCAGGGTTTCTCCCTCCTCCTGGCTGCCGGTGACCGACTGCCAGAAGCCGGAATGCGAGGCGCGTTCAAGCAAAAGCACCTGCAAATCCGGAGTATGGATGACGACCAGAACCGAAACCGGGCGCTTGAAAGAGGTCATGCCAGGGTCGGCAGCGCTGCCAGGCCATCCGGGCGCATGTCGTAGAAAACCCAGAAAGGAACCCCCTGGCTACCCCACTCTTCCTGCGCCGCGGCAAAAACCCCGTTGATTTCGGCAAAGGGTTCGCCGGCCGCATGCAGGGCGTCGGCACCCGAGATGATGAGGACGTACCCGGGCGCCTCACACCACGAAAAATCGGTCAGACAATCCATCAACGCATCGAGATTGACGCCATACCAGGCAGGAAAGCCGAGGGATCGCCCCAAGATGCCCAGGACAGCCTGACTGTCGTCCGATTCGTGAAAATCGATCCGGAAGCAGGCGTAACCCAGTGTTTCAGCGGCACCTTCCAGCGCTCCCAGTCCGCTCGCCGGAAGATGGTAGATGCCGCAGAGCGCGGATTGCCTCAGCAGCTTGCGCAGTTGCTCCTGTTTCATGTTCATTCCTGAATCCGGCGGAAACTCCGGTAATGATCACGGGTGTAATAGTATTCCCCGGAGGTCGCAACATCACCATTCCGTCCGCTGCCCGCAACGATGCGCCGCGGTCCGCGATCCCGGTTGCCGGGAGTCGGCACGGTATATTCGCGATAGTAACCGCGCGGCTGTTGCGGCAGGCGCTTCTCGAAATTGCCGAAGGTGCTGCCGTCCTTGCGCGGGTAGGGAAAGGGACCGCCGCGCCTGATCAGATCCAGCGTCTGACGGGCTTCCGGCGGCAGATCGGCCACGCGGACCGTTCCAATCGGGGAAGCATGGAAGACTTCCCGGGCCAGCGCAGGCGAAGCGCCATAATAAAATCCGGCTAACGCCAGGAACAGCGTCAGCCGGATGATTGATGCAAAACGCATTGTCAGGCTCAGGCCTTGGGAGCCTCGCCGGTCGTTTCAAGCTTCTGCCGCAGGCGGATGTGCAGTTCGCGCAACTGTTTTTCGTCGACCGGACTCGGCGCGTTGGTCAGCAGACACTGGGCGCGCTGCGTCTTGGGGAAGGCGATCACGTCGCGAATCGACTCGGCGCCGGTCATCATGGTGACAATCCGATCCAGACCAAACGCCAGTCCGCCATGCGGCGGCGCGCCGTATTTGAGGGCATCGAGCAGGAAACCGAATTTCAGGCGGGCCTCTTCTTCGCCAATCCCGAGCGCATTGAACACCTGTTCCTGAACGTCGGCGCGGTGAATACGCACGGAACCACCGCCCAGTTCCCAGCCATTCAATGCAAGATCGTAGGCCTTGGCCAGACATTTGCCCGGATCGGTCGCCAGCAACGGCATATGTTCGTCCTTCGGACTGGTGAACGGATGGTGGCAGGCGACCCAGCGCTTGTCTTCCTCGTCGTATTCGAACATCGGGAAATCCACCACCCACAGCGGTTCCCAGGCTTTGCCGTTTACAAAACCTTTCTCATGGCCGATCTTGATACGCAACGCGCCAAGGGCATCGTTGACGATCTTGGCCTTGTCCGCACCGAAGAAAATCAGATCGCCCGATTGCGCGCCGGTGCGCTCGATGATCGCTTTCAGCGCCGCTTCGTTGAGGTTCTTGACGATCGGCGACTGCAGGCCGGTTTCGTTGATCTGCGATGCGTCGTTGACCTTGATGTAGGCCAAGCCCTTGGCACCGTAGATGCCGACAAACTGGGTGTAGGCGTCGATCTCGCCGCGCGTCAGCGTGGCGCCGCCGGGAATGCGCAGCGCGGCCACGCGGCCGTTTTCAGAATTGGCGACCGAGGCGAAGACCTTGAACGGCACCTCCTTGACCGCGTCGGTCACTTCCGTGAGTTCGAGTGTGACGCGCAGATCCGGCTTGTCGGAGCCGAAGCGGTGCATGGCCTCGGCGTAGGTCATGCGCGGGAACGGATCGGGCAGATCGGCGCCGATGGCTTCCTTGAACACGTAGCGGATCAATGCTTCCATGATCCCGGTGATTTCCGTTTCGTTCAGGAAGGACGTCTCGATATCGACCTGTGTGAACTCCGGTTGCCGGTCGGCACGCAGGTCTTCGTCGCGGAAACACTTGGTGATCTGGTAATAACGGTCGTAGCCAGCCACCATCAGCAACTGCTTGAACAATTGCGGCGATTGCGGCAAGGCGAAGAACTGGCCGGAGTGCACTCGCGACGGCACCAGATAGTCACGCGCCCCCTCCGGCGTGCTTTTGGTCAGCATCGGCGTTTCGATGTCGATGAAACCGGCGTCGTCCAGGAAGCGACGGAAGGCACGTGCCGTCTTGTAGCGCAACAGCATGTTCTTCTGCATCTGCGGCCGGCGCAGGTCGAGCACGCGGTGCGTCAGCCGGACGTTCTCGGAAAGATTGTCCTCGTCCAGGCCGAATGGCGGCGTCACCGAGGGGTTGAGAACTTCGATGGCATGGCAGAGAATTTCCACTTCGCCGCTCGGCATGTTGGGATTGACCGTTCCTGCCGGCCGCGCCCGCACCAGCCCCGAGATCTTGAGACAGTATTCATTGCGCACGGATTCGGCAATGGCGAACATGTCGGGGCGGTCCGGATCACACACGACCTGTGCCAGCCCTTCGCGATCGCGTATGTCGATAAAGATGACGCCACCGTGGTCACGCCGCCGATGAGCCCATCCGCAAAGGGTGACTTCCTGGCCGATCGTCTGGGAATTGAGTTGTCCGCAATAATGGGTTCGCATGCTGTTTTCGGATTGAAAGGTTGATGAATTATTGATCAGAAAGCCGTGATTTCTTTTCTGGCTTGGGAGGCGGGGCCACTACTCCCATCGAGATAATGTACTTGAGCGCTTCATCGACGTCCATGTCCAGCTCGATCACATCGCGCTTCGGAAGCATCAGAAAAAATCCCGAGGTCGGATTGGGAGTCGTCGGAACATAAACACTAACATGTTCCTCACCGAGATGATTGACCACATCGCCACCAGGTTCACCAGTCAGGAACGCGATGGCCCATGAATTCTGATGCGGATAGCGAACCAGCAATGCCTGGCGGAACGCCATTCCCGAGGAGGAAAACAGGGTATCGGACACCTGCTTGACCCCGTTGTAGATGGAATTGACCACGGGGATGCGGGCCAGAATGCTTTCCCACCACCGGACCAGGCGTTGACCAATGAAATTGGCCGCCAGCAAACCGGTTATCAGGATAATCAGCAAGGTCAGGGCAAGGCCCGACCCGGGAACATCGAAACCCAGGAGATTGTGCGGACGCAGGGAAACCGGCAACAGGAGCAGCGACTGATCCGCCACTCCAGCGATGAGCGAAAGCACCCACGCGGTGATCGCGAGGGGCACCCAGATCAACAGCCCGGTAATGAAGTATCGCTTGATCAACTGCCCGCGCACGCGTTTGCTCCAGGGCAGGCCTGGCAGGCAGGCGGAGTTTCCTGTTTGGCTGGCGCAGGGGCACCGCCCCCCTTGAAGTCGGTCGCGTACCAACCATTCCCCTTGAGCTGGAAACCCGCTGCCGTCAGTTGCTTCCGGTAGGTTTCCCGATGGCACTCAGGGCAGGCCACAAGGACAGGATCATTCAATTTCTGCAAGTGATCTTTTTCAAAGCCGCAGGCATCGCAGCGATAAGCATAGATCGGCATAGCGCTCTCTCTCAGCAACAAAGTCATGGATTATACTCGAACGGAAACCTGCTTTCGGGCTCCGGAAAAACCGAAATGAGGGAAAACATCCCGGTTTTCAAGGCACTTGTGGCGGTGCCGTGTTGATTTTCTATTTATATCAGGCGCAGGTAGTACTGCGTGATTTCCTGCCCCCAGAACAGGGCCAGCAATCCTGCCGTGGCCAGATAAGGCCCGAAGGGAATGGGAACGTCGCGCCCGCGCTTGGCCAGGATGATCAGCAGGACGCCGACCAGGGCCCCAACCAGGGAAGAAAGCAGAATGATCAGCGGCAACATCTGCCATCCCAGCCACGCGCCCAGTGCCGCAAGCAACTTGAAGTCACCGTAGCCCATGCCCTCCTTGCCGGTAGCCAGCTTGAACGCCCAATATACGGACCACAGCGCAAGATAGCCCACAATGGCCCCGAGCACCGACGAATGAAGATCCGTGTAAGTGCCGAGCAGGTTGAACATCAAGCCGCACCAAAGCAGCGGAAGGGTGATGGAATCCGGCAGGTATTTGGTGTCGAAATCGATGAATGTCAGCGCAATCAAAGCCCAGATGAAAATGATTGCGCCAAGCACGTTCCATCCGAAACCGAAATGCATCGCGGCATAAGCGGTGAGCAGGGCGGTAATCGCCTCGACCACCGGGTAGCGCGCCGAAATCGGAGCCTGGCATGCCGAGCATTTCCCGCGCAGAAAGAGCCAGCTGACGATAGGAATATTTTCCAGCGCGGTAATCTTGTGACCGCAGGCGGGACAACGCGAGCGGGGACGGGCAAGAGAGAGCCTTTCGCCCCCCGGCATTTCCTCTCCGCGCAATTCGGCGCACTGGCATTGCCAATCCTGCTCCATCATGCGTGGCAGACGATGAATGACCACATTGAGGAAACTGCCGACAACAAGCCCGAGAAGCCCGCCGAGCAGGGGAAACATGTCTGAATTGATCAAGGTGTCTGTCAAAATGATTCCCGTGCCTTTTAAACGACCGCACCCAGTTTGAAAATCGGCAGGTACATGGCGATGACCATGCCACCGATCAGCACGCCGAGTACGACCATGATCAGCGGCTCCATCAGGCTTGAGAGCGCCTCCACCGCATCGTCAACCTCGGCTTCGAAAAAGTCGGCGACCTTGCCAAGCATGGAATCCAGCGCGCCGGATTCCTCGCCGATGGCCACCATCTGGTTGACCATGTTCGGAAACAGGTCGGTATTCTGCATGGCCGTCGTCAGACTCGAACCCGTGCTGACCTCACCCTGGATCTGCTTGGTTCCCACCTTGTATACATAGTTGCCCGCGGCCCCGCCCACAGAATCAAGCGATTCGACCAGTGGCACCCCCGCCGAGAACATCGTGGCCAGCGTACGGGTCCAGCGGGCAATGACCGACTTGCGAATGATCGGGCCAAAGATAGGCAGGCGCAGGAAAACCCGATCGAGGAAGAACTGCATTTTTTCCGAACGTTTCCACATATAGAAGAAGGTAAACAAGCTGCCGCCAATGATGCCGAAAATCAGCCACCAATAGGCCACGAAATAATCGGAAATGGCAATGACCACAAGCGTTGGTGTCGGCAGGTCCGCGCCGAAACTCTTGAAAACGTCCTTGAAGGCGGGAATGACGAAGATCATGATCACCGCGGTAATGATGAACGCGACGATGATCACGGCAACCGGATAGAACATGGCCGATTTGATCTTCGACTTGATGGCCAGCATCTTTTCCTTGTAGGTCGCCAGCCGTTCAAGCAAGGTCTCCAGGATACCGGCCTGTTCGCCGGCCGCGATCAGGTTGCAGTAAAGCTGGTCAAAATGCAGCGGAAATTTGCGAAAAGCCTGCGACAGCGAGCTGCCGGTTTCCACGTCGGACTTGATATCGAGCAGGAGCTTGCCCACGGCAGGGTTGTCATGACCGCGCCCGACGATATCGAATGTCTGCAGCAAGGGAACGCCGGATTTCATCATGGTGGCCAGTTGCCGGGTGAACAGGGCCACATCCTTTTCGGTGACTTTGCGCCCCCCCCTGAATTTCTGCTGAGTCACCTTGGTTACCAGAATCCCCTGTCGCCTCAAGGTGGCATTGACCACAGCTTCGCTGGTCGCCCTCTGTTCGCCGCGGACAATCTTCCCCGCCTTGTTCTTTCCGGTCCACAGGAAGGTATATTCCTTCACATCTTGCGTATGCCTGACTGTCTTGGTTGCGGTCGCCATACTTTTTCCTTCTGTCTTTAGACGTTGGTGCTGCCCAGGACTTCCTCAAGGGACGTGAGCCCCTGCATGACTTTCAGCAAACCGGAACGGCGCAGATCCCTGACGCCTTCCTTGCGCGCCTGATCGGCGATGTCCAGCGACGTTCCGTTGGTCATGATGATGCGTTGAATGGCGTCCGTGACCGGCATCACCTGATAGATGCCAACCCGACCCTTGTACCCCGACCCCTTGCAGCGGTCACATTCGCCCGGGCCAAAAACAGTCCAGCTCCCGTCCAGGTCTTCCTCCGTGAAACCGGCGTTGAGCAGGGTTTCGACTGGAGTTTCGAGCGGCTTCTTGCAGGCGCACAAGCGTCGCACGAGTCGCTGCGCGGTAATCAGCAACACGCTGGAGGCAATGTTGAACGTGGGGATGCCCATATTCATCATGCGCGTCAACGTCGATGGCGCATCGTTGGTGTGCAGCGTGGACAGCACCATATGCCCCGTCTGGGCCGCCTTGATGGCAATTTCTGCCGTTTCCAGGTCGCGGATTTCACCCACCATGATGATATCCGGATCCTGACGCAGGAAGGCCTTGAGCGCAACGGGGAAGGTCAGCCCCTGCCGGTCATCCACGTTGACCTGGTTGATTCCCGGCAACGGGATTTCGGCCGGGTCTTCCGCCGTTGAGATATTGATTCCCGGCTTGTTGAGGATATTCAGGCAGGTGTACAAGGAAACTGTTTTCCCTGACCCGGTCGGCCCGGTGACCAGCACCATCCCGTAAGGACGCTGGATCGCATCAAGCAGTAGCGCCTTCTGGTCCGGATCATAGCCAAGCGCGTCGATACCCAGGGTCGCACTACTGGGATCGAGAATGCGCAGGACGATCTTTTCGCCATACATGGTCGGCAAGGTACTGACCCGGAAATCGATGGCCCGGCTTTTCGACAACACAAGGCGCATGCGTCCATCCTGCGGCACGCGCTTTTCGGCAATGTTGAGACGCGAAATGACCTTGATGCGAGAGGCTATCTTTTCCTTGATGGCCAGAGGCGGCGAAGCAATTTCGCGCAGATTGCCGTCGATCCGGAAACGGATGCGGTAACTCTTCTCGTAAGGTTCGAAATGGATGTCCGAAGCCCCGTCATTGATCGCATCCAGCAGCATTTTCTGGATGAAGCGCACGACAGGGGCATCATCCACATCAACCGAAGCCGCTTCGTCAGCCTTTTCCGCCGATTCTTCATCGGTAAATTCGAGATTGATGTCTTCGCTGGCCAGGTTCTTGAGGGTATCTTCCGCCGACTCGGACAATGCGGTGACCAGTGGCGCAAGCTGGCTTTCGTTGACAATGACCGGATCGACCGCCATGCCGGTCTGGAAACGGATTTCGTCCAGAGCACGCAGGTTGGTCGGATCGGCGACGGCAACCGCCAGGCGGTTGCCGCGCTTGTGCAAGGGCACCACGCGGTGCGTGGCGATCAGTTTCCTGTCGATCGCGGTCTTCAGGATATGCGCGTCATCAAAAGCACCGAGATCGAGAAGCGGATAACCAAACGTGTCCGAGGCAAAGCGGGCGATATCCGCTGCGCTGATTTTTCTGGAGTTGACCAGTTGTTCAATGAACGACGTCCGGGTCGCAGTCGCCTGGGAGAGAAACGCCTCGGCTTCAGCCTCCTTGATCCGGCCGGCCTGGACAAGCGCGCGCGCAAGTCCGCTTAACGTCGATTGTTGAGGATTGGCTGCCATATTTTCCCGATGATAGACGCCGGATCGACGCTACCTAACAAAGACTGACATTCCCATAGATTATGTCATGTCGATGATGCATTGAGTTTCCCGGTTTGTAAAGAAGCATGCCGGGCCGGATCATCGTTCCACCCGGGATGAACAAAACGCAGGATGATGCTCACATCCTGCCAAGAAGCACCTCGGAAACGAAACGGCTGCCAATATAGGCCAAGAACAGCAGCAGAAAACCCGCCAGGGTCCAGCGCAATGCAATTCTCCCCCGCCAGCCGTATCTATACCGCCCGAACAGGAGCGCAGCAAAAATCCCCCACGAAGCAAAGGCAAAAACAGTTTTGTGATCAAAGACAAGCGCTTTGCCAAAAATCTGTTCCGAGAAAAATAGCCCGCTGATCAGCGTGAGCGTCAGCAGGAAAAAGGCGATTCCGATCATGCGGAAGAGCAATGTTTCCATGGACAGGATCGAAGGCAGGCTCGATTGCTGGCTATTGAAGGATTTGCGATGCAGCTTGTGTTCGACAAACCCCATGAACAAGGCGTGCAGTGCCGACAGGGTGAACAGGCTGTATGCCAGCATGGCCGTGAGGAAATGCAGCTTGAAGCCCCAGGCATCGGCATGGGCGATTTCATGCGTCTGGGGGAAAAACACCGGAAGAATCGCGGCCAGGGCCGCCAGCGGCAAAACCATCGGCTGCATGCCGTCCATGCGCGAGCGGAAGCTTTCCAGCCAGTAGAGCAGGACAGCCAGCCACAGCATCAACGATGCAGCGAAGCTGAAAGAGAAACGCAGTCCACCGCTGCCAAACAATCCCGCATGCACTCCAACGGCCTGAAAAACAAGGGCCAGGGCAATGGCGAAACGCTCCCAGTTCTGCATCGGCAAGGGCTTGAGCGACCGGCCACTTTCGTGCCAACGGGTGAACCAGAAATGCCCGCCCAATCCGGCATAAAGGAGGGAGGCAACGATGAGCGGCAGAAGGTGCAGTAGAATATCCGGCATTTTTTGAGTTTACACCAAGCCGGAAATCAAATGCTCGACAACCTGACCCAACGCCTTGCCCGGGTAATGAAAACGCTGCGCGGCGAAGCGCGGCTCACCAAGGACAACATAACCGACGCCCTGCGCGAAGTCCGCCTGGCGCTCCTGGAGGCCGACGTCGCCCTGCCTGCCGTCAAGGCGTTCATTGCCGCGGTCAAAGAGAAAGCCGTGGGGGAAGAGGTCATCGGCTCGCTCAGCCCGGGCCAGGCGCTGATCGGCGTCGTGCATCGCGAACTGACTGCATTGATGGGCGAGGCGCACAGCGGACTCAATCTGGCGACCACGCCGCCAGCGGTCATGCTGATGGCGGGCCTGCAAGGTGCGGGGAAAACCACCACCGTGGGCAAACTCGCCAAGCTGCTGCGCGAAACCCAGAAGAAAAAGGTACTGGTCGTTTCCTGCGACGTTTATCGCCCTGCCGCCATCGAGCAATTGAAAACGGTTGCCGATCAGGCTGGCGTCGATTTCTTCCCTTCGGCACCAACCGACAAGCCGGTAGATATCGCGCGCAACGCCGTCGACTGGGCGAAACGGCATTACCACGACGTGTTGCTCGTCGACACCGCCGGCCGCCTGTCGATCGACGAGGCGATGATGAGGGAAATCGCCGAATTGCACACGGCGCTCAAACCCGTCGAAACCCTGTTCGTTGTGGACGCCATGCTTGGCCAGGATGCCATCAACACGGCCAAGGCTTTCAGCGATGCCTTGCCGCTGACCGGGGTCATTCTGACCAAACTCGACGGGGATTCCCGCGGCGGCGCGGCGCTCTCGGTGCGCCACATTACCGGCAAGCCGATCAAGTACGCCGGCGTTGGGGAAAAACTCTCCGGCCTGGAAGCCTTCCACCCGGAGCGCATGGCCTCCCGCATTCTGGGGATGGGTGACGTCCTTTCGCTGATCGAAGACGCCCGCAAGGGCATCGACGAGCAAAAAGCCGTTGAATTCGCCAAGAAACTCAAATCCGGGAAAAGCTTCGATCTCAACGACTTCAAGGAGCAGATCGCGCAGATGCGCAAGATGGGCGGCATCACCTCGATGCTCGACAAGCTGCCGGCCCAGTTTGCCCAGGCCGCCAGCCAGATGCCCGCAGGCATGGAGGAAAAGGCCATCGGACGCACGGAAGGCATCATCAATTCGATGACGCCCGACGAACGCAGCAAGCCGGAATTGATCAAGGCTTCGCGCAAGCGCCGCATCGCCGCCGGCGCAGGCGTTCAGGTGCAGGAAGTCAACCGCCTGCTCAAGCAGTTCGAACAGACGCAGAAAATGATGAAGCAGTTCTCCAAGGGCGGCATCGGCAAGATGATGCGCAGCATGAAGGGGATGATGCCCGGAATGCGCTAGAGGGGCTAGAGGGGCGCTCAGCCTCCGCGCTCGTTGGCGGCCATGCGCTTGGGAGCGTACAGCCACTGCCCATGCCAGGCGCCCCGGACCAGGTTCGGATATTCGGCCCGTCCCAGGCTGCCGTTGTAGCGGCCGAGCGCGCGAAAGAGATCGCCCTGCTCGATATCCAGGTAATGGCGCAGGATGGTGCATCCATAGCGCAGATTGGTCCGCAGATGGAACAGATTGTCGTTGCTGCCACCGATCAGCTTGATCCAGAAGGGCATGACCTGCATGAAGCCGCGCGCCCCGGCCGACGAAACGGCATATTTCTTGAACCCGCTTTCCACCTGAATCAGCCCGAGCACGAGTTGCGGATCCAGTCCGGCGCGCGTCGCCTCGTAATGCACGGCGCGCAGGAACTCAAGCCGGCTTTCGCGATTGGGGATCCGCTTCTCCAGCCGTTGCGACATGTCGGTCAGCCACTCGATGGCCTCCATCGGATCCCGGAACGAACTCTTTGGCGGGGCCTGATCGGCAATCGAACGTGACAGCGCGGCCTGCACGCTGTCCGACAGCGGTTCGTACTTCTGCGCACCAGCCCAGGACAGCGCCGGAAACAGCAGGGTTAAAAGAATGACTAGGCGGCGCACAACCTGGCTTTGAGAAATTCGACGATGGACGCGACGGGTACCATCTCGGCTTCCGCATCGGTGCGGCCCTTGTATTCCAGCTTGCCCTCACCCAGGCCGCGTTCGCCGACGACAACCCGGTGCGGGATGCCGATCAGTTCCATGTCGGCAAACATGACGCCGGGGCGTTCATTCCGGTCGTCGAGCAGCACATCGACACCAGCCGCCTTCAGTTCGGCGTAAAGCCGGTCGGCAGCGTCCTTGACCGCTTCGCTCTTGGCATAGCCCATGGGCACGATGCACACCTCGAACGGAGCGATCGCCTTCGGGAAGACGATCCCACGCTCGTCATGGCATTGTTCGATGGCGGCACCAACGATGCGCGACACGCCGATGCCGTAGCAGCCCATCTCCATGACCTGGCTTTGCCCATTGACGTCCAGGAAGCTGCATTTGAGCGCTTCCGCGTACTTCCTGCGCAACTGGAAGATGTGCCCGACCTCGATGCCGCGGCACAGTTCGAGCGTTCCCTTGCCGTCCGGCGACGGATCGCCGGCGACCACGTTACGCAGGTCGGCGACGGTCACCGGTTCCGGCAGATCGCGGCCGAAATTGACGCCGGTCAGGTGGAAGTCCGCTTCATTGGCACCACAAATGAAGTCGCTCATGACCGCGACGCTGCGGTCGGCATAAACCGGAATGCCATCGATTCCGACCGGCCCGATGTAACCCGGCTTGCAGCCCAGCGCTTCGACGATCTCGTCGTCGCGGGCGAAGCGGAAATCGCCGACAGCCTTCTGCGCCTTGATTTCGTTGAGGTCGTGATCGCCGCGCAGCAGGAGCAGTGCAAAACGGGCTGCATCGCCGTTCTCGGGCGTACATATGACGGCTATCGCCTTGACCATCCGGGTCAGCGGCGCGCCGAGCAATTCGGCCACATCCTCGCACCGGGTCTTGCCGGGCGTGGCAACCTTTTCCATGGCGGCTGTTGGCGCAGCGCGCGCATGCTCCGGCGCCAGCGCCTCGGCCAGCTCGACGTTGGCCGCATAACCCGATTCCGGGCAATAAGCCAGCGCATCCTCGCCCGAGTCGGCCAGCACGTGGAATTCATGTGAACCGGTGCCGCCGATCGAACCGGTATCGGCGGCGACAGCGCGGAATTTCAGCCCAAGTCGCGAGAAAATGCGCGAATAGGTCTCAAACATGTTGCGGTATTCGCGCTGCAGATCCTCAAAGCTGGTGTGGAACGAATAGCCGTCCTTCATCAGGAACTCACGTCCGCGCATGACGCCAAAGCGCGGCCGGATTTCGTCGCGGAACTTCATCTGCACCTGATAGAAATGCAGCGGCAGCTGGCGGTAGCTTTTCACTTCCCTGCGCACGACGTCGGTGATGACTTCCTCGTGTGTCGGCCCGATGACGAAATCGCGTTGATGACGGTCCTTGAAGCGCAACAGTTCCGGACCGTACTTCTCCCACCGCCCGGATTCCTGCCAGAGCTCGGCCGGCTGCACGGCCGGCATCGACAGTTCGATGGCGCCGGCGCGATCCATTTCCTCGCGGACGATGTTCTCGACCTTGCGCAATATGCGCAGCCCGATCGGCATCCACGTATAAATGCCTCCTGCCAGCCGCTTGATCAGTCCGGCACGCATCATCAATTGATGGCTGACGATTTCGGCGTCGGAAGGAGCTTCCTTCAATGTGGAAATGAAATAGGTCGAAGTGCGCATGATCTTTCGATTGCAGAATAAAGCTGAAATTTTACAGGACTACCGGGTTGAACCGTACTGCAATATCCTCGCGGCGCCTCAGGGACTCGCGACAGGATCGAACCGTTGTTTTTCTGATTTTCCTGGCAAAGATCAAATCCCTCTCAATATAACCGAGTAAAATACTCAACTAAACACCCTGGACGTTTCAAAACTTCACACGCTGAACATGGCCAAAAAATTCCCGTTGCATCCAAAGCACCCCGAAAGGATATGCTGGGGATGCGACAAATATTGCCCGGTAGATTCGCTCAGTTGCGGAAACGGCTCCGACAGGACTCAACATCCGATCGAGTTGCTCGGTGATGACTGGTATGAGTGGGGGGACTGGGACATCGTGCCGGTTTCAGAAGCGGAAAATCCGGCAGCAAAGCCGAAGCCCGGCTGAATATTCCACATCTCGGGACGGGGAATTTCTTTTCCCCTCAGCGGGGAAGTAGCATAATGCGATCCGTTGCTGGCTGGCTGCGGCCAGAGGAACCAGGCAAAAAAGACAGTATGAAAATCAGAAAAGCCCCCCGGACAGGTGGCCTGACGCTTTGAGTTCTGGTGCCCCCGGTCGGAATCGAACCAACACCTGATGATTACAAATCAACTGCACGACCTTCATGCTACGGGGGCCAACCTGCCGGTCGAGGCGCGCATTATAGCCGAAGCGGATTGCTACCGCACCCGTACCGGCATGGCCTCCTTTTCATCGAACACTTACTGATTCACCGACACGGCCATGGCAACCCCCACCAACCCTTCGGTAATAGCGCGCGAAACGCTGAAACAGATGATGGCCCGGCGCATGCCTCCTTCACCGGAGAATTACCGGGCCATCTACAACGAAATCGCAGGCATCCCTGACCAGCCTCCAGATTTTTTTCCGGAGCACCAGCTCAAATCGCTACTGCTGACCCTGCCCAAGGAAACGCCCGCGCAGCAGCGCCTGGCCCGCCAGCTGGAGCAGGCGCTCAAGGAAGAAAACTGGGAAGATTACCGCAAGCCGCTGGTCGAATTCATCCGGGAGCAAAGCAGTGAAACCAGCCTGGCCTGGAGCGATCTGATCTCCGACCTGCTCAAGCAATGGGAAGCCAAACAGAGCGGACTTACCCCGGCGCGCAAGCGCGAATCACTCGACCGCGTGCTTTCAGCCGGCGGGAAAAACAACGAACTGCTGTTCAGCCGGCTGCAGAACCTGACCCGCTCCTGGGCGATGCATGAAGCCGCTCCGGAAGACATCGAACTGGCCGGGGGCATTCCTGAAACAGGAGAAGCCCCTGGCGCTGCCGCTTCTCCAAAAACACCAACCGCCGGCAGCTCGCTCAGCCGCGCCAGCGAACTGCTTCCTGAACTGCGCGAAGTGTTTGCATTCACCCTGGAAAACATTGTCGCCGCACAACTTGAAGAGGAACCCGAACTCGTCGTACAAACCAGGGCATTCGCCACCGCCGTGCGCAACGCCTCGTCGCTCAAGGCCATCAACGAATTGCTGCAGGACATCAAGCGCTTTGCCTTCCGCCTGGAATTCGTGACCGAGGACCGCAATGAGTTGCGCTCCGGGCTGCTCAAGCTGCTGCAACTGATGATCGAAAACATCAGCGAACTGGTCGTTGATGATCGCTGGCTGAACGGACAAATCGAGGTCGTGCGCGATATCGTCGCGCGGCCGATGAACCTGCGCACCATCAACGACGCCGAGCAGCGCCTGAAGGAAGTCATCTTCAAGCAGAGCCAGCTCAAGCACAGCCTGATGGAAGCCAAGGAGGCCCTGAAACAGATGCTGGCCGGTTTCGTCGACCACCTCTCCGAATTCGCCGATTCAACCTCCGACTACCATGACAAGATCGAAAATTGCGTCGCCAAGATCAGCCGGGCCGAGGATATTTCGCAACTGGAGGACGTGCTCGCGGATGTCATCAAGGAAACTCGCATCGTCCAGCTCAACGCCCAGCGTTCTCGCGACGACCTGCGCGTCACCAAACGCCGGGTCGAAGAAGCCGAAAGACGCATCAACGAATTGCAGGACGAACTGGACAAGGCCAGCATGCTGGTGCGCCATGATCAGTTGACCGGAGCACTCAACCGGCGCGGCCTTGAGGAAATCATGGACAACGAGGCGGCGCGCGCCAACCGCCGCAAATCTCCGCTGTGCATCGCGCTGCTGGATGTAGACAACTTCAAGAAACTCAATGACTCGTTCGGTCATGGCGCCGGTGATGCCGCGCTGATCCATCTTGTTTCGGTCATCCGCGAAACCCTGCGCCCGCAGGACACCCTGGCACGACTCGGCGGCGAGGAATTCGTCATCCTGCTGCCCGACACGGTGGTCGAGGATGCCAGCAAGGCGTTGACCCGCCTGCAGCGCGAACTGACCAAGCGCTATTTCCTGAACAACAACGAAAAAATCTTGATCACCTTCAGCGCCGGACTGACCGAATACCGCAGCAACGACACGCAGGCCAGCGTCATCAAACGGGCGGATGAAGCCATGTACACCGCAAAAAAAACAGGCAAGAACCGTGTAGTATCCGTGTAACGACGAATGCCGCCCGGAATCACGCCATCTCCGGAGAGGAAGACATCATACAAACCAGGACAGGACGATGCCGAACGCAGCCCTCAAGGACAACACTCCCAGCCTTCGCATCGTTCTGATCCAGCCGGAGGGATATCAGCATGCCGGCGCGCTGTCCGAACTTGCAGAAACACTCATCTACGGCCTGAACCAGCTGGGCGTCGATTTCCAGTTTGTCATCAACGATTTCTGCCCCGGCGCAACGCATATCGTGCTTGGTGCGCACCTCATCGATGCACTGGCCATGAACAGCCTTCCCGCCGGCTCCATCATCTACAACTCGGAGCAGATCGATGACCAATCGTCCTGGATCAATGGCACCTACCTTGAGTTGCTGCGCCGCAGCAAGGTCTGGGATTACAGCGAAGAGAACATCCGCCGGCTGAAGCAACAAGGCATCTCCGGCATCCGGCATGTACCGATCGGATATGTTCCTCAGCTCACGCGTATCCCGGCGGTTGTGCATCAGGATATCGACGTGCTTTTCTATGGAGCGATCAACGAACGGAGAAAATTCGTTCTCGAAGCACTGATTGCCCGCGGACTGCGCATCGAGTTCCTCTCAGGCGTTTACCGCGAAGATCGCGACCACTTCATCGCCCGGGCCAAAGTCGTTCTCAACATGCACTACTACGACGCAAGCATCTTCGAGGTCGTGCGTGTGTCCTATCTTCTGGCCAACGAAAAAGCCGTCGTTGCTGAATGCGGCGAGGCAACAACATTGGAGCCTGACCTCCGTGAAGCGATCTGTGGCGTTCCGTATGATTCACTGGTCGACGCCTGCGCCGAACTGGTCGCCGACGCCGGAAAGCGCGCCACGCTCGCCCGGCGCGGCTTCGAAATCTTTTCCCGGCGCGCGGAGCATGAAATCCTCGGCGCAGCCTTGAATGTTGCCGTACCTTCCGTTGAGCAGGCTTTTCCTGCACTGCTCAATCTTGGCAGCGGCAAGGACTGGCGCGAGAACTGCCTGAACGTCGACATTTCCCCCGCAGTCTGCCCCGATGCGCTGCTCGATATCGGGCGGCCCCTGGAGCCGGGCCAGCCCCTGGAAACGACTCGTTTTGGCACGATCCGCCTGATTGGCAACCAGTTCGACGCCATCTTTGCCAATGACGTACTGGAACATATCCCGGATCTATTGACGGCCATAAGCAACTGCCTGTATCTGCTCAGGCCCGGAGGCACTTTTCACATCAATGTTCCCTACGACCTGTCGCTCGGCGCCTGGCAGGATCCAACGCATATACGGGCCTTCAACGAGAACAGCTGGCTGTATTACACCGACTGGTACTGGTACATGGGCTGGGTCGAGGCGCGCTTCGAACAATTGAGCCTGGAATTCCGGCTGAGCGACTTCGGCCAGCAATTGAGCGAAGGCGGCAAGCCACTCGAGGAAATCCTGCGCACCCCTCGTGCAGTCGACAGCATGAACGTGATCCTGCGCAAACGTTATCTGCTCGAATCCGAGATTGCCCGCTCAACCGCCGTTACGGATCGCTCGCCTGAAAACATCTCCGCCAAAGAGACGCCGCGATAAACTCGCGGGGGAAACAAGGCGTTGGCAAACGCAATCTGAAACACAAAAAACAGGTCTTATTCTGATGAAAATCTGCGTTTCAACTGCAAATCTTGGAGCCATCGACCCCGAGCGCATCCTCCATACACAGCAAATCGTTCCCGGTCACTGGCAGGTCGACTATTTCGGCTACACCGATGACACCCTGAAGCCCCGGGTATTGGCGCTACATCCCAGATTGCAGGCAAAAATCCCGAAAATGCTCGCGCATGAACTTGCTCCGGGCTATGACTACTACATGTGGCTGGATGGCTCGATAGCCCTGAGCAACAGCCATTCGGTATCCTGGCTAATTGAAAAGTGCGCAAATCACGACATGGCGCTGTTCAGACACCCCTACCGCCAGCGAATCAAGGACGAAGCGGAGTACTGCCATGCTGAAATGTTCAACGGAAACCGCTATCTCATCGACAGGTACCTGAATGAACCCTTGCTGGAGCAAGTAAACAAGTACCTTTCGGACCCCGACTTCAAGGACGAAAATCTGTTTGCATGCGGGGTCTTCGCCTATAGCCACGCCATCATCGAGGCCGAACACAACATCATGAAGGACTGGTTCTATCACGCAGCGAGGTACTCAGTGCAGGATCAGCTCAGCCTTCCATATCTTCTATCCAAATACCGGATCAAATACAACGTGCTTGCAGAAAGCATTTTCTGCAACGATTACTTCTCGCTCGTCGGACACAAATAACCCCGATCAGCCTGCACGCAGCAGGAATTTGAATCCCATGAAGATACAACACAGGTCGACGGCGTTTACTCCTGCCCGTTTCTTGTGACCGGAAAATTAACCGCAGGATTTCCGACGACAGTTGCGTACGGTGGAACATCTTTAGTAACCACTGCGCCAGCGCCAATCATTGCGTGCTCACCTATAGTTATTCCTGGCAAGATTACAGCCCCCCCCCCAATAGAAGCACCTCGTTTTACCGTAGTCCTGCTGAATGGAGAAGTGAAAACCTTTGAACGAGGGTTTTTGTCATTGGTGAACGTGGCATTCGGGCCAACAAAAACTGAATCTTCCAGTTCTATGCCGTCATAGAGATAAACGCCGTTTTTAATCGTAACGTCACTCCCGATCACCACGTCATTCTCGATAAAGCAATGCGAGCAGATGTTGCAGTTGCTACCTATCTTCGCCCCTTTCAACACCACGCAAAATTGCCATATCCTGGTACCTTCTCCGATATCTGCTGTTTGAACGTCGGAGGAGGGATGAATAACGATACGACACGTCCCGGGACTATCAGATGTCATCGGTGTTCTTCCTTTTAGTTACATTCTGACTGGAAAATTTTCCAGTCAGAGCCGCCTTGTAGTCTAGCAGTCGCCCTATTCCTGATCCAGGGAAAGAAAAGCACCTTTCGGCAACAGCACATCTACAAATACGCCGGGTTATTCATTATCATCACCTGTATGCGCAAAGACACAGCGAACCTGATCGAAAAAAATGGCGGAGAATCCGCCTCCAATTCATGCTCGGATGAATTAGCCTATCTGGAGGCACTCGCATTAGTCGATCAAGGCCGCATGGACGACTACTTGGCCAGATTGCTTGCTCTCGCAGAAGAAGGAAACAGTTGTTCATATGTTTATGACGACTTGAGCAAATACGCCGAAGCAAACGGCGACGCAGAATCGGCTTTGGCGCTGTTGCAGGAAGCACAAAATATCTGTTTCACGCTCGAACGCAGCTATCGGCAAACACAGTTGTACAGAAGGCTGGGTGACCGGGATGCAGCTCTAGGATGTTTAAGCAACCAGCTACGTCATAGTGTGGATGAAAACGGAATCCTCCTTCAGATAAAAGACCTTCTCGAGGAAACCTCGCACATTTCGGAAACCACCTGGACAACACTCGTTGCCGACTTACGGCACAGAACCAGCTTTCCCGACACAGAAAAGGTAGCGGGCCGCCCAATCCGCATAGCCTTTGTCGCTCAATATGCCTCTGTGTGGCCCAGCTTAAGAAGCGTTTATCGTTTCGCCAGCCAGGACTCGCAGTTTTCTCCAGTCGTAATCCTGACCCCTTTTTTTCATCCATTTTCTTCGACAACCGGGACGTATCTCCAAATGAGGGATCTGCTGGTATCGGAAGGCATTCCTTTCTGCCCCAGCGGGAATTCAGCTTCCGTCGCGCAAAATGCGGACGTAATTTTTCTGCAAAATCCTTACGACGAAACGCGCCCAAAGCATTTAACCGTTCCAGCACTGCAGGCCACGGGAACAAGGATCGCTTACGTCCCGTACGGTCTGGAAGTCGGAGGCGGTCAATGGAATACCATCGCGCAATTTGATTCGCCATTGCAGCGTGCTGCGTGGCGTATCTTTGCGCGCTCTGAAGCGCACAAAGCACTCTTTGGAAAACATTGCAGCATCGGAAACAGACACGTCGTTGTATCAGGACACCCAAAATTCGACCCGGTTGATGAACATGATTCCGTGCTTGGCCCGCCCGAATGGGCAAGCAAAATCAACGGTCGTAAAGTCATACTATGGACGCCTCATTTTTCGGAAGGCCCTACTCCCGCGTGGTCGACCTTTCAGTTGTATGGCGAACACATTCTCGAACAGGCAAGGCAACACACTGACTTATTCTTTCTTGTTCGCCCGCATCCTTTGTTCTTTTCTGCAATGCTGAAAAACAAGGTCTGGTCAAAAGACGATGAAGAAATATTCCGCCGCCTGCTCTCAGAAAGCGAGAATCTCGCCCTGGATGAAGCCCCCCAATACCACACCAGCTTTCATTACTCGTCGGCCCTGATGGCCGATGTCGGATCGTTCTTGCTGGAGTACCTGCCCACTCAAAAACCGCTGCTTTATCTGAAGCACCCTGAAGGGCTGGGAATGAATGATGAAGGCGAGCTGGAGGGAATATTGTATGCCGCGGAAACAGCCGATGACATTACGCAGTTCATATCGATGATCAGTACTGGAAATGACCCGAAAAAGGACCAGAGAATCTCGGCCATCCCTAGATTCCTGTTCGGGCTAGACGGCATGTCAGGACAGCGCATCTGCGAACACATAAAATCCACCTTGCGGGAAGCCCCCAACGAGGCAGCCAAATTTGAACAGGCTCCGTGAAAAATCCGATTGATTAACCCAGCGCGGTGATAGCGATGAAGGCATCGGTAGTAATTAATGCAGCGGGCAGAGGGTCTCGACTCGGGAAAAACATTCCCAAATCCCTGGTGAAAGTCGGGGAAAGATTCATGCTTGACTGGCAACTTACGGAGATGTGCAGGCATGTCGAAAATGTGTTCATCGTAGTGGGTTACATGGCTGAGGATGTCTCCACGCTGGCCAGGTCGTTGCGTCCTGACATCCGTGTGGTCGTCAACGAACGCTGGGCGTCCACAAAAACAGGAGGCAGCCTGTCGCTGGGGGCTGCCCTGGTTCAACAGCGCTGTTTGTCACTTGACGGTGATTTACTTGTAGCACCCGATGATTTGGAACTGATCCTGGGATCGACAACAGACTTGATTGGAATTTCATCGCCAGCGAGCAAGCAGCCTGTGTTTGCTCAACTGGATGGCAATGGATACTGTCACGGCTTTAGTTATGATGACCCAAGCCCGTGGGAGTGGACCGGATTGGTGAATTTTGACCCAAAGCACATCACCCTATCCGACGGAAACGTTTTTGAAATGGTTGAAAGCATCCTGCCCATACAAACCTGTTGCGTTCGTTGCGTGGAAGTCGACATGGTCGAAGATCTTGAATTGGCGGAACGCACATGGCCACAAATTTTTAGTCAGGGCAGATAAACCGTGGATAGAAAAAAAGTCGACGAATTCTGGGCAAGCCGGACACAAATCAGCGATGCCCGCCTTGCCACAAGTTTTCGAGACGATGACCGCATCATCTATGATGTAGCTCTCGTCGAGAAATACATTGGCGAAGACACGCGAATGCTTGATCTCGGAGCAGGCACCTGTACGCTGTCACAGCATTTTCTGGAATCCTGCAGAAAAATCGTGGTAGTGGACAAATTCCACGCTTTTCTGGACAAGGCGCCTGATCATCCAAAGCTGACCAAAGTATGCGCCGATGTGGCCGAATTCCGTACAAGCGAGACGTTCGACCTGATCCTGTTATTCGGCATAATTACCTATCTTCCCTCGGAAGATGAAAAGCGCGTCTACGCAGCATGCTCAGAAATGCTTGCCAAAGGTGGCTACTTGATCGTGAAAAACCAGTGTGGACTGCATCACGAGGTCGTCGTCGACTCCTATTCCAAAGAGTTCTCAACGCACTATCATGCGCGTTATCCTTCAGTAGAAACTCAAGAGAAATGGCTCTCCGAGTTTTTTGACGTTGAACGTATCGACATTTACCCTCCCGCCCTCAATCGTTGGGAAAACACGCATTTTTTTGCATTTCAGTGCCGCAAAAAATAGAGATTATTCATTCGGAATACAACCATTTATTGCGGAGGAAAAGATGGGAATTGAAAATTGCCGCCTGCTCGAGTTTCCTGTCATCACCGACCCGCGCGGGAACCTGACCTTTGTCGAAGCCAATCGCCACATTCCTTTCGACATCAAGCGCGTCTACTACCTTTACGACGTTCCGGGCGGTGCCGAGCGCGGTGGACACGCGCACAAGGCCTTGCAGCAGGTGATCATTGCCATGTCGGGAAGTTTTGATGTCGTACTCAACGACGGCACCCGATCGCACCGCTATCACCTCAACAGATCCTATTACGGTCTCTATGTCAGTTCGATGATCTGGCGCGAAATCGACAATTTTTCCTCGGGCTCGGTGTGCATGGTTCTCGCTTCCGAGTTTTTCGACGAAACCGACTACTACCGCGACCTCAACGAGTTCAAGCTGGCAGCCAAGGCCCCCCGATGACCCAGCCGTTCTACGACCTGTCCGTCCAGCACGCACCGCTGCAGGAGGCTTTGCAGCAGGCCGCCGCGCGCGTCATGCAGCGCGGCATCTTCATCCTCGGCCCTGAAGTGGCGGCCTTTGAGGAAGAATTCGCGGCATACTGCGGCGCCAGCCACTGCGTTGGCTGTTCGAACGGCCTCGACGCCCTGCAACTGATCCTGCGCGCCGCGGGGATAGGCCTCGGAGACGAAGTCATCGTTCCCGCGCATACCTTCGTTGCCACCTGGATGGCCGTCTCGGCGGTCGGCGCAACGCCTGTCGGCGCCGACTGTCTCATCGACACCTGCAACCTGTCGCCTGCCGCAGCCGAGTCCGCCATCACCCCAAGGACAAAAGCCATCATCGCGGTGCATCTTTACGGCCGCCCTGCGGACATGCCGGCCTTGCGCGCCATCGCCGACCGCCACCATCTGCTGCTTGTCGAGGACGCCGCCCAGGCGCATGGCGCCAGCATCAATGGGCAGCGCGCCGGAACGCTGGGCGATGCAGCTGCGTTCAGTTTCTATCCGACAAAAAACCTGGGCGCCCTGGGCGATTCAGGCGCCGTCGTAACCAACCGGCGCGACATGGCCGAGCGTGTCCGGCGCATGGGAAACTACGGGTCAACAATCAAATACCAGCATGACTCCATTGGGGTAAACGCTCGCCTTGATGAACTCCAGGCCGCGCTGTTGCGCGTCAAACTGGGTTCTCTTGAAGCATGGAACAATGCCCGGCGACAACTTGCCCGACAATACCGTGCTGCTCTGGCGGACTGTACAGGCCTGCGTTTGCCTCCGGCAGACCAGGAATCCTGCGACTCGGTTTGGCATCTCTTTGCGATACAAAGCAGCCAGCGAAATCTACTGCAGGAACAACTGATGCAACGCGGCATTCAGTCCCTGATCCATTATCCGATTCCCCCGCATCTTCAGCATGCCTATGCCGATACCGGCAACGTTCGCGGCAAATTCCCGATTGCCGAAAGCATCTGCGACAGCACCCTGAGCCTGCCGTTCTATCCGGGAATCGAGGAATCCGCAATCATTTCAATCGTCAATGAAGTGCGCAAAATAATGTCTTCGATGGTCAAAACAAACTAAAACCGGGCAGTGTTGCGATTGGGACCCAACTTGGACACTCAGCCTCCTCCGCTTCTGGCCGATTACGACGGAAGAAATATCTCGGAAACAGGAGGCCTTCGTCATCCCGAAACATCCGAACCGCTGGCCGCTTCCCTTCGCCATCTGGCGGAAGCAGAGCTGATCCAGGCGCTGGAAAAAGAGACTCTTGGCATTGATTCGCTTCTTGATCTCGCCCTGATTTCCGCCAGCGAAGGCAAAAATGCGGCCGCCGCGGCCCTGGTAGAGCGCATTGCGCAAGAGATTACTGGGGAAAACGACGCCCTGCGCTGCAGCGCCCGCCTGCTGGCAAGCGGTCAACATGAGTTGGCTGGAGTATTCGCTGCGAAGCTTGTCACACGCATCACCAGCACGGTGATGCTCTCAACGATTTTCAATATGATGCGGCGTCACTGCTACCAGCACGCAATCAAATCGCTACGCTACGAGAATGAAGGAGACGTTTTCGCATTGCGGGACAAACTGTCCGAACTGGCTTTCACCCTGTTCGACTCCAAGGAACCCTTGCTGGCAAGACGCCTTTTCGGCACATCTGAACTCGACGCGTACTCCCTCGACTGCCCGGATTTCACGCCACGCCCGATGCATCCCGCACCGCCATCGATTCTTGGAGAAAAGGACGCCGATGAGGATCTGTCGCAAACAGCATTCCGCGCGAATTCGGGAAAGTTTGCCAGGCTCACCGACGTCAGGCTCATCGGATCGCGACCTCATGCGTTCTTTCAGGACATCATCATTGACGACGTCCTGATCCTGCACCCCCATCCGGATGATTTCACTCCTTATGGCGACGAGTGGATTTACTTCCGCTACATTTACCACTTCATGAAACTTCCATCCGGGGAGCGATGGCTGATCGCACGCGACGTTGCCCCCACCCGGAACATTCCACGCGGCATTTTGTTGAACGGTCCCTACCAGGCCAATTACTGGCATCTGCTCGCCGAACATCTGCTGTTGCTGCCCGCACTCTCCTGCCTCCCGGAATCCTGCGCCGACTGGCCCCTGATCATCAGCCGGGACGCATTCTCCAGCCCGAACCTGGAAGCAGCGGTCAGGCACGTCCTGGCCCTGACGCATCGAAACGTGGAAATCATCGAAAAAGACGAGGTGGTATGCGTCCGTGAGCTGATCATTCCGCCTCGCCTCGCCCAGGTCAAATCCTGTCAGGCCAAGCCCGGACAGCACCCGGAAAACATAATCCTGGAGCCTGAATCGGTCAGGCAACTGCACGCCCTGCTGGCCTTGCCGCCCGCCGGACGCCGGCGATTCTTTCTGGCACGAAGCCAGAACGCGAGACTGTCGAACCAGGACGAGGTCCGTCAGGCATTTGAACAGCGGGGATTCGAGACGATCTACCCGGAGCGTCTGTCCTTCGACGAAGCGCGCGCCCTCTTTGCCCAGGCTGCTGTCATTGCCGGACCGACCGGAGCCGCGTTTGCCAACCTTTTTCTTTGCCCCGCCGGGACAGTCGCCCTGATTTTCATTGGCGACTTCTACAGCGGCATATCCTCCTTCTCGGCAATCGGAAGACCGCTCGGGCAAACCGTCATCCACATCGCGTGCCCAAGCACGTCGCTTTCGTTTGCCAGCCACACCTACTTTGCCTCGCCTGAAAAGGTCGCTCAGGCATTGAACATAGTGGATGGCGACTGGGCATCGGAGCTGCCGGTCGAAGGGGAAGAAACGGAACCCGCCAGTATTCCGGCGGATAAGCGCGCATACCCTCTGGTTTCGATCCTGATCCCGGCGTTCAAGCCAAGATGGTTCGAACAGGCCCTGTGCTCGGCCATCGCACAGGATTATCCGGAAAAGGAAATCCTGGTCTTCGACAACTGCCCGTCAGAAGAAATTCGTGAAATATGCGACAAATACCCGATGGTTCGCTATTGGCGGAATCCGAATACCCGGCTGCAAAACATCGTTGATATTACGGCAGCCTCCCGTGGACGTTATATCAAGCACCTTTTCGATGACGACCTGCTTGAACCATCATGCGTCAGCGAACTGGTCGCTGCCCTGGAAGCCCGACCGGAAGCCCGGCTCGCCTTCGCTGCCAGCTGGATGATCGACGAAAACAGCCAGCGGCTCGGCATTCGCCAGCAGGTGGAAACCCCCGTGCCGGTTCATTGCTACGACGGCAACGCCATCTGCAGGGCGCTGGCGCGCGATTGCGGCAACATGATCGGTGAGTTCTCATCAGTGCTCATCGACGGCCCCTGGTTGCGCGAGAACGTCCAGCGGCTCATTCGCGCGGAAGCCTCCCACAAGGACCTCGTCGGCCTCTGCGACGTAGCCTTCTTCATGAATGCTTCGGCCGGGCGTCCCGTGCCATTCGTTAACAAACCCCTGACTTCGTTCCGGATGAACAGGGAGTCAAACAGCAATCCCGAACGCAATCCGGATTATCTTTTCGTCATCACCGACTGGCGTCTCGTCATTGAAGAGGCCGATGCGCTTGGGGTGCTCACCCGCGAAGATCTCGGCGTGGCCCGAAACAGCTACAACAACCGCGCAACCATGGAAGCGGAACGCAACCCGGGACTGGCAGAAAAAATATATCCGACGCTCTTTGCGCTCGAAGAACTTCCCGAACATCCGGCCTTCCTTGAATACGAAACCTTGACCCGCGAGGGGCGCGACGAAGAAGCCATCGCATTGCTGATAGCCCTGGCCGAAAAAAATTCGGCTTACTGGAAAGTCTTCCAGGCACTTGGAGATCATGCCTTCCGGAATCAGGACCTGCCGCTCGCGCTGAACTTTTACGGACAGGCGGCACTGAAGGCCGGATCGCCAGTCAGGGAAAACATCGCCTACGCCTTGCTGCTCGACAGCGTCTCGCGCAAGCACGAGGCAGAAGCGCTCTTGAAACGCTATCTCGATCATTTTCCCGGGGACGCAGAAGCCCAACGCGCACTGCAGGCCTGCGCGCGCCCCGCCACCAGTACGAATACGATGCCGCCGTTGCCGGCCACTGACCGCACAGCGCCTGCAGATGACGAGCACTTCGGACAGCAACGCTACGAGCGCTGGCTGATCCGTCGCAGTCTTGGGGGCATGCAGGCATCCGACTACGAAAATCGCGTGCGGAAGCTCTGGAAATTCCGGCCGCTCTTCGAGTTCTTCATGATTCTCCCGCCCGGTGGCGAAGCATTTCTTGCCGACAGTATCGACTCCCTGTCGCAGCAGTATTACGATGGCTGGCGGTTGTCGATATTCGCGCAAACACCGTCGCCGGATGCCGAGTTCACCGAAGAAAAAAGCGCGGTTCGCTGGTTCCAGATCGCGGGCAGCGAATCCCTCCCCCAAGCCGCAAACGAACGTTTACACCGCTCTCCCGCCGGCTGGATCGCTTTCTTCGACTGCGGCACCCGATTCGCGCCAGAACTTCTGCTTGCATGCGGCGACCATATCGCGCTCCACCCCGAATGGCGCTTGATCTACAGCGACGAAGACGCCATCGACGCCGAAGGAATACGCAAGTCGCCGCGCTTCAAACCGGATTTCAACCTCGAACTCCTGCGCTCGACGGGCTATTTCGGCAATTTCTTCGTCGAAAAGAGAACGCTGTTATCCGCAGGAGGGTATTCAGGAATAGCCGGAGCGGAATGCCTCGACATGGCACTGAATGTCGCCGACGCGGCGGGCGAAAATGCCCTGGGGCATATTCCCGACGTTCTGGTGCACATCCCCGCCGCCTGCCGGCAGAGCGACGAAACTGCTGCCATGCAGGCCCTGCGCAACCACCTCGCCCGGCGCAAACTTGGCGCGGAGGTACTTCCGGGATTGGCGGAAGGCGTGACACGACGCATTCTTTATCATCATCCGGAAACCCCACGGGTAACGATCATCATCCCGACGCGCAATCGCCTGGAGCTGCTCAAGCCCTGCGTAGACTCCCTGTTTGCACAAACCCGATATCCGGACTGGGAGCTCGTGCTGGTCGACAATGGAAGCGACGATCCGGAAACTCTTGCCTATTACAACGAACTCCGGACAAGACATGCCGACCGTATCCAGCTGCTGCATTTCGAAGCCCCATTCAATTTCTCGGCGATGAACAACCTCGCCGCTACCCATGCGCGCGGCGACTATCTGCTGTTGCTCAACAACGACACAGTGTGCATTCACGACGACTGGCTCGACGCCATGATGAGCCATGCGCAACGCCCGGAAGTCGGCATCGTGGGCGCCCGGCTGTTGTTCCCCAACTCCTTGAAGGTGCAGCATGCCGGGGTCGTCCTTGGCATGACGGGGACGGCCGGACACCCCTTCATCAACACGCTGGCCCATGACGATCCCGGCTACCTCAACCGCGCGCTCGCAGACCAGGAATTTTCCGCCGTTACGGGCGCCTGCCTGCTGATCCGGAAATCCATTTACGAAAAAGTCGGAGGACTGAACGAACAGGACTTCAAGGTCAGTTTCAACGACATCGACCTCTGCCTCAAAGTCAGACAACAAGGCTACCGCATCCTGTGGACACCGTTCGCCACACTGCTGCACCACGGCTCGGCCACCCAGTTGGTCGACGCACGAAACCCGCAAAAAATCTCGGCCTTCCAACAGGAAAGCAACCAGTTCTACCTGCGCTGGAAACCGCAAATCTTCAGCGATCCTGCCTGGAACCGGAATCTGAGCCTTTGTGAAACGCACCCCGCACTGGAAGACGAACTCGCGGTCCCCTGGAGCACGGACTTTCATGACCGTCCGCGTATTCTGGTCATGCCGGTTCCCAGCCAGGGAGCAGCCGAATACCGCAACCTTGGCCCCCTACGCGCATTGCATGCCGCGGGGAAAGTTCACTACGCCTCGGTCTGCCAGCCCCGCGTCCATTTCGAGCGCGCTCCGATGCCGGTCGAATTGTCCCGGCTGGCGCCCGATGTGCTAGTAATGCACGCGCCCGTCGACAACGTGCGGGGGCAAGCGCTGCTGCGCTATGCGCTGTATAACCCTGAAATCTTCCGGATTTACGCGCTCGACGACCTGATCAGCCATATTCCGGCCAGTAACCCGACCTATCACGCCTTGCCGGCCGATGCCGTCTATGAACGCCTCCAACTGGGACTGAAAGCCAGCCACCGGATGGTCGTCAGCACGGAGCCGCTGCTGCAGGCTTATCGCCACCTGATTGATGACATCCGGCTCGTCCCGAACAGTCTCGAGTGGTCAACCTGGGGAGCCTTGCAGCCGCAGCGCCGTCATGGAAAAAAACTGCGCGTGGGCTGGGCCGGCGCACAACAGCATGCAGGCGACCTGCGCTTCATGCTCGAAGTGATACAAGCCACCTGCGCCGACGTCGACTGGATTTTCTTCGGCATGATGCCCGAAGGAGCACAGCCCTACGTCAGCGAATTTCACGATTTCCTCCACGATTTTTCCGCCTATCCGGCCAAGCTGGCTGCGCTTGATCTTGACCTGGCCGTCGCGCCGCTGGAAATCCATCCGTTCAATGAAGCCAAAAGCAATCTGCGCCTGCTCGAATACGGAATTCTTGGCTGGCCCGTCATCTGCACGGACATATTCCCCTATCAGACGGATAATCCGCCGGTCACCCGGCTGCCAAACGATGCCTCACGCTGGATTGCCGCCATTCGCGAGCGCATCGCCGATCCCGATGCCCTGGCTCGCGAGGGAGACGCCTTGCGGGAATGGGTCAAGCGCCACTACCTGCTTGAGAACAGGCTGGATGAATGGCTGTCGGCCTTTTCCCGCTAAGCTGCGGGAAAGTGATGCTGAGATCCGGCAATCTCACAGCACCGGATCGGGATACAGGCCGCTTCCCTCGCGAATGAACATGAGGTTGTACACATAGCCGAAATCCCGAGCGGCGCTTTCCTCATCCTGACGCAAATAACGGTAATACTTACCTCCGCGGAGATCCATTCCCATACCATTGTTCAAAATCGCGCAGGCGTAACTCCGTTCGTCGAAAAAGCGACGCAACATCCACTCCGACACTCCAGCTTCCATCAACGCGCCGCGATTGCATTCGCAGATCACCATGTCCGGTGCATGGATTTCGAAGAACCGGCTCCCTCCCTTCAGGATGTTCAGCTCGACCCCCTCGGCATCGAGTTTCAACACCCGTGGCCGCTGCGGCAGAGCCTCCTGGAAGATGTCGTCGAGACAGGTCGTCTGTACCTGACACGGTTCGGCACTCTGCGTGCCAATCAATGAACTCTCGCCTTCGTTTTCCGGATCGATGTAGAACACGGCCGATCCGCTCCGGTCCGAAACCGCCAGCGGCAAGGCTTGCACGTTGGTGAAGTGGTTGAACATGACATTGCGCAGCAGCCGACGATAGGTTTCCGGCATGGGCTCGAACGCAAAGACCATTCCGGACGGTCCGACCCCGAGACGGAACAATGCCGAAAAGAAGCCGATGTGCGCCCCGATGTCGATGGCGACATCACCTTCCCGCAACGCCCCCAGTGCCATGACCGATGTCCACTTCTCGTAGAGATGGCCTTCCTGGAACAGGTCATGCATGGTCCGCTGGGTATATTCCTTGCGGCAGGCCAGCAGGCACGCCGTTTCGGGCGGCTGTCCGTTGCGCGAAACCGACAGCCCCAGCACGCCATCTTCTTCAACCGTGTTGTGGAATATCCACAGTCCCAAACGGCCCGGCACCTGAACCTGAAACATCTCGTTTGGCTTAATCTGCATCAAGCTCCCCTGAACGAATGATAATTTTTAACGAGGAATCGTTGACGCGGCGAGACCGGTCAACAACATCTCCCACTTGCGTGCAAACGCAGCGCCATCAAAACACTCAGATGTTTCCCTTAATGCCCCGGCCTGGCTTCGCAGCCGATCCCGCAATCCGTCATTGCGACAGAACTCGATCACCTTTTGTCTGTAGGCTTCAGGAGTAGCGGCAATGAGTTCGCTCATTCCAGCAGCGTCCAGAAGGCTGCTGGCCACCCGCGCGGCAAATGCCTCGCCCTGCAAGGTCACCACCGGCACGCCAGCCCACAACGCATCGGATGTCGTCGTGTGGCCGTTGCAGGGGAAGGTATCAAGCGCCAGATCGGCCAGCGGCAAACGCGCCAGATGCGCTGCCTGCGGCCGCCCTTCGGCGAACACAAGACGCGCGGGATTCACCCCGGCGGCCTCTGCCGTTCGCCGCAATTCAATCTCCGCCCAGGGGTTGGATGCCCACAGCCAAAGGACGGTTTCGGGCACCTCGCGCAACAACTCAAGCCAGAGAGCAAAAAGTTCTGCCGTGATCTTGTAGGTCTGATTGAACGAACACAGAACGATGGCCTCTTCAGGCAAGCCTTCTTCGGCACGTGTCGAGGGCGCCCCGATTTCCCGCATGCGGCAGTTTGGCTGATAGCATCCGGGCAAGTGCAGCAATTTTTCGCTGTACATCCACTGTCTTTCCTTGGGGGCAACGACTTCGTCGGCAATCAGGAAATCAACCCACGGTGCGCCGAGCGTCCCGGGATAGCCAAGCCAGTTGATCTGCACTGGCGCCAGACGGTATTGCAGCCATTCGCTGCGATTGCCCTCAGTGTAGCCCTTGAGGTCAATCAGCACGTCGAGTTCCAGCGCCGCGATACGCTCCACAGCCTCACGCGGCCTTAGGTCAGCGAGCTCGACAAAATGTTCGAAACTGCCCGCGACACGCGCACGCATCGGGCTGTTGTCATCAACCCCATAGGACAGGCCGAAAATCTCGAAGCGCGACCGGTCGTGCGCTTCGAGCATGTCGATCATCAGAAAGGCCGTCGCGTGGTTCTTGAAGTCGGAGGACAGATACCCGACGCGTAAGCGCTCATGCCTTTTCTTATGAGGGACGTGCGCCGGGATTTCCCCGGTGCTCAGCCACGCGCTATGATTCTCGGCGCATTTTCGCTGAAGTTGCGGGGACGTTCCGGGCATCGAGAGCACAATGAACGGGGGAATATCCGCCGTATTCTTCTCGATGGCTGTGATCACGCAACGGCTGAGCATATCCAGCCCATCCCAGCGGCACAGGTGCATTTTCTGGAACAGCAAATGCGCAGCGGCCAGTCCATTTTGCGGATCACAACGCAGCGCCTGCTCAAGGGCCAACACGGCATCAAGGCGTCGTCCGGCGTCGAGATGCAACATGCCGAGGTTGAAATGCGCAGGGCCGTAATCCGGATTCAGGGCTATTGCCCGCGCGTAAAGCGCCAGCGCCTCATCCTGGCGATTCATGCCGGCCTGGAGGTTGGCTAGATTCGTCAGAATCGGCAGCGCATCCGGGTCCAGTTGCAACGCAGCAACATAAGCCGCGCAGGCTTCTTCCTTGCGCCCCTTCCGGGCCAGTCCCATGCCCTGCTCGTGATGCCATTGCGCACCCAGCCGGGCCTTGAGTCCGGCGGCCTCCGCATCGTCCGGACGCAATTCCGCCCAGCGGGTTGCGGCGTCAAGCGCAACGGCGAGCCGTCCGGTCTGCGCCGCACTCATGGCCAGGCCGCGCCATAGTAAAGGGTCGCCGGGAAGCGAGCGAACCGCTACGGCAAATTCCTCGGCCGCTTCGGCCAACCGCCCCGCATTGAACAGCGAGATGGCCAGGCCAGCACGATAGTTGGCCGCTTGCGGCCGTGCGTCAATGGCCGCGCGCATCTTGCGCTCGCCGGATTCCCTTTCGCCGCTGTCGAAAAGCGTCTGGCCGAGAAGAAACAGCGCATCGGGCTGCCCTGGAACGATTTTCAGACCGCGCTCGTAGGATTTCCGCGCCTCGTCGAACCGCCCGGCCTGCTGATGTTCAAGCCCCGCAGCAAAGAAGCGCGACGCCTCGTTTTGTTTGCTGACGCTCATGCGATTCGGCTGGCCTCCGCTCGCAAGGCTTCGACCACCACGTCAAAAACGGCTTCCCACTGCCTGCTCTGGCTCTGCCGGAAGATGCGCACGCTCGGGTACCAGGGAGAATCTGTCCGCTCCATCAGCCAGCGCCATTCGCTCTCGGCCCGGTTGAGCAACCAGGCCGGCTTGTTGAGCGCCCCCGCCAGATGCACCATCGCCGTATCCACGGTAAGAACGAGATCGAGCGCATCGACCAGCGCGGCGGTCTCGTCGAAATCCTGCAACTCTTCCGTCCAGTCCGTCACCCCGCATCGTTCGAGCAGCGCGATCTGCGCCGCATCGAGCGGCATCTTGTTCAGGCTGACCCAGCGAACATCAACACTGCGGAACAACGGTTCCAGCATTTGTAACGTCAGCTCGAAGCTGCGTTTGTGCAAGCCGCGCTTGCCGGAGGCCCAGACAACACCGACCTTGAGCCGTGGTTCGCCAGCCAATCGCCCCCTCCATTGCCTGGCTTTGTCGGCATCGGGCATCAGATAGGGAACGGTCGCCGGAATCGTTGCCAGCGAGGTGCCAAACGCCAGCGGCAGGCTCATCACGGGGCAGTGGTGCGTAAAACCAGCTTCGTCCGGAACCTCCGTCACCACTTCGGCACAAGCGCCGTAACTACGCTGGAAGAGCGTAAACAAGGCTTTGCGCGTGTGCAGCCGGACCTTGCCGAAACGTTTGGCCGCCAAAGGCACAAAGCGGGAGAACTGGATGCAATCGCCGAATCCTTGTTCGGCATAGATGATCAGACCATGACTTGCCGGGTCGACCGGTTCGCCCCACCAGCGGGGAAGTTTCGTCGGCGGCGGCTTGACCGATTCGCTTTGCCGCGAGGACCAGCGGGATTCGTACTCCTTGAAACCTTCCGGCAAACGGCCGGTCAGCAGCAGGAGACTCGCCAGACTGAAATGGGCATCGGCATCGTCGGGGTCGGCGGCGATAATTTGCCGGAATCCGGCCTCGGCCTCCTCCAGCCGGCCAAGAGAAGCCAGGAGCATCGCCTGGTTGCGCAGAAGTCCCAAGTCATCCGGACTGAGAGCAAGCGCTCGCTCAAACAGGGCCATCGCCTCATCGTACCGCCCCTGGCGCTTGAACAAGACACCCAGGCCATTGATGGCTTCAAGCTGATCCGGTTCGATGCTCAAGGCCGTTTCAAAGCTGCGGATCGCGTCTTCTTCCCAGCCTGCATCGGAAAATGCCAATCCCATTCCTGCAAAAGCCTGGTGATGACGGGGATCGATCCGCAAACACTTTTCGTAACACGCCAGGGCGCCGGCGATATCGTCGCTTTCCTGAAGCGCGATCGCGAGTTCGTCGAGCGTCGCCAGCGACTCCGGACGCAGCTTCAGCGCCTGTTCGAGATATTCGCGGGCACGAGGCAAATCACCCAGCCGAAGGCAAACGGCCCCGAGATTGTGTGAGAGTTCCGGCGACGGAGGCGCCACGCGCAGCGCGGCTTCGTAGCAAAGACGGGCCGCTTCGAGACGCCCGGCGTTCTGGTATTCCAGACCGAGCCGGCAATGGCTCTGATAATCGCCCGGATTACTCGCCAGATGCGCCTGCAAAGCTGCGCGTTCATTCTCCCGGTTGGTCGCGGTAGCCATGGGTCGTTGTTTCCGCTATCCGGCCTTGCGGACCCGCCAGATGATCGTCGACTGGGAAATCACATTATTGAACTGGCGCGCTGCCTGACTCACTTCCGCTTCGCTTATCTGTCCCGACGAGAGCTTGCGCTGCCAGTCCGGCTCCAGGGTATGAACCATGGATTCGATTTCGAAATCGACATCGAGAATGATGCCGAGCGGGGTGTTCGCAGCCCCCACCTTCTCCCATTCGCGATTGAGACGCTGATTGAAAAGGTTGAGCATGTCTCCAGTCACCGGACGAACGTGCGTAGGATCGCCGAGGAATGCATCGCTGCGCGGATGCGGCACGATGATTTCGATGCGCGCCCCGTCGCGGCAGACCCGGTACATTTCCTTGACAATCGAAAGGAACACGTCCGTCTGCTGCCCCAGGTGTTCAAGCACGTGGATCAGCTTGATCTCTTCGACGCTATTGTCTTGCCACGGCCACGGCGTCTGTTCGAGGTTCACCACCAGGTCAGGTTGGCAGACTTCGACGAAATCCACATTGACGAACCCTGCCATCTTCCGGTTTCCGCACCCCAGATTGAGCTTCAGCGCCACAGGCCCGCTCGCGTCTTCCACGGCGGGCGCGGAAGAAGCATCCACCCAATCGGCCAACGCCCTGGCTGCAGGCACCACAACCGACCCCCAGTCGCCAAACGAGGTCTGGCGGAAAATCCGCATCGTCGGATACCATGGGCAATCGGTCCGGCCAAGCAGCCAGCGCCAATCGGTATCGAAGCGATCGAGCAGCCAGACAGGCTTGCCCAGCGCGCCAGCCAGGTGCGGAACCGAGGTGTCGACGCTGATTACCAGGTCCAGATTGGCGATGATGGCCGCGGTGTCGGCAAAATCCTCAACTTCGTCCATCAGATTGACGATCTTCCCGGACAGCCCTTCCTCGGCAATCTGTCCGGCGCCATTGCCTTTCTGCAGGGAAACCCAGGCAATTCCTGGCACATCGAGCAAGGGTTTGAGTTGCGCCAGTTGCATCGTGCGGAACATGTGGAACTGGTACGTTTCCCCGCTCGCCCAGACCAGGCCCACCTTCTTGCCCTGCAGTCCGGCCAGCCGCCGCGCCCATGTTTCCGTCAGCCCGGCGGGCGGGGCGAGATATGGAACAGCCGCCGGAATCGTATCGAGGGTGGTCCCCAGTCGCTCGGGGACGGTCAGCAAGGCGATGTGGTAATCGATGGGCGGCACGCCGCCGGGGATGGTCTCCGGCAGCAGTTCAACGCCGCAGCTGGTCGCAAGATCGGCAAACAAGCGCATGAGCGGCTTCAACCCCCAGTAATAGATGAGCGCCCCCGGATAGCGATCGCGCAATATGCGCAAGTAGCGGACGAACTGGATGTTGTCTCCCATGCCCTGTTCGACGTAGATCAGCAGGGTCTTGCCGTCGAGCGGCTCGCCCTGCCATTCCGGCTGCGCAAAGCGAGGGCGTCTTTCGCGGATGTGCGGCATATCCCAGCGCTTTTCATAGTGACGCCAGCCCTCGGAGAAATTGCCGCGCAGCAGCAACAAGATGCCCAGATTGAGTTCCGCGCCCACGCATTCGGGATTGAGCGCCAGCGCCTTGCGGTAACACTCTTCGGCCTCGTCCAGACGCTGCAGCCGATAGCAGGTTTCCCCCAGGTTGTTCCACGCTTCGAAGGATTCGGGAGCCAGCTCGGCGGCTTTTCTGAAACAGGCCAGCGCGATGTCCATCCGTCCATGCTGCAGCTGGCTGTTGCCCATGTTGTTGTGCAGGGCGCTCAACTCGGGCGATGCGGAAATCCCTTTGGCAAACTCTTCTTCCGCTCCACGGGTGTCGCCCAACCCTTGCAACACCAGGCCCAGGTTATTGTGCGCTTCGGCAAAGCGAGGACTGGATGCGATGGCCTTGCGGTAATACCCGGCGGCATCTTCCAGTTTGCCCTGTTCGCGAAACAGGTTGCCGAGGTAAAAATTGGTCGCCGGGTCTTCGGAATCGAGCGTCCCCGATTTCGCCAGCAGGGCAAAGGCCTCATCCTTATTTCCGGCATCACTCAGGGCCGTTCCCAGCCGCCCCATCACTTCAGGGCTCTGCAGCCCCAATTCGACGGCTTTCGCATACGCCACAACCGCCTCGGCATGACGGTTTTCGGACTGGAGAACTTCCCCGCACAACGCATATTGCTCGGCAAAGTCAGGCTTGTCTTGCGCAAGAAGACTTAGGATCTCAAGCGCCGCTTCGTTTTTTTTCTGCCGGAACAAGGCCAGCGCCAGGTTGTAGCGGGCATCCACGCTCGAAGGATCGAGCGCCAGCGCCATCCGGTGCGCCGCTTCGGCATCCGCCCACCGTCCCAGACAGGCCAGCATGACCCCGAAGTCGTTATGGTAGGCCGCCTGCATGGGGTTGAGTCCGAACAACTCTTGCATCAACGTGACGGATTCCATCGCCCGTCCCTGACGAAAGATGATCTGAGCCAGCAGATGCAGCGCCTCCTCGTCCTTTCTGTCCGCAATGAACAATCGCTGGGCAATTCTTTCAGCCCCGGCCAGGTCCCCTGCACCAAACAGCGATGCCAACCGTTCGATTTCCTGTCGTCTGCTGGAAATATTGTTCGTATTCATATCCTCGCCCGTCGATTTGCACGTCATCCTGACGCAGCAGTCTAGCAGGGCATGGCGTCTTCCGTCACGAGCATCGCACCACAAGGAAAACAAACCCGGCGGAAATATGCGCAACACGCTAAAGTTTGCCTGGAAGCTGCCGTGAATGGACCTAACGGCAGGGAAAACTGCCCGTGGTTTGGAAAGAAAGACGCGTCAGGATTCACGGCGCAAGTCATTAACCGATTCGAGGAGTTTCAAAATGGCACAAGTCATCAACAGCAACGTGATGTCGCTGAACGCTCAACGCAACCTCAACAAGTCCGGCAGCGCCCTGAGCACCGCGCTCCAGCGTCTCTCGTCCGGCTTGCGCATCAATTCGTCCATGGACGACGCCGCCGGCCTGGCCGTGGCCCAGAAGATGGATTCGCAAATCCGCGGCATGACCGTCGCCGCCCGTAACGCGTCCGACGGCATTTCCTATGCCCAGACCGCCGACTCCGCCCTGGCTACCGTGTCCGACCAGCTGCAACGGATGCGCGAACTGGCCACCCAGTCGCTCAACGGCACCCTGTCCGACACCGAACGCTCGAAGATCAACCAGGAATATTCGGCACTGCAGACGGAAGCTTCCCGGATCCAGACCGCCGCCAAGCTGAACGGCCAGAGCGTCTATGGCACCTTCTCCTTCCAGGTCGGCGCCGATGCCGGCGACACCATCTCCGGCACCTTCACCAGCGTCGGCATCACCGGCACCAGCGTCAGCACCTCCGCCGGCGCTTCGACCTCACTCGCCAGCATCGACGCCTGGCTCGGCAGCGTCGCCAGCAACCGCGCCACCATCGGCGGCGTGCAGAGCCGGCTGACCTTCACCATCTCGTACCTCGAGGGTGCCGTCGAGAACCAGACGGCCGCCAAGAGCCGCATCCTGGATGCCGACTTCGCCGCAGAAACCGCCGCACTGACCCGCGCGCAGATCCTGCAACAGGCCGGTACCGCCATGGTCTCCCAGGCCAACTCGATCCCGCAGAACGTCCTCTCGCTCCTCCAGTAAGCCTCATTCCGGCTTCCTCAAAACCCCGGTACGGTAAATCACCGTACCGGGTTTTGCACAGCTAGAGAAGGAAATGATCATGGAAATCAGTGGAACAGAAAAAACACTTTCCCCTCCTGCCCCTCCCAGGCAGAGCAGCCCGGGCGCAAATCCGCAGCTTGTAGCGGAGAAAGCCCGTTTGCGCGATGCTGAAAAGGCAGTCCAGGTCGCAGCTCCTTCTGCAAAGGAAGCTTCGAAGGAAGATCCCGGAATCCTGGAAAAACTCAAGGCGGCCGTGGAAAAAATTCAGGAATTTGTCAGCTCGACGGCCAGTGATATAAAGTTCTCAATTGATGAGGAATCCGGACAGACCATAGTCAAGGTCGTTGACCGCGAGACTCAGGATGTTATCCGGCAGATCCCGTCCCAGGAAATGCTTGATCTCGCACAGGCCCTGGACAAGCTGCAAGGGCTTCTGATCAAGCAAAAAGCCTAGCGGTCAAGCAACATGTAGGAGGCAATCATGGCCATATCATCGACAGGAATCATTTCAGGACTGGATGTTGACAGTATCGTCACGGGCCTGATGGCACTGGAAAAGCTTCCTTTACAGCGCCTGCAAACCCAGCAATCCACCACCGAAAGCAAGCTTTCGGCGATGGGCCAGATCAAGAGTGCAATTTCCAAGCTGCAGGAAGCTTCCAAAAATATTGCCACGGCAAGCGCCCTATATTCCTACAAGGGAACCCTGGCCAACAGCGATGTCGCTTCCGCGACCACGACCACCGCGGCTGTCGCCGGAACCTATAGCATCGAGGTCGAACAGTTGGCAACCCGCCACAAACTGATGTCGTCCGCCACCGTCGACCCGTCATCGGGGGGAAACCTGACGATCGAGATCGGCAGTATGGCAAGCGGCGATTTCGTCGCAAAAAGCGGGACCTCCCCGATCTCGGTAACAATCAATGCCGGCGCAACGCTCACTGATGTCGCCAAGGCCATCAACGAAGCAGACGCGGGAGTTACCGCCACGATCATCAACGGTGAAAACGGCCCGCAACTGGTAATGACCAGCGAGGAAACAGGAGAAATAAACCAGATCAAGGTCACTTCGACGATCAGCGGACTAGGGTTCGACCCCGATGATCCTCTGGCTGGCAACAGCATGACGCAAGCGGCCGAGGCAAAGAACGCCATTCTCAAGATAGACGGCATCACCATTGCCAACACGACTTCCAATACCGTCACCGACGCCATCACGGGCGTAACGCTGACACTGACGGAAACGAACGACGACAATCCCACACAACTGGTAGTCAGCAACGACTCGTCAGACCTTGAAACCAAGCTGCAGGCCTTCGTTGACGCCTACAACTCGGCGCGCAGCACCATGAAATCGCTTTCCAAATATGATTCGACGGGCGAAAGCACCGGTATTCTCAACGGCGACAGCACGGTCAACAGTGCCCTGAACCAGCTCCGCGGCCTGCTTTCCACGGTGCCCGCAGATGCCAGCAGTTCATACCAGTACTTGTCCGAACTGGGAGTGGTTTCTTCCAGCGATGGGACACTGAGTCTCGACAGCGACGTGCTCGAATCGGCCATGAAAACGGACTTTGCCTCCGTAGCCAAAACAGTAGCCGCTTACGGTGCTGCTTACAGCACGTTATCCACCGAAATGAATGACAGCGAAGGCATGATCAGCGTTCGCCTGGACGGGCTCACCTCGACTTCGACCAGCCTGACCGACCGGATACGGACGCAGGAGAGCTTGCTCAAACTGGTGCAGGCACGCTACGAAGCACAATTTACCTCGCTGGAAACGCTGCTGGCCTCGTTGCAAACGACGTCAACCTATCTCACCCAGCAACTCTCTTCGCTGTCCTCGTTGAACAAGAATTCTTAATAAACAAGGAATAATTAAATGTTTGGAAGCAGAGTCGACCCGATCAACGCTTACAGCAAGGTCGGCATTGGTACCGCGGTATCCACCGCCAGTCCGCACCAACTGATCGTCCTGCTGTTTGAAGGAGCGCGCCAGGCGGTCGTTCTGGCCCGCGCGGGGATGGAGAACGGAGACATCCCGAAAAAGGGCGCTGCCATCACAAAAGCCATCGATATCATTCTCAATGGACTGCGCGCCAGCCTCAATCTCGAGGAAGGCGGCGACCTGGCGCAGAATCTTTACGCCCTTTACGACTATATGGCGCGCCGCCTGCTTCACGCCAATCTGCATAATGATCAGGCAGCCCTCGACGAAGTACTGGGCTTGCTGACGGAGATTCACGGCGCCTGGGTGACCATAGGTGAAAAATCCCACGCCGACAACGACACGGCTGATGGTCGCACCCCTTGAAAATGACTGATACGCTGACACTTTTAAGGAATATCGGCCGCAGTCATGAACGCATGGCTCAACTGGCTGAAAAACTGGATTGGCAAGGAGTCAATGCCGAATGGGCAAACGCCTCTCCGATGCTCCTCGAATTGAAGAAGACTCCTCTCGAGAAACTGCCCTCCCAGGAACGCACTGAAGCAGCCCGGTTAATCCGGAAGTTGCTCGCGCTTGAAGAACAGGTTTCAGCACGTGCCGCTCCTTGGCTGGATCAGGCACGCCCCTTGCTGGAAAGTTTCAGAAAATACCCACTCATCCGCCCGGGAGACAAGGTTTAATCCTTCCGATTCTCTTTGCACAGTGAGCAGCGAGTCCAGCCATGATCCCTGCTGATGTTGTCGGTCGCCTGCAAGCTTCTGCCGATACGGCGCTACGCCCGGTCGCCCCGACGCAGGAAATCACAGACAAGCTCTCCGACCTGACTGCCGGTCAGCGCGTCATGGCTCAGATTCAGGCTCTGCTGCCCAATGGCACTTACCGCGCCCTGATCAATCAGCGCAACATCACCCTGGCACTGCCTTTCTCGGCCAGGAGCGGTGACTCGCTGGAACTCGAAGTCACCGAATCGGATGGCAAATTGACGCTGGCGGTTGTCGCTCCCAGGGAAGGCGAAGGAAAATCGGCCAGGGAAGCTGTTTCAGCCACCCTGAGCCGCACCGGACAGTTGATCAGCAATCTCTTTTCGGGTGCAAGGGAGGCAAAAAACGACGCAGCATTGCCACTCAATGGCAACCGCCCTATTGCCAGCGCACCTCCCGGCAATGCGCAAGACCTCCTCCCGCTACTCAAGGAAGCCATCACGCGCAGCGGAATGTTCTACGAATCGCATCAGGCGGAATGGGTCGAAGGTCGTTTTTCCAAAGCGGCCTTGCTGCAGGAACCGCAAGGTAGACTTTCATCCCCCAAGGCCTTCTCGGAAGTTGCGCCGGGTCCGGCTCACACAGGAAATCCGCCGGCAACACCCGCCGCCGCGCAGCTTGCCACCGCCGAAGCAGCACGTACCCGTGCTGCCCCATCTCCTGGGACCATGCCCGAACTGCTTACCCCACAAAAAATTACTGCCGAAGCTGCACATACCGGTGCCGCCCAATCTCCTGGGGCCATGCCCGAACTGCTGGCCCCACAAAAAACGGCAGCCGAATCAACAGGCCAGCTGATTGCTCCGCAGGCACACCCGATTGTTCATCAACAATTGGAGGCATTGGCATCCCAGACCTTTGTCTGGCAGGGACAAATCTGGCCAGGCCAGGAAATGCGCTGGGAAATCGAGGAAGACAATACGCCCGAACAAGGGGAAGAAGACCAGACCGCACATTGGAGTACGCGTCTCAATCTGCACCTGCCCCACCTGGGAGAGATCAACGCGCGGATACAACTCAACGGCAACCAGGCAAACCTCTTGCTCATTTCGAACAACGTCACATCCTGTGCGCTGATGCAAGCCGAGAGCGACGCGCTTCGCCAACAGCTCGACGTCGCGGGGATTTCTCTCGCAGCGATCGGCATCAGCACCGACTCTGACGTATCCGAAACATGAAACAACGCCCCAAGGAAACCCTGAAGAACGCAGTGGCCCTGGCCTACACGCAAACCGACGCGGCTCCGCGTGTCGTGGCCAAAGGCAAAGGAATTCTTGCAGAACAGATCATTTCCCGGGCGCAGGAACATGGAGTCTATGTACATGAATCGCCGGAACTGGTCTCCCTGCTCATGCAGGTCGATCTGGACCAGCGCATTCCTCCGCAGTTATACGTAGCCGTTGCAGAATTGCTGGCCTGGCTGTATCGCCTTGAAAGCGGCACTCCTGCGGAAAAACCTCCCGCATTCACTCTCCCTCCGGAAAATTCATCGGACAGGTAGCTGGACCGACCCCATTTACCGCATCAATTTTATTTTTTCCCTAAAGTTTGCACAAAAGCTGCCGTGAATGGACCTAACGGCAGGGAAAACTGCCCGTGGTTTGGAAAGAAAGACGCGTCAGGATTCACGGCGCAAGTCATTAACCGATTCGAGGAGTTTCAAAATGGCACAAGTCATCAACAGCAACGTGATGTCGCTGAACGCTCAACGCAACCTCAACAAGTCCGGCAGCGCCCTGAGCACCGCGCTCCAGCGTCTCTCGTCCGGCTTGCGCATCAATTCGTCCATGGACGACGCCGCCGGCCTGGCCGTGGCCCAGAAGATGGATTCGCAAATCCGCGGCATGACCGTCGCCGCCCGTAACGCGTCCGACGGCATTTCCTATGCCCAGACCGCCGACTCCGCCCTGGCTACCGTGTCCGACCAGCTGCAACGGATGCGCGAACTGGCCACCCAGTCGCTCAACGGCACCCTGTCCGACACCGAACGCTCGAAGATCAACCAGGAATATTCGGCACTGCAGACGGAAGCTTCCCGGATCCAGACCGCCGCCAAGCTGAACGGCCAGAGCGTCTATGGCACCTTCTCCTTCCAGGTCGGCGCCGATGCCGGCGACACCATCTCCGGCACCTTCACCAGCGTCGGCATCACCGGCACCAGCGTCAGCACCTCCGCCGGCGCTTCGACCTCACTCGCCAGCATCGACGCCTGGCTCGGCAGCGTCGCCAGCAACCGCGCCACCATCGGCGGCGTGCAGAGCCGGCTGACCTTCACCATCTCGTACCTCGAGGGTGCCGTCGAGAACCAGACGGCCGCCAAGAGCCGCATCCTGGATGCCGACTTCGCCGCAGAAACCGCCGCACTGACCCGCGCGCAGATCCTGCAACAGGCCGGTACCGCCATGGTCTCCCAGGCCAACTCGATCCCGCAGAACGTCCTCTCGCTCCTCCAGTAAGCCTCATTCCGGCTTCCTCAAAACCCCGGTACGGTAAATCACCGTACCGGGTTTTTTTTCGAACTAGACAATCCCCACGCAATTCTTGTCGCCTTGATGATGGAATCTTTCTTTTCCCGCTGATAGACTCACTTCCTTCTTGGGCATCGGAACAGGAAATGGCGGACATCGATCTTCAGGGAGTTCGGGGAAGCCCCGAGCCCCAATTCGAGCTGGAACAAACAGACGATTACAGCCAGTATCTGCTGTTTTCCAAGCCTGAAATTGTTGCCGTATTGCGTTCCCTGATCCAGAAGGGCGCCATGGTCACCGTGCATTTTGACCACGGCCAATCCTTCTTCCTGACCACTGTGCTTGCCCTGACCCCGGACAACACCCAGTTCATTATTGATATCGGCAGCAACGACGAGACGAACCGCAAGGCGCTGTTGTCCAGCCACCTTATATTCACAACGGTGGTAGACAAGGTCAAGGTGCAATTCAGTCTGGACAAATTGACCACAACCTTGAGCGAAGGACGCCCAGCCTTTCTCGCCTCGATTCCGGAAAAACTGCTGCGTTTGCAGCGTCGTGATTTTTTCAGATTATCCACTCCGATTGCGGAACCCGTGCGGCTGCATACCACGATCATGCACAAAGGACAGGAACCGCTCCACATTGAAGTCCCCTTGCTTGACATCAGCGGCGGCGGAGTCGGACTCATGGTCAATCGGGATCAGGCTGATTTGTTCGAAATAGGAGACCGGCTGGACGACTGCAGGATCATGCTCCCAAACGAGGGCATGCTGGCCACTGCACTGAGTGTGCGCAACCGGTTTGAGGTCACTACACGCAGCGGATTGCGTCATATGCGCATTGGCTGCCAGTACATTGACATGCCGCCCGCCCGCCTGTCGGTCATCCAGCGCTACATCACCCGCATCGAGCGTGAACGGAAAGCCCGCCTGAACGGCCTGGCCTGAAATGAAAACGGCGCCGGATGGCGCCGTCAGAGGGAAGAAACAACGCCCTATACCTGCATGTTCATCACGTCGTGATAAGCCGTCACCAGCTTGTTGCGCACCTGGACCATTTCCTGAAAGGAAAGATTGGCCTTCTGCAAGGAAATCATCACTTCGTGCAGGTTCGCACTCGTATCGCCGGCGGCAAATTTTGCCGCCATGTCGTCAGCCTGCTGTTGTGTTTGATTGACCTGCTCGATGGTGCTCTTCAACACCTGCGCGAAATCAACGCCCCCGGCCCCAGCGGCCGATGCCTCGTTGGTCCGCCCGCCGGCCTGCGTTGCCGTCGCCCGCAACACGCTTAACATCTGATCAATGCCCTTGGTATCCATCTGCTTCTCCTGACTCGCTTACCACTACTCATGCAAGAAGCGCGCCAAAAATTGAAACATTACATCATTCGTTGAACAAACCGGCTTCGCGGTATTGTTTGAGCTTGTGCCGCAAGGTTCGTTCCGACATCCCGAGTCTTTCCCCGGCCAGTTTTCGTGACCCCCCAACAGCCGCCAGCGTTTCGAGGATGTGCGCTCTTTCCAGATCCCGAATGTTGTTGCTTTTTGGCGCTTCGGCAACTGCCGGCATGCTTCCGCCAGCCGCTTCTGCACCCTCCGCAGAAAACGCCTTGGGAGCAGGGGTAACCGCCAGGTGCAGCGCATCCGCTTCAACGTCATCGCCGGAAGCAAAGATTACGGCACGTTGCATCACGTTCTCAAGTTCGCGCACATTGCCGGGCCAGGAATACCGGCGTAACGCGTCTTCGGCAGAAGGCGCAAGGCGCAGACCCGCACGGCCCGAGCGCGCCCCATGCTCGACCAGAAAATGAGTCGCCAGGGGAACAATGTCCTCAGGACGCTGGCGCAGGGCCGGGATCAATAACGGAAACACATTGAGCCGGTAGTAAACATCTTCGCGCAACACGCCCTTGGCCACGGCTTCAGCCATATCGCGATTCGATGTGGCAATCAGGCGAATATCCAGCGCCACCGGCTTTTTCCCCCCTACCCGCTCAACCTCGCGTTCCTGCAGTACGCGCAATAACTTGGCCTGCAATCCAAGCGGCATTTCAGTGACCTCGTCAAGCAGCAAGGTACCATTCTGCGCTTGTTCGAATTTTCCAGCCTGCGCTTGCTGCGCGCCGGTAAAAGCACCCTTTTCATAGCCGAACAGGGTCGCTTCGAGCAGACTGTCCGGAATCGCCGCGCAGTTGATCGCGACAAAGGGACCGGAGCGCCGCGCCGAATGATTGTGGATATAACGCGCAACAACTTCCTTGCCGACGCCGCTTTCGCCAGTCAAAAGAACGGTCGTATCGGTCTGTGCCACGCGCGCCGCCAGCGCAAACAGGTTGCGGCTGGCCGGATCGCTGGCCACCACGCGATCATCGTCCAGCACTTCCGGCAAGCGATAGCGCGCCACATGTTCGAGCAACGCCTTCGGTTCGAACGGCTTGAGCAGAAAATCGCAGGCGCCCGAGCGCATGGCCTCGACGGCCCGGTCCACATCGGCATAAGCTGTCATCAGCACCACAGGAAGGTGGGCGTAGCGATTGCGGATTTCCTTGAGCAGCGCAATCCCGTCCATCGGCATCATGCGCACATCGCTGACCACCAGCGAAACGGGCTGGGCATCGAGCAAGCGCAACGCTTCTTCGCCGCCCGGCGCCGATACGACGGCTTGTCCAGCAAGTTCGAGCGTATCGCACACGGCTTCGCGCAAATTGGGGTCGTCTTCGACAACCAGAACCGGTAATCCTTGAGCCATCATTTTCCAGTTATTGTTCGTCCAATTTTTGTTCTGGCGACTGATCCATGCCGCCTACAGGCAGCAGCACGATGAATTCCGACCCTTCGCCAGGTTTCGAACCCACCTCGATCGATCCACCGTGCGCCCTTACGACACCGAGCGCGATAGCCAGCCCCAGCCCGGTTCCCTGGGCCCGCGTGGTAAAAAAGGGCTCGAAAATCCTGGACACGGCCTCCGGGGAAATGCCCGCACCGGTATCGCGCACGCTGATTCTGAGATACCGGCCTGAAACCAGCGCAGTCAGGCTCACTTGCGCACTTTGCGCACTCGCGCCATGGGCGCTATCGCAAGCCTGCAGGGCATTTTCCAACAAGTTCAGCAATGCGCCGCCGAGAGCCTTGCGGCTACCCATGATAATCGAATCGCCGACCTCGGTTGAAACATGAAAATCAATTTCTTTTTCACGGCACAAGGGAGCTACAGTTTGCACAGCCTCGGCAATCAGCAGCTCTACCGGCACGACATCCCGGCCGATGCTTTCGCCGCGCGTAAAAAGCAGCACATCCTGAATCAGCCTTTCAAGCCGTTTCAATTGCTCCGCCGCTTTGCCGGCAAAACGCGTGCGCGCCGCGTCGGACAATTCGGGTTGCGCCAGGTTGGCACTGTACAGCAGCGCCGTGGCCAGCGGAGTCCGCAATTGATGCGCCAGGGATGCCGCCATCTCGCCCATGGCTGCCAGCCGCTGATTGCGCTCAAGGTTGGCCTTCAGTTCATGCGCTGCGGTAATGTCGTGTATCAGCAGGGTGCGCCCGCCCGCTGAATCGAGAGGACTCTGCGCAATGGACACCCGCCGTGCATCGAGTTGCCATTCATCCGGAGCATCGGTCGCGGATAAACGGCTTTCCGCCATGGTCTGCCAATTGCTGCCGACGATCGATTCTCCGAGCATGCTCAATGCCGCCGGATTGACCTCGCTGACCATTGAATCGCTATCGAGAACAACCACCCCCGCCGGAAGCGCATTGAGCAACAAGGAAAGACGTTCGGAAAGCGCTTCCTTCTCCTGGTATTGCCGGCGCAATTCCCCATTGGCCACGGCCAGCTCTGCGGTCAGCGATTCCACGCGGGCCTGTAGCGTTTCGTAGGCCTGCGTCAACTCGAGAGAAACCTGATTGAACACGTCGAAGGCGCGCTGCAATTCCTGCGCTTTCATTTCCGGTGCCGGTATTTGCTCCGCTTCGCCCATTCGATGGAAAATCCCGTGCAATAAACAGATACAATAGTAGAATAATTCTTAGGAATTATCGCTTTTTGCTTGATTAATCTCAGAGTTAACCCATTATCGCAAGCATGGCGGCAACCGGAACCGAAACCAGGAAAACAACGACTGACGCAACCAACCCCATGGAAAGGGTGCGTTACGCTCTCGCACGCCTGAGCAATCAGCAAAAAATCATGCTGATGATCGCCATCGCCGGAGTCATTGCGCTTATTGTCGCCAGCAGCACCTGGTTGAAACAGGCCGATTATCGCATCCTGTTTTCAAACATTTCCGAACGCGACGGCGGCAGCATCATTGCTGCGCTCGACCAGATGAACATTCCGTACAAGTTCTCGGAAGGCGGCAACGCCATCCTGGTTCCGGGCAGCAAGGTTCATGAAGTGCGCCTGCGCCTGGCCACGCAAGGATTACCCAAAGGCGGCGGCGTGGGCTTCGAGCTGATGGAAAACCAGAAATTCGGCATCAGCCAGTTTGCCGAGCAGGTCAATTACCAGCGCGGACTGGAAGGCGAATTGTCGCGCACAATCCAGTCGATCGGCGCCGTTCAGGCTGCTCGCGTCCATCTGGCCATCCCCAAGCCGACGGTTTTCGTGCGCGAGGAACTCAAGCCTTCAGCATCGGTCCTGCTCAATCTGTATGCCGGCCGCACACTGGATCCGGCACAGATCGCCGGGATCCAGAATCTGGTCGCTGCCAGCGTTCCGAACCTTGCTCCCAGCAGCGTCACCCTCATCGACCAGAGTGGCGCAATGCTCTCGCAATTGAAGAGCAAGCTCATGGATGCGGGTCTCGATCCCGCCCAGATCCGGTATGTCCAGGAAATCGAACGGAATGCCATCAGGCGCGTCGAGGACATCCTTTCCCCGATCCTCGGCCCGGGCAACGTCCGGGTTCAAGTTGCTGCCGATATCGATTTCTCTCAGAACGAACAAACTGCAGAAACGCACCGTCCGAACACCACGCCCCCCGACATCAGCATCCGCAGCCAGCAAACCAGCGAATCGGCAAGCACCACGCCATCGGCCCTGGGCATCCCGGGGGCACTCAGCAATCAGCCGCCGGTTCCCGCCACGGCGCCCTTGACCCAGCCTGCGGTACCCGGTGCCGGGCCCTCCGCCGCAGGCCAGGCGCCCGTTCCGGGACAGATCAACGCGGCCGGAGTACAGGCGCCGATTTCGAATATCGGGCAGCCAATCAATACGCGCAAGGACTCCACGATCAATTACGAGCTTGACCGGACCATCCGCCACACCAAGCAATCGGTTGGCACTATCAAGCGCCTCTCTGCCGCTGTGGTGGTCAACCATCGCAAGGATGCCAAGGGAGCAAGCAAGCCGCTCAGCGATCCGGAACTGAAGCAGATCAATGACCTGGTCAAGGAAGCCCTGGGCTTCAACCAGGAGCGTGGGGATTCCGTTTCGGTAGCCAATGCGCCGTTTACCGCCAGCGACAGGAGCGAACTGGAAATCCCGCTCTGGAAGGATCCGGATATTCTTTTCATGCTCAAGGAACTGTTCAAATACGCAGCCATTGCCGCCATCATTGCCTACCTGGTGTTCAAGGTGATCCTCCCGCTCGTAAAATCCATGCTCGAAGCACCGCCGCCCCCGACACGCCGGAGTCTTGGCAAAAACATCGACATTGTGGATGAAGAAGATGCAGGAAATCGTCAGCCCTCAGGCGCAGAGGCCCTGGAGCAGAAACTCGGACAGGCGCGCAATCTCGCGCAGCAGGATCCAAAGATAGTCGCCAATATCATCAAGGACTGGACGGGTTCCAATGCCGGCTGATGATGGCATCGAAAAAAGCGCGATCCTGCTGATTGCGCTCGGCGAGGACTATGCCTCGGAAGTCCTCAAGCATCTTGGCCCGAAGGAGGTTCAGAAACTCGGCCATGCCATGGCTGCGCTGAAAACCGTGCCCCGCAGAAAGGTCGAAGAAGTCATTGCCGACTTCCAGAAGACGGCCAATGATGCGGCCGCCGTACATGTTGACTCGGAAGCCTATGTGCGCTCCGTCCTGACCAAGGCGCTGGGCGACGACAAGGCAGCGAACCTCATTTCGCGCATCCTTCAAGGAGGCGACACCAACGGCATAGAAGGTCTCAAATGGCTGGATGCGCCGACAGTCGCCGATCTCATCCGCAACGAGCACCCGCAGATCATCGCCACCATTCTCGTTCATCTCGAGAAGGATCATGCCAGCGACATCCTGAATCACTTCACGGAACGTCTGCGCAACGATGTTGTTCTGCGCATCGCCACGCTCGAGGGCATCCAGCCGGAGGCGCTCAAGGAACTTAACGACGTCATGCTGCGCCTGCTTTCCGGCTCCGCTAACATCAAGAAATCCGCCATGGGCGGTGTGCGCGCGGTTGCGGAAATTTTGAATTTCATGGGCACGGCCAATGAAACCACGGTCGTCGATTCCATCCGCGAATACGACCCGGATCTGGCGCAGCGGATTCTCGATGAGATGTTTGTTTTCGAGAACCTGCTTGATCTCGACGACCGCGCCATCCAGCTGTTGTTGCGCGAAATCCAGTCCGATTCGCTGATTCTGGCCATGAAGGGCGCTTCAGAGCCGCTGCGCGAAAAAATATTCAAGAACATGTCGCAACGCGCTGCGGAAATGCTGCGCGAAGACCTCGAATCCCGAGGACCGGTACGCATCTCCGAAGTCGAGAACGAACAGAAGGAAATCCTCAAGATCGTCCGCCGCCTGGCCGACGAAGGCCAGATCGTTCTGGGCGGAGCCGCTGGCGAGGAAATGATCTGAACATGGGGCAGCCATGAGCGGCTTCATTCCCAAGGAAAAGCTTACCGCCTATCAGCGCTGGGAGCTTGCGGCCTTCGACGAAGCGGAGCAGGAAGCTGTGCAAGCGGGGAAACCCGCCGAGTCTTCGACGGAAGGCGCGCATCAGGAAAACGAGCCGCCGGTCGTCCTGCCCACCGCCGCTGACATCGAGCGCATGTATAGCGAAGCGCATGAACAAGGCTACGCGACCGGCTACGCGGAAGGTCTGGCCGTCGCGCAAACCGTCGCCGAACAAATCGATGCCTTGCTGAACAGCGTGCAACAAGCGGTTTCTGAGCTCGACCAGAAGATTGCAGATCAATTGCTGGCCACTTCCATCGAAATTGCGGGTCAGGTTTTGCGCCAAAGCCTGCACATCAAGCCGGAATTGCTGTTGCCGGTGGTCAGGGAGGCCGTTGCGGCACTTCACCCGAATTTCGGGCATCCCGCCCTGTTCGCCCACCCCGAGGATGCGACCTTGATCCGCAACCACCTGGGCGAGCACCTGGCGCACAACAACTGGCGAATCATCGAAGACCCCGCAGTGACACGCGGCGGTTGCCGGGTGGAATTGGGTTCGAGTGAAGTCGACGCCACGCTGGAAACCCGCTGGAAGCGCGTCATCGAATCCATCGGAATCAGCCAGGACTGGCTGGACAACCTGCCTTGACCAAGCTTGACCATGAACGGCGAAAGCAGCAATAAGCACCTGATCGCCTGGGAAAATTTTCTCGACAACTGTCGTGATGCAGCGGCCCTGTCCACGCCGCTGCTCCCCAGCGGACACCTGACAAGGATCAACGGACTGGTCATGGAAGCCGCCGGACTCAAACTTCCTCTCGGCAGTTCATGCCGGATCATTCCCGTGGGGGGATCGCCGATCGAGGCGGAAGTCGTCGGCTTCAACGGCGAACGACTGTTTCTGATGCCTTCGGAAGATGTGTATGGCTTGTCTCCCGGCGCACGCGTGGTAGCCCTTGAAACACAGGCTGTCCGGCCCAAGGTCGGGCATCCTGCCACGGCCAGGCGGAGAGCGGTCGATCGAGCCAAGCTGCTCCCCGTCGGCGAAGCCCTGCTCGGGCGGGTGATCGATGGTGCCGGACGTCCGCTTGATCGTAATGGACCGCTGCTCACCGACGCTCTCCGACCGCTGCAGGGACGTCCGGTCAACCCCATGTCCCGTGCCCCGATCGACCGGTCGCTGGATGTCGGGATCCGCTGCATCAACGCCTTGTTGACGGTAGGACGAGGCCAGCGCATGGGCCTGTTTGCTGGTTCGGGCGTCGGCAAAAGCGTACTGCTCGGCATGATGGCGCGCTATACGGAAGCCGAAGTGATCGTCGTTGGACTGATCGGCGAACGCGGCCGCGAGGTCAAGGAATTCATCGAGCAGATTTTGGGCGAAGAGGGCCTGCGCCGCGCCGTAGTGGTTGCCGCACCGGCCGACGTCAGCCCGCTCATGCGCATGCAGGGCGCGGCTTACGCCACCTCCATTGCCGAGTACTTCCGCGACCAGGGCCGGCACGTACTGCTGATCATGGATTCATTGACCCGCTACGCCATGGCGCAACGCGAAATTGCACTGGCCATCGGCGAACCTCCCGTGACGCGCGGTTATCCGCCGTCGGTTTTTGCCCGCCTGCCGCAACTCGTCGAACGCGCCGGCAACGGAGCCGACGGTGGCGGTTCGATCACGGCGTTCTATACTGTACTTACAGAGGGTGACGACCAGCAGGATCCGATCGCCGATGCGGCACGCGCCATCCTCGACGGCCATATCGTGCTCTCCCGCCTTCTCGCCGATGCCGGACATTACCCGGCGATCGATATTGAACAGTCAATCTCACGCGCCATGGTCAACCTCATCACACCGGATCACTTCGAACGCATCCGGCAGTTCAAACAGTTGTACTCGCGCTATCAGCGATCCCGCGACCTGATCAGCGTCGGAGCCTATGCCGCTGGTTCGGACCCCATGCTTGATCAGGCCATCAATTTTTATCCGTCATTTGAAAAATTCCTGCAACAGGCTCTGAGCGAGCGTTCAGATTTCGAGAACAGCTTCAACGAGCTTGACGCCCTGTTCGCCGCCAAACGCTGACCATGTCCAAACCATTCTCGCTGCAAACCGTTCTCGATCTGATGCAAATCCGCACAGATGATGCAACACGCCACCTCGCGCAACTGATTGCCAGCGAGCAGGATGCAAAAGCCAAACTCGAAATGCTGCAACACTATCGCGACGAATACGCCACCCGCTTTCGCGAATCTGCACAGAACGGACTTTCCCAGCGCGAATGGCAGAATTTCCAGCAATTCCTGAACCGGCTTGACGAAGCCATCGACGTGCAGCGCAAAACGGTTGCCACGCAGATTCGGCACACTGCTGCAGGCCAGGCTGAATGGCAAAAGCAGAAAAAGAAACTGATGGCATTTGATACCTTGTCCGACCGGCATTTTGCCCGGGAAAACGCCAGGGAAATGAAACGCGAGCAAAAAATCCAGGACGAATTCGCCGCCCGCTCGAAAAGCGACAAGGAAGCCTAGCCGCGTACCTTTCCTTGATTGCTGGCATTACTGGCTACACACTGGCACAAATATTGCTACATGCATTGCGCAACTTGCCAACAGGAACAAGCCATGTCAATTACCATCGTTTCGGCCTTGCCTTCGCCCGCTTCCAGCACGGCTGCAGGCAATAGCACGAACGCGGAAGATTCCGCCAGCTCCCAGGGGTTCGCTAGCTTGTTGCTGAGACAGCTGTTTCCGGGGTCTCCCAACACCGCGCTTGTGCAATCATCGGATTCCAGTGAACCGGCAGTAGGAGATGACAATACCGCTGAAGGCACCCCCCTGGATGACCCCATGGCATTGCTGGCTACCTTGTCCCAGATCCCAGTCGAACAGCGCAATGATCCCAGTACAGCGCGTTTGCTGCCTCCTGGCTCCGTGGCGAACACGGGCGAGCCTGCTTTGGCCCCAACCACATTCTTATCTGACAATGTCGCACAAGATTCAGTCGATGAAGTCAGCGTACCGCGTTTGCGACACCTGGACAGCATGGCGGACACCGACAAGCCAACCCTGGCACCGACCGTTTCTTCGACGGGCCATGTCGTACAAGAATCCGAAACCGGTCTGTTGACTGGGAAAAGCAACCCGAGCCCCTTGACGGCAAACGGTGAGGCGGCAAAATTTGCCGTCATACCCGGCAGCGGACAGATTGAAACGGCGTTTTCAAAGCAATCACTTGATCCTGGCCTGGCCGCAAACGAACCCACGGCCTCCGTAGCGGGCCTGTCATCCAATCCACAGCACACTCAAGCAGTTCGGGAAACATCCCTGACTGTTCCGACGCCACTTCGTGATCAAAACTGGAGCCACGATTTTTCACAGAAAATCGTCTGGCTCGCTTCCAGCCACAAGCAATCGGCAGAACTGACTCTGAACCCGCCGCACATGGGCGCCATAGAAATATCCCTGCAAGTCGACAATGACAAGGCAACGGCCTCTTTTGCGTCCGCCAACGCATCCGTCCGGGAAGCCATCGAAACGGCGTTGCCCAGACTCCGTGAAATGCTTTCCGGCGTCGGCATTGAACTGGGGCAGGCCAACGTCAGTGCCGAATCATCCAGACAAGCGTCCGGTCAGGAGAATGGAAGCAGCAACGCAAACCGCGCAAGGAGCGATAACGTTATACTTCCGGATGATTCACACGCGGCACTAGGCGCTGGAGCGATCGTTACCGGCCGGGGAGTCGGACTGGTTGACACCTTTGCCTGATGGCTGATTTACGATCAGAGTCCGGCATGACTAAATACATAGAATAATGGGGTTGCAAAGATGGCCAAGGAAGCCAAGCCAGAAACAGCAAACGTGGACACAACGCCACCCAGAAAAAGCAAAAAGCTGCTGATCATAATTGCTGCTGCCTTTGTGTTGATTGTGGCCTTGGGCGCCACCGCCACGCTCCTACTGATGAAAAACCACGGCGAAGACGCATATGAAGACGACGAAGTGTCTGCCGAAAGCGATAAAACCAGCAAGAAAAAGAGCGGCAAGGAGGTCGCTCCGGTTTACGTTGCCCTCGACGCGTTTACGGTCAATCTCGTCCCGGAATCCGGCGAGCAGTTCTTGCAGATCATCCTCTCCGTGGAGGTTACCGATCTGCTCGCAGGAGACCGGCTCAAATCATTCACTCCCAAGATTCGCAATAACGTGATGATGCTGCTTTCCGGAAAAAGAGCCTCTGAGTTGCTCACGAAAGAAGGGAAGGAAACTCTGGCTGGTGAAATCCGCGATCAGATGAACGAAGTACTGGCCCCGGATGCAAATCCCGAAAACGCGCCCGTCAAGGAAGTATTGTTTACTTCCTTCATTATCCAGTAAGTAGAAATGGCTACCGATTTCCTCTCCCAGGACGAGGTTGACGCCCTACTCAAGGGAGTCACCGGGGAAACCGACGAACAGGAAACCTCCGACGACGAAGGGTCGGGCGTTCGCAGCTACAACCTGGGAACGCAGGAGCGGATCGTCCGTGGCCGGATGCCGACGCTCGAACTCATCAACGAGCGCTTTGCCCGTTATTTGCGTATCGGATTGTTCAACTACATGCATCGGACGACCGAAATCTCGGTGGGTCCGATCCGTGTCCAGAAATACAGCGAATTCATCCGCAACCTGGTCGTTCCGACCAACCTGAACCTGGTTTCCGCGAAACCGCTGCGCGGCACATCCCTGTTCGTCTTTGACCCGAATCTTGTCTTTCTCGTTGTAGACAACATGTTCGGCGGCGACGGTCGATTCCACACCCGTGTCGAGGGGCGCGACTTTACAGGAACGGAACAACGCATCATCCAGGGCTTGCTGAACGTCGTTTTCAATGAGTATTCCCGCTCCTGGAAACCGGTTTACAGCATTTCGTTCGAATACATCCGTTCCGAAATGAATTCGCAGTTCGCCAACATTGCCACCCCATCGGAAATCGTCATTTCGACAACCTTCTCGATCGAATTCGGCGGAACGGCAGCTGACATGCACATCTGCTTCCCGTATTCGATGGTTGAGCCGATCCGTGATCTGCTCTACAGCGCAATGCAAAGCGACCAGCTCTCAACGGATCAACGCTGGATCATGATGCTGCGCAAACAATTGAAAGATGCCGAAGTAGAAATCACCGCCAACCTCGCGAACACTACCGTTACTCTTGGGGAGATCCTCAAGATAAAAGCTGGCGACATCATCCCCGTCACCATTCCGGAAAAAATCATTGCCAGCGTGGATGACATTCCCCTGTGCGAATGCACCTACGGTCAGCAAGGCGGACAATATGCACTCAAAATCGATAAATTCATCACACCGGACACTGACACATCCGTGCTGCCAAGGAGCTAATTATGGCCGATGAAACGAATGACAACCTGAACGCCGAAACCGAAGCCAGCATGGAAGATGATTGGGCTGCGGCCATGGCGGAGCAGGCCATAGCCGATTCATCCGCTCCGCAGGCACAGCCTGCGCAAATCTTCCCCTCCTTTGCGGAAGCCGGCGGCAAGGCTTCGATGATGAACGAACTGGACATGATCCTGGACATTCCGGTCCAGATCGCCGTCGAGCTCGGACGCACGAAGATCACCATCAAGAATCTGCTGCAACTGGCCCACGGATCAGTCGTCGAGCTGGATGCGATGGCCGGCGAGCCGATGAGTGTGTATGTCAATGGAACACTGATCGCACAAGGCGAGGTGGTCGTGGTCAACGACAAGTTCGGTATCCGTCTGACCGATATCATCACCCCATCGGAGCGCATGCGGAAAATCGGACGCTGAATGCGTCAACCGTCTAAGCGCATCCGCACCGGATACGCCGCTGTTCCCCGCGCCCCCGGCTTCGATTAAGATAGCGGACAGATTATTTTCCCTGTCCGAAAATTGACCCACGATCCCGTTTCCAGCTTACTCGCAAGAAGGCAGAGCTTGCCGCCAGCCCTGATGGCCATGGGCCTGTCTCCGGCGACTGTTTTGGCACAATCCGCTGCCGTGCCCGACACCCCGGGCATTCCCGGCGGAGCCATGCTGCAGATGCTGTTGGGACTGGCCCTGATCATCGGCCTCCTCTTTCTGGGCGCTTACCTGCTGCGCCGGCTCAATGGCGGCAAAAGCTTCGGCAACATCGGCCCCATGCGCATTGTGGGAGGGCTGATGATCAGCCCGCGCGAACGCATCGTCCTGCTTGAAGTAAATGAAACATGGATCATCATCGGCATCGTTCCGGGGCAGATCAAGACCCTGCATACCTTGCCCAAGGGCGAACTCCCATCGGACAAGGACGGTGAAAACCGCTTTGGCAACTGGCTGAAACTGATGACCGAGCGCAAAAATGACAACACCTAGACTCCTGCGCTGCCTGGCACTGCTCTGTCTGATGATTCCCTTCGCCGTGCTGGCGCAAACCGGCGGGCTTCCTGCCGTGACCAGCACTCCCGGAGCGGGCGGCAGCCAGACCTACACGCTGTCCATCCAGACCCTGATCACGCTCACCGCGCTGACCTTCATACCCGCAGCGCTGTTGATGATGACCAGTTTTACCCGCATCATCATCGTGCTGTCCATCCTGCGGCACGCGCTCGGCACGCAGACTTCGCCGCCCAACCAGGTGATCGTCGGACTCTCGTTATTTCTGACCTTTTTCATCATGTCGCCGGTTCTGGAAAAAGTGTACACCGATGCCTACCTGCCGCTTTCCGAGAACCGCATCAGCTTCGTCGAGGCGGTCGATCGCGGTGCAACACCTTTGCGCAGTTTCATGCTGAAGCAGACCCGGGAAACGGATATCGGACTGTTCGCGCGCCTCGGGAATCTGCCGAAGCTCGAATCACCCAATGACATTCCGATGCGGGTCCTGATCCCGGCCTTTGTCACCAGCGAACTGAAAACCGCCTTCCAGATCGGATTCATCATTTATATTCCGTTCCTGATCATCGACATGGTGGTTGCCAGCGTCTTGATGTCAATGGGCATGATGATGATGTCACCCATCATGGTCTCGCTGCCCTTCAAGATGATGCTGTTTGTCCTGGTCGATGGCTGGCATCTGATGCTGGGATCACTCGTGATGAGTTTCGCGACATGACCCCCGAAACCGTGATGTATCTTGGCCGACAGGCCATTGAGGTGGCCTTGCTGCTGTCCGGCCCCATGCTGCTCTCGGCGCTGATCATCGGTCTGGTGGTCAGCATTTTCCAGGCCGCCACGCAAATCAACGAAGCCACGCTTTCCTTCATTCCCAAACTGGTTGGAACCTTTCTGGTCCTTATTCTGGCTGGCCCCTGGATGCTACAGCTGTTTGTTGACTACATTCGCCAGCTATTCGAGAGAATTCCCCAACTGATCGGCTGATCCAGATGATCACCGTCACATCAACCGAACTAAACGCTGTGCTCGCGGCATTCATTTTCCCGCTGACGCGCATTCTCGCTTTGCTGGCCGCAGCTCCACCATTCAACAATGCCACATTACCGAGAAGAGTGCGCCTGATGCTCGGCCTGGCACTTGCCATCCTCATTGCACCGGGGATAGATCAACTGCCGGATATCGAACCGGCTTCTGGAATCGGATTGCTGGTCATGGCCGAGCAGATGCTGATCGGATTCGCGATGGGATTTTCCCTGCGTCTGGTGTTCACCGCCATCGACCTGGCGGGAAATATTTTCGGCACACAGATGGGCCTCGGGTTCGCCACAAGCTATGACCCGACCGGGGCCTCCCAGACACCCGTCATCTCCGAAATGGTCGGCTTCCTGACCCTGCTCGTTTTCCTCTCCATCGACGGCCACCTGATGGTGCTCTCGACACTGACACAAAGCTTTCACGTCCTGCCTGTCGGAACGCTGCCGAAAAGTGAATCCTGGGCCAACGTGGCCAATGCTGCAGTGATCGTGTTTTCCTCGGGATTGCTGATCGCGTTGCCAATCATCACCGCATTGATGATCACCCAAACCGCTCTGGGAGTCCTCGGCAGGGTCGCTCCCCAGCTCAACCTGATCGTCATCGGCTTCCCGGTCACCATTACCCTGGGGTTTGCCGCGCTTTACGTCTGCCTGCCCTATCTTATCCAGCCCCTCTTGAGGATGTTCGAAACCGGGCTGGGTTCCATGCTCGGGAATTTTGTACTGAAATAGCCACCACTCAGCGGAAATCAGCTGCTCAGGGTGTTTTGACCAGCTGGATCGTGCCTTCCGAAACCTTGTAGGTAAACGGGGTACTTGACTCCAGTCCTTCCGAGTAATCCATCAGGCGATAACCGGAATACCCCTTCTCCCGCTGCAACTGCAAGGCTCGGCGCTTGAGAATCTGCATCGCCTCGCCATCGCCGCCAGTACGAAAATGCTTGGCTCGAAGCGAAAGATGATAGGTATCCGGATCCAGTGGTCGTTCCTTGATCGTCCAGTTGGGCGCCAGAGGGTCATAAATGATATAAAGGAGCGCGCTTTGCTGAGCGCTGAATACTTCGCCAGGCAGTCCAAGGGCGCTCACCGGATGACCAAAAACGAGCAGTGCACCTGCGCCGCCGAGGGTTTCCGCACTGACGGAATGGTTTTGCGGCAGTTCGACTCCGGGTCGCGATTCCACTTTCCCGGCCTGGCTAACTGAATCAATCGTCGTGCAACCGGCCAGACCGCACCCCAGAAACAGCATGAGCAAAGCAGGGCTAAGTTTCATCAGAGGTAGTTGAACAGGCTTAATCCGCTGATCTTGGCAAAAGAACTCTGCGCCGCCTCAAGTTGCAACTGTTGCTTCGAAAAGGCGGAAATGGCCGCTGCATAATCAATTTCCTGAAGATCCGAGATTCTTTCCGTATACTGCAGATCAAGCGCCTCGGAAACACTGGACAGCGAACTCAGTTCGCTTCTGCGCGCTCCGATCGACGCCTGCACGCTCGAAACATTCTCAAGCACGCCGCCGAGATTTTCCATCTCGGCATTGAGCGTGTTCCTGAGCGAAGCTGCCGCAGTCGCATTCCCTGAAATATCGGTCTTGAAGGCCGTGATCAGATTCTGCAGTGTCGTGAAAACCCCCTGATCCGAACTCGGTTCAACGGTAAATTTATCATTTGCAGCAGGCGTGCCCTCGATCGAAAAAGATATCCCCGGAATCATCGTGATCGCGCTATCCGGGGTATAGGCAGAGGGGCCAACGACCGTCGCAGGCAAAGGCGAAGTCTTCGTCACGATAAAACTCGTCGGCGGATTGTCGAAGACAATCTCGTAGTCATTCCCGGTCCATGCCTTCGGATCAAGCACGGAACCCGACCCGATAACTCCCGTCCCTGTATTGGTAGATGCCGCCGCCAGGGCAAATGTTCCGTTACCCGTACGGATGCTCTCGAAGATGTCGCGTCCGGAGTCACTCACCGCAATTTGCCGTGAAGCCCCGACCTGCATCAGCCGCTGCCCATCATCGCCGACGTATTTCACGCTGCCGTTGGCCTGTTGCTGGAATGGTTGCGTATTTCCCTGATAACCGGAAAACAGGTAATAGCCATTGGCATCGGTACTATTGGCCATGCCCAGCAGAAAATCGAACTGGCTCTGCAGGTTTTCGGCGATGAATTCGCGCTGACTGTCCGAATAGGAGGAATTGCCTCCCGCGACTACCTGTTCCATGACGTACTGGACACTGTCGACGATGGATTGCAGCCGACTCTCTTCGAGCGCCAGTTGACTGGAGGTATTCGCCTGATTGTCCGCATATTGCGCATTGATCTTTTGCGACTGGGTATTAAGCAACACCTGCGCGGCGGCCACCGGATCGTCGGACGCGGAAAGAAAACGCTTGCCGGAGGACAGTTGGTTCTGGAGTTTGTACAGGCTGCTTTGGTTGTCCAGAATGCTGCGTGCTCCCGCATCGTAGATCTGATTTGTACTGATTCGCATATGAGGTCACCCTTGACCGTTTAACCGATTGCCAGAATCGAATCGAAAAGTTCGGAAGCGATCTGCAGCATTTTCGCCGCCGCCTGGTACGACTGCTGGTACTGGAGCAGATTGGCCGCTTCTTCATCCAGATTGACCCCCGAGACCGAGTCCCGGGCATCTTGCGCCGCCGTCAACAGGGACTTCTGTGCAGCCAGAATGGTAGTCACTTCGCGCCCCTTGTTGCCGACATCGCTGACCAGCTGAGCATAAACGGTCGCAAAACTCGCCGTGTTGCCAGCCGTTGTCTTGGAAGACTGGAGTTGCGCCAACAACAGCGCATTTCTGTTATCCGAAACGCCGTTGGAGTTTCTCTCGATAACGAAGGTATCACCGTCTGTTGGCGCCCCGGTAATCTTGAATTCCAGGCTACCGTAGGCGATGGACGCTCCGCTCGTGAAAGGCACTGTGGCCGGAACACCTGGCGTTATCGTGCCACTCGAATCCTTGATGGAAACCGACAGGACGGGTGGCGTGGCATCGTCGTAGGTAAAAATGATCTGGCTTCCGGTCGCCGGCACCGAGTTGACCGATGTGACACTGCCCGCCGAGATCACTGCCCCCCCCAAATTCGCAGTCCCTGCGGACGTGCGTATGGGTGCAGCCGCAGCGATGTATCTGACATCCGCTGCAATCGTGTCATTCACTTCAAAACCCTGGGCCGCATTGCGTGTCGGCTGGATCAAGTAGCTCGATCCTGACTGAAAGGTTCCGGCCGTCACCCCGATCTCAAACCCCTGGTTTGCAATGGCTGTATTGAGAGCAGACAGACTTGTGATGGGGGGCTCTGACGGACTGGGCCATCTGACATTGTCAGAAAGACGCGTCAAGCTCAGATTGCCACTGGCATCAACATCAAGCCGGTAGTCACTGGCCGTCAGGTTCGTGTAGAACGTGCCATCAGAACTCACCGAAGGAGCTAAAAAGCTGGCCGACACATCTGCGGAGCCAGACGGATTGTTTGAATTGGCAACAACTGACGGAGCTCCGATACTGAAAAAATTCGCAACGAAAGCGGAATCTCCATCAATGTTGCCCAGCAGATCCTGTCCCAGCGCATGTTGGGCATTGAAAGTCAGGGCTACCGTTGTGGCAATGCGCCCAAGCTCATTGGCGACACGGTCAAGCGTTTGTGCACGGTACTCGAGGACACCGGCCAGACTGCCGCCTGTAAGCACGGATTCGGGCAGTTCCTGTATCCCCGCAGGGTTAACGAGCCCGATGGTCAGGCGTGTAGGATCCTGCGACGAAGTCGTGGCGGACAGCGAACTGGCTTGCCCCCCCACCACCAATTGCTGTCCGTTGCCAAAATAAACGTTCAGCGAACCATTGGTGTTGGTCGTAGTTTTCACTCCAACCAGCTTGTTGAGTTCGGAAACGAGCTGATCACGCTGGTCATACAGATCATTCGGCGTCTGATTGTTGGAAGATTCCGCGACAATGATTTGCTTGTTCAGCGTAGCGATTTCCTGGGCATAGGAATTGATCGAACCCACATAACCCTGAATCTGGCTGTTAATGCCCTGGTACTGGGCATCGACCAGCGCATCCAGGCTGTGAAAGCGCGATACCAGCGTCTCGGCACCCGACACCATCGTTTGTCGCGTGGTCAACGAAGTCGGATTCGCACTGACCTGCTGGACCCCCGAGAAAAAGGCCTCCAGCGCCGAAGACAACCCCGCATCAGCATCCATGAGAAGATCGTTGAGCTGACTGATGGAACTGGAATAGGACTCCAGTTTGCTCACCGAATTTTGTGCCGTATTGACCTGTGTGGCCAGATAGCCGCTGTAGATCCGTTCGATCGTCGAAACATGCGCCCCCTGTCCGACATAGCCTGCGCCGGTCAACGTCGCAACGTTCGAAGCCTGGATGATACGCTGCCGGTTGTAGCCTTCGGTATTGGCATTGGCAATGTTGTGCGACGTCGTGGCCAGCCCGAGCTGAGCAACCTGCAAGGCAGAAACACCAATACTGTAGATACCTGAACCCATGGAACACTCTCCTCTTCCATGTTATTAACGGCAATTCTGCCGGATTATTGAGGGCGGCTTATTACCCGAGCAAAGCCTGTCGTAGCGTTGTGCCATGGATGATGCGGCTCAACTTGTCGGCATACTGGGGGTCGGTGGCATAGCCGGATTGTTGCAAGGTTTGAGCAAACTGCGTGCCATCCTGCTGACCGAGTATTCCGGAAAACCGTGAACTCGTTCCCAGCAGGCTGGCGTAATCGCGGAAAGCCTCGCCATAAGAAGCATAAACGCGGAATTTTTCCCGAACCGTTTGCGGGACACCGTTGACATATTCTGTTGTAGGCACCTCGACAGAAGCGCCCTGCCAGCTACGTCCCGCCTTGACTCCGAAAAGGTTGTACGTTGGCGATCCGTCTGGCGCACGAATCTCGCTTTTGCCCCATCCGCTCTCCAGCGCCGAATGCGCAACCAGGAAATGCGGAGGAACCCCCAGGCGATTTCCTGCTTCGACAGCATGTGGCCAAACGCGATTGACGAAATCCCGCCCGCTGGCTGAGCCTTCCGTTGCGGAAGCCGCAGTGACGCCCGAGGCACGGGATACACTTCCGGCACCACTCGCGGCAAGAGAAGCGGCAGAACTTGCCGCCTGACGTTCGATAAACGCTTGTTGCAGCTGACCGAGCGACGCACTCATGGCGTCATTCGCGCTGCCTGACGACAGGAGATTCCGGCCCAATTGCTGTTCGATCAGTTTGGCGAACCCCAACTGACCTTTTGAAGAAAGATTTTGCGCCAACTGCTGATCAAGGATCGACGTGAAGAAACGCGTCTGCTCGTTGTTCATCAATCCGTCCTGTGACGTCGCATCGCGCATGCTTTTGAGCATCAACTGCAGGAGCATGCCCTCGAACTGCTGTGCTGCCTGCTTCAATCCTGCCTGCGGGTCCTGCTTGAGCTTCAAGCGCAATTCGGCAGCGCCATTGGTGTCAAGGACAAATCGGTTGGGATGGATGTCTTCAGCTTTCATAAGCTGAATGCTAGCAATTTTCAGACCCGTCAGATAATTTCCAGGTCCGCCCGCAACGACCCGGCTGCTTTCATGGCTTGCAGGATCGACAGCAAATCCTGAGGATTCGCTCCCAGCGCGTTGATCGCCTTGATGACTTCGGACAAATTGGCACCGGCCTTGACCTGCATCAGCGCACCACCGCCCTGCGTGATCGAAATATCCGACTGAGCAGTGGTTACCGTCTGTCCGCCAGATAGCGCATTGGGCTGACTGACCTGCTGCTCGGAGCTGACCACCACCGAGAGCGCCCCATGAGCTACGGCACAGGATTCGATGGTTACCATCTGATTCATCACCACGGAACCTGTCCGCGGATTGACAATCACCTTGGCCATCGTCTTCATCGGCTGGACTTCGATGTTTTCTATGCGCCCCATGAAGGCCACGCGCGCATTCGCTTCTTCGGGAGCTTGCACCCGGATCACGCGGCCATCCAGCGCTTCCGCCATACCCGCGCCCACTTCCCGGTTAATGGCTTCGACCACGCGCTGCGTGGTACCGAAATCGGTATGCGCCATTTCATAATGGACAAACGCTCCCTGCCCCAGCGAGGTCGGCACTTCGCGCTCGACGGTGCCCCCCGCCACGATGCGTCCGGCCAGGAGATGATTGACCACGGCCCGGCTCCCACCCGCGGAAGCACCGGCGCCTCCGACCATCAGATTGCCCTGCGCCTGGGCGTAGACCTGGCCGTCCGCGCCCTTGAGCGGCGTCATCACCAGCGTGCCACCACGCAGGCTCTTGGCATTTCCCATGGAAGACACAGTCACGTCGATCTGCTGACCGATACGGGCAAACGGCGGCAGATTGGCCGTAACCATCACGGCCGCCACATTCTTCAACTGCAGGGATTGCGTCGTCGGCAAAGTCGTTCCCAACTGGGCCAGCATGTTGATGATGCTTTGCGTCGTAAAGGGCGTCTGCGTCGTCTGGTCGCCGCTGCCGTCAAGCCCGACCACCAGCCCGTATCCCACGAGCTGATTGTTGCGCACTCCCTGTACCGATGCGAGGTCCTTGATGCGCTCGGCCAGAGCATTCCCGCTGAGAAACGACAAGCCGGAGCAGGCAATAATTGCCATGAATCTGAAAAACTTGCCGGAAGTCGTTTTCATAGTCTCGTCATCTTTCCGTCAGAACGGTAGAACAGACAAGAAGAAGCGCGCCATCCATCCCATCACCTGGGCTTCACTGATGGCTCCACTTTCCTTGTATTCGATGCGTGCGTCGGCCACATTGGCTGAACTGATGGTATTCGCCGTGCTGATGAAGTACGGGTTGACCACCCCGGAAAGCCGGATATATTCGGTCCCATGCCCGATGGACACCTGTTTTTCTCCGGAAACCAGGAGATTGTTGTTGGGTAGCACTTCGATCACGGTCACCGCGATGTTGCCGGTAAATACGTTATTCGCTGCCGCATCGCCCTTGCCGGCCATTGAATTCGAGCTCTCCGCCGCAAGAGTCAGCCCCTGGAAAGATTTTCCAGGAAGCCCGCTAACCGTCGGCACCGAGGCACTGATGCTTCCCTCCTTGCTGACATTGGTGCTCGATTTGGTCGAGGCCGATGTGGTTTCGGCAATCACGATGGTCAACGTATCGCCGACATACCGCGCACGGCGATCCTCGAACAACGTGCGCGAGGTTCCAGCCTGATAGATGCTGCCATTGCCATTGGCCGGCAATGCTTCATTCCGCGCAGCAGGCCGAACAGTCATCGGCTGATGCACGTTCGTCGGTGGCACGGTAGTGCAGGCCGACAAGGCAAGCAGAGACATCATCAGGAGCAGAATCCTAGCCATCACTGTGCCTCACAACTGAGTCAGGCGACCGAGCATCTGATCGGACGTCGAGATCACCTTGGAATTGAGTTCATAAGCTCGTTGCGTCTGGATCATGCTGACCAGCTCTTCAGCCACATTGACGTTGGATGTTTCGACGTAATACTGATACAGCGACCCCGCCCCATTGGTGCCCGGAGTGCCTGGCGTCGGCGCGCCACTTGCAGCAGTTTCCAGGTACAGGTTCTCGCCGATGCTCTGCAGCCCCCCCACATTGATGAAAGTCGCCACCTGTAGGGTACCGATCTGCGTCGTGCCGGTCGCGCCCGCCTGAACAATACTGACAACGCCGTCCTTGGCAATCGTCACGGACGTCGCATCCGCGGGAATCGTGATGCTTGGCTGAACCGGATAGCCGCTGGATGTCACGATCTGGCCCTGGTTGTCCCGCTGCAGCGAACCATCCCGGGTGTATGCCGTCGTTCCATCCGGCAGCAGCACCTGCAGGAAGCCGGCGCCATCGATCGCCACATCCAGATCGTTTCCGGTCTGCTGCAATGAGCCTTGCGTCTGGATGCGCGCCGTCGACACCGGACGCACCCCCGTACCCAGTTGCAAACCGCTCGGAATCTGCGTTGATTGCGACGATTGAGCACCCGGCTGGCGCAGCGTCTGGTAAAGCAGATCCTCGAATACGGCGCGGGAACGCTTGAAACCGTTTGTACTGACGTTGGCCAGGTTGTTGGAGATTACGTCAAGGCTCGTTTGCTGGGCATCGAGACCGGTACGGGCAATCCAGAGTGAGCGGATCATCAGTATCTTTCCTGTATTCGGTTACGGTTAGTTCATCGAAAGGATCTGGTTCGCCTTGCCGGCATTGCTGTCCGCGGTCTGCAGCATCTTGATCTGCATCTCGAACTGGCGTGCCAGGCTGATCATGCTGACCATGGAATCGACCGGATTGACGTTGCTTCCTTCCAAAGTTTCGGAAGCCAGCTTCACATTTTCATCAACCTCCGCGGGAACGCCGTTCCGGGTGCGGAACAACCCGTCGTCTCCGCGCACCAGTTGATTTCCCGGAGGATTCACCAGCTTGATCCGGCCAACAACGTTGACGTTGTTCGGTGAGCCGAACAAGGGCACGGTCGAAACGGTTCCGTCCGGAGAAATGGTGACGCTATTGTCTGGCGGAATACCGATCGGCCCGCCATCACTCAGCACATTCAAACCGCTCGATGTCTGCAACTGTCCATTGGCATTGATCTGCAGATTGCCCGCCCGGGTGTAGGCTTCCTGTCCGTTGGCCCCCTCGACGGCGATCCAGCCGGCTCCCTGGACGGCTACGTCAAGAGGCCGCCCCGTCGCCATCATGGGCCCTTGATCGAAGGTATCGGACACGGAAGCGTCCACCACGAAAGCCCGGGTGGGCGCGCCCTCGCCCTGCACCGGCACGGCACGGAACTTGTGTTCCATGGCTCGATAACCGACCGTCGAGGCATTGGCCAGGTTGTGCGCAACACCCGACTGTTGCAGGAACGCCTGCTTGGCGCCCGTCATTGCCGTATAGATCAGTCTGTCCATGTCGCCTTAGTCCACGTTGCCCACATCAGTTTTCAATTCGCTCAGCGCAGATTGACCAGCGTCTGCATGATCGAATCCTGCGTCTTGATGGTTTGGGCATTCGCCTGATAATTACGCTGCAGGGTGATCATGTTGACCAGTTCCGCCGTCAGATCGACGTTGGACTCTTCTACCGACGATGACTGAAGAAGCCCGCGCGACCCAGCCCCCGGGGCGCCATCCAATCCTTGCCCTGATGTTGATGTCGCCTGCCAGAGATTGTTACCCATATTGAGCAGGCCGTTCGAATTAGGGAAATTCGTCAGGACGATCTGGGCAAGGTTCTTCGTCATGCCATTGCTGTAGTTACCCAAAACCATCCCATTGGCACCGATACTAATGCTGGACAACGCCCCCTGAGCATAACCGCCCTGGTACTGGGAGTTGACGGTACTCTCGCCGCTGAAACTGGTTGACCCTGTAAAATCCATATTCCAGTTATCCAGATAACCATCTCCATCAGTATCCAGAGCAGGATCATCTGTCGCGCCTAACGGTGTTGAAGCTCCACTATCAATAGCCCACGTCGTTGGCAACGCTACTGGCATCGTCGAGGTAAGCTGCCCGCTCGTATTAAACTCCAGCGTTCCCATCGACTCAAAGGTAGCAGCATCAACGTTTAAAGTGGCGTACACATCCCAAACGCCGTCCGTCGCCGTCTTGACGAAGTAATAGGTGATATTGTGCTCAACACCAAGCGTGTCATAAACCGTTTGAGCCGTTGAATAGGTATAAGACAAAGGGTCTCCAGGAGCGAATGTGCCGTTGGCAGGTACCTTCTGACTAGAGTCCAAATTGAGTACCATTTTTGCATCACCGCCCAAAGGTGCACCAGTTGGCTGAGGAGCAACATTGCTGGTATCCAGTCGAATTTCGGTCGGTTGCGAAGGAACAATTTCTCCGGTTGCAGTCGCTTTATATCCCATCAACCTGTAATCCTGATCGTTGACGATGTACCCCTCGTTATCTGCATGAAACTGACCATTACGGGAGTAGGCCACAATATTGTCGCGGGTCACCTTGAAAAACCCGCCACCATTGATGGCGATATCCAGAGAATTGTTCGTGGTCGTAATATTCCCTTGGGTAAACTGCTGAAAAACCGAGGCCAGGCTCGTCCCGATACCCACCTGCGACGCACCGCTACCATTCAACGCTGATGCATAAACATCGGCAAAATGCCCGCTGGAAGACTTGTATCCGACCGTGCTGCTGTTGGCCACATTGTTGCCAACCACATCCAGTGCCTTGGAGGATGCATTCAGTCCGCTCAAACCCTGTTGAAATGACATTTCCTGACTCCCGTCCTAGTAAACCTGTTGCACATCATTGAAACCGAACTGACCCAGCGAACCCAGATCCAGCACGAAGTTTCCATTGGCAGTCCGTGTAAGAGCAGAAACCGTGCCAAGCTGCAATGCTTCCGCCGTTACTGTAGAAGTTCCGCTGATGGCGGCCACTTTAAAGGTATAGGCGCCATCGGCGGCCTTTGTTCCGGTACTGGTCGCTCCATCCCAGGAAAAAAGGACATTGCCGGCTTCCTGTGCTCCAAGGGTTTGCGTCTGGATGACCTTGCCCGTGCTGTCGATAATGCTTACCGTCACCTGATCGGCTGGGGCGGCCAGATTGACGCCCCCGTAGGCCGAGCCTTCCGACAGTGTCATATTCGAACCTGGAACCAGCACCGTATTGCCAATCAGCGCCGAGGCCTGGACGGCCTGCGTATCAGCAAGGCTGCTGACCAGCGAGGACAATGTCGTGTTGAGCTGTTCAATGCCCTGTACCGTGCTCATCTGCGCCAACTGGCTGGTAAGTTCGGTGTTTTCCAGCGGATTCAGCGGATCCTGATTTTCCAGTTGGGCAACCAGCAAGGTCAAAAAGCGATTCTGCATATCGTCGGTGGCATTTGCGCTGGTCGTTGAACTGCGACCCGAATTCAGCGCGGCGAGAATGCTGCTTGACGTTGTCGATGATTCGACTGTGGCCATGTTTGTCTCCTGGTTAATTCAGTGTCACTGACCGATCGTCAGGGTTTTCAACAACAATTGCTTGGCGGTGTTCATTACCTCGGCATTCGTCTGATACGAACGCGAGGCCGAAATCATGTTCACCATTTCATCAACAACGCTCACGTTCGGCAGAATGACATAGCCGTTCTCGTTTGCTGTGGGATTCCGGGGGTCGTAAACCATTCGCCCCGGACTGGCATCCTCGACCACTTGCCGGACCCGGACCCCGATGGCGTTCTGCCCGTCGATCGGCGCCGCCTCGAAAACCACCTGCTTGGCGCGGTAGGGTTTCCCGTCCGGACCGGCAATGCTGTCCGCATTGGCCAGGTTGCTGGCTACGGCATTGAGCCGCATCGATTGTGCCGTCAGCGCACTTCCGGCGACCTGAAAAACATTGAATACGCTCATGATGATTGCGACTGCATCGCCGATAACATGGTTTTGATTTTCCCGCTAATGAAGGTCAGTCCGGCCTCGTAGCGGATCGCATTTTCCGAGAACTGTGCTCGCTCGACATCCATTTCCACGGTATTGCCATCGACACTCGCCTGCACGGGCGTGCGATACATGAGAGGCACCGGGCCCGTACCCGATGCCGTCGACAAGTGCCCCGCATTCGTCCTGCTCATTGTCAGCGCGCCGCCTTCAGAACGGCCAGCAACGGCTGCGTTCAAGGCTGCTGAAAAATCAAAATCCCGTGCCTTGTAATTCGGGGTATCCGCATTGGCTATATTTCCCGCCAGCACCTGCTGGCGATAGGCACGCAAGCCAAGCGCCTGTTGCTGGAAGGAAAGCAGATTATCAATTTTGCTGGCCACGACATCTCCGACTGAACAGTTGATACGTGCCAACATGTGCAATTCTCGTGCCATCGTGAAAACGGGCCTCAGGCTCCTAGATACAAGGGGCCAGGACATCCTTCTGCCGCCGGAACGGCAAATATTGCCGCCCCCACAAAAAATCCAGTGCTGCGTTAATTGATTTTCTTCGCCTGGCCCCTGGCATCAGGCAAAATAGCGGCATGAAACTCCTTCGTTCCAATTTCCGTTGGGCTTGCTGGCTTTGTTCGCTGTGCTTCCTGTGGCCTCTGCAGGCTCAGGCGCAAAGCCCTCATGAGTCCATGTATCGAGCGCTTGATGACTTCCTGCGCACTCAGACCCGGGGATTGCCCGGCAAGGTCAGTTACCGCGTCACGCCACTCGACGCGCGCACGCAACTTGCGCCATGCGAGGCGTTCGAGCCATTCGTGCCAACCGGAAACCCCGCCTGGGGGAACACAACTGTAGGCGTGCGCTGCCTGGGGCCGTCGTCATGGACGGTCTATGTGCAAGCACAGATCAACATCCAGGCCAGGTATCTCGTTGCTGCACGAACGCTGACCGCGGGGCAGGTTGTCGGGGCCAACGACATTGCAGGCAAGAATGGGGATCTGGGAAAACTTCCGCCGACCGTCATCACGGACAGGGAGCAGGCCATTGGAAAAACGGTGAAATTCGGTGTCGCGTCGGGGCAACCGTTACGTAGTGACCAATTGATAGCACCTTGGGCTGTACAACAGGGGCAGAATGTCAGAACGGTATCGCGTGGCGTCGGTTTCAGTGTCACCAGCGAAGGAAAGGCATTAAGCAATGCCGTGGACGGGCAGGTTGTTCAGGTGCGAACCCCTTCCGGGCAAACAGTCAGCGGAATTGCCAGGACCGGGGGGATAGTGGAGGTTGCCCACTAGCCGGCCATAAAGTCGGTTTCGGGTCCGGCATTTGCTTCTGTCGAAGGAGCGACCGGCAAATAGTGCTAAAGTAAGCCATCAAAACGCCGATAGTACGTGCAAGCAACAATTTTTTCGGGGCATTGCCATGAAGATCGACCTTTCGAACAAACTTACGAACACCCAACTTGTCAGGGAAACGCGAAATCAGCCGGCAAAAAAGGCGGAATCGGCTTCCGATGACGTCAAGCTGAGTAGTCTTTCTTCGCAATTGCTGGCTCCTGAAAGCGAATCCACCTTCGATACCGCAAGGGTTTCGGAAATCAAGCAGGCTATTGCGGAAGGACGCTTCACAATCAACGCCGGCGCCATTGCCGATCGCCTGATTGTTTCAGCCAAGGAATTGCTGAACGCAAAACAGCAGGCCTGACCCGCAATATGTCTGACGCTTCGACCGACATTGCTCGCTGTGTTGCTGCCGAGGCTGCCGCGATAGAGGAATTCGTCGAACTGCTTGAGCATGAACAGACAGCCCTGACTCGGGGAGAAACCGATGAGCTGGCCGCGTTCTCCGAGCAAAAGGAGAGGCTGGCCGTTCGTCTGAACGAGTTATCCCGGACGCGCGGGGCCTTGCTCGCCGCACAGGGATTAACGGGTGACCGCGCCGGAATGGAAATCTGGTTGGACAAGCACGCCGGGCTTGCCGGTCAAAAAACAATTGCCGAAGGGTGGCACACCCTCCTGTCCCTGGCCACCAAGGCCCGCGAGTTGAACCAACTGAATGGCGAACTGATCCGGATGCGCATGCAATACAACAGCGAGGCGCTCGAAATCCTGCTACGCCGGCAAAACTCGCTCGATCTTTACGGCCCTGACGGGCTGGCCAAAACGAAGGACGGTCGCCGCATCAACGATGCAGTCTAAGTGGCGCCTTCATTCGACGACTGAACTCCCTTCCAGCCCAACTTCCTTGCCTTTCTCGGAAGCCGCCGAATCAATCAGGATGCTTACCCGCCGGTTGCGGGCCCGCCCCTCAGCCAAAAGATTGGGCTCTACCGGCCGTGTATCTGCATAACCGATAGCTGTCAGCCGCTCTGCGGCAACCCCTGAATCCGAGAACAAGCGCAATACGGTCGTCGCCCGAACCGCCGACAACTCCCAGTTGGAAGGGAATTGAGCGTTGTTGATCGGCACATTGTCGGTATGCCCCTCGATGGTTATCGGGAAATCCGTTGGCGCCAGCACCTCGGCCACAGCGCGCATGGCTTTGGCAGAAAGCGGCTGCAGGATGGCCTGTCCGGGAGAGAACAGAATGCTGTCGTTGATTTCGATGGTGACACCGCGGCTGGTTTCGATCACACGCACCTTGCCCTGTTCGACAAGCGGCGCCATGACTTCCAGAATATCCTTGGCCACATTGCGCATCTTGTCCCGCTGCTTTTCTTTTTCCTTCTGAGCCTCCTGCATCCTGAGCGCCTGATTCTGTTTCTGCGTCAGGGCAATGGGCGGTGTCAACAAAATCGGCACCTGCGTCGAACTATTGGCCTGAACATTGCGAAAGGCGCTCATCATGGAGTCGCTGAGTATCCGGTACTTCCCCTCATTGACCGAGGAAAGCGCATACATCACCACAAAGAAGGCAAACAGCAGGGTAATGAAGTCCGCATAGGAAACCATCCAGCGCTCGAGGTTGTCGTGCTCATCCTCGTGTTTTCGCCGTCGAGCCATGATCTAGAAAATGTATCCCTGCAGCCGGCTTTCGATAATCCGCGGATTATCACCGTTGGCAATGCCGACCAGTCCGTCGACAATCATTTCGCGCTGCACGATCAGCCGGTTGATGTGCGATTTCAGCTTATTGGACATGGGCAGGAAAACCAGGTTCGCCAGGCCTACCCCGTAGATGGTCGCGACAAAGGCCACAGCAATCCCTGCCCCTAGCTTTGAAGGCTCGGAAAGATTCTCCATGACATGAATAAGGCCAAGTACCGCGCCTAGGATGCCAATAGTGGGGGAATATCCGCCTGCGGACTCCCAGATACGCGCGGACATCTTGAGTTCATGCTCATAGGTTGAAATTTCCACTTCGAGCACTTCGCGCAGCCGCTCGGGTTCCGCCCCATCGACGAGCAGCTGCAATCCCTTGCGCGCAAAATCGTCCTTCAGCTGGCCCATGGAATTTTCCAGCGCCAGCAAGCCTTCGCGGCGGGACAGGTGACTCCAGCTGGTAATCTGCTTGATCAGCTGGAGATAATCAACGGTCGGCGGATACCACATCCAACGCACCATGCGCACACCCCGCATGAACGTGGCATAAGGACTTTGCAGCATGACAGCGCCCATGGTTCCGCCAAGGACGATCAGCAGGGCAGCGGGTTGAGACAGCGAACCCACGTGCCCGCCTTCCAGAATCTGCCCTCCAATAATGGCCGCGATTCCGATGAACAGCCCCAAGACACTGATTTTATCCATTCTTTCTGGCTTTCTTCTTGATTCCGGAGTCGCCGAAAATCCGCGCTCGCAACCGGGCGACCGCCTGGGAATGCAATTGGCAAACACGCGATTCCGTCACCCCCATGACCTCGCCAATTTCCCGCAAGTTGAGATCCTGCTCGTAATAGAGTGCCATCATCAGCTTTTCCCGCTCAGGCAGCAACTCGATCCCCTGCACCAGCATTCTCCGCAAATTCTCGTCTTCGAGCAGTTGGGAAGGCTCGCGCGAAACATCGGTCAGATGCCGCTCAAGAAAATCTTCGTCGCTCTCATCCACCAGGTCCTCGAAGGAAATAAGCTGATGCCCCTTGGCTTCCTGGAGCATTTTCTGATATTCGACTAGCGACACGCCCATGGACTTTGCCAGCTCGATTTCAGAGGGAGGACGGCCATATTCCTGTTCGAGTTGGGCAACGGCATTTTCAATCTTCCGGAATTCGCGGCGCAAACTGCGCGGCAGCCAGTCATTCTCGCGCAGCCCATCCAGCATGGCCCCCCGCACCCGTTGGGCCGCGTACGTTTCGAATTGTGCTCCCATCCCCGCCTCGAAGCGGTCGATGGCGTCAAGCAGACCGATCATGCCATTCTGCACCAGATCATCCACCTGGACGCTGGAAGGCAATCGGGCCATCAGATGATAGGCGATACGCTTGACCAGAGGAGCGAAGCGCTGTACCAGCTGATCCTTGTTGATCTGACCTGCTGCGTTGTACATATACCGAATGGGTCAGGCGTAAATGGGAACAGGATCAATTTGCTGGCTGAAGTGTATCAGTTGCTGGACAAAATGTTCGAGTCCGCCGGAATCTTCGTCGGGAGCAGACCACCCGAGCAAATCTCCGGCCAGCTTGCGACAGGCTTTTGACGCTATGGCATCGGGAAACGCATCCCCCACAGGCTGACAGAGATCTAGCGCCTGTGGCAAATGCGCATCCAGCGGCACATATCCGGCAAGACTGAGCCGGGCCAACCCGCGGCTGTGTGTCACGCGCGCGATGTTCCCGAACACGGCACGCGCCTCATCCAGCCCACGGACGCCATTGACCAGAATACGGTAGTTGCGTCGGGCGTAGCCCAGGCTCACTTTCTTGATCAGCGCATAAGCATCGGTTATGGAGGCCGGAGTCGGGGACATCACGATGACCGTTTCATGCGCGGCCAGTCCAAACGGCGAAAAGCCAAGCGGGTGATCTACCGATGTATCGACCAGGATTACATCGGGCGCATCCTCGATCGAGGACAAGCACCCCGACAAGGCCTGCTGTTGCTGATCATTGAGCTTCCCGAGCTTTTTCACCGCCCGGGCCGCCGGTAGAACCTGCACGCTTGGAGCAACGAGGGTGAGCACTTCAGCCAGCGACTTTTCTCCATTGATCACATGCAGCAGATCATTTCGCGAGGCCTTGCCAAAGTAGGAGGCCACTGTTTTTTTCGTGTTCTCATCGAGCACCAGGACCGTTTTCCCCTGTTGCACCAAACATGCAGCCAGGTTCGCCACCAGAATACTTTTTCCAACCCCCCGGCTGCCCGCAGCAAAGGTGATTACACGTAGCGGTTCGCGAGGAAACAGGCGTCGCAATCCAGCCGCCTGATCCACATACAGTTCAGCCACGACGCCCCCCGGCCGCTACCATTTCGGAAGCATTGGCCATCATCAGCCCGGGCTCGAGACCGCCCAGGCGGTGCGGAGAACTTTCCGGCAGATCCTTGAAAGCGCGATGCAGCAGGTAAGTACGATTGGGCAGATGCAGGTCTTCCGGCACACGCTGCCCGTTCGAGACATAGTGCAACGGCAATCCATGCCGGATGATCACATCCAGAGAAGTAGCCAGGCTGGCCGCCTCATCGACCTTGCTCAGGATGCAACCGGACAGGTCCGGACCGTTATAGGCGCGTACGACATCATCCAGGGTATCACCCCGCCCGGTAGCAGAAAGCAGCAGCAGGCGCTTGACATTACTGCGAGCGAACATGGCCATCTGTTCCTCGACCATGCGATCCCGTTGTCCCATTCCCATGGTATCCACGAGCACCATGTGCTTATGCTGTAAATCCTGCAGGGTTTGCTGCAACTCCTCGGCATCACGCACCAGATAGACCGACACGCCAAGGATGCGTCCATAAATCCGTAATTGCTCGTGGGCGCCGATCCGGTAGCCATCGGTAGTGATCAGCGCAATCTTGCTGGCGCCATGGCGCAACACACAACGCGCAGCCAGCTTGGCGGTGGTCGTGGTTTTCCCCACGCCAGTCGGCCCCACCAGCGCATAGACTCCGCCTTGATCAATGATATCGCCCTCCGCTCCGATGGTCCGCAGTGATCGGTCGGCCGCCGCCTTGACCCAAGCCAGCGCCTGTGCAGCATTGAGTTCTCGCGGCAACGCTGCCAGCAGATCGCGCGCCAATCGCGGGGAAAAACCGGCATCGAGCATCTGGCGCAGGATTTCCGTCTTGACCGGCTCGGAACGCGCAGTTTCGCCCCATGCGAAGCCAGCCAGATGCTGCTCGACGATCTTGCGCAGCGAACGGATTTCCTCCATGACTTCGGCGGGAACAATTTCGGCTTGTGGCTTGAGGTTCGACGCGTTTTCCTGAACCGTTGGCTTTTCGATCTTGGGCAGGGGGCGTGGCGCGAGTGGGGGGAGTGCAGGAGAGACTTCTCCTTTGACACCATAGCGCTGCCCGGCGGAGTTCGATAAATGCACCGTATAGTCGTCATTCAGCCTGGGTTTTATGTCTGGAGCAGGAGCGGGGACGAGCATCTCCATATCGCTGGACGCCACCGCCATGATTTCCACACCGCCAGGAATGGCGCGGTTGGACAGAATGATCGCATCCGGACCAAGCAATTCCTTGACCTTGCGCAATGCATCCCGGGCCGATGAGGGAGGCTACGAATTTCCTGACGTTCATGCTTTGCCTCCAACGATCGAGGTGACCTTGATGATTTTGTTTTCAGGCACTTCTGCGTGAGCCAGCACCTTGAGTTGTGAAATGCCCCGACGCAGGAAGCGCGACAGAAGCAAGCGTAGATTTCCCGAAACCAGCAGCACCGCCGGCAAGCCCAGCTCTTCCTGACGTTGCGCTGCAGCTGCAACCTCCCGCAGCAGGGTATCGGCCAGTCCGGGCTCGATGCTGGCGCTTTCCCCTCCCCCGGCAATGGCTTGCAGCAGAATGCGCTCGAGTTGGGGATCCAGAGACATCACCTGCATCTCCTCGCCGCTCGGGTAAAGCTGCTGGACAATGGAGCGGCCAAGCGCAATACGTACCTGGGCCGTCAGCGACTCGGCCTCCTGCGTACGAGGCGCCCATTCGGCAAGCGTCTCGATGATGGTGCGCATGTCGCGGATATGGATACCTTCTTCGAGCAGGTTCTGCAGCACTTTCTGCAGAGTCCCCAATTGCAGGACCTTGGGTACCAGATCCTCGACGAACTTGGGCATTTCTTTCGCCAGGTGATCAAGCAGGGCCTGGGTTTCCTGACGACCAAGCAATTCAGCCGCGTGCGAAAGTATCAGGTGATTCAGGTGTGTCGCCGTTACCGTACTGGCATCGACCACGGTATAGCCCAGTGCCTGCGCCTGTTCACGCTGGGCATTGTCGATCCACACCGCGGGCAATCCGAATGCGGGATCCTTGGTCACTGTCCCTGGCATGCTGCCCAGCACACGTCCCGGGTTGATGGCCAGCAGATTTCCGGGAAAGGCTTCCCCTTGGCCGATCTCGACTCCCTTGAGCAGAATCCTGTAGGCATTCGGTTTCAGTTCAAGATTGTCGCGAATATGGACGGGAGAGACGAGGAAACCAACCTCCTGCGCGAATTTCTTGCGGATGCCGCGAATCCGGCGCAGCAACTCGCCATCCTGCGCCTTGTCGACCAGAGGGATGAGTCGATACCCTACTTCCAAACCCAGTACGTCAAGCGGCACCACGTCCGACCAAGTGGCTTCCTGCGACTCGCTGGGCGTGACCGCGGGCGTTTCCTTCACCTGTACCGGAACTTCCCGGGACTGTCGCATGGACATATTCCAGGCCAAAGTACCCAAGCCAACCGCCAACAGCAGGAAAACAAAATTCGGCATGCCGGGGATCAGGCCAAGCATCCCGATAATCCCTGCAGTCAGCGCAATCACCTTCGGGCTGTTGAAAAGTTGTCCGAGGAATTGTTGTGAAAGATCCTGGGTATCACCAACACGAGTAACCACCATGCCGGCGGAAATGGAAATGATCAGTGCGGGAATCTGCGCCACCAGTCCGTCACCGACTGTCAACAAGGTGTAAGTCTTGGCTGCCGTTCCCACATCCAGGTTGTGCTGGAGCATCCCGACGAACAGGCCGCCAACAACGTTGATGAGCATGATCAGTATCCCGGCGATGGCGTCGCCTCGGACAAATTTTGAAGCGCCATCCATGGAGCCGAAGAAATCCGCTTCTTCGGCAATCGTGGCACGCCGCTTGCGTGCTTCGTCCTCGCCAATCAGGCCCGCATTGAGATCGGCGTCAATGGCCATCTGCTTGCCCGGCATGGCATCCAGGGTAAAGCGTGCGGCCACTTCCGCAACCCGTCCGGCACCCTTGGTAATCACCACAAAATTGATGATCACCAGAATTGCGAATACGACAATCCCGACAGCGTAGTTTCCACCCACCAGAAAATGCCCGAAGGCGTCAATGACCTGGCCTGCCGCCCCTGGACCGGTATGTCCTTCGAGCAGGACGATGCGCGTCGAAGCCACATTGAGGGACAAGCGCAATAACGTGGTAACCAGAAGAACCGTGGGGAATACCGAAAAATCGAGCGGTTTCAGGACATTGATCGCAACCAGCATGACAATGACCGAAATCGCAATATTGAAGGTAAAAAACAGGTCGAGCATGAATGGCGGCAACGGCAGCACCATCATGGACAAAACCAGCATGATCAGTACCGGACCGGCAATTTGCTGCAAGCCGTTGCGTCCGAAGAGATTTTCCAATGTCAGGCTGGCACTAGCCATTCACCACCTCCGGCACCAGTGCTGCGGGGACAGGAATGTCGCGCGGAGGCATCGGATAATTCCCTCCTTCCTGGCGCCATCTGGCCAGCTGGTAGACGTAGGCAAGAACCTCTGCCACGGCCGCGTAAAGTCCGGCGGGAATTTCCTGATCCAGCTCGGCATAGCGGTACAACGCCCTGGCAAGCGGAGGCGCCTCAAGCATCGGAACCCCGTTTTCAGCGCCGATTTCGCGAATCTTCCGGGCAATCTCGCCCATGCCCTTGGCCAGGACCTTGGGCGCACCCATGCCGCTCTTGTAAGCCAGCGCCACGGCAAAATGGGTCGGGTTGGTCACGATCACGTCGGCGGTTGGAACAGCGCTCATCATCCGCCGGCGCGCCGCTTCGCGCTGCAGGCTTCTGATTCTTCCCTTGACCTCCGGATTCCCTTCCATTTCCTTGCTTTCGCGCCGGACTTCCTCCTTGGTCATCTTCAGCTTGTCGTAGTGCTGCCAAAGCTGAAACGGCACATCTACTGCCACTATCAGCAGCATGGACAGGACGATCATCAGAAAACTGTAGTTGATGAGCGCCCCCGCACTGGTCAGTCCGGCATCCACGGTCTGCCCCAACAACGCCACTAATTCGCCACGCTCTGACCACATCACAAAAACGGCGACGCCGCCGACGAGGAGAGACTTCGCCACTCCCTTGAGCAGTTCCACCAAGCCTGACCAAGAAACGATCCGCGACGCACCCTTGATCGGGTTCAGCCGCCCCAGATCGGGATTCAGCGCCTTGAAAGAAAAATTCCAGCTACCGAGGAAAAAGGGGGAAATCAGCGCGGCCGCAACAAGAGCCAGGACAAACGGCGAGAAGGCCAGCAAGGCATCCAGAGAAATGTCAGCAAAACGCACCACCATGAGTTGCGGATCGCGCAACAGATGCTCGTCGAAACTCAGGCCCCGACTGACGATGGCCGATGTGCGATGCATCATCCAGCCTCCTACCATCCAGAAAGCCCCTGCCGAAACCAGCAGAATGAGAAAGGCACCGACCTCCCGGGAGCGCGGAACCTGCCCTTCCTCGCGCGCCTGCTCCAAGCGTCTCGAGGACGCTGGCTCTGTTTTTTCGAGATCGCTGTCTTCGGCCATTAGCAGCTTCCAATTGGTTAGCGCTTATTATATAAAAAAACTTTAAAAAATAAAGGGGTATGCAATTTTATTTACACCATTTCTCGAATAGTCGCATGATTGCAACATCTGTTGAAAAGACACAAAAAAACAGGGGGCCGAAGCCCCCTGTTTATTAATTCCTTAATTGCCACAGAATCAGGCGGATAGCTCCATCATTTTCGAATGTCTGAGCCCCAAATCCCGGTCAATGTGCGCATTCAGGTCAGCCAGCAACTCCTTCATATCGAGAATGAGCACGATCTGCCCGTTCGAAAGGGTTGTCACTCCGGCCACACCACGCGGACGGAAGTCATCAAGCGACTTGATTACCGCATCATCGCGTCCGGCAAAGCTGTCTACCGAAAGAATGAAGCTGCGTTCCGCTGTCTGCATCAATACCCCGTATTCGGGAGTCTGCAACTGCGGCCAGCCCAGCAGTCGCGAGAGCGCAACAACAGGCAGAACCTCGCCACGCACAACCAGCGTCTCCTTCCCACCAACCTCCTGCATTTTTTCCTTCTCGATCGGCAGGATTTCCCTAACCATCGACAGAGGCAAGGCGAATGGCTGGTCTCCCAGCAGAACAAGCAGGACGGGAAGAATAGCCAGAGTCAATGGCAGCGAGATGAGGAATACCGTCCCCTTACCCACTTCGGATCGAATTTCAACCGAACCATTCAGCTTCTGAATGTTGGTCTGAACCACATCCATGCCAACACCACGCCCCGAAACCGCGGAGGCCTGAGCCATGGTCGAAAACCCAGGCAGGAAAATCAGATTAAGGCTCTGCCGGTCATCGAGAGTATTGGCCTCCTCCTCCCTGATCAGGCCTTTTTCCACAGCCTTCGCCCGGATGCGCTCGGGACTCATTCCCCGTCCATCGTCAGCAATGATCAGGACGATGTGATCCCCTTCCTGGCGTGCTTCGAGTCGTACCACACTCTTCTGTGGCTTACCTGCGGCCAGTCTTTCCTCGGGCGATTCGACACCATGGTCCACCGCGTTGCGGATGAGGTGTACCAACGGGTCCGCCAGATCCTCGATCATCGTCTTGTCGACTTCGGTTTCTTCGCCCACCAGCGTGAGTTCAACATCCTTGCCCAATTGCCGCGCCAGATCGCGCGCGATCCGGGGATATTTCTGGAAAAGACGGCCAATCGGCTGCATGCGGGTCTTCATCACGGCATTCTGCAAATCCGAAACCATGAGATCGAGCTGCCCAACAGCCTGATCAAGCGCATGCAATGTCTCGGGATCCGTCCTGCCGGCAAGGATATCTGCACGCAGGCTGGTCAAACGGTTTTTGGTCAGCCCTATCTCACCCGACAGATTCAGCACCTGATCCAGGCGGGCAGTGTCGACACGGATGGTTGCTTCCCGCGCGGCCGCCTTCTCTTCCGTACGCCGGCCTGTCGATGCTCCTGAAGCAACCAGACCGGGCTTGTCGCTGGCCCGCCGACCCTCAGGAGGAAAATGGGGGGTCATTTCGGCTTCCGGCACGAGTGCGCCGCTTGCCGCCTGTTGAACTCCTGAAGGTTTTTCTTCCTGAACGGCATTCGCGCCAGACTGAACCTGGCCGGTGACTGCAGCATGCAACTGGTTCCAATCCGGACCGGAGCTGACATCAGCATCACTTCTCGCCGCAGTATTCTCTGCCGCCACACTGGCATTGGCCCCTGCCTGTACCTTCGACTTCTCCTCAACGGCTGGCACTGGCGCAGGTTCCTCCTCGTGCAACGCAACCCGCAAGGCATGGATGACCTCTTCGGGCGCAGGACGCGGCTGCACCGCCTGGCCCATCTCGCCGAACATGGTACGAACGCCCTGTGTGGCCGCCATGATAGTATCCATCAACTCAGGCGACAAAAGCATTTCGGCATTCCTGAGGCGATCAAAAAGGTTCTCTGTCAGGTGGCACAGTTTCACCAGCTCAACGGCACTGAGGAAACCCGCACCTCCCTTGATGGTATGAAACCCCCGGAAAATGTCATTCAACAGACGCCGATCCCCCGGGTTTTTTTCCAGATCGACCAGCTTGTTATCCACGTCAGAGAGAAGATCTTTCGCTTCCTGCAAAAAATCCTGCAGCAGGTCTTCCATTCCGGAAAAATCACTCATATCAAACCTCCTAGAACCCCAGGCTATCGAGCAGATCATCGACCTGCTGCTGACTCACCACGACATCGGTGCGACCGTCGGCCTTGATGACCGGCCCGTTGAGCAGCGAAGTGACCGACTCGGTACGTTTCTCTCCCGGCATTGTCTCGATGAGTATGTTCATCAGCTGCGACTCAAGATCCTGCGCAAGAGCAACCACTTTCTTGATCACCTGCCCTGTCAGATCCTGAAAGTCCTGGGCCATCATGATTTCCAGAAGCTGTTCCTTGGTGGCCGAGGTTCTCTGAGGCACGGCATTTTTGAGGTAGGCATGAGTCTCGCTTGCCAGCAGCTTGAACTCCTCGACCCCCATCTTGTTGGCGTACAGCGCCTCCCATTTTTTCGACAACAGTTCCGCTCCGGCCTCAAGCTCTTCCTGTAGCGGATTGGCTACATCCGTTGCATTCAGAACCTTGCATGCGGCCTGCTCCGTCAGATTGGCGATATAGGCCAGCCGATCCTTCGCATCGGGCAGGGCGCTGACGGTTTTTTCAATCAGCTTGTCATAACCCAGGGCACCCAGCGTATCGTGCAACTGCCGTGCCATTTGCCCCACCTGCGTAAAAACCTTTTGCTGTGCCGGCCACGCATCCGACGAAGCATCGTCGGATTTCTCGGCGGTTTGTTCAACCGTGTTCTTCGAGACGATCGAATCAAACAATGCCTGCAGATCCTGCGAATCTTCTGTCAGATCGTCACTTTCCTGCACTTGCTTGATAAGTGAAGGCCTTTTCTCCGCAACCGGCGTTACCGAAGGTAATGCAGCACTCGCCACGCCCCCTGCAATGCTGTCGAACAAGGCCTCAAGCTCGACCGAATCCCCGGAAGTACTCGCATCGCTCATCTAGACACCCATTTTTTCAAAAATTTTCTGCAATTTCTCTGCAAGCGTCGCTGCCGTAAAAGGCTTCACGATATAGCCGCTGGCTCCTGCCTGTGCCGCCGCAATAATGTTTTCCTTTTTGGCTTCCGCCGTGATCATCAACACCGGCAGATGCGATAGCGAGGGAGCCGAACGAATCGCCTGCAACAACTGGAGACCATCCATGTTGGGCATATTCCAGTCGGTGACCACGAACTCGAATCCACCCGCCTGCAGTTTCTGCAGGGCAATGGCTCCGTCTTCGGCCTCGTCCACATTGGTAAACCCCAGCTCCTTGAGGAGATTCCTGACGATTCGGCGCATTGTCGAAAAATCGTCAACCACAAGAATTCTCAATTTCGGATCAGCCATGCTCAACTCCTGAAAACCTTCTCATCGCTCAAGTATTGGACGCAAGGTATCGGCAAGCACCTCGGCATCAAATTTTGCTATGTATGCATCCACGCCTACGGCCTGCCCCATGGCCCTGTTGGCTTCTGAAGACAGGGATGAATGCATGACCACGGGGATACCGTCGAAACGGGTATCCGCCTTGATATGCTTTGTAAGTACGTATCCATCCATTTCCGGCATTTCCGCGTCTACGAGTATCAAGCGTACCTCATCCCGTAAGATGATGCCCGTCTGTTGCGCGTGCGCTGCCAGCCCCTGCAAACGGGACCACGCTTCAACACCATTCGTGGCATGCTTGTGCTTGACCTTAAGCTTGTCAAACACTTCTGCTATTTTTTTTCTGGCCACAGCCGAATCATCGACGAAGAATACGCCCGTATCCTCGGAAACATGCGCGGGAGGCACATCCACAATGATTGCTTCGCCAAATGCGTTGGCCAGTATCTGCTCGACATCCAGAAGGGATACCAGCGTTCCGTTGTCCAGCTCGGTGATCGCTGTAATCAGCCCCTGATTCGAAGAAAGGACACTTTCCGGCGCGCGAACCTTCTCCCAGTCGACACGAATGATCCGGTCCACTTCATGCACCAGAAACCCCAGCGTCCGTTTTGAATACTCCGCCACCATCATGGTCTTGCCCCGTTCGATGGGCTCGTCCTGATGCTCGAGAAAACTCACCAGGGAAAGAACGGGGATGACATTACCGCGCAAAGAAACCAGACCTTCGACGCCCTTCGGCATATTCGGAGTCTTGGTGATATGCGGCGTGCGTCCTACTTCGCGCACCTTGAAAACATTGATCCCGAATGTCTCGCGTGTGCCAAGGGAAAAAAGCAGGATCTCCATCTTGTTGGAACCTGCCAGCCGGGTCCGGGCATCGACGCTATCGAGCAGGGTTTTCTTTTCAACCAGATCCATTGCCATCGTCTTACTCCAGTCTAATAATCGCCTCAGTCATCGGCCTGGGCGACGGGAACCGCTCCAAGCAAACGCCGCGTCAATGTTTCGGACAGCTTTTGCGGTTCGAATTTGGGCACGTATTCATCAACGCCGACTGATTTGCCCAACTGCTGATTGGACATGCCAGACAGGGAGGAATGCATGATCACGGGCACCCCGGCAAAACGCTGGTCTGTCTTGATTTTCTTCGTCAGGATATAGCCATCCATCTCGGGCATCTCTACGTCGGTAAGCACCAGACTCACCAGATCTGAAACCGCCTGGCCGGAAACCTGAGCATAGGCCGCAATCCGTTCCAGCTCCTCCCATGCCGCCCGCCCGTTTATGGCTTCGACATATTTCACATTCATTGCATCAAGCGTGCGGACAATCTGTTTCCGGGCCACGACCGAATCATCGGCAAAGAAAACGGTAAGCGACGGATTGTTGAGCGGTTTGATGTTGCGATAAACAACCTCATCATCGTACTTCGTTGTTTCGGAAAGAACCTTCTCGACATCCATCATCATGATGAGGCGGCCATCGGGCAATTCTGTAACCGCAGTAACCAACCCCCCCATTTCTGCCACCAGCATGTCAGGCGGAACTTTCATCTGACTCCAGTCCAGGCGCAGGATGGTATCGACCCCTTCCACCAGAAAACCTTGCGTATGCCCTGCATATTCGGTGACGATCATGATGGAACGGGGCGATTCAGTAGAAACACCGGCATAACGGGCCAAATCCACCACTGGCACCAAAGCCCCGCGCAAACTGACCATCCCCTCGACTGAAGCCGGCATTTCGGGAGCGGCTGTTATGGGTGGAGTCCGCATCACTTCGCGCACCTTGAACACGTTGATGCCAAAGGTTTCCCGTCGCCCTGTCGTCGAGTTGGTTCCCAGGGTGAACAACAAAATTTCCAGCTTGTTGGTGCCGGCAAGCTTGGTACGAGCATCAATACTTTTTAGCAACTCTGACATGCCTGACTCCCTTATGGGCAAACAGCCCTAGACTCTTTTCCCGAATATTAATCGAACACAAAGCATTTCACCACAAACCCGCCCAGAAACAAAGGCCGCAGGCGGTAGCCGTTCAAGGAGTCTAGACGGAGCCCCCCAGAGACTCGAGAACCCTTCGGGCCATATCATTCAGACTGACCACCTCTTCAACTGCACCGATCAAGGCAGCTTCCCGCGGCATGCCATAGACGACGCAACTCGCCTCATCCTGACCAAACGTCCTGGCTCCTGCCTTGCGCATCCGCAACAGTCCATGCGCACCATCCTTGCCCATACCGGTAAGAATAATCCCAATGGCGTTTCTTCCAACCACCTCGGCAGCCGAGTCGAACAGTACGTCTACAGATGGCCGATGACGGTTCACCGGCGGAGATTTGAGCAATTCCGTGACAAAACCGCCGCCCCCCCTGCGGATACACAGATGTGAATGCCCCGGGGCAACATAAACCGTACCCTGCTTGAGAACTTCCCCTCCCCGGGCCTCATACACCCGGGGCTTGCACAAACCGTTCAATCGTGTAGCAAACGATCCGGTGAAAGATTCCGGCATGTGCTGCACGATCATGATTGGGGGACAGTTCTCGGGAATCCCCATCAGAAAGGCCTTGACCGCTTCCGTACCCCCCGTTGAGGCCCCGACAAAAATGATCCGGTTCCCGCTGGGCAAAGGTTTCAGCACAGGAGCAGCGACCGTGGCTTCCTTTCTCATATCAACGTTCCCGGCCCGCTAGTTCATATACGGTCTTCCCTTGAGAGCGGAAAAACTCTGCTGCATGCAAAAAACTTTCAGAGTGCCCCGCAAAAAGCAGGCCGGTATCGCTCATCAACGGCGCAAAACGCTTAAGGATCTTGTACTGCGTTGGCTTGTCGAAATAAATCATGACGTTACGACAGAAAATCGCATCCAGCGGGCCACGCACAGTCCACACGGGGTCAAGCAGATTGATGCGCTGAAAAGTTATCAAGCGCCGCAATTCCGGACGCGCAATAAAGACATCTTCCTGACTTCCCGTTCCTTTGACGAAAAACCGGCTGAGCCGTTCAGGTGAAAGCTTCTCGACCCGGTCGCGGGCATAGCTGCCACGCGCGGCCGTCGCCAGCACACTGGTATCCAGATCGGATGCAAAAATCGATACGGGAACATTGAAGCTGTTAAAGGTCTCGACGACGGTCATGGCAATGCTGTACGGTTCTTCGCCGGTCGACGCTGCACAGCACCAGATCTTGATTGAAGAACGCCCCTGCAATTTCCTCAAATGCTCGGCAAGTACGGGAAAATGATGCGGCTCCCGGAAAAATGAGGTGAGATTGGTTGTCAAGGAATTGACGAATTTCTCCCACTCTGCCTTGTCGCCTCGCTCGAGCAATGCCAGGTATTCACCAAACGACTTCAAGCGGGTTTCACGCAGGCGTCGGGCAAGACGGCTGTAAACCATGTCCTGCTTGGCTGGTGAAAGCGCAATTCCGGCATGCTCATAGATCAACTTGCGCACACGTTCAAAGTCAGCCAGCGTAAAGTGGAATTCACGCTCGCCCGCAGTACGATGCGACAAGGAACTGTTCCACTGAGAGTTATTCTCGATCACGAATCACCTCGATTGTTGTTTCGTTACCACGTTTCTCGGCGAACACCGTGAATCAATTTCAGTTCCGCGCACGCCCGCCCGGAGCAATGATACCGGCATTCGTGTCGCCATCGATACTGACGGGAATACTGCCGTCTTCCTGCAACATGGCTTCTTCGGTGCGCTTGTTCAAAACGGTAATATTGATGCGCCGGTTGGAGGGACTTAAAGGATCGTTCTTGTCGAACAGAACAGTCGATGACAAGCCAACCACCCGCAACACCTTGTTCTCATCCATTCCGCCGGCAATCATCTCCCGCCGCGAGGCATTCGCGCGGTTGGCAGACAACTCCCAATTGGAAAATCCTCTTTCTCCCCCACTGAATTGCGCCGCATCGGTATGTCCGGCAAAGCTCACCTTGTTGGGCACGGCATTCAGCGCCCTACCGATTTCGCGCAGGATTTCTCTGGAATACGGCTTGAGTTCTGCGCTGCTGGTATCGAACATGGGTCTGTTCTGCTCATCGATAATCTGGATGCGCAATCCTTCAGGCGTAACATCGATGAGCAGTTGATTTTTGAACTGACGAAGCATGGAATTGCTGTCGATCAACTTCTCGATGCGCCCTTTGAGTTCGTTCAGGGAAGCCTTTTCCTGACGCTCATACTCCTTGCGCAGTTCTTCTGCCTTGATATCCCTTGCATCAGGAGTCCTTTTGCTGACCGGAGCTTCTACATCACCCCTTTTGACCTGACCGGAACTGCTGGTCAAATCCCTGCCTCCTCCTTTCAGAATGCTGGTTGCATCTCCCGAGCCCGAACCGCCGGACATGCTGACCTTCAGCGGATTCTGGAAATAATCGGCAATCCCCTTGAGATCGCCGCTTGCCGTCGAACCCAACAGCCACATAAGCAGGAAGAAGGCCATCATCGCCGTCACGAAATCGGCGTAGGCCAGCTTCCACGCGCCTCCATGATGACCCCCTGCAGTTTTCTTGATGCGCTTGATGACTATCGGGCGAACGTCGTCGCTCATTTCGGCCCCTCGTGCTCGCTAAATCACTAATCTATCGGCCCTTGCGCGCCTTGAGCTCGTCTTCAAGCTCGATGAAGGTCGGCCGGTCATTCGAGAACAACACCTTGCGACCGAATTCCACGGCCACCTGGGGCGCATAACCCGACATGGAAGCCAGCAGGACCACCTTGATGACCTGGTAGATTTTCGAACCCTCATGGGCTTTCTGTTCCAGTAGTGAGGCAATCGGGGAAACAAAGCCGTACGAAAGCAGAATGCCAAGAAAGGTGCCGACCAGCGCACCGCCGATCATTTTTCCCAGCACCGGCGGAGGCTCTCCAACCGACCCCATCACATTGACCACCCCCATCACTGCCACGACGATACCGAATGCCGGCAAGGCATCGGCCGACTTGGCCATGACATGACCCGGAACTTCCACTTCGTGATGATGTGTTTCGATTTCCATGTCCATCAGGTTTTCGATTTCCAGCGCATTCAGATTCCCGCCCACCATCATGCGCAGATAATCGGTAATGAACTCCATCACATGATGGTCATTGGCAATGGCCGGATACTTGCTGAAAATGGGGCTTTCATGCGGATTTTCGACATCGTTCTCGATCGACATCAAACCTTCCTTGCGCACTTTGGCCAGCACCTCGAACAACATCGCCAGCAAATCCACATAAAGCGCCTTGTTGAACTTCGATCCTTTGAAAAGGCTAGGCAATGCCCCAATGGTCGCCTTGAGTACCTTGATATCGTTGCTGGCTAAAAAAGCACCGGCAGCCAGCCCGACAATGGCCAGGTATTCCATCGGAACCCACAGTGCGGCCAAGCTCCCATGCACCGCATAGGTACCGATGGACGCTGCCAGTATGATGATGTAGCCAACGATAAGAAACATTCATTCCCCCCACGCCATGCTCGTGCATGCTCATGAATTCCGATTTTCGCTGATATTGTAGCGGGATGCCCCGTTGCGGGAAATAAATGTAATCTCATTTCATTCCTGCATGAGCATGAAGAAGGCTTTTCAGGCACAAAACGCAGATCGGATAGAATAAAAGCAACGAACGAAGGTATCCGGAAATGAACTATTGCACCCAGTGCGGGGCGAGAGTTGAACTGCGCATCCCCGAAGGCGATTCCCATATGCGGCACGTATGCCCGCAATGCGGGGAAATTCACTATCTGAACCCAAAACTGGTCGTCGGATGTGTGGCCGAGTGGGAAGGAGATATCCTGCTTTGCCGGCGGGCCATCGAACCCCGCCATGGATTATGGACGCTGCCTGCAGGCTTCATGGAAAACGGCGAATCGACCACGCAGGCTGCCTTGCGTGAGACACTCGAGGAAGCTTGCGCGCGCGTCAGTATTGACAGCCTCTTCGCGCTGGTGAACATCCCGCACATCAACCAGGTCCATCTGTTCTATCGGGGGAGCATGCGCGACGCCCGTTTCGAGGCCGGCGAGGAAAGCCTGGAAACCGCTCTTTTCAGCGAAACCGACATCCCCTGGAACGATCTTGCCTTCCGCAGCGTCACCCTTTGCCTGCGAGCTTACTTTAGCGACAGGCGTTCGGGAACCTTCGGTTTTCACGAAGCCACGCTGTTGCCGACATGAGATCAACGATCGTCGTCAAGGCTGAACTGTACCGGCAGCAACACCCGGAAATCCTTTCCTTTCAGGCGCTCCGGGACCTCGGTCACTCGCGCAGCCTGGCGGATCATTTCCAGCGCCTGTTCGTCCAGGACCGGCCTTCCGCTCGATGCGGCGAGCGAGATTCCAGGCTCCGGCAACAGCCTGCGAAAATCCAGGGCTATCTCGACTGATCCTTCCCAACCCCGTTCCCTGGCCAGCGCTGGATAGCGCTTGAAACGCTTGGCGCTCATTGCCAACAAGGTCCGGTATTGCCTGATCTCGTTTGCGCTGACGCTATCCTGACGGGAACTTGTCGCAGCAGGGGAACCCGCGGATACAGGCCGGGACTCCAGCGCAGGCTGGCCGGAAAGTTCCCCGCTGGACGCTTTCCCGGCCACTACAGGAGGGGTTGTCACCCCTTCTTGCGCAACGACAGTCGATGTCGCAGACACGATCGCCGGCTCTCTTGGAAACCGCTCCGGAACAGCAAACCCCTCCGCCCCTCCTTTGTGGGCATCCGCTGGAATGGAAGCCGCCGATCTGGCTGCCGCCCCGGTAACCGCATGCGGGACAAGCGCATGCCCCACATTTTTCTCCGATGGGACCATCGACACTGTGAGTAAGGTTGCCGGAGCATCCGGCATGAACGGCAGCACCCGGGGCAGGCTGAGCAACAGCAGGGCATGCGCCAGCAAGGAAAGGATCAGGGCCCGCAACAGGTTGCGGCTTGGGCAAGCGGACATCGGAAGAAAAAACTGCGCGCGGAATGAACAACGCTGGTTTGAAAAAAGGATTGATCTTACGTCACATGCACATAAGGATGCCACGATTCGAAAACCGGGGGGCATTTGCCAGGGTTATGCCAGCCCGGGACAATTGATGTGTAAAATTGACTGCCCGGCCAGACATAATGATCCTGATCGACCACGGATCCCTTCAGGGCTACTCGATGACCAAGAACGGGAAAAAAATCTCCGCCACGGCAACGATACCGTTACGCGGACCGCTACTGCGCGGCTCGAAACGTCCACGTGTTGCCCTGATTGGACACTTTGGAGCCGGAAAAAGCACGATTTTCGACAACGCCGCCAGCCCAGTTGTACACCATGAACGCCTGGCCGGACTGGGGGGCGCTTACCGCGAATGCATCGTCGATGTCGGACTGGAACAGATTTCGCTGGTCGATCTGCCTTCAATCGACTCGCTGCATAACCTGAATCCACATGACCGGATTGTCCTGATGTATCTGCTCTGAGGCGATCGCTGGCCGCTGGCCGCACCACAGGAAAACGTTGGCGAACATGCCGACTTTCCCGCTCCGGATGTTCTGGTGCAGGTCGTGGATGCAACAACCCTGGAAAGGGATCTGGAGCTGTCGCTCGAACTGAATCTCTTCGGACGCCCCCTGGTCATCGCGTTGAACCGGGTGGATGAAGCCCGAAAAAAAGGAATCTACATCAACGCCGAAACCCTCGGTGAAAAACTCGGCGCGCCGGTTGTGCCGACCATAGCGCACATGGGCAAGGGGTTATCCCTGCTTTTTGAAACCATCCTGAGGGTGGCTCGCGAAAAATCCTGCCCGTTGCCTCAACCGCCCGCGCGGCACATCAGCGAAAGCCTGCATCCGTTGAGCAAGGTCATCGCCCATCCGGAGATCGAAGAAGTCTTCCACATCCCCCGGGCCCTGCTGCTCTCCCAACTCGCCGACAATGACGACTATTTCCTGAATACGCTGACGGCCCGTTTCCCCAACCTGCAAGACCCGATCATGCAGGCAAGGACACAGGCGGAACAGACGCTCCCACGTCCGCTGCCTGAAGAACTGCACGCCGACCGGCACCACCGTGCCGCGGTACTCTACGAAAGCGTCAGCAGCCCTCGCAGCGCAGAAACCGGCGAGGGATGGCGACGCTGGCTGGACGAACTGTTTCTGCACCCGCGCTGGGGATTGCTGGGCAGCCTGCTGGTTTTCGCTGCCGTTCTGTTCATTGTTTTCGAGATGAGCGCTTTCATCGACTCCTGGACATCCGCCAGACTGGCAGCCTGGGTCCAGCAATGGCAACCAGAAACTACCCTTGGTGTCGTCGGCCGGGCCGTGGCCGACGGACTGATCGGACTGATCGGCATCGTTGCGCCGTACATGCTGCCGCTGGTCCTGCTCCTGGTTGCGCTGGAAGAAACCGGGGTCATGCATCGCGTGGCCTTCGTCGTCGACCGCGGGTTTCACCGCATCGGACTGCACGGAGGAGTGGCCGTCCCTTTCCTGATTGGCCTGGGTTGCAATGTTCCGGCAATCTCGGCGGCCGCCGCGACGGGGTCGCGACGGGAAAAGATCGTGGCCGCCACCCTGATCACCTTCGTTCCCTGTTCAGCGCGTTCGGCCATCATTCTGGCCATCGGCGGAAAATACCTGGGTGGGTTGGGCGTGTTTTTCATCTTCATGCTCACGCTGGTCGTCATCGCCACTCTCGGAAAACTGCTTTCGCGCCGCTTTCCTGGCAATGCAACAGGGCTGGTCCAGATCATTCCGCCTTATTCTCTGCCCGACTGGAGCCGGCTCTGGCGCAAGACCCGAGAACGCACGAGCGACATTATCACCATCGTCACTCCACTGCTTGTGATCGGCAGCATCGTGCTCGCCCTGCTCAGCCACTGGGGGGCCGACACCCTGATCAACACGGCACTCATACCTGTCACATCATGGTGGCTGGGGCTGCCGGTTGCGCTGGGAGTCCCCATCCTGTTCGGCATATTACGCAAGGAACTCTCGCTGCTGATGATCTATCAGGCGCTGGGCACGATGGAAATCACCCCGTTGCTTGACCATGTGCAGATTTTTACCTTTCTGGTCTTTCTGACATTCTACGTACCCTGCCTGTCAACCTTCGCCGTCATGCTGAAAACCCTGGGGCGCAAGGAAGCCTGGCTTTCCGTGATGAATTCACTGATGGCAGCCCTGCTCATGGCCGGACTGATCCGGATCGTGCTCGAGTTGCCGCAGACTATCGGGAAAATGCCATGGATCACCTGATCAAGGATTCCACAACGCTGGAGCTCTACGCCTGGCTCGATCCGGATGCCGAAATTCCGGGCTGGGATGTGCTTACCGGCAATCCGTTCGGAGAGTCACTGCCGGAGGACAATTTCACCACCGTCCAGAACTACTTCGCCGAATACCATCTTGAATATTACCGGCAACGGCTTTTCAAGGATTTCCCCAGCCGCCTGCACGCGCTGCTGCTCTTCGCCACCCGGGTCGATGCCGAGAATTTTCGCGCCAAGCATCCCGGGCGCGCATTCGGCAAGCACCTGGTCGCAGCCCGCAGCAAGGGACCCTACATCGTATCTTTTCACGACTCGAGCTGGCTGGATTACCTGCGCCTGCCGCACAGCCTGAACCTGTCGACGCTCGACGTGGTTTCCGCTCACTACTGGAAAGGCACGCTGGTCGAAGAAATCGGACTGAGTTTCATGGACCAGCCCTGGCGGGAAACGCCGGTCATCGAAGCGCTTTTCCAGGGCACCCTGGAACCCGTCACCCGCCACCACCATACCGCGTGGCTTCCCGGCTTCTCGTAATCGGCTAGTCCAGTTTCTTTCTCGTAACAGCCGCCGCTTCTTCTTTTGGCTTCGGCGCCGGCTTCGGTTTGTGCTGGCCGCCACCCGGACGCACTGCGGGTGGCAAACCATGGTAACCGGGATATCTGGGGGGATAGCCTTGATAACCCTGGTGGATCACCAGCTGGCGGGTATGAAACAGGCTGGGGCCTGCGCGCATCAGCACCTGACCGGCGGCATCGACGATACTTGCCTCGATTTGCATGCTCTGATTGGCCGGAAGAAACCCTTCCGCCCAGAAATCCGGAGGAATCATGAATTCAGTGGCGGTAAAGCGTTGATCGACAAAACGGCCATTGACCCGAACGACGAAGGAATGCCCTTCGGCCAGCAGCAATGGCGGATCGGACGCAAGCCGCACTTCGAGTGAAGAAGTCTCGCCCGCCACGCTGCCATTGTTTTCCGGCATAACGATGGACAAACTCCGATAAACGGGAAGAGCAGCCGGCGCATGACTCTCCGTCTTCCGCGCTTCCCGGGTGGAATTGGCTCCTGCCGCTTTTCCGGTAACAGGAGCAGTTTCCTGCGGCGCGGGAACTACCGTCAGCGGCTTCAGTGTCATTTCCCTGGCGCCGGGTTGGGGCTTATCGGAAAACACCGGGCCATTCTCGCCGCGCGTCACATACACGCCCTGCGCTGTCGTTGCACAAGAGAAAATCATCAGGGAAATGGCAAACATCCTGGAGACAAGCGATTTCATGATCACCTCCGTGCCGCAAACCGGCCGCGAATCCAGACCACCCGGCAACGAGAAATACGTGTCATGAGTATCCGCCCCGGTTCGCCTTCACGCAAGACACAAAAAAGGCACCGCCTGGCGGTGCCTGTGGTGCCTTTTCTGACCGCGCAACACGTGCTGTCAGAAACCGGCGCCCTTGATGGATTTGCGTCCCTTGTAGAGCGCCTTGGCCCCGAGCTGCTCTTCGATACGCAGCAGCTGGTTGTACTTGCAGATACGATCGGTGCGCGAGAGCGAACCGGTCTTGATCTGCCCGGCTCCCGTACCCACCGCAAGATCGGCAATGAAAGTGTCTTCCGTTTCGCCTGAACGGTGCGAGCAAACTGCACTGTATCCCGCCTGCTGCGCCATTTTGATGGCATCCAGCGTTTCGGTCACGGTGCCGATCTGATTGACCTTGATCAGGATCGAATTGCAGGCGCCCATATCAATGCCCTTCTTCAGGCGGGCCGGATTGGTCACGAAGAAATCGTCTCCGACGATCTGCACCTTCTTGCCCAGCGCCTTGGTCAATTTGACGTAACCCTCCCAGTCGCTCTGGTCAAGACCGTCCTCGATGGAAACGATCGGGTATTTTTTGCACCAACTGGCAAACTTGGCAATCATGTCATCGGTGGTGAACAGTTTGTTCGGATTGGATTTCCAGAACTTGTAACCTTTGCGCGCTCCTTCGTCAAACAGCTCCGAGGATGCTGTATCGAGCGCAATGGCGATCTGCTTGCCGGGCTTGTAGCCGGCAGCAGCAATGGCCTGCATGATGACATCCAGCGCCTCGTCATTCGACAGGTTGGGCGCAAAACCTCCTTCGTCGCCCACGGCCGTGACGTGCTTTCCTTTCTTGAGAATGCTCTTCAGTGCATGGAACACCTCGGTGACCCAGCGCAGGCCTTCAGAGAAGGACTTGGCTCCCACCGGCATGATCAGGAATTCCTGGAAGTCGATCAGGTTGTCGGCATGCTTGCCACCGTTGATGATGTTGGCCATCGGCGTCGGCAACACGAATTCCTTGTTCTTGTGCAGCTTGCCGATGTACTTCCACAGCGGCATCCTGCTGATGTTGGCCGCGGCGACGGTGATCGCCATCGACGCGCCCAGGATGGCATTGGCACCGAACTTCGACTTGTTCGGGGTGCCGTCGAGGGCGATCAGAGCCTCATCAAGCTCACGCTGCAGCAACGGATTCTTGCCCTTGAGCAGCTTGGCAATCGGACCATTGACGGCTTCCACCGCCTTGAGGACGCCCTTGCCGAGATAGAGCTTCTTGTTGCCGTCACGCAATTCACAGGCCTCGAATTCTCCGGTTGAAGCTCCGGAGGGAACGGCAGCGCGCGCCAGGAAACCGTTGCTCAGAAGAATATCGACCTCGACGGTCGGATTCCCCCGCGAATCAAGAATCTGGCGGCCGACGACCTTGCTGATTTTCACGAAAGGCGCAACCGGCTTGGCCGCAACCGCAGGTTTTCTGAGGACAGCAGCTTTTTTGGCCGGAGCTGCCTTCTTTGCGGGTGCTGCCTTCCTGGCAGAGGCTGTTTTCTTGGGTACGGGAGCTTTAGCAGAAGTGGCCATTTTGGGATTCCTGGACAAGGATTAAAGGAAAAACGACAAAAAAGCAGGCTGTCATTATATAACGGAACACCCGGTGAATCCCTCGTCTATCAAGGCAATCCGACGAACGAGCACGCGCACTCCATATCCAGAGTCGACAGTTCAGGCAGTCTCATCGGCACAATCTTCGCTATCAGGATTGATGACACCGAAGTTGGCCGGGATGCGCGCATAAAAAATGCGTATCTGCTCGGATTCCAGCATCGCCAGCAGATGCCGGGCCTCGTCCTCGCTGACAATGAATTCGACTTCCACACCAACGCTGCCGGCCAGTTCAAAAAAGCGGCTCTCCTGCAGGACATGCTGCCTGCCGAAACCGCCAATGGCGCGAAACGCCGACCCTCCGCGAATCCCCGATTCCCTGGCTTTCTCCAGCAGCCACTCCCACAGCAGAACCCCCTGGTGCCGCTGGCTCTCCTCGACGTAAAACCTGAGGAAGGTTCCCTCCATGATTTTCTCCTGTCTTGTCCTACAGTACATTCTTGACCGCGTAAACGGTACCGATCCCGGCCAGGGTCATGAACACCGATCCGGCAACGTGCCCCGCGATGGAAGCACCGGCCCAAAGCCATTGCCCTTGCTGGAGCAGCATCGTGATTTCAGCGGAAAACGTTGAGAACGTCGTCAGGCCGCCACAGAAACCGGTAATGACCAGGAGCCGCCATTCGGGGGATATCGCCGTGAAGGTGGCGAAGAACGCCATGGACAAGCCGATGACATACGCGCCGATCAGGTTGGCCACCAGCGTTCCTGGCGGAATAGTCGGAAACAGGCTGTTCAGACGGGTCCCGAGATGCCAGCGCAGCAGGGCGCCAAGCGCGGCCCCGATGCCGATGGCCACTATCGATTTCCACATGGTGTCAGTCCAGAAACGGGTTCAAGCCAGGATCGTTATTTTAGGCTCCTGCGCGATTGTCAGCGGTCAGGATGCTCCAGATCGAATATATCACTGCCGCACGCAGCTGCCTCATAATCGGATCACCCCAGCCGACAGGACATGAAGATACTCAAATGCAACATCGTTGCATTTGAGTATCTTCTGTGCTTGAATGGCGCCCTACCGTCCAGCTTGCCACCCCCCCATGCCGACTCCGCTGCTCATCCAAGTCCTCCTCGCCTGCCTGCTCGGCGGCGCACTCAGCATAGGCGCCGCCGCGCTGATCATGTTCGGATTGCCGCGCAAGTGGATCACCCTCACGGTCAGTTTTTCGACCGGTCTGCTTCTGGCCATGGCCCTGCTGCATCTGCTTCCGGAAGCGCTCGAACAAGGGCTGACGCCGCACGAAGCCTTCCCCATCCTGCTCGGCGGCATCCTCTGTTTTTTCACCCTGGAAAAACTGGCCTTGTGGCGGCATGCTCACCACGGCAGCGGAGAAAACGATACCCATCCCGATGATCACCAATGCGCAGACCACACCCACAATCATCATCATGCGCATGCAGACGGCACGTTCCTGATTCTGATCGGCGACGGCTTCCACAATTTTACCGACGGGCTGCTCATAGCCGCGGCCTTCCTCGCCGACCCCCTGCTGGGCTGGAGCACAACACTGGCCATCATCGCCCATGAAGTACCGCAGGAAGCGGGTGATTTCGCCATTCTTCTCGCCGCCGGCTGGAAGCGGAGCCGGGCCTTGCTGTGGAACCTCGCCTCCAGCCTGACAGCCATTGCAGGAGGCCTGACGGGTTATTACGCGTTCAAGGAAGCGCAAGGCTGGGTTCCGGTCATCCTGACCGTCGCCGCATCGAGCTTCCTTTACGTTGCCATTGCCGACCTGATGCCGCGCCTGAAGCGCGAAACGACATCCATCGGTTGGCACAGCGTCCTGCTGATCGCAGGCATAGCCATCGTTGCTTTTGGGCGGGTACACGTGCACTGACCGGGGCCTCCCCACGACTTACCCACAAAAGCTGTGGACAAATCTGTGCACTCACTGTGCACCGTCGAAAAAAAGCTTTTACCGGCAGTTACCAAGCCCCATCAAACGGCCTTGCCCAAGAAACAGGCATGCCTTAATTCGGCAAGACTATCCGCGCCATTTACCCATGCGCATTCTCTCGCAATGCGCGACGCAGAATTTTTCCGATGTTTGTTTTCGGCAGTTCGTCGCGGAACTCGATCAAGGTGGGCACCTTGTAACGCGTGAGGCATTCCCGGCACAGCACCAGCAGGGAATCCGCGGTAAGCGACGGATCCTTCCGGACAACGAAAATCTTTACCGTTTCGCCGGTCTTCTCATGCGGCACGCCGATGGCGGCGACTTCGGCTACGCCCGGATGCATGGCCACGACTTCCTCGATCTCGTTGGGATAAACGTTGAACCCTGAAACCAGAATCAGATCCTTCTTGCGATCGACAAGGCGCAGGTAACCGGCATCGTTCATCACCACCAGGTCGCCGGTGCGCAGAAAGCCGTCGGGCATGAAGACGTTCGCCGTCTCTTCCGGCTGCTTGTAGTAACCCGACATCACCTGCGGACCGCGCACGCAGAGTTCGCCGCATTCGCCGAGCGGCACATCGCGACCGGCATCATCGCGTATCGCAATTTCTGTCGAAGGAACCGGCAAGCCGATCATGCCGTTGTATTCGCCCAGATTCAACGGATTGATGGTAACCGCGGGCGAAGTTTCGGTCAGCCCGTAAGCTTCTATCAACGGCTTGCCTGTCACCTGCTTCCAGCGCTCGGCCACGGGTTTCTGCACTGCTGCCCCACCGCCCAGCGACACCTTCATGCGGGAAAAATCAAGGCGGCGGAAATGCGCGTCGTTGAGCAAGGCATTGAACAGGGTATTCACCCCGGTCAGGATGGTGAACGAACAGTTCCGGAGTTCCTTGACGAAGGCCGGGATATCGCGCGGATTGGTAATAAGCAGATTCGTGGCCCCGATCCGCAGCATCAGGAAGCAGTTCGCCGTCATGGCGAAGATATGGTACAGCGGCAGTGCCGTAACCACGACTTCCCCGTCTTCGGTCACGACGGATTTCACCCAGGCATGCGCCTGCAGCAGATTGGCCAGCAGATTGCGATGCGTCAGCATCGCGCCTTTGCACACGCCCGTCGTGCCACCGGTGTATTGCAGGAACGCCAGATCATCCTGCGTCACGTGCACCGGGTCGAACTCGCAGCGTTCGCCTGCGGCCAGGCAGTCGCGAAATGCCGTCTGACGGACAGGATCGCGCAGATTCCAGGCAGGTACCTTGCGCAGGATATGCCTGACAAACAAGTTCACTGCAGGCCCTTTGGGAAAACCCAGCATGTCGCCCAGGCGAGCCATCACCACCTGCCGCACCTTCGTCCCGGGCAAGGCATGTTCAAGGGTATGGGCAAAGTTCTCCAGGATAACGACCGTTTCCGCGCCGGAATCAATTAACTGGTGTTGCAGCTCCCGCGCCGTATACATCGGATTGAAGCTCACCACCACGTACCCGGCGCGCAATGCACCAAGCATGCAAACGGGATACTGGAGGAGATTGGGCAACATGATCGCCACACGTGAACCGCGAGACAGCTTCAGCACTTTTTGCAGATAGGCCGCAAAATGGCGCGAGGCCACATCCAGCGCGCCATAGCTCAGGGAAGCCCCCATGTTGATATACGCCGTGCGCTCGCTGAAGCGTTCGACGCTGCGCTCGAACATATCCACCAGGGAACGGTATTCGCTCAGGTCGATTTCTTCGGGAATTCCCGGTTGATAGCTTTTCAGCCAGATTTTTTCCACGTTCGCCCCATGACCGTCAATGATTCCATGCAACCTCAGCCTCTCGCAACCCGGCTCACTTCGACCAGCGTCGCATCGGCAAAAACCAGCGCTCCGTGCACCACGGAACCAGGAAACACACCCGACACGACCCGGCAATAGCCGGCAACCTGCTCCTTGTAGTCCTCCATGCGTACGGTATCGCTTCCCGAACTCTTGTAATCGACAACCCACACTCCGTCGGTGCATTCCACCAGGCGGTCGAGGCGCATCAATTTACCGGCACCGTCTGTAAGCTCGACCTCGTTCCAGGCGCGAAGATAGTGCGCCGGCTGGAAAAACCGCTGCAAATGGTCAGCCGCCAGCAGACGCTCGGCCACCGGCCGCACGCGCGCGTATTCGCCATCGTCAAAACCCAGCGCTTTCCACCAACGCTCATCCTCTTTTTTCCCGGTGCGCCGCTCAAGCAGTGCATGCAGCAAAATGCCGAAACGCTCTGCGGCATCCGGCTTCTGCCGACGCTCGCCCACGGGCGGCAAGGTCATGCAAGGCTCCGCAGCCGTCGGCACCGTGCCAGTCCCGGCAAGCACGCCGGTCGTCGGCAAAACATCGCCATATTCGCCCGAAGATGAACCCAGTTTTTGCAACGCGGCTTCCAGCAACCGATATGGCGTAGTCTCCTTGCTTCGGCTGTTCTCGATACCGCTGACAAAGAATGCCTGCCGCGCACGCGTAATCGCCACGTAAAGCAGGTTCAATTCCTCGCGCCGTGCCGCTGCAGCTTCCGCGTCGAACAAGGGCAAACGCGCCGCGCCGCGATCCGCCTGGCGGCCATAGAAGGAGAAATGGGTTGGGCCGGCATGCGCCGGAGGCCAATCGACGAGCAGATCCCATGACTCGCTGGCACGCGGCGATTCGTTGGCTCCGAGCAGCCACACGATCGGCGCTTCCAACCCTTTGGCGCCATGGATGGTCAAGATGCGCACACGGCTCGCATCGCTGTGCTGCGTCTCGATTTCACCCGCATCCGGCGCTTCGTTCGCGTCGGCATCGCGCAGATCGCGCAATGCGTCGATACAGCGCGGCAGGCTCGGATAGCGTCCGCCGTCGATGTCCAGCACCAACAACAGCAAGGCGCGCAAGTTGGCCTCGACTCCCGCCGCCATCGCCCCGGGAACCGCCAGGCGATAACGCGCCAGCACTTCGCCCTGGTGGAAAATGCGGTCGAGCAGGTCGTGCGCCGGCAAGCGCTCGGCGGCCTGCAACCATTCGCCAAGCAGACGGGCCGCGCGCGCCAGCCGCGGCGTACATGCATCGCTGTTCACCAACGCGGACAACCGCTGCCACCACGAGGCCTCGCCGCGTTCCGCCAACGCCATCAACTCCTCGTCACTGCAAGCGAACACGGGTGAGCGCAACGCTTGCGCCAGTTTCAGGTCATCCACCGGCGTCACCAGAAACTCAAGCAAGGCCACTACGTCGCGTACTTCCAGGGCGCCCAGCAAGCCACCGCGCGAACCGGCATCGAACGGAATTCCCGCGGCGCTCAAGGCGCGTTCATAACAGGCCAGATGCGTGCGAGAACGCACCAGCAGCATGAAATCACCGTAGCGTGCCGGTCGCCGCACACTGCTTCCGTCCGGGTTCTTATCGTCAATCAGCCAGGCTTGCCCGCTACGTCCGGTGATTTCGCAAATCTTCGCGACCAGCGCATCGGCTTCGCCGCGACGACGCATATCCTCCGGTTCGTTTTCCGGCTCGATGAGGGGGTCGCGCAGACCCTCACGTTTCTCCGCCTCGATTTCCTCTTCCTGGTCCCGCAAGGGCAATACTTCCACACGTCCCAGCAACGTCCCCGCCAACGAAGACTGTTCACGAAAAGGAGAAAATTCAGGCACATCAAGAAACAGGGCGTTGACCACATCGATAATCGGCCGGGCATTGCGCCGGGTCGCATCCTGCTCGCAGCGCACCGCGCCGAATTCGCGTTCGAGGAAATCCGCCGCCACGCCGAACAGTCGCGGTTCCGCCCGGCGAAAGCGATAGATTGATTGCTTGGGGTCGCCAACGAGAAAAACGCCGGGCCGCGCCGCATCCGAATATGCGGCCAGCCAGGCCAGAAGAATCTGCCACTGCAGCGGATTGGTATCCTGGAATTCATCGAGCAACACATGCCTGTAACGGGCGTCCAGGCGGGCTTGCAGGAAAGCCGCCGTTTGTTCGTCGCGCAACAGCCGCAGCACGTTCCATTCGGCGTCGACAAAATCGATCTGTCTCCGTGCCCGTTTCAAGGCATCGACATGCGTCAAAAAGGCAGAAAACACCGTACAGGCCTGCCGGTTGAAGACCAGGATGCGTTCGCCGGTCTGTGCCTCGATACAGGCCAGCACACGCTCGCCGAGCCGTCCATGCAGATCGAGAAAGCGCGCAGCGCCCTCCGGAGTAAAGCGTTTATCCAGTGCTTTGCCGGGTTTCTTTGCACGCAGCGTGTTTTCCCTGGTCAGCAGCACCAGACGCAGCTTATCGAAAGACACGGCCCGATCCGGCTCCATCAGTGCCAACCGCACACTCGCCGCAGCATCCTGATCGCCCTTCAAATCACTTGTTTCGAGGAAGCCGAGATAGGCTTGAAAATCGAGATCCCAGCCTTCCGCAAAGAAGGCAGCCAGCGCATCGCCCGGTTCGCCAGCGCCCAATTGTTCCCGCAAGACTGCAATGACGTTTTCCGCAATTTCCGCGCCCTTCCCGGCGAACGACAGCCATTCGCTGCGTCGATCGAGCGCCCGCCGGATCAGGCGGCGCGTCGACTCCAGGCCGGCTTCGCCAAGCAGCCCGAGAAAGTTGCGCGTCAGATCGCTTCCCTGGGACTTTGCCAATTCGGTCGCGAATGACTGCCAGGCCTCGTCAAACAACCGGGAATCCGTATCGACCAGCGTCGCTCCGGCCAGATTGGCCGACAACGGCGCGGCATCAACGAGTTGCAGGAACCAGCCATGAAAGGTATTGACCGCCAACCGGGGTTGCGCAGCCAGCACCCGCTCATAGAGACCGCGCGCCATGCGCAGCACAGCCTCATCCGGAACCACGCCACGTTCGGCGAGAAACCCGGTCACTTGTATCGTGCTGCCCGTTGCCAGCAAATGCAGCCAGTCGACGACTCGCTCCTCGATTTCGCGCGCCGCCTTGCGCGTGAACGTGATGGCCAGAATCTCGCCCGGCGCGATGCCGGCCAGCAACAAGCGCACGATGCGCGAAGCCAGCAGCCACGTCTTGCCGCTGCCGGCGCAGGCTTCGACCACGACGCTGCGACCGGGATCGAGCGCCTTGCGAATCAAGGGAGACGGTGCGTGCATGAGGTTTTCGATTCTTTCATCGCAGTGGCAGACAGGCATTGCTCATCATATGGGAAAGCGCTTGCAACGCACAGGCACGAGGCGGCGGAACCTCCTTGCGTCGCCACAAGGCGACAGCCGCAAGCCACGGACAGCGGGGAAGTGCCCGGAAACATCGGTGCTCCGTCGTCGACAGACGACACTCCAGCCGGATCAAAATGCACTGCATCTTCGACATCACGTTGAAACAAAAGGAAAATCATCATCTGGCACGCCCCGTGCTGTAGTCCGACAGGAGGCTGCGTTCCCTTTCGGAAAACGGGTCTTCTTCCTATTGTCATCCATTATGGAGAAAGCACATGATGAAACAAAACAAATTGCAATTCTGGCAATCCATGACGCTTGCATTTCTTGCGGCCACAGCGCTTTACACCACCGTCCCGCAGGCCAGTGCGGCCAATCCGGCGCCGGTCGATGCAAAGAGTTTTTCCGCGCTGGATACCAACCAGGACGGCTTTGTGGACCAGAAGGAAGCCAGCGCCAGTCCGGCTGTAAGCAAGGTATTCAGCACGGCGGATGCAAATAAGGATGGACGCCTTTCGCCGGAAGAATATGCCAAAGCATTTTCCATGAAGCCCTGATTCATTAATCTCCCCAGATCCGATTCGCATTGAAAAATCCGTGCAAAGGCCAACCGGTTTTCACGCGGCTGCGCTTATGCCAGAACCCCATTCCAATGCGAATCGGACTACGCGTAACCCTTTCGGCACAAGCCATACATTTCACACCACTGGCACACGCTCTCGGCTCCGTGTGCCGGCAAACGGGCGCCACGATGCATGGCATCAAAAACCGTTGACAGGCGTTGTCCTTGAGCCTCGGCGGCAGCCATGATCGCAGCCTCATCGTCGCCAGCCTTCAGCGCAAGGATTCTTTCATCATCCAGTGCAACATAGGCCGCCTGTTCCGTCTTGCCGTGCATCAGCGCGTAGGCGGGGAGTTGCACGTCGTCCTGCAGTCTCTCCCGGATGATTGCAGCCTTTTGTGTCTTGTAGTCGAACAGCGCGACGCCGGTTTTACTGTCCACATTGACATCGACGCGGTCGATGCGACCATACAGTTCGAGCGAACCGGCATTCTCCAATGGCAACATCCTGCAGACGGGCACTTCAGCCTGAGCCCAGCGCCAGCCTTGCGCCTCCTGTTCGCGCTGCCAGTCAAGATAGGCGGACAGTCGTTTCTCCCAGCGCAACTTCCATCCGACAGCGAGAAAATTGTCTTCCATTGCGGGGGTGAACACCTCGGCCACGCAGTCCTGAAAGGCCGTCAGCGCCTCATGTTCAGACAGTACGGAAACGGAGGGATGCCGCGCATGAAAACGTTCCAGCACACGATGCACCAGTTCTCCATAACCCCTCTTGTCCATCTCCTCGCTGACTTCATCCATCTCGCCCAAACCAAGCACATGCCGGGCGAAAAACCGGTAAGGGCACGCGACAAGACTGGCGTAGCCGCTGACCGAGATACGTTGCGGAATCAGTCCGGAAGGCGCAACCGGTGCTGCCGCTTGCGTCGGCTGTGGAGCCGTCGCCGCATCGGGGCTGGCCTCGCCGCGCTCCGGCAGGGGACTGCAGTTCAGATCAAGCTTCCAGGCCAGTTGATGCAGCGTCGAGAGCAACAGGAATTCGGGCGCCAGCAGATTGGCCTCGCCGTCCTGCATTGCCTGCCATGTAACCGTGACGCGGGGCACCGTAGTCAGCAACAGCTCGAGATCGCGGCGCAGTTCGCGCTCGCTATCCTCGCGTGTGCACAAACCCAGTTCACGGCGAACGGACTGGTTGAAAAACTCGCCGTGGCTGGCCGAAGCCATCTGGCGCGCATCGCCGCCAATCAGCAGCGCGGCTTCGAAACGGCGCAGGCATACGGCATTGAGCGGCGTGACAACGACCGGGCTGGCGATGCCGGTGTCGCGAAAACTAGCCGCCTCGAATTCACGATTGAGCCAGTCGCGCCAGGCGCTGTACGTAAATGCAGCGGTGTTTTCGGCCAGTTCCTCGCTGCGCTGTTCAATCAATTCGAGCAAATCGCGGCCAGCGGCATCATCGTCCAAGGGAAGGAGCATACCGAGCACGTCCAGCGCCTTGCGCAAGCGGCTGTTCCAGCGCGCGAGCGGCGCAGGTTTGGCGCGTAGCAGGGCTGTCGCCGTATCGACGCGTTCGAGCAGCGCCAGAGCGAGCGTCTTTCCTTGCGCATTCGATTCCATCAGACAGCGCCGGATGCGCGGCAGACCAGCCTTGACCGAAGCGGAACGGATCGCCGATTCGAGCGCGAAAACTACCGTCTTGCGCTCTCCGGCATCCACGTCGGAAAAAACATAGGGGGATTTGCACAAATCGAGCAGATCCCGGTGATAGGCGTTCCCGGCCACGGTTTCGATCAGCGCATCAATGGCCGCCGCTGCGCGCGAAGTGGACAGCAGCCAACCCGTTTCATCGCTGACCAGCACGCCTTCACGTTCGAGCAGCGCCCGCACCCGCCGCGCTGTCAGCCGGTCCTGCGCAATCATTACAATACGGCGCAACCCGGCTTGCAGCCACTCGCCAAGTTGCGCAACCGCAGCCTGCGCTTCCTGTTCCCGGCCACCAGTCGGAACAAGTTGCAGACGCCCGGCGAGCGGACTGCACGGGATGTGCTCAGCAAGCGCCTGAGCGCGTTCGAACAAGGGTACCTGAGTTTCCTGCGGCCAGGCGGCATCGAGAGTCGCCATCAGCGGCGTCACCCCGGTCTCGCGCGGCGCCGGGTAGAACACATGCAAGGGCTGCGTTTCGCCATAGCGGCGCAAAAAATCATATTCGGCAGGGTCAAGCGCCTCCTCCGGCGGGGCGTCAAGCAGGACCAGCAGCGGCTGCGCAACTCCGGCATCGGTCACATGCTTCAGCAGCGCTGCCAGTCGCATGCGATACACCGCCGCCGCATCGAGCGTTCCGGACAACGCCAGGGCTCGCCAAAGCTCGTGTACGACACGCGCTTCAAAGGCCAGCGGCGCCGATGCGCGCAGCGCATAGGCTTGCTGCAATTGTTCGATCAGTGTGTTTTCATCGTCCGGCAGCGACACGGCCGCGCCCGTCAGTTCATCGAAGAGGCGGGCCATTTCCGCAGCGATGCCCCACAACGCAGCTTCGTCGAACCACCCTTTGTCACGCAGGGCCTCGTACAGCAACACCCGGCGCGCGCTGTCCGGCAAGGGCTCGGGTATCCCCTCGAGCGGCGCGCTCAACACCCAGTTTTTCAATGTATCGAAGCAGGGCAGAAGCAGCGGGCGCGACTCCGCACCTAGCAGCGCGGACCGCAACTCAACCGCCATGGGCAGGGCCGGCACCAGCACCCGCAAGGCACTCAGGTCACCGCTCCCCTCCCGCGGCGGGCAGCATTCAAGGAGGCGCGCAGCCAGGGCATCGAAGAACGTCTCGCCGGGCGGCAAGGCGTGCGCGCTGAGCTTGCCGGCCGCAATCTCCATCGTCAAACAGTTTCAGCGTTCCAGCTTGTCGAGCTTGCCGGGAACGCCATTCCAGGCATCGGCATCCTCGAGCGGCTCCTTGCGCTCGGCAATCGTCGGCCAGACCTTGGCCATTTCGGCGTTCAATGCGATGAAATTGTTCATGTCGTCCGGCACATCATCCTCGGCAAAAATGGCTCCGGCCGGACATTCGGCAACGCATAGCGTGCAGTCGATGCACTCATCGGGATCGATGACCAGAAAATTCGGCCCCTCATGAAAACAATCGACAGGACAAACGTCGACGCAATCCGTATATTTGCACTTGATGCAGTTTTCGGTAACGACATAAGTCATGACGCGGACCCTCCATTCGATAACAAGGGAAACTATAGCGCATCTGGTGCGACAAACGTCCTTTCACCCTGAGCCTGGCAGGGCCTTTCCAGGCGTCCGCTTATCCGTCTTCTATATTGCTGGGATCCAATGAACATCTTTGACGAACCCAAGATCGACTGTCACAACCACGTTTTCGATCCATCGCGCTTTCCCTATCAGGAAGGCAACATCTACCTGCCCTCCGGGCAGGAAATCGGTACGCCGGCACAGTTTCTGAACGTTCTGGACAGTTACGGGGTACGCCATGCGCTGGTTGTCGAACCCAATTCCGGTTATGGCACAGACAACCGCTGCCTGCTCGATTTCATCGCCCGCAGCAAGGGGCGCGTCAAAGGCATCGCCGTCGCCCCCGAAAATGCCACGCGCGACGATCTGGCTGAGCTGAAGGCCAGTGGAATTGTCGGCATCGCGTTCAATCCTGCGCTCTTTGGCGTAGACGAATACGCAGATTCCGCCGCACTGCTGGAAATGATCAGGGAGTTCGGACTCTTCGCGCAAATCCAGGTGCAGGATCAGCAATTGCAGAGTCTCAGGCCGATGCTCGAGGCCAGCGGCGCGCGCCTGATTTTCGATCATTGCGGCCGGCCGGACGTTTCTGCCGGTCTCGAGCAACCCGGATTCCAGGCGCTGCTCGAACTGGGTCGCAAGGGGAATGCCTGTATCAAGCTGTCCGGCTACATGAAGTTTTCCCGTGAAGCCTATCCCTACGCGGACACCTGGCCCTACATCCGGGCCCTCGTCGAATCCTTTGGGGTGAATAATTGCGTATGGGGAACCGACTGGCCCTTCCTGCGTGCCACCGAGCGCATCGATTACGGCCCGCTACTCAAGCTCTTCGAACGACTTTTCCCGGATCCGGCCGTACGGCGCCTGATCATGTGGGAGAACCCGAAAACCCTGTTCGGATTTACCCCGTCCGACGAATGATCCGACAGCGCCTTATCAATATCATCATGTAAACGACGAAGGCCGTGCTCTCCGCACGGCCTTCGCGCATCATTCTCCGCGTCTTGCGCTTCAGAGCCGGAAGCGCGAAACGGAATCGCTCAACTGCTTCGCCAGACTTTCAAGAGACAGCACATTCTCATTGGCCGCCCGTACCGACGAGGCCGATTTCTCGACCATCTCGGCGATCCGTTCGATATTCTGCGCCACACTCGAACTCGCCTGACTCTGCTCGGCGGTGGCATTAGCCACTTCACGAACGTTATTGAGCGTCGTCGCCGCCCCCGCATTGATCTCACGCAAAGCGCCTGCCGCAGACCCCGCCATTTCTACCCCAAGCGAGACTTGCGGCATCACCGACTGCATACTTTTCACCGCGGCACTGGTATCGGACTGGACAGCACCAATCATGTGCGTGATCTGATCGGTCGCTTTCGTCGTCCGCTCGGCCAGTTTGCGCACCTCGTCGGCGACCACCGCAAAACCACGCCCCTGCTCCCCGGCACGTGCCGCCTCGATGGCTGCGTTAAGCGCCAGCAGATTGGTTTGATCGGCAATCTCTTTAATGACCGCCGCAATGCTGTCGATTTCACGCGAGCGTTCCAGCAAGCCTTCGATCTGTCCGGCAGCATCGGCCACCATCGTAGACACGCCCTGAATCGTTTCGGAAGCCTGGTTCACCATTTTTTCGCCGTCCTTGGCGAGTTGGCTCGAGCGCTCCGAGTTTTCCTCCGCCTCCCGGGCACTGCTGGAAATGTGATCGATGCTTACGGCAAGCTCCTCGACCGCTGCAGCCGTTGATGACGTCGCCTCCTCCGACTGGGACGATGCATCGTGAATATGGTGCATCTGCCCGGTCAGATCCGTTGCCGCACGTCCGAGCTGGGTGGAGCCCTGCTGGATGCTCTCGATCATTTGCCGCAGACTGTTCTGCATCCGCGCCACCGAAGCAAGCAGACTATCACCGGAAAAACGGCCATCGAGTTGCCGGCTCAAATCGCCCGCGGCAATGGCCTGCGCCACTTCGGCCGCATAATCCGGCTCTCCGCCAAGACGCTTGTAAATGGTACGCGCCATCGTTACCGCCAAACCAACCACCAGGGCCAACATGGCCACGCCCAGGCCAATGAAGCCCAGCGCATTGCGCCAGAAAGCCGCATTGATGTCGTCGATCCAGGCGCCATAACCGACGACCCAATCCCAGCCTTCAACTTTCGTCACGCCGTTGATCTTCGGAAGGATTTCGTCGTTGCCCGGCTTTTTGACTGCAATCTCCACAAAGCCGAATTCACTTGACGCCAGGAGATCCAGATAGCGCTGGAAGTCAAAGCGGCCATCGGGAAGTTTCTTGCCGAAATCCACTTTGCCAAGGCCTTCCTTCTGGTTTTCAGGAAGCACCAAGGCCAGCGCCCCCGTAGTGCGAACCCACACATACGCCGTTTTTCCATCCCGCAAGGAGGACAGGGCTTCAACGGCCTTGGCCTGAGCGACCTCCCGGGAAAGCGTCCCGTTCTTTTCCAGAGACTGGAAATAAGCCACTTGCCCCTTGGCCAAGGAAAGCACGGCGCGGAGCTCATTATGCCGGTCCTCCAGCATGGTTTGACGCAGCGTATGCAGTCCAAAAGCCGCCATAAGAACCAGCCCGATGACGGAGCAGATGACGATTATTGCCAAGCGACTTGAAAGTTTCATGGGAGCTCCTCGTTGTTACTTTTTGTTGCGAAAGTTGAAGCGTAATTCAAACATGGGAAAAGCATATATGATTCTGCCACATAAGCTTGAACATAATATGGAACAAAATCCCGATTGGAGACACAAAGCAGCTGACTTCCCATGGCCAGTTTTTTTCGCTAGGATTAGTCAAACCAATCGAATGCAGCACGTTTCCGCGCGCTACGCGACTGCCGCGCCATCAACTCACCCCATAATTTCCAGAAGGTACTCTGATGAGTGAACACATCCATTACGTCACCGACGACACTTTTGCGGCCGAAGTCCTGCAATCCGCACAGCCCGTGCTGCTCGATTTCTGGGCAGAATGGTGCGGTCCCTGCAAAATGATCGCCCCCATTCTCGACGATATCGCCAGTCAGTACGCCGGGCGCCTGAAAATAGCCAAGCTGAACATTGACGACAGCCCGAACACCCCGGCCAATTTCGCCGTGCGCGGCATTCCGACCCTGATGCTGTTTAAAAACGGCAACGTCGAGGCCACCAAGGTTGGAGCCCTCTCCAAATCGCAGCTTACAGCTTTTATTGACAGCCATTTGTAAAATAGCTACGCTCCGCCTGAAAGCATGACGGACACGGAATCCGAGAACAGCAACAACGAAACCGTCCCAAGCTTTCAGGCCATGCATCGGCCGCAGCCCTGTCGCAACAATCCTGGCATTACCCAATTCACATCTCTCCTTGCGTCTATTCTGTGACGACATCCGGCCATCCCGGCTTATCCTTTTCCTACATCGCACATGCATCTATCTGAACTCAAAGCCTTCCATGTCAGTCAACTGCTCGACATGGCCGTTGCCAACAACATCGAAGGCGCCAACCGGCTACGCAAGCACGAGCTGATCTTTGCCCTGCTCAAAAACCAGGCCAAAAAAGGCGAAACGATTTTCGGCGATGGCACCCTGGAAACACTTCCCGACGGTTTCGGTTTCCTGCGTTCGCCGGACACTTCATACCTGGCCAGTACGGACGACATTTATGTCAGCCCAAGCCAGATTCGCCGCTTCAACCTGCACACCGGCGACACTATCGAAGGCGAAATCCGCACGCCGAAGGACGGCGAACGCTATTTCGCATTGGTCAAGGTGGACAAGATCAACGGCGAGCCGCCGGAGGCGTGCAAGAACAAGATACTATTCGAGAACCTGACGCCGCTTCATCCGGAAAAGCACCTGAAGCTCGAACGCGACATCCGCGGCGAGGAAAACACCACCAGCCGGATCATCGACATCATCGCCCCGATTGGCAAAGGCCAACGCGGCTTGCTCGTCTCCAGCCCGAAAAGCGGCAAGACGGTGATGATGCAGCACATCGCCCATGCCATCACAGCCAACCACCCCGACGTCACCCTGATTGTCCTGCTGATTGACGAACGGCCGGAAGAAGTAACGGAAATGACGCGTTCGGTGCGCGGCGAAGTGGTCGCTTCAACATTTGACGAACCGGCCACCCGTCACGTGCAGGTTGCCGAAATGGTCATCGAAAAGGCCAAGCGCCTGGTCGAGCACAAGAAAGACGTGGTCATCCTGCTCGACTCGATCACCCGCCTCGCGCGCGCCTACAACACGGTGCAGCCCGCCTCGGGCAAGGTCCTGACCGGCGGCGTCGACGCCAATGCCCTGCAGAAGCCGAAACGCTTCTTCGGCGCAGCGCGCAACGTAGAGGAAGGCGGCTCGCTGACCATCATTGCTACAGCGCTGATCGACACGGGCAGCCGTATGGATGACGTGATCTACGAAGAATTCAAGGGAACCGGCAACCTGGAGATCCACCTGGATCGCCGGATGGCTGAAAAGCGCGTCTACCCGGCCATCAATGTCAACCGCTCCGGAACGCGGCGCGAGGAATTGCTGCTGATGCCCGACGTGCTGCAGAAAATGTGGATTTTGCGCAAGCTGCTCTACAACATGGATGACCTCGAAGCGATGGAATTCCTGCTCGACAAGATCAAGGCCACGAAGACCAACGCCGAATTCTTCGACTCGATGCGCCGCTGAACATTATTCCGACCTGATTGCCAACCGATCAAAAAACAAGGATAATCCCGCGTTCTCCGGAGTTGGCCAACGATATATTGCCCATTTATATCGAGCCGGCTAGTTTTGACCTACAGGAATTTCACCGATGAAATCCGATATCCATCCCGACTATACCGAAATCGAAGTCACTTGCTCTTGCGGCAATGTGTTCAAGACACAATCCACCATGAAGCGGCCATTGCATATTGAAGTCTGCTCTGCCTGCCATCCGTTCTACACCGGCAAGCAGAAGATCATCGATACCGCCGGACGCGTCGAGAAGTTCAACAAAAAGTACGGCACCAAGGCCAAAGCGGCCTGATCGACCGCCACCACGGCGAGTTCACGCGGACTCGGCAAAAAGGCAGCTGCCGGGCTGCCTTTTTTATTGATTCAGCTCATGTTTTCAAAGCGATTTGGCCATGCCCGTTCTCGAGGAAAAACCGCGTTTCCGAGGAATTACCCTGCCCCCCAGCGGTTGGGTGCTGGCCATTCTGCTGATCGTTTATATCTTTACCGGCCTGATCGGGCACGATCCATGGAGACACGATGACGCCATCTCCATCGGCATTGCGCACGACATCGCCCAGCATGGCAACTGGCTGATCCTGCAACTGGCAGGGCGGCCCTATCCCGATGCGCCGCTTTATTACTGGCTGGCCGCAACGATAGGTCAGCTATTTTCCTGGCTGCTGCCCTTCCATGACGCAGCACGCGTTACCAGCGGCCTGTTCACCCTGCTGGCACTGACATTCATCCTGCTGGCAGCACGAGAACTGCATGGCCGCGAACAGGCGGCGGCCGCCCCGCTGATTCTCGCCGGAAGCATCGGCTTTCTTTTTCACGCACATGAAGCGCAGCCCATGCTGGCTGCCCTGACGGCACACACGATGGCTTACTGGGCACTGACGCTGCTTGCACGCCGCCCGCAACTGGCGGCCCCCGTTTTCGGCGGGGCGCTCGCGCTGGGCTTTCTGGCCAACGGCTTGCTGCCGGTCCTGACCCTGATACCTCCGGCACTCATTGCGCTCTGGCAATCCGGGAGCCGGAAAGCGCACACAGGATGGTTATTGACAGGAATCGTTGTCGCACTGATTCCGTGCAGTGCATGGCTGATTTCTCTCCATCTGGCATCCCCTGATTATTTCGCCGATTTTTTGCAGGCGGAAATAGCAGCACTCTCCCGCCCGATCGTTCCTGCGACCAATTTCATGCGCTACCTGAATCTGCTTCTATGGTACGCATGGCCGGCATTGCCACTCGCCGGATGGGCATTGTGGTCGAAGCGCCGGACACTGTTCAGGTCGGCACTCACCTTGCCGATGCTGTCCTTCTTCGCAAGCTTGCTCATCCTTGCCATGTTCATCCCCCTGCGCAGTGCTGTGGCACTGTTGATCCTCCCGCCGCTGGTGCTGCTTGCCGTCCCCGCAGTAAACTCTCTGCGCCGCGGGGCCGCCAATGCGTTCGACTGGTTCGGCATGATGACCTTCACCTTCTTTGCCGGCATCGCCTGGATCGGCTGGAACGCACTGGTCTTCGGCTGGCCGGAGCGGCTGGCCCGCCAGGCGGTGCGTCTTGAACCCGGTTTTGTCGGCCATTTCAACACGCTGGCCTTCGCTTTTGCCCTGATATCCACTGGTATATGGTTCTGGATGATTGTCACCAGTCCGCGCTCCCCGATGCGGGGGATCATGCACTGGATGGCCGGCCTGACCTTGTTCTGGCTGCTCATTGCCAGCCTGTGGATGCCATGGATCGACTACGGCAAGACCTATCGCCCTCTGGCCGCCTCGCTGGCTGAAGCGCTGCCCGAAAAAGTCGATTGCATTGCCGGGGCGAGCCTGCCTCTTTCCCTGCTCGCTTCACTGGATTACTTCGAAGGTTTCCGCACGGTACCGCAGAAGAGCGATCAAGCCAGGCGCTGCTCCTGGCTCCTTGTGCAAGGCACCGTACGCGATCGGGACGCCCTCTCCGAGGCCGGCTGGCGCAAGATCTGGGAAGGCAACCGTCCCGGCGATCGGCGGGCTAGCGACAAATTTCATCTGTACCGCCGCGGACGCGGGGCCGATCCGGCCACCCGCTTAAGTGACCTGAAGGCTGAAGGCGAAGAGATCGATAGCGACCCCGCCTTGCCGGATCGCCATCCGGCGGACTGACAGCGCATTCACGTCCATCCGGCCGCACCTCACATCTTGATGAAATGTTCGCGGTAATACTTCAACTCGTCGATTGATTCGCGGATGTCGGCCAAGGCCGTATGCGCGGACTCCTTTTCGAATCCCCTGGCTATTTCAGGCTTCCAGCGCCGGCACAACTCCTTGAGCGTACTGACGTCAAGATTGCGGTAATGAAACCATGCTTCCAGTACCGGCATGTAGCGCACCATGAACCGCCGGTCCTGTCCGATCGAGTTGCCGCACATCGGGCTGGTGCGCTGCGGCACGTATTCCTGCATGAAGGCCAGCGCGGCAGCTTCCACGGCCGCTTCATCGAGCACCGAATTCCGTACCCGATCGATGAGGCCGCTCTTGCCATGTGTTTTCTTGTTCCAGTCATCCATTGCATCGAGCACGACGTCCGGCTGATGCACCACCCACACCGGGGATTCGGCCACGGTTTCGAGATTGCCGTCGGTGACGATCATTGCCATTTCGATGATCCGGTCGCGCTCGGGATCAAGGCCGGTCATTTCCATGTCCAACCAGACGAGATGATTTTCGTTCTGTGCCATATAATTCGTTCCACTCCTAAAACCCGCATTCTGGCACAGCTTGATGCTCAATAATTTCTCCCTGGTCTTTCTCGCCGCGCTCGGATTGATGATTACGCTACGCCTGTGGCTCGGCGCACGCCAGGTCGCGCATGTCCGCGCGCACCGCGCAACCGTTCCAGCCCTGTTCGCCGACCGCATCGCGCTCCCGGCGCACCAGAAAGCAGCCGATTACAGCATTGCCAGAACACGTCTCGGCAGACTGGCTCTGACCATCGAAGTGGTCGTCCTGCTGGCATTCACCCTGGGCGGCGGCTTGCAAGCCCTGCACGAATTCTGGACGCAGCGCCTGGACGGGCCATGGTACGGCGTAGCCTTGATTTTCAGTGTCATGACCATTTCCGGAATCATCGATTTGCCGCTGTCCCTGTATTCGCAATTCGTCATCGAAGAAAAATTCGGTTTCAACCGCATGACCTTGCGCCTGTTTCTTCTCGATCTTTGCAAACAGACGGCGCTCGGGCTGGCCATCGGTACGCCCGTCCTTTTGTCGGTTCTCTGGCTTATGGCGCAAATGGGCGAAAGGTGGTGGCTGTACGTCTGGCTGTTCTGGTGCGTGTTCAACCTGCTGATCCTGTTCATCTACCCGACCTGGATCGCACCGCTGTTCAACAAATTTGCGCCGCTTGACGATGTCGCGCTCAAAGCACGCATCGAATCCCTGCTGGCCCGGTGCGGGTTTGCCAGCTCAGGGCTGTTCGTGATGGACGGATCAAAGCGCTCCAGCCACGGCAACGCCTACTTCACCGGCTTTGGCAGGACCAAGCGCATCGTGTTCTTCGACACCCTGCTCAGCCGGCTCCAGCCGGAAGAGACCGAAGCGGTGCTGGCGCACGAACTGGGGCATTTCAGGCATCATCACATCATCAAACGCATCGCCCTGATTTTTTCCACGACGCTGCTCCTGCTTTTCATCCTCGGCCAGCTGATGCATGCCGAATGGTTCTTCTCGGGCCTCGGCGTCACCGCCCCTGCCGCGCAGAACACAGCCATGGCGCTGATTCTCTTCTTTCTTTCAGTGCCCGTTTTCACCTTCCTGCTCACTCCGCTGAGCAGCCTGCTGTCTCGCCGGCACGAATTCGAGGCCGACCGCTATGCCGCCGAACATGCTTCCGCCGCAAACCTGGTGCAGGCGCTGGTCAAACTCTATGAAGACAACGCCGCCACCCTGACGCCCGACCCGCTGCATTCGCTGTTCTACGATTCGCACCCCCCCGCCGCATTGCGCATTTCACATTTGTCCGCCTTGACTTGAAGCTCGAAGGAACCGTCATCGCCGCGCATGGGCGGCACTATCTGATCGAACTGGACGACGGCGGGACGTTGCCCTGCTTCCCGCGCGGAAAGAAAAGCGAACTGGCCTGCGGCGACCGGGTTGTCGTTCTGCGCAGCAGCGACTCCCAAGGCGTCATCGACGCAACGCAGCCGCGCCGGAGCCTGCTCTACCGTTCGAACGAATTCCGGCAGAAGCTGATCGCAGCAAATGTGACCCAGATCGTGGTGGTTGTCGCTACCGAGCCCTCCTTTTCGGAAGAACTGGTAACGCGCTGCCTGGTCGCCGCCGAAAGCCAGGACATCTCTGCATTGATCGTGCTCAACAAATGCGATCTCACGGAGCGCCTGTCCCATGCGGAAGCCGTACTGGCACCCTTTGCCCGGCTCGGTTATCCGCTAATCCACCTGTCCGCCTTGTCCAGCATCGAGACCCTGCGCCCTCATCTTGGCCGACACACCAGCGTGCTTGTCGGCCAGTCGGGAATGGGCAAATCGACACTGGTCAACGCACTGATTCCGCACGCCAATGCTCGAACCCGTGAGATATCCGAAGCACTCGATTCGGGAAAACACACCACAACGCACGCCACACTTTATCGTCTCGATGCCGATTCTGCACTCATCGACTCTCCAGGATTACAGGAATTCGGGTTGCATCATCTTTCCATGCACGAACTGGAACACGGCTTTCCGGAACTGCGCCAGTTCAGCGGACAATGCCGCTTCCGCAACTGCCGGCACGACCGTGAACCCGGCTGTGCCGTGCGCAGCGCACTCGAAGCGGGAACCATCGACGCGCAGCGCTATGCAGTCTTTCAAGCATTGCGCAGCAAGGCCGTTTAGGCGGCCAGCACAACCGGAAGCTTCCTAACGGCGCTTTTCCTGGCGACCCGCAGAGCCGGCAAGCCCATCCATCACGCTGACGCAGCGCTTGAGGGTCGCCGCCTGTTCTTCGGGAGATTTCCCGACCAGTTCGCAATTCTCGGTTTCCGGAGGTACCCGCTCTTTTCGCGGCTGAACATCAACCCCACGGATCGATTTTGTGGCCATATCCGGCAACTGAACGGCCGGAGCAGAAACACCGGACGCTGCAGGAGAAGACGGATCCACAGAGAGAACCTTTTCACTGGAGGCCGCTTTCTTTCCCGAACGAGCCACCGCATGCTCCTTCAGTGCACTGATTTGACTGGAAAGGGCTTCGATTTGGGCTTGCCTGTCTTGCAGTGCAACGCCCTGCTTGCCGGCATCTTCCTTGAGCGCAACGATTTCTGCCTGCAGGCTGCGAATCTTCGCGTAAGCAATATATGCGGCGACGATTCCCAGACACAGCACGAATCCGAACAGCATCGACACGACAACAAGAGGAGTAAACCGGGGAGCAACCTCGGGAAGGCTATCTGAGACTTCATTTGTTTCATTGTCTTCGATCACGGCACCCCCTCCGATTTACACCGGGTTGGAACGACAACAATTCAATCCGAACAGTCTAACCGCGACTACTTGATGCAATAACGTATAGTTTGACGCAATACTTTAGTGTGCGGAACAAGCAGACCCGTTGTAGCACGGCAAGATGGAGTGACGCTAGGGAGAAATTGCATCAGAAAGAAAAAAGCCCCGGCGTATGGCCGAGGCTAAATTCCTGGAACTCTGGTGCCGCTGGGCGGAATCGAACTGCCGACCTTCGCATTACGAATGCGCTGCTCTACCGACTGAGCTACAGCGGCATTGCCATGCGAATCAAGCATTTGTCCCGTTAGGGTCTTGCTACTGGTCCCTGCTGATCACACTCCGATCACACTGGAGTGGAGAATATGGCAATTATTAGGCAATCGTAAAAACTGCCTTCCTGCTAAGGACCTAGGGCAGTTATCCAGCGGGTAAAGAAACCTTAATCCTAGAGCCTCTTTAGATACCTCTTCCATGCCTTCTTGGGATGTCCTGTAGTAGTCCCTTGCTTGAGAGGACATATTACTCAGGGATAAATGAGGGTGTCTCCTCTGTATGTCTTACCCTGCAAGGGATACAGCCCAATGACCCCTGTAAAACCTACCTATCGGGGTATCTAAAGAGGCATCTATAGGGAGACACTGGGGGCTTCCCCTGGAAGAGTCTTGAGCAAGGCATCCCGGAGTATCTGAAGCCCGTGGCCGTTGCCGTGGGTGCTTCCTACATCCGCCTTCCCCCCTCCTCCTACAACCGTTTGTCTCATGCATTTCCTATATGCAGGGGCATAGTAAGAGAACCTACCGGATGTCTCGCGAGTTACCCCGTGCTTGACAGTTCCGCCTGACACAGCAGAATGACGCCGGGCAGCTTCTCTTAGGCTGTCCGTGCGCGATCACACTTTGATCACACTGGAGCTGTGATTACAGACACCAGAAAGCAAAAAGCCAATCCCGAAGAATTGGCCTAAGTGCTTGATGCATTTGAGGTTGTTTGGTGCCGCTGGGCGGAATCGAACTGCCGACCTTCGCATTACGAATGCGCTGCTCTACCGACTGAGCTACAGCGGCGACGAGCGCGGGATTATAGTTGGATTGCTCAGTTTCAACAAGGTTATCGTGTTATGGAATAAGCTCTCTCCATATAACCCGCTTTGCGGTAAATCCCGCCGCCGTCGATGGGAATTCTGGACCCGAAGGTTTCTCTGGCGTGGGATTGGCCGAAGTAACCACCCAAGGGACCGGGTTGCCACCGATGTAAATAACATTAACGCCAACTATGGTGGCATCGAACTTTGTCGACACAAGATCTGTTGCCGTGTTCACAGCAAGCCCTGTCTTGTAGTCAACGTATGTCAACCATCCGTAGCCACCAGGAGAGCAGACAGTATTTGTCGGCACGGTTGTTGGAATAAGAAGTACCCCTTGTACCAGTCTACTGTCAACGTTCTGGCGTTCGCCCGTATCAGGAAAGTCAAAATACCAGCCTCTCCCGGTATAGAAATTGACTGTGCTCCCTGAACTGACGCGCGTAGCACTGCCGCTGGCGCTCTCAGAAATTGTTTGCTGTACTAGCGTTGTGCGTGGATTGACCAAAGTATCAGTTGCATCATCGTCCTTGATTGCATACTGGCTTTGTACCTGGGTATTGGTCAGATCAGAGGTTTCCAGATATTTTCCAGTACCAATAAACACCACCCGTTTACCATTGATTTTTCCTAAAACAGGAGTGGTGGTGATGGGTTGTGCGTTGACGCCTGCAGAATCAGAAAACAGGGTGGCAAATTTCAAAGCGTCCCCCGTTCCAATCGCTGCAGTGGCGGTTGAGTTGATGTTGAAACGCCATACGTTTCCATTCAAATCACCGCCATAGACGTAAGTGGTTTTGTTGCCAACAGGCTCATCATTCCACGCGGCTATCTTCGCCAATCCGCTGGGTGCTGTCGTTGAACCAACGTCAGTGCCGATTTTGCTGATAATGGCCCCGGTTTTTGCGTTGAGCACATACAGATAACCTTTACCAGTTCCAGGACTGGTGTTGTTGTACCCGGAAGTAACGAGAACAACCCACGTTCCATCGGCTTTACGGGTAATAATGGGTTGAGCGTAGCTATAACCGATATCATCGTCCTTGACTGCGCCAATGCCAGTTGTGGGCGTAAGCTCCCAAAGTATTTCTGGGGTCGTTGGATTCGTGATGTCGATAGCGTAATACCCCCGCCCACCGGCATTCAGCCCTCCGACCAGAATGGTTTTCCATACGGGAGGCGTTCCTCCTGCTGTAACACACGCCTCATCACAGGAACAGTTGGCAGTGCAAATATCAGAAGTGGCCGGGCTGCCATTGATGAAATTGGCGTGCGATGCGGCATAGTTCTTATCTGCCAATTTCCACATGTTCGGAATAACCATGCTCGGCACATAGGCCCAACGTTCGACTCCGGTATCTGCGGCAAATGCATGCAGCATTCCATCGTTTGCGCCAAGATAAACAGTTCCCGCACGATTCGCCTGAGCGGTGGCATAAGCTCCGTAGCCCGGATACGGATAGTTCATCACCGGTTTACTGATGAATGCCGGCTGCGACTCGAGAACGTCTCCCAGGACTGCTGACCGATAGCGGTACAACCTGTCGTCTGCCGGATTGATCGACCGATCCTCGTGCCCGCTTTGTCCTCTGAGGAATTTGAGCAGATTGGCTCCCGTCGCGGCATCTTGCTGCGTCTCCGTTAGCGCCCCCCACTGAGAAAGCGAACTGATATTGCTTGAAGAAAAATGGGAAGGATTGTTCGCCGCGTAGTTGGTATCGAAAGCGATGAGCGAAGCGCCATTGGAACCAGGCGTATAGATGCTGCGCGAGTCGCTTGAGCTTGAGACCTTGGAATTCATGGTTCCGGTGCATGCCGTAGCCATGGGGATCTTACAATTCGTACCGTCGAGAATTCCGCCTGTGCATATTGTCGAGTTGGGCGTTACGCAATATGCGGTATTTGTATCTCCAACGCTTTCGGTAACAACGGAACTGGGCGAGGAGCATTCCCCTGCAGGAATATTTTCCACGCACCAGGTCGCATTTTCATTCACGACACCCGTTATGGTATTGATGCCGCGCGCTTCCAGGTTGCCTTTCCACTCTACAGTTGTATAGCTGGCGACAAAGGCATAGTTGTTACCTGAAACCGGGTTCAGCGTGCTGGATGCTGCGGCAGCTCCGGCCCCTTTCTTTGCCTTGATGCTGGAAAGCGCGTTGGACAAGCCCGCGCCCAGCGATGTCGGATCGCTTGCACTGAAATAGGCTCCACGCCCGTTGACCGCCGCGTGCCACAAGTCGTCAATATTTGCTACTGAGTTATCGCTGGGTGTCGGCCAATTGCACGTTGCTGCGTCACTTTCCCAAGAGCACACCGGGGGTGTTGCCGACAAATTTGCCTTACTTCCCAGCTTGACGTCGACAAAATCGCCGGTCGTATCGGTGAGATAGCTCTGGGAATAAGTCATTTTCCCGCTGACGCCAAGGCCTAGCGTAAAAGTGGTCATGTGCTGCTGCTGCAGATCGTCCGAGCCCCCCTTGAATACGTTGTTTTCACATACGTCAACATCCCCGCCGAGCACTCCCGCGCAGTTCCCGAGGCCTGGAGTACGCAGATCGGTTTTGTAGTAGTACATGGCCACGTCAGCCAACGAATTTTCCGTTCCGTTACTATCCGAGGCTGCTGTTTCCTGCAGCACAGGAGTGCTGGCGCTGCTCCCTCCGGGGTAGTCGCACGTGCTTAATGTTGTCGACGATCCAAAATTGGTCCAGTTTGTTGGGCTGCAAGCATTACCGGCAACGGTAACGGTACAGGTGCCTCTTTGCGGCTGGATTTTTTTCTTGTACTTGTTGCTAGGACAGCCCGATGAAACCTGGGTATAACTTTCTCGGGTATAAGTCAGTGTCCATGTCGATACAGTCGTTGTCCCATCGAACATGGGCCTCGCCGCATCCCCATCCTGGTTTCCTATTGCCGTGCCGTACAAATTGGTTCCGGCATCGCCATTCCAGTACCCATCGCTTGAGAGAATGGAGAAATTTTGTTGACAGGAATACTGGATCGGGTCGGTCGTCCCGGAAAGCTTTCCCGCATAGTACCGCCCGGCATTCGCCAGGGCTTTTCTCAACGGGGTACCGCCGCTCGCTGACACCCCATAAAAGGACGTATACCAGTCGGAACGTTGGGCGTCTTCGAATACGCCTAACGGAACCAGTGGAGAAGCGGAGTTGTTTATCGTCATCAATCCAACACGATACGTATCACCCAAAGTACTAAATGCCTGGCCCGCCGATGTCTTCATCATCAGCATCCGGGTTCGATAGTAGCTGTACCAGTTGGCGAAGTTGGTCAGGTTTGCGGGAGTCGTGTCAGGGAAAACATCCGCGACAAAAGTCATTCCCCCGGTTTTTGTTATGACGGGAGTGTGATTGGCCGCAGATGTGGGACCCGTGATCGTAACGGTATTTCCAGAGGACGTGGCCGAAAATCCATTTTGCGTAATTCTTGCTGCGATACCGGATGCCACGGTGTTGCTGTTGGCATTCGCTGTCGTCGAACCAGACATCAATTCGACGCCGTTTACCTTGATGCTGCTCACCGAGGTGCTGTTGTTTCCGCTGACGGTAATCGTCGTGGTCTCGGTTGTAGACAACCGCCGCTTGCTGAACACCGAACTGCCCGGGGTACTACCAAATGCGCTATTACACTCTTTGTAGAACGTCGAGTTGGAATCGCTGTATTTCTTGTCCGTTGCCGAGCCGGAATACTGGTAATAGACAGCCCCTGAGGGCCCGAGAGAGTAATTGATATAGGATTTGTATGAAGCGCCGTCGTAAGTCGTATTGGCCGACTCCGGTTCGAACCGGTTTGCAATGAACTGGTTATCGAGATTCGTTGGATTAGATGATGTACTAAAACCGTTGTCATAGGCCGCAGTAAAAATCGCATCAGGATAGTCCGTACCATCAGCCTTCTTGGGAGGAGTATATGTAATGTCTGGGTTGTAATACACACTGTTGCATTGATTACTCAGATAACCGTATTTGTTGTGAAAATTGACAACGGCATCCGGCATGTAAGTCCATGTCATACTTCCCGAGTCATCGAGAACAAACATGACATTGGGTTTAACCGTGGTTGTAGTAGAAGTAGCCAATGGTGCCGTGGCCAAGTCAACCGACGCTGCCTGAACATGAAACGAGACAGAAGCAATGAAGGCGACAACCAGGTTGAACTGTTGAGCGTGAAATCCCTTTGAATATTTCAAAAGACGGTTCATTGTTGTCTCCTAATAAACGAATGCCTGCACATAACTAACCGTATTCTTCGGGCCAGTCACTCTTGCAGTAATGCGAATCTGCGGGGATTGTCCTTCAGAAGGGCAGCCAGATCCCTGGCAAACCTCCTGAGGTAGCCGTACATGCTGGCCGCTGTTGTCCAGACTCCCTTCGCTAAACAAACAGGTCGTATCTTGAATCGGAATGTTTGCATCGCGGCACATGCGCTGGATGATGTAACGGATGGTGTTGCCGCTTGCGTCAGTGCCCACGAGCAGGCTATTGGCATTGTTCCATGTTGCATCGCTGACAAGGTCTGCAGGCGCGGCAAGACTGGAGTAGTAGCCTTGGGCTGCACTATCGTTATTGAAGGGATGGGTCAGATCATTCAAGACATTCTTGGCAGCATTGGCCGCTTGTGTCTGCGTGAGCCAATCGATAGCGCGCTCAACTCCCGTATCCGCTGATACAGTCGCGGCCTGTTTTAATGCCAGGTTGCCGGTTATCAGTGTTGTCGTGTCAACAGAACGTAGTAGCGCCAGAGCGGCAAGCGACATGGCAACCAGCGCGATGAGCGCGAAGAAAAGAACCACACCCTGCTGACTCATGGGTTGGTTATTGATTCCAGGAAGTTGGCTAGGAGATTTCATAACTTGTCTCTCGACCATATGACGTTGCGAAGAGGAACAATCGTTTCGAATACCCGATAACGGTAACGTTGCCAGGAATCGATGTTGCTGAGATCGACTGCAGGAGCAGGAGAGCCGACCGAACCCGCCCAGGAGCAAACACCCGAGGGTGACGCGGCCGTTGTAGATGAGCAGGCCGCGCTCACGTCTTCTTTTTCAAATTGCTCGTTACGCGCTACGACTGCAATCCGGATGGCTTTGATACGGTTGCGCTCAGCGACGGAGGGTGCAGCCCAATTGCCAGCCGCATTATTAACCGCATCGACCCATGAAATAACCTGGTTTGAATCAGCACTTGCCGAAATGCCGTATTGCGCTTGCAGATTGACAATGCCTGATACGCGAGACACCCCATTGATTTCAAGATTGCCATTGACTGCCTGATAAATGCTTTGCGTCCAACTTCCGAGGCAAGACAGTTGAGCTCCAACGAGAACACCACCAAGATTGTTCAGAATAACGCCAGTGTTGTCCGGTGGTGTGGTTAAAGCAGTTACGGTCTTTATCTGGCAGCTAGCTCCATTTGTGATCAGCGCCAAATCACCAACGTTGCAACCAAGATTGGTGGTCATAGTCACTGTAGTTCCTGGTGCTGGACTTAGCGCCCCGATTTCTGTCGGCACTCCTCCCGTAGGCGAGGTGCCATAACGAATCGCAACGGTATCGCTGGCTCCTGCGGCATTCCCTCCATCGACAATTACCACTGGCGTCAGGTTAACTCCAGCAGGTGTTGCTGGCGACGGGTCACAATCAAGCGGTGAATTGGTCGATGGAATTAGCCCATACCCGGCCATCTGCATGTCGCGTGTGATACTGAAAAGAGCAATGCTACCGCTCGTCTGTGCATCTGCAGATCCGGTCGTGGAACGCTTTTGTCCTTCAAACGCTGAAAAGATTTGCATGATGACCAGCGTCGTAAGCAAGCCGATAACTAATCCCACCATAATCTCGACCAAACCGAAACCAGTTTGCCGGAAAGTAAAGTCCTTATGGAACATTCGGTTAGCCTCCGACAATGCTGGCGATCGTAGTGTAGTTATGCACAGGCTCGCCCGGCTGCTGCCAGGTAACAGTCACAACATACTGGCCTGATGCGTCAATTTCGACCGTTCTCGTTCCTCCAGGCAGCAGAGCGGAGATATCGGTATCCTCTTCCACGTAGTCGGCCAAGTTGTCCGGATCGGACCACATCTGCCCGATTCTCTGCTGTACGATGTAGGCCGCTTCCGAGCGGAATTTTGCGTCCGAAGTACTTTTGACCATGCTGGCTTGCAACCCCACAATACCGAGCACACCAAAAGAAAAAATCAAGATTGCAATCAGCGATTCGAGAAGGACGACCCCTTGCTGAGAAGCTGGCTTTGGTAATTTCTGCTTCATCTTTATATCCTTATCCTATGGGCAGAACCTTGGGTCGTCTGTCGATTGCACTGTCGGATCGCACATTCTCACTCCTCCGCCCGCTCCAATAGTAATCCGCAGATCTCTGCTATCAGCAGCATCAAGACTGTTGGAATCAATGTCTATCCGTGTGATCGCATCACTGCCATCCGCGTTTGCGATCACAGTCCCAAGATTCCCGAAAGTAATTGTTGTTGCATCGTTCGGCGTGGGCATGACTACCAGGTTTGCCGTGACTTCCGCACTCGGCTTGGTATCGATTGCCTCCCCACTATTGACTTGGGTTACCGTCCAGAAGGCGCCCCCCCCCCCAGAGTAAATGCCACATTCGTGTTGCGGCTCACGGCTTCAGCACGAGCTCTTTGCATTCCGTTCAAGACAGATTCACTCGCATTCCGTATGTGTGTATTTTGAATCCACTGCCGGAAACCGGGCATACCGGCGGTTATCACTATTGCCAGTACTGCAATACCGATCAGCAATTCAATCAACGTGAAGCCAGATGTTCTTTCATGTCTTTCTTGGGAAACAATGCAACGATTCATCAGCACGCCCCCCCTTTGCCGGTTATCCAGCAATTTGCATTGGAAGCCCACCCCTTAGCCGCTAGAGCAGCACTTACAGTACTGGATCTTGTACCTGATTGATTAATGCTGAAGGTAAAACCAGACATCGGCCCCTTGCCCACGGCCTGAAGAGTGTATGCATCTACAGTGGCCGCTCCGGCGCACGAAAAATCAAAAAAACGGCCGCTTGCGTCCGCGTTGCACGCGGGGGCATCGACGTAAGTCCTATTATCCTGAAAATATTGTTCCGTTCGCACTCTTCTCTCTGCCAGGCCAGATGTAGCATCAGGGATCCTTCCGCGGGTGAGATAGTCGTTGTAGCTTGGAAGGGCAATAGCCGAAAGAATTGCGATGATGGCGACAACAATCATTACTTCGATCAAGGTAAAACCGCCTGTTTTTTTCATGAATGGCCTCTGTGGTAATGTGCCGCTCGTATTTGAACGACCAAGTTCATTTCATTTGCCTGTACTTTTGCCCACTGGCGGAAGTTTTTCTTGCCTACATCATAATGTTTGTGACGACTCTGTAAAGTTGCAACGACATACGGTTGAATTCATAGAATGAATGGTCGTAATAAACGTTTTTCCACATTGTCACGCAGCGCTATCGGACTTGTCCGCACGCCAGCTGAAAGGGTACGGCTAATCGTAGCGCTAGCCTGTTCGATACTCTTGCACCTGTTGCTTTTTGTGGTGCCTCTGCTGACTCGAGAGCACTTTGTTCCGGCCTTTCTGTCAGGACGAAATCTGTCTGTGAGGATTGTCACGGAAACGTCCGGCGCTCCACGAGGCCCATTCGTGCCGACGGCGGAGAGTGCATCGGAAGCTGCGAGCGTGGTGAAATCGGCTAAAGACATTCACGTAGTGCCGCAAAGTCTGGAGCAGGAAGAGAAAGCGGTGTCGGAGAGCGAGGCAACGGCGCAGGACAGTCCCGCTTATTATCCTTCCGGTTTGTTGACGGTCTCACCACAGGCGCTTGGTGAAGCGCGGGTTGGTGATGGAAGCTTCGCTACGGAAGAAAAAGCCGGCAAGGCTATTCTTGAGTTATGGATTGACCGGGAAGGCAAAGTTGTATTGGCAAATACCGTAACAAGCGACATGTCCGGTAGGGCGACCGAGGCCATCCTCGAGGCTTTCCGCAACTTGCGTTTCAAGCCCGGAGAGATCGAAGGAACACCGGTCGGCGTGATCCTGAAGATCGAGGCCAGCTACGACGATAAACCTGAGCCCGCCGAATCAGCTCATTAATGTCTTAGGCAGCGGAAACAGTACGTTTTCCTCGGTGCCGCTAAGCGTTTCAATGTGTTCTGCGCCAAGTTCGCACAGGCGTGCGATGACCCGTTCGACGAGGATTTCGGGTGCCGATGCGCCAGCTGTAACACCGACGCGCAAATACCCCTCAAGCCAGACAGGGTTAATATACTGCGGGCCATCGACGAGATAGGCTGGCAAGCCTGCATTTTCAGCCACTTCGCGCAAACGATTGGAGTTTGAACTGGATTTGCTCCCGACAACGAAAACAACATCGACTTTTTCAGCCAGCTTCTTGACCGCGTCCTGGCGGTTTTGCGTGGCGTAACAGATATCGTCCTTTTTCGGCCCGACGATGTCCGGGAAGCGCTCTTTCAGCGCGGAGACGATCTTTGCGGCATCGTCGACCGACAGGGTGGTCTGGGTAACGTAGGCCAGCTTTGCTGGATTGGCAACATTGAGTTGCCGAACATCGTCAACCGTTTCCACGAGATACATCTCGCCGGTGTTTTGTCCCATGGTTCCTTCGACCTCGGGATGGCCCTTGTGTCCGATCATGACGATTCCCCGGCCTTCCTTGTGCAGGCGGGCGACTTGAGAATGGACTTTGGTGACCAGCGGGCAGGTGGCGTCGAAGACGCGCAGGCCGCGCTGATCGGCTTCCTCGCGCACTGCTTTCGAAACACCGTGTGCGCTGAAGATCACCGTTCCTCCGGCGGGCACGTCGGCCAGCTCGTCGACGAAAACGGCACCCTTTGCGCGCAGGTCGTCGCAGACAAACTTGTTGTGCACGACTTCGTGGCGGACATAGATCGGAGCGCCGAATTTCTCGATGGCGCGTTCGACAATGGCGATGGCACGTTCGACGCCGGCACAGAAGCCGCGGGGATTGGCGAGGATGATTTCCATGGGGATTTACCTGAAGGAGCGAGTCTCGGAGTCTCGGAGTCTCATTTTGACCGCTTAATCGCTTGCCGGTTTCGTGCGCAACTGGTCCCAGATCAGCAAGGCGGCGCCCAGAGTGATTGCCGAGTCCGCCAGATTGAAGGCCGGCCAGTAATAACCGGCGGCATGCCACTGGATGAAGTCGACCACGTGCCCGAACCGGATCCGGTCGATGACGTTGCCGAGCGCGCCCCCGAGTACCAGCGTGAGCGCGAGCGACAACCGCAATTCGTCGCCGTGCTTGCGCAGGAGGGAAACGATCCAGGTGGAGATGCCGAGCGCGAGCGTGGTGAAGAACCAGCGCTGCCAGCCGCCCGCATCGGAGAGGAAGCTGAAGGCGGCTCCACGGTTGAAGGCCAGCACCCAGTTCCAGAACGGGGCGACGTAACGCGATTCGCCGGGAAACATTGTGCCGAGCACGATCCATTTGCTGAGTTGGTCGAGGAATACGACGATTCCTGCCAGCCACAGCCAGTTTCTGAATTTATGCGCAGACACGCGGTTCGCCCTCGCCATGCAGGTTGCTCACGCAGCGGCCGCAGATTTCCGGATGCTGCGGGTCAGCACCCACATCGTCGCGTACGTGCCAGCAGCGCTCGCACTTGGCGTGCGTCAGTGGCGCGCATTCGACCTTCTCTTCACTTGCGCGGACGAGTGTCGTTTTCGAACAGATGAAGACGAAGCGCAGGTCGTCGGCGAGCGAATTGAGGATGTCGAACTTCTCGCCGTCGGCGTGCAGCGTGACTTCAGCTTGCAGAGAGGAACCGATCTTGCCGTCGATGCGCAGTTCTTCGAGCGCGCGGGTAACGTCGGCGCGATAGCCGCGAATCTTGCTCCACTTGTCGAGCAGCGCGGCCTCGTCGGCAAGGACCGGGAGCGGCTGCCAGGTGTGCAACATGATCGAGTCGTCGGCGTCGTGGTTGATCGCCTGCCAGACTTCTTCGGCAGTGAAGGAGAGGATCGGCGCCATCAGTTTCACGAAGGTCTGCGTGATGTGCCACAGCGCGCTTTGCGCCGAGCGGCGGGCCGGCGAATTGGCGGCGGAGGTGTACAGGCGATCCTTGAGGATGTCGAGGTAGAAGCCGCCGAGGTCTTCCGAACAGAAAGTCTGCAGCGCCTGCACGACCCGGTGGAATTCGTACTTGCCGTAATCCTCTTCGCATTGCACCTGCAACTGGCGCGTCATGGCCAGCGCGTAGCGATCGATTTCCAGCCACTGGCCGAAGGCTTGCATGTCCTTCGCCGGGTCGAAGTCAGACGTGTTGGCGAGCAGAAAGCGCAAGGTGTTGCGGATGCGGCGGTAGGCTTCGACAACGCGCTTCAGGATTTCGTCGGAGATCGACAGTTCGCCCGAGTAGTCGGTGGCCGCCGTCCACAGGCGCAGGATGTCGGCGCCGAGGGTGTCGGAAACTTTCTGCGGAGCAATGACGTTCCCCTTGGACTTGGACATTTTCAGGCCCTTGCCGTCGACCACGAAGCCGTGCGTCAACAGCGCCTTGTACGGCGCGCGGCCGTCGATTGCGCAGCCGGTGAGCAGCGAGCTCTGGAACCAGCCGCGGTGCTGGTCGGAACCTTCGAGGTAGAGATCGGCCGGGAATTCGCAAGCGTCGGCGTGCGAGCCGCGCATCACCGAGAGGTGCGTGACGCCCGAATCGAACCACACGTCGAGCGTATCCTTCATCTTGCGGTACTGTTCGGCTTCCTCGCCCAGCAGTTCCTTCGGATCAAGCGAGAACCAGGCTTCGATGCCAGCCTGTTCCACGCGCAGGGCAACTTGCTCGATCAGTTCCGGCGTGCGCGGATGCAGTGCGCCGGTTTCCTTGTGCAGGAAGAAGGGGATCGGCACGCCCCAGTTGCGCTGGCGCGAGACGCACCAGTCGGGCCGGGTCTTCATCATCGCCTCCAGGCGGGCACGGCCCCAGGCCGGGAAGAACCGGGTCTCGTCGACGGCGATTTCGGCAATGCGCCGCAGTGTCGCGGCGTTCTCATCTGTCCTTTCCATGCCACCATGGATCAATGCGCGGTGATCCATCCCGATGAACCATTGCGTCGTGGCGCGGAAGATGATCGGCGTCTTGTGCCGCCAGCAGTGCGGGTAACTGTGCGAGATCTTTTCGGTTTTGAGCAGGCGTCCCTTGGCCTCGAGTTCCTGCAATACAAGCGTGTTGGCTTCCCAGACAGTTTTTCCGGCCAGAGGCGATACGGAAAGGGCCGGTGTATTGGGAAGGAATTTGCCGTCGTCGCCGACCGGATTGTTGACCGGCAGGCCGTACTGTTTGCCGACCAGGTAGTCGTCGGCACCGTGGGCCGGAGCGGTGTGTACCAGGCCCGTACCGGCTTCAAGCGTGACGTGGGTGCCGCAGATGATGGTCACGTCGCGTTCCTGGAACGGATGCTTGAGCAGCACGTGCTCAAGCGCGCTGCCCTTGGCCGAGCCAACGACGGAGCCTTCGAGACCGTAACGTTTGAGACAGGCTTCGGCGAGCTCCCGTACCAGGATCAACGCGCCTTTCGACGTCTCGACCAGATCGTAGGTGAATTCCGGATGGGCGCTGACCGCCTCGTTGGCCGGCAAGGTCCAGGGCGTGGTGGTCCAGATTACGGCGAATGCCGGTGAGCGCAGGTGGCTGAGACCGAAAATTTTCGCGACTTTTTCGGCATGGTTGGGATGGACTTCGAAGGCCACGTCGATGGCCGGTGAGGACTTGTCCTCGTATTCGACTTCGGCTTCGGCCAGCGCAGAGCCGCAGTCCAGGCACCAGTTAACCGGTTTCAGCCCTTGGTACAGATACCCCTTTTCAAGGATCTTGCCGAGCGCACGGATTTCGTCGGCCTCGGTCTTGAAGGCCATTGTCAGGTACGGATTGTCCCATTCGCCAAGAACGCCGAGACGGATGAAATCCTTCTTCTGGCGCTCGACCTGCTCGCCTGCATAGGCACGGCACAGTTCGCGCACCTTGTCACCAGGAATGTGCTTCCCGTGCTGTTTTTCGATCTGGTGCTCGATCGGCAGGCCGTGGCAATCCCAGCCCGGAACGTAGGGTGCATCGAATCCGGCCAGCGTCTTCGAGCGGACAATGATGTCCTTGAGGATCTTGTTGACCGCGTGCCCGATATGGATATCGCCGTTGGCGTAGGGTGGGCCGTCGTGCAGCACGAAGCGCGGGCGGCCTTTCGCGGCCTTGCGGATTTTCTGGTAAAGCTTCTTCTCTTGCCAGTCTTTTACCCATTGCGGCTCGCGTTTGGCGAGGTCGCCGCGCATCGGGAAAGAGGTATCGGTCAGGTTCAGTGTGTCTTTGTAGTCAGCCATGGCGGTCACTCAATGCTTGAAATACTGTCTTGCGGATTCGACGTCGCGGGCAATTTGCGCCTGCAGCGCCTCGAAACTGGGAAAACGTTCCTCGTTCCTCAACTTGTGGAGGAAACGCACATTCAAATGGGCGCCGTAGATGTCGTCATGGAAGTCCAGGAGGTGGACTTCCAGCAGCGGACGCGCCGCGCGGTTGATGCTCGGCCGCACGCCCACGTTGGCAACCCCCCGATGCGGCCCGCCTTTCAGTCCGCGCACCTCGACGGCAAATACGCCGAACAGCGGTGGTTTGGCATGCTTGATGCGAATGTTGGCGGTGTGAAATCCCAGGCTGCGGCCGATCTTGTCGCCATGCACCACGCGTCCGTCGATCGAATAGGGACGTCCGAGCAGGCGGGCGGCATGCTCCATTTCCCCGGCGGCCAGCGCCGAGCGTACCGCGGAACTGGAAGCGCGTTCGTTTCCGACTCGCACGCTTTCCATGCGCTCGACCTGAAATCCGTGGTGTTTCCCGGCTTCACAGAGCATCGCGAAATTTCCCTTGCGGCCCGCGCCGAAGCAGAAATCGTCCCCGACGATGAGATACCGGGTTTTCAGGCTGTTTACGAGAACGTTCTCAATGAAGTCGCCGGCCGTCAGCGCGGCAAAACGTGCATCGAAACGGCAAATAGTGGTCAGGGCAATGCCTTCCTCGGCCAGCAGTTCGAGCTTTTCGCGCAGTGCGGACAAGCGCGCGGGAGCCGTTTCGGGAGAAAAAAATTCCCGGGGGTGCGGTTCGAACGTCAACGCCGCCGGCAGCAGGCGCTCGCGCTCTGCAGTTTCCTTAAGGCGCGCCAACAGCGCACGATGGCCAAGGTGAACGCCATCGAAGTTGCCAATGGTCAATGCCGTGGCATCTGGGGCTGGTCGGGCAATACCGCGATAAACGAGCATCGGGATCGATGGGGTTGTCGGAAAACGGAAAAAGTATGAATTATAACGGGTTTTCAAGGCCTCTGGCCGATCGTACCGGGTTGCGGAGCGGCTTCTTCAACTGCAGACAGCACAAAAAATTCTGCTTGAGGAACTGGCTTATACTGCCCGACATCTGAAGTTGCGGTCCTTCAACAGTACTTTCACCCGAACGAGCTTTTCGCCCATGAGTCAGGAACCTTGTTATCACTGTGGCTTGCCTGTTCCTGACGCTGTCGGGTTTTCCGTCGAAATCGACGGGCAGGAACGAACCCTGTGCTGCGCCGGATGCCAGGCGGTTGCCCGGGCCATCGTCGATAACGGGCTGGCCGACTATTACCGGAACCGCGATGCCCTGCCGGAGTCGCCCCGCGAGGCGCTGCCCGCTGCGCTCGACGGTCTGGCACTTTTCGACCATGCGCAATTCCAGAGAAGTTTTGTGCGCGAACTCGGCGAAACCGAGCGCGAGGCTGCGCTGATCGTCGACGGCATTACCTGCGCCGCCTGTATCTGGCTGATCGAACAGCACGTCGCAAAACAGCCCGGGGTAACCGGTGTTGAGATCAATTTTTCCTCGCATCGGGCGCGCATCCGCTGGGACAGTGCGCGGACCCGGCTTTCGAGCATTCTCGCGGCCATTGCAGCCATCGGATATGCAGCGCATCCCTACGATGCCGCGCGCAGCGAGGAACGGGCACGCAAGGAGCGGCGCGGCGCCCTGTGGCGTGTTTTTGTCGCTGGATTCGGCATGATGCAGGTGATGATGTACGCCGTTCCGGCCTACCTTGCCGGCGACGGCGACATGAGCGCCGATATCGCGTCCCTGTTGCGCTGGGCCAGCCTGGCATTGACGCTACCGGTCATTTTCTATTCGGCGGCCCCATTTTTCCGGGGCGCCTGGCGCGACATCGGCAACCGTCGGGTAGGCATGGACGTGCCGGTGGCTCTTGGGGTGGGGGCGGCATTTGCGGCCAGCGTCTGGGCGACGTTGACGGCGTCGGGTGAAGTCTATTTCGACTCGGTCACGATGTTTGTCTTTTTCCTGCTCGGCGGGCGCTATCTCGAAATGACGGCTCGGCACCGGGCGGTGAGCGTCACCGAGACGCTGGCCAGGCTGATGCCGGAATTCGCCGCGCGCGTTGAGGGTTATCCAGAGGATCGGGCTGTCGAGCAGGTGATGGCCTTCGATCTGCAGCCCGGCGACGTGGTACTGGTCCGCGCGGGAGAGGCGATTCCGGCCGATGGCCGGGTGCTCGAGGGAAAAAGCAGCGTCAACGAAGCGCTGCTTACCGGCGAAAGCCTGCCTCTCGGGAAGACGCCTGGAACGAACGTGATCGGCGGCTCCGAGAATGTCGAGAGTCCGTTGTACGTCCGGGTTGACCAGGTGGGCGAAGACACCCGTCTGGCAGCGATCATCCGCCTGATGGAAAGGGCGTCGATGGAGCGTCCAAGGATCGTGCAACTGGCTGATCGCATTGCCGAGCGTTTTATCCTGGCGTTGCTGTTGATGGCTGCGGCAGTGGCGGTGGCATGGTGGTTCATCGATCCCGGCAAGGCCTTGTGGATCACCGTTTCCGTGCTGGTGGTGACGTGCCCCTGTGCCTTGTCGCTGGCAACGCCGGTTGCCTTGACCATCGCCAGCGGGGCGATGGCCCGTGCTGGTCTGTTGGTGACCCGGGGCCATGCGATTGAAACACTGGCCCGAGCAACGCATTTCGTTTTCGACAAGACCGGCACCCTGACACTGGGGCGGTTGCACTTGCTCGACGTGTTGCCGCTGGGCGACCTCGACAGAGAAGCATGCACGGCACTGGCTGCGGGCATCGAGAATTCATCCGAGCATCCGGTCGGACGGGCGTTGCGTGAAGCGGCAGAATTCCCGACGCCCGGCCTGGAGACGGCAGGCAACGTCCCCGGCCAGGGAATGCAGTCAATATTCCGGGGCCGGGCGATACGCATCGGCCGCCCTGCCTGGGCGGGAGAGCTGCATGACCAACCCTTGCCGGAATCAGCGAACGAGTTCTTGTCCAGCGAGGAAACGGTGATTGCATTGGCCGACGAAGCCGGCTGGCTGGCCTTGTTCCGCTTTGGCGATGCTCTGCGTCCGGAGGCCGCCGCCCTGCTTGCCGCCCTGCGTGCCGAGGGGCTCCACCTGATATTGCTGACCGGCGACGCCGAGCCCGTGGCGCGACGCGTTGCAAACACCCTGGGCATTTCCGAGGTATGCGCAGAGGCGACGCCGCAGGACAAGCATGCCTATGTCAGCGGCTTGCAGGAACGCGGGGCCATTGTCGCCATGATCGGTGACGGAGTGAATGATGCGCCGGTGCTGGCCCAGGCGCAGGTTTCGGTGGCCATGGGCGGCGGATCGCAACTGGCCCGGACGCAGGCCGATCTGGTGCTGCTTGGGGAAAACATTGGTGCACTGTGGCAGGGATACCGGCTGGCGCAACGAACCTTGCGCATCATCCGCCAGAATCTGCTGTGGTCCTTCGCATATAACTTCGTGGCCCTGCCACTGGCCATGCTCGGATACGTCACGCCGTGGATGGCCGGCATCGGCATGTCCGGAAGCTCGCTGCTGGTGGTGCTGAATTCGCTGCGTTTGCAGAAAACCAAGGAACTTTAATGGAAATTCTGTATCTCCTCATTCCCGTGTCGGTTATTCTGGTTTTCATCATCGGAGCAGCGTTCTGGTGGTCGTTGCGTAGCGGCCAGTACGATGATCTGGAAGGACCGGGATACCGGATACTGATGGATCAGGATGATTGCAAGAGGCAGAACGAAAAAACTTCCGGAGTGCCAACCACAAAACGCGGCGGAGACGACACGGAAGACTAGACAGGGCGGAGCGGCGTACGAAATTCCCGCAAGCAGGAGCCATTGAGTCATTTCTTTACGATTTTGTGGCTAGAATAACGACCACATTGCTGAAACTGAGTACGGAAATTGGGTGCCAGGCAATGAGCGTCGGGGATTGGGTCAATAAGTTAACAAGCGAGGTGGGCATGTCGGAAAATCCAGGTACGTACAACTACAAGGTTGTACGGCAATTCACTGTGATGGCAGTGATTTGGGGTGTTGTGGGGATGCTGGTCGGTGTGATCATCGCCGCGCAACTGGTCTGGCCCGAATTGAATATCGGCTTCCTGCATTTCGGCCGATTGCGCCCGTTGCATACGAACGCGGTCATTTTTGCCTTCGGCGGCTGTGCGCTGATGGGCACTTCCTACTACGTCGTGCAGCGTACCTGTCACGCACGGCTGTTTTGCGACAAGCTGGCCGCGTTCACTTTCTGGGGCTGGCAACTGGTCATCGTGCTGGCGACCATCACCTTGCCGCTCGGAATGACGCAGGGCAAGGAATATGCCGAGCTGGAGTGGCCCATCGACATCCTCATCGCCGCGGTCTGGGTGGCCTACGCCATCGTTTTCTTCGGTACGATCTTCAAGCGCAAGGTATCGCACATCTACGTAGCCAACTGGTTCTACGGGGGATTCATCCTGGCCGTGGCCCTGCTGCACATCATCAACAGCGCGGCGATCCCGGTGTCGCTGACCAAGTCCTACTCGGCCTATGCCGGGGTGCAGGATGCGATGATCCAGTGGTGGTACGGACATAATGCCGTCGGCTTCTTCCTGACCGCGGGCTTCCTCGGCATGATGTATTACTTCGTGCCCAAGCAGGCCGAACGTCCAATCTATTCGTACCGGTTGTCGGTGGTGCACTTCTGGGCGCTGATCTTCACTTACATGTGGGCCGGCCCGCACCACCTGCATTACACGGCGCTGCCGGACTGGACGCAGTCGGTTGGCATGATCTTCTCGCTGATTCTCCTGGCGCCCTCGTGGGGCGGCATGATCAACGGCATCATGACCCTCTCCGGTGCGTGGCATAAGCTGCGCGACGATCCGATCCTGAAATTCCTGATCACCTCGCTGTCGTTCTACGGCATGTCGACCTTCGAGGGACCGATGATGTCGATCAAGACCGTGAATGCGCTGTCGCATTACACTGACTGGACGATCGGGCACGTGCATTCCGGCGCGTTGGGCTGGGTAGCGATGATTTCCATCGGCTCCATCTATTACCTGCTGCCGCGCCTGTTCGGCAAACCCGAAATGCACAGCGTCAAACTGATTACCGTGCATTTCTGGGTATCCACCATCGGCATCGTGCTGTACATCGCCTCGATGTGGATCTCCGGCGTGATGCAGGGGCTGATGTGGCGCACGGTCAATGCCGACGGCACGCTGGCCTACAGTTTCGTCGAATCGGTCAAGGTGTCTTATCCGTTCTGGGGCATCCGCTTGATGGGCGGCGTGCTGTTCCTGTCCGGCATGCTGATCATGACCTACAACATGGTCAAGACGATGGCCGGCGGGAAGACAGAGGACGCGCCGGTGCTGCTGCCCGCCGGACAGCACGCCTGACAGGGAGGATGAGAAAAAATGAAACTCACGCATGATTCCATCGAACGCAACCTCGGCTTGATGATTGTCCTGATCGTGCTGGTGGTCAGCGTCGGCGGCCTGCTGGAAATCGTTCCCCTGTTTTTCCAGAAGTCGACAACCACTCCGGTAGAGGGACTCAAGCCCTACGATCCGCTGCGCCTGACCGGGCGCGACATCTATGTCCGCGAAGGCTGCTTCCTCTGCCATTCGCAGATGATCCGGCCGTTCCGGGCCGAAACGGAACGTTACGGGCACTATTCCGTTGCAGGCGAGTTCGTCTATGACCGGCCTTTCCAGTGGGGTTCCAAGCGCACCGGCCCGGACCTTCACCGCGTGGGTGGACGTTATTCCGACGAATGGCACCGCGCGCATTTGATCAACCCGCGTGACGTGGTCCCTGAATCCAACATGCCGGCTTTCGCCTGGCTGGAGAAGACGCCAGCCGATGCAGGAAGCATCGCCGCCAAGATGTCAGGACTGCGCAAGGTGGGCGTGCCTTATACCGACGAAGAAATCGCCGGCGCCGCCAAGGCCCTGGAAGGCAAGACGGAAATGGACGCGCTGATCGCTTATCTGCAAGGTCTGGGGCGCGAGCTCAAGGTTAGCCGCTAAAGCCATGGACATTGATATCAACGATCTGCGATCGGTTGTGACCGTCGTTTCGCTGCTGACTTTTCTAGGCATCGTGTGGTGGGCTTACGGCGTGAAGGGCAGCCAGAAACGCTTTGAAGAAGCCGCCAACCTGCCGTTTACTGACGAGGAAGCCGAGCGTACCGAAAAAGGCCAGACCATCAGGGAAGAAAAAGGGAAAACATCATGAGCGATTTTGTGAATGAGTTCTGGAGCTGGTATGTCATCCTGATCGTGTTGGCCAGCATCCTGGCCTGCGCGCTTCTGCTCTGGTCGCAAAACATTGCCCGCCCCGATTCAGGGCAGACGAGCGATACGACAGGCCATGTCTGGGACGAAACGCTGCAGGAATACAACAATCCCTTGCCGCGCTGGTGGATGTGGCTGTTCTACGCCACGGTGGTTTTCGCTTTGGTCTACGTGGTTCTCTACCCTGCGCTCGGCAGCTTCCCCGGCATTTTTGGCTGGAGCACGGCGAATGAGCACAAGAAGGAAGTCGCGCGTGTCGAAGCCCAGGTCAGACCGCTGTTCGAAAAATACCTGAAGATGGATCTGCAGACCGTGGCCGCCGACAAGAACGCCATGGAGATGGGCGGACGCCTGTTCCAGACTTACTGCATGCAGTGCCATGGGGCGACGGCGCAGGGCTCGCGCGACAAGGGCTACCCCAACCTGACCGACAAGGACTGGCAGTGGGGCGGCGAGCCGGAACAGGTCATCGAGACGATCACCAACGGGCGGATCGGCATGATGCCCCCTTATGGAGGCAACCCCGACGCCGTAGGCGGCGAGTCCGGAGCCCGGGAAATCGCCAGCTATGTGCGTTCGCTGTCCGGCCTGACGCACAATGCCGAACTGGCGGCCAAGGGCAAGGAACGGTACGGGGCCGTATGCATCGCCTGCCACGGACCGGAAGGCAAAGGCATGGCGGCACTCGGAGCACCCAACCTGACCGACAGAGTCTGGCTGTACGGCAGTTCGGAAGCGAAGATCGTGCAAACCATCGTCAATGGACGCAACAACCAGATGCCGGCCTGGAAGGATTTTCTCGACGAAGCCAAGATCCATGTCCTGGCGGCCTATGTGCTCAGTCTGAGTGCAGGAACAGCAGCCCAGTAACCCATTCCAAGGGCGGCCCAGGCCTCCCTTTTGTCTTACACTCAGCGTCAGGTAACACCCATGAGCAAGACGGTTCATTCGCGCAATCCCCGGAACACCGAAATTCCGGTGAATCTCGACGGTTTGTACGAAAAACGCCGCAAGGTTTACGCGCGCAGCGTCCGTGGATTGTTCAACAATTGGCGCTGGATCATGGTCTGGCTGACGCAAGCGCTCTACTACGGCCTGTGCTGGCTGGACTGGGGCGATCGCCAGGCTGTGCTGTTCCATCTCGCCGAACGCAAGTTCTATATCTTCGGCATGGTTTTCTGGCCGCAGGACGCGATCTATCTGGCGGTGCTTCTGGTGATTTCGGCCTATATCCTGTTTCTCGTCACGGCAGTGGGAGGACGGCTGTTCTGCGGTTACGCCTGTCCGCAGACGGTGTATACCGAAATCTTCATGTGGATCGAACGCAAGGTCGAGGGTGAGCGGCCGGCGCGGATGAAGCTCGATGCCCAGCCAATGACGGCGCACAAGTTGCGGCTGAAACTCATCAAGCATTTCCTGTGGCTGGTCGTTGCGGGATGGACGGGATTTACCTTTGTCGGTTATTTCACGCCCATCAGGGAATTGACGGTATCGCTTGCAAACTTCTCGCTGGGCGGCTGGGAAATCTTCTGGATCGGTTTCTATTCAGCCTTCCTGTACATGATGGCCGGGTTCATGCGCGAGCAGATGTGCAAATATCTGTGCCCCTATGCGCGCTTCCAGAGCGTGATGTTCGACCCGGATACGTTGATCATCGGTTATGACACGGAACGTGGCGAACCGCGTGGTGCGCTCAGGAGAAATGCCGACACTGCGAGTGAGAAGCGCGGTGACTGCATCGACTGCCATATCTGCGTCCAGGTCTGCCCGACCGGTATCGACATACGCAACGGGTTGCAACTCGAATGCATCGCCTGCGCCGCCTGCATCGATGCCTGCGACGAGGTGATGGACAAAGTCGGTCGGCCGCGCGGGCTGATCCGCTATTCCACGGAAAACGCGCTGGCCCGGCATTACTCTCCGCGCGACATCCTGGCGCATCTGCTGCGCCCGCGCACCTTCCTCTATACCCTGCTTTTGCTGGTGATCGTGGCGGCGACAGCATGGAGTCTGGCAACGCGCATTCCGCTCAAGGTCGATATCATTCGCGATCGGGCGACCCTTTACCGCGAGACCGATGACGGGCAGATCGAAAATATTTTCCGCCTGCACGTCATGAACACGGACGAAAAGCCGCATCGATACTCAATCGGGGTCAGCGGCATCGAGGGAATCGCCGTTGCCGGAAAAAGTGTGGTCGATGTGCCGGCTGCTTCCAACAAGAACTTCCTGGTGGTCGCCACGGTCCGTGACGGGGCTGCGACCCATGGATCGAACAGGATTTCCTTCGAGATCCGCGCCATGGACGATGCATCAATAACCGTCCGGGAAGAATCCACTTTCCTCATGCCATGAACCGCAAAACAATTTCGCCCCTTCCCTGGTATCGCCACCGCTGGCCATGGCTGCTCATGCTCGGGCCATTCCTGGTGATCGTGGCTGCCGCCATCACCCTCTGGCTGGCCTTGCGCAGCAACGACGGTCTGGTCGCTGACGATTATTACAAGCAGGGGCTGGCCGTCAATCAAGTGACATCTCGCGACCGCCAGGCCGAGACCCTGCAGGTAAGCGGCGACATCTCCATAGATACCACCCGGCAGATGGTGCGCGTGGCCTTGCGCAGCGGAAAACTGGCTTCACCGCCTGCGGTGCTGGCGCTGAATTTGTCCCATCCAACCCGAAGCGGACTGGATCAATCCTTGCGTTTGCAGCGCGATGCCAGCAATGCTCCGGGCATGGCAGGCTACTCGGCGGGGCTGACTGGAGAATTGGCCGGCCGCTGGAACGTCGTGCTGGAAGACGAGGCACGCGAGTGGCGATTGACCGGGAGCTGGGATATTTTGAACGAGCCGGTTCTCACACTTCCAAAACAGGCACGCTAGCCACCTTTCAGGGCTATTTGTTCTTGCCGAATTTCTGAACCAGCAGGTTCAGCTTTTCATTGCGCTTCTTTTCCCGCTCCTCGGCCTCACGTTGCGCCTTGCGTCGGGCCACTTCTTTCTTGAAGCGTTCGCGCAGAACTTCGGCGGCGTGTTTGCGATGTTCCTCGGGAATCTCGCCACCCGGACTGCCATCCAGGTTGAAGCGTTGCACCGCCTTTTCCATCGCCTTCATGTAGCGGTACGAATGGGTATGCATGCCGAGGGCCAGCCGCAAGGCTTTACGGTTTAGCGCCGGATCGTGGGCAAGCAACTGTTTGTCGATCCCAATGGACAATGGCTGAAATTCCCGAAAAACCTGAAAGGTCTCGTACAGTGTTTTCAACAGGTTCCGGGCGTCCTGTCCTTGAGGGGAGGCAGAAGTAGGAGTATTCATGGGCGCGATGGAGCTGATTCCGAGATCCTGAAGAATTGATTTATCTATCTGATTCGTTTAATTAAATTGGTGGGCCCGCACGGACTTGAACCGTGGACCAAAGGATTATGAGTCCTCTGCTCTAACCAACTGAGCTACAGGCCCGAAACCGGATTATTAATTGTTGCCGCTATCGAGAAAGCTGCGTAGTTTGTCCGAACGCGACGGATGACGCAACTTTCTCAGGGCCTTGGCTTCAATCTGGCGGATTCGTTCGCGCGTGACATCGAACTGCTTGCCGACTTCTTCGAGCGTGTGATCCGTGTTCATTTCGATACCGAAACGCATGCGCAGGACCTTGGCTTCCCGCGGCGTTAGCGTGTCGAGCACGTCCTTGGTGATCAGGCGCAGGCTGGAGAATAACGCGGCGTCGGTTGGCGCCAGGGTGGCGGCGTCTTCGATGAAATCGCCAAGATGAGAATCGTCGTCGTCGCCGATCGGCGTTTCCATCGAGATCGGTTCCTTGCTGATCTTGAGGATCTTGCGGATCTTCTCTTCCGGCATGTCCATCTTCTTGGCCAGCGTTGCCGCATCGGCTTCGACTCCGGTCTCCTGGAGAATCTGGCGCGAGATGCGGTTCATCTTGTTGATGGTTTCGATCATATGCACCGGAATGCGGATAGTGCGCGCCTGATCGGCGATCGAACGCGTAATGGCCTGGCGAATCCACCACGTGGCATAGGTCGAGAACTTGTAGCCGCGGCGGTATTCGAATTTGTCGACCGCCTTCATCAGGCCGATGTTGCCTTCCTGGATCAGGTCGAGGAACTGCAGACCGCGGTTGGTGTACTTCTTGGCGATGGAGATGACCAGACGCAGGTTGGCCTCGGTCATCTCGCGCTTGGCGCGACGGGCCTTGGCTTCGCCGGTGGACATCTGCTTGTTGATGTCCTTCAATTCCTTGAGCGGAATGCCGATGCGGTCCTGTAAGGCCAACAGCTTCTTCTGCTCCTCCATGACGTTGGGGGCGTTACGCGCCAGCGTTTGCACATAAGGCTTGCCGCTGGCCGCCTCAAGTTCGTTATGAACCCAGTCCAGATTGAGCTCGTTACCCGGGAAAACCTTGATGAAGTAAGGACGCGGCATGCGCACGGTATCCACGCAGATGCGCTGGATCTTGCGTTCGCAGGCACGCGCTTCCTCCACCATGGCGCGTACCGAATCGCAGAGACGTTCGATGGTTTTGGAAGTGAATCGCACCCCCATCATCTCTTCGGATATTTTTTCCTGGTACTTGAGATAGGTTTTGTCCTGCGAGCCCTTCTTGACCAGGGCGGAATGGGCCTTGGCATAAAGGGACTTGATGACCGCCAGTTTCTCCAGTCCTTCTTCCCGCAGCTTGAGCAGTGAGGCGGCCGCAGCGCCTTCTCCTGCATCACCGCCATCGTCGTCGTCGTCATCGTCGTCGTCAACTTCATCGTCACTGGCGATTTCTTCGAGGATTTCTTCCTCGGCATTCGGGTCGATCAGGCCATCGATCAGTTCGTCGATGCGCATTTCGTCGCGGGCGATCTTGTCCGCACAATCGAGGATTTCGGCGATCGTCGTCGGACAGGCCGAAATCGCCTGGATCATGTGCTTCAGACCATCCTCGATGCGCTTGGCGATCTCGATCTCGCCTTCGCGCGTGAGCAGTTCAACCGAGCCCATCTCGCGCATGTACATGCGCACGGGATCGGTTGTCCGTCCGAATTCGGAATCAACGGTCGACAAGGCTTGTTCAGCCTGCTCTTCGACATCCGCATCGTCTGCAGCCACTGTCGGCGCATTATCAGACATGAGCAGCGTCTCGGCATCCGGAGCCTGGTCGTAGACCTGGATACCCATGTCACTGAAGGTGCTGATGATGCTTTCGATCTGCTCGGCATCGACCACATCGTCAGGGAGGTGGTCATTGACTTCCGAATAAGTCAGGAATCCACGTTCCTTTCCCAGCTTGATTAGTGTCTTGAGTCGCGTCTTGCGCGTTTCCTCGTCGATCGGCGAGGGCTGATTGCCCATTTGCGCCAGAAGTTCGGCGGCCTTCGCTTTTGCCGATTTGTTGTTTGCTGCCTTTTCCCTTGCCATGACCTGTTCCCGGTTAGCGTTCCACTGGAAAAACCCTAGATTTTATCACAACTTACATAATCCGCGGAATCAGCCGCGCGTATTCAGTGCCTGCAGGTACTGTTGCTTTTCCTCGCTTGACAATCCAGCCACACCAAGCCGGGCCACCTTTTCCTGCAAAAGAGTAAATGCACGTTTCTTTTCGCCTTCCAGCAAACGCTCGATCGCTCCTGCGAATTCACTCTCGATATCCGCTTCGGCAAACGGTTGCTGCATTAGTTCGGCAGCCGCTTCCTGCAGTACAGATCCGTCTTCGCTGCCTCGCAACCGCTCCAGCAGCGCGGCGTAACCCGGTATAGCTTCATCTGCATCAAGTACCGTTTTACATAGATTCATCACCGCGCGCGCTTCCGCAGAATCATCGGGCAAAGCCCCAAGCGGAACTGCCCTCGCCAGCTCGGGTTTCTGCAACAGCAAGCGCAACAGCGGGCGCAACAAGGAAGGCGCCTGCCTTGGCGCACGCGCAGGTGCCGGCCTGGCAATAGGCCGCAAGTCGCACAGGCGCTCCACCTCTCCTTGCGAAAAACCACTGGCTTCCGCGAGCCTCTTGACCAACTGTAGCCGCAATAGCGGCGTTTGCAAGCGCCCGAGCAAGGGTTTGGCTTCCGCAACCAGTTTGGCCCGCCCTTCAGCACTGGTCATGTCGCAACGCGATGCCAGTTCGCGCATCATGAATTCGGACAACGGCATGGCCTGGACCACCAATCGCTCAAATGCTTCAGCTCCCTGGTTGCGCACGAAGCTGTCAGGATCTTCGCTTTCCGGCAAGAAGACGAACCCGATGCTTTTTTGTTCCGGCAACGCCTCCAGACTGTTTTCCAGTGCCCGCCAGCCCGCTTTTCTCCCCGCCGCATCCCCATCAAAACAAAAAACGATGCGGTCAACCTGGCGCAACAGTTTTTGCACATGCGTCGCCGTCGTGGCTGTTCCCAGCGTAGCGACAGCATTCCCCACACCGTGCTGGGCCAACGCGACCACATCCATGTAGCCTTCGACGACAATGGCGGTATCCTTGTCGCGCAGCGCCGAACGGGCCTGAGGCAAACCGAAGACTTCGCGCCCTTTTTCAAACAGGGGTGTTTCCGGCGAATTCAAATATTTGGGCTCGCCGTCACCGAGCACTCGCCCGCCAAATGCAATGATTTCCCCTTTCGGATTCATGATTGGAAACATGACCCGATCACGGAAGCGGTCGTAGAGTCGCCCCTGTTCGTTCTTGATGACCAGTCCGGCCTGCTGCAGTCCGGAAATTGTGTAGTCATCAAAAACGGACGCCAGATTCTGCCAACCGTCAGGGGCATAGCCAATACCGAACTTCTGGGCGATCTCACCGCTGACACCACGTTTCCTGAGATAGGCAATCGCCGACTCGGAACGCTTCAATTGTTCGTAGTAATAGCGTGCCGCACGCGACATGATGTCGGTCAGCGCATGCAGTTTCGGCCCCTCGTGCAGCCGCCCCTGGTCATCCGGCACTTGCATGCCGACGCGGCCGGACAGGTCCTTGATCGCGTCGACAAAACCCAGCCCGGAATACTCCATGAGGAAACCGATGGCCGTCCCGTGCGCACCACAGCCGAAGCAATGGTAGAACTGCTTGGTGGGACTGACTGTAAAAGAGGGGGTCTTCTCGTTGTGGAATGGACAACAGGCGGCGTAATTGGCACCGGCCTTGCGCAAGTGCACGTAGCTGTCGATCAGCTCGACGATATCAATCCGGTGCAGCAGTTCCTGGATGAAAGATTCAGGGATCATCGTGCCGTCAGAAATTTAACGGGAAGGGCTGGAACAGATGCCGGCACCGCGATTGCCCGCCCTTCCTTAGACGCGGATACTTCACTTGCGCCCTGCCGCCTTATCGCGGAGCCAGAGCCGCCTTCACCAGCTTCGAAACCTCGGTCATGTCGGCGCGGCCCGCCAGTTTGGGTTTGAGCACCCCCATCACCTTGCCCATGTCGCCCGGTCCGGCAGCTCCGGTATCGGCCACTGCGGCCGATACCGCTGCAACAATCTCCTCGCTGGACAATCCGGCCGGCATGTAAGCCTGCAGCAACTCTGCCTCGAACCGCTCCGCATCGACCAGATCCTGGCGACCGGCGGCTTCGTACTGGGCGATCGAATCCCGGCGCTGCTTGAGCATCTTTTCGATGACGGCAAGCACCGCCGCGTCGTCCAGCTGAATGCGTTCATCAACTTCACGCTGCTTGATGGCTGCCAACAGCAAGCGGATGGCGGACAATTTCGCCGCATCCCTCGCACGCATGGCGTCCTTCATGTTTTCGTTGATGCGTTCTTTCAGGGTCATCGAGGGCTCCTTGGAAAAAACAAACGGCCACAAGCGCCGTGCACAAACGCGAAAAGCCGCCCATCTTCAGACAGGCGGCTAGTCAGCGATCCGCAAACCAGTATCAGTAGAGCTTGGGCGGCAGCGTCTGGCTACGCATGCGCTTGTGGTGACGCTTGACCGCGGCGGCCAGCTTGCGCTTGCGCTCGGCGGTGGGCTTCTCGTAGAACTCGCGAGCACGCAACTCGGTCAGCAGACCCGTCTTTTCAACGGTGCGCTTGAAACGGCGAATCGCTACTTCAAACGGCTCATTTTCCTTCACGCGAATGGCAGGCATTAACTCTATCCTAAATTCAAGATTCGACAGACTACAACTGAGCCAAGCATTATAAACAAAGCCGCCGATAAAATCCAAGGTCTTTCCTGCTTTTTTTCGCAACCCACCCGCGTCGGGTAAAATCACCCCCATGCTGATCCTTGGTATCGAATCCTCCTGCGACGAAACGGGTGTCGCGCTTTACGACACGCAGGCAGGTGGCCATCTGCTGGCTCACGCCCTGCACTCACAGATCGCGATGCATCAGGAATATGGAGGCGTCGTTCCCGAACTTGCCTCCCGCGACCACATCCGGCGAACGGTTCCGCTCCTGCGCAAGGCCCTTTCCGACAGTGGGCGGACGCTCGACCAGATCGATGCCGTGGCCTATACGCAAGGGCCCGGACTCGCAGGCGCCTTGCTGGTCGGCGCTGCGTTTGCCGAAGGACTGGCGGCATCGCTGGGCGTTCCAGCCATTCCAGTGCATCACCTGGAAGGTCACCTGCTCTCGCCCCTGCTTTCGCGCCGCCCCCCGGAATTCCCATTCATCGCCCTGCTCGTTTCGGGCGGGCACAGTCAATTGATGCGCGTCACCGGCGTCGGACAATACGAGCTCCTTGGCGAAACCCTCGATGACGCGGCCGGGGAAGCCTTCGACAAAACCGCCAAGCTGCTCGGCCTGCCTTATCCCGGCGGACCGGCACTATCCGCCCTGGCCGCACGCGGACAGCCTGAAGCCTGCAAATTTCCGCGGCCGATGCTACATTCCGGAGATCTGAATTTCAGCTTCAGCGGACTGAAAACCGCAGTCATGACGCGAGTGCGCGAGATCGGCAGCCCCGACGCACAGCAGCGAGCCGACATCGCCCGCGGATTCCAGGACGCCATCGTCGAAGTGCTGGTCAAAAAGGCGATGCGCGCGTTGAAAAACAGCGGCCTGAAGCAACTGGTGGTTGCCGGAGGGGTCGGCGCCAATAGCGAACTTCGACGCCAGTTCGATGAACGGGCCACGCGCGGAAGAATTTCGGTTTTTTACCCGGAGTTCGAATTCTGCACAGACAACGGCGCGATGATCGCGCTGGCGGGCGCCCTGCGTCTACAGGCCGGCGCGTCGCTCAAGCCGGCCGGCCCGTTTGCTGTCCGCCCGCGTTGGCCGCTGGCGGAACTGACCTCCTGATCAGGCTTTCTTCTTCGCCCCGATCTGCGGCTCCGTCCCGGCCATCAGCCGCTGCAGATTGCCCCAGTGCTTGGCGATCAGCACCATGGCGATGATACCCACGACCAGCAGCAGCGTCCCGCTGCCCCACTGGAGAAAAGCGATCACCGGAGCCGCCGCCGCGGCAACCAGCGCCGCCAGCGAGGAATAGCGCAAAGTGAAGGCAATGGTCAGCCAGACCCCCAGCGTCACCAGCCCAAGCACAGGATCCAATGCCAACAAAACGCCGGCAGCGGTCGCCACTCCCTTGCCTCCCTTGAACTTCAGGAACACGGGATAGATGTGCCCGAAAAAGACAGCCAGCGCCACGGCCCCGACCAAGCCGATGGAAAATCCATATTTCGGCCCGAGGGTCTGCGCGAGGTAGACCGCCAGCCAGCCCTTGAACATATCGCCGAGCAGGGTCATAGCGGCCGCCACTTTGTTTCCGCTACGCAACACATTGGTGGCGCCGGGGTTTTTCGACCCATAGCTGCGCGGATCGGCCAGCCCGAAAAGCCGGCTGCAAACCACGGCAAAGGGAACCGAACCCAGAAGATAGGCTGCGACAACGGCAAGCAAGGCAATCAGTACATCGGACATGGCTTCCCTAATCTCTTGTGTTTGACTGAGGTAAAATGCGCGCTCTGTATCCCATTCTGCGCACAAACTCCGACTGCGCACTCCAGCGGGCTGGCCTGCCAGCCTGGCCATGATTCTACACCGACCCGCCCGGCAGCCACATGGACATCATTTTCATCGACGACCTCCGCCTCCCCACCCTGATCGGAATCTATCCGCGCGAGCAGGCCATCCCGCAAACCATCGAAATCTCGCTGCAAATCGGCACATCGACGACCTGCGCCGGAAGCAGCGACAACATACGGGACACCATCGACTACGCCAAAGTCGTCGAGCGCCTGCGCGCCGACCTGGCGGAGCAACATTTTCATCTGCTGGAAAAATTGGCCGAACACGTAGCCAGCCTCTTGCTCGACGATTTCGGCGCCATCTGGGTTCGTGTTTCGATAGCCAAGCTCGGCATGATGCGCGGAGTCAGGCGCGCGGGAGTCAGCATCGAACGCAGCCGGAACACCCCGGCTCCGGCTTGATCACTTCAAAGCCGCTTCCACCACTGTCGGCGCCAACGCGCGCATCAGGTCGTGCGGGTGCACGCCCACCAGAAAACCGCGGCGCCCTCCATTGATGTAGATCAGGGGCAGATCGAGAATGGTTTTCTCGATATAGATCGGCATTTGCTTTTTGGTGCCGAACGGACTGGTGCCACCCACCAGAAACCCGGTATGCCGATTGGCCACTTCGGGTTTGCACGGTTCGACTTTCTTGCAACCGATCTGACGCGCCAGCTCCTTGGTCGACACTTTGCAATCGCCGTGCATCAGGACAATCAGCGGTTTCGCCGACTCGTCTTCCATGACCAGCGTCTTGACCACGGCGTGTTCGTCGACGTTAAGCTCACGCGAGGACACCTTCGTTCCACCATGCTCTTCGTAGTCGTAGAGGTGGCTGGAATGGGCAATCCCATGCTGGCGCAAAAATTTCGTCGCCGGTGTTTCGGGAGCGTTTCCGGATTTCATGTCTTTTTCTCCTGCTGCGCAGCTTCTCCGCCTCAAGCATAACAGAGACGCCCCCTGGTGTTTCAGCCGCGCGGATGATGCGCCGCATGCAGGGTTTTCAGTCGTTCCCGGGCAATATGCGTATAGATTTGGGTCGTCGAGATGTCCGAATGCCCGAGCAGCAGCTGGACGGCGCGCAAGTCGGCGCCATGATTCAGCAGGTGGGTGGCGAAGGCATGACGCAGGACATGTGGTGAAAGCCGCGCCGGATCGAACCCTGCCGCCAGCGCATAGCGCTTGATGAGTTGCCAGAACGCCTGGCGGGTCATGCCGGAACCGCGCGCCGTCACAAACAGGTCGTCGCTCTGACGTCCGTTGAGCAAAACCGGCCGGGCGGCGGCAAGATAGTCGCGCAGCCAGTCGACGGCCTGCTCGCCCAGGGGAGCCAGCCGTTCCTTGCTGCCCTTTCCGAAGACTCTGACAACGCCCATATCAAAATTCACTTCATGCAGTTTGAGACCAACCAGCTCGGAAACACGCAAACCTGTGGCATAAATCGTTTCCAGCATGGCGCGGTCGCGCAAACCGAGCGCTTCATCGGTCCGCGGCGCCTGCAGCAGTGCATCGACATCCTTTTCGGACAGCACCTTGGGCAAACGCCCCGGCCTGACCGGCATGGCAATTTTCAGCGTCGGATCCTTCGCAATCCGGCCACGCGCAAGCAAATGCCGATAGAAACGCCGCAGCGTCGAAATGCAACGTGCCTGGGAAGACGCGCGATGCGTCTGCGAGAGCATCGAGACAAAGCGGATGAGCGCCAGTTCATCGGCATTGCAAAGCGATCCTGCGCCTTGTTCCGACAGCCATTTAGTGAGAAGGAGCAAATCGCTGCGATAGCTGGACAGGGAAGCCTTGGCCAGACCGTCTTCAAGCCACAGGGTGTCGCAGAAGGCATCGATCTCGGCAAGATCGGCCGTGCAGGGTTCAGCCGCGTTGCTCATGCGCCAGCAGCCAGCGCTTCACATCGAGCAGGAAGCCCCCTTCTTGCCGCGCAAAACCGCCCAATCCGCCGCCAGTGGCAATCACCCGGTGGCACGGCACAACCACAGGACACGGATTGGCGCCACAGGCCTGGCCGACGGCGCGTGGCGAACTTTTAACGGCCCTGGCAATTTCACCGTATGTCCGGGTCTGATGGCTTGGAATACGGGCGATCTGCTCCCACACGCTTCGCTGGAAGGGAGTACCGGCAGGACGCAGGGGAAGAGAAAATGCATAGCCTGAATCCGCCAGATAGGCGCGCAACTGGCGCACAGCTTCGGCAGCCAGCGCATTCGCCGGAGGAATTTCAGCGCACGGGGCAAGAAACTCCAGCGCATGAATCTCGTTTCCGTCGGACTTTACGCCGATGCAGAAGCAGGGAGCGGCAACGATCGCCTGATAAGGGCTCTTCATGACTCACCTCAGAGACGCACCTGCCCGCTTCCCAGAACAACCCATTTCTGGCTGGTCAACCCCTCCAGACCGACTGGACCCCGCGCGTGGATCTTGTCGGTCGAGATGCCGATCTCGGCCCCCAGACCGTATTCAAATCCGTCCGCAAAGCGCGTCGAGGCATTGATCATGACCGATGCCGAATCGACCTCGCGCAGGAAGCGCATGGCCTTTGAATAGTTCTCGGTGACGATGGTATCCGTGTGGTGCGAACCGTAATGATTGATGTGGGCAATGGCCTCGTCCAGCCCGGCCAGCACCTTGACCGAGATGACCGGAGCCAGGAACTCGGTGGCGTAATCTTCTTCGGTGGCCGCTTTTGCAGCCCCGACCAGTGCCTGCGTTTCCTCGCAGCCGCGGATTTCCACGCCTTTGGCCAGCAGCATCGCGGCTACCGGGGGCAGCAGATCGGCCGCGCGCGAACGCGCCACCAGCAAGGACTCGGCCGTATTGCAGGGGCCATAGCGCTGCGTCTTGGAATTCTCCACAATGCGCAGCGCCATCTCCGGCACGGCTTCATCATCCAGATAGACGTGGCAGTTGCCGTCCAGGTGCTGGATCATCGGCACCCTCGCCTCGGCCAGCAAACGCGAAATGAGCCCTTTGCCGCCGCGCGGCACGATCACGTCAACATAGTCGCGCATTGTGATCAGGTGGCCGACGGCAGCGCGGTCAGTGGTGTCGATCATCTGTATGACATGCGCCGGCAAGCTGGCGGCCGCCAGCCCCTCCTGCACCAGGCCGGCAATCACCCGATTGCAGCGAATGGCTTCGGAACCGCCGCGCAGGATGGCCGCATTCCCCGATTTCAGACACAAGGCAGCCGCATCGGCCGTCACATTCGGCCGGGCTTCGTAGATGATTCCCACCACTCCCAACGGAACGCGCATCTTGCCGACCTGAATGCCGCTGGGACGGAATTTCAGCTCGGTCATTTCGCCTACCGGGTCCGGCAGGGCAGCAATCTGCTCGACACCCTCTGCCATTGACTCGACACTCTTTTCGGTCAATTTCAATCGATCAAGCATCGCCGGCTCAAGGCCCTCAGCCTGCGCAGCGACAAAATCTCCATGATTTGCATCAAGGATTGCGTTAGAATTTGCCCGTATCGCCGCAGCAATGCACCGCAAGGCCTCGTTCTTGGCGTTGCTGCCGGCACAAGCGATGTGACGAGAAGCTTCCCTGGCCTGCTGGCCGACCGTTTTCATGTAGTGCTGGATATCCATGGCAACCCGACTCGCTACGTGCTAAAGCCCAATTATAGCCATCGTCAGAAATCAAAATTGAACCATTGAATAAAAACTTACTCTCATGCTCACAGTTACTTCATCCGACGACGTTATGAGCAAAAAATTGATTCTTCCGGCAGAAGTAAAAGTCTGCGCGACTTGCAGTTACTGGGACGGAGAACGGAAGATCGATCCTGAACTCGGGGTCGTTGTCGTAGACGATTGCTGCGAAGGCGAATGCCTGGTGCAAAGCAAATGCTGCCAGGGCCTGAACGACGAATTCGAGTGGCGTCCCGATTGCCTCTGGGAACACTTGGCTCCTGACGAACCCGAAGAAGCCAAGGAAAAGAAGAAGGCCTGATCCCCTTCCTCCTTTACAAGCGTCACTGATAACTCGACATCAGACAGGCGCAGCGGTTACGCGATCGACATCCCCAGCCTCAGGAATTCGTCCCAGACATCTCCAGGGCCAATTCCCTTGATTTGCCTGTCGACACGGCCGGCGTGCACCAACGCGGCATTTGCCTGACCGACACTGACTCTCTGCAAGGCTTTCTTGAACAGCGCCTGACGCACACCCCAGATGCGCGCCTCCTTGAGCAACACGTCCAATGGCCTGCGTTCCGCCAGACCTGCCTTGACCTGAGCCAGGGCGCGCACTTCTTCCGTCATTGCCCAAAGCACCAAGGGGGGAGCTTCTCCTTCCTGCCGCAAGCCATCGAGCATGCGTGTCAGACGCACCCGGTCTCCCGACAATAGCGCTTCGCGCAGGCCATCGAGATCATAGCGCGCCACATTCAGCACAGCTTCCCGCACTTGTTGCAGGGTCAGTTTGCCTTCCGGGTACAGCAGCCCGAGTTTAAGAATTTCCTGGTGGGCCGCCAGAAGGTTGCCCTCTACTCGTTCCGCGATGAAGCGCAATCCATCGTTATCTGCACTCTGTTGTTGGCGACGCAAACGGCCGGCAATCCAGGCGGGAAGTTCGGAAAGGCCTGGCGGAACCAGCTTGACGGCCACGCCCGCTTCAGACAACGCTTTGAGCCATACAGCCTTTTCTTCCGTCCAGTCGAGTCCCGGCAGGGTCACCAGAAGCAGCGCATCCGGCGACAGGCGCGCACAAAAGTCCTGAATCGCCGCACTGCCATCCCGCCCGGGCTTCCCGGTCGGGATACGCAGATCGATGAGCTTGCGTCCGCCGAACAGCGACATGTTGCCAGCAGCCTGCAGCAATTCATTCCAGTTGAAACCGGCGATTGCCGTCAGCACCTCGCGCTCGTCGAACCCCTGGCGGCGGGCCGCCGCACGGATTGCATCAGCCGCCTCGATGACCAGCAGCGGTTCGTCACCGTACACGACATAAACCGGCTCCAGCCCTCGTTCGAGATGGGCCGGCAACTGCTCGCCCCGGAGTTGCACCGTATTACTCCGCCGCAGGCAGCGATGCCGGTTTGGCGGAAGACAGCCGGCGCATCAGCTGCTGGATCAGATCATTTTCCATATCGCGCCACAGCAAATCTTCTTCCTGGGTTTTTGCCAGCGTCGCGGAATCGGCATAGGTCACGTCGCGGGTCAATTCGACGCGTCCCTGCGGCACCAGATCCCGGCCCTTGCTGTCGACAATCCGGTAGGCGTACTGGTAGCGTAGGCGCTTTTCCCGAACCCGTCCCGAGCTGGACAGCGAAAGGATCTGGGCTTCACGCAGCTCCCCTGTCGGAATAAAGGTTGCTTGCGCTTCAGCCGAGTTTTCAGCAATCCGCGTTCCACCGGAAGCGCGGATATACCGTTTCAGACCGGCGCCAATGACATTCTCGCCTGTCGCAAGGTAGATGCTCTCATAGGGAAACGTATAGGCGCCGCGCAGCTGAAAGCCGCACCCCGAAACCGCCAGAAATATGGCGGTCCAGAACACTTTCCTCATCACCCGGCACATGTTCGACTCCGCAAGCATCAGACAACAATATTGACCAGGCGCCCGGGCACGACGATGAGCTTCTTCGGAGCCTTTCCTTCGAGATGCTTCTGCGCCACGTCGGAAGCAACTGCCGCCGCCTCGATCGCCGCTTTGTCCGCTCCGGCCGGCACGCGCAGGCTGCCGCGCAATTTGCCGTTGACCTGCAGCATCAATTCGATTTCATCCTGCACCAGCGCCGCCGCATCGACTTTCGGGAAAGGCTGATCACCGGCCACCTGTCCCGGACGCAACTCGGCAAACAATGCTTCGCAAATGTGCGGCACGATCGGATAAAGCATCAGCGTTACGGCTTCCAGCGCCTCTTGCCGGATCGCCCGTGCCACAACGGAATCCTCACCCAACCTGGAATAGGCGTTGAGCAGTTCCATCACGGCCGCGATGGCTGTGTTGAACTGCTGACGGCGGCCGTAGTCGTCGGCAACCTTGCCGATCGTCTGGTGCAACTGGCGACGGAACGATTTAAGCTCGGGGGAAAGTTCGCCGCCTGCAAAAGCAGGAACCACTCCTGTAGAAACGTGTTCAAAAACGAGGCGCCAGACACGCTTGAGGAAACGGTATGCTCCCTCCACGCCGGCATCCGACCATTCCAGCGACTGATCGGGCGGCGAGGCGAACATGATGAACAGGCGCGCCGTATCGGCGCCGTACTGGTCGATCAGGGCCTGTGGATCAACACCGTTGTTCTTCGATTTCGACATCTTCTCGATGCCGCCGATCTGCACCGGCTGACCATCAGCACGCAGGATGGCGGCAATCGGACGGCCTCGCTCGTCGCAGGTCAGATCAACATCGGCGGGATTGATCCAGTCCTTTTTGCCGTTCGCATCCTCGCGGTAGAACGTCGGTGCGACCACCATGCCCTGCGTCAGCAGGTTGGCGAACGGCTCATCGAGTTTCTCGCTGCCAAACAAACCAACATCGCGCATCAACTTGGTCCAGAACCGCGAATAGAGCAGATGCAGGATGGCGTGTTCGATGCCGCCGATGTACTGGTCGATACCCCCCTTGCACCAGTAGGCAACGCGCTCGTCGACCATGGCCTGGTCGTTGTCCGGGCAGCAGTAGCGCAGGAAGTACCACGACGACTCGACGAAGGTGTCCATCGTATCGGTCTCGCGCCGCGCCGGCTTGCCGCATTTCGGGCAGGTGCATTCGTAAAATTCCGGCATCCTGGCAAGCGGACTGCCGGCGCCGGTGACGGTAACGTTCTCGGGCAGCACGACCGGCAACTGGTCGTCGGGTACCGGCACGTCGCCGCAGCTATCGCAATGGATGATCGGAATCGGGCAGCCCCAGTAGCGCTGCCGGGAGATACCCCAGTCGCGCAGGCGGAACTGCACCTTTTTCTCGCCGAGGTCCTTGGCAGCCAGATCGGCGGCGATGGCATCAACGGCCGCCTTGTAGCTGAGGCCAGTGTATTTGCCGGAATTGACGCAGTAGCCGTCCTTGGTGGCGTACCACTCTTCCCAGGCGTCGGTCGAGAAGGCTTTCTCGTTGCCACTCTTGTCCTTTTCGCCAATGACCTGCGTAATTGCAAGGCCGTATTTCCTGGCGAAGGCGAAGTCACGCTCGTCGTGCGCCGGAACGGCCATCACGGCGCCGTCGCCATAGCCCATCAACACGTAGTTGCCGACCCAGACTTCAACTTTTTCGCCGGTCAGCGGATGCGTGACCAAGATGCCGGTCGGCATCCCCTTCTTTTCCATCGTCGCCAGATCGGCTTCAGCGACGCCGCCCTGTTTGCACTCTTCGATGAAGGCGGCAAGCTCGGGATTATTCTTCGCCGCGTGCGTAGCCAGCGGATGCTCGGCCGCGACGGCGACGAAGGTCACGCCCATGATCGTGTCGGCGCGGGTGGTGAACACCCACAACTTCTCGGCCTCGCCATCGAGTTCGTACGGGAAGGCAAAGCGCACACCCTCGCTCTTGCCGATCCAGTTCTTCTGCATCAGCTTGACCTGCTCCGGCCAGCCGGTGAGCTGGTCAAGGTCGGCGAGCAGTTCCTCGGCGTAGGCGGTGATCTTCATGTAGTACATGGGAATCTCGCGCTTTTCGATCAGCGCGCCCGAGCGCCAGCCGCGCCCGTCGATCACCTGTTCGTTGGCAAGCACGGTCTGGTCGACCGGATCCCAGTTCACCGTGCCGTAACGTTTGTATACCAAGCCCTTTTCGAACAGGCGGGTGAACAGCCATTGCTCCCAGCGGTAGTAATCCGGCTTGCAGGTCGCGACTTCGCGTTCCCAGTCGAGCGCGAAGCCGAGGCGGTTGAGCTGCCCCTTCATGTATTCGATGTTCGAATACGTCCACTGCGCCGGCGGCACGTTGTTCTGGATCGCCGCGTTCTCGGCCGGCATGCCGAAGGCGTCCCACCCCATGGGTTGCAGGACGTTGAACCCCTTCATTTTGTGGAAACGCGAGAGCACGTCACCGATCGTGTAGTTGCGCACATGTCCCATGTGCAGCTTGCCCGACGGATACGGGAACATCGACAGGCAGTAGTATTTGGGCTTGCTCAGATCTTCCACGGCACGCGCCGCGCCGGTTTTTTGCCAGAATGACTGGGCAGCAAGTTCGACTTCTTGAGGCTGATATTTTTCCTGCATGGCTGGGATATGTCGGAAATGAACTAAACGTTGGATTATACGCGGTTCAACGCCTGCCAGCCGAACAAGGCAACCCCGCAGGAACGACAGGAACGGAGAAAATAAAACTATCCGGCAATCTCCTGAAAGAGCGCCGAATAGGCGCGACCCAGTGAGGGCCCAGAAAACAGGTTTTCATAGCGGCGGCGCGCAGCTGTTCCCCATTGGCAAGCCAGAGACTCTTCGGTCAAAAGCGTGCGCATGGCCTGATGCAACGCCTCTGAGTCCCCGGGCGGAACAACCAACCCTGTTTCCTCATGCGCATTCACGAACGAGGTTCCCGTCCCGATTTCGCAGGAAACCAGAGGTCGTCCGAACATAGCCGCCTCTACCAGGACCATTCCGTAGGCCTCGGAACGCAGGTGCGAGGGCAACACCAGCGCCCGACAGCGTCTAAGAAGGGCAACTTTTTCGGCGTTGGATATCTGGCCCGCGAATATCACGTTGGAAACCCCGGCCTCGTCGGCCAGTTTGAGCAGACGGGATTCTTCTGGACCAGAACCTGCAATCACGACCGGCGCCCCGAGACTCCGGGATGCGCGGATCAGGAATTCCAGCCCCTTGTAGTAACGCATAACCCCGATGAACAGGAAGAAAGGCTCGCCGCTGGCCAGTCCGAGACGCCCGAATATCCTCTCATCCTCGGTTTGCGGATATGAACTTTCCTCGATTCCAAGCGGGATGATCCGCACCTTGTCGCGTATCCGCGGGTCGGATAGCACCGGGCTCGTCCGCGCATAGGCCGGACAGTTGGCCACGATCGCCCTCATCTCCCGCAGGGTGCGCCACATCAGCGGCGCATAGGCCCTGGCGAGCCAGCGCTGGCGAACCACGTCGGAAATGTAGGTCAGCACGGCAGGGCAAGCCGGCCGCACCGTCGCGTGCAGCACATCGGCGAACGGCCAGGGAAACAGATAGTGCACGACGTCCGCCTCGCTAACCACGCGGGAGAACCGCGCGAAGGCGTCAATTCTGCCGATATCGCAGGAAGCGGGAGCCATCCAGGAACGGCAGCGCACGACGCGCGCCTCCGGCCGCAGCAGAATGTCGGGATCGGGGCGAGGCGACAGGGTGAAAATTGTGCTGTCGATCCCGCTTTCCCGTGTCGCAAGCGCTATCTGCCGAATAGCCTCCTGCAGCCCACCCGGCAGGTCGGGGAAGTAGGTCCGGTAGACATGGAGCGCTTTTATCATACGAGGTCACTGAGCAGGCAGACACGCAACTAGCGAAGCAATTGCGGCATCCAATGGCCAAGCACTTGCAGTCTTTGGCGAATCTGCCGGCCGACAACATCCGGACTGAGTTGTACACGCACGTCGAGTGCTGCCTGCCGACCAAGCCGTGCAGCGAGTTCGGACTGCGAGGCAAGCTGGGTGAGACACCAGGCTGCATGTTCCACGTCGGCATCCGCCCAGAGAGGCCCCGCAGGGTAAGCGCCGAGATCCTGCGCAAGCGGATTGAGCGTGTATTCGACAGGCATGGAATTGCGCGCATTCATGAAGTCCATGTTGGCTGACCAGCCGGTAGCCACCACAGGCTTGCCAAGGTACATCATTTCCGCGGGGGCCAGCCCAAAGCCCTCGGCACGATGCAGCGACAGAAGGATATCGCAGCAACTCTGCAGGTCCCAGGTCTGCTGGCGCGTGAGGAAATCATTGATGAACGTGACCTGCGGCAAGTCCTGAACTTCGGCTTGCAGCTCCGCAAAGGCCTCAGGGTGATACTGACTGTTGATAGTCTTGATGACCAGACCCAGCTCGGGATTGCTCTTGGCCGCGAGACGGAATGCCGTGATGGCTGCCTGCGGGTTTTTGCGGAACTGATAGGAATGAAAATCGTACATGACCAGTACTAGCTTCTGACCGTACGGCAAGCCGAACTGTCGGCGGCTTACGCCAGGACTGGGTTGAAAGTCTAGCGCATGCGGCACTTTAAAGACCGGCACGGGCGACACTGCAGCCACAGCATCTTGCACAAAAGTGGACGGCACCCAGACCTCGTCCACATGGGCGAAGGCGGCGTGCAAGTGCGGCGGCAACTCGGGCTGCTCCCAGTGCCAGAACCCAATGGTGTAGGCCGACTGCTGGCGTCCGCTGGCCTGCAGCTGCTGCGTGGTGGCCGACGTTTGGTCAGCATTGACATACAGCAGGTCGATCGGAAAGTGTTTGTCCGTCGACCGGCTGACGATGCTGTCGTCGCGTTGCAGGTTCTGGCTCTGATAACCGACATCAGTGACGGAGAAAGCGATACCTACCGCATCGCAGGCCTTGGCGAAAGAACGTGCCGCCTCGCCTACGCCAAGTTCAGCCCGAACATAGCCGACGAGATTGATGCCTGAAGGGCAACGCAATTGGTCAGGTTTCCTCGGAGGCGCGGCAGAAACCCTCTGAGGCCGGAGCACGACGTGCGTATCCTCGACCGAAAAATGGTATTGCGGCCCGGGAGGCCGATAGGCCAGAAACGTCCAGCGCCTGCCGAGCCTGCTGAACAGCCCCTCCAGCGGGCTGATGACACAGCATTTGAGCACGTGAGGCGTGAATTGCACCTCATTGGCAAGCCGCAGTAGCCGGGCCGGCCAACCAGGCGTGGCGCGCGCCTCAGCCGACAATCCCACCGAAAGGAAGGTGCGCAGCATGCCCGCCTTGCTACCCATCCTCGGACCAAGCGCCGCCAAAGCGGGTCGCTCCGGCAGGCGTCCGAGCAGGCGTCCATACAACATCTGCAACCGATACGTATGTGCCGGATCGACGTTGAGGTGCAAGACCGCAACCTCTTCGGGCATGTGGTGCGGGCTGAGCAGTTCCGAATGCGCAAAGGGCTTGCCCGCGCATTCCTGCTGCAGTACCTCGTCCTCGCGGAAACGCAGGCGTTCTGCAGCCGTAATAGGCGTACCGTTGTCGTAACGGTCGAAACCGTAGGGCAGACGCTTGTATTTGATCGCACCATTGTGGAGAACGACACGCGCATAATCTTCGAAGAGGCGACGGCTTGTCGCGCCGAGGTTGTCGAAGGTAAAGCGGTTCTGATGCTTCGAAACCTCTTCGGGACGCTCGGGATTGAAGCCGCTGAAATGAAAAAACGCCAAGGGCTGGCCATTGACCGTGATCTGGCCCTCATTCTCGGCCAGCGTTCGTTCCGCGAGATTCCAGTAGGCCACGTTGTAGCCCGGGTGCCTCAATATGGCGACCCCCTCGAACAGACCCGGAACAAGATCCATCCAGCTCTGATCGACGAAGATACCTTTATCGACAGCAACCACGCAGTCGTGCCGCAGCTTACCCTGCCACCACCGGAGATATGCATGGGTGTTGGATGTATTCCGCACCGCGCAAAACCCAAGGTTATAGGTCCCGGCGCGTCGGATATCGAGTTCCGTGGGCCGGCAATCGTCGTTGAGTGGAGCGAGAAGGTGCGGAGTAAATACGACATTCGCTCCCTCCTCCAGCAGACCTGTAATTTCCGAAAGAGGTCGATAGAGACAGATATCAGGGTCGATATAGAGAACCTGCTGATGCCCCGCATCGAGCAGATGCTGCAGCGCCCAGGGTTTGACGGCCGTATTGAGTTCCAGCACCGTGTACTGGAAGAGAAAATTGTCGCCATCGGGCAGATCGAGTTCGCGCAGCGAGATGGGTTCGAACTCATCCGCCAGTGCCTCGGCGTGTTCCATATCGGCATCGACGATAACGCAGTAAAGCCTGGCTTCGGGGTGGTATCTGGCAGCGCTTTGCAACAACGTCCGCGCGAAGTGCAGGTAATTGTTACTGACGATGGTAAAGATGGCTATGCTCATGTATTCAGTCGCCCGGTATGAAAAACAATCCTTGAAATAAGAACCCGCATTTCCTTGGTTCGCGCCGAATGTCGTCTGCTCACTCTCGACAGTCTATCGACCGGAAAAACGATTTGAACGGCACGTGAAATGCTTAATTTCCTGCTCCCAACATCCAGGCCAGGGTTTCTTTCAGAGGAATCTCTGGCAGAGTACCGACCGCATGCTTAAGCTTGCCGCTATCCCCCTGAAGCCGCTTTACTTCGCCGGATCGAACGAAGGCGGGATTGACCCTGACCTCGATTTCATAGCCTGCGATTTCGGCCATCATGGCCAGCACGGCCTTGAGCGACCAAGCGGTTCCGGAGCAGATATTGAACACCTCGCCGGCCGGAGCTTCCTGCAACAGCCGGCAATAGGCCCGAGAGACAAAACGCACATCCGAAAAATCACGTTCGACGTCGATATTTCCCAGTTCGATAAGTCTCTCTCGACGCTGAAAATGCCCCACGATCTTGGGCAGAAGAAACTGCGCCTCCTGACCGACCCCGGTGTAATTGAAAGGGCGAGAAATGACGATAGGCAGGCAATCCATCCAAAGCCGGGCCATATGCTCCATGGCCAGTTTGCTCACCGCGTAGTCGTTGGCCGGATTCGGTGGAACTCTCTCGTCGATCACGGGTACCGGCGAATTGCCGTAGATATTCGCGCTGCTGGCCAGCAAAACGGCCGAAGGCTTTTTCGCGGCAATAGCAAGCGCTTCGAGCAGATTTCGCGATCCGACCACATTAACCCGGTAAATGGCCTCCGCGTCCCCGTGCGCGACAAAAGAAATAGCAGCCAGATGGACTACAACGTCCGGAGCTACATGCTGGACCACCCGCGACAAAGTCGCTCGATCCAGCAAATCACAGCGATAGATAGTCACCCGGCTCTCGGCTCTGCCAGCCCCAACCCCGAACTCCATGCCGACACCACATTCAAGCCCAACCACATCGTACCCTTCGGCAAGCAGATCATTGGCCAGGTAACGTCCGGTAAATCCGGACACCCCGGAGATCAATGCAGTCGGCATTTCAGAACGAAAAACCGCGTTCGTTACGCACGATGTCGGCCTCGACCATCATCTGGCAAAGCTGCTCCAATGTCGTCCGCGGCTCCCACCCGAGCTCTCGCCGCGCTTTCTCAGAATTGCCTATCAGAAGCTCAACTTCGGCAGGGCGGTAAAATTTCGGGTTAACGCGCACTAAAGTCCTGCCCGACATTCGATCGATCGCCACTTCGTTTTCCGCCTTGCCCTTCCATTCCAGATCGAAGCCGGCCGCTTTGCCCGCCATGGAAACAAAATCCCGGACAGTTTCCGTCCGGTTTGTGGCCAACACATAGGTGTCCGGTTTCGCCGCCTGCAGCATGCGCCACATGCCCTCCACATATTCTTTGGCAAAACCCCAGTCACGTTGAGCGTCCAGATTCCCGAGCTCGAGTACATCCAGAGCCCCCTGTCGGATCTTTGCCATGCCATCGGTAATCTTGCGCGTTACGAACTCGCGACCACGAAGCGGCGATTCGTGGTTGAACAGGATGCCGCTGCAGCCGAAGATGTTATAGGATTCGCGGTAGTTGATCGTCATCCAGTGCGCATAGAGCTTGGCTACGCCATAGGGACTCCGCGGATAGAACGGGGTCGTTTCCACCTGCGGAATCTCCTGCACCTTGCCGAACATCTCCGACGTGCTGGCCTGGTAAAAACGAATTTCCGGATTGACAATCCGGATCGCTTCCAGCAGGTTCAACACCCCGGTGCCAGTGATCTCGGCTGTCGCAACCGGCTGGTCGAACGACACGCCGACGAAACTCTGGGCCGCCAGGTTGTATACCTCCGACGCCTTTGCGACCTGCAACAGACGAATGCTGGAAGAGAGATCAGTTAGATCATATTCCAGCAGGCGCAGGGCGGGGTGGTTCCGTATGCCCAGTTCTTCGATGCGCCAGAAATTGACCGAACTGGTGCGGCGATAGGTACCAAAAACCATATACCCCTTCTCGAGCAGGTGTTGGGAAAGATATGCGCCATCCTGACCGGTAATGCCCGTAACGACTGCGGATTTCATGTATTCACTTCCTCTGTTCTCAATTCTAAAAAAGAAACCTCGACTGGCTGAAGTTCAATTCTCGGAAATGCCAGCAACCTGCTCGAACGGGATTTCTCGCTGCCGGAGATGTTCATGGCACCAGCCAAGATTACTGAATTTTCTCCTGCTTTGACTTCTTTCCGGAAACGCTCACGTTCCCGGCGTTGCGCAAAACCTCAGGCATACGGACAATCAGGCGGCGCAAATCTTTCTCTACCACGCCTTCCTGAATGAGCGTCTGTATCGCCCGAGAAACAGTCTCGCGACTGGTATTGACCGTTATGGCGATTTCCTGCTGCGTCGGCATTTTTTCTATGACAACCAGCCCGCCAGGCGCCGTTTTCGCAAACTGGCCCAGTAGTGCAAAGACCCGCTGATACGCGTTCGGAATGGAAAGAATCGTCCTGTAATTGGAAGCTGTCCTTACTTTTCCAGCTAGGCGCTTGAGCACCCGTTCTGCAACTACCGGCTGATGGTAGATCAGTTCCAGCGCCTGCGCTTTAGGCAAAAAACCCAACAGCGACGCCTCGCATGCCATGACCGAAGCAGACCGTGGCATATCGTCAAGAATCGACAATTCGCCTAGGTAATCTCCGGCAGAAATGAACGACAGTCCGACCTCGCGCCCCCCTTCAGTCAGGTCGACTACTTGCAACCGGCCGGACAGCAGAAAAATCAAATGCTCGGCAGGAGCTCCTTTGTGCAGGACATGTGCTCCCTTGGCGACCGCACGGACCTGCATGGCTTTCGCAACCCTTTCCAGAGCCTCTTCACCCACACCCGAAAAAAGAGGAATCTTCTGCAAACGGATCGTAATCGTTTGCGCCGCCCCCCCTTCTCTTTTCGGAAAAAGCTCTGGCGCTTCGGCATCACTAGGAGGCGATGACAAGGATGAATCTCCCAGCATAAAAGCACTATTCTGAAATACGCACCCCTGTTCGGCGACAGCCCGGGGGCAAAGATTTTGTTAGAAGATACACAGACAAATTATAATTGTACATTTATGCGCATCTGCATTGACAGAGTCGGATTTGGCTGGCCTACACTGAATGTCACAGTTTGCTCGGTCTTCTTTCGCCCGGCCGCCGGAGCAGGACAGACCGCATTGCCACTAGATCGATAGCAACAAAAAAACCGTGGACCCCGCCTGCTCCTGAGGCCGAAGATGATCTACGCACTCGGACTGTTTATAAAAACATGCTGCACATCACGCAAGGACTTTGCGGCCTTATCGGACCGATCTGACAACCCGGATCTCTTAGGTGCCGTTCGCCGGGCAGAGTTGAGTTGCTTCCGGGACAAGACTCATAGTCCTCTTGCCTGCCCGGGCCATTACTCTGAAACTTTTAAAGACGGCCAGTTTACATGATTCAGCAGATCATCGCATACCGCGGTTTCATTTACGAAAGCATCAAGCGGGAATTCCTGTCGCGATACATGAATTCGATGCTCGGTTCCGCCTGGGCCATCATCAACCCACTTGCGATGATTCTGGTTTATACGCTCGTATTCTCCAGCATCATGCAGGCACGACTGGCCGGCATCGAGTCCCGGTTCGCTTACAGCATTTATCTGTGCTCGGGAATACTGGCCTGGGGGTTATTTTCGGAAATCGTTTCCCGTTGCAGCAACACCTTCATCGAAAATGCAAACCTGATCAAGAAGATCAGCTTCCCGAGAATATGCCTTCCGGTCATCGTCGTGCTGAGCGCACTGATCAATTTCGGCATCATATTTTCCCTGTTCATGCTGTTTCTCATTGTCACGGACAGCTTCCCAGGGTGGATCTTTCTCGCATCCCTCCCAGTTTTGCTCCTCCAGACGATTTTTTCCGTTGGTCTCGGCGTCACGCTAGGAGTCCTGAATGTATTTTTCCGGGATGTAGGTCAATTGCTGGGCGTCGTGATTCAGTTCTGGTTCTGGCTGACACCCATCGTTTATCTCAAAGAGATGCTTCCGAATCAAGTCCAATATTTGATTAAATTCAACCCGATGGCATCGGTCATTGACGCATATCAGGGGATCTTCCTCCATGGACATCCGCCAAACATCGTTGCGTTGCTCCCGACCGCCGTTTTATCGCTCCTGCTCTGCCTGTTGGGAATCCGCCTATACAAACGCTGTGCAGGCGAAATGGTCGATGAGCTTTGATACGATGATCTCATGACGAACAGGCCAGAACACCACCCTGACTTACCAATGTCGCCCGATGCGGCAAAACCGAGCAATCCCTTGCCGGAACAACGTCGGATCGCCGAACTCGAATCGAGAATCAGAAGTTTAGAGCAGGAACTGAGGGCGGTTTATGCGAGCCGCTCCTGGAGAATCACTCACCCGCTGCGAAGCGTGGTATCCGCAACCGCCGGAAGAATCAGGCACGCACTGGCTTTTTTCGGCGGGACAGAAGAAACCCGCCCGACGGATCACACCGGCGCGGAAGCCCCTCATACGCTTGCCGCACCTCCGGTTGAAGCATCTCGTTCCGGAGAGTTGACTCCGCCCACTTCCACAAACCGGGTCACACATGCCCAACTCGTTTTTCATCTGCCAACGGACGAGAAGCATCTCGGCAAGGAAGCGCGGAAAATCTACCGAAAAATCAAAGACGCCCTTTCAGAAACATGCGAGTAACGCACAAAATGCGGATTGTTATCGACATGCAAGGCGCCCAGTCCGAAAGCCGCTTCCGGGGCATCGGGCGTTTCACGATGGCGCTCACCCGGGCGATCCTTGCAAACAGTCGGCAACACGAATTTTTTCTGTTGCTCAACGGTTTGCTGCCGGAATCGATCCCCCCCATCCGCGCCGAATTCGGGGGGTTTTTGGACGAAAGCCATTTCAAGGTCTGGTATGCCCCCGATCCTTCAGCCGGCCAGTCCGTAGATAAATCATGCCTCAAGGAGATTTCCGCAAAAATCCGCGAGCACGTCCTGCAATCGCTCGCACCCGATGTCATCCTCGTTTCCAGCTTGTTCGAGGGATACGCCGACAATGCGGCGACTGGCATGGAAGAAATTTCACGCACCGTTCCTACGCTAGTCGTTTTGTACGATCTGATTCCGCTGGTGAATCACCGGCACTATCTTCAACCCTACCCCGACTACGCCCGCTTCTACAACGAACGGACGGAAGACCTGAAACGCGCGGCCGCCTGGCTGGCCATTTCGCGGCATACGGCTTTTGAGGGCACGAAAGAACTCGGACTCGATCCTGACAGGATGGTCCTGATCTCGGCAGCATGCGATGCAATATTCCGGAAAATCGATTTCGCCCCGAAAGAAGCCCGTGCCTGCCTTGCTCGACTCGGCATCGCCAAACCTTTCATTCTTTACGCCGGCGGAGTCGATCAGAGGAAAAACGTCCCGCGCCTCCTCGAGGCCTACGCGGGCCTCGGTCCAGACATCCGTGCTTCGCACCAGATCGTCCTCGCTGGAAGAGCCTATCCGCACGACCTCGAACGGCTTCAGGCCCAGGCCGGATTGCTCGGCATCGCAGAAGAAGAACTGATTTTCACGGGTTATGTGGCAGACAGCGACCTCTGCGCGTTGTACAACCTCTGCAAGGTTTTCGCGTTTCCATCCTGGCACGAGGGTTTCGGCCTGCCTCCCTTGGAAGCCATGAGCTGCGGCGCGGCGGTCATCGCCAGCAACGCCTCCAGCATCCCCGAGATTATCGGCCAGGAAGAGGCGCTGTTCGACCCGTTCGACGTCGATGACATGCGAGAGAAACTTCGCCGCGTACTGACCGATGAACCGTTCAGGGAGGAACTCGCGACGCACGGACTGCGCCAGGCGGCCGGATTTTCCTGGGATCGCTCGGCACTGACGACCCTGCAGGCAATCGAGACTTACGCAAACAGGAATCCTCCGCCCCCCTCCTTCCCCTCCGAAGACGGACTCATAGAAGAAATCTGCCGGAGGCTGAAGCAGACCGGGCCGATTGAGGAAGCTTACCTGCTTGAACTCGCGCAGTCGCTCGCCATGAACCGCGAGCCGCGTCCCCCCAGGCAACTGCTTATCGACATATCCGAATTGGTGCAGAGAGACGCACGGACCGGTATACAGCGCGTAACCCGAAGCATCCTGCAGGAACTGCTCGTAAACCCGCCGCAAGGCTTTGCCGTTCGCCCGGTTTACGCCACTCAGAACGATCCAGGTTACCGCTATGTCGGCGCAGCCGAGCCGTACGCCTTCGCCAACATCCGGAACGACGATGACGCTATCGAGATCAGCGCCGGCGACATATTTATCGGGCTCGACCTTCAGCACCATGTCGCAATCGCCCAGAAGGAGTACCTGCAGTTCATGCGGCGTCACGGCGTCAAAGTGTATTTCGTCGTATACGACCTGCTCCCCTTGCTGATGCCGGATAGATTCAACCCCGGAGCCGAAGAAAGGCACATGAGATGGCTGTCCGTACTGACCTGCTTCGACGGCGCACTTTGCATCTCCCGCTCGGTCGCGAACGAACTCGAAGACTGGCTGCTTGCCAATCCCCGCAAGGACCCAGGATCATTCAAGGTAGGCTGCTTCCATCTGGGCGCCGACATCGAGAACTCATCCCCGACACACGGAATGCCTGAGGATGCGCCAAAAATTCTTCGCAGCATCGCCGCTAGACCCAGCTTTCTTATGGTCGGCACCATTGAGCCCAGGAAAGGTCACGCACAGACCCTTGCCGCCTTCGAGCGCATGTGGGCCGCCGGAAACGAACTCAATCTGGCCATCGTCGGCAAGGAGGGCTGGATGGTTGATTCCTTGATCGACAGGCTCCAATCGCACCCGGAGTTGGGGAAGCGCCTGTTCTGGCTCAACGGCATCAGCGACGAATACCTCGAAGCAGTCTACGCCCGGGCCACCTGCCTCATCGCTGCGTCCGAAGGCGAGGGATTCGGCCTTCCTCTGATCGAGGCGGCCCGGCACAAGCTCCCTGTCATCGCTCGCGACATTTCAGTTTTCCGCGAAGTGGCCGGAAATCACGCTTGGTTCTTCAGCGGCAACGACGCGGATAATCTTGCGCAGTCCATACATCAGTGGCTGGAAAGATATGACAGAGGAAACCACCCGCGATCAGAGGGCATGACCCGCCTTACCTGGGCGCAAAGCGCTCGCCAGCTCCTTGACAATGTAATCCCGTCAAACGCGGCGGAGCGCGACGCCACGGCTCGCCGCTGATAGCCCCCGATGGTACGCGCCCTTTCATTCAACAGAACGCACGACATGGGTAACTTATGGGCACCATTAACGTCAGCCATCTAGGCAAAGCCTACAAGAACTATCCCTCCCGCGGAGACAGGCTGATCGAATGGCTGATACCGGGAGAAAAGACCCGCCACGAACTCACATGGGTGCTCAAGGACATCAACTTTCAAGTGGCCGCAGGAGAAGCGGTAGGCATCCTCGGGGTTAACGGCGCGGGGAAAAGCACCCTGCTCAAGATGATCTGCGGAACGACCCAGCCCACGACGGGAAGCGTCCACCTGCAAGGACGCGTGGCCGCCATGCTCGAACTCGGCATGGGCTTCCACCCGGACTTCACCGGGCGGCAGAACGTCCATATGGCTGGACAGCTGCTCGGAATGCAGGACGCGGAAATCAGCGCCCTGATGCCTGAAATCGAAGGCTTTGCCGAGATCGGCGCCTATATCGACCAGCCGATCCGGGTGTATTCCAGCGGCATGCAAGTCCGACTGGCTTTTAGCGTTGCTACTGCCATCCGTCCGGACATCCTGATCATCGACGAAGCCCTTTCTGTCGGCGACGCCTACTTCCAGCACAAGAGTTTCAACAGGATCCGCGAATACCGGCAGGCTGGAACCACCTTGCTGATCGTCTCTCATGACAAAATCGCCATCCAGTCCATTTGCGATCGCGCCATCCTGCTCAACGCAGGGAAGCTCGCCATGCAGGGCACACCCGAAGCCGTCGCCGACTACTACAACGCACTGATCGCCGAACGAGAAAACTCCAGTGTTCAGCAAGAAGAGAGCGCCGACGGCAAGACCCGGACCGTATCCGGAACCGGAGAGGCCACCGTCACCAATATCGTCCTCAGGAACGACAAGGGCCAGCCCGTCGAACTCATCGATGTCGGCCAGCCGGTCACGCTCGAAATCCATGTCCGCAGCAACACCGACCTGCCCAGACTGGTGCTTGGCTACATGATCAAGGACCGCCTCGGGCAGCCGGTATTCGGCACCAACACCCACTATCTCGAACAGCCGCTCGAGGATGTCAGCGCGGGACAGGACATCTGCTACCGTGTCAGCTTCGACGCCAACTTCGGCGAAGGCAGCTACTCCGTCTCCACGGCGCTGGTCAGCGCCGAAAACCACCTGCAGGACAATTACGAGTGGCGAGATCTCGCACTCGTCTTTACCGTCTCCAATTTCAGCAAACCCGCATTTGTCGGCACCAGTTGGATGCCGGTAAAGTTCGACATTCAACGCGGCTGATCGCCGTGGACGGTATTCTCCGGAGCATTCGATGAGTTTCATCTCCTACGCGCAGAATTATGAAGACGTAATACTCTGGCGTGCCCTGGGCTATGTCGGACAAGGCTTCTATATCGACGTCGGCGCCAACGACCCGGAGGGCGACTCGGTCACCAAGGCCTTCTATGACCGGGGATGGAACGGCATCAACATCGAGCCTCTGGCCGAGCACTTTGCCCAACTCAAGGCCGGGCGTCCGCGCGACATCAACCTGCAGGCCGCCGTTGGCGACACGAAGGGCGAAATCACCCTGTACGCTCCCGACATGCGCGGCTGGGCCACCGTGGCCGTCGAGGTCGCGCAACGTCACGACCAGCAGAACACGCCCATGCGCACTTCCACGGTTCCGCTGATGCGGCTCGACGAGATTTGCGAACAGTACGCGCCGCCGGACATCCATTTCCTGAAGATCGACGTCGAAGGCTACGAGAAACAGGTCCTCGCGGGCATGGATTTCGCCCGTTTCCGCCCGTGGATCGTGGTCGTCGAAGCGATCAACCCGCAACAGAACAACCTCGCCGACGAAGCCTGGGAAGCCCCGCTGCTCAACAACCGCTACCGGCAAGTCTATTTCGACGGACTGAATCGTTTTTATCTCGCCGAGGAACACAGCGCCCTAGCCGCCGCCTTCCGCGAACCGCCGAACGTGTTCGACGAATTCACCCGCCTGGAGACCTTCCTGGCGAAACAGGCGCTGGCGGACAGGCAGGCGCAGCTGGCCGACGCGCAGAATCGGCAGGAAACCACGCTCGCCCGCCTGGCGGCGCTTCAGACGGAATACGAGGCCGCGTGCTTAGCGGCACGGGACGAAGCCGCCCGGCTCGACGCACTGAACGCGGAAGTCCGCGCCGAACTGGCCGCGTTGCTAAACAGCCGATCCTGGAAACTAACCCGCCCGCTTCGCCGTGCCGGCGAACTGGCGCGCACCGTCAAGCGCCTGCTGGCGGGATCGTCCTCCGTGACGAAACCTGAAATCGCACCCGACGCTGACCGAAAGGCGGAACCCGCCTCGCCGGCGGGAATGGCCCCGGTGCCGGCAATGCCGCAACCGCCCTCCGCCGGCGTGCGCCGCGCCACTCGGCTGCAACCGGCCTCGCTCTATCACCCCCTCGCCACGCCTGATGCATCGAGGCTTGCGCCCGCTGACACGGCCGACTCGCCGCAATGGTTCCGCCTGACAGGCCATGTCGAAAGGCATTACAGCCTGGCCGTCGTCAACCGGGGAATTCTGCAAGCCCTGTCCAGCAAGCATCCGCAGCACGTCGCCCTGCAACCTCGCGACGGCGAAGCGACAACCCTGTCCGATCTGGCCCCGGACTGGCTCCGGCAACTCGCTGCTGTCCATATTCCGCCCGAAAGCGCCGGCACCACCTGTTCGATCGTCCATCACTACCCGCTGATCGCCGACCCCCTGCCCGCCGGGTTGCGGCTGGCCCTGTTCTTCTGGGAAGAAACCGCCGTGCCGTCCGCCCTGGTCGGACACCTCGAAGCGCATTTCGACGCTGTCCTCGTGGCCAGCCGGTTCGTCAAGCGGGCATTGCGCAACTCCGGCTGCGGCTTGCCCATCGCCGTCATCCCGATGGGGGTCGATCACCTGATCGACGCCGAAAAGCCAGCACCGGAAATGAAGGCGCCGGAAACCGTCTGCCGCTTTCTCCACGTTTCCTCGGCGTTCGAGCGCAAGGGACCGGACCTGCTCCTGAAAGCCTGGCTGACCCGGTTCACCGGAAACGACCCCGTCGAACTCTACATCAAGACCTTCCCCAACCCGCACAACCGCATCCGCGCGCAATGGGACGAACTCGCCGCCTCCCACCCCAACCCGCCGCGCCTCGTCATCGACGAAGACGCGCTGGACGACGAGCAGATGCGCGCACTCTATCGCAGCGCGCACGCCATGGTGCTCCCCACCCGCGGCGAAGGCTTCAACCTGCCCGCCGCCGAGGCCATGGCGCTCGGCATTCCGCTGCTGGTAACTGGCCACGGCGCACACACCGACTTCTGCAACCTCGACAACGCCGCCCTGATCCCCTTCCTGTTCGCGCCTTCGGGCAGTCACCTCAAGGCCGGCGAATCCTGCTGGGTCGAACCGGACCTGAAGAGCCTCGCTGAACAACTCGGCATCCTGCATCAGGAAATCCAGGCCGGCTCGCCCGCGCTGCGCCGGCGGCGCGAGGCCGCCATGAACCACGTCCGTCAGACTTACACCTGGGAGAAAAGCGCCGAGGCCATCGAACGTTTTGCCGCCCTGCTCGGCAACCAACCGCGGCTCACGCGGAAAACGCCGCCCCCCGCCGGCGAACGGATCGGCCTGCATCTCGTCAGCCCCTGGAACACCGCCTGCGGCGTCGCCGAATACACGCGCGGCCTGATCAGCGCCGTCAGTCCCGAAACCTTCCGCATTCAAATCGACTGCGACACGCGCACCTCGTCGCCGCAAGGGGAAGCTTCCGGCGAACCGGCCTATGCCCCCACCTGGGCGCTGGGCGAGACCTCCGGCATACTGCGCGCCCTCAAGCGGATCGGCGAGAGGGGAAGCCCCGGCGATATCGTCCTCGTCCAGCACCAGCCCAGCCTGTTCAGGCTCGACACGACCGTCTGCGGACAGTTGCGCGAACTCTCCCGGCGGGGCTTCGCCGTGCTGCTCGAAATGCACGCCACGCGCCCGCTGCTCGACCACCAGCGCCCCTCTCTCGATGCCCTGACCGCCCTGCAGGCGCTGGACTGCATCATCGTCCACCACGTCGACGACCTCAATCATCTGCTCATGCTCGGACTCGACGCCAACCTGATGCTGCTTCCACTCGGCGTGACCGATCCCCTGCCGGCAGGCGAGGCCGCGACACGATCGTCGCTGGGCCTGCCCGACGACGCGCTGATCCTCGCCAGCTTCGGATTCCTGCACCCGCACAAGGGCGTGGACCAGATCATCGCGGCCCTTCCGGCCATCGCCCGGCAGACCGGCCGCAAAGTCTGCCTGCTGGCGGTCAATGCGCTGCCCGACCCAGCGCGCCCTCAGTTGCTGGAGCACTACCGGCACCTGGCCGCCGCGCATGGCGTAGCGGAAGACGTACGCTGGTTCACCGGCTACCAGGACATCGGGCAAAGCCTGCGGCAACTCGCCTGCGCCGACTTCATTCTGTTCCCCTATGCCGACACCCAGGAAAGCGCCAGCGCCGCCGTTACCATTGGACTGGCAGCCGGCTGTCCGGTGCTGGTCAGCAACCAGCCGATTTTCGCCGACCTCGACGGAATTACCTTCCGCATGAACGGCCACGACGCGAAGGCCATTGCCGAAGCCGTCTGCGTTCTGCAGGTCGACCCGCGTCTCGGTAAAGAACTGCAGGTTCGGCAGCAGGACTGGCTACGCCAGCGCAGTTGGCGCGGCATCTCCGCGCGGCTCGCCGGCACGCTGCTCGGCTGCCACTGCGACAAGCTCCTGTCCGAACAACTCGGCCCGCAGCCTGAACCCTCACCGGCGCAGACACGACAACCGCAGTTGCTCGTCGACGTCTCGGAGCTCTACCACCGTGACGCCCGCACCGGCATCCAGCGTGTCGTGCGCAACATCCTGCAAAGCCTTCAGCAAGGCCCGGCCCTGCCGCACCTGGCCGGCTACCGGGTGCTGCCGGTGTTCGGAACGCCAAAAGAGGGCTACCGGCATACACGGCGCTTCGACCCCAGGGAAAACCAGTCAGAAACCGTTCCTCCTGAAAACGCACCGGTACAGCCTGAAGCCGGCGACATTTTCCTGGGCCTCGATCTGAGCGCCCATCTGTTCCCCGAAGCCGAAGACTGGCTGCGCGATTACCGGCGCCGCGGCGTCGCCGTGCATTTCGTTGTGTACGACATCATCCCCCTGCGCCATCCGCAATGGACCGTTCCCAATATGCCGGAAGCCTTCACCACTTGGCTGCTCGCCATTGCCCGCCAGTCCCACCGCCTGTTGTGCATCTCGGCGACCGTGGCGGCGGACGTGCGCGACTGGCTGCTCCGGCAGGCTCCCGAACAGCCCCTGCCGGACATCGTCCACTTCCACCTCGGCGCCGACATCCTGCCTCAATGCTCAAACACGGTGGGGACCAAAACCTCTCCCCTGCCGGATCTGCCGGGGCGTTCGGTTTTCCTGAGCGTCGGCACCATCGAGCCACGCAAGGGCCAGGCGCAGACGCTGGCAGCATTCGAACAATTGTGGCAGGAAGGCGAGGACGTCGTTCTCCTCCTGGTCGGTAAGGCCGGATGGATGATGGATGAGTTCGTCGACCGGCTTGCCCGGCATCCCGAGAACAGCAGCCGCCTTTTCTGGCTGCAGCGCGTCGACGACGCGGAGCTCGAAGAAATCTATCGCCGATCCACGGCGCTGATCGCCGCCTCCGAGGCCGAAGGCTTCGGCCTGCCGCTGATCGAAGCCGCCCGCCACAACCTGCCCATCATCGCGCGGAACATTCCTGTCTTCCGCGAAGTCGCGGGGCGACATGCTTTTTATTTCAGCGGCGAGAGCGCCAGCAGCCTGGCGCGCTCCATCCGCTACTGGGAAACCCTCCGCCAGCACGGTCAGCACCCCCGGCCGGCCGGCCTGCGCTGGCTGAACTGGCAGGAATCCGCACAAAGCTTGCAAGCCCTGCTCCGGCAAGCGCGGACGGAGTAGCCCCGCCTTCGCTGCCGGAGCGCGAATTTGGTGCCTTTTCCCTTCAGGCAGAACGCCTTTTGCCGTTATTCGCAAGAACGCCTAAGCAGTCGAGCCAAAAGCTATAAAAACAATCGCTTGCGTGATAGACTGTTTTGGTGTAACGAGTTTGCTGTTGTAATGAAAGGATTCACCATGAGAACCGCCCGCTCCCTGATTCTTTCGACATTCGCCCTGTTGCCGCTGTCCGTCGCCCTGGCCGGCACCCCGGCCGGCGACGTCCTGCTAGCGGTCGGCCCTGTATGGGTTGAGGCAGAAGGCAAGCAACTGCCGCTGGTGCGCGGCCAACAGGTCGAAGTCGGCCAGAAGCTCGTCACGCGTGACGGCGGTCACCTGCACGTGCGCATGAAAGACGGCGGACTGGTAGCCATCCGACCCAATTCCGAACTGGAAATCCAGGTTTTTGACTACAACCCTGCCAAACCGGAAACCGGCAAGGTGCGTTACACCCTGCGCCAAGGCGTGGCCCGATCCGTGACTGGCGCCATCGGTGAAGCCAACAAGGCCGCTTTCCGTTTCAATACCCCCATCGCTGCCATCGGCGTGCGCGGCACGGATTTCGTAACCTTCTCCGACAACGCGACGACACTGGTCAGCGTCAAAAGTGGAGCCGTCGTGGTCTCCGCCTTGAGCGACCTCTGCCGCGCCGAAGGCTTCGGCGCATGCTTTGATCGCGCAGTAGCCCTCAGTGCCGGAGACAACAAAACCTATATTGAAGTGACCCTGCAGGATAAAACCCCTCGTCTCCTGCAGGGCAACAGGCTTCCAGACCAGGTTTCGCCTCCGCTTCCATCAGAACCCGTGGCCCTGCTTCAGGATAACCGCGCCACCAAAGTAAGCGACACCGCCAAGGAACTTCAGGACGCAAATCCAAGCGTACCGTTGCCCCCTGTAATTCCCTCCCCACCCATTGTCATCGAGGATGGTCTGAAGGACGTTTACTGGGGACGCTGGAAAGCGAACGCCCAAGGCGTTACCGGCGCCACCGTCGCCGAACTGCTGGCGGCAGGCAATAAAATCCACATTGCCAACCCCCTGTTCGGCCTCGGCGTCACGCAGATGCCTGAACGGTTGCCCGAACTCTGGCAGGCCCAGTTCCAGCTTACCGGCGGCGAAGCCTATGTGCTCGCCAACGGAGCCTACTCCTCAGCCACCCTGGCCGGGGGAACGCTGGGCATCAACATGGCCTCGCGCGAATTCACGGCCCAGGCCAATGTCAAGGAAGGACTCAACACCCACAGCATCGACGCCGCTGGCAAGGTCGACGTGGCAGGTTACCTGTTATCGGACCCCTCGCGTTCGAACAGCACGATGTATGGAGCCGTCAATGCCAATCTCAAAACGGTCGGCAGCGTCTTTGAAAAATCCCTGACAGATGGCCGTTCCCTCACGGGAAGCATGATTTGGCAGCGCTAAGCGGCATTTTTTCTGCCGCTCAGCGCCGTCCAGCCGTATTGTTGCTGGCCATTCTCCTCGCTCTGTTGCTGGAAACTGCTCCGCCAGGCAAACGTCTTGAACAAACGCTCGGAGACTGGCGGCTGCGCAATTTCAGCCCCCCATCCGAGGCAATTTCCATTACCGTTGTAGCCATCGACGAAGAAGCGATCGATCTGCTGGGTCCCTGGCCTTGGCCGCGTAGCGTCATGGCCAGCCTTCTTGACCGGATATTCACTCGCTATGCTCCGGCGGCTGTCGGGCTCGACATGGTCTTCCCCCCCGGGGTTCCCGAAAACGAAGACAGCGCGCTCGCCCGTGCGCTCAACGGACGACCCGTGGTCGTTGGGCAACTGTTCACGCAAGATTCGGGCGTGCGTGGCCGTCCGAGTTATCAAACGTTCAACACAACCGACGGCCTGCCGCAATTTCAAGGCACACTGGCCAGCAGCCCCCGGCTGGGAGTGACGCAAGCCGGGCACATCAATGCCCTGATAGACAGCGACGGAAAAATGCGGCGGCTCTGGCCCGCTGTTTGTGTGCCTGCAGGTTGCTCGCCTGCTCTGGCCGTAAGCCTGTTCGGCCTGCTTACCGGCACCGACGGCTGGCATATCGAACGTGGCCGCCCGTGGCAAAGCCCGTGGCGGTTAGCCCCCGCCAGCGCCAGGGAACTTACCCTTCCGCTCGACGAAAATTTCGCGGCAGCCATCCCCTGGCTCCCCTCACCTCCACACCGCTACCTATCTGCCGCGCAGATCTGGCAAGGAACACCCCCCCCCGAAGCGCTACAAAACCACCTGATCCTGATTGGCGCCACCGCTCCCGCTCTGGGTGACCGCGTCAATACTCCTGTAGGGACCGGACTGCCGGGAGTCGAAACCCATGCCCGCTTGCTGGGCGCTTGGCTGGCAGGAAGGACTCCCGGCCCGTCGGCCCTCTCGAATCCACTGCTACTCGTTATCTGGCTGGCACAAACCATCATCCTGCTCGGCATCGGTCAAACCGGAAGAAAACTGGCCGCCACGGGATTGCTTCTTGCGCTTGCGGCAGGCCTTGGCAACCTTTGGCTCTACTACGCCGCCGACCTCATGCTGCCGCTAGCCCTCCCCGTCTTCTACCCGCTCCTGTTCGGCTTCACCATGATCCTTGCGGCGCTCTACGCCGACAGGAGCTGGATCATGAATCAGATCGGCAGCTATCTTCCGGCCCCGCTGGTACGCCACCTGCAGGACCATACGCCCGATCCTGGCGAAGAAACCAGCTGGACTACCGTCATGTACGCCGACATCATTGGTTCCACCGCCGTTTCGCGGCACATGAACTCAGCAGATCTAGCGCACTGGAGCAACAGAGCAGTCGATCTCGTCGCCGAGGAAGTCACACTGCGCGGAGGCATTATCGACAACGTGGCGGGGGATGGCCTGATGGTTTACTGGCGAGATGCTACACCTGCCGAACAAGCGCGGCTGGCGCTTGAATCGGCGCTCGCCATACGCGACGGACTGGAACGGCTCAACGCTCTCCAACAGGCCGACTGGCCCCCCTTGAGAATGGGCCTTGGCATCCACGCGGGCCTCCTGCTCGCAGGAAGCTTCGGCCAAGCCCGCCGCCGCTACACCATTCTCGGCGAAGTGGCCAACCTCGCTTTCCGAATTGAACGGCAAGCCCGAAAACTCCCGGCCCAGCAACTGATCAGTGCGGCTGTTGCGGAGCAGAAACACGGCATCCCCCTGTATCGGCTCGAAGCGGTCGACCTCGATGGCTCCGACGAACCGGTACCGCTTTTTTCCTTCGCCAACAAGACGGCCATTCCGGCGCAGGCAACCCTCCAGGACACTGGAACACAAGGAGGGTCCCGGCCTGTTCCGGGAATACCCGAAGCACAAACCCCTACAACGAAAACGGGGCCGGTTGACGTTGCGCCTGCCGACAATTTGTAACATAGGGCCGAACCGACTAAACTTCGCCGCCATACAAACAAAACACTCAAACATTCCGCCGCCGGCGCATCCATGTCGACTCATTTGCCATTCCGCCAGCGAGCCATTCGCGCCGCCTGCGCCCTGGCGCTCCTGACCAGCTTCGCTGCCCGGGCGGACGACTGGGACAGTTGGCTGGAGGAAGTGCTCAAGCTTTCGCCGCAGGCCGCGGTGCAACGGTTGCAAGAAGCACCGGAACACTTTTGGGGGAAAGCCGACTACTACTACTGGCTCGGCGTCTTCACTCTGAAAACCGGCGCTCCCGCGCTCGCCATAGAACATTTCGAACGCGCGCTGATGATCGCCCCCGATCACGCCGGCGCCTGGTATGACTACGGCCTGGCGCATTGCCGTAAGGGAGACCAGGCCAGCTGCCGCTCCATTCTGGATACCGCCCTCTCACGCTTTGGCCCTCCGCCCGCGTTGCACAACATCGAACAACCGCGATTCATGGTCAGCGGCGAAATCCGCAGCCACGCGGGCTATAGCAGCAACCTCAACTCCGGAAGCACCTCCGACCAGATCAACCTGTGGATAAACGGACAAGCGTTTCCCCTGCTGCTTGCGGGCAGCAGCCGATCCCAGGGAGCATCGTTCAGTGATGCCGCCCTGGATCTCCGGATAAGCCCGACACACTCCCCCGAGATCGTTGCCAATTTGTCGATCTACAAGCGCCGCCCTTGGGAAAATCGCGACATGATCGGCGACTACAGCGTACTCGCTGGCGAACTGAGCTATCTCGCCACATCGGATCAGCGCATCGGGTTACAAAGTTACGAGCTAAAGGATAGCCGGCTCGGCTCCCTTTCCGTACTGGGCGCCTGGTGGCAAAAACAATATGGCCCCAGCGGCACGCAAACCCAACTGACAATTGAACGCCGCAGCCCATCCAGCGACCTGCCGAGTTATTACACCCTGCGTGCGGAAGGCATCACTTACATCCACCGCGGCCTCGAATTGCGCACAGCCATCGAAAACGACCTGCCTGACAGCGACCGTCCGGGGCGCAGCCAGAAACGGCTCACACTGGCCTTGAGCCAGCATTTGAAAATCATGGACAAAGGACGCCTGGAGCTGAGCGGACGCTGGCAAGGCGCCAGGGACAGCGACACCTACAGCCCCTTCTTTGGAGACACGCACCGCAAGCTTCAGACCTGGGAAACGCGGCTGCGATTCAACTGGCCACTCACGCCGCAAATTGACCTGCGCTCGGAAGCGCGATACACGCGCCAACGCAGCAACCTCTCCCTGTTCGACCTCGACGAACGCATGATCACTCTCGGTCTCGCCGCCCGGTTTTGAACGGCCTCCGGCTCACGCTTCAGGCTTGCAGCATGCACAACGCCCCTTCCGACTCCATCGCCCGGACCCCCTACCTGCCCCATGTCGACGGCCTGCGCGCCCTGGCCATCCTGTCGGTCATGATTTACCACCTGAACCCGGCCTGGCTGCCCGGCGGCTTCTCCGGAGTCGATATTTTTTTTGTAATCTCCGGCTTCATCGTCAGCGCCTCCGTCGGATCGCTCGAACGAATCAGTCTGCCGAAATTCATCGCCTTCTTCTACGCCCGGCGCTTCCTGCGCATCGGGCCGGCCCTGATTGTCTGTCTGCTGATCACCTGCATCGCCACGGCGCTGCTCATCCCCTCCGCCTGGATGAGCCAGGCGCATCAGAAAACCGGACTCTATGCTTTCTTCGGGTTAAGCAACTTCATCCTGGCCCGGACCAATAATGACTATTTTTCGCCAATTGCCGAATTCAACCCTTACACCCACACCTGGTCGCTCGGCGTTGAAGAGCAGTTCTACCTCCTTTTCCCCTTCATGTTCTTTGCCTGGACCCGTCTTGGCCAATGGCGGCGGATTGCGCTTGGCCTGTTTGCCGTGGCCTTGTGCGCCTCTCTCGCCTACTCGGCCTGGCTGAACCAGACCGACCGGACAACCGCCTTCTACATGATTGGCAGCCGCTTCTGGCAACTGGCCAGCGGCGTGCTGCTTTACCAGTTCATGGCCCTCGCGCAGCGGCGGTTCGACGCCGGAGCGCAGCCCGTCGCGCGCTGGCACACAACCGGCGCCCTGTGCTCGCTGCTGCTGATCGGCTATGGTTTCGGCACCTCCCGACCCGACGCCTTCCCCTTTCCCGGCGCCATACCCTCCGTGCTCGGCACCCTGGGGCTGCTCTTTTTCCTCCTCGGAAGCAACCCGTGCAACCCGCTGCTGCGCCTTTTCGTCAACCGTCCCATGCTGTTCATCGGCCGGATTTCCTATTCCCTCTACCTCTGGCACTGGCCGGTCTTCGTCCTGCTCCGCTGGACCACGGGAATTCACACCTCGGCACTGCAGGCAACCGCGCTGATTCTTGCTTTTGCCCTGGCCACGGCCTCCTATTTCGGAGTGGAAGCCCCGCTGCGCTATCTCCCCGCCTTGCGCCGCGCACCGCGCCACGCCATCGTGGCGCTCGGGCTCACGCTGATCTGCGCCGCCGCCGGTCTGGCCACGCAAATCAACGCCGCGCAACCCTTCCTCTCGGTCAGCACAGTCACCCGCCACGCCGGCGACTGGTACCCGGACAGCACCGCGGCCGGGACCGCCCCCCCCGGTTGCCAGCTTCAGGCGGAAGGCGCCGCCATCGGCATCGGCTCCGGCCATGTCGCCCGCTTCACGCGTGCGCATTGTGAACACCCGGTCACCGCGCCCCGTGTTTTCGCCATCGGCGACTCGCACACCATCGCCTACCTCGGATTGTTCAAAGGCTATGTGCTCGAAACCGGCGCGCCGGTCACTGTATACAATAATGGTGGCTGTCCGTTCATCAGCTTCCTGCCAGCCGGTGAAGACAGCGAAAACTGCCGCGCCAATGCCCAGGCCGCCCTTGAAGACATGCTCGACAAAATTGCCCCCGGCGACGTGGTCTTCCTCGCCTCCCTGCGCATCCCGCGCTTCGCCGACCAGTGGATCCGCTTTCCCGACGCACAGGTCAGGGACGCCTTGCTCTCCGAACACGCCAGCGCAGCGCGCACGCGCGCCATCGCGCAGGCGGAAAAAACGCTGCAGCGGCTGCAGGCACGAGGCGCGCGCATCGTGTTCGAAGCGCCCAAGCCGATCTTCCGCTCCCCGCCTTTCCGCTGCGCGGAACGCTACAACCGAAGCAACCCCGCCTGCGCGGACGGAACGGACATCGACCGCGGCGAACTGGACGCTTTACGCAAGCCAACGCTCGACGCCTACCGGGCGCTGGCCGACGCCCTGCCCGGTCTAAGCGTCTGGGACCCCCTGCCGGTTCTTTGCCCGGCCCGAACAAAGTGCAGCGCCTTCCTCGCCGGCCGGCCCCTGTTCTTTGACGCGGATCACATCAGTGCTTACGGCAACCGGCTCCTCCTGCCTTCATTCCGCGCCTTTCTGCAAACGGCAGAATCCGATTCCTGACCCCTGTTTGATTTCTGATAAAATCGAACGAAACGAGGCGGCACGCCTGAAACGGCAGCGCTGTCTCAAAAAAACAACAAACATCTCATTTTGTGACCCCCATCACATATCCCTCCCGGCGCTTCCCCTATACTCGCCCCCAAGCTGCCGGCCAAAGCGGGCAGTGAGTGACAAATCGATTTAACACTCGCACTACTCATTAATTTTTAATGGAGTTAATCAATGCCTACATTTCTGACCCAAACTCAGGTAGACAACATTCACCAGTTGTACGTCAGCTACTTTGGCCGCGCAGCCGATGCTGCCGGCGCTGACTACTGGGGTGATCTCTACCTTGCCGGCCTGAACGCCACTCCGGCCAAGAGCGATGCCAAGATCATGGCCGAACTGGCCGCCACCTTTGCTCAGACTCCCGAATTCAACACCAACTACCCCAGCACCCAGTCGCCGGAAGCTTTTGTCGACAAGATCTACACCAACGTGCTGGGCCGCGTGGCTGACGCCGCAGGCAGAACCTACTGGGTCACCCAGCTGACCAGCGGTGCCGTCACCAAGGATGCTTTCATCCTCGCCATCATCAACGCCGTTGAGAGCCAAGCAACGACCAGCACCGATTACCAGTACCTGGCCAACCGCGTTGCCGTGTCCCAGTACTTCGCCGACAACGTCACCAGCAGCACCACGCAACAGCAGATCGACATCCTCGCCGGCGTGACCTCCGACGCAGCCACCGTGACCGCAGCTAAAACCAGCATCGATGGAACATCTGCTGCTGGCCAAACCTACGCGCTCACTACTGGTACGGATACTTTCACCGGTACCTCCGGTAATGACACCTTTAACGCTGAAGTTGCTGTGGTTATCAACCCTGCAAATGGTGT
>CAZLXL010000005.1:0-219659 GCA_964563685.1 uncultured Propionivibrio sp.
ACGGGCCAAGCGGGACATCACCGTTCCCATGGGGATGTCCAGCAGCGCCGAAATATCCGCATAACTCAGTTCCTCCAGCGCCAGCAGCAGCAGGATTTCGCGCTGTTCCTCAGGTAACCGGCACAGCGCCGATTCGAGATCCTGCAATTCCAGTCCGTCGTTCTGGGCGGGTGGAATCGGCAATTCACAATCCGCTTCTTCAAGCGGGCGAACCGCTGGATCAGCCCGGCGCAACTGGTCGACACGCAGGTTGTGCATGATGCCGAACAGCCAGGCACGCAGATCGCTTCCCGGGCGCCATTGACCGATCCGCGACCACGCGCGCTCCAGCGTGTCCTGGACCAGATCGTCGGCCGCCGCGCGCTCGCCGAGCATCGCCCGCGCGTAGCGACGCAGGCGGGGAATCTCGGCAAGAATCGCGTGGCTGTCCACGATGCGGTTCAGGGCCTGGCAACGCGCCAGACGTTATTTACGCCGTCGCCGGTCTTGTCGCCCGGTTTCTGGTCCTTGATCCAGTAATACAGCGGCTTGCCCTTGTAGGCCCATTGCTTGCTGCCGTCGTCGCGGGTGATGACCGTGTAGTCGCCGCTGGCCATTTCATCGGCTTTGGCCAGCAGCGGCGGCCAGTTCTTCGCGCAGGCATCGTTGCACACGCTCTTGCCGCTGCCGGCGGCATCGCGGTCAAAGGTGTACAGGGTCATGCCGTTGCTGCCGGTGAGCATGCCGTCGGAAACCATGGCCGGGCCGGCAGCCAAAGCGGAAAGGGCGGCCAGCGAGGTGGACAGAAGCATTGCATTTACGAGGTGTCGGGTACTCATGGTGTTCTCCTGAGAGTGATTGGGGGAGCTGCACCTACGTAAACGGATGGGGAGCGGTTTTTATTCCCGGGCAGGAAAAATGTTCGTGCTTTGCGGGTCATCAGGGGCGATGCTGGGTTTTCGAGTTCTGGCGGGCGGCTTGGTTCCCGGCCGGAAGCGGACCAAGGAATCAGGCCTGGGAGTGTTGTGTCTGCGGAATTGCTCCGTGCAGCCATTTTGCGGCGAAAACGGAAGCGCTTTCCGGGCGGCCGAAGAGGTAGCCTTGCGCTTCGTCGCAGCCCAGGGCCAGCAGGACTTCCGCCTGGACTGGCGTTTCGACGCCCTCGGCAATGGTGCGCATGCCGAGGGTCTTGCCCATGGCGATGATGGTGGAAACGATGGTGTGGTCGTTTCCGTAGTCGGCCATTTCACGGACGAAGGATTGGTCGATTTTCAGTTTTCCTGCCGGAAGTTGCTTGAGGTAGGCGAGCGATGAGTAACCCGTGCCGAAGTCGTCGATGGCCAGCGAAAAACCGGCCTCATTCAGTTCGTTGAACAGTTCGACGGATTGCCCGACGTTCTTCATCATTCCGCTTTCGGTGAGTTCCAGTTCAAAGAACGTGGGGTCAAGTCCGTGCGCACGGACGATTCCAGTGACCTGTGCGGGAAATGTCTTGTCCTCGAGTTGCTGTGCGGCGATGTTCAAGGCCAGCCTCCCGGGCAGGCTCAGGCCTTCATCGCGCCAGGCCCGGATTTGCCGGCAGGCTTCCTGCACTACCCAATTGCCGATCAGAGGCATCATGCCGCGCGATTCGGCGACGGAAATGAAGACTGCGGGGCTGACCGGCCCCTGTTGCGGATGCGTCCAGCGCATCAGGGCCTCCGCACCGAGCAGGACACCGGTTTTCAGATCGAACAGCGGCTGGTAGAACAGCGTCAGTTCTTCCGGTCGTAGATGCAGCGCTTCTTTCAGGTCGCGCGCGAGGTTGATGCTTTCGGCGATCCCGGAACTCATTTCCGGGGTATAACGCATGTAACCGTGCCCGCCGGTTTTTGCGCAGTACATGGCGATGTCGGCATTTCTCAGCAGCGCGTCGGGCGTTTCCCCGTCGCAGGGGAAGGTGGCGATGCCGATGCTGACGCCGAGGGCAAATGCCTGGTTGCCGATGCTGATGCGCGTGGACAGGGTACCGATGATGCGCTCGGCAATCAGGTTCGTGGTCGCGGGATCGACATGGCGAGCGAGGACGGCGAATTCGTCGCCACCGAGCCGCGCCAGGATTTCTTCCTCGCGCAAGACGCCGCTGAATCGCCGTGCGACTTCGCGCAAGACATCGTCGCCGAACGTGTGGCCCTGAGTGTCGTTGATTTCCTTGAAACGGTCCAGGTCGAGATACAGCACGGCAACCGCCTGGCCGCTGTCGCATGCATCAACCAGCGCCTGACGCAGATGACCGATGAACAGGGAGCGGTTGTAGAGTCCGGTGAGAGTGTCGAACATGGCGAGTTGTTGCAGCGCCTGAACGGATTGTTTGCGTTGCGTGATGTCCTGGATGCTGCATTGGATCAGTCGCCGATCTGCATGGGTGAAGGGCATCAGGTGGATTTCACTATCCCATTCGCTGCCGTCGGGGCGACGGTGGTGCCATTCGCGGACGGTTGCGCCTTCCTCCAGCGCCTTTCTGATGACCGATCCGGCTGCCTGGCCGGAGGGGCTTCCGTCGTACTGGCAGGGCGGAGAAATATCCGCTGTGGTCAGCCCGATGACGGCCTGCGCTCCCGGCAGGCCGAGAATTTCCGCCGCCGCCGGATTGCAATCGATGAATCGCTCCGTTTCCGGGTCCAGCACCAGCAGGGGAATGCGGGAATCCGTATATAACACCTTGTTGTAGGCCTCACTTTCGCGAATGCGCTTTTCGGCCTCAGAGAGCGCTTCGATCTGGCTGCGCAGTCGGGCTTCCTGGCTGGAAATCTGTTGCTGGTGGCGTAGCAGCGTGTCGCGCATCTTCTCCTGCGCAGCGGCAAGTTTTTCAATCTCGGAAATCTTCGTTTTGGTCATCGTCGAATGAGCGAAATCGAGTTGCCCGATTTTCTCGCTGACTTCGGTCAGTTTCTCCAGGGGCAAAGCAACCCGGCGAGCCTGATGGCTGGCAAATGCGGCAACGATCCACAGCAGCAGGAGCAATGCGGCGGCCAGCGGCAACAGGATGGGCAGCCAGTCCGGGGCAAAGTCTGCCGCAGGAGCAAGGGTAACGACCCGGAGCGTGTGTTCGCCGAGCCTGTAGGAATGTTTGCGGACCAGCCAGGTTGCTCCGTCGGCAGAGAATGAGTGGATGGTTTCGTTCTTGTCAGTCGGGTAGTGTTGCAAGGCGGTTGAAAGCGGGAGAATGTTCAGCGCATCGACCGGGCTCAGCGCCTTGTGCAGCCATTCCTCGCGTGATGTTCCTGCGGGTGGGGCTGGAAGCGCCAGGACGCGCTGGTCTTCCGTCAGGACCAGCGCCATGCCGTTTTGGCCCAGCCGCGCGTCCATGGTCGTCAGCGACAGGTCACGCAGCATCAGGTCGATGCCGATGGCGAATGTCCGTCCGTCGGGAAGATTGAAGCCGGTTGTTCCGGTGATGCCCGGATCGCCGGTGGTGAAAAAAGTGTAGGGGGCGGTCCAGTGCACCTTGTCTGTTTTCCCGCTGGCGGTCTGGTACCAGGAGCGCTGGCGCGGGTCGTAATCGAGCGGTTTGCGGAAGGCAGTGATTTCACCGCTCTCGTCCCATTCAAAGAACAGATGCTTGTCCTCCCAGCGCTCGATATCCGTCATGCGGTTGCGCCAGCCGCCCTCGGGACGTTGCATGAGCATCCAGCCTTCGCCCGTGGACGTTCCAGCGACCACGGAGGTGGCGTGCGGCAGCGTTTCCAGCACGGGCTTGAAAATCCGGTTGAAGATTGTCGGGTCTTCGAGCGGCGGTGGTTCGAGACCGATCCAGTTGTGGCTCATTTTCAGGATGTGTTCTGCCGGCAGGAACACGTTGTCGAGATTCGATTCGACTTCGGATGCCGCTTGCGTGAATTGACTCTCGGCAATCCGTCGCACCAGTGGCTCCATCCCGAAATGAAAGAAAACCAGGCCTGCCAGCAGCACGGCGCCGGTCACAAGCACTCCCACGCGGACAAGCAGACTCTGGCGGAGCGGGATTGTCGTTCTGGTTTTTTCTGTCATGGTCTCCAGTCAATATACATGATCTGGCGGATTGTTTTTTGCTTTGCAGGGCCATCGTATTTGCCTTCAGAACCCACCGCAAAGCAACCGCGTTGGTTGTCAAGCGGATGTTGGATTCCATGGAGAGGTCTGTTTTTCTTTGGGAAACATTCTCATGCGCAAGATTGACGGCGCACGATTGAAGATGCGTTTCGGGAGCGAATCCGATAACCTTACATTTTTTTGAACCCACGTTTTACGGAGAACATCATGCCGGTCATCGAAGTACGTCATCCGCTCGTCAAACACAAGATCGGCCTGCTCCGCGAAGAAGGTATCAGCACCAAGAAATTCCGCGAGCTGACTGCCGAACTGGCGCGTCTGCTGACCTATGAAGCCTGCCGCGATTTCGAGCTGGAGCAGTGCACAATCCAGGGTTGGGCCGGGCCGGTCGACATCCAGCAGATCAAGGGCAAGAAAGTGTCAGTGGTGCCGATCCTGCGTGCCGGGCTGGGCATGCTCGATGGCGTGCTGGACCTCGTTCCCGGAGCCAAGGTCAGCGTGGTGGGCATTGCCCGCAACCATGAGACGCTGATGCCGGAGCCCTACTTCGAGCGTTTCGTCGGCAAGCTCGACGAGCGCATGGCGCTGATCATCGACCCGATGCTGGCTACCGGCGGCTCACTGATCGCCACCATCGACATGCTCAAGCGCAAGGGGGCCAAACAAGTGCGCGCCATTGTGCTGGTGGCGGCGCCGGAAGGCATCCGGGCCTTGCAGGAATCGCATCCTGACGTCGATATCTACACGGCAGCCATCGACAGTCATCTGAACGAAGTGGGCTACATCATTCCCGGCCTGGGCGATGCCGGCGACAAGATTTTCGGAACCAAATAACTAAACAAGGGAGGTCTATGAGTACAACGAATGAACCGGCCTGGCGTACCGCGCTGGCCGGCGCGCAGATTCTCTTTGTCGCCTTCGGGGCGACGGTGCTGGTGCCTCTGCTGACCGGACTCAATCCCAGTCTGGCGCTGCTCGGCGCGGGCATCGGCACCCTGGTTTTTCAGGTGTGCACGCGCCGCGAGGTGCCGATCTACCTCGGTTCGAGCTTTGCCTTCATCGCCCCGGTCATTTATTCGGTGCAGACCTGGGGCATGCCGGCGACCTTTGGCGCGCTGGCGGCGGCGAGCTTCTTCTATTACGTGGCGGCCGGACTCGTTAAATGGCGCGGCGTCGGCTTCATCCACCGTCTTCTGCCGCCGGTGGTGATCGGGCCGGTGGTCATGGTCATCGGCTTGGGCCTCGCGCAGGTGGCGGTGAATATGGCGACGGGCAAGGCCGGCGACCAGCAGGTCATTCCTTACGGCACGGCACTGTCGGTGGCCGCCATCTCGTTGCTGGCGACCATGCTCACGGCGATCCGCGCCAGGCGTCTGCTCAAGCTGGTGCCGATCCTGGTCGGCGTTGCGGTGGGTTATGCGTACTCGATGTTCATCGGCATCGTCGATTTTTCCAAGGTGACGCAGGCCGCCTGGCTGGCGATTCCCGAATTCGGCAAGCCAGAATTCAACCTGGCCGCGATCCTGTTCATGATTCCCGTGGCCATCGCCCCGATCGTCGAACACGTCGGCGGCATCCTGGCCATCGGTTCGGTGACCGGCAAGGACTTTACCGAATCGCCCGGCCTGCACCGCACGTTGCTCGGCGACGGCCTGGCGGTCAATATCGCCGGCCTGTTCGGCGGCCCTCCGGTGACCACCTACGGCGAAGTCACCGGCGCGGTGATGCTGACCAAGAACTTCAACCCCGTGGTGATGACCTGGGCGGCCGTGTTCGCCATCCTGATGGCCTTCGTCGGCAAGTTCGGCGCGTTCCTGCAGACCATCCCGATGCCGGTCATGGGCGGCATCATGATGCTGCTGTTCGGCTCGATCGCCGGCATCGGCCTGAAGACGATCATGGACGGGCGCGTGAATCTGTCCAGTGCGCGCAATCTGTGCATCGTCTCGGTCACGCTGGTCACCGGCATCGGGGGCCTGGGTGTGACCATCGGCAGTTTCTCGCTGCAGGGCATCAGCCTGTGCGGCGTGCTCGCTGTCCTGCTTAACCTGTTGCTGCCGCGCGAACCGGCAACACAGCAAGTCTGATCAACAACTTATTCAATGGGTGAAAAAATGAAAAAACAAATTTCGCTGTTACTGGTTTCCCTGCTGGCTTCCGCCCTGCTGGTCGCTTGCGGCAAGAAGGAAGAGCCTGCCCAGGCGGCAGCTCCTGCGCCTGCTCCCGCCGCGGCTCCGGCAGCCATCGTGATCGGCCTCGACGACCATTTCCCGCCGATGGGTTTCCGCGACGAGAAGAACGAGATCGTCGGTTTCGACATCGATCTGGCCAGGGAGGCCGGCAAGCGCCTCGGCGTCGAAGTGACCTTCAAGCCGATCGACTGGAGCGCCAAGGAAGCCGAGCTCAACGGCAAGCGTATTGATGTGCTGTGGAACGGACTGACCATCACCGAAGAACGCAAGGCCAACATCCTGTTCACCAAGCCCTACCTGGAAAACCGCCAGATCATCGTGGTTCCCGAAAAGTCCGCGATCAATGCCAAGATCGGCCTGAAGGGCAAGATCGTTGGCGTGCAGGATGGCAGCAGCGCTGTTGATGCGGTGAACAAGGATGCGGAGACCGCCAAGTCGCTCAAGGAGTTGAAGAAATTCTCCGACAACGTCACGGCGCTGATGGATCTCTCCGCTGGCCGTTTGGATGCCATCGTCGTCGACGAAATCGTCGGCCGCTACTACGTTGCCAAGAAGCCGGGCGAGTACCGTGTGCTGGAAGAGAACTTCGGCACCGAGGACTTCGGCGTCGGCGTGCGCAAAGACGATACCGAACTGATGGGCAAGATCGACAAGGCGCTCGACGACATGAAGGCCGACGGCACCGCGGCGACCATCTCGACCAAGTGGTTTGGCAAGGATATTTTGAAAAAATGATCCGGTAGTAAATCGCCTTTCCCTTCGATCCGGCCATCCGGTAGACTGCTGGTTTTGTCTACCCGGCCGGATTTCCCTTTTTCGGGCATTGAAATTTCTTCATGAACTACATCCTCGACATCCTGCCCCCGCTGTTGCAAGGCACCGGAGTCACCCTGCAGGTTTTCGCCATCACGCTGGTTCTCTCCGTTCCACTCGGACTGGCCCTGGCGCTGATGCGCATTTCGCGCTTCAAGACCCTCAGCGGCCTGGTCAACGGCTACATCTGGCTGATGCGCGGCACACCGCTGATGCTGCAGATGCTGTTCATCTACTTTGCGCTGCCGTTCGTGCCGGTGATCGGCATCCGCCTGCCCGACTTCCCGGCGGCGATCGTCGCCTTCGTGCTCAACTATGCCGCGTACTTTGCCGAGATCTTCCGCGCCGGCATCCAGTCGATCGACCGTGGACAGTACGAAGGCGCGCGCGTGCTCGGGTTGACCTACGCGCAGACCATGCGCCGCATCGTGCTGCCGCAGGTGATCAAGCGCATCCTGCCGCCGATCAGCAACGAAACGATCACGCTGGTCAAGGACACTTCGCTGATCTACGTTCTGGCCATGAACGATCTCTTGCGCGCCGCGCGCGGCATCGTCCAGCGCGACTTCTCGACGACGCCGTTTCTCGTCGCCGCCGCCTTCTACCTGATCATGACCCTGGTGCTGACCTACGGCTTCCAGCGGCTGGAAAAGAAATACGCAGTCTATGATGAATGACCCGATGATCCGTGCCGTCGATGTGCACAAGCGTTTTGGTCCGGTTGAAGTGCTCAAGGGTGTTTCGCTGGAGGTCGGCAAGGGCGAAGTGATCGCCGTCATCGGTCCGTCCGGGTCGGGCAAGAGTACCTTCCTGCGCTGCCTGATCCACCTTGAAACCGTGCATCGCGGCACCATCCAGATTGAAGGCGAAACGCTGGTTTCGACCGACGCCACCGGCCATTGCCGCTATGTGCCTGATCCCGAGATCCGGCGTATCTGCGGCAAGATGGGCATGGTCTTCCAGCACTTCAACCTGTTTCCGCATCTCACCGTGTTGCAGAACATCATCGAGGCGCCGATGACCGTCAAGGGCTTGCGCCGCGAGGAGATTGTGCCCAAGGCCGAGGTGCTGCTGAAGAAGGTCGGATTGTTCGAGAAGCGCGATGCTTATCCTTCACGCCTGTCCGGCGGGCAGAAGCAACGCGTGGCGATCGCCCGTGCGCTGGCCATGGAGCCGGACATCATGCTCTTCGACGAGCCTACCTCGGCGCTCGACCCGGAACTGACCGGCGAAGTGCTGCGCACCATGCGCCAGCTGGCCGAGGAGCGCATGACCATGGTCGTCGTCACGCACGAAATGGCTTTCGCGCGCGAAGTCGCCAGCCGTGCCATCTTCATGGACGACGGCATGATCGTCGAGGCGCGACCGGCACGGGAACTGTTCGCCGCGCCGGAGCATCCGAGGACCAAAGCGTTCCTGGAGAACATGCTGTAGTGCCCTCGCTTTCCGACGTCTTTTCTCCCGACGGCCTGCTGGCAAGCCATATCCCCGGCTACCGCCTGCGCCCGCAGCAACTGGAGATGGCCGAGCGCATTGCTGCGGCCATCGCCGCCAACAAGGTGCTCGTTGCCGAGGCCGGCACCGGCACAGGTAAAACCTTCGCCTACCTCGTTCCAGCACTGCTCTCCGGCGGCAAGGTGATCGTGTCGACCGGCACCAAGAACCTGCAGGATCAGTTGTTTTCGAAGGACATCCCGACGGTGCGCCAGGTGCTCGGCTCGCCGGTGCAGGTGGCCTTGCTCAAGGGCCGCGCCAACTACGTGTGCCACTACCATCTGGAGAAAGCGCAGGCGGATGGCCGTTTTTTCACCCGCGAGGATGCCGCCGACGCGGCGCGTATCGTCCGCTTCGCCAAACAGACGAAGACCGGCGACAAGGCCGAATGCGGTGAGGTCTCCGAGAACTCGGCGGTGTGGAGCATGGTCACTTCTACGCGCGAGAACTGCCTCGGTCAGGACTGCCCGAACAACAAGGAATGCTTCGTTCTCGCCGCTCGCCGCGAGGCGCTGGCTGCCGACCTGGTGGTGGTCAACCACCACCTGTTTTTCGCCGACGTGATGCTGCGCGATGAAGGCACGGCGGAGCTGCTGCCGGCCTGCAACACGGTGATCTTCGACGAAGCGCACCAGTTGCCGGAAACCGCCAGCCTGTTCTTCGGCAACAACGTGTCGACGGCGCAGGTTCTGGACCTCGCGCGCGACGCCCGCGTCGAAGGTCTGGCTGGCGCGCGTGACTGCCTCGATCTGCCGAAGGTGTGCGGCGTCGTCGAAAAGGCCGCGAAGGATCTGCGCCTGACACTGCCGGTCGAACCGGCGCGTTTTTCGTTCGCCCAGCTCGATGAACGCGCGGGATTCGACAACAACTTGGTTGGCCTGATCCGCGAACTCGACGTGCTCGCCGCGCTGCTGGAAACCCAGGCGCAGCGTTCGGAAGGGCTGGAGAACTGCTGGCGCCGCGCCGGCGAACTGGTGGCCATGCTGCGCCGCTGGCAGAGCGGGGCCGACAAGGACTACGTGCGCTGGGGCGAGACCTACACGCATTCGCTGCAGCTCAACGCCACGCCGCTGGTCATCGCCAGCATCATGCAGAAGCAGATGAGCGGGCATCCGCGGGCGTGGATATTCACCTCCGCGACGCTCGCCGTGCAGAAGGACTTCAGCCATTATTGCGCCGAGATGGGTCTGCACGAAGCCGATTCGGCTTATTGGGACAGCCCCTTCGACTACGGACAGCAGGCGGTGCTCTACGTACCGTCGAACATGCCCGATCCCAATACCTACGCGTACACCGAAGCCACGATCAAGGCCGCCTTCCCGGTTGTCGAAGCCAGCGGCGGGCGGGCTTTCTTCCTGTGCACCTCGCTGCGTGCCATGCGCCGGACGCATGAGTTGTTGCAGGAGCATCTGCAGCGCGCCGGGCTCGATTTCCCGCTGCTGATCCAGGGGGAGGGCAGCAAGAACGAACTGCTCGAACGTTTCCGTCGGCTGGGCAATGCCATCCTGGTTGGCAGCCAGAGCTTCTGGGAAGGTGTCGACGTGCGCGGCGAAGCGCTGTCGCTGGTGGTCATCGACAAGCTGCCGTTCGCGCCGCCCGACGACCCCGTGCTTTCGGCGCGCATCGACCGCATGAAACAGGAAGGGCGCAACGCCTTCATGGATTACCAGCTGCCGCGTGCGGTGATCAACGTCAAACAGGGCGCCGGCCGGCTGATCCGTGACGAAACCGACCGCGGCGTGCTGATGATCTGCGACCCGCGCCTGATTGCCAAGCACTATGGCAAGCGCATCTGGCGCAGCCTGCCGCCGATGAAGCGGACGCGCGAGCTGGAGGAGGTGCTGGCGTTTTTCGGGAATTGATCGGAGACGGTGCGAACCGCTACTCCGTCATTCCGGCGTAAGCCGGAATCCAGAACGGCCGAAGAAATGACCGACAAAGCGGACCCCGGCTTTCGCCAAGGTGACGAACCGATAGGGAACGGACGCGCCGTCTATTTGCCCGCCGCATCCACTACGGTCAGCGCCGTCATGTTGACGATCCGCCGCACCGTCGCGGTGTTGGTCAGCACATGCACGGGGCGGGCGGCGCCGAGCAGGATCGGTCCGATGGTGATGCCTTCTCCGCAGGTCGCCTTGAGCAGGCTGTAGGAAATGTTGGCCGCATCCAGGTTCGGCATGACCAGGATGTTGGCTTCGCCTGAGAGCGGAGACTCCGGGTCGAACCGGCCGCGGATTTCCGCGGAAAGCGCGGCGTCGCCGTGCATTTCGCCGTCGCAGGCCACGTCCGGCGATTGTTCCTTGAAAAGCATCGTTGCCTGCGCCATCTTCTGCGCCGATGCAGAGCTTGAGTTGCCGAAGTTCGAATGCGAGAGCATGGCCACCCTGGGTTCGATGCCGAAGCGGCGGACGGCTTCGGCGGCCATGCGCGCGATTTCCGCCAGTTCGGGTGCGCTCGGATTTTCGTTGACGTGCGTGTCGCAGATGAAGAGGGCGCGGCCCGGCAGGATCAGGTGGTTCATCGCCGCCATCGTTGAGCAGCCGGGCGCTGCCCCGATCACGTCGCGCACCTGCTGCAGGTTGTGCATGTAACGGCCGGTGATGCCGCAGATCAGGCCGTCGGCGTAGCTCAGGCGGACCAGGACGGCGCCGATCACGGTGTTGTCCTGGCGCAGCGTGGCCTTGGCGATGTCGACGCTGACGCCGGAGCGCTTCATGATCTGGTGATAGTACTTCCAGACTTCGGCGTAGCGCGGGTCGTGGTTCGGATCGACGAGTTCGATGTCTTCGCCGATGCGCAGCTTCGACCCGATACGTTCCAGCCGCGCGGCGATGACGTCGGGGCGGCCGATCAGGACCGGACGGGTCACGCCCTCATCGAGGAGAATCTGCGCCGCGCGCAATACCCGTTCGTCCTCACCGTCGGAAAAAGCGATTTTCTTCGGTTTTCCGGTGCGCGCCGCGTCGAACACCGCGCGCATGCCGACGCCGGTGCGGTAAATGAAACCCTTGAGCTTCTCGACGTAAGCCGCCATGTCGGCGATCGGCCGGCGGGCGACGCCGGACTCCATTGCCGCCCTGGCCACGGCCGGCGCGATGACCAGGATCAGGCGCGGGTCAAAAGGCTTGGGAATCAGGTACTCCGGCCCGAACGACAGTTCCAGGCCGGGATACGCCGAGGCGACTTCGCTGGTCACCGCCTCGTGCGCCATCGCGGCGATGGCGTGTACGCAGGCCAGCTTCATCTCTTCGGTGATGCGCGTCGCGCCGACATCCAGCGCGCCGCGGAAGATGAAGGGGAAGCACAGGACGTTGTTGACCTGGTTGGCGTAATCCGAGCGGCCGGTGGCCATGATCACGTCGGGGCGCACCTCGCGCGCCAGTTCCGGCATGATTTCCGGCGTCGGGTTCGAGAGCGCGAAAATGATCGGTTGCCGGGCCATTTTGGCGACCATCTCCGGCTTGAGCACGCCGGCCGTGGATAGGCCGAGGAAGATGTCGGCGCCCTCGATGGCATCGGCCAGCGTGCGCGCCGAGGTTTCACGCGCATAGCGTGCCTTGTTCGGCTCCATGTTGGCTTCGCGCCCGACATGGATCACGCCCTTCGAGTCGCAGACCATGACGTTCTCGCGCCGAATGCCGAGGTTGCACCACAGGTCGAGGCAGGAAATCGCCGCTGCGCCGGCGCCCGAGCAGACCACGTTCACCGTGGCGATGTCCTTGCCGACGACCTTCAGCGCATTGAGCATGGCCGCGGCGGAGATGATGGCGGTGCCGTGCTGGTCGTCGTGGAAGACCGGGATGGACATGCGTTCCTTGAGCTTCGTCTCGATGTAGAAGCATTCGGGGGCCTTGATGTCTTCCAGGTTGACGCCGCCGAGCGTCGGTTCCAGCGCGGCGATCATCTCGATCAGTTTGTCCGGGTCGTTCTCCGCCAGTTCGATGTCGAACACGTCGATTCCGGCGAATTTCTTGAACAGGCAGCCCTTGCCCTCCATGACCGGCTTGCCGGCCAGCGGGCCGATGTTGCCTAGGCCGAGCACGGCGGTACCGTTGGTAACCACGCCGACGAGGTTGGCGCGCGAGGTGTATAGCGCGGCGTTGTTCTCGTCCTCGACGATGGCTTCGCAGGCATAGGCCACGCCGGGGGAGTAGGCGAGGGAGAGGTCGAACTGGTTGGTCAGCGCCTTGGTCGGCTGGACCGCAATTTTTCCGGGCGTGGGGAATTGGTGGTATTCAAGCGCGGCATCGCGCAGATCTTTTTCCATGATTGCCTGGGCTCCTGACTTGTGCGTTTTCTCGATGACAAATGACCGCCTCATGCAAACGCAGGCGGCGTTTGCGTCGACTGATGGAGTTTAGCAGTTCGTTTCACACGCTGCCGCCGCGAGGTGGCGATTCTCGTCATCGGGTTTCCGAAAATCGGCGAAAATTGCGTTTTCTTACCTTGTCGTCGAGCCCAGGAATGCCTATATCCCCTCTGCCACGCATCCCCGATCAACTGCCGGATGATTGCCGCGATGCCGCTGCCGTGCTCAATCGCGACTGTTTCTGCCGCACCGTCGATCATGAGGCGCTGAGAAACGCTTTCAAGGGAGGCGAGGGGCTTGCGTACGACGAAATCCTGGCGACGCGGCCCAACCTGTTTTCGGATACCCGCGTGTTTGTGGCTCAGATTCACCTGGATTTCATGGCCGAACTGATCCGGGTGGTCGAGCGCGTCGTCGCGCTGCCGGCATGGCGGAGTCGCGTGCTGGCTTATGCCCCCGAAATCGCGCGGCACGAACCGAAAGCGGCGGGCGTCTTTCTCGGCTACGACTTTCATCTCGATGTCGCCGGCCCGCGTCTGATTGAAATCAACACCAACGCCGGAGGCGGATTGCTCAATGCGCGCCTGCTCGACGCGCAGGTTGCCTGCTGCCCGCTGTCCGGTGGAAGTAGCGCGGAGCGGCACGCGGTCGAGGATGCGTTTGTTGCCATGTTCCACAGCGAGTGGCGGCTGGCGCGCGGCGATGTGCCGCTGAAACACATTGTCATTGTCGACGAAGGGCCGGCCGAACAATTCCTCGCGCCCGAATTCGAGTTGTTCAGGCAACTGTTCGAGGCGCACGGCATTGCCGCGACCATTGCCGCGCCCGCGCAACTGAGTTTCGACGGCAAACATCTCCGGCTGGGTGGGGATGTTGTCGATCTCGTTTACAACCGGTTGACCGATTTTGCGCTGGAAGCCCAAGGCAACGCAGCGCTGCGTGCGGCCTATCTGGCCGACGCCGTCGTGCTCACGCCTCATCCGCGCGCCCATGCGCTGTTCGCCGACAAGCGCAATCTGGTCGCGCTGACCGACGAGGGCTGGTTGCAGGCGATCGGCGTGAGCGAGGCTGACCGCGCGGTGCTCAAAACCGGCGTGCCGCATACCGAAGAAGTGACGCCGGAAAACGCCGCCGATTTCTGGACGACGCGCAAGCAATGGTTCTTCAAGCCCGAAGCCGGATTCGGCAGCAAGGCCACCTATCGCGGCGACAAGCTGACCCGGCGTGTGTTCGAAGAGATCGCGCAAGGCGGGTTCATTGCCCAGTCGCTGGTTCCGCCGTCGGAGCGGCGTCTGCGGGTCGATGGCACGGAGCAGAAGCTCAAGCTTGATCTGCGCAATTTTGTTTACCGGGGTCAGGTGCAACTGGTCTCGGCCCGTTTGTATCAGGGGCAAACGACCAATTTCCGTACGCGGGGCGGCGGATTTGCGGCGGTCTTCGCCGTGGGATGCCGTGACGCGGCGGGAGGGTGACGGGCTTCGCTGGCGTCGATTCGAGCGTTTACCCATTCGCCCATCCTGGGCGCGGATGGCGCCTTGATGCTCGCCGTACACTCATGCACTCAGCCGGAGTGCCGGAGCATCCGGCGGGTCAGACGGCCTCGCCAAGTCCGTAAGGTGCCGGGGTCATATTGACGATCTTGCGGAACAGTCCTTCGAATTCGCCTTCCGCGCCCGCGTAGGGATTGAAATTGGCGCAGAATTCATTGTCCAGTTCCTGCCAGTCCTGCTCGGACAGTACTTCGCGGGCCAGCGGCAGGAGCTGGCTTTCTTCCAGGTTGAGGTGTTTCCAGTTGAATTCGATGTACTCCTGGACCAGCACATCGAATTCATGAAAAGCCGGGCTGCCCATGCTCTGGTAATGAATGAGCGACTGCAGCAGCGCATTTGTCATCCGGTATCCGTCGCTGTGCTGATTTTCCAGGGTGTCGATCAGATCGGCCGCCTTTTCCGAGCGGCGGCACAGGGCCGGGAACAGGTAATCATCTTCCTTGGGGTGGTGCACTTTTTCGGGCACCTGCGTGATGTAGTCCACCATGGACGCCAGCAACTGGAAATCGGGTTGCATCTTGCCGCTGCGGATTTCGTCGACGACGAAGCGCAGCGCTTGCAGTACCGAGGCCAGGGCGCGATGTTCGTCGTGAATGATGTCGATGGTCTTCATGAGCCTTCCTTTGTCATGCGGCGCGGTATCAGTGAGCACCGACGCCCAGCCATTTGTCGAGCTGGTCGCGGTTCTTGCGCAGCGCCTGGCTGTCGCCTGAATAGACGGCGCGGCCTCGCTCCAGAACCAGCGCCTGCCGGGTCAGGGGGAGAATCTGATGCGCATGCTGCTCGACCAGGATGACTCCCATGTCGCCGGAATTGACCATGCGCCCGATGATGCGCAGGAGATCCTGAACGATCAGCGGTGCGAGTCCCTCAAGCGGTTCATCGAGCAACAGCAGGCGGGGGTTGAGCATCAGGGCGCGGGCCATGGCCAGCATCTGTTGTTCGCCGCCGGAAAGCTGGTTGCCCATGTTGTTCCGCCGTTCCTGCAGGCGAGGGAACAGCTGATAGATCCGTTCCAGATCCCACGGGCCGGGGCGGGCGACCACCGTGAGATTTTCCTCCACGCTCAGCGACGGAAAGATGTCGCGTTCCTGCGGTACCCAGCCGAGGCCGAGTTGCGCCCGGCCGTGGCTTGGCACGGTGACGAGGTCCTGTCCGTCAAAGGTGATGCGGCCGGACTTGAAGCGGGTGGCGCCCATCAGGGTGGTCAGCAGGGTTGTCTTGCCCATGCCGTTGCGCCCGAGCAGGGCCAGGCTGCCGCCCTCCTCAAGGGTGAACGAGATGTCCTCGAGGACGATGGAATCGCCGTAACCGGCCCACACGTTTTCGACGCGAAGAAGTTCAGCCATGAATCGCCTCGCCCAGATAGACTTCCTTGACCCGTTTGTCCGTCGCGATGGCGTCGGGTGTGTCCTCGGTGAGCAGACCACCGTTTACCAGCACCGAGATGCGGTCCGCGAAACGGAAGACGAGATCCATGTCGTGTTCGATGAGCAGAATCGTCACGTCGCGCGGCAGTTTTGCGATGGTTTCGAACAGCTCCCGGCTTTCGCCGGTGGGAACGCCGGCGGCCGGTTCGTCGAGCAGCAGCACCTGCGGTTTTGCGGCCAGCGCGAGCGCGATTTCGATCAGGCGCTGCCTGCCGTAGGCCAGGTTGCGGGTTTTTTCGTTGGCTACGTCGCACAGGTGCAGGGTGGTCAGCAACTCGGCCGCTTCATCGATTGCCGCCACGTGTTTGCCGATGGGACGCCACCAGTTCCACCCCATCCCGAGACGTTCGCAGACGGCGAGTGTGACCGATTCGAGAACGGTCAGTTCGGCGAACAGGCGGTTGATCTGGAAGGTCCGGGCCAGGCCGCGCTTGACCCGCTGATGCTGCGCCAGCCGGGTGACGTTTTCGCCCTTGAGAAAGACTTCGCCCGCAGTGGGTTCCAGAAAACCCGTCAGCAGGTTGATCAGGGTGGTCTTGCCGGCGCCGTTAGGCCCGATCAGGGCGTGCCGGGCTCCATGCTCGACGCTCAGCGAGACATCGCTGGTGGCGGCAAAACCACCGAATTTCTTGGTCAGGTTGCGGGTTTGCAGGACGGGAGTCATGGCTTCTGTCCTTTCTTCTGGCGCGATATCAGCCGCTCTGCCAGCCCAAGGATACCGTCGCGTGCGAAAAGCACGATCAGGATCAGGACGGCGCCGAGCCAGAATTGCCAGTATTGCGGGTTGAGTCCCGACAGGAAGTGGTGTGCCATCATGAATACGATGGACCCGACCAGGGCGCCGTAAAGGCGGCCCGTGCCGCCCAGGATGAGGATCAGCATCAGTTCGGCCGAGCGCGTGAAGGCCAGCACGTCCAGCGAAACGAACTGGGTGGTCTGGGTGAGCAGGGCGCCGGCCGCACCCGCATAGGCGGCGCCGAGGGTATAGACGGCCACCAGGCGTCCGTGCACCGGCGTGCCGATGGCGGGCATGCGTCCGGCATTCAGCTTGATGCCGCGCAGCGACATGCCGAACGGGCTGTGCACGATGCGCCGGGCCACCCAGAACAGCACGAACAGCACCGCCACGCTGTACCAGTAGGCCGTCTTTCCGTACAGGTCGAAACCAAACAGGCCAAGGAGTCTTCCCATTTCCACGCCCTGCAGGCCGTCGACGCCGCCGGTGAACTCCGTCAGCTTGTTGGCGGCCTCGAAAAGCATCATGGCCACGCCGAGCGTGACCATCAGCCGGGTCATGTCGGAGCCGCGCAGCACCAAAAAACTGGTGATGAAGCCCGCCGCCGCCGCGATCATGGCGCTGGCCGCGAGTCCAGACAGCGGGTCGCCGTAGCCGTACTTCGCCAGCAACCCGGCGGCATAGGCTCCCAGACCGAAAAACGCCGCGTGGCCGAGCGAAACGATACCGGCATAACCGAGGATCAGATCGAGCGACAGGGCGAACAGCGCGGTGATGGCGATCTGCGAAAGCAGGGAAAGGCTTTTCGGAAAGAGCAGGTAGGCAACCAGAGGAATCAGCCAGAAAACGAATTCCGGAATCCGCCATGACGATGCGCGCTGCAGGGGGAGCAGGTCGGGGGCGCTTGTGGATTGCGGCGCTGCCGCGAATGCATCGGGTATCGGGTGCTGCATCACAGGTTCTCGCACCATGTTTTTTCCCTCATTTCGCCAGGGTACGACCGAAGAGTCCCTGCGGGCGGACGATCAGCATGACGACCATGACCACGTAGATGACAAAGGCGCCGGCCTGCGGCAGATAGTATTTTCCGGCGACGTCGAAAATGCCAAGCATCAGTGAGGCCAGCAACGATCCCTTGATATTGCCGCTGCCGCCCACGGCCACCACGATCAGGAAATAGACGATGTACTTGAGCGGAAAACCAGGGTCGAGGCCGAGCATTTCAATACCCAGTGCGCCGCCCAGTCCGGCCAGCGCGGACCCCAGCGCGAAGGTCAGGGTGAAGACCCGGTCGACGTCGATGCCCAGTCCGCGCGCGGTGCGCGGGTTGTCGACCGCGGCGCGCAATTGGGCACCGAAGCGCGTGTGGCTGACCAGCCATTGCAGCCCAAAGGCCAGCACCAGGCTGACGGCGATGATGAACAGTCGGTAAACGCCGATGTCGAGTCCGGGCAGGTTGATCTGTCCCTTGAGGAAATCCGGCAAAACGATCGGCTGCTGCTGCGCGCCGAAGAAATAGTGCGCCGTGCTGATGGCCATGAAATTGAGGCCGATGGAGAACAGCACCTGGTCCAGATGCGAAGCGGAATAGAGGCGGCGATACAGCGTACGCTCAAGAAAAACGCCGGCCAGCGCGGATACGAGCGCGCCAGCCGGCGCAGCGAGGAGAAACGGAATTCCGGCGCGGGCAAGCAGCAGGGCACAAACGTAGCCGCCGAGCATGGCAAACGCGCCGTGCGCAAGATTGACGAAATTCATCAGCCCCAGCGTCACCGACAGCCCGACGCTGATGAGGAACAGCAACATGCCTGCAGCGAGTCCGTCGAAGAGGATGGTCATGGGGTGTAGTCCGGATAAAGTGACGGAAAAATCGTTTAACCACAACGCGCACAACGGACACAACGAAAAACCTTTTGAACAGAGGCAGAAACCAATTCGGTATCTGGATAGGGCAATCTGTTTCTTGCTTCTCGTTGTGTTCGTTGTGCCCGTTGTGGTTAATGAATCACTGCTTTCCAGGATCCTTGAAATCCGGAACCTGATCGAACTCGATGTTCTGTAGCTTGCCGCCGACTTTCTCGACTTTTCGCACATAGACCGTCTGCACGATGTCGCGGGTGGCCGGGTCGATCATCACCGGGCCGCGCGGACTCATCCACTTCATGCCCTTGACGGCTTCGATGAACTTGTCGGCGTCCGCGTTGCCGCCGGTCTTCTTCAGTGCCTCGGCGATCAGGTGCATGCCGTCATAGGCGCCGACGGCCATGAAGTTGGGGCGATCCTTCGGGTAGGCCTTGTAGTAGGCCTTGGTGAAGGCTTCGTTTTCCGGCGACTTGTGCGCTTCGGCATAGTGGAAGGAGTTGATCACGCCGAGCGCCGGGTCGCCGATGGCGTCAAGGACGTCCTCGTCGAGCAGGTCGCCGGTGGCGATCAGCTTGATGCCGGCCTGCGCCAGTCCGCGTTCCTGGAAACCCTTCATGAAGGTGATGCACATTTCACCGTTGGGCACGAAGAGGAAAACGGCATCCGGCTTGGTGTCCTTGACCCGCTGCAGATAGGGCGCGAAATCGGGGTTGCCGACCGGAACGCGCACTTCGCCGACGATTTCGCCGCCGGCGGCCGCGAAGGTTTTCTTGAACTGGCCTTCGGCGTCATGGCCGGGGCCGTAGTCGGCCACCAGCGTGAACACCTTCTTGATGTTGTTCTTGGCTGCCCAACTGGCGATCGGGGCGGTGACCTGCGGCAGCGTCATCGAGGTGCGCACGATATAGTTGGAACGGGTGGTGATCACCGACGTGGCCGCGTTCATGACGACCATCGGCTTCTTGGCCTCAGTTGCCAGCGGCGCCACGGAAAGTGCTTCCGGCGTCAGGCTGAATCCGGCGAGGATGTCCACGTTGTCCTGGATGATCAGTTCCTGCGCCCGGCGCCGGGTGGCGTCGCCCGCGGTGCCCGGCGAATCGTCTTTGAGAATCACCTGGACCTTGCGTCCGGCCATGGTGTCGCCGTTCTGTGCGAGATAGAGCTTGATGCCGTTCATGATCTGTTTGCCATGCGAGGCAAAGGGTCCGGTCATCGGTACAACCACCCCGATCTTGAGATCCGCGGCCTGGGTCAGGCCGGACAGGGTCAAAGCGAGAATTGCTGCGGTAATGCCTTTTATCAGATGCCTCATGTTTGCCTCCTCGAAGATATCGTCGTCCTGACTTGCAGCGCTTTTGGCCTGATCTATGATTGCGAGGGGGGAGGCCAGCGCACGTTCCGGTCGGTTAACCCCGCCTGGAAAACATAATGCAGCGCAACTGGTGCGTCGGACAATCCAGCTTCGTAACTAGTAGTTATAGTTTTCTGTTATAACCCGTAGAGCCTCGGGGACAGGGAGAATGGCCATGAATCTCAAGCAGCTGGAGTATTTCGTGCGCGTTGCCGAACTTGGAAGTTTCAGCAAGGCCGCGCTGATCCTGAACATTGCCCAGCCGGCGTTATCCCGCCAGGTGCGGCTGCTCGAAACCGACCTGCACGTCACCCTTCTGACGCGCAACGGGCGGGGGGTCGTACTGACCGAACCCGGGCAGCGCCTGTTCGACCACAGCGTGGGCATATTGCAACTGGTTTCACGTGCCACCGAAGATATCGAGGCCGCGCGCGATGTTCCTTCCGGCCGGATCGTCATCGGACTCACTCCGAGCATGGGCCGCCGCCTGACGTTGCCGCTGGTCGAAGCGTTCCGCCGCAGTCTGCCCAAGGCGAGGCTGGTCATCGTCGAAGGCCTGTCCAATCATTTGACGGAATGGATTGCCACCGGGCGCGTCGACCTCGGGCTGGTGCTCAACCCCGAGCCCAATGCGGCCATCGATGTCACCCGCATTCTCGATGAACCGCTCGGTCTGGTCGGGCCGAGGAGCAAGAACGGCAAGGCAGGGAAGGCCGACAAATCGACGCCGCTCACCCTGTGCGAATTGGTGGCCTACCCTCTGATCCTGCCGGAGCGCAGTCATGCCTTGCGCAAGCTGCTGGAAACACAGGCTGCGCTGTCCGGACTCAAGCTGGATGTCAGCCTGGAAGTGTCGAGCGTGCAGTCGATTCTCGATCTGGTGGCTGCCGGGTATGGCTACGCCGTGCTGTCGCGGACGGCATTGCGCGCTTCAGGTCGGCCTGATGCGTTCAACTTCCGCGCGCTGAGCAAGCCGGCGCTGACCAGTACCTTCTTTTTGGCCGTGTCGGCGTACAAACCGATGACTCCGCTGGGCCGCCAGGCATTCCGGCTGCTGCAGGAACTTGTGGAAGCGAGTGCGCGCGAAGACAGCACGCCCATATCAAAACGCGATAGCTAGTAGTGCGCTCCTTGGCTTGGTCGGCGTTTGTGCCGGAGCCAGAATGGCACCCGTCTGCTTTACGGATGCCAGAGCGTTACGATGCAAACCTCCATTCCCTGTCTGTTCATGCGCGGCGGCACATCGCGCGGGCCGTTCTTCCTTGAGACGGATCTGCCGCCGGATGTCGAGACCCGCGACCGCGTGCTGCTTGCCGCCATGGGCTCGCCTGACCGGCGCCAGATCGACGGCCTGGGCGGTGCGCACCCGCTGACCAGCAAGGTCGGCATCGTCCGGCGCAGCCATACGCCCGGCGTCGACCTCGATTTCCTGTTTGCCCAGGTGGTGGTCGACCAGGCGTTGGTCGATACCACCCCGAACTGCGGCAACATGCTCGCGGCGGTTGTCCCGTTTGCGCTCGAAACCGTCCTGCTTCGGGCGCAGGGCGACACCACCACGCTGCGCGTGCTGACGCTCAATACCGACATGCAGAGCGACATCACCGTGCAGACGCCTGGTGGTCAGGTCAGCTATGCCGGAGAAGCGCGGATCGACGGCGTGCCGGGCACGTCGGCGCCGATTCGTATCAGTTTCCTGGATACTGCCGGTTCGGTGTGTTCCGGTTTGCTGCCGACCGGGCGCGTGCTCGATGAAATCATCATCGATGGCGTGGGCTCGTTGCAGGTGACCTGCATCGACAACGGCATGCCGCTGGTCATGCTGCGCGCCGCCGATCTGCAGCGTATCGGCTACGAAACCGTGGCCGAACTGAATGCCGACACGGAACTGAAAACCAAGGTCGAAGCCTTGCGCCTCAAAGCGGGCGTCTTGATGGGCCTGGGCGACGTGTCAAAGAAGACCTATCCCAAGATGTGCCTGATCGCTCCGCCGAAGGATGGCGGCAGCATCTCGACGCGCTGTTTCATTCCCCATGTCTGCCACGACGCCATCGGCGTCCTCGCGGCGGTAACCGTCGGCACGGCCTGCGTGCTCGAAGGCTCGGTGGCGGCCGAGGTCGCCCGGCTTCCTGCGGGAAACAGCAAGGCAGTCTCGGTCGAGCATCCCACAGGCGAATTCACCGTCGAACTGGAAATCGATCCCAACGATCCGCAAAACGTCACGCGCGCGGCGCTCCTGCGCACGGCGCGCCTCCTCATGCGCGGCGAAGTCATGATTCCCGCATCGGTCTGGAAAGGGAAACCGGCATGATCATCGATATTCACGGGCACTACACGACCGCGCCCAAGGCGCTTGAAGACTGGCGCAACCGGCAGATCGCCAGCCTCAAGGACGGGACGCAGCCGCCTCGGGCCAGTGAGTTGAAGATCAGCGACGACGAGTTGCGCGAAACGATCGAAACCAACCAGCTCAAGAAGATGCGCGAGCGCGGCAGCGACCTGACCATCTTCTCTCCGCGTGCCAGCTTCATGGCCCATCACATCGGCGATTTCAGCACCAGTTCGACCTGGGCGGCGATCTGCAACGAATTGTGCTTTCGCGTCTCGCAATTGTTTCCGGATAATTTCATCGGCGCTGCCATGCTGCCGCAATCGCCGGGCGTCGATCCGGCCACCTGCATTCCCGAGCTGGAAAAATGCGTCCGGGATTACGGCTTCGTCGGCATCAACCTCAACCCCGATCCCTCGGGCGGTCACTGGACCAGCCCGCCGCTCTACGACCGGCATTGGTATCCGATCTACGAGAAGCTGGTCGAGTACGACATTCCGGCGATGATCCATGTCAGCACCAGCTGCAATGCCTGCTTCCACACCACCGGTGCGCACTACCTGAACGCCGACACCACGGCCATCATGCAACTGATCCAGGGCGACCTGTTCAAGGATTTTCCGGCGCTGCGTTTTGTTATCCCGCACGGCGGCGGCGCCGCCCCCTACCACTGGGGCCGGTACCGTGGGTTGGCGCAGGAGCTGAAAAAACCGCTGCTCAAGGACCATCTGCTGAACAACCTCTTCTTTGATACCTGCGTCTATCACCAGCCGGGTATCGATCTGCTGACCCGGGTGATTCCCGTCGATAACGTGCTGTTCGCCAGCGAAATGATCGGCGCGGTGCGCGGCATTGACCCGGAAACCGGGCATTACTACGACGACACCAAGCGTTACATCGAGGCCGCGAATATCAGCGCCGAGGACCGCTACAAGATTTACGAAGGCAACGCGCGGCGCGTGTATCCGCGCCTGGACGCTGCCCTGAAACGAAAGGGGAAATGACATGTATGAACTCGGAGTCGTCTACCGCACCATCACGCGCACCGACCGCGCCGTCGCTGACACGCTCGCACGCTTCGGCAGCGCCACGGTGCATGAGGCCATGGGCCGTGTCGGGCTGATGAAACCCTACATGCGCCCGATCTATGCCGGTGCGCAGGTGTCGGGCACAGCGGTGACCGTGCTGCTGCACCCGGGCGACAACTGGATGATGCATGTCGTCGCCGAGCAGATCCAGCCGGGCGATGTCGTTGTCGCCGCGCTCACGGCGGAATGTTCGGACGGCTACTTTGGCGACCTGCTGGCCACCAGCTTCAAGGCGCGCGGCGCGCGTGCGCTGGTTATCGACGCCGGTGTGCGCGACGTGAAGACGCTTACTGAAATGGGCTTCCCGGTGTGGAGCAAGGCCATCAGCAGCAAGGGCACGATCAAGGCGACGCTCGGTTCGGTGAATATTCCGGTGGTGTGCGCGGGCGCGCTGGTGCATCCCGGCGACGTGATCGTCGCCGACGATGACGGCGTCGTCTGCGTGCCGCGTGCGCTCGCTGCCGCAACGCAGGAAGCGGCCGCCGCGCGCGAAGCCAACGAAGGCGCCAAGCGCGAGAAACTGGCCAGTGGCGTGCTTGGCCTGGATATGTACAAGATGCGCGAGCCGCTGGCCCAGGCCGGCCTGCGCTACATCGACTGAAGGTGGAAGCATGCGCATCACACTGATCGGCTACGGCGAAGTCGGCAAGATCCTGGCCGAAGACCTGCGCCGGCAGGATCGGGAAATCATCGCCTTCGATCTCAAGCTGCAAGGGGAGGGGAAGGACGGAAACGCGATGCGCGCCCATGCGCTGCTGCTTGGGGTGAAACTGGCCGGGTCGCATGCCGAAGCGGTGGATGATGCCGGGCTGGTGATCTCGGCGGTGACCGCCAGCCAGGATGTGTCCGTCGCCGAATCCTGCGCTCCCGGACTGCGGCAAGGGGCGTTCTTTCTCGACTTCAATTCCGCGTCGCCGGGCGCCAAATGCCGCGCGGCGGAAATCGTCAATGCGGCCGGGGGGCGTTACGTCGAGGGTGCGGTGATGACCTCGGTGCCGCCGTACCGCATCAAGGTGCCCTTGCTGCTGGGCGGTGCGGACGCCGGTGCGCTCGAACCCGTGCTCAACGATCTCGGTTTCGCCGCCCGCGTGGCGAGCGAAAAGCTTGGCGTGGCCAGTGCCACCAAGATGTGCCGCAGCGTGATGATCAAAGGGCTGGAAGCCATGGTCATCGAAAGTTTCACCACGGCACGCGCCTATGGCGTGGAGGACGCGGTGATCGCGTCGCTGAGGGAAACTTTTCCCGGCATCGACTGGGAGAAACAGGGCGCCTACTTCTTCCAGCGCGCGATCGAGCATGGTCGCCGCCGCAGCGAGGAAATGTGCGAAGTGGCCGAAACCGTGCGCGAGATCGGACTCGAACCCTGGAGCGCTGCCGGTACGGCCGAGCGTCAGGGCTGGATGGCCGATCTGGCCGATCAGGGCATGTTTGGCGAGCGCGGAACGGCGCAGTTCGCCCGCAGCCCGGACTGGCGCACGGAAGCGGACCGCATCCTGAAACATCTGACTCCGGAGGATTGCTGACACCATGACCACCTTCGAAAAGACTCCCGGCTGGCTGGATTGGTATGCCGGTCCGAGCAAGCCGCAATTCAGACTGCCGCCAGGCGCGGTCGATGCCCATTGCCATGTGTTCGGGCCAGGGGCCGAGTTTCCCTACGCGCCCGAGCGCAAGTACACGCCCTGCGATGCCAGCAAGCACCAGCTCTTCGCATTGCGCGATCATCTCGGATTTGCGCGCAACGTGATTGTCCAGGCCACCTGCCACGGCGCCGACAACCGCGCGCTGGTCGATGCGCTGCAGCATGCCGACGGACTGGCACGCGGCGTGGCCACCGTGCGGCGCAGCGTCTCGGATGATGAGCTGCACACCTTGCATGCCGCCGGTGTGCGCGGGGTGCGTTTCAATTTCGTGCGGCGGCTGGTGGATTTCACGCCGGGTGACGAGCTGATGGAGATTGCGACCCGCATCGCGCCGCTGGGCTGGCACGTCGTCGTTTATTTCGAAGCTGTCGATTTGCCCATGCTGTGGGATTTCTTTACTTCGCTGCCGACTGTTGTCGTGGTCGACCACATGGGACGGCCCGACGTGAGCAAGCCGGTCGACGATCCAGAGTTCGCGCTGTTCATCAAACTCCTGCGTGAACATGAAAATATCTGGAGCAAGGTCAGTTGCCCGGAACGCCTCTCAGTCACCGGGCCGCGCGCGCTCAACGGCGAACGCAATGCCTACCGCGACGTGGTTCCCTTCGCGCGCCGCATCGTCGAGGAATTCCCGGATCGCGTGCTGTGGGGCACCGACTGGCCACACCCGAATCTCAAGGACCATATGCCGGATGACGGGCTGCTCGTGGATTTCATCCCGCATATCGCACTCACTGCGGAATTGCAGCGCAAGCTGTTGGTCGACAACCCGATGCGCCTTTACTGGAGCTGACGCCATGACGGATTACAACGAAGCTTTCAAGGATATTCCGGGAACGGTGGTGTTCGATGCGACCCAGTCGCGGCTGGGGTTTCACCTGAACCAGTTCTGCATGTCGCTGATGAAGGAAGCCAACCGGGCTGAGTTCAAGGCGGACGAATCAGCGTATCTGAAGAAATTCCCGATGAGCGAGGCGCAGCGCCAGGCGGTGCTCGACCGCGACTACAACCGCATGATCGCGCTCGGCGGCAACATCTATTTCCTGGCCAAGATCGGCGCCACCGACGGGCATTCCTTCCAGTTCCTCGCGTCCAGGATGACCGGAATGGCGGAAGACGACTACCGCGCGATGATGATCGCCGGCGGGCGTTCGCCCGACGGAAACCGCAGCAAGAAAGAAGGAAACAAGGAAGGAGCATCCCATGGCTAAGATCGTCGCCGGAGTCGCCACCTCGCACATTCCCGCCATCGGTGTTGCGCTCGATCTGGGCAAGACGCAGGAAGCCTACTGGCGGCCGGTATTCGCCGGTTACGAGTTTTCCAAACGCTGGATCGCCGAGGAGAAGCCCGACGTGGTCATCCTGGTTTACAACGACCATGCCTCGGCCTTCTCGCTCGAACTGATCCCGACCTTTGCCATCGGCTGTGCCGAATCCTTCAATCCGGCCGATGAGGGCTGGGGGCCGCGTCCGGTGCCGGTGGTCGAGGGGCACCCTGATCTGGCCTGCCACATTGCACAGTCGACCATCCTGGACGAGTTCGACATGACCGTGGTCAACCGGATGGACGTCGATCATGGCCTGACGGTGCCGCTGTCGCTGATGTTCGGACAGGTGCCGGCGTGGCCGTGCAAGGTGATTCCTTTGGCGGTGAACGTGGTGCAGTATCCACCGCCCACCGGCAATCGCTGCTACAACCTGGGGCGTGCCATCCGCAAGGCAGTGGAGTCTTTTGACGCCAATCTCAAGGTGATGATCTGGGGCACCGGCGGCATGTCGCACCAGCTGCAGGGGCCGCGCGCCGGACTGATCAATCGTGAATTCGATACGGCCTTCCTCGATGGCCTGACCCGCGATCCGGATGCGCTGGCCCGGATACCGCACATCGATTACGTGCGTGAAGCCGGCTCGGAAGGCATCGAGATGGTCATGTGGCTGATCATGCGCGGCGCGCTGGAGCGCGATGCCCGGGAAATCCATCGCTTCTATCACGTGCCGGCTTCCAACACGGCGGTCGGCCACATCATTCTGGAGAATCCATGAAACTCGTCCTTGCCGGTGCGGGTGCCTTCGGCATCAAGCACCTTGAAGCCCTGCAGAAGATCGATGGCGTCGAAGTCGTTTCGCTGGTCGGCGCCAAACTGGACAGTCTGAAGGAAACGGCAGCCCGCTTCGGTATCGGCCATGTCACCACCGATCTCGCCGAAAGTCTCGCTCAGCCCGGCGTCGAGGCGGCCATCCTGTGCACGCCGACGCAGATGCATGCCGCGCAGGCCATGCAATGCCTGAAGGCGGGCAAGCACGTGATGGTCGAAATCCCGCTGGCCGACAGCCTGGCCGGCGCGGAAGCCGTTGCTGCGCTGCAGCGGGAGACCGGCCTGGTCGCCATGGTTGGCCATACTCGCCGCTTCAATCCCAGCCACCAGTACGTGCATAACAAGATCGTGGCCGGCGAACTGGCCATCCAGCAAATGGACGTGCAGACCTATTTCTTCCGGCGCACCAACATCAACGCGCTGGGCCAGCCGCGCAGCTGGACCGACCACCTGCTCTGGCACCACGCCGCGCACACCGTCGATCTTTTTGCCTATCAAGCAGGCGGAGAGATCGTCGCGGCCAACGCCCTGCAGGGGCCGATCCATGCGGCGCTGGGCATCGCCATGGATATGTCGATCCAGCTGAAGTGCAGCTCCGGCGCGATCTGCACGCTGTCGCTGTCGTTCAACAACGAGGGGCCGCTGGGCACCTTCTTCCGCTACATCTGCGACAACGGCACCTACATCGCCCGTTACGACGATCTGGTGAACGGCAAGGAGGAAAAAATCGACGTATCGCAGGTCGATGTGTCGATGAACGGCATCGAATTGCAGGACCGCGAATTTATCGCGGCCATTCGCGAGGGGCGTGAACCGAACGCCAGTGTGGCCCAGGTGCTGCCGTGCTATCGCGTGCTGCACCGGCTTGAGCAGCAATTGCAGTTGCAAGGTGTTTGATCACTCCAATCATCAGCAAGCGACCCAGGAGGCGTTCATCATGATCAGTACCCGGCAAAAACATGAAATTCCTGGCACCACCGTGTTCGACGGCGCGCAGGCGCGCAAAGGGTACGCGCTCAACAAGATGTGCTATTCGTTCAACTCGGCGGAAAACCGTGAAGCATTCGTCAAGGACGAGGAAGCCTACTGCGTCAAATACGGGCTGAATGCCGAGCAGCGCGCCGCCATCGCCAGCCGCAATGTGCTGCAGCTCCTGGCGGCAGGGGGGAACGCCTATTACCTGGCCAAGTTCGCTGGGATTTTCGGACTGGACATGCAGGACATTGGTGCGCAGCAGACCGGCGTGAGCAAGGAAGAATTCCAGGCCCGGCTGCTCGAGGCGGGGAGATAGCCATGGCCACCATCGTCGGCTGCGTTACCACCTCTCACGTTCCGGCCATCGGCCGCGCCCTGGCCAGGAATCTGCACGAAGATCCCTACTGGAAACCCTTTTTTTCCGGATATCCCCCGGTCCACGAGTGGCTGGCGAAGGTCAAGCCGGATGTGGCTGTGCTCATCTACAACGATCACGGCCTGAATTTCTTTCTCGACAAGATGCCGACCTTCGCGGTGGGAGCAGCGCCGGAGTACCGCAATGCCGACGAAGGCTGGGGCATTCCCACGCTGCCGCCTTATCCCGGCGATCTGGATCTTTCCTGGCACCTGATCGAATCGCTGGTGGCCGAGGAATTCGACATCACGACATGTCAGGAAATGCAGGTCGACCATACCTTTTCGCTGCCGGTCGAATTGTTGTGGCCGAATCAGGTGCCGCGCCCGGTGTGCACCGTTCCGATCTGCATCAATACCGTCCAGTTCCCGGTGCCTTCGGCCACGCGCTGTTTCAAGTTCGGCTTGGCCATCGGCCGCGCCATCGAGTCTTGGCAAAGCGATGCGCGGGTGGTGGTGATCGGCAGCGGCGGGCTTTCTCACCAGCTCGACGGCCAGCGCGCAGGATTCATCAACAAGGAATTCGACCTGTTGTTCATGGAGAAGCTGGTCAACGATCCGATGTGGGCGACGCGCTATTCGACCAACGAGCTGGTGGAACTGACCGGCACGCAAGGCATCGAGCTGCTGATGTGGATTACGGCACGCGGCGCGCTGCCGGGCGAAGCGAGGAAAGTGCATACCAACTACCACGTCCCGATTTCCAACACAGCCTCGGGCCTGATGGTGATGGAATCTGTTTGATTCGTCTGGGGAAGGAACTTTCATGAGAACACAGGTAGCGATCATCGGGGCCGGCCCTTCCGGCCTGATCCTCGGGCAGTTGCTGCACAAGGCCGGGATCGACGCGGTCATCCTGGAAATGCATACGCCGGAGTACGTGCTGGGCCGCATCCGTGCCGGCGTGCTGGAACAGGTGGCGATCGACCTGCTCGATGAAGCCGGGGTCGGCACGCGGATGCATGAGGAAGGACTGCTGCACCGCGGCTTCTACCTGCTCATCGAGGGAAGGCGACATCGTATCGACCTGCACGGATTGACCGGTGGCAAGCAGGTCATGGTCTACGGCCAGTCCGAACTGACCAAGGATCTGATGGAGGCGCGCACGCACGCCGGGTTGAAGACGGTGTACGAAGCCAAGGAAGTCAGCGTGCACGATTTCGCCACCGACCGTCCGCGCGTCCGCTACGTCAAGGACGGCGAGACGCACGAAATCGAATGCGACTTCATTGCCGGTTGCGACGGCTTTCACGGCGTGTGCCGGGCCAGCGTGCCGCGCAACGCCATCGTCAGCTATGAGCGTGTCTACCCCTTCGGCTGGCTGGGACTGCTGTCCGACACGCCACCGGTGGCCGAGGAGCTCATCTACGTGAATAACAAACGCGGCTTCGCCCTGTGCAGCATGCGTTCGCACACGCGCAGCCGCTACTACCTCCAGTGCCCGCTCTCGGAACGTGTCGAACATTGGTCCGACGAGCGTTTCTGGGAAGAGCTGCGCCGCCGCCTCGATCCGCAGACGGCCGAATCGCTGATTACCGGCCCGTCGATCGAGAAGAGCATTGCGCCGCTACGCAGCTTCGTCGCCGAGCCGCTGCGCTTCGGGCGCCTGTTCCTGGCTGGCGATGCCGCGCATATCGTGCCGCCGACCGGCGCCAAAGGGCTCAACCTGGCGGCTTCGGACGTGCGTTATCTGGCTCACGGGCTGATCGATCACTACCACGGGGACAACGCGGGCATCGATCATTATTCGTGGCGCTGCCTGCGGCGTATCTGGAAGGCCGAGCGTTTCTCCTGGTGGATGACCATGCTGCTGCACCGTTTCCCGGATACTCATCCCTTCGACCAGAAGGCGCTGGAGGCGGAACTGGATTACGTCGTGCATTCGCTGGCCGGGCGCACGACGATTGCGGAAAACTACGTTGGTCTTCCCTTCTCGGATTGATTGATAGCGGCTGAACAACGGGTCGGCCCGGGGAAGGGCGTCGTACGGGCGCCAGTGCAATCGCATTGGCCTGCAAAATCCACCGCCTTTGCGGTGGGTGTTCCGCTTTTATGGGATCGCCTTGGCGCGGGCGTAGAGTGGGTCTTTTGTGGTTTAATTCCACTCCATGAATGCTGTCGCTCCTAAATCTGCCCGTAACTCTTCGTCCTTTCCGAAAACCATCGCACTGATCGGGAAGTATCAGAGCCGGGAAATCGCCGAATCGCTGGCATTGCTGGCGCAAAATCTTGACGCGCGGGGCGTTGCCATCCTGGTCGAGAAAACGACCGCCGAGATTTCCAACGGGACGGTTGATCTGCGCTGCTGGAAAACCGCGGATTATTCCGGGATCGGACAGTCCGCCGATCTGGCCATCGTCCTCGGCGGCGACGGCACCATGCTCAATGTCGCGCGCCAGCTGGCCGGCTATGGCGTGCCACTGGTCGGGGTTAACCAGGGACGTCTGGGGTTCATGACCGACATCGCCCGTGCCGGCATGCTGACCTGCATCGACGACCTGCTCGCCGGACGTTTCTCCCCGGAAAACCGCATGCTGCTTTCCGGCGAATTCGTGCGCGACGGCAAGGTCATCGAATCCAGCCTGGCGCTCAACGAGATCGTGGTGGACAAGGGGGCCATCGGCCGCCTGATCGAGTTCGATCTGTACGTCGACGGCGAATTCCTGTTCAACCTGCGCTCGGATGGCCTGATCGTGTCGACGCCGACCGGCTCGACCGCCTATTCGCTGTCCGCCAATGGGCCCATCGTGCATCCGCAAGTCAACAGCATCGCGCTGGTGCCGCTCTGTCCGCACTCGCTGACCAATCGTCCGCTGCTGGTGGGCGACGGCAGCGCGATCGAGATCCGCATCGTGCGCTCCGAGGATTCGCGGGTGCACTTCGACGGGCAGCTCACCTGCGACATGAAACCCGGTGACTCGGTACGCATCCGGCGTTCCGAACATTCCGTGTGCCTGCTGCATCCACCCGGCTACAGCTATTACGCCATGCTCCGCGAAAAGCTGCACTGGGGCCGGCAACCCGCTCCCGCCTGATCATGCTGCTGCGCCTGACGATTCGCGATTTTGTCCTGGTCGACCGTCTGGAGCTGGACTTCGGGTCGGGCTTCGGCACCCTGACCGGCGAGACCGGGGCGGGCAAATCCATCCTGGTCGATGCGCTGGCCTTTGTGCTTGGCGAGCGGGCCGATGCCGGACTGATCCGCAGCGGTTGCGACCGGGCCGAAGTCTCTGCCGAATTCGGGCTGGACGATGCACCGTCCGTGGCGGACTGGCTGCGCGAACAGGATCTGGAAACGGGAGAAGGCCTGTTGCTGCGCAGGGTGCTGGATGGCAACGGCCGCTCGCGCGCCTATCTCAACGGCTCGCCGGCGACCGTCCAGCAAGTGCGCGAAGTGGCCGAACTGCTCGTCGATATCCACGGCCAGCATGCGCATCAGTCGCTGCTGCGCTCCGAAGCGCAGCGCAATCTGCTTGATTCGCATGCAGGCTTGGGCGAATTGGCCGGCAAGGTCGCCGCTGCCTGGCGGCAGTGGCGGGAAGCCCGGTCCACGCTCGAAGCCGCCGCCGATGGCGCCGGAGCCTTGCAGCAGGAACGCGAACAACTTGAATGGCAGGTGCGCGAGCTCGATACGCTCGGTTTTTCAGTGGTCGAATGGGAGGGGCTGAATCTCGAGCACCAGCGGCTGGCACATGCCGCCAGCCTGGTCGAGGGGGCGCGTTTTTCCCTGGCCACCCTGTCCGAGGACGAAGCCTGCTGCGAGAATCAACTGGATGGAGCGCTGTCACGGCTCGATGGATTGACCGCGTTCGATCCCGCGCTGGGCGAAATTGCCGCCTTGCTGCACTCGGCGCAGACCGAGCTGGCCGAAGCCGTTTCGGCGTTGCATCGTTATACCGATCGTCTGGAACTCGATCCCGAGCGGCTGGGCGAGGTCGAGCGGCGCATTGAAGCGGTGCTTGCCTGCGCCCGCAAGTTCCGCTCGACGCCCGAAGCGCTGCCCGGCTTGCTGGAGCAATGGCGTGAACGCCTGTCGGTGCTCGGCGAAACCGCCGACCTGGCTGTCCTGGAAGCGCGGGTCAAGGCCGCGAGGGATACCTTTGAAGCGCTTGCCCGGCAGCTTTCGACGGCGCGCGCCAAGGCCGCCCGGCAACTCGGCGCAGATGTCAGCCGGGTCATGCAGCAACTGGCCCTGGGCGGCGGCAAGTTCGAGGTGGCCTTGCCGCCTGTCGAGGGCGGCGGCGCGTTCGGTCTGGAAAACGTGGAATTCCGCATCGCCGGCCTGGCCGGGAACGAATCGCGCGCGCTGGCGAAAGTGGCTTCCGGCGGCGAATTGTCGCGCATCAGCCTGGCCATCCAGGTCGTGACGAGCCAGGCGGCCAGCGTGCCGACGCTGGTTTTTGACGAAGTCGATGTCGGCATCGGCGGCGGGGTGGCCGAAGTCGTTGGCAGGCTGCTGCGCGAACTGGGCAGTGAACGGCAGGTCTTGTGCGTGACCCATCTGCCGCAAGTGGCCGCGCGCGCCAACTGGCAATGGCAGGTTTTCAAGAGCAATCAGGATGGCGATGTGCGCAGCCGGGTTGTCGAACTCGATGACGACGGCCGGGTCGAGGAGGTGGCGCGCATGCTCGGTGGCATGGAAATCACCGCCATTACCCGCCAGCATGCCCGCGAGATGCTGGGCGCCGCCTGATCAGGGGTTAAGTCCGAGCTGATACTGGAAAAACAGCGTCCCGTGATCTAGTCTTGGCTTGTTTCCGGCGTCTTTCCCGAATCTTTCGCGATGATCCAGGGCGTATCCGGTATCCCGGTCCAGGCCGATTACCATTCAGGCAACCTCGTGCGCTCCGCCGTACAGGCCATGAAGCGCGGCGAAGAACGGTTGCGCGCGGCAGAAAAAGAGAAATCGGAGTCCACTCAGTCGAAAGAAACCAGAGCGGTAAAGGAACTGACGGCCGAAGAGCAGCGCCAGATCAGGCAGCTTGAAGCCGCTGACCGTAGTGTCCGCGCGCATGAGCAGGCCCATCTTGCGGTGGGTGGCGATCTGGTCAGGGGCGGAGCCTCTTTCACCTATGCTACAGGCCCGGACAACAAGCGTTATGCAGTGGCCGGTGAGGTATCGATTGATGCCTCACCCGGACGGACACCCGAAGATACGATCCCCAAGGCGCAGCATATCCGCGCAACGGCTCTGGCGCCTGCCGATCCTTCGCCGCAGGACCGGAGCGTGGCGGCCAGGGCCAGCCAGATGGAAGGCGATGCCCGCCGCGAAGTGGCTGCCTTGCAGCAGCAGGAAGTTGCGGATGGCCGGGGTCGGAACGGTGCCCGTTTCTATCGTGGCGTGGAAAATGCCGGCGCCCCCCTTCCGGCGGCGGGCCTGAATGTCTTCGCCTGAGCGCCATTCCGGATGAGCGCACCGCGCCGTCCATCTGTCCGTGTTCAGTCTTCGATTTGTCTGGCGGTTCCCGGTTTTTCCGGCGGCGCGGCTGCTGTCCAGTTTCCCGAACAGGTCTGGAAAAACGCCCAGATTCGGTCAGCCAGCGGGTTCGTGCTCTCCAGTGTCCGGTACAGTCGCACCTCCAGCGGGCAGCTCCAGCGGGCCGAACCGGCGATCACCAGACGTTTCTCCGCCATTTCCTTTGCGACGCAGGTTTCGGGCAACCAGCCGAGACCGTGCCCTTCCACGACCATGGCCTTGAGCGCTTCGGACATGTGCGTATCGAACGAACGTTCGAAATGGCAACGTTCGCCCGCGTTGAGGAGAATCATCTCGACAACGTGGGCGAGGTAGGTTCCCGACGAGTAAGCCAGGAAGGGAACGGTTTCGTCGACGCTGCCCGGGAGCCGGTAACGCGGCTTTCCTTCCCTGTTCGGCGCCGAAAACGGCAGCATGCGGTCATTTGTCAGCACCAGATGCTGGAAGCGTTCCGGGTCGAGCAGCGCGGGCAGCTGGGGGTGGTGGTAGATGATCAGGAGATCGGTCCCGCCTTCGATCAGCGCGTTCGCCCCTTCGGAAATGTTCACGGCGCTGACGCGGACAGCGGCATGGTTCAACGCGGTTTTCAGCTTGCTCAGCCAGCGCGGGAAGTATGTGAGCGAGATTGTATGTGCCACTGCGAAGCGGATGGCTTCACCGCTTCCTGCCGTGTGTCCGCGCAAGATGTTGCGCATGTCATAGGTGCGGCGCAGCAGGTCGGCGGCGAAGCCGCGGAAAATCCGGCCGGCCGAGGTGAGATGAACCCCCTGCATCCGCCGGTCGATCAGTTCCACGCCGAGCCAGTCCTCGAGGGACTGGATGTGGCGGCTGAAGGTTGGCTGGGTCAGGTTGCGGTGCCTGGCGGCGCGTGAAAAGGCCCGCACGTCCGTGAGTGCCAGGAAATCCTCGATCCATTTGATCTGCATTGCCGCTCCCTTTGGCTGCCTGTATGCAATTTTTTTTAGATGTTATGCGAATATTGCATAACTTGTCACGCTGCTTTGTTCGAGTGCGTAGGATTTGCCGTATCAATTTATTGACGGAGAAGAACATGTCGGAAAGCAACGAAGCGGGCTGGCGGATCGAGCGGGATTTTCTCGGCGAGAAGCGCATACCGGAGAATGCGTACTATGGAGTCCAGACTCAACGCGGCAAGGACAATTTTCACATCACCGGCACGTTGATGTCGTCCGAGCCATACTTCGTCAAGGCTTTCGGCTATGTCAAGAAAGCGGCGGCCATGGCCAACCGCGACCTGGGCTGTCTTGACGCAAAGATTGCTCAAGCGATCATCGGCGCTTGCGACCGGCTGATTGCCGGAGAGCTGCGCGAGCAGTTCATCACCGATTTCATCCAGGGCGGCGCCGGCACTTCGATGAACATGAATGCCAACGAAGTGATTGCCAATGTCGCGCTCGAGGCACTTGGGCATCGGAAGGGCGAGTACCACATCATCAATCCGAACGATCACGTCAACTTCGGGCAGTCGACCAACGATGTGTTTCCCACGGCTTTCCGCCTGGCATTGATCCTGCGCCTGGCGAGCTACATGGAAGCCCTGCGGATGCTGCAAGGCTCGTTTTTTGCCAAGGCCAAGGAATTCGAGCATGTGCTCAAGATGGGCCGTACCCACCTGCAGGACGCAGTGCCCATGTCGCTCGGGCAGGAATTCCACGGCTGGGGTACCACCATCGGCGAAGAGGTGGAGCGCATTTCCGAAGTTCGCCAGTTCCTGCACGAGATCAACCTCGGGGCGACCGCCATCGGCACCACCGTCACTGCCGCGCCGGGCTATCCCGAACTGGCCACCCGATACCTCTCCGAGCTGACCGGCTTCAAGTTCATCCTCGGCGGCGACCTGGTCGAAGCCACCTCCGACACAGGCGCCTACGTGCTGCTCTCCGGTGTTCTCAAGCGCACTTCGACCAAGCTGACCAAGATCTGCAACGATATCCGCCTGCTTGCCTCGGGGCCGCGCTGCGGCTTCAACGAAATCAACCTGCCGCAGATGCAGCCGGGCAGCTCGATCATGCCGGGCAAGGTCAACCCGGTGATCCCGGAAGTGGTCAACCAGACCGGCTTTCTGGTCATCGGCCTCGACCTCACGGTAACCCTCGCCGCTTCTGCCGGGCAGCTGCAGCTGAATGTGATGGAACCGGTCATCACCTACGCCCTGTTCAAATCCATCTCCACTATGGAGAACGCGGTCAACAGCCTGCGCGAGAACTGCGTCAATGGCATCACCGCCAACACCAAGCACGCGCGCGACATGGTGCTCAACTCGCTGGGCATCATCACCGTGCTCAAGCCCTCGCTCGGCTACAAGCTGTGCGCCGAGATCGCCCGCGAATGCCACCAGGAAGAAAAGTCGCTGTACGAGGTGGTGGTCAATGAGAGGAAACTGATGACTCAGGAGCGCTGGGAAGAGGTCTTCTCCTTTGAAAATCTCATCAGGCCGCAGTTCGAGATATAGAGGGGGTTGATGAGGTCGTGATGTCTGGGGCCGGCCATGGCGGCGAGTGGTGCAGTATTGGATGCGCAGGAGTAGTATTATCCGGTGCGGGTCTGCCGGGCATCGTAACAAAGGCTGCTTAGGCTGTTCCGGGACGCACAAAGCAAAAATGAACTGGAAAATGCGTTGCTCCCGGTCCACGCTTTACCGGGTTGTCGGAAGAGTTGAAAAGTCAGTTCGCAGTCCGGTGGGCGGGCCATGATTGTTGGTTGGTGCTTTTTCAATCGTAGTTGCATCCTTTAGGGGGGAATATTGTGAGTGAAAACAAAAAAATGCTGGATTGGTATTTCAAATCGAACCTATTGACGCGCATTCTGCTCGGTCTGGTTTCCGGTGCGATCGTTGGTATCTTTCTCGGCTACAGCAGCCCTGAATCAGTCGCGCCGTTTGTCGATAACACCAAGTTCTTCGGTGACCTCTTCATCCGCCTGCTGAAAATGATCGTCGTGCCGGTCATTCTCTTCTCGCTGATCGCCGGGGCGGCGAGTATTGCCCCGTCGCGCCTGGGACGGGTCGGCGTCAAGATCATGGTTTATTACCTGCTCACTTCGGCACTGGCAGTTACCATCGGACTGGTTTTCGCCAACATCTTCCAGCCGGGCCTCGACATGGGGATCGTGGGCAACGAAGTGGTCAAGGGCAAGGAGGCCGTAGCGCCGACAATGTCCAGCATCCTGCTCAACATCGTCCCGACCAATCCGGCTGAATCGCTGGCCAAGGGCGACGTTCTGCCGATCATCTTCTTCGCCATGCTGTTCGGTCTGGCCATTTCCTACGTCAAGGAAGCCAAGGATCAGCGCGTGGCCAATGGAGCTGAATCATTGTTCCAGTTGGTCAACGCGGCGGCCGAAACGATGTACAAGATCGTGCGCGGGATCATGGAATACGCGCCGATCGGCGTTTTCTTCCTGATCGCCATCGTGTTTGCCCAGCAGGGTCCCAAGGCCCTCGGCCCGCTACTCCTGGTGACGCTGACCGTGTATATCGGCCTGCTCTTCCATCTCGTGGTGACCTACGGAGGAATCATGGCTGTTTTCCGGCTGGGGTTCTTCAAGTTCCTCAAGGGGGCCAACGAAGCGATGATTACCGCTTTCGTTACCCGTTCCTCGAATGGCACGTTGCCGGTGACAATGCGCGTTTCGGAAGAAAAGCTGGGTATCCCGCGTAACATTTGTTCATTCACGCTGCCGCTGGGGGCCACCATCAACATGGATGGTACGGCCATCTACCTCGGCGTTTGCGCCATGTTCATCGGCTATGCCACGGGTAACCCGCTGACTTGGGATCAACAGATGACCGTTGTGATCACCGCCACGCTGGCCAGCATCGGGACAGCAGGCGTTCCCGGCGCCGGAGCGATCATGTTGCTGATGGTGCTTGAGTCGATCGGACTCAAGGTCGAAACCGGTTCGGCCGTGGCCGCGGCCTATGCCATGATTCTCGGCATCGACGCGTTGCTCGACATGGGGCGGACTTCCCTGAACGTTACGGGTGACATCGCCGGAAGTGCCGTCGTGGCCAAGACCGAGAACGAACTGGAAATGGAAAAATGGGCATAAAGGCCTGTTGAATCGAAAATCGCCGCGACGTGATTGTCGCGGCGATTTTTTTTGGAGATTGATGCCGTGCCGGATAATGGAACCAGGCGTAGATTCGGAATAGTCGGTGGGTTGGGAGCCCTGGGTGCTGCCGACATGCTTTTCAAGCTAGTCAGGGCATTGCCCGCGAAAAGCGGTCCGGAGCAGCCGGAAATTCTCTTCGAACAGCACCCGTTCCATGAAATCGAGAATCCGGGTGCGCGTGGTGCTTCCCAGAGCGGAAGAAAAATATACGTGTTTGACATGGTCGGTAGATTTGCGGAACGACGTGTCGATACGGTCGTTTTGCCCTGTTTCATCAGCCATACCTTCCTCGAAGAAATCGAGGCGGAAACGACGCTGCACATTGTCAACCTCATGGAGGCGCTGCGGGAGCATCTGACGCATCGCCATCCCGGTGTCCGTCGCCTGGGAATTCTGACTTCCGACTATGTGCGTTCCAGAGGTCTCTTTGAACGCCATTTCCCGCAAGAATCGTGGTCGCTCGATTATCCCGGAGAAGAGCTTCAGCGCGAATGCGTGATGCAGGCCATCTACGGCCCCCAAGGGATAAAGGCGGGGAATTTGCACGGCGCTGCGGTGGATGGACTGGCCAGGGCTTGCCAGGATGTGTTGCAGCGGGGTGCCGAACTGATCGTCCCCGGCTTTTCGGAAATACCTCTGGTGATTAACGAACTGCAGGAACGCGGGATACCGATCATCGACACCAACCGGATCTATGCCGAATACGCCGCGTCCGATCGGGCCGGCGAACGGGCCAGGCCGTTCAAGATCGGCATCGTCGGCGGGGTAGGGCCGGCGGCAACCGTCGATTTTCTGAACAAGATCGTGCGCAATACCCCGGCAGGCCGGGACCAGGAGCACTTGAAGGTGGTCGTCGAGCAGAACCCGCAGATTCCCGACCGTACCGAGAACCTGATCGGCGATGGCGTTGATCCGACCATCGCCTTGTATTCGACCTGCAAGAAGCTTGAAGCGGACGATGCAAGCATCATTGCCATTCCCTGCAATACGGCGCATGCCTTTGTCGAACGCATCCAGCCTTACCTGTCGATCCCGATCGTGAACATGCTTTACGAAACGGCGGAATGCATCCGGCGTGAGCACGGTGACTGCCGGACGGTCGGCCTGCTGGCCACCCGCGGGACGATCGCCAGCCGGGTCTATCACGACGTGATCCTCGCAGCCGGATTCGAACTGCTCGTTCCCGACGAAGAGAATCAGAGCAAGGTGATGGATGCGATCTACGGGCCGCGCGGGGTCAAGGCCGGCTTCACCCGGGGGCAATGCGTCGAGGAGCTGATGCAGGCGCTGGCATCGCTCGTGTCACGGGGCGCCGAGGTGATCGTCCTCGGCTGCACGGAACTGCCCCTGCTGGTGGAGCAGAACGAAGCCTTCCCGGTGGGCGGCAAGCACGTGGTCGTGCTCGATCCGACGGATATCCTGGCCAGGAAATGCGTCGCGCTGAGTCAGCAGGGCGACGGCCGATCCGGCGGAAAAAATCAGGTTTATTAAAGGCGGATGCTCAAAGAAAAGGCCTGACAGTTTCGTGTCAGGCCTCGTGCGAAAAAACGGGAATCTCAGGACGTGCTGGCCGTGGCGTGCCACAGGCGCAGCTTGTCCAGGGAGAGCTGGTCGGTTTCGTGCAGTACCATGCGCGCGCCCTCGAAATCCTCGTCCTGCGTGTAGTCGCTCAGCGTGATGACCGTCGGGATGCCCGCGGCCAGGCTGGACGCCAGTCCGTGTGCCGAATCCTCGACAGTCAGGCAGTCGCGGGGAGGCAACCGGAGTTGTTCCAGCGTTTTTTTGTAGATATCCGGCGAAGGCTTCTTGGCTTTCACGATGTCGCCCGAAACGATGGCGTCGAACCAGGTTTCGGCGTTCGGGCCGAGATTGGCGCGCAGCAGGCCGACGATGTTTTCCAGCTTTGAACTGGATGCGATGCCCAGACGCACGTCTTCGGTGCGCGCATCGCAGATCAATTGCCCGATGTCGGCGCGGAGGGGGATTGCTCCGGCCGCCAGCAGGCGCTGGTAATTTCGCGTCTTGATGTCATGCACACGCTGCATCAGGTCGTCGAAATCCGGCCGCGCCCGCGTGGCCGGGTCGAAGTGCTCGGCGTAGAAATACAGCCGTTCCAGGCCGCCGCCCTTGATCAGCAGCGTGCCGTAGAAGGATTCGTCCCAGTGCCAGGATAATCCCATTTCAGCGAAGGCGGCATTGAAGGCCGGGCGATGCCCGTCGCGCTCGGTGTTCGCCAGGGTCCCATCGACATCGAATATGATCGCTCGCAAAGCCATGATGTATTACCAGAGGTCAGTTGTTAAAATCGAAGACTAGCCGATTTTTCCGGAGATTGGGATGTTGCCTGTCAAAATTTGATAGGGATCATTTAATGAAACATTTAGCAATTCCTGAATCCAAGTACTCAATGGTAGAGTTCACCCTTTGATGGCGACCGGCGTACCGTGCCGTGTTTTTAGTTTTTTCGTGACTGGAGTCTGAAGTACGTGAAACCGACAAATTGTGGCGGCCACGACTATTATCACAAGGTCGTGGATTGCCAATGGGCGTGTCCAGCCCACACCCCCGTTCCCGAGTACATCCGGCTGATTGCCGGGGGGCGTTACTCGGAAGCGTACATGATCAACTGGCGGTCGAATGTTTTCCCGGGGATTCTCGGCCGGGTGTGTGACCGTCCCTGCGAACCGGCCTGCCGACGCGGCCGGATCGACAAGGAACCGGTGGCCATCTGCCGTCTCAAGCGTGTGGCGGCCGACCTCAAGGACGATGTCCATGAAAAGTTGCCGCAAGCACCCGTGCGCAAGAACGGCAAGCGGGTGGCCTGCATCGGCGCCGGCCCGGCCTCGCTGACCGTGGCGCGCGATCTGGTGCTGGAAGGGTACGATGTCAGTATTTTCGATTGCGGCAAGGCTCCGGGCGGCATGGTGCGCACCCAGATTCCGAAGTTCCGCCTGCCCGACAGCGTGATCGACGAGGAATGCAATTACATCCTGGATCTGGGCGTCAAGCTGCACCTGGAGCATTGGGTCAAGAGCCTCAAGGAATTTGTTGAGGGCGATCAGTGGGATGCGGTTTTCGTCGGCACCGGCGCCCCGCGCGGGCGCGACGCGGATATCCCCGGCCGCCAGGAAGCAGCGGCGCACATCCACATCGGCATCGACTGGCTGGCCAACGTCGCCTTCGGGCACACGACAAGCATCTCGCCACGCGTCATCGTCCTCGGCGGCGGCAATACCGCCATGGATTGCTGTCGTTCTGCCCGTCGGCTGGGCGGCAGCGACGTCAAGGTCGTCGTGCGCAGCGGTTTCGACGAGATGAAAGCCTCGCCGTGGGAGAAGGAAGAAGCCATCCACGAGCACATCCCGATCATCAACATGCACGTGCCGAAGGAATTCGTGCATGAGAACGGCAAGCTGCTCGGCGTCAAATTCGAAATCGTCAAGGCCGAATACGACGACAAGGGCCGCCGCAAGCTGGTTCCCACCGGCGAGCCCGACGTGTTCATGGAATGCGACGAGGTGCTCGTCGCCATCGGCCAGGAAAATGCGTTCCCGTGGATCGAGAAGGACATCGGCCTCGAATTCGACAAATGGGGACTTCCGGTCCTGAATGCGCAGACCTTCCAGTCCACCCTGCCGAAGGTTTTCTTCGGCGGCGATGCGGCCTTCGGACCGAAGAACATCATTACCGCGGTAGCGCACGGCCACGAAGCGGCGATTTCCATCGACCTGTTCTGCAAAGGCCGGAGCCTGGACAACCGGCCGCCGCCCATGTTCAATCTGGTCAGCCAGAAGATGGGCATCCACGAGTGGAGCTACGACAACCAGGTGTCCGAGGAAGAGCGCAAGAAGGTTCCGGTTAAGTCGCTGGAAAAGACGCTGAAGGACATCAAGCTTGAACTCGAACTGGGCTTTGACCCGCTGATGGCTTGTTCCGAAGCGGAGCGCTGCCTGAACTGCGACGTCGAGACAGTATTTACCGCCAAGGTCTGTATCGAATGCGATGCCTGTGTCGATATCTGTCCGACCGAATGCATCACTTTCACCGCCAATGGCGAGGAAGATGATCTGCGCGGCCGTCTCAAGGCTCCGGCAACCAACACCGACCAGGCGCTGCTGGTCTCGGATGCGCTGAAGACCGGACGCGTCATGGTCAAGGACGAAAACATCTGTCTGCATTGCGGCATGTGTGCCGAACGTTGCCCGACCGGCGCCTGGGACATGCAGAAGTTCTATCTTGAATCCGCCCAGGCCGGCATGGAGGCCCCCAGGACATGAGTACTGTTTCCCCTTTGCAGAAATGCAACGATTTCGTCATCAAGTTCGCCAACATCAACGGTACCGGTTCGGCGTCCGCGAATGAGCTCTTCGCCCGCGCCGTGATGGGCATGGGTGTGCCGGTCGCGCCGCGCAACATCTTCCCGTCGAATATTCAGGGCATGCCCACCTGGTACGAAATGCGTGTGTCCGGCGCCGGCTGGCTCGGCCGTCAGGGCGGTTGCGACATGATGGTGGCGATGAACCCGCAGACCTGGGACCGTGACGTCGCTGAACTCGCGCCGGGCGGTTACCTGTTCTACGACTCGACCAAGATGCTGCCGCGTTCGCGCTTTCGCGACGACATCACCGTGCTCGGCCTGCCGCTCATGGCCATCTGCACGCGTGAATACAGCGACCCGCGCCAGCGCCAGCTGCTGAAGAACATCCTCTACGTCGGCGCGCTGACCGCGTTGCTGGACATGGATTTTTCCGTCGTCGAGGGCTTGATCGCGCACCAGTTCCGAGGCAAGGACAAGCTGATCGCCTCCAACCTGCAGGCCTTGAAGCTGGGCTACGACGAAGCCAAGGCATCGCTGCCCTGTCCGATCGGCCTGACCGTCAAGCGTTCGGATGGTGTCGGCGATCGCATCTTCGTCAACGGCAACGACGCCTGCGGCCTGGGTGCCGTCTATGGTGGGGCCACCGTTGCCGGCTGGTACCCGATTACCCCATCGACTTCGGTGATCGAAGCCTTCAGCAGCTACTGCCGCAAATACCGTACTGACCCGGACAACGGCATGGCCCGCTACGCCATCGTCCAGGCCGAGGATGAACTTGCTTCCATCGGCATGGTCATCGGTGCCTCGTGGAACGGCGCACGAGCCTTCACCGCTACCTCCGGCCCCGGCATCTCGCTGATGCAGGAGTTCTTCGGACTGGCCTACTTCGCCGAAGTCCCGGCAGTGATCGTCAACGTCCAGCGCGGCGGTCCCTCGACCGGCATGCCGACGCGTACCCAGCAGTCGGATCTCCTGGCCTGCGCCTATGCCTCGCACGGCGATACGAAACATGTGCTGCTCTTTCCGGAAGATCCGTACGAGTGCTTCACCTTCAGTGCTCAGGCTTTTGATCTCGCCGAACGCCTGCAGACGCCGGTTTTCGTCATGTCCGACCTCGATATCGGCATGAATGAAGTGCTGTGCAAGCCGTTCGATTGGGACGACAGCCGCCAGTACGACCGCGGCAAGGTGATGAGCGCCGCCGACCTCGATGCCGGCAAGAACTTCGGCCGCTACCTCGACGTCGATGGCGACGGCATTCCGTTCCGTACCATTCCCGGTACGCACCCGACCAAGGGCGCTTTCTTCAGCCGCGGCACGACGCGCAACGCCTATGCCAAGTACAGCGAGGCTGGCACCGACTACACCTACAACATGGAACGATTGCGCCGCAAGTTTGTGACGGCGCGCAAGCTCGTGCCGGCGCCGATCGAGCAGAAATCCAGCCAGCCGACCCGATTCGGGGCAATCTATTACGGTTCGACCAGTCCGGCGATGGCTGAAGCCTACGCCTTGCTCGAAGCGCAAGGCGTGCATGTGGACATCATGCGGGTGCGCGGCTTCCCCTTTGCCGACGAGGTGATGGAATTCATCGCCGATCACGACCACGTCTTCGTCGTCGAGCAGAACGAAAGCGCCCAGCTGCGCACGATGCTGATCAACGAAGGCGACATCGATCCCAAGCGCCTGATCCGCGTCCTGCACTACGACGGCACGCCGATCACGGCACGCTTCATCGCCGGCCGGATGGCCGACGCAATCAAGGAAAACAACGTGACTCCGCTGCGTAAACAGGTGGCCTCATGACCTATCTTGCCAAACCCAAACTGCTGCGTCCCGATACCCCGGTCAATGCGCTCGGCTATACCAAGCGCGACTACGAGGGCGCCATTTCCACGCTGTGCGCCGGTTGCGGCCACGATTCGATCAGCGCGGCCGTTGTCCAGGCCTGTTTCGATCTCGACATCCAGCCGCACCGCGTGGCCAAGCTCTCCGGCATCGGCTGCTCCTCGAAGACGCCGGACTACTTCCTCGGCAACTCGCACGGTTTTAACACCACCCACGGGCGCATGCCTTCGGTGCTGACTGGCGCGGCGCTGGCCAACCGCGATCTCCTGTACATGGGCGTTTCCGGTGACGGCGATTCCGCCTCGATCGGCATCGGCCAGTTTGCCCACGCCATGCGGCGCGGCGTGAATATGGTCTACCTGGTCGAGAACAACGGTGTCTATGGCCTGACCAAGGGGCAGTTTTCCGCGACCGCCGACAAGGGCTCGAAGAGCAAGCGCGGCGTGGTGAACAACGACAGCCCGATCGACCTCGTCACCCTGGCGCTGCAACTCGGCGCGACCTATGTGGCGCGCAGCTTCTCCGGCGACAAGGAGCAGCTCATCCCGCTGATCAAGGGCGCCATGCGCCACCGCGGCTCGGCACTGATCGACGTGATCAGCCCGTGCGTGACTTTCAACAACCACGCCGGTTCGACACGCAGCTACGACTACGTACGCGAACACAACGAGGCGATCAATCGCCTCGACGTCATCCTGCCCAAGGACAAGATCACCACAAACTATGCGCCGGGCGAACTTCGGCGCGTGGTGCAACACGATGGCTCAGTGCTCCATTTGCGGAAGTTGCGCGACGATTACGATCCGACCGACCGCGTCGGGGCGATGAACTATCTGCAGGAACGGGCGGCTTTGGGCGAAATCGTCACTGGACTGATCTACGTGGATAGCAGCGCGGAAGACCTGCACCGCTATCTGAATACCGTGGAGCAGCCGCTCAACCAGCTCGGTGTTGCCGAGCTGTGTCCCGGCAAAGAGGCACTGGAAGCGCTGAACGAGTCGTTGCGGCGCGGATAACCGGCATCTGTAAAAGAAAAAGCCTCCGGCCGAACCGGAGGCTTTTTTATGAGTGCTTTTGTTCAAAAGGGCGCAGCGCAGCGGTAGCTTAATTCCTTTCCTGTCACCGGATGGGCAAAAGCGAGGTATTCCGCGTGCAGCAATAGCCGGTCGGACTTGGCTTTGGCTTTCTCGTCGGCATAGAGGGGATCGCCGAGAATCGGGTGCCCGAGCGCCTGCATGTGCACCCGCAGTTGATGGGTCCGTCCGGTTTCCGGGGTCAGCTCCACACGGGTGCAATCCTTGGTGGCTTCATAGTCCGTGGTGCGGTAAAGCGTGAGCGAGGGTTTGCCGATTTCGAAGTCCACCTTGTGCAGGGGACGGTTCGGCCAGTCGACGATCAGCGGCAAATCGACCTGTCCGCTTTCCTGTTCGAGCCGGCCGTCGATGACGGCGACGTACCGTTTGCTGACCTGACGGTCCTGGAACCGGATGCTCAGGGCGCGGTGCATCTCTTTGCCGCGCGCGAGGACGATCAGCCCGGACGTGTCGTAATCCAGGCGGTGCACGATCAGCGCGTCGGGGAATTCGGTCTGGATGCGGCTGACCAGGCAATCCTGCTTGTCTGGTCCTCGGCCGGGAACCGAGAGCAGGCGCGTCGGCTTGTTGACAACGATCAGCGAGCGGTCGGCGAAAACCAGCGAGAATCCTGATTCGTTGATTCCACAGGAAACAGATGTCATGGGCGGCGTGCGAAGTGCGGGAGGATTTCCGGAGGCGCGATTATACGTGGCCTCCTTGCGCCACGATCAATCGCCGCGCCGCCCGTTACCGATGGCGCGCAGGAACTCGTTGCGCAACTGCTCCGATGCCTCGAATTCGCCGGTGAACGATTGGGTGACAACGCGTTCGTCGCCACGCCGGTCTTCGCCGAGCAGCAGGCAGAGCTGCTCGGCCTCGATCACGCAGGCGCCGCCACGTGCCTTGCCGTGCAGCATCAGCGCTTCGGCGATGTCGCGGGTCATCCACTCCTGATACGTGAAGCGGTGGCCGATGGCATCGACCAGGCGGGCGATGCGTCCGAAACCATGCAGGCGGCCGCCGGGCAGATAGGCCACATGGGCCACTCCACGGAAAGGAACGAGGTGGTGCGGGCAGACGCCATGCACGGCAATGCCGCGCACGACGACCATGTCCCTGCGGTGGTCGGGGAATCCGTCTCCAAGTACCGTCGCCGGGTCGAGGTCGTAGCCGCCGAGCAGGCGCTTCTGCCAGAGTTCGCGGACGCGCTGCGGGGTCTTGCCCATGTGGGCGGTGTCCGGTGCGATGCCGCAGGCGTTGAGCAGGTCGAGGACGGCTTTCTCGAATGCTGCCGGGTCGAAGCCCTGCGCCCGCGGTATGCCGGGGCTGCCGGTTGCCGGTGAGGCAGGGTCGCAACAATCATCGAACACCGGATTCTCCTTGAACGGTTTTCTTGGTTCTGATGATACACGCGCAAAATGCAGGATCCCCCTGTTTTTTTATCTGTGCCGCGTGGCTGTGGCGGGCATTTTTTGCGTGTATCCGACCAAACTTGGCGAGGGATGAGCGATAATACCGGATTAGCTAAATATGCTCGATTCCGTTTGTCCAAGCGGGGTCGGATACTTGGAAGGTGTTTGATGAAACGTGTTGATGATTTCCGTTTGCGGCTGGGCAACAAGGAACTGGTGCCCATCGTCATCGGTGGCATGGGGGTCGATATCTCGACTTCGGATCTGGCTCTGGAGGCTGCCCGTCTGGGAGGCGTGGGCCATATTTCGGATGCGATGGTCAATACGGTGACCGACCGCCGCTTCGACACCAAGTTCGTCAAGGATAAGCTCAAGCAATACAAGTTCAACGTCGCCAATTCCAACAAGTCGGTCGTCCAGTTCGATCTGGGGCAGCTGGCCGAAGCGACGCGACTGCATGTCGGCAAGACCATGGAGAGAAAGCGCGGCGACGGCCTGATTCTGGTCAACTGTATGGAAAAGCTGACCATGAACGCGCCCAGGGAAACCTTGCGCGTACGCCTGCAGGGAGCGCTCGATGCGGGCGTCGACGGCATCACGCTGGCCGCCGGACTGCATCTGGGGTCGTTCGCCCTGATCGAGGATCATCCACGTTTCCGCGATGCCAAGCTGGGCATCATCGTTTCCTCCTTGCGTGCCCTGCAACTGTTCCTCAAGAAGAGCGCGCGCACCAATCGTTTGCCCGACTATATCGTCATCGAAGGTCCGCTGGCCGGCGGACATCTGGGATTCGGACTCGACTGGGCCAAATATGACCTGGCCACGATCGTGGCCGAGATTCGCCAGTACATGCTGGCGGAAAAGCTCGACATTCCGCTGATTCCGGCGGGCGGCATCTTTACCGGCAGCGATGCGGTGAATTTCCTGGAACACGGTGCCGCTGCCGTGCAGGTGGCCACGCGCTTTACCGTATCGAAAGAATGTGGACTGCCCGACGATGTGAAGCAGAAGTACTTCGAGGCTGCCGAAGACGGAATTGAAGTCAACATGGTCTCGCCGACCGGCTATCCGATGCGCATGCTGACCAACAGCCCGGCCATCGGCGACGGCATCCGCCCGAATTGCGAGGCTTACGGCTACCTGCTTGATGCCAATGGCCACTGCTCCTATATCGAATCGTACAACCGCGAAATCGCTGCGCATCCGGGGGAGCGGCGTATCTCGGTGATGGACAAGACCTGCCTGTGCACGCAGATGCGCAATTTCAACCTGTGGACCTGCGGCCACTATACCTACCGGCTCAAGGACACCAGCCGGAAACTCGAAGACGGTTCGTACCGGCTGCTGACCGCCGAGCACGTATTCAAGGATTATCAGTTCAGCACCGATGGCAAGATTGCACTGCCCGAATAAATATCGAGCGCTGGATTCCTGATGCTCAGTTATCGCCACGCGTTCCACGCCGGCAACCATGCCGATGTGCTCAAGCATGTCGTGCTGGTGCAGTTGACGCGCTACCTGGGGCAAAAGGACAAGCCGTTCTGGTATGTCGATACCCATGCCGGCGCTGGAGCCTATGAACTGGATGCCGGCTATGCCTTGAAGCTCGCCGAGTTCCAGGCCGGGGTGGGGCGCCTGTGGGAGCGCCGCGATGTGCCGGCGGCCGTGGCCGACTACCTGGAGCTGGTGCGCCGCTTCAATCCCGACGGGCGTTTGCGCCATTATCCCGGATCGCCTTTTTTTGCCTTGTGGACGATGCGCGAGCAGGACCGGCTGCGCTTGTTCGAGTTGCACAGCAAGGATGCGCGGCTGTTGCAGGAAAATTTCGAGCCGGCCGGGCGTCAGGTCGTGGTCGATCATGCGGACGGTTTCGCCGGCCTCAAGGCCTTGTTGCCGCCACCGCCGCGTCGTGCGCTGGTCCTGATTGATCCGTCCTACGAGGAAAAACAGGATTACGAACGCGTGATCCAGGCGCTCAAGGATGCGCTGACACGCTTTCCTGGCGGAACCTACGCGGTATGGTATCCGCAGCTGACCCGGCTCGAATCGCGGGAGCTGCTGCAGCGGCTGAAGCGCCTGCCGGCCAAGGGCTGGCTGCATGCCGCCCTGCGCGTCAGGGAACCGGCCAGGGACGGATTCGGCATGCACGGTAGCGGCATGTTCATCCTCAATCCGCCCTGGACGCTGCACGACACGCTGGGCGAAGTGCTGCCATTCCTAGCCGGTGCGCTGGGCGAGGATTCAGGCGCCGGCTTCACGCTGGAGCAGCACGCCGCCTAGCCTGAGTGTGAATCGTCCAGTTCGGTGTATTTGCGGCTGGAACCGAAGCACTTGTCGACCGGGTATTTCTGCGTGTTTTTTGCAAGCTTGCTGCGGGCGGCTGCCAGCAGATCGAAACCGCCTTTCTCGGCTATCAGCAGCAGATAAAGCAGGACGTCGGCGCACTCGTCGCGCAACGCCTCCTGCTTGACCGGATCGGCGAGCATCTCCGCGACGCCCTGATCGTCCTTCCACTGAGTCAGCTCAAGCAATTCGCCGGCTTCGAGGTTGAGCGAAACGATCAGGTTGCGCAGGGTGTGAAATTGCGCCCAGTTCCGCTCGTCGCGGAATTCGATCAGCGTCTGGGTCAGAGTCCCGATGTCCACGGATTATCCTTATGAAGGAAAGAAGCGTGTCCGCGCTTCTTCCGGCAACGTCATTCCGGTGGCGTGTGCGCGCGCCAGCAGTTCCCAGTAGTAGCGGTAGGAAGCGCGGTCGTGCAGCAGACCTTCGTGGGCGATCGGCGCCCAGTCCTTGTCCTGCGCGGCAATGACGATGGCGACCGCCTTCTCGACCTCGGAAAAATCGGGACGCATGGCTTCTACGATGGGCACGATCTGGTTCGGATGGATGCTCCACATGCGCAGGTAACCGAATTCGTTGCGCGCTCGCCGTGCATCGTTGCGGATGATTTCGAGGTCCTTCAACTCGGTGGTGACGTTGTGCGTCGGCACGACGCCGTTGCCCAGCGCCGCCGTGCTTATTTCGCATTTGGCGCGAGCGACCAGCGGGTGGTCGAACTGACCCGGACTTTTCATGGCCGAACCGGGAATGGCGCCATGATGGCCGGAAACGAAATCCATCAGCCCGAAATCGAGCGATTCGACGCCCGGCGTGGCAGCGATATCCCAGACCTCACGCAATGCGCCCAGCGTTTCGATCAGGACATGCACGGGGATTTCCCGTTTCAGCCCAGCGTGCTTCTCGACCCCGCGCAGGAAGGCGATCTGTTCGCGCACATCCTCGACACCGCGCGGCTTGGGAAGCGTGATGAAGGGCAGGCGTGCGCCGGCCATGCCGACGATGATCTCGATGTCCTGCTGCCAGTGCGGATGCGTGAAGTCGTGAACGCGGGCGGCGACACGGCCGTGGCGATTGTCGCCGCTCATGATGATGCCCGCGGCCATCTCGGCGTGCTCGCGCTCGGCGCCGGCATGCGCACCATCCTCGCAATCGCAGGTGATGTCGAAGATCGGGCCCAGGTCGTTCTGCAGTTGCAGGGCCTTTTTCATCAGTTTTTCCGAGCCGGCGTAATGGTCGACGGCAGGCAGGATGGGAAAGGGCTTTTCGCCGGGGAAGAGAACGTCGCTGGGGTGTCGCATGGGATCGATCCGGGTCAGACAAAATGACATTTTACCGTGCGGCTGTTTTTCCATGGACGAAAAAAAACCGCAGACGCGCTGCGGTTTTCGATCGGGCAAAAGCCGTGTCTACAGGAGATTCTTTACAGCCTCGGCCTCATCGCTCAGTTCCTTGAGCGTCTTGTCGATTTTTCCCCGGGCGTAGTCGTCGATCTCGATGCCCTGGATGATCTTGTACTCACCATTGCCCTTGCATTCGCAAGGAAAGCCGAAGACCATGCCTTCGGGGATGCCATAAGAGCCGTCGCTTGGAACGCCCATCGTGACCCAGTCATCGGACCCCAGCATCCAGTCGCGGACATGGTCTATCGCCGCATTGGCCGCCGACGCGGCTGAAGACACGCCGCGCGCGTCGATGACTGCGGCGCCGCGCTTGCCGACCGTGGGCAGGAAAACATCGTTGTTCCAGATCGGATCATTGATCAGCGTGGGGATTGAATCACCGTCGGAGGTGCAATGGCGGTAATCGGGATACATCGTCGGGGAGTGATTTCCCCAGACAGCCAGATGTCGGAGACTATCGACCGGGCGGCCGCTTCGGGTAGCAAGCTGCGATGCGGCACGGTTGTAATCGAGTCGGAGCATGGCGTGATAGTTTGCCGGATTCGTGCGGCCGACTTTCATGGCGGCTGCACGGGCAATATAGGCATTGGTGTTGGCCGGATTTCCGACAACCAGAACCTTGACATCTTCCCTGGCGTTTTCTGCGATCGATTTTCCCTGCACCGTAAAAATTGCACCGTTGGCGGCGAGCAGGTCGGCGCGTTCCATGCCGGGGCCTCGAGGGCGGGCGCCAACCAGCAGGCAGATATCCGCATTGTTGAATGCGATGTTCGCGTTATCCGTTGCAAAAACACCTGCCAACAGCGGAAATGCACAATCTTCCAGTTCCATGATGATCCCCTGGCAAGCCTTCTGCGCCTGCGGCAGGTCGAGCAACTGGAGAATTACGGGTTGGTCCTTGCCGAGCATGTCACCCGATGCGATGCGGAATAACAGGCTATAACAAATCTGGCCTGCGGCACCGGTTACGGCGATGCGGACGGGGGGGCTTGACATTAAGCGACTCCTGTAAATAGCAAAAATCTGTAATGAGATGGCAAGGGATCGTTGTTGTTATCGTAATCCTGCTGACCCTGGTCGAAAAACAGCTTTTGATCATAAGTGTGAAGCTCGGGCGGTGTCAAATTGTTGATTCACTGCCCTGTGACCTATATAAGATATAGCTCACAGGGATTTTGGCAATGCCGGAGCCCGCACTGTGACACCTGGTTTCATAAAAGATTCAATGAGCATTTCCCCGCTTGTCTTCAGGCTCGCCAGGCGCTTGATGTAAAGGGAAACCTGGCTGGCTGCGGGTCGGTTGAGGGAAATGCCGCTGTTGTCAGTGACTGCAACGAAAAAAGGAGAATGAATGCTAAGCGATACCGAAATGAAACGTCTGCGGTGGAGGTGTACACACCGTGCCCAACTGGAAATGGATCTGCTGCTCGGGAACTTTCTTGACAAGCACTTCTCGAAACTGGGACAGGAAGAAGAGGCAGCCTTCGTGGCCCTGGCCGAGATGGAAGACATCGAACTCTGGCCGTTGATCGTTGGAAAGCGTGAATGCCAGGATCAGGTGCAGGCTCGGGTGGTAAAAATGCTTCGCGATGTCAAGACCGGGTAAAAACTGTTGAGAAGCGAATGAAGTCGTGAGTCGATCAAACAAACCGATTAGGGAGAATCAAATGACAACAGAGCGCAAGGCGACCCTGACTGTAGAGGGGCAGGATCCTGTCGAGTTTCCGATTCTGTCGCCAGTACATGGCAACGAGTGCATTGACATCCGCACATTAGGGGCCAAGACAGGTTTGTTTACCTACGATTCCGGTTTCATGTCCACCGCCTCGTGCCGTTCGGCGATCACCTTCATCGATGGCGACAAAGGGGAACTGCTCTATCGCGGTTACCCCATCGAGCAACTGGCCGAAAAGTGCGAATTCCTTGATGTGGCATACCTGCTGCGCAATGGCGAACTGCCGAATGCGGAACAGAAAAAAGTGTTTGTGAACATCATCAAGACGCACACGATGATCCATGAGCAGATGGCCCGTTTCTACCAGGGATTCCGGCGCGATGCGCATCCCATGGCGGTGATGGTCGGTGTGGTTGGTGCGCTCTCGGCGTTTTATCATGACGCGGAAGATTTCTCGGACGCGGAACACCGCAGCATCAGTTTCAATCGCCTCGTGGCCAAACTGCCGACGATTGTCGCCATGGCGTACAAATATTCGATGGGCGAACCGTTCATGTACCCGCGCAACGATCTCGCCTACACGGCCAATTTCATGCACATGATGTTTGGTACGCCCTGCGAGAAGTACGAGCCGAATCCCGTGCTGGTGCATGCGCTCGACACGATCTTTACGCTGCATGCCGACCATGAACAGAATGCATCCACGTCGACGGTGCGCCTGGCCGGGTCGTCCGGCGCCAACCCTTACGCCTGCATCTCGGCCGGGATCGGCTGCCTGTGGGGGCCGGCCCACGGAGGTGCCAACGAAGCCTGTCTGCAGATGCTGGAACAGATCGGCGACGTGTCCCACGTTCCGGAATACATCCGCCGGGCCAAGGACAAGGACGACCCGTTCAAGCTGATGGGCTTCGGCCACCGTGTATACAAAAACTTCGATCCGCGCGCCCGACTGATGCGCAAGATCTGCGCCGACGTCCTGCAGGAGCTTGGGCTGGAAAACGACCGGCTGTTCAAGCTGGCGCTCGAACTCGAGCGGATTGCCCTGGAAGACGAATATTTCGTCGAGAAGAAACTTTATCCGAATGTTGATTTCTATTCGGGCATCGTTCAGAAGGCCATGGGCATCCCGACGTCAATGTTCACCTGCATCTTCGCCTTGGCGCGTACGGTCGGCTGGATGGCGCAATGGGAGGAGATGATTTCCGATCCGGAACTCAAGATCGGAAGACCGCGGCAGCTGTATGTCGGGAAGCCCTATCGCGATGTTCCGCCGATAGGCCAAAGGTGATTTTCCAGAACAGGCAACGTAACTGCGTTGCCTTTCTTTTTGCTGGCTGATGCAGTCCGGCCGGTCAAACATCAAGTCATGCAATTATTGAACAGGTAATCGATATGATGAATGAGTTGTTCGGGACGACGCTTCTCTTCGGAGGCAATGCCCCTTTCGTTGAGGAACTTTACGAAAAGTATCTCGATAATCCGGGCTCGATTCCCGGCGAATGGCGTGAATATTTCGACAAGCTGGCGCTGTTGCCGGGGCCGGTCGCGCGCGACGTGCCCCACTTGCCGGTGGTCACCGCCTTTGCCGAGCAGGCCAGGAAGAGCGGATACCAGGCCATTGATCGGCCGGCGGCGGATGACCGCAAGCAGGTTGCCGTTCTGCAGCTGATTCGCGCCTACCGCACACGCGGCGCGCTGTGGGCCAATCTCGACCCCCTCAAGCGCCAGGAACGGCCGGCGATCAGCGACCTTGAACCCGCGTTCTATGGCCTGACCGACGCGGACATCAACACCGCGTTCAACGCCGGCTCGTTCAGGGGCGTGCCTGAACGAGCCACCTATGGGCAGATTTTCTCGGCGCTCAAGGAAACCTACTGCGGCACCCTTGGCGTCGAGTACATGTACATCAACAGCTTTGCCGAGCGCCGCTGGGTGCAGGCCCGGCTGGAACCGATCCATGCCAAGGGCACCTATACCTCCGCGCAGAAGCTGCGCTTCCTGGAGCGCCTGACCGCGGCCGAAACGCTCGAACGTTACCTGCATACCAAGTATGTCGGACAGAAGCGTTTCTCGCTCGAAGGCGGAGAATCGCTGATCGTCGCGCTTGATGAACTGGTGCGCGTCGCGGGCAGCAACGGTGTCGACGACATCGTGGTCGGCATGGCCCACCGCGGCCGCCTGAATGTACTGGTAAACACCCTGGGCAAGGCGCCGTCGATGCTCTTCGATGAATTCGAGGGCAAGAAGCCGCAGGAACTTTCGTCCGGTGACGTCAAATACCACCTCGGCTATTCCTCGTCGGTGTCGACGCCGGGTGGCCCGTGTCAGCTGACGCTGGCCTTCAATCCCTCGCACCTGGAGATCGTCAACCCGGTTGTCGCCGGTTCGGTCTACTCGCGCCAGCATCGGCGCGGCGAGGAAGCGCAGGACAAGGTCTTGCCGGTGCTGATCCACGGCGATGCCGCGGTGGCCGGGCAGGGCGTGAACCAGGAAATGCTCAATTTCGCCAAGACGCGCGGTTACGGCACGGGCGGGACGGTGCATATCGTGGTGAACAACCAGATCGGCTTCACCACCTCCGATCCGCGCGACCTGCGCTCGACGATCTACTGCACCGACATCTTCAAGATGGTCGATGCGCCGATCTTCCACGTCAATGGCGACGATCCCGAAGCGGTGGCCCTGGCGATCCGCCTGGCCTTCGAATACCGCCAGGAATTCAAGAAGGACACCGTGGTCGATATCGTCTGCTTCCGCAAGCTCGGCCACAACGAGCAGGACGAGCCGATGGTCACGCAGCCGCTGATGTACAAGCGCGTGGCGCAGCATCCCGGCACGCGCAAGCTCTACGCCGACAAGCTGGTGGCCGAGGGCATCCTGACCAGCGATGGCCCCGACGACATGATCCGCAGCTACCGCGAGCACCTCGACCGCGGCGAGCTGCTCTACAACCCGGTGCTCGCCGGCTATACCAATCCCCTGCTGATCGACTGGACGCCGTTCCTGCCCGCAAGCTACATCGACAATTGCGATACCACGGTGCCGGTGCGCGAGATCAAGCGCCTGTCCGAGCGGCTGACGACGATTCCCGACAACGTGGCCCTGCATTCGCGGGTGAAAAAGATCATCGACGACCGCCGCCAGATGGGCCAGGGCAGCCAGCCGTTCGACTGGGGCATGGCCGAGAATCTGGCCTATGCAACCTTGCTCGTGTCGGGCTACGGAGTGCGCCTGACCGGCGAGGATGTGTGCCGTGGCACCTTCTTCCACCGCCATGCCGTCCTGCATGACCAGAACCGCGAAGTGCGCGGCGCGGGCAGCTATTCTCCGCTGTCCAACCTGCAGCAGAAACAATCCGATTTCCAGTGCTACGACTCCGTGCTTTCGGAAGAGGCCGTACTCGCCTTCGAATACGGCTACGCCACGTCGAACCCGTTCGATCTGGTCGTCTGGGAAGCGCAGTTCGGCGATTTCGTCAATTGCGCGCAGGTCGTCATCGACCAGTTCATCGCTTCCGGCGAAACCAAGTGGGGCCGTGCCTGCGGACTCGTGCTACTGCTGCCGCACGGTTACGAAGGGCAAGGCCCGGAGCATTCATCGGCGCGCATCGAGCGCTTCATGCAGCTGTGCGCCGAGCGCAACATGGAAGTTTGCCAGCCGACCACGCCGGCACAGGTTTTCCACATGCTGCGCCGGCAGGCCATCCGCAAGCAGCGCAAACCGCTGATCGTGTTTACGCCGAAGTCGCTGCTGCGCCACAAGGAAGCCGTGTCCACGCTGGATGAAATCGCCAAGGGGCAGTTCCAGCGGGTGATCGGCGAGGTTGATCCGCTTGATCCGAAGAAGGTGACGCGGGTCGTCTTCTGCTCCGGCAAGGTGTACTACGATCTGATCGCGGCGCGGCGCGCCAGGAACATTTCGCACATCGCCATCGTCCGCCTCGAACAGCTCTATCCCTTCCCGCAGGAGGCGTTCCAGGCCGAACTGGCGCGCTATCCGGCGGCGACGGAGATCGTCTGGTGCCAGGAAGAGCCGCGCAACCAGGGCGCCTGGTACTGGATCGCCTCGCGCCAGCATCTTTCGCGCTCGCTGGGCAAGAAGCAGCATCTGCTGCTGGTCTCGCGCCCGGCCTCGGCTTCGCCTGCGGTGGGCTATCTCAGCAAGCACAACGCACAACAAAAGGCACTGATCGAATCCGCCCTGGGTGAGATCAGTCCGTACAAACCTGCTTGATTGGAGTGAATATGATCATCGACGTTACTGTTCCGCAACTGTCCGAATCCGTCGCCGAGGCCACGCTGATGACGTGGCACAAGGCGATCGGGGAATCCGTTGCGCAAGACGAAAATCTCATCGACATCGAAACCGACAAGGTCGTGCTTGAACGCCCTGCACCGGCCAGCGGCGTGCTGGTTGAAATCCTGAAGAACAATGGCGACACGGTGCTGGCCGGGGAGCTGATCGCCCGCATCGATACGGAGGCCAAAGCCACTGTCCAGTCGTCCGCACCGCAAGCCAGGAAGGAAGAAGCCGCACCTGTCGTACCCGCCGCCCCCGTTGCAACTCCTGCTCCGGCACCGGCCGGCGCGGATAAGGCCTCGGCGGGCATGGCCCTGCCGGCGGCGCGCAAGATCCTTGCGGAGAAAGGCGTTGCCGTTTCCGACGTCGCCGGCACAGGACGCGGCGGACGGGTGACCAAGGCCGATGCGCTGGCTGCGGCCGCCCCTGCGGTTACGCAGGCTCCGGCTGCGGCGACGCCCGTAGCCGCACCTTCAACCTCTCCCGTAACAGCCTATACGCTGGCGCCGGCTCCTGCCGTGACCGTGCCGCTATCCGACCGCCCCGAACAGCGTGTGCCGATGTCGCGCCTGCGTGCCCGCGTGGCCGAGCGCCTCGTTCAGTCGCAATCGACCAATGCCATCCTGACCACTTTCAACGAGGTCAACATGGCCCCGGTCATGGGGCTGCGCAAACAGTATGGCGAGAAGTTCGAGAAGACGCATGGTGTGCGTCTCGGCTTCATGGGCTTTTTCGTGAAAGCGGCCGTGGCCGCACTGCAGAAATATCCGATCCTCAACGCCTCGGTTGACGGCAACGACATCGTCTATCACGGCTACATCGACATCGGTGTAGCCGTCGGCAGCCCACGCGGGCTGGTTGTGCCGATCCTGCGCGATGCCGACCGGATGAGCCTCGCCGACATCGAGAAAAAGATCGCCGAATTCGGCGAGAAAGCCAAGGACGGAAAACTGTCGATGGAAGACCTGGCCGGCGGAACCTTCTCGATCTCCAACGGCGGCGTGTTCGGATCGATGCTCTCGACGCCGATCATCAACCCGCCGCAGTCGGCCATCCTCGGCATCCATGCCACCAAGGACCGCCCGGTGGTGGAGAACGGCGAGATCGTCATTCGTCCGATGAACTACCTGGCCATGTCCTACGACCACCGCATCATCGACGGGCGCGAGGCCGTGCTCGGCCTGGTGGCCATGAAGGAAGCGCTGGAAGACCCGGCGCGCCTGTTGCTCGGCGTCTAGAACCATTCACCACAGAGGCACAGAGACACAGAGAAAAACTCTGTAAATCTCTGTGCCTCTGTGTCTCTCTGTCTCTGTGGTTAATTAAAGGATTTCAAATGTCCAAACAATTTGACGTTCTCGTCATCGGCGGCGGCCCTGGCGGCTATGTGGCGGGCATTCGCGCCGCCCAGCTCGGCTTCAAGGTGGCCTGCTGCGAGTCCAACCCCTATGCCGATCCGAAGGGCGAACCGCGTCTGGGCGGGACCTGCCTGAACGTCGGCTGCATTCCCTCGAAAGCCTTGCTGCACACCTCGCATCTTTTTGAGGAAGCGGGGCACGGTTTTGCCGCACAGGGGATTTCGGTCGGCAAGCCGAAAATCGATGTGCCGACGATGATCGGACGCAAGAACGGCATCGTCGATCAACTCACCGGCGGGATAAAAGGCCTGTTCAAGAAGAACAAGGTGACCTTGCTGAACGGGCACGGCAGTTTCATCGCCCGCGCGGAAAACGGCTGGCAGCTCAAGGTCGGTGAAGAAAACGTCGAAGCCGCGCAGGTCATCATCGCCACCGGTTCCCGGGCCAGGCAACTGCCCGGCGTGCCGGTCGACAACCGCATCATTTGCGACAACGTCGGTGCCCTGGACATCGACAGCGTGCCGAAGAAACTGGTGATCATCGGCGCCGGCGTGATCGGCCTGGAAATGGGCAGCGTCTGGCGCCGCCTGGGTGCCGAAGTCACGGTTCTCGAAGCCCTGCCGGAATTCCTCTCCGTGGCCGACGTCGACGTCGCCAAGGAAGCCGCGAAGGTCTTCCGCAAGCAGGGGCTGGATATCCAGCTGGGCATCGCCATCGGTGAAGTGAAAACCTCGAAGGCTGGCGTCTCCATCAGTTACACCGACGCCTCCGGCGCGGAAAAACGCCTGGAGGCTGACCGCCTCATCGTTTCCGTCGGGCGCGTGCCGAACACCGAGGGACTGAATGCCGAAGCCGTCGGCCTGCGCATCGACGAGCGGGGCCGCGTCGACGTCGACGCCCAGTGCCGCACCAACCTGCCCGGCGTGTGGGCTGTGGGCGACGTCGTTTCCGGCCCGATGCTGGCGCACAAGGCGATGGAAGAAGCGGTGATGGTCGCCGAACTGATGGCCGGGCAATCCGGACACTGCAACTTCGACACCATCCCCTGGGTGATCTACACCCACCCGGAAATCGCCTGGGTCGGCCAGACCGAGCAGCAGCTCAAGGAAGCCGGCGTGGCCTATCGTGTAGGCAAAATACCTTTCATGGCCAACGGGCGTGCGCTCGGCATGGGCGATCCGACCGGTTTCGTCAAGATGCTGGCCGACGCGCAGACCGATCGCATCCTCGGCGTGCATATCATCGGCGCCAACGCTTCGGAATTGATTGCGGAGGCCGTCGTGGCCATGGAATTCGGCGCCGCCAGCGAGGACCTGGCGCGCATCTGCCACGCCCATCCCACGCTGTCGGAAGTCATGCACGAAGCCGCGTTGGCCTGCGACAAGCGGCCACTGCATTTCTGAGAAAAACTGCGGTTGCAGGTGGCATTAATAGAAAAGCGGAGCCTGGATACGGGCTCCGCTTCTTGTTTTGGAGTGGCCGATTTCGACCAATGCCGTTATCGGAGAAACGGAATAGCTGACCTCCAATATATTGAGCTTACACGCAAGGCAAAGCACGGTTGGCTGCGACGCTTTGTTGGACAGCGCTCGCGCGGCCGCGCGTTGCTACCTCATACGCGCGAGTGTTGTTGTCAAAGTTGATCACCTCCCCTCCAAGCGGGTCTTTCACCTTCAGCGTGCCACGGAAATTCCTGGCGTCATCAACATCCAGTTGCGTCAATTCACACACATGCCAATACCCTTCCGCTGCGACGCGGGAGCACTGACGGGCTTCATCCAGCGTGCGCACTCGGCCTGTGAGAACTTCCGTTTGTAAAAGGTGAATGAGATTGGCCAAAGGCTCTCGGACTTGGTCGGCAATCGGGACCTTTAAGAAACCTGCTTCTCCGATGAACTCAAGAATCTCAGCATAGCGCCCTTTGAGGTCGCCATCGGAGCCTTGCTCCCATATTGAGTCTAGTTCGGCCTGAAGGGCTTGTTGCTTTTCAAAGTCCCTGGCGCGTGGTCCTGGAGGGTTGCCATAGTAGGCTTCAATTGGACCCCGAGAGAGGATCAGCACGTTGGCGGCCCGGGCGGCCGCTCTGATGACTTCGACTTTGCCGAGTATGGTGCGAGCCCGGCCCGCGTCAAACAATTGCTCTGGATTGCTATCTGCCTTTTGTTTGATCAACCTCAACGCGACAGCTAAATCTCGCTCGGTTGCCTCCCCGGAGCCTATCGCGCTGTCAATTGGCACTCCGCGCGTTGTTGCGTTAGTGATGTAAGCTCGCAGGAGGCCAATCAGTTCACCGATGATATATGTGAGTGTCCGATCACCCAGTCCACAGGATGCAAGAAATGCAGTTACGCGATCATCTCGATCAAGGCAGGACATTGCCTTGGTCTCGATCACTGCGTCCAAGTCAAGCACAAAGCGAGCATTCGGCTTGGCTAGCGAACCGAGAAGCGCTCGAAAGGCAAGAAGCTGATACTTCCCGCCCATCGCTGTGACGCCAATTCCTGCTGCGCCAAGCGGAAGAGAGAGCTTTGTTGCAACGTTCATGAGGATTGCAACATCAGCTGCACCTTCGACGACAATAGGGATGTTGGAAAAAAGCAATTCCCTCTGTCCAGCGTGGAATGACGGCAGCGACTGTCTAATCTTCAATTGCTCTTCCGCTGAAAACCGCCATGGAGCAGCTCGCTCTGGCACCGCTGAGTGCGAAAACACTATGACTTTCGCGAGATCGGACAGCGCTCGCATTTCTAACAGTATTGGAGAATGCGTAACGAGAAAGACCAGTTTCTTGCCTGGAACGGTTGGGTCCCCCGCGACTGCCTGCAACTCGTCTAGGAGAAATCGCTGAAACTGAGGGTGAAGATGTAGTTCAGGCTCGTCGATTCCGAGTACCGAGAACGTGTCATCGTAGAGGAACGTTAGTATTGTGATGAGCTCTTTGAGCCCGTGGCACTCGTCGATAATCTGGTACGAGGCGCCATCTGGCAAAGCTCCGAGTACCTGCAGCCCTCTGCGTGTTGACTTGAAATGGAGCGTCTTCTTAAAGACATGACGCAAGAAACCAAGAACGCGAATCTGAAGGTCCAACCGCTTTTCCAGGATCTGAAATGCCTCGTGCGCCGTATCGCGGCCAGAGAACAACTGGCCGTAGACCGCATCAATATTCTCTTCTTGAAAGAGCCGACTCGTCGGATCTCCAATCCATTGGGTCACGCTCTTCTCGAGCGGCCCAAGACGGCCCGTTCCGAGAATCTTTACGCGGTTAGGAAATCTACTGCGACAAGCTTCCATGACCGAGTTGAACAGCGTTGTCTTTCCAGATCCATTCGGGCCAACGAAGTAATTGACCGCTGCCCATCTCTCGAAGACAACTGGGGTGTTCGCGAACAGGTTGGTTGAACATCTGACCGGAAGCGGAATTGGAAGACTCTGTTCTTCGGTTATCTGTCCAGCATTCTTATTTGCTTCCATCGTTTCCTCCCGGATTAGCGCTTTCTGCCCAATAGCATATCAGACGTAAAAACGCGTTTTCATCGGATCGCGTGCTGTAAAGCAGCCGCGGTTTCAGACACCGACGTCAGCTATTCTGAACGTCCACGTAGGGCTGTTTTTGGCCGGTTCTTGCCTGTAGTTATCCATAGTGTGACTCACCCGATGCTTGCGCCCGCCAGCTTGATGCCGAATCCGATGAACAGGCTTCCCACTCCGCCGACAGCGGTTGAGGACAGGCGTTGCCGGCGCCGGAATGCCGCTGCCAGGTGGGTGCCACCGAAGATCAGTGCCGAAAGGTAGAGGGCGCTGCAGGTCTGGACGATCAGCCCCAGAATCAGGAACGACAGTTCCGGGTGGGCGTATTCCGGCGAAACGAACTGGATGAAGAAGGAGATGAAGAAGAAAATCGCCTTGGGGTTCATCAGGCTGATGAGCAGTGCCGTTCGGAACGGCCGGGTGGCGTCGGTCGGTGCGGCGTGCGTTTCCTGAAGGGTTCCTTGCCAGTCGCGAACGGCTGAGCGCAGCAGGCCGATGCCAAGCCAGACCAGATAGGCGGCTCCGGCGTATTTGAGGCACATGAACAGCATCGGGGTGGCCTGCAGGATCGACGCCGCGCCTGTGGCCGAGAGGATCATCAGGATCAGGTCGCCCAGGAAAATGCCGCATGCACCGCGGTAGCCTGCGGCGATGCCCCAGCGCGAGGCGACGGACATGACGTACAGGGAGTTTGGTCCGGGCAGCAGCACGATGAAGATCGTGCCGAGAATGAAGGTGCTCAGATCGGTAATGCCGTAATGCATGGATAGCCAATTCCAGAAGAAAACCCGATATTACAACCGGGATGCACCGCCTTGATTCGATTCCATGAAAAATGGCCTGCTGTTGCGCAGGCCATTGGCTTGATGGGCCGGGGGCGCTCGTTGCCTGGTCAGGCTTCCCGTTCCATCTTTTCCACGCTTTCCTTCAGGAAAAGCAGGGCGCTATCCAGGTCGTTTGTCCACAGGATTTCGTCCCACCCATGGACAAGATATTTCGCTTGCGCCCAACCGTCTGACGGTTCGTAAACTTCGATATCCACATAGCCTCGCTTCATTGTCTCCCCTTTGATAAAAACGCGAAACCCGCCGGTGTTTCTTGATGCCGGGCTTTTTGCATGAGTTGAAACATTTGAAACGCAGTTGTACGGATAATGCGAAAGCCAGATGCCTTGAGGGCACTATCCGGGAACAACGTGCTGCCGTTCAGCTGCACAAGTGTTCTTTTTCTGTATGTGTGATTCCACCATAGAGGATTATTCTGGATAAATCACTGCTTTTGATTTTATTTGCCCCATGAATGGAATTTGCCGCATGGGGACGGTGGCATGCGCGGACAAAAAAAGGCCTGCTATGAAAGCAGGCCCATTTCACGCTTACAAGAAGGAGAAACGCGGTGTATTACTTGATGCTCTGAACGCGTGCGGTTTCCGACGCGAAAAGTTTCTGGATGGCCGGGTCATAGCTTGTCAGGAATTTTTCGATGACGGGCTTGACGGCCTGGCGCATGCGTTCCTGCTCGGCCGCAGGAACTTCGTTGTATTGCATGCCGGCGGCCTGCAATTGTCCGATGGCCTTCTTGGCGGCGTCGACGCTGATGGTACGCTGGTAATCACGCGCTTCGATGGCCGCTTCGCGCAGGATCTTCTGCTCGGTTGGCGAGAGCTTTTCCCAGAACTTCTTGCTGACCAGGATGACGTTGGCACCGTATACGTGATTGGTGGCGCTGACGAATTTCTGGACTTCGGCAAACTTGTTGGACAGGATCACGGCAAACGGATTTTCCTGGCCGTCGACCGTCTTCATCTCGAGCGCTGAATAGAGTTCGCTGAAGCTGATCGGCACCGGAGAGGCCTTGAGGGCATTGAAGGTTTCGAGGAAGACCGGGTTGGGAATGACGCGTAGCTTCAAGCCATTCCAGTCTTCAAGCTTGGCTACCGGGCGACGGCTGTTGGTCACGTTGCGGAAGCCGAGATCCCAGTAGGTCAGGCCGATCAGGCCGCTATCCGGAAGTTTGTTCAGCAACGCGGTGCCGAGCGGACCATCGACAAGGGAGAATGCCTGCTTATAGGTGCTGACGGAGAAGGGGAAGTCCATGACTCCGTAGTCCTTGACCAGGCCAACCAGCGAGGTGGAGGCGGGGGACTGCATTTCCTGGACACCGCCTTGCAGGGCAGCTGTCTGCTGCTGTTCGGTGCCGAGCTGGTTCGAAGGAAACTCCTTGACCTGGATTTTTCCGCCGCTCTTGGCGGCGACGATTTCGGCGAATTTCTTGACGCCGGCGCTGATCGGGTGATCCGTGTTGTTCAGGTGACCAAATTTGATGGTACGCGCCTGGATTTCATCTGCGCCGTACGAAAGCCCCGTTGCCAGCATTGCACCGACGAACGTAAGGGAGAATAGGGTGATCGATTTACTTTTCATTGAAACCTCCTGATTGCTATCTTCATTGAAAATATTGTCCCGAACTTTCTGGGCGCAGGCCGATTGTTATTGCGGTTAGTGCAGCCTCTCGGATTCGGCCATGTTCGAGGGGCTTCGCTGCGAAGAAAATATGATGCAATCCACGTCCCGCTGTACCGCAAAAAGTCTGGCGGGTGATGTTCTGCAATGCGATTTAAGCAATGGTATGTATCAGTGATTTGTCAGGGACGTACATGCTTGTATCCGATTGTGTCAAAGCCACGGAGGAAACAAGTGGATACAAAGCGGAAGCAGGAAAGACTGGAAAAGCGGGTCGGGAAGAAGTTTAATCGCCCCTATGGATGACCAACGCCCCCCTCATATACTTGTTGTTGACGATGATCCGGGTATCCGCGGACTGGTCGGCGACTATCTTGAACAGAACGGATTTCGCGTATCGAAAGCGGCTGACGGAAAGCAGATGAACACGGTGCTCGGCGCGAATCAGTTCGTCGATCTGATCGTGCTCGATCTGATGCTGCCGGGAGAGGATGGCCTGTCCATCTTCCGCCGCCTGCGCGCCGAGATGCGCCCGCCAATCCCCGTGTTGATGCTGACCGCCCGCTCGGACGATGTGGATCGCATCATCGGGCTGGAACTCGGGGCGGACGATTACCTGACCAAGCCTTTCGTGCCGCGCGAACTCGTGGCCCGCATCCGGGCCGTCCTGCGCCGGGTGCACATGCTGCCGCCGTCGGCCGTCGGTGATTCGACGGCGCGCATGGCGTATTTCGGAAGCTGGAAACTTGATCTGCTGCAACGCAATCTGATCCACCAGAATGGCGTCGTGACGCCGCTGGGCGGCGCCGAATATGGTTTGTTGCGCCTCTTTCTCGATCACCCGCAGCACGTGCTGAGCCGGGATCAGTTGCTGGCCCAGCTGGCCCGGCGCGAATTCGAGGTCGAGGATCGCTCGATCGATTTGCGTGTGAGCCGGCTCAGGCGGCGTCTGGGGGATGACGCGCGGGATCCGATGTACATCCGCACGGTGCGCAACGAAGGCTATGTTTTTGCGCAACCCGTGAGTTACGAAAGTTAGTGGTGTTCCGCTCGCTTTCTTCCCGTCTTTTCGTCATTCTTACCGTCGGGTTGGGAACGATCCAGATCGTCAGCTTTTTCGCCTTCATGCTGGTTCAGGGGGAAGTGATCAAGGAGCGCATGACGCGTTTTCTGGGGGCCGATGTCTCTTTCGCCTACGATCTGATGCGTTCCCTGCCGGCCGAACAGCGGCCGGAATGGCTGGCACGCCTCAATCAGGGATTCCATTACCGTTTCTCTCTGGAGCCCGCAGGCGCCGACGTGCAGAACGTGATTCCCAAGGAGGCCAGCCTGAATGAGCTGATGGCGATCCTGAAAGCGGATCTTCCCGCCGAGGCACAGCTGTCATTCCGCCTGCCGCCGGATACGCCTCCTGCGGTGCGTGAAAAGGCGATTCAGGCGGTTCTGTCCATCGATGCCGATGAATCGCTGGTCCTGCATCTGCTTGATCCGTTTACCCTGCCGTCGGAAGGCGAACTGTTGCGCTACCTCGGATTCGTACTCCTGGCCGTGAGCCCCTTTGTCTGGTGGGCCGCGCGTATTTCAACCCGGCAGATCGACCGCATGCTCGGAACCATCGAACAGTTCGGCCGCAATCCCAATTCGCCGCCCGTTCCCGAATCGGGGCCGGAAGAACTGCAAAAGGCCGCACGCGCCGTCAATGCGATGCGCGAGCGAATCCTTCGGCATATCGAAGAACGTACGCAGATTCTGGCGGCCATTGCCCACGACCTGCAAACGCCGCTCACGCGCCTGCGCCTGCGCGCCGAGGCACTGGAAAGCGATGCCCAGCGCGAGCGCATCATCAGTGATGTCGAGTACATGGCGAATCTGGTGACCGAGGGGCTGGATTACGCGCGCAGTACCAGCCTGCGCGAGGGGACGAGCGTCATCGAGGTCAATCATTGGCTGGAAGGCATGGTGGATGATGCGCTGGATGCCGGTGCCACATGCCGCCTGACCGGCCAGGCGCAGGCTCCCTTCACGGGGGCGCTCCGCGCCTTGACGCGGGCGATGCAGAACCTGATCGACAATGCGCTCAAATATGGCAGCGAGGCGGAAATCCGGATCGAGGATTCCAGTGAGCGCCTGCGCATCCATGTGCTCGATAACGGGCCGGGGTTGAGCAATGACCTGCTGGAAAAGGTCTTCGATCCCTTCTTTCGTGCGGAACCCTCACGCAGCCGCGAGACAGGCGGGAGCGGGCTGGGCCTGAGCATCGCCCGCAACATTGTCATGGCGCATGGCGGGGATATCCATCTGAGCAACCGTGCGCAAGGAGGACTGGAGATCGTTGTCGATCTGCCGCGCAATCCGGCCAAGTCTTGATTTGCGGGCTTATCTGATTTCGAGAACCCGCGCGACTTCCGTCCGGTACAGATTCCGGATGTGCGGATCGTAGCTGCTGATGAATTTGTCGATGACACCCTGTACGGCCCAGTGCATGCGATCCTGCTCCTCGGGCGCAACGTCGTTGTAGTGCATGCCGGTCTGCTTCAGTGCATTGACGGCTTCCTGAGCCGCCTCCAGACTCACCTTGCGCTGATAGTCCCGTGCTTCCAGTGCCGCTTCCTGCAGGATTCTCCGCTCTGTCGGAGACAGTGTGTCCCAGAAAACCTTGCTGACCAGAACGATGTTGGATGCATAGACGTGGTTGGTCGCGCTGACGTATTTCTGGACTTTGTACAGCTTGTTCGAGCGGATCACGTTGAACGGGTTTTCCTGTCCGTCGACGGCCCGGATTTCCAGCGCCGGGTAGAGGTCCCGAAAGCTCAACGGCATCGGATAGGCGCTCAGCGCCTTGAAGCTTTCCCGGGCGACAGGGTTCGGAATGACGCGCAACTTGAGCCCCCGGAAATCTTCGAGTCGCGTGATGGGGCGCTTGCTGTTGGTGACATTGCGAAAGCCCAGATCCCAAAAGGCGAGGGCGATCAGTCCTTTTTCCGGAAGTTTCGCCCTGAGGGCATCGCCGAGCGGGCCGTCGACCAGGGCGAAACCTTGCGGATACGTGTATATGGCGAACGGAAAATCCAGGACGCCGAGTTCCTGGACCAGGCCGACCAGGGATGAGGTTGCCGGCGACTGCATTTCCTGGGTACCGCCGCGCAGCGCCTGTGTTTGCTGCTGTTCTGTCCCGAGCTGGTTCGACGCGTATTCCTTTACGCGGATTTTCCCCCAGCTTTTTTCCGCCACGATTTCGGCGAATTTCTTGACGCCGGCGCTGATCGGGTGGTCGGGGTTGTTGAGGTGGCCGAAACGGATGGTTCGCTGCTGAATGTCGTCGGCGCCGGCTGCGATTCCACAAAGCAGGAAGCCGGAAAGCGCAAGAGTGCACATCGTCAGGAGTCGATGTGTCTTCGATCGTGGTAAGCCCGTCGCGCTGGTGATCATTGTCTGTACCGCTCCCTGATTTCAGTGCTGAATGTCCGTCATTCGCCGGTTCCGGTCAACTGGAGCGGGTTCGCGGATCGAGGCTCCGGAATTTTCCTGTAAACGAAATTCCCCGCGATGCGCTCGCGGGGAATTCTGCGTGGAGCTCCCGAAGTCGGAGGATCTCCGCCCCCGGGTCCTTGACTCATTCGTCTTACATGAAGGCTTCGGCGCGCTTGATCAGATCCTCGAGACCGGCCTCGTTCGGGTTGCGCGGCTTGCCCGGGTGGATGATCGCCACCTGGCAGTTCTCGGCGGCCTCGACCAGCTGGGCATAGGTTCCGGCGTTGATGTCCTTGATGAAGGCCTGCTTGTTGTCGTCGTAGGCGAACATCTTGTCGTTGACCTGGATGCATTCGTTGCACGAAGCACAGCGCGGCGTTTCGATGTAGGCCTCGTCGGAGGATTTTTCTGCTGCTGCCGTCTCCGCCGGAGCCGGCTCTCCCGTCGGAGCCGCGGCTGGCGTTGCGGCCGGCGCCTGTTCCGCCGGAACCGCGGCAGCGCTGGCTGTGGCGATGGCCTGGCTGCTGGCCTCCCAGGCATTCCTTTCGCGTGCCAGCAGCGCTTCGGCGTGCGAGTTGTGGATGCCGCCGAGTTCCTGCAGGCTGTTCCACATGGACAGGCAGCGTCGCGCTTCGCGGATGAGTTTTTCGCTGACGATCACCTTCTGCAGCGTGTTGTCGGAGTCGATCATCAGGACGGTGGGCAGCGCGTCGACGCGGTCGATGCCTTCGCGTTTTTCGCGTGCGACGATGTCCGCGGCCGGTACCAGCGTTTCGGCCCAGTGCGCCTTGGGCACCCGGGCAAAATATTTGCCGTAGCGCGGATCGCAGGCGACGAAGTCGATCAGGGTGAAGGGAACGTCGGCGGTCACGGTCTGGCAGTCGGCATCTTCATGCACCAGCGTATGCACGGGCCAGTCCTGCTCGGGCTGGGGGTTGGCTGCCAGGGCGAAGCGCGAGGCCCAGTCGCAACCGGCCGACGGGTCCATGGTGAATGCCGGAAAGACGCGCGATTCAAGGGCGGCTGCGCCGACCAGGTAAGCCGGGAAATGGCCGTTGCCGCCGATCCGCCCGGAAAAGATGCTGAACAGGGCCGGACCCGGGTAGTCCAGGCCACGCTGTATTTTTTCGCGTAGCTGGAAGAGGGCGGAGGCCGGGGATTGCAGGACGAAGACCCCGTCCATGCCCATTGCCATGCTCGCCAGTTGCCGGCTGCGCAGGGCGAAGGCCAGGTGGCCGTTGCCTTGCGGCGAGGCTTCGATGACATCGTCGGTCTGCACGAGAATCTTGATCGGCAGGTTCAGCGACAGGATTTCGGTCAGTATGCCGAGTTCAGCCCCGGTGGCCTTGCCGGCTTCGATGTGCACGAAATAGTCGGGGAACAGGGACATTTCACGGGCGTCCAGTCCGTTCTCGCCGAAAGCGGCGAAGATCCGGTCATGTTTCGCTTCGCTGTATTCGCCGCGGATTTCCAGATCGGCGATGGCCATGGCCTTGGCCAGTTCGATGGCCTTGGGCAGGCGCTCGCGGTAGGCCTTGAGGGCACTGCCGCAACTGTCGAAACTGAAGGCATACGGCTTGCCGGTACTCGCCGGGGCAGGGAAGAATTTCTGCGACTTGAGCGTGTCCAGCAGGTTCTCGATGCGCTGCCGGCGCGTTCCGCCCAGGTTTTCCTTCGGGGCCGATTTGCTGAGGATGCGCGACATGGCCTCGAAGTCGAAATGATCCATCGGTCCCGAACCGAAGGTGCGCTTGAGATTGGCGGCGCTTCTGCCGGCGTTGGAATTGGCAAAATCGGCTTGCAGGATGTCGGACAGCTTATGCACCAGGCGATTGACGATTTCGCCGAATTTCCGGGCGCGCTGCGTTTGGGTGAGTGCCCAGGCATGGCCCAGCAGGTGCGAGGGAAGGGCTGCGTCGCAGTCGATGATCTCGCCGTCGACCTTCAGGTTGGCGCGGGCGCGCGCGAGGCTTTCAGCGATCTGCTTGTCGTCCTTGGCAAGCGCTTTGGCGGCTTCGTCCCACAAGGCCGTGAGTCGTCCCTGCGCGCCCTTGGAGAGCAGGACACGGATTTGCTGTTCGAGGCGCTGGACGTGTTTCCTGATCCGCTCGCCGTCGCTGCCCTGGGCGATCTTGTCGAGAATGCCGTCGATCAGTCCGGACAGCGATGCGGTAAAAACGCCGCCCGGCTGATCCTTGACCAGCACCAGCGGAAAGTCGTAGCGCAACCGGGTCAGATCCTTGTACCCGGAGAAAAGGGCTGGGCGCAGGTTGAGTCGGTCCACGTCATCCAGGTTCGGAGTGTTTTTCTTTCCGGTGAGGAAGAAAGTTACTTGGGCTTGCAGATCAGCTTCCATAGGAGTGTCGCTATCTCGTCGAGTCGTTGTTGATTGCCGGTGCCGGTGGGGAGGGCTTGTCGGTTCTCCTGAGCGGCCGTTCGGTTCCTGGAATCGCGTTTCCTGTTTCAGACAGAGTATTTATCGAGTTCGGCTTCAAAGTTTTTCTTGATCGCTTCCACCGTGCGCAAGGCGCCTCCGTGACGGGTTTCCTCGTAACAGGGAACCGCCGGGTTCTGGTAGAGGATGCCCACGGGGATGATCTCTTCGTTGGAAGCGATTTCCCGCGCCCGGTGAATGTCCCGCGGGTCGTGTTCGAGCTGGTTCTTGTACACCCGCGAAAGTCCCTGGCTGAGCTGCATGCCGCGTTCGTGGTGCACCATCTGCACGCGGTCCGGATCCTGCAGCCAGGGGTCGAGTGATTTGGGCAGCCATTCCGGGCAGCGCTGGATGATGCGGACGAAGGAGAAGCCTTTGTGGTGGTAGGCGGCCTTGACGATGTCGAACAGGGTCTCGGGAATCCAGTCCACCGCCTGCGCGACGAAGGAGACGTTGGCCACGCCGAGCGTGACGGTGAGCGGGTTGAGCGCATCCAGGTAGCTGCCGCGCGGGGTGGTGTTGCTCTTGGTGCCGATCGGCGAGGTCGGCGAGGCCTGTTTCTTGGTCAGTCCGTAGATATGGTTGTCGTGCAGGAATGCCGTCAGGTTCATGTTGTAGCGGATGGCGTGGATCCAGTGCGCCGCGCCGATGCTGCAGCAGTCGCCGTCGCCGGTGTTGACGAACACGGTGAGGTCGGGACGGGCCAGCTTGACGCCCTCGGCGACCGGGAAGGCGCGACCGTGGATGCCGTGGAATCCGTAGGTCTTCATGTAGTGGGGGAAGCGGCTGGAGCAGCCAATGCCGGAGACAAACACGGTTTTTTCCGGGCGTAGTCCCTCGTCGCGGCACAGGCGCTGCACGGCGGTCAGGATGGCGTTGTCGCCGCAGCCGGTGCACCAGCGGGGAACACCGCTCTGGTAGTCTTCCAGCGCTTGCTGTTCCTTGTACAGGTCGAGCAGTTGTTCGGTGGCGGATAGCTTCATGGTCGTCCCCTATTTATTCAGCTTGGCCAGGAGCACCTGGCGGATCGTGCGCGGCTTGACGGGCTGCCCGCGTACCTCGGTCCAGCAATCGACATCGACGAGATAGCGAGAGCGCAGCAGCGTGGCCAGCGACGAGTAGCGGCGGCTGTCTTCGTTGATCAGTTCGTCGTCCGGGCTGTCGCTCCAGTTGGTCTCGATGGTCATGACTTTCTTGAAGCGCTGCATGATTTCCTTGATCCCCGGCTGCATCGGCTGCAGGAAGCGCAGGTGGATCGACGAAACCTTCTTGCCTTCGGCGCGCAGGGTTTCCACGGCCTCTTCGATGGCGCCCTTGGTGCTGCCCCAGCCGACAACCAGCAGGTCGCCTTTTTCGGCACCGAAAACATCCGGCGGCAGCAGGGTTTTCTGTAGCGCCGCCAGTTTCAGGCTGCGCATGCGCAGGCCTTCCTGGTTGATGTCGGGGTCGTAGGCGACATGGCTTTGCCGGTCGTGGGCCAAGCCGGTGACGGTGTGCATGCCCCCCGGCTGTCCGGGAATGAAGCGCCGGGCGATGCCGGTGACCGGGTCCCAGTCATAGGGTTTCGCGCCGGGCGGAACGGGACTCTGGTCGACGGGCGGTGCCAGCCACGCTTCGTGAAATTCGGGGCGCGTAAATGGCTGTTGCGAGGAGGACAGGCTGGCGTCCGACAGGATCACCACGACGGTGTTGAAGGTCTCGGCAATCCGGCGCGCGGTGATGACCGAGTAGAAGCAGTCCTCGATGGTGGCGGGTGCCATAACCACTTTCGGCGCGTCGCCGTGGCTGCCGTAGATGGTGGTCAGCAGGTCGCCCTGTTCGACCTTGGTCGGCTGGCCGGTGCTTGGCCCGCCGCGTTGCACATTGACCACGACCAGCGGAATCTCGGCCATCACGGCCAGGCCGATGGCCTCCTGCTTGAGCGAGTAGCCGGGGCCGGAGGTGATGGTCACCGTGCATTTCCCGGCATACGAGGCGCCGATGGCGAAGGCGCAGGCGGCGATTTCATCCTCCGCCTGATGCACGATACCGCCGACCTTTTCGAAGGCCTCGGACAGGTAGTGCGAGGCGGAGGTTGCCGGGGTGATCGGGTACATCGCGCAGATGTCCATGCCCGAGGCCATCACGCCGAGTGCCAGCGAGGTGTTGCCGTTGATGGAAATCTGCTTCTTGTCGGTCGGAGTGGCGGGAATGCGGAAGCTGAAATCGATATTGCTGACCGCCCATGCGTGGCCCGCTTCCAGGAGTTCGACGTTGGCCTCGATGACACTCTTTTCCTTCTTGCCGAAGGTCAGGGCGATCTGGTCACGCGCGGCCTGCAGATCGAAGCTGTAGATGTGGCAGAGGATGCCGAGCGCGAACATGTTCTTGCCGCGCCGGGCGTTGGTGGTGTGCTTGAGGCACTCCTCTTCCATCGGGATTTCGACGACCTTGTAGCCCGCCTTGACTAGCTTGGTGTAGGCCTCGGTGTAGGAATTCACGACAGCCGGGTCGGAATGCGTGCGCCACATGTTTTCCAGCAGGATGATGCAGCCCGGCTTGAGTTCGCGGGCATTGACCCGGCCGAGCAGCACCTGTTCGTTGAAGGCGACTACCAGGTCGGTTTCGTCGCCGCCGTTGGTGATGTAGCTGGAACCGATGCGGATGCGGTTGCCGCTGGCGCCGGCTACGCTACGGGCGGGCGGGCGGATTTCGGCGGGGATGATTTCCGTCGTCCAGACGCCGTTGCCCATGCGTGCCGCGATCGAGCCGAGCGACTGGCCGCAGCGCTGCGCGCCTTCGCCGGAGTCGCTGATGATTTCAACGATGTGCTCCTTCAGCGTGACACAGGAAACGGTTTTTCCGGTTTTTTTCGATGCTGTCTTTGTAGCCATGATTGTTCACACCCTCTCAAGCCCGGATGCGGGCAAAGTTCCGTTCCCTCGTGTCGATGCCGAAGAGGGTGTCGCCGTTGCGGTAAGGCTGCTGGCAGTCGCGAATCCCGAGGTAAGCCTTCATGCTGGCCGCTGCGCGCCGTCCCGCGCCCATGGCCTGGATCACGGTCGCCGCGCCGGTCACGATGTCGCCGCCGGCAAACACGCCGGCCATGGAGGTGGCCAGATTTTCGTCGGTATCGATGTACCCCCACTTGTTGAGCCGGAGTTTGGAAGTCTGGCCCATGATCGGGTTGGCATTGGTGCCGATGGCATAAACCACCAGGTCGCATTCGAAATCGAATTCGCTGCCGGGCACCACGACGGGGCGGCGGCGTCCGGAACTGTCGGGTTCGCCGAGCTCCATGCGCACGCAGCGCATGCCCATGACGTTGCCGTTGCCGTCGTCGAGGATGGCAACGGGATGGGTCAGCCAGTGGAACTCGACGCCCTCCTGTCCCGCGTGATGGACTTCCTCGGCCCGGGCCGGCGCTTCCTTGTGCGAGCGGCGGTAGATGCAGTACACCTTTTCCGCGCCGAGCCGGATGGACACCCGCATGGCGTCCATGGCCGTATTGCCTGCGCCGACCACCGCGACACGCTTGCCGATCGGCTGCGGCGTGTCAAAGCTGGGGAATTCCTTGGCCCGCATCAGGTTGCAGCGGGTCAGCAGTTCGTTGGCGGACAATACGCCGTTCAGCGAGTCGCCGGGGATGCCGAGCATGGTCGGATAGCCCGCTCCGACGCCGACGAAGACCGCGTCGAAGCCCATTTCCGAGATCATTTGTTCGAGCGTGAATAGTCGCCCGACCAGGGTATTACATTCGAACTTGACGCCGAGCTTCTTCAGGTTGGCGATTTCGGCGTCGATGACCGCGTTGGGCAGGCGGAAATCCGGGATACCGTATTTGAGAACGCCGCCGGCCTGGTGAAAGGCTTCATAGACCGTGACGTCGCAGCCGGCCTTGGCCATGTCCGCCGCGCAGGCCATGCCCGCCGGACCGGAACCGACGATACCGACCTTGAAGCCGTTCGGCTCGATGTAGGGGATGTTGGCCCAGCCTTCGCGGATCGCCGTGTCGCCGACGAAGCGCTCGAGCCGGCCGATGGCGACCGGTTCCAGCGATTGCCCGACCGTGCATACGCCTTCGCACTGGTTTTCCTGAGGGCAGACACGGCCGCAGATCGCGGGTAGGAGGCTGGTTTCGGTGAGGATATCGTAAGCGCCCCGGATATCCTTTTCGCCTATCTTCTGGATGAAACCCGGAATGTTGATGCCGACCGGGCAGCCGGAGACGCAGGGTTGGTCCGGGCAGAGCAGGCAGCGCTCCGACTCGCGCAGAGCGTCGTCCGGATGGTAGCCGCAAGCGACTTCCTCGAAATTACGGGAACGTACTGCCGGGTCCTGCTCACGCATCGGCGTGCGTTCCTGCGGGATGCTTCGTATCGTTCTTTTCTTCGCCATGAATTTTTCCGTTCAGCTGAAGCGTTGAGGATTGTTATTTCTGCTTGATCTTTGCCGCATCGACGGCCTTGTCGATAGATTGCTGCATGCGGCAGCTCTTTTCCTTCTCCCAATGGTCGAGAGCCATCCGTTCTTCCTTGGTGTAACGGCGCAGACGGGTCATCAGGTCGTCGAAATCGACCCGGTGGCCGTCGAAATCGGGGCCGTCGACGCAGGCGAACTTGACCTGGTCGCCGATCTTCACGCGGCAGCCGCCGCACATCCCGGTGCCGTCGACCATGATCGGGTTCAGGCTGACCATGGTCTTGATCTGGTACGGCCGGGTGGTGTCGGCACAGCTCTTCATCATGATCGGCGGACCGATGGCCACCACCTCGTCGATGTCCGGATGCTGCTTGATGGCCTGTTCGATCCCTGCGGTTACCCTCCCGTGAAGGCCGACCGAGCCATCGTCCGAACAGATGATGAATTCATCGCAGATGGCCCGGAACTTGTCTTCCCAGAACACCAGATCCTTGGTGCGGAATCCGATCACGCCGATGACATAGGCGCCGCTTTCCTTGAACGCGCGTGCTTGCGGATAAATCGGGGCGACGCCGAGTCCGCCGCCCACGCAGACGACCTTTTTGGCGTGGCTGGGCGGTGTCGGAATGCCCATCGGCCCGACCAGCCCGTACAACGATGTGCCGACCTGACATTCCTGCTGCATTTGCCGGGTCGTCTTGCCGACCGCCTGGATGACCAGGGTGATGGTGCCTTTTTCGCGGTCGAAGTCGGCGATAGTCAGCGGCACGCGCTCGCCGTGTTCGTTGAGCATCACGATCACGAACTGGCCCGGCTTGGCCGCCTTGGCCATCAACGGATGACGGACTTCGAGCAGATAGGTGACGTCGGAGAAATCCTCGCGACTGACGATTTCAAAATTTGACATGGGACATGCTCTCCAGGCCGGAGTGAACCGGGAATAGGAACGAACGAAACGAACCGAACGGACGGGAAACGGGAATCGGAAGAAAAAACTGGAGCAGAACCGGGGGCGGGAACAACTGTCGAGTTGTTCCTGAGCAGGAGGCGAAAATCGCTTGTTGAAAGACGACTTGCATGTGCCTGTGTTGCCTGTCCCCGTTGACGGATCACATTTCAATGACCTTCGTGATTGCGGGCGGGAGTACGGCCAGGAACTGCGGGATCGGGTCCGGATTTTTTACTTATTTTTTATAGGGATAACCCGGAATTTCCCGGCATTTCTGCCCCCATTCGCAACGCTGGACTGCCATTTACATGCGAAAGAACCCTCTTTTTAATGGCTATCAAACGACTGGGCAAATGAAAGATATTCACTAACATGTGCGTTATACGCATAAACAAGGCTTTTGCGAAGTCGAAAAAAGCAGAAATAAACTTGATAAAAACGGTCGAGAATCGATAAGTGCATGTTTAACAAATGATTATGCAATCATTTACTGATAGCATAAAAATTCGACGCAAAGTTGAATTCTTAGGGGAACTAAATATCTTTGGTGCTTGACTAAATAACAGTATTTGCTAATATATTAATACGTTTTCAGGAGGTGCACCATGCTTCGTTTTGATATCGCTCCCGTCTGCTCGAATGCCTACCGTTTTCAGGCAACGATGAGTTTTTCGATTGCCGCGCTCTATTTGTTTACGCCATGGAAGTGGGTGGCGTTCATTCTGGCCATTGGCGGATTCATTCGCGGTTTTCTTTCACCCCACAAATGCCTGTCCTACAAACTCTTTGAAAAAACCACCAGCAACATGCACTGGGTCAAGAAAGTGAATGCCGGCTCCAAGATGTTTGCCGACAAGATTGCGTTCATCGCCGGGACCGTGATGGGAGTCAGCTGGCTTGCGGGTTCGTCGATCGGGAATATCCCGGCAACGCTCATTCTTGTGTTTGCGTTCCTGGATCTGGCCACCGGATTCTGTGCGGCCTGCTGGGCCTACTCCGCCTGGTATCGCATGCGCGGGATGGCTTGATGGCCCGTCAATCGCCTTGCCGTTTCCGGGGCGGCCTTGACCTGAGGGCGCTACCTCCCTGGCGTCCGAAGCAGGTTTTGCAGGTGAGGTCGCCCTCGTTTTCAGGCTTTGATTTCGACGGCGTCGGCGATAATGAACAGGTCCACCGCGAGTTTGTCGCCACGCTTGATGGCGGCGGAAAACTGTTCCTGACTGAAATACTGCAGGCCCAGCGCAGTGAGTTGCTTGCGTGCTTCCAGTGCGCTCATACCCGCAACGACTTCGTTCGTCAGATGGGCCGTTGATCGATCCGCGCGTGCGGCGTGTGATTCTGTCTGAACGCTACTGTTCCTGTCGGAAGTGGCCGGAGCGGTCACCGGGCGGTGGTCTGCGGGCACAGTCTGACGTGGCGGTGCCGTTGCCGACATTTCGAGCGGCGGAAGTCTTCCGGATACAACCAGCGCGTCGGTTCGGGAAAAAATCTCGTGGCGTGAAAAGGGCTTTTTCATGAAATCGTCGGCCCCGATGCGTTTGGCGTAATACTGTTCAATAGCCTGTTCGTTGCCGCTGATCATGATGACCGGGATGGTTTTTGTTCCCGGGTCTCTCCGAATCTGCCGCAGCGCGGCGAATCCGTTCATGCCCGGCAGGACAATGTCGAGAAAGATCAGATCCGGTTTTTCCCTGCGTGCCAGGGCGATCCCCTGTTCGGCGTCCAATGCTTCCAGAATAATGCAGCCCGCCGAGCGCAAAGCCTTTCCCAATGCCGCGACGATGGTTGGCGAGTCGTCGATGATCAGGACTCTTCTGCCGCGGTGTACCCGACGTTTCTGCCGGCGGCGCTCGGTCATTGTTGCAATCGCCGGATTTTCCGCTGCGGGCAAATCGTGGCTGTTCAGAATGGACTTGATCTGCCTGAAGATACCCATGCATCATCTCTCGATATTACGTTTGGATTCGAGAGTATAAGGGAATCCTCTTTGCGGCGGAGAGCTATCTTGCAGGTTCAGTCTTCCGGTCGGGGGACTGTCAGCAGTGCATCCAGCCTTGCCGCGCAGATGAAATCGTTTTCCGAAAGGCCGCCGATGGCATGGGTCGAATAACGTACGCGGCACTGCTTGTAGCTTACTTCCAGATCAGGATGATGGTCTTCCTGGTGTGAAATCCAGGCGGTCGCATTCACGAAAGCCATTGTTTCGTGGTAATTCCTGAACTGATACGACTTGACCAGTTCGTTTCCCGAGAGCGTCCAGCCGTTCAGGTTTTTCAGCAAGTTTTCCGCCTCGGGGCGTGTCAGAGCGGGGATGCCGCCTTCACAGGGCTTGCAGTGTTTGCCCGCCAGATCGCAAACAGGAGTTTTCATGAGGGTCTTTCCTTGGAACCGGCCGTGGCCGTGTCCTGCTTTGATCGCGGAAGCCCGGGACAGTTCTGAAGTCCGGCGATCAGTACGACAGCAGTGTCAGAAAAACGGGTAGCAGGACGGCCGTCAGTATGCCGTTGAGTCCCATGCCCAGTGCGGAGAAGGCTCCCATCTCCTCGTTGACAAGAAAGGCCCGGGCCGTGCCGAGGCCATGCGCGGTAAGGCCGACAGCGAATCCCTGCGCGGCCGGATTGCGGATTTTGAGCAGGCGGAAAAATCCCGGGAACCCGATGGCGCCGAGTATGCCGGTGAGAACGACCAGCACGGCCGTGAGCGAAGGAAGCCCGCCGATGTGTTCGGCTATTCCCATGGCGATCGGCGTGGTCACCGATTTGGGTCCGAGCGAGAAAACGGTTTCCGGCGAAGCTCCCAAGAGCCAGGCCAGGCCCATGGCTGAAAATGCGGCGGTAGCCGATCCGGCCAGCAACGCGACAAACAGGGGCAGGGCCATCTGGCGCAGGCGCCGCCAGTACGCATGCAGCGGAACGGCCAGGGCGACGGTGGCCGGGCCGAGCAGGAAATGGATGAACTGGGCGCTGTCGAAATAGCGCGGGTAGGGGGTCCGGGTGACCCAGAGCAGGAGTGATATGAGCGCGATGGCCACCAGCACCGGATTGGCCAGAGGATGCAGTCCGCTGCGCCTGAACAGCCAGGTCGCTGCCAGGTAGGCAAGCAGTGTGATGCTCAGCCCGAACAACGGCGATGCGCTGAGTTGGAACCAGAGTTCACCGGGAGACATCGCCATCATGGCTGTTCTCCGGATGAGTCGTTGGATTGGCTGCCATCGGCCGGTGACATGGCCTTGATGACCCAGGCCGTGACCGCCATTCCGGCAAACGTGCTGATCACCAGCGACACGGTGATTGCCAGCCATTCGTCGCCGACGCGCTGCAGGTGCACCATGATCCCGACACCTGCAGGAACGAAAAGCAGCGACAGGTGTTGTAACAGGGCTGCCGTATTGCTGCGCGTTTCCTGACCGACATGGCCTCTGGCGAGCAGGGTAAGGAAAAGCAGAATCATGCCGATGACCGGACCGGGAACCGGCAGGCCAAACGCACGTACACACAATTCGCCGCCCAGTTGGAAGAGCATCAGCAGGGTCAGGGTGTTGAGCATGGGAGGACGTCGGGTAAAAGCGGTCAGAAGGTTGGCCGGTTCACCTGGCCGCAATCCTGTTCAAGGCCAGGGCAATTCCATCATCATGCAGTGCAGGGGCGATCATGTCGGCGACGGCCTTCAAGTCCGGATGCCCGTTGTCCATGGCAATGCCCAGGCCAACGCCCCGCAGCATCTGCATGTCATTGAGACCGTCGCCGAATGCGATGGCCTGGTCGGGGTGGTAACCGGTTTGCGCGAGCACCCACTGGCAGCCGGTCCATTTGTTGATGCCATGCGGCTGTATGTCGACGGCTGTTCGATGCCAGCGCACGACGTCGAACTCCGGAAACCGTTCACGAATGGCGGGAACCAGGACGTCGTCGAGCCTCTGGTCGAAAAACAGCCAGGCCTGGTATACGTTCCGCTGCAGGTAGAACGATGATGTCGTCTGGTAGGGCATTTCGACGCTGTCGAGGGGGATGGTGGCGATCGGGTCGGGCGCATTGATGTAGCCTGAAACGCCCTCGTTGACTCCGTAACAATGTCCCTGCGCATGCGTCCAGTCGAAAAGCCCGGCCAGTGCCTGTCTGTCGAGTGGAATCCCCAGGACTTCTTCTTCCCCTTGCAGGATGCGCGCACCGTTCTGGGTGATGGCGAAGCTTGGGCCGATCTGGTCGATGAACGGCCGGGCATGTTCGTGGCTGCGTCCGGTAGCGATGACCACCGTATGTCCCTCCTGCTTGAGCTTGCCGATGGCCGCCAGGGCCGAGGACGGGATGGTCAGCGTGCGGTGGTCAAGCAGCGTGTTGTCGATGTCGAAGAAGAAAATGTTGGGCATTGCTGTGCGGCGGCTGTTTAGCCCAGGATCTGCCCGTGTTCGCGCGAGTCGTGGAAGCCGACCTTGGTCCATTTTTCGCGGGTCACATCGAGGTTGTAGCGGGTGCTGGCGAGGTACACCAGGTTGCCGTCCACATCCTTGGCCATGCGGTGCGATTGTTCGCGCTCGAAATTCTTGCGCGTCAGTTCGTCGGGGAAGGTCAGCCAGCGGGCGGTATGGATATCGGCCGGTTCGAAAATGGCATCGACCTTGTATTCGGTCTGCAGGCGCTGGGCGACAACTTCAAACTGCAGCACGCCGACGGCGCCGAGCAGCATGGCGCCGCTGGCGAGGTTCTCGAAGACCTGGATGGCGCCTTCCTCTCCAAGCTCCTGCAAACCCTTCTGCAACTGCTTGCTCTTCAGCGGATCGCGCAGACGCGCCATGCGGAAAAGTTCCGGCGAGAAGTACGGGATGCCCTTGAAGCCGAGTGTCTCGCCTTCAGTCAATGTGTCACCGATATGCAGCTGGCCGTGGTTGTGGATGCCGATGATGTCGCCGGCGACGGCGTCCTCCATCAGCACGCGTTCGTTGGCCATGAAGGTCAGCGCATTGGCCAGCTTCATCTCGCGGTCCATGCGCACGTGTTTGACTTTCATGCCCGAGGTATAACGGCCAGAACACACGCGGAAGAACGCGATGCGGTCACGATGCTTCGGGTCCATGTTGGCCTGGATCTTGAAGACGAAGCCCGAGAAGGCTGGTTCGGCCGGCTCGACCATGCGTTCACCCGCATCGCGTGCCTGCGGCGGCGGCGCCCAGTCGAGCAGGGCCTGCAGGATTTCCTGCACACCGAAGTTGTTGATCCCCGAGCCGAAGAAAACCGGCGTCTGCTGGCCGGCCAGGAAGTCAACGAGGTTGAACGGGCTGCTGGCGCTGCGGATCAGATCGACGTCCTCGCGCAGCTTGCCCACTTCCAGCGGGAATTGTTCGTCGAGGAAGCGGTTGTCGATGCCGTCGATCTTTTCGGCTTCCGTGCGCTTTTCCTCGCCGGGCGAGAAGCGCAAGAGGCTGTCGTTGTCGAGGTGATAGACGCCGCGGAACGTCTTGCCCATGCCGATCGGCCAGGTGATCGGCGCGCATTCGATGTTCAGCACCGACTCGATTTCCTCGAGCAGTTCGAACGGCTCGCGCACTTCACGGTCGAGCTTGTTGATGAAGGTGATGATCGGCGTGTTGCGCATGCGGCACACGTCGAGCAGTTTGATCGTCTGCGCCTCGACGCCCTTGGCCGCGTCGATGACCATCACCGCCGCGTCGACGGCGGTCAGCACGCGATACGTGTCTTCCGAGAAATCCTCGTGCCCCGGCGTGTCGAGCAGGTTGACGGTGTGCCCCTGATACTCGAACTGCATCACCGAACTGGTGACCGAAATGCCGCGCTGCTTTTCCACTTCCATCCAGTCCGAGGTTGCATGGCGCGCGCTCTTGCGGCTCTTGACCGTGCCGGCCAGCTGGATGGCGCCTCCGAACAGCAGCAGCTTTTCGGTCAGCGTGGTCTTGCCGGCGTCGGGGTGGGAGATGATGGCGAAGGTGCGGCGCTTGGCGACGTCGCGCAGGATTTCAGGAGGGAAAGGGCTGGGGGTGGTGCTCATCGGGAAGCTTTCGGCAGCAAATTCAAGGGCGGAAGTATACCGAAGAAGCGCTCCTGGAATGCGCGGTTTTGTGTGGCCGGGGTTCAGGTCAGTATTCGACCGGAACCGGATCCAGGCTGCGCCACAGGTACCAGGTGGCGACGGAGCGCCAGGGACGCCAGCGTTCGCCGATCTGAGCAAGCTGGCGTCGCGTTGGCCGTTCCCCCTCAAGGTAATGCCGGGCGACGGCTTTCTGCAGGCCGATGTCGTCGAGCGGAAAGACGTCCGGACGCAGCTGGTTGAAGATCAGGAACATTTCTGCCGTCCATACGCCGATGCCACGCACCGCGGTGAGTTCGGCAATGATCTCGGCATCGCTCATGTCCGGCCAGTTGTTGAGATGAATCTGTCCGGTGCTGAAATGACCGGCCAGGTCGACGATGTATTCGACCTTGCGTGCCGACAGGCCGCAGCTGCGCAACGCGTCGGGCGAAGAGGACAGGATCTTGTCCGGCGTCAATTGCGGCAGATGCGCCATCACTCGCGACCAGACGCTGTCGGCCGCCTTGACGGAAATCTGCTGCCCCACGATGGAGCGAACCAGCGTACTGAACGGATCGCCACGCGAAACCAGCGAGGCGTTGCCGTAGCGTTCGACAAAATCGGCCATCACCGGATCACTCGTTGCGAGCTGTCGTGAGGCGTGTTGCCAGTAATCGGGAGCCATCGGGTTATTGTAAATGCGGGTCCAGGCAAGTCTGCAATACTTTCAGGGAAGCTGCTAAAGTTATCCGCTAAAATTTCGTGAATACAAACTAGGCATTGATCTTTCCAATCGGGCGCAGGCTCGGCAGATCGTTTTGATGCAGCAACACGTACGCTAACGCGCAATTGGATGTTACGCATGAACTCGACCATGACCCGGCCTCATTCGCTGAAAACCCGGATTACCCTGGCGACATTGACCTTTTTCCTGATCGGTATCTGGTCGCTGTCGTTTTATCTCAGCCGTGTGATGCGCGACGATATGGAGCGTCAATTGAGCGGGCAGCTCTTTTCCACGGCCTCCATGGCTTCGGCGCAGGTCAATGGCGATCTGGAAATCCGCCTGAATGCCTTGCAGCGTGTTGCGTCGACTGCTGCACCCCATCTGCGGGACGATCGTCCTGAACTGGCTCAGGTTTTTCTGGAGAACCGGACCACGCTGCAGTCCCTGTTCAATGGCGGATTGTTCATGCTCGACAGGAGTGGCCGGGCGGTTGCCGACTTTCCCTTGAGTTCGGGCCGGCGCGGCGTCGATTACCATGATCGGGATTATGCGATCAGTGCGTTGCGCGACGGGATTCCGATGATCGGACAGCCGATGATCGGACGCAGGGCGCAATCTCCCTTGTTCATCATGAGCGCGCCGATCCGCAATGACCGCAACGAAATCGTTGGAGCCATCGCCGGGCTGACCAACCTGGATCTGCCCAACTTTCTCGATGCCATCACCGACAGCCATTACGGAAAAACCGGGGGCTACCTGCTGGTGGCCCCCAAAGTGCGTCTGGTCGTTACGGCGACCGACAAGCGCCGGGTCATGGAGAAACTTCCTGACCCGGGAGTCAATGCATTGCTTGACCGCTTTGTCGAAGGTTACGAAGGCGCCGGGATCAACATCAACTCACTCGGAGTTGAAGTTCTGGCAGCGAGCAAGGGTATTCCGGTCTCCGGCTGGTATGTCATGGCTTCGCTGCCGACTTCGGAAGCCTTTGCGCCCATCCGCGAAATGCAGCAGCGCATGCTCTGGGCGACAACCCTGCTGAGCTTGCTGGCGGTTTGTCTGATCTGGTGGATGTTGAAACGCGAACTTTCTCCCCTGCTGGGAGCAGCCAAACTTATGGCCACCATGTCGGCAGCCAATCAGCCGCCGCAGCCTCTGCCGATCATCCGGCACGACGAGATCGGCCAGCTCATCGGCGGCTTCAATTCGCTGCTGCAAGCGCTCGGTCAGCGCGAAGCACTGCTCAAGCAGATTCTCGATACTTCCAGCGTGGCTATTTTTCTGGTGGATATGCAGGGGGTGATCACCCAGGCCAATCAGCGCATGGCCGAGATGTTTCTCAAGCCGGTTGAGCAATTGGTGGGCAGTGAGTATGTATCCCTGGTGCATCCGGCTGAGCGGGAAACCGGGCGGCAGAGAATGCTTGCCTTGCTGCGCAGCGAAATCAATACGGTTGATCTGGACCGCCGTTATTGGCGTTCCGATCAGACCGAATTCTGGGGGCATCTGAACGGAAAGCGTTTTTATGATCCCGACGGTAACGAGCTTGGCCTTGTCGGCGTGATCGCCGATATCGACGTGCGCAAGCAGGCCGAGGAAAAACTGAAACTGGCGGCCAGTGTATTTACGCATGCGCGGGAGGGGATCCTGATTACCAATGCCGAAGGCAGGATCATCGATGTCAATGAAGCCTTTACGCGCATTACCGGTTATGGACCTGAGGAAGTGGTGGGGCAAACGCCGCGGCTTTTCAAGTCCGGCCACCATGATCTGGAGTTCTATAAGACCATGTGGCACGACCTGGAGGAAAAGGGCCACTGGACCGGCGAAATCTGGAACCGGCGCAAGAATGGCGAAGTGTATGTCGAAATGAAGACCATCAGCGCGATCAGCGACGCCGAGGGCAGGGTGCAGCAATATGTGGCCCTGTTCTCGGATATCACACCAATCAAGGAGCACGAGAAACAGCTGGAGCACATCGCCCATTTCGATGTCCTGACCACCCTGCCTAATCGCGTGCTCCTGGCCGACCGCCTGCATCAGGCCATGTCCCAGGCGCAGCGGCGCAAACAGCTGCTGGCTGTGGCCTATCTCGATCTCGACGGGTTCAAGGCCATCAACGATACCTACGGACACAATGTCGGGGATCAACTCCTGGTTGCCGTCTCGGCGCGCATGAAGCAGACCCTGCGGGAAGGCGATACCCTGGCACGGCTGGGAGGCGACGAATTCGTTGCGGTACTTCTCGATCTCGATCAGCCGGCGTCAAGCGAACCGATGCTGGTGCGTTTGCTGGCGGCCGCTGCAGAACCGGTGCATCTGGGAGAACTGGTGCTGCAGGTTTCGGCCAGCCTGGGAGTCACCTTCTACCCGAAGTTCGAGGACGAGGATGCCGACCAATTGCTGCGGCAGGCGGATCAGGCCATGTACCAGGCCAAGCTTTCCGGCAAGAACCGTTTCCATGTGTTTGATGCCGAGCATGACCGCAATGTGCGCGGACGTCATGGCGACCTGCAGCGGATTCACGATGCGTTGGCGGCCAATGAATTCGTCCTCTACTTCCAGCCCAAGGTCAATATGCGCACAGGGAAGGTCTTCGGAGCCGAAGCCCTGATTCGCTGGCAGCATCCGGAAAAGGGCCTGTTGTCGCCAGCCCTGTTTCTGCCTGTGATCGAGAACGATACTTTGGCGGTCGATGTCGGCGAATGGGTGATCGAATCGGCCCTGTCCGCACTCGAGCGCTGGCGTAATTCCGGGCTGGATATCACGGTCAGCGTCAATGTCGGCGCGCGCCAGTTGCAGCAGGTCGATTTTGTCGCGCGGCTGCGCCGTATTCTGGAAAATCACCCGGACTATCAAGCCGGGGATCTTGAAATGGAGGTCCTGGAAACCAGCGCGCTTGAAGATCTGATTCGGGTTTCCCAAGTGATCAAGGAATGCCGCGAACTGGGCGTGACTTTTGCGCTGGACGATTTTGGAACGGGCTATTCCTCGCTGACCTACCTGAAACGCCTGCCGGTGTCCGTGCTCAAGATCGATCAGAGCTTCGTGCGCGACATGCTTGACGACCCGGATGACCTGACGATTCTGGAGGGCGTGATCAGCCTGGCGCAGGCGTTCAATCGCCAGGTCATCGCCGAAGGCGTGGAAAGCGTCGAACAAGGCGAGGTGTTGCTGCGCCTGGGGTGCGAACTGGCGCAGGGTTATGGCATCGGGCGCCCGATGCCGGCCGCCGAGATTCCTGGCTGGGTCGAATCATGGCGCCCCGATCCGGAATGGAAAGGACGGGGTGCCGTCAGTCGCGAGAATTTACCTCTGCTCTTTGCCTGTACGGAACATCGTGCCTGGGTCGTGAACCTGGAAAAATTTCTCAGGGAAGAACGCAATGCGCCGCCCCCGCTCGATGTTCATCAGTGCCGTTTCGGAATGTGGCTGGATGGCGAAGGCCAGAAGATGCATGGCGAACATGGCGCTTCAGCCAGTTTGCTGGCGATTGAAAAACTGCATGAGCAGTTGCACGCTCTTGCGACAACGCTCTGCCAGATGCGGCAGCAAGGAAATAGTGACGAGGCGCTGGAAAGGCTGCACGAATTGCATGCCCTGCGCGATGCATTGCTCCAGCAGCTGATGCGCCTGGAAATGCAGGGCTAGGCGACAGCAGGGGAACATCAGAGAAAGGGTTGGCGGAGTGGACGGGACTCGAACCCGCGACCCCCGGCGTGACAGGCCGGTATTCTAACCAACTGAACTACCACTCCAGTACTGCTCAATATCAAGGTTGCGTTGCACAACCTTTGAAAAACTTGGCGTCCCCACGGGGATTCGAACCCCGGTACCTACCGTGAAAGGGTAGTGTCCTAGGCCTCTAGACGATGGGGACCCGGACTAAAAATTTCTTTCGGCTTGTGGTGGAGGTACGCGGGATCGAACCGCGGACCTCTTGCATGCCATGCAAGCGCTCTCCCAGCTGAGCTATACCCCCGCTCGAAAGAAGGGCGCATTATAGGGAGGGCTCCGGGGCTTGTAAAGTGCTTTTTGATTTTTTATTCGCTATTTCTGTTTCTCTTCAGGTTTGCTCGCGAAACGCATATCGGGCTTTGGGTTAGAATGGCCTCCGAATTTTCCGGACACGATCCTGATGAAAACCAGTTTCCTTGATTTTGAACAACAGATTGCCGAACTCGAAGGAAAAATCGAGTCACTGCGTTTTTCGCAGGACGATTCGCCTGTCGATATTTCGGAAGAAATTGCCCAGCTGGAAAAAAAGGGGCAGCAATTGACCAAGGATATCTATGCCAAGCTGACTCCCTGGCAGGTTGCCCAGGTCGCGCGCCATCCGCAGCGCCCCTACACGCTCGATTACATTCGCCTGGTCTTCACCGATTTCGAGGAGTTGCACGGTGACCGCGCTTTTTCAGACGATCACGCCATCGTCGGCGGCCTGGCCCGTTTCAACGGCCAGCCGGTGATGGTCATCGGCCATCAGAAGGGCAGCGACACCAAGGAGAAGCTGTACCGCAATTTCGGCATGCCGCGTCCGGAAGGCTATCGCAAGGCCTTGCGCCTGATGCGCCTGGCGGAAAAATTCGGTATTCCGCTGATGACCTTCATCGATACGCCGGGCGCCTATCCGGGCATCGATGCCGAGGAGCGTGGGCAGTCCGAAGCGATCGGGCGCAACCTTTACGAAATGGCCGGGCTGAAGATCCCCGTCATCGTCACCGTGATCGGCGAGGGCGGTTCCGGCGGCGCTTTGGCCATCGGGATCGGCGACGTGGTGCAGATGCTGCAGTATTCGACCTATTCGGTCATCTCGCCGGAAGGCTGTGCTTCGATTCTCTGGAAAAGCGCGGAGAAGGCCAGCGAAGCGGCCGAGATCATGGGCATCACGGCGTCGCGCCTGAAAACGCTGGGCCTGATCGACAAGGTGGTGCATGAACCGCTCGGTGGCGCGCACCGCGATCCCGAACACATGGCGCAGAATCTGAAGAAGGCGCTACAGGATGCGCTGAAACACCTGAATGCGCTGTCGCTCGACGAATTGCTTGAAGCCCGTTTCGAACGTCTGATGGCCTATGGCCGCTTCAAAGAGCAAGCCTGATCATCGACTTTCGTCGGCGAGTCCGACGCGGCAGCTCGATTCCAGCCTTTCCGAGTTCCTGGGCAGCCGCCTGCAGACAGGGGCCCGGGTGTGCGTCGGGCTGTCCGGTGGCATGGATTCGGTGGTGCTGCTGCATGCCCTGAGCCGGATACTATCCAGCTGGGGATTCCCGATCCACCTGTCGGCCATCCATGTGCACCACGGAATCAGTCCGCATGCCGACGCGTGGGCCGGTTTCTGCATCGATTTCTGCAGCCGCTGCGGCGTGCCGCTCGAAGTGGCCAGGGTGAGCGTGCCGCGCGACAGCGGCGAAGGGCTGGAGGCTGCGGCGCGACGCCTGCGGCACGGTGTCTTTGCCGAGTGTCGGGCGGACTGGCTGGCGCTGGCGCATCATCGTGACGATCAATCGGAGACGGTGCTGCTCAACCTGCTGCGCGGCGCAGGAGTGGCCGGCGCCGCGGGCATGCTTGCCGAACGTCCGCAGATGCGTGGCCCCGTAATGATCCGGCCCTTGCTGGATGTGCCGCGCAGCGTCATCAAGGCCTATGCCGACGAGCACCAATTGCGCTGGATCGAGGACGAGAGCAACGATGACCGTCACTTCCGGCGCAATTTCCTGCGTCACGAGATCCTGCCGCGTCTGGAAGAAAAATTTACCGGAACCCGACAATCTCTGGCCCGCGCCGCAGGGCATTTTGCCGAAGCCGCCGCGTTGCTCGACGACCTGGCCTCCATCGACCGGGATGCTGTGCGCAGTGCGTCCGGCCGGCTCGCACTGGCGGCCTTCAATGCATTGCCGCCGGCACGTGCGCGCAATCTGCTGCGTCATGCCTGGAGTGCCGCCGGTTTTCGCGCACCGGATACGCGCTGGGTTGATGAGGCGCTCAAGCAGCTGGCGACAGCCGATGCGCTTTCCGAAGTCTGTTTGGCGACGCCCGATGGTGAACTGCATGTGTATCGCGGCGAGCTGCATATCGCTCCATTGCGCCCGTTGCCGCCCGAGTGTCCGCTGCCCTGGAACGGGCAGGAAGTGTTGGCCTGGGCCGGCGGGAAGGTGCATTTCGTGCCGGTGGTTGGCGAAGGGTTGCAGCGCAGCCTGCTTGTGGATGAACGGGTCTGGCTCAAGCCACGGCAGGGAGGCGAACGCCTGCGGCGCGGTGCCCGGCGACCGCGCCGCAGCCTGCGCAATCTGTTGCAGGAAGCCGGGGTGCCGCCCTGGGAGCGTGCGCGGCTTCCGATGCTATGGGTGGACGATGCCCTGGCCTGGGTGGCTGGAATCGGCTGCGATGCCGCATTTGCCTGTCCGCCGGGCGAGGCGGGTGTCCTGCCGGTCTGGGAAGGCGACTAGCTGTTTTCCGGAAATTCGTTCCAGCCCAGTTGTTTCAGAACACCGGAAAAATCCTGTGCCAGCGGTGCCGAGAGCGTCACCGGGGTGCCGCTGACCGGATGCACGAGGCGCATTTCCCCGCAGGCCAGCAGCAGGCGGTGACAGCCGAACAATTCCTGGAAAAGCCGGTTGTGGCGCCCCTTGCCATAAGTGGCATCGCCGATGATCGGGTGGGAAATATGCTTGAGATGGCGCCGGATCTGGTGTCTGCGCCCGGTTTGCGGAACGAGTTCGAGCAGTGCGTAGCGGCTGGTTGGATACCGGTCGACAGCGTGGGGCAACTCCGTAATGGCCAGGCGGCGGTAGCGGGTGACGGCTTCCTGCGCGGCTTGTGTGGCATGGGCGGCACGAAATTCGTAATCGTCGAACTGCCGTGTCAGGGGGTGGTCGATTACGCCGCTTTCCGGCGGGTGGCCGCGTACTACGGCTAAATATCTTTTGTGTACCTGCTGCGTCTCGAACTGTTCGCCGAGGCGACGGCAGATGTCGCGATCGAGAGCGAAAAGAAGCACTCCCGAAGTGCCGCGATCCAGCCGGTGCGCCGGGTGGACGTGCTGACCGATCTGGTCGCGCAACATCTGCACGGCAAAGCGGGTTTCGTGGCGGTCGAGAAAGCTGCGGTGGACAAGCAGGCCGGCCGGCTTGTGCACGGCAATCAGGTAGTCGTCGCGGTAGAGTATCGGCAGTTCTTCGCGCATTCAGCCGCTTCTTTTTTCCGGAAATTCGCCATCGACGTAGTACCAGCGCCCGTCCTCGCGCACAAAACGGCTGATCTCGTGCAGGCGCTGGGCGCGTCCGGCTATCCGGTAGCGGGCGACGAATTCGACGATGGCGCTGTCGGTTCCGCTGGCTTGATGGCGCTTGATCTCAAGGCCGAGCCAACGTGTTTTTTTCTCTCCGTCCAGCTCCAGCGCTGCCGGTCGCGTGCTCGCATGCCAGGTGGCCAGCAGATAGGGCTCAAGCGCCAATACGTAGGCCGTATAGCGCGAACGCATCAAAGCTTCGGCCGAGGGGGCGGAGAGTCCGTCATGATACAGGCCGCAGCACTGCGGATAAGTGGCGTTGCGGCCGCAAGGGCAATTGTTTTCGACGCTATCTTTAGTTTTCATCTTCCATGAGTTTTCTGGCTGACTATTTGCCCATTCCGCCCATCCCGTGCTGCATCGCGGAGCCTTCCGGCCGGGCCGTTTGCGGTTTTCTTACCGGGGCATCGAGCCGGATGCTGCTGCCATCGTCGAAACCCAGCGTGATTGGAATGCTGTCGCCTTCCTTGAGCGCGTGCTGCAGGTCGATCAGCATGATGTGGTAACTGCCGGGCCTGAGTTCCGCTTGCCCTCCGGCCTTGACGTCGATGCCGGATACCTGTCGCATTTTCATGACGCCGTTTTCATTGATGTGGTTGTGCAGTTCCACGATTTTTGCTGCCGGACTTTCGGCCCGAACCAGTCGGCGGTCTGCCGTGCCGCTGTTGCGGATGAGCATGAACCCTCCTGTCGTCCGGATGCCGGGCGGAACGAGGCGGACATAGGGATCCTGCACCGTGAGGCCGGCCTCGCCGCCCCGGGCTCCCGGAGCAATGAGCAGGGCGAGCAGTAAAGCGGATGCCAGTGCCGGTAATTTCATTGAAGCCTCCATGGGTTGGAAAGATTGATTGACGCCTTACTGCTCGGGCCTGTCCAGGTTACGCCGAATCGCCGCGACGATTTCCGCTGCCGGTGTGCCATGCGGCAGGATGGTGGCCAGTTTTCCAGCGGGGTCGATGAGGTAGGTGAATGACGAGTGATCGACCGCGTAGGGGCGTTCGTCAATGGGTTTCTGCTTCATATAGACCACACCGTAAAGGTGCGCTATGTCTGCAATCTGTTCCGGCGATCCGGTTGCGCCGACGATATCCGGGTGAAAGAAGGGGGCATAGGCCTTCAGGATTTCTGGCGTGTCGCGTTCGGGATCGACGGAGATGAAGATTCCGCCAACCCGTTTTCGTTCTTCCGGGGTGAGGGTGGAGAAGGCTTGAGACAGGGTCGCCAATGAGGTTGGGCAGACATCCGGACAGAAAGTGTAGCCAAAATAGATCAGAACAACCTTGCCGCGATAGTCCTGCAGGGAAATTTTTCCTCCTGCCGTGTCCAGGGTGAAATCGCCACCGAGCTGTCGTCCGGCCGGACGCAGCAGTCCGCTTTGATCCGGAGCCGGCTGGCCGACCGTGCCAGGCTCCCAGAAAAAGGCCAGCCAGACGAGCAGGCCGGCGAAAAATGCAGCCAGCGCCATCCCGTAGAATTGGTATTTCATGTCAGCCTCCTGGCCTTGGTCATTCGTGCCGTTAGCGGGCCGTGGCATCAAAATGGAATGGAACGGCAATTGTCCAGCGCCCGGTGTCGATCAGCACGGTGGCTTGCCATTTCATGCTTCCGGTAATGCATACCGGCAGGATGGCTGACCCGGAGAAAAGGCCGTCGCTTCCGGAAAGTACGCGGCGATTGTAGCCCATGCTCATGTCCACACCGGTGAAATCGACTTCGATCCTGCTTGCTGCCAGGCCGGTTACGGCTGCCTTGAGTGTCAGTTCGCGCAGCGGCCGGATCGGACGCGGTTCCATTGAAAACGTCAATTGCGCGCCTTCTGCGAGCGGCACGGAGCAACTCTGTTTCCCGGGGTTGCAGGCCGACAAAGCCAGTGTTTGGGCAGAAGAGTGTCTCGCGGTGGACAGCTTGTAACCGGCAACGCCCAGGCAGGCCAAGGCCAGCGCGATGGCGAGAATAATCGTCGGATTCCGGATCATCAGTCTGCATTCACCTTGTTGCACGGAGCGTTTGTACCTTGTCCGCAAAGCATAATTGATAAGGGCACGTCCCGCACGCATCATGCACTCCAGGCGATGGCGGACGGGTTCTGCGCTTAAAGCCATTCTGATGCTATTCTTTGAACCTGTCCGACCTGCAGACTATGCTGCAGCCAACAGACCCCGAGCGAGGATGCCGATGTCCGACCCTTCAGCCAACCACCAGCTTGCCTCACGCCTGCTGAACGACTTCCAGCAGAATTTTCCGATTTGTCCGGCCCCCTTCGTTGAACTGGCCGAACGGCTCGGCGTGGCTGAAAGTGCGGTGTTGCGCATGCTCGAACAACTGCGTCGCGAAGGAAAGATTTCACGCGTCGGAGCGGTTTTCGCGCCCAAGCGCATCGGAGCCAGCACCCTGGCGGCGATGGCCGTGCCGCCGGAAAGGCTGGAGGCCGTGGCACGGTCGATCAACCGCTTTCCCGAAGTCAACCACAATTACGAGCGTGATCATCGCTACAACCTTTGGTTTGTCGTCACGGCGGGTTCGGAAGGGCGGTTGCAGGCAGCGCTGGGCGCGATCGAACAGGCTGCTGGCTATCCGCTCATCGTGCTGCCGATGCTCAGGGAATTTCTTGCCGATGAACGGCAGGAGCCGGTGCATCAGACGACAGTGCTCGACGAAATCGGTCGCCGCTTGCTGATGGCCTTGCAGGAAGGCCTGCCGTTGTTCATCCGGCCGTTTTCCGTGCTGGCCAGCCGCGTAGGTTGCGACGAATCCGAATTGCTCGAGCGCATTCGCCGCTGGCGCGCCGAAGGGGTGATCAAGCGTTTTGGGGTCGTGGTGCGGTTCGATGCGCCGGATGCCGGAGTCAGCGCCATGCTGGTGCAGGATATTCCCGACGACGCTGTTGAACAGGTGGGGGAACGGTTGGCCCGGGAGCCGTCGGTTTCCTTGTGCTACCAGCGTGCCCGTGTTTTACCGGCATGGCCGTACAACCTGTTCTGCATCGTGCGTGGCTCGGTGCGCGAAGAGGTGCTGGCCAGAATCGGCAGCATGCGTGAACGGCTTGGTCTTGGCGGGTATGCCAGCGAAATTCTTTTTTCGCTGGCCCGTTACAAGCGGGATGGCGTGTGCTACACCTGACAGCGCTTCCGCGACCGGGAACCGTCATCTGACGGTTCTTCCGCCGCGCTTCTTCCCGCCGCCGCCTTTCAGTTCGCTGCTTCCCCGACGCGTCTGGCAATGTGTGCCAGAGCTTCATCGACCTGGTCGACCAGGATCAGGCAGATGTCGCCCGCTTGCAGCGCTGCCAGCGCCGTATCGATGGCCAGGAACTCGCCGCGAATTTCCTTGATGTCGCTGGTGCGCTTGGCGTTCTTCAGGCCATCGCGCAGCAGGGCAATGACTTCCCCATCGGCGCGGCCGCGTTGGCACTGGTCCTGATAAAGCACGACCGTATCGAACGCATCGCCGAGGATTTCGGTCTGCTGGCGGATGTCCTCGTCGCGCCGGTCGCCGGCGCCGCTGATGACGACGAAACGGCGCTTGCCGGATTTCTCGGGCATGCTTTCGATGGCGTTGACCAATGCAGCAATGGCGTCCGGGTTGTGGCCGTAGTCGGCGATCAGCGTGGCACCACGATAGTCGAACAGATTGAAGCGGCCGGGAGCGGACGCGGCATCATTCACGAAGGCACCGAGCCCGGCGCGGATGACGTTCCAGTCAAGTCCGAGCGCCCATCCGGCGCCGGTCGCGGCCATGGCGTTTTCGATCTGGAAGCCGATGGCTCCGTTCGCGGTGACCGGAATGTCCCCGAGTGCAATGCGTTGTTCCTCGTTGCCTTCCATCGCGACGATGTCCTTGCCGTCAAGGAAGATGATGCGCTTGCCTTGCGCGCGGTGCATGGCCATCACCGGATGGTTTCGGTCACAGGCGAAATAGATCACCTTGCCCGGGCAGGAATCGCCCATGCGCGCGACCATCGGATCGGCGGCGTTGAGCACCGCGTAGCCAGTGTCCGGCTTGACGTTCTGCACGATGACGCGCTTGACCACCGAAAGATCCTCGACGGTGCTGATGTAGGACAGCCCGAGGTGGTCGCCTTTGCCGATGTTGGTGACCACGGCCACGTCGCAGCGGTCGAAGCCGAGTCCCTCGCGCAGCACGCCGCCGCGGGCGGTTTCGAGCACGGCAGCGTCGACGTCGGGGTGCATCAGCACGTTGCGCGCGCTCTTCGGGCCACTGCAGTCGCCGGTGTCGATGCGCTTGCCCTGGATGTAGACGCCATCGGTGCTGGTCATGCCGACGCGCAGGCCTTTGCTGCCAAGGATGCTGGCGATCAGGCGCACAGTCGTGGTCTTGCCGTTGGTGCCGGCGACAGCGACCAGCGGGATGCGCGCGTCGTCACCGTCGGCAAACATGTTGGCGATGATCGCCTCACCGACAGCACGTCCTTTGCCGAACGACGGCTGCAGATGCATGCGCAGGCCCGGCGCGGCGTTGAGTTCGACGATGCCGCCTCCCTGTTCTTCCAGCGGGCGATGCACGTTCTTGCACACGATGTCGACGCCGGCGATGTCCAGTCCGACCATCTGCGCCGCTGCGATTGCACGGGAAGCAAAATCGGGATGCACGTCATCGGTGACGTCGGTGGCCGAACCGCCGGTAGACAGATTGGCGTTGTTGCGCAGGATCACGCGCTGCCCCTTGGCCGGCACCGATTCGGCAGTCATGCCGTCCTCGGCGAGGCGGGCGAGGGCGATGTCGTCGAAGCGGATCTTGGTCAGCGAGGTGGCGTGGCCGGTGCCGCGGCGCGGGTCGGCATTGACCTGGTCGACCAGCTGGCGGACCGTCTGCACGCCGTCGCCGATGACCATCGGCGGCTCCCGCCGCGCGGCGGCAATGAGCTTGTTGCCGACCACCAGGAAGCGGTGATCCTGGCCGGTGATGAAGCGCTCGACCAGCACATCGTCGCTGATCTTGTAGGCTACCGCATAGGCGGCCAGCACCTGCTCGCGCGTCGTCAGGTTGACGGCCACGCCCTTGCCCTGATTGCCGTCCTGCGGCTTGACGACAACCGCAACGCCGTTTTCGATACCGATCTCGCAGGCGGCCGCCCAGGCGTCCTCCGCATCCGTCACCGGCCGCCCGTTGGGGACAGGAACTCCTGCCGACTGCAGCAGGCGCTTGGTCAGTTCCTTGTCCTGCGCGATCGATTCGGCCACCGCGCTGGTCATGTCGGTTTCGGCGGCCTGGATGCGCCGCTGCTTGCTGCCCCAGCCGAATTGCACGAGGCTGCCCTGCGTCAGCCGGCGGAACGGAATGTTGCGGGCCACGGCGGCATAGACGATCGATCCGGTGCTCGGGCCGAGGCGGACGTCCTCATCGAGTTCGCGCAGGCGGTGCAAGGCATCGGCCAGATCGAACGGCTGGTCGTTGAACGCTGCCTGGCACAGGGCCTGGGCGAGCTCAAGCGCGAGACGGCCGACTTCCTCCTCGCTGTATTCGACGACGACCTGGTATACGCCGGGATCGACCGTCTGCGCAGTGCGGCAGAAGGTGACCGGACAGCCCGCTTGCGCTTGCAGGCCCAGCGTGGCCAGTTCGAGGATGTGCGCCATCGACAGCACGTCGTTGCTGAGTGCGGGCTGCAGCAGCGCGATTTCCGGGAAACGTTCGCGCAGGCGGCTTTCGAATCCGGCGATCTTGCCGATGTCGCGTTCGTTCTCGGCGCAGGTGACGATGGCTTCGATGGCCGTGTGCCGGCTCCACAGGTTGGGTCCGCGCAATGCCCGGATACGTGATACGTCCATAAACGGTGTCCTTTTGATCCGCTAGGTTGTGTTCATTCCGGTCGCCTGGGCTTCCGGATGCAATTCTGGGTGTTTGGGTCCTGGTGTTATTCGAGGAAAAATGTCTCGATGCCGGTGCGCATGACGTCCGGCGAGAGGCCGAGCGCCCAGGCGGCGCCGACGGCCGCCAGCACGTTTTCGGTCTGCTGAACATTGGCGCCGCTTTCGGTCAGCGGAATGTCCTTCAGCTTGGCCAGCGAGATTTCTCCTTCGCTGCTGGCCAGCATGATCTGACCGTAGCGCACGATCACGGCGCGTTTGCCTTGTTCGAGATGCTCCGTGATGACCGGCAGGGAAGGATCGAAAGCGAAATAAATGACTTCGCCGTCGCACAGTGGGGCCATCTCGACCAGCGCGGGATCACCTGCGTTCAGGATCGCGGCGCCCGTATCGAGGACGAGATCGACTTGCGTGCGCAGGATGTTGAAAACCTGCTCGGGGGTTTCGATGTAAAGCCGACCGGTGTGGCGGGAAACATCCATGTTGGTGACTATGCCGATCTGGCAGCGGTCATAAGCCAGTCCTTCGGCGACGATGGTGTCGCTGCCGTTCTCAAAAACCGCCGCCTGAATGGCACGGTTCATCAGGATGCGGTTGGCGTGCTCCCAACGCGCGCAATCGCCGGTTTCGGATTGGCGGCGATCCAGGTACAGACCCTGGCTACAGGCCAGGCCGGTGTGCCTGCCGGAGAGCGTCAGCAAGCGGGCGAGGAGTTGCGCGACCGTGGTCTTGCCGTAGCTGCCGGTGATGCCGACCACCGGAATGCGGCCGCTTCCATTGTTCGGGAACAGGTGGTTGACGATGGCCTGACCGACCGGGCGGGGCTTGCCGACGCCGGGCTTCAGATGCATCAGCAGGCCGGGACCGGCATTGACCTCGACGATGGCGCCACGCTGCCCGGCCAATGGTTTCGAAATGTCCTCGCAGACAAGATCGATGCCGGCAATGTCCAGTCCGACGATGCGTGCGGCCAGTGAGGCGATTTCCGCCGTTTCCGGGTGCACTTCGTCCGTGACATCGAATTCATGGTTGGCGTTGCGCTGGATCAGGACTTCGCGGCCATTCTCCGGGATTGAATCCGGGTCGAGATTCTGGCGCGAGAGTTCGATGCGTGCGGCCGAATCCATGCGGATTTTTGAAAGCGGGTGGCTTTCGCTCGGGCCGCGGCGCGGATCGGAATTGATCTGGGTCTCGACCAGTTCGCGCACGGTGTGCGTTCCGTCGCCGGTGACCTTGACCATGTCGCCGCGATTGGCTGCGACCAGCTTGCCGCCGATGACCAGCAAACGGTGTTCTGAACCGGGGATCGAGCGTTCCACCAGCACGCCGCTGCCTTCATCGATGGCAATGGCATAGGCCTTCTCGATTTCTTCGCGCGACTTGACGTCGATGAAGACGCCGCGTCCGTGATTGCCATCGACTGGCTTGACGCAGACCGGAAGGCCAATGTCCTGCGCGGCCTCCCAAGCGTCTTCAGGGCTATCCACCTCGCGACCTTCGGGAACCGGTACGCCGCAGCTTTGCAGCAGGGTCTTGGTCAGATCCTTGTCGCGCGAAATGCCTTCGGCGATGGCGCTGGTGCGGTCGGTCTCAGCCGTCCAGATGCGGCGCATCGCGGCGCCGTAACCGAGTTGCACGAGGTTGCCGCTTTCCAGCAGGCGGATGTACGGGATGTCGCGGTCGTCGGCGGCATCGACGATGCTCGCTGTTGACGGGCCGAGGCAGTGCGAATCGACCAGATCGGCCAGATGTTCGACGGCCGCTTCGACGTCGAAGGGGCGATCTTCCATGGCGGCCATGATGAGCTCGCGTGCCGAGTGCAGTGCCGCGCGGGTGACCTGTTCCTGCCAGGCGCGTACGACGACTTTGTATACGCCGCGTTCGGAAGTCTCGCGCGCCTTGCCGAAACCGCCGGGCAGACCGGCCAGGTTTTGCAGTTCCAGCGTGACGTGTTCGAGGATGTGCGCCGGCCAGGTGCCTTCTTCCACGCGCCGCAGGAACCCGCCCGGCTCGCCGTAGCTGCAGCGGTGCTCATAAAGTGAAGGCAGCATGGTTTTGAGGCGCTCGTAGTAACCGGGGATGGTATTCGACGGGCAGTCTTCGAGGTCGCCGATGTCGACGATGGCTTCAAGAACGGGCCGGTAGGTCCACATGTTGGGTCCGCGCAGGTGGCGGATTTCGCGGAACTTGATGTCTTTGCTGGTCATGTGATCGGTGTCTGCTTGGGAAATCGGAGGGTTGCGGAGGGTGAAGAAGGAATTATGGGGTGAATAACGCAGTATGTGCCATTCGGCTTACCGCGAGCATTCTGGAAAAGGCAGTTAACCACGGAGGGCACGGAGAACACGGAGAATAACCAAAGCGTTTGAATGGGAGGAATGCTTATCCGACGGTGAAAGCAGCAATACGCAAATCTCCAGCATTTCTCCGTGCCCTCCGTGTTCTCCGTGGTTTGAATTGAGATTTTCGGGATCAAAGGAATCGGTCGAGAATCTTGCGGCTGTGCGCATCGAGCGCACCGCGATCGCGGATCAGATACTGGATGCCGTTGCTGTCGGCGATCAGTAGCGCTGGCGCGGCGAGGCGGCGGATGTCTTCCTCGCCCTTGAGGATCAGCTTTGTCTCTCCACGGTTGGTGACGACCGTCCAGGTGCTCGGCGTGGCAAAGCTGGAGACCTCGACGATGCGTTCGATGACCGGCATGAACTCGCGGCTGGCGAGTTCGCTTTCGACGATCCGGTGCAGGTCGGCCGGCAGGTCGCCGAGTTTTGCGATCCAGGCCAGCTCATGACCGTGCGGATCAACGAGCGCGATGCCGTCATCCGGCGCGCCGATCGGGAAGGCACGTACCGGCACTGCCTCGTGCGCCTCGCCGTCGCTGCCGGTGAAGATCAGGTGGCCGAAGCTGTCGCGGTGCAGCTGGAAGTCGGTCGCGCCGCTCATTCGTCGTCTCCTTCGTCTTTGCCGTTGCCCGATTCGAGGTCCGAGCCATCCTCGGTATCGACGTTGCGGGCCTGGGCCTGGTACAGCCGATAGTAGTGGCCTTCCCTGGCCATCAATTCGTCGTGGCTGCCTATTTCGACGACGCTGCCGCGGTCGAGCACGACCAGGCGGTTGGCGTCGCGCAGCGTCGACAGGCGGTGGGCGATGGCGATCGTGGTGCGGCCGCGCACGAGGTTGTCGAGCGCCTTCTGGATTTCCTTCTCGGTTGTCGTGTCGACCGACGAGGTGGCCTCGTCGAGGATCAGTATCTTCGGGTCGATGAGCAACGCCCGGGCAATCGAGATGCGCTGGCGTTCGCCGCCCGAGAGCGCCTGTCCGCGCTCGCCGACCAGCGAATCGTAGCCGTGTGGCAGGCGCAGGATGAACTCATGGGCGTGCGCGGCGCGCGCTGCCGCGACGATTTCTTCGCGCGTGGCGTCCGGCTTGCCGTAGGCGATGTTCTCGGCGATCGTGCCGAAAAACAGGAACGGCTCCTGCAGCACCAGGCCGATGTTCTTGCGGTATTCGGCGACCGGCACCGAACGGATGTCGACGCCGTCGATCAGGATCGCGCCTTCGGAAACATCGTAGAAGCGGCAGATCAGATTGACCAGCGTGCTCTTGCCCGAGCCGCTGTGGCCGACCAGGCCGACCATTTCGCCCGGTTCGATGTCCAGGCTGATGTCGCGTGTGACGCTGCGCGTGCCGTAGCGGAAGCCGACGTCGCGCAGCTCGATACGGCCTTCGACCTTCGGCAGATGCACCGGATTGACCGGCTCGGGCACGCTGGAGACGTGGTCGAGCACGTCAAAGATGCGTTTGGCGCCGGCGGCGGCTTTCTGCGTTACCGAGACGATGCGGCTCATCGAATCGAGGCGGGTGTAGAAGCGGCCGATGTAGGCCAGGAAAGCGGTGAGCACGCCGACCGAGATGTCGTTGCGCGAGATCTGCCAGATGCCAAAGGCCCAGATGATGAGCAGGCCGACTTCGGTGAGCAGCGTGACCGTCGGGCCGAACAGTGACCAGACCTTGTTGACCTTGTCGTTGACTTCCAGATTGTGCTGGTTGGCGGCGCGGAAGCGGGCGGCTTCGCGGTTTTCCTGGGCGAAGGCCTTGACCACGCGGATGCCGGGAATGGTGTCGGCGAGTACGTTGGTGACTTCGGCCCAGATGCGGTCGACGCGCTCGAAACCGGTGCGCAGCTTCTCGCGCACGGTGTGGATCAGGAAGGCGATGATCGGCAGCGGCAGCAGGGTGACCAGCGCCAGCCAGGGGTTGATCGAGACGAGGATCGCCGTGGTCATGGCGATCATCAGCACGTCGGCGGCGAAGTCGAGGAAGTGCAGCGAGATGAAGATGTTGATGCGGTCGGTTTCCGAGCCGATGCGCGCCATCAGGTCGCCGGTGCGCTTGCCGCCGAAGTATTCCTGCGAGAGCTTGAGCAGGTGCTCGTAGGTCGTCGTGCGCAGGTCGCGGCCGATGCGTTCGGAAACCAGCGCCAGGATGTAGGTGCGCGCCCAGCCGAGTGCCCAGGCCAGCAGCGCCGCGCCGAGCAGGCCGGAGAGGTAGGTCGTGACCAGCCCCATGTCGATCGGTTTGCCGTTCTGGAAGGGGATCAGCACCTTGTCCATCAGCGGCATGGTCAGGTACGGAGGGACCAGCGTCGCCGCGGTGGTGGCCAGCGACAGCAGGAAGCCGACGAGCAGCTGCCAGCGGTAAGGATGCGCGAAGCGCCAGAGGCGGAACAGCGTCCAGGTCGAGGGCGGCGTCAGTTCTTCCTTGCTGCACACCGGACATTCGTCCTGGCCGGCGAGCAGCGGCGTCTCGCATTTCGGGCATAGCGCCTGCTCGGGCTGCTTTGGCGCGACACCGGTTGCGATGAATTCGAGTTGCCGGTCGAAATGGTCGATCAGCCGCCCGGCGGCGATGTCCTGGCCCAGCGTGTACCGCCACACTCCCAGCCGGCCTTTGGCGTCGAACAGTTCAAGACTGCCCACGCCGGCATGGTCGCGCCGCGTCAAGGATTGCCCCGCATGCAGCGAATGCTTTTGCCATTCGGCTTCGTCTGCAGTTCTGGCCAGCAGCCGTGCGGTCGTCAGAACGACCAGCCCGCGCGAGAATTTCAGAGCGGTGTTGAGATCGATTTCCAGCCAGGCCAGAACGTTTTCCCCGCTTTCCAGCTGGGCTTCAACGACCGGCAGCCAGGCTTCCGGGAGAGGAATCTGCGAATGGCGGGAGCTGGAAAGGAAAGGCGTTTCGAATGGACGTGGGGGCAACGTGGCATTTTCGCCGGGTGCTTTGAGAGGGGGTGGTGTCATGTTCCTTGCTTGTTGGAAGGCCATTCGCGGGTAATCCGCTACGCCAAAGGATGAAAGTATACCTTTTCAAGCGGCCGACGAATCGTTGCACCTTAAACGCGTCAGAAGCGGTTCCGATGACCGGGTACGCGAAAATCCCTACTTCCAGGCTCGGACGACGCAATGCGGCCTGATCTTGCTGAAACCTGTCTTTCAACCGTGTGGCGGCAAAAAAAACGTTCCAGCATCCGCCGGGATCATGAATACGCATCCATCGGGATGCACGCGCAGAACAGGTTGCGGTCGCCATAAACGTCGTCGATGCGGTTGACGCTCGGCCAGAACTTGTTGTCGCGTACCCAGGGTAACGGGAAAACGGCTTCCTCGCGGCTGTAGGGGCGATCCCATTCGCCGACGATGTCGGCCTGCGTGTGCGGCGCGTGCTTCAGTGGGTTGTTGTCGGCCGGCCAGATGCCTTGTTCGATTTTCCGGATTTCTTCCCGGATCGAGATCATCGCGGCGATGAAGCGGTCGAGTTCGGCCTTCGATTCCGATTCGGTCGGTTCGACCATGATCGTGCCGGCCACCGGGAAGCTCACCGTCGGGGCGTGGAAGCCGTAGTCCATCAGGCGCTTGGCGATGTCGATCTCGGCGATGCCCGTTGCAGTTTTGACCGGACGGATGTCCAGGATGCACTCGTGCGCGACGCGGCCGTTCTTGCCGGTGTAGAGCACCGGATAGTGGGCGTTGAGGCGGGCGGCGACGTAGTTGGCGTTGAGGATCGCCACTTCGGTGGCGCGCTTGAGGCCCCGCCCGCCGAGCATGGCGATATACATCCACGAGATCGGCAGGATCGATGCCGAGCCCCACGGTGCCGCCGAAACCGCACTTTGCCCCTTGTGCGGGCCTTCGATCGGCTGCACGACGTGGTTGGCCATGAATGGCGCCAGATGCGCCTTCAGGCCGATCGGCCCCATGCCCGGTCCGCCGCCGCCGTGCGGGATGGCGAAAGTCTTGTGCAGGTTCATGTGGCTGACGTCGGCACCGATCAGGCCGGGCGAAGTCAGGCCGACCTGGGCGTTGAGGTTGGCGCCGTCCATATAGACCTGGCCGCCGTGAGCGTGGATGGTCGCGCAGATGTCCTTGATCGCTTCCTCGAACACGCCGTGCGTCGAGGGGTAGGTGACCATCAGGCAGGCGAGGTTGGCGGCGTGCTGTTCGGCCTTGGCCTTGAGGTCGGCGACGTCGACGTTGCCGTTCTCGTCGCAGTTCACCACGACGATTTCCAGCCCGCACATCTGCGCCGAGGCCGGGTTGGTGCCGTGCGCGGATTTCGGGATCAGGCAGATGTTGCGGTGGTTTTCGCCACGACTCGCGTGGTAGCGGCGGATGGCGACGATGCCGGCATATTCGCCCTGTGCGCCCGAGTTTGATTGCAGACTGATGGCGTCGAAGCCGGTGATCGTCTTGAGCCAGCTTTCCAGGGACGCAATCATTTCCACGTAACCCTGTGCCTGGTCGAGCGGTGCAAAGGGATGCAGGTTGGCGAACTCGGGCCAGGAAATCGGGATCATCTCGCTGGTGGCGTTGAGCTTCATCGTGCACGAGCCGAGCGAGATCATCGAGTGGTCGAGCGCCAGATCCTTGTTCTGCAGGCGCTTCAGGTAGCGCAGCATCTCGTGTTCGGTGTGGTAGCTGTTGAATACCGGGTGCGTCAGGATGGCGTCGTTGCGGCGCAGGGCGGCAGGCAGGAAAGCGTCTTGCTGTTGCAACTGGATGTCAAGCGCATTGAGGTCGACGCTGATGCCGGCAACAATCCGTATCAGCGTGGTTACGTCGTCGCGTGTTGTCCTTTCGTTGAAAGCCACGCCAAGCATACCGGTGCCGATCTGTCGCAGGTTGTATCCGGCGGACAGGGCTGTCTGGTAAACCACAGGTGCCTTGAGGCCAAGATCAAGGCGCAAGGTGTCGAACGTGTGCCTGTTGAGCACGGTAATGCCGGCGCGCTTCAGTGCTTCTCCGAAAAGGGCCGTCAGCCGGTGGATGCGCTCGGCGATGGCGCGCAGGCCCTGCGGTCCGTGATAGACAGCATACATTCCGGCCATGTTGGCCAGCAGCACCTGTGAGGTGCAGATGTTGGAGTTGGCTTTTTCGCGGCGAATGTGCTGCTCGCGCGTCTGCAGCGCCATGCGCAGCGCCTTGTTGCCGCGTGCGTCGACCGAAACCCCGATGATGCGCCCGGGGACCGAGCGCTTGTGTTCGTCGCGTGTGGCGAAGAAGGCTGCATGCGGACCGCCGAAGCCCATCGGGACGCCGAAGCGCTGGGTTGTCCCGAACGCGATGTCGGCGCCCATGGCACCGGGAGACTTGAGCAGCACCAGCGCCATCAGGTCAGCCGCGACGGCGACGATGCCGCCGCGCGACTTGACGGCCGCGATCGGTCCGGTGAGGTCGACGATTTCCCCGGTATCAGCCGGGTACTGGAAGAGCGCACCGAAGACTTCCTGTTGCGCGGCTTCTTCCGGCGCGCCGTAAACAAGCTCGAAACCGAAGAAGCCGGCACGGGTTTTCAGCACGTCAATGGTCTGCGGGAAACAATCCGCATCGACGAAGAAAAGATTCGACTGCGACTTGCTGACGCGCCGGGCCATGGTCATGGCCTCGGCGGCGGCGGTGGCCTCGTCGAGCAACGAGGCGTTGGCGAGTTCGAGGCCGGTGAGGTCGATGACCATCTGCTGGTAGTTGAGTAGCGCTTCGAGCCGGCCTTGGGCGATTTCGGCCTGGTAGGGCGTGTAGGCGGTGTACCAGCCGGGATTTTCCAGTACGTTGCGCAGGATGACAGCAGGCGTTTGTGTGTCGGCATAGCCCATGCCGATCAGCGATTTGTTGATCCGGTTTCTCCCGGCGATGACCTTGAGCGCGGCGAGCGCCTCGGCTTCCGGGCGTGGTTCGGGGAGCGGCAGCGGTTCGGGCAGGCGGATGGCCGCCGGAACGGTCTCTCCGATCAGGGCTTCGACGGAGGGGGCGCCGATGGCGTCCAGCATGGCCGGGATGTCGCTGGCCGCTGGCCCGATATGGCGGGCGATGAATTCGTCGCGTTGTTCAAGCGCGGTCAAAGGCAAAGTCAGAGGCATGGCGTTTCCGGTGGCTGATCAAGTCGGGCTCAATATTCACAGCAAAGGCTCGGTATTCTGCAAAGAAAGTCGATGAAGGCCCGGCGAAGCGAGCCTTCGTATGCTCTTGCCTGTTTTTTCGCTATTCCGCACTGGCGGCCGCATAGGCGGCAGCGTCCAGAAGTGCGTCCATGTCGGCGATGCTGGCCGGTTTCATCTTGAACAGCCAGGCGGCATAAGCATCCTGGTTGACCAGTTCCGGGGCATCGGGAACGGCGGTGTTGATTTCGATCACGGTGCCGGCTACAGGCGCGTATACATCGGAAGCGGCCTTGACCGATTCGACGACGCAGGCCTCCTGTTCCGCGGACAGTTCCTTGCCGACTTCCGGAAGTTCGACGAAAACAAGATCGCCGAGCAGTTCCTGCGCGTGATCGGTGATGCCGACCGTGATCGTGCCGTCGGCTTCAACGCGCACCCATTCGTGGCTCTTGGTGTACTTGAGGTTGGCGGGGATGTTCATGGGAGGCTCCTGAAAAATTGAGAAAGGGTTTTAACCACAACGCACTCAACGATCACAACGAGAAACAGGAAAGATAACCCCGAATTTTGTTTTTCGTTGTGCCCGTTGTGTCGTTGTGGTGAGTTCAATTACTAAATCAACGCCTTGCCGTTTCTGACAAAGCCGGGTTTGATGACTTTTGCGGTCAGCTGCTTTTCACGGATTTCGACCTTGACCGTGTCGCCGATGGCGACAGCCAGCGGCAGGCGGGCCAGGGCGATGGATTGCTGCAGGCTTGGTGAGTAAGTGCCGCTGGTGATCTCGCCCTCGCCGTGCGCCGTGATGACTTTCTGGTGCGCGCGCAGCACTCCCTTGTCGAGCAGCAGCAGTCCGAGAAACTGCTTCTGCTGCGGCCGGGCAAGTAGTGCGGCCTTGCCGACGAAATCAACGCCGCCGCGCGGGCTGGTCAGATCAACCGTCCAGGCAAGGCCGGCATCGAGTGGCGACACGGTTTCGTCCATGTCCTGGCCGTAGAGGTTCATGCCGGCTTCCAGGCGCAGCGTGTCGCGCGCGCCGAGGCCGATCGGCCTGACGCCGGCCTCGAGCAGCCTCTGCCAGAGTTTTTCCGCCTTGCTGGCGGGCAGGGTGATTTCAAAGCCGGTTTCGCCGGTGTAACCGGTGGTGGCGACAAAGTAATCGCCAACGGTGATGGCGTGGAATGGCTTGAGCGATTGACTGGCAGTCTGTGTTTCGGGCAAAACCTGCCAGACGCGGGATTTGGCGTTCGGTCCCTGCACCGCGAGAATGGCCAGGTCGCGGCGCGGAATGCACACGGCTTCGTACTGCCAGGCGGACAGGTGCGCGCCCATCCAGGCCAGGTCTTTCTCGGCGGTGCCGGCGTTGATCACGATGCGGTACTGGCCGTCGCCGACAAAATAAACGATGAGGTCGTCGATTACGCCCCCGGTTTCATTGAGCATGGCGCTGTAGAGCGCCTTGCCGGGTTCCGCGAGCTTGTCGACATTGTTGGCGATCAGGCGCTGGAGGAACGTTTTTGCCTCCTTGCCGGCCACGTCGACGGCGCACATGTGCGAGACGTCGAACATGCCGCAGTCGCGGCGCACGGCATGGTGCTCCTCGATTTGCGAACCGTAGTGCAGCGGCATGTCCCAGCCGCCGAAATCGACCATCTTGGCGCCCAACCGGCGATGGGCCTCGTTAAGGACTGTTTTCTGTGTCATTTCAAACCCTTGAAATAAGGTGTCGAATCCGATTGCAGAAACAAAAAAAAGGCGAACTCGTATCGAGTTCACCCCCCTGTCCTTGGTACCTGAGAGATTATCGCCCGGCGATTCCGTTTCTAACCCGCCATCGACTTTGTTGACTTCGCCTTGCCGTGCAATATGCACTGTCTGCGGCTCGTCTTCGCGTCGCTGGCGGCTTATGAACGGAACCGATTCCGTAGCGTTGCCCCATCGGTGGGCGCCTTCAAGGGCGCCGCTCTCCAGAGTTCATTGCACGAACGGTCCTTTTGCCTGAGCGTTTCCGGGTGGATTGCGCCTTCGGCGGCGGGGTGGCGCTGCCGCTCTCTCCCGTTCGCCGGCGAACTATAGCGCGAGGCCGGGGATGCCTGCAAGGCCGGCGAGGGACGTGGCCTCCTGTGCTATCATCGCCTGCTACATTTTTCAGGAAGTTCCACCCGCCGTGCTCATCGCCGATCTTCATTCTCATTCCAGAGCGTCCGATGGCTTGCTTTCTCCCGCCGAAGTAGTACAGCGCGCGGCAGAAAATTCCGTCGAACTGCTGGCACTGACCGATCACGATGATCTGGGCGGGCTGGCAGCTGCGCGGGCTGTCGCCGAACAGCTGGAGATGCGCTTCATTGATGGCGTCGAGATATCGATCGAATGGGGCGGTTTGCAGGTTCATATCGTCGGACTCAACTTCGACCCGCTCAATCCGCAACTGAATGCCGGACTGGCCGGGATCCGCACGGGGCGCACCGGCCGCGCCCGCCGCATGTCCGAGGCTCTTGAAAAAACAGGCATCGCAGGTTGTTTCGAAGGGGCCTTGCGCTACGCCGAGAATCCGAATCTGATCAGCCGCTCGCACTTTGCCCGTTACCTGGTGGAAATTGGCGTCTGCAAGGATGTGCGCAGCGTGTTCGAGTCCTATCTTGTTCCGGGGAAGCCGGGTTATGTGGCCCATTCCTGGGCGACGCTCGCCGAGGCCGTGCGCTGGATTGTCGGTGCGGAGGGCGTCGCCGTGGTCGCCCATCCCGGTCGCTACAAGTTTTCCCGCACGGAAATGCACAATATGCTCGATGAATTCAAGGCCTGCGGCGGGCAGGCGATCGAAGTCGTTTCCGGCAGCCATTCACAGGACAACATCACCCAGTTTTCCCGGCTGGCGCGCGAATACCGTTTCCTCGCATCCTGCGGTTCGGATTTCCACGGGCCCGAAGAGAGCTACATCGACCTCGGCGGGACGCCTCCCTTGCCTGATGGCCTGACACCGGTCTGGGCCGCCTTCTGAACGTTTCGATGGCCCGCTACCTTTCCATCCACCCCGAAGACCCGCAGCCGCGTTTGCTCGCGCAGGCCGCCGACGCTGTGCGCTCTGGCGGCATCGTAGTGCTGCCGACGGATTCCTGCTATTCGCTGGGTTGCCGTCTGGGCGACAAGGAGGCGGTCGAGCGCATCCGCTGGATTCGCGGCCTGGACGATCGCCATCACCTGACCCTGATGTGCCGCGATCTGTCGGAGATCGCCCAGTTTGCGCGTGTCGACAATGCCCAATACCGGCTGCTCAAGGCGACGACGCCAGGAAGCTACGTATTCATCCTCGAAGGCACGCGGGAACTGCCGCGCCGCGTGCTGCATCCGAAGCGCAAGACGATCGGCCTGCGCGTTCCCGAACACAAGGTGGCCCTGGCGCTGCTTGAAGAACTCGGCGAGCCCCTGCTGACCTCGACCCTGCTGTTGCCGGATGATGAAGCGCCGTTGACCGAAGCCTGGGAAATCCAGGATCGCCTTGACGATCATGTGGATATGATTCTCGACGGCGGCTATTGCGGAACGACCCCGACCACCGTGATCGACCTGACCAGCCTGCCGCCGACACTGGTGCGCGCCGGGCGCGGGCCGCTTGAACCTTTTGGCCTGGAGTAACCGCCGCCATGGATTTTTCCGCCCTGATTCAGACGATTGCCATTTCCGCACTGCCGATCATCTTTGCCATCACCCTGCACGAAGCAGCGCACGGCTACGCGGCCCGCCATTTCGGCGACACGACTGCCTGGGTGGCCGGTCGCATCAGCCTCAACCCGCTGCGCCACATCGATCCGGTGGGGACGCTGCTGGTACCCGGGCTGATTCTGGCCACCAGTTCAATGCTGACCGGCAATGCCATGCTCTTCGGCTGGGCCAAGCCGGTGCCGGTGAATTTCAGCCGCCTGCGCAACCCGTTGCGCGACATGCTGTGGGTGGCCGCGGCCGGACCGGGAGTCAACTTCCTGATGGCGCTGGGCTGGGCCGCGCTGCTCAAACTGGCCATGGTCATGCCGGAAAATATGTATACCCTGCCGCTCGTGCAGATGAGTTCGGTCGGGATCAGCATCAATCTGGTGCTGATGGTGCTCAACCTGTTGCCGTTGCCCCCGCTCGACGGCGGGCGGATTGCCGTCAGCCTGTTGCCCTATCGTCTGGCGGTGCCGTTTTCGCAGCTTGAACGCTGGGGTTTCCCGATCCTGCTGGTACTCCTTTTTACCGGGGTTCTCGGCATGATCGTCTGGCCTTTCATATCCCTCTTCAAGCATTTGATCCTCATCCTTTTTCAACTGATCTGACATCATGTACGCAGAACGAGTTCTTTCCGGCATGCGCCCCACGGGCAGCCTGCACCTCGGCCACTACCACGGCGTGCTCAAGAACTGGGTGAAACTCCAGAACGAGTATCCGTGCCTGTTCTTCGTCGCCGACTGGCATGCACTGACGACCCAGTACGACGATCCGCAAGGCATCGAGAAGGCCACCTGGGACATGGTTATCGACTGGCTGGCCGCCGGAGTCGATCCGGAAAAGGCGACGCTGTTCATCCAGTCGCAAGTGCCGGAACACGCCGAACTGCACCTGCTGTTCTCGATGATGACCCCGCTCGGCTGGCTGGAACGCGTTCCGACCTACAAGGACCAGCAGGAAAAACTGGCCGGCAAGGATCTCACCACTTATGGCTTTCTTGGCTACCCGTTGCTGATGAGCGCCGACATTCTTATTTACCGCGCAGACAAGGTGCCGGTGGGCGAAGACCAGATTCCGCACGTCGAATTCACCCGCGAGCTGGCCCGCCGCTTCAACCACATGTATGGCCGCGAGCCGGGCTTCGAGGAAAAGGCCAAGGAGGCCGTCGGCAAGCTCGGGAGCAAGAACAAACGTTCCTTCGAGCATCTGCGCACGCGTTTCCAGCAGGACGGCGATGCCGGTGCGCTGGAACAGGCGCGCGTGCTGGTCCAGGAAGCACAGAGCCTGTCGCATACCGACCGCGAGCGGTTGATGGGCTATCTGGAAGGAACCGGCAAGATGATTCTCGTCGAACCCGGCTATTTGCTGACTGAAGCCTCGAAAATGCCCGGACTCGACGGGCAGAAGATGTCCAAGTCGTACAACAACACGATTACCCTGCGTGAAGATGCGGCGTCGGTGACGCAGAAGGTCAAGCGCATGCCGACCGATCCGTCGCGCGTGCGTCGCACCGATCCCGGCGATCCCGACAGGTGCCCGGTCTGGCAGCTGCACCAGGTCTATTCCGATGGGGAATGCAAGGAATGGGTGCAGAAGGGCTGCCGTAGCGCGGGAATCGGTTGTCTGGAGTGCAAGCAGCCGGTGATCGACAGTATCCTGAAGGAACAGGTGCCGATGCAGGAGCGCGCGCAGACCTACCTCGACAATCCGGCACTGGTCCGGGAAATCATCGCCGAAGGCAATGCCAAGGCCGGCAAGCTGGCGCGTGAAACCATGCGCGACGTGCGTTCCGCGATGGGCCTGAGTTACCGCTGAATGCAGCGTCCGGCGTTGAAAAAATGAACGAGAGCGAAATTCTCGAACGACCCGCGGTGGATGCGCCGGAACCCGCCGGGGAACCGCTGGCCCGCATTTACGGCGAGCCGATGGAGCAGCTGCCGCTCGATCTGTATATCCCGCCGGATGCCATGGCGGTCATGCTCGACGCCTTCGAGGGGCCGCTCGACCTGTTGCTGTACCTGATCCGCAAGGCCAACGTGAACGTCCTTGACATCCCGATGGCGCCGCTAACCGTGCAGTACCTGACCTACGTCGAGGCCATGCGCTCGCAGAATCTCGAACTGGCAGCCGATTATCTGGTCATGGCGGCCATGCTGATCGAGATCAAGTCGCGCATGCTGCTGCCCAAGATCAAGGTTGTTGAAGGCGACGAGGGCGAAGATCCACGCGCCGAGCTGGTGCGTCGCCTGATCGAATACGAGCAGATGAAGCTGGCGGCACACAGGCTGGACGAACTGCCGCAGGCCGAGCGCGATTTCGACTGGGTCGAGGTCTGGGTCGAGAAGTCGATGCTGCAGCGTCTGCCGGAAGTCAATCCGGAAGACCTGCGCGACGCCTGGCGGGCCATCGTTCAGCAGGCCCGGTTGCATACGCGCCATACCATTCAGCGCGAAGAACTGTCGGTACGCGAGCACATGGGTGTGATCCTGCGCACGCTGCGCGATGCGGATGGATTCGTCGAGTTTGTCGACATGTTCGATGTGACGCTCGGGGCGCAGGTGTTGGTGGTACATTTTCTGGCGATGCTCGAACTGGCACGCGAGCATTTGCTCGAAATGACGCAGGTCGAGGCGTTCGCGCCGATTTACGTGAGGTTGACGGATGGACGAGTTGAACACGGAACCGAACAGCCCGCCGGAAACGCTTCCGGAAGCGGCGAACCCGAATAACGCCGCGCAACTGAAGCGGATACTCGAAGCGGTGCTGCTCAGCGCGCAGCAGCCGCTGACCCTCAACGAACTGAAGAAAGTATTCGTCGAGGAAATCGGCAATGACATCCTGCGTGTGCTGCTTGACGAGTTGCGCGCCGACTGGGCGGAGCGTCCGCTGGAATTGCTGCAGGTGGCCAGCGGCTGGCGCTTTCGCACGCGCGCCGAGTATCTTCCCTACCTGGAGCGTCTCAACCCGGAAAAACCGGCGAAGTATTCGCGCGCCGTGCTGGAAACCCTGGCCATCATTGCTTATCGGCAGCCGGTAACGCGCGGCGACATCGAGGAAATCCGCGGTGTCACGGTGTCGACGCAGGTGATCAAGACCCTAGAGGAGCGCGGCTGGATCGACGTCGTTGGCCATCGCGATACACCCGGCCGTCCGGCCCTGCTGGCGACCACCAAGAAATTTCTCGACGATCTCGGCCTGCGCAGCGTGGCCGAATTGCCGCCGCTGGAAATGATGAATCAATCACTGGAACTGGCCGATGCCCAACAAACCGCGTAATACCCCCTTCAGACCCGCCTCGCCCGATTCGCGCCGCTCCCGGTCGGGGAGGCCTGCTGACGCAGAAATTGAAGTCTCCGAAACGCGTGTGGACAGCAAGCCACGCCATGCGCCGCGCGCGGCGCCGGCCGATGCGTCGAAGCGCGCCCGGCACAAGGAAGAGCCGGGCAAGCCGGAACGCCTGCACAAGCTGCTGGCCCAGAGCGGCATCGGTTCGCGTCGCGAGATGGAGGAATTGATCGCGGCCGGCCGCGTCACGGTAAACGGCGAGACCGCGCAGATCGGGCAATCGGCAATCCCCGGCGACCGCATCAAGGTCAATGGCCGGCTGGTCAACCTGAAATTCTCCAATCGCCTGCCGCGTGTGATCATTTACCACAAGCCGGAAGGTGAAATCGTTTCACGCGACGATCCCGAGCACCGGCCCAGCGTGTTTACTTCGCTGCCGCGTCTTTCCGGCTCGCGCTGGGTGGCCGTGGGGCGTCTCGATTTCAATACCAGCGGCCTCTTGCTGTTCACCACTTCTGGCGAGCTGGCCAACCTCCTGATGCATCCGCGATACAATCTGGTGCGCGAATATGCGGTGCGCGTGCTCGGCGATTTGCCGCTCGAGGCGCAACAGCGACTGTTGCAGGGGGTCGAACTGGAAGACGGTCCCGCGCAGTTCGCCACGTTTCAGGATGCAGGCGGCGACGGCGCCAATCACTGGTACCGTGTTTCACTCTTCGAGGGGCGCAATCGCGAGGTGCGGCGCATGTTCGAGGCAGTGGGCGTCACCGTCAGCCGTCTGATGCGGGTGCGTTACGGTCCGTTCTCCCTGCCGTCCAACCTCAAGCGTGGTCAGGTGCTTGAACTGGACGAAAAGGACGTGGTGAAGCTGATGTCGGATTTCGGCATGGAAAATCCGGCGCCCGCAAGGATGCCGCGTAATCCCCGCGGGCGCTGAGTCGCTCAAGCGGTACGGCTGGCTTGCGCTTTGGTGCAAGTGCCACCATGCAGGGAGTCAGGCCATCTCCTGCGACATGGCGCCCAGCTCGTGCAATTGAGAGATCAGCTGGTCGCGTGCAGAGTGCAATTCTCCCAGGCGCAGGATTGCCTCTTCCGGCATGCCGTTCTTTTTCAGTCCGTCCAACTCGCGGCCCAGCGCATGCACAGCCTCATGCCGCGCGACTAGTTCTGCGAATCCGGCGAGATGACCGTACCGTTGCTGCCCAATGCCAAGGGACCACTCGCAGAAACGGCACTTCTTCGCATCGAGTTCGGGCGGCAGGAGAGTAAGGCCGGTGAGATAATCCTCCAGGCATTTGACCCAGTTCCGGTGGTCGACTTCGGCATAGGTCAGGGACAAATTCTCGCGCTTCACCGCAATGTTGCGACTGGCCACCCAGGCCGGGGCTGGACGCCAGGTGGCCAGCCAGTTTGGTAGTTCCGCAGCCGGCATGGGACGGGCGATGCCGAAGCCTTGTGCGAGATCGCACCCAAGGCGCAGCAGTAATTCACCATGCTCGATGGTTTCCACGCCTTCGGCAATCACCGAGCGGGGAAAGCGGTGGCCAGCCCGATGACGCCTTCGACGATGGCCAGATCCTCGGAATCCCAAAGCATGTCGCGCACGAAGCTCTGGTCGATCTTGAGCACGCTCGCCGGCAGCCGGCGAAGGTAGGTCAATGACGAGTATCCGGTGCCGAAATCATCCAGCGAAAAATGCACGCCAAGGTCCTTGCAGTTCTCAATCATCCGCGAAATCTGCGCGATTCCTTCGAGCGCGGCGGATTCGAGCACTTCCAGTTCGAGCCGGTCGGCGCGAACCCCGGGGTGGGCGGCCAGTTTTTCCTGCAGGCGCAGCATGAAATTTTCTTCCTGCAGGTGATGGGCGGCAATGTTGACGCTGACCGCGATGTCCAGGCCTTGCGCCTGCCATGACTCCATCTGGGCCAGGGCCGTATCCAGCACCCAGTCGCCGACACGGACAAGCAGGTCCTCGCCCGCGATCAACGGCAGGAATTCGCCGGGAGCGACCAGGCCGCGTTCCGGATGCCGCCAGCGGATCAGGGCCTCGGCGCCGATCACCTGGCCGGTGCGCATGTTGACCTTGGGCTGGTAGAACAGCTCGAATTCCTGTTGTTCAAGTGCCTGTGTGATGCGCTGCAGACTCTTGTGATGCGTCTGCGTCAGCCGGTCTTCTTCCGGGTCGAACATGTGGTAGCGGTTTTTGCCTGCCTGTTTTGCCTGGTACATGGCCTGGTCAGCGTGCCGCAGCAAGGTATCGGCATCACTGCCGTCCTGCGGGAAGAGGGTGACCCCCAGACTGGCGGACAGCTGCAGGGTGTGCTGGCGCACCTTGATCGGTGTGGATGCGGCATGCAGCAGGCGTGCCAGAATGGATTCGCATTCGTTCGGATTGCTGAGGTCAGTGAGCACCGCAACGAATTCGTCGCCTCCCAGACGGGCCAGGGTGTCACCTTCCCGCAGCGCGTCGCGCAGGCGTTGGGACAGCGTTACCAGCAACAGGTCGCCCGTTTCGTGACCGTGCGCGTCGTTAACTTCCTTGAAACCGTCAATATCGAGATAGACGAGCGCCAGTCCTCGCTGGTGGCGCCGTGTCTGGGCAATCGCCTGCTTCAGCCGGTCGCCGAGCAGCACCCGGTTGGGAATGCCGGTCAAGGCATCGTAATGCGCCATGTGCTCGAGTTGCTGCTGGTGCTCTTTCAGTTCGGTAATGTCCGAGAAAAGGGCGACATAGTGCAGGGATCCGTCATCGCTGTCGCAGACCGTGGTAATGCTGAGTTTTTCGACATACAGGCTGCCGTTCTTGTGCCTGTTCCATACTTCCCCTTGCCAGCTTCCTCGTGTCGTCAGCTCATGCCGCATGGACTGGTAGAATTCCTCGCCGTGGCGTCCCGAGCTCAGGATGCGGGGAGTATGTCCAATGACTTCTTCGCGCGTGTAGCCCGTAATGCGGGTGAAGGTCGTGTTGACCTCCAGGATGCGGGCCGACGCATCGGTAATCATGATCCCTTCGTGCGCGTGCGAAAATACGCTGGCGGCCAGTTTCAAGCGTGATTCGGCCGCCTTGCGCTCGGTGATGTCGGTATAGGAGAAAACGCGGCCGATGACCATCTTGCCCCGGCAGGCCAGGCGCGATTTGCGCTCGATCACCTGGCCGCTGGACAGATGCAGGATGTCGCAAGTTTCGTTTTCGCTGTCGGAAAGAATCTCCAGTACCCGTCTGCGGTGGTCTTCGGGATCATGCGTGCGTGAGGCCAGGTAATCGAACAGGGCGTGATCGTTGTGTGCCAGCAGCAGTTCGTCGGGTATCCGCCAGATGTCGGAAAACTGGCGATTCATGTTGACGATGGCATTGTTCCGGTCAACGACCAGGATGCCGTCGGCGGTGGCTTCCAGCGTCGAACGCAGGCGTGCTGCAAGGTCGGCCAGCGCATTTTCGGTACGGTGCAGGCGAGTGGTTGGCGTGGCGCAGATGACCAGCCAGCCCGGGCTGGCGGTTTCCCGGAAGATGCTCTTGGTCGCCGCGAGCAATGTGCCATCGGCGCAAAGATAGGATGTTTCTGCTTCCTGTATCTCAGGAGATATGCCTTGCCGGACGTCCTCCCAGTAAAAGACGTCGGCCAGGGCGCATTCAATATCGGTGATCGGCTTGCCAATCAGCTCCTGGCGGGAATACCCGAGATGCCGGCTGGCTGCGGCGTTGGCCGCACGGATTTCGAGCGTCGGAATGTCAACGAGGAGCAGGATTTCGTTGCCGTACTCAAGCAGGCGTCGGCAGAGTTCGGATTTCATTGGCTGACCTGTCCAGGCGAATCGCTGCTGTCGAAGTAATATGCCACGCGCTTGCGCGGACTCAGGTAGGCATAGATCGGGGGCGGCAGCAAGGCCGGACGCAGGGCCTTGACGATGTTGATTTCGGTTTCCCTTTCAAGATCGAGCAGGATGGCTTCCTCCTTCGGCACGTTCTCGTCGTAGACCATGACCCATGGGCGCAACGGCCGGACTGGATTGACCGACATGACCAGGGCGATGGCGTCGTTCGACAACGTGACAATGGATCCCGGCGGATAAACGCCGAGGCAGCGGATCATCCGCTGCATCACGTCCGCATCGAACTTGCTGCGGCGTTGTCCGAACAGCAGGGAAAGCGCTTCGTGCGGCGTCATGGCCTGGTTCGGGTCAACGGTGTTGCACAGGTTGTCGTAGGCGTTAACCAGTGCCACCACGCGGGCCGGCAGGGCGATCTTGTCCTTTTTGATACCCAGCGGGTAGCCGCTGCCATCGATCATTTCGTGATGCTGGAAGATGATGGCCAGCACGTCAGGCGGCAGGTCCAGTTGCTTGCCCATGCGCAGCCCGTATTCGCAGTGCAGGGCGCGCAGGTCGCGTTCGGGCCGGGTGAATTCGTCGGGATGTTTTCTGAGCAGGGGAGAGGGCAGCTCCATCAGACCGATATCGTGCAGCAGGGCGCCGAGTCCAAGCGTGCGCGCCTGATCGGGCGTGAACCCGAGCCCCTTGGTGAGCATCATGCTGAGCACCGTGACATTCAGGCTGTGCGAATAAACTTCTTCGCCGCCGCATTCCTCGCCCATGTGGTGCAGCGTGACTTCCGGGTGTTCAAGAAAAGAGAGCACCATCTGCTCGACGAGAAGCTTCATCTCGCGCAGGGTTTCTTCGGGTGTTTTCAACAGATTGCGGTTCAGGTGCCGCAACGTGCTTACCGATTTGAGGAAAGAGCGGTTGACCTGCTCGATGCGTTGCCGGTGATCATGCAGTATCTCGATGCGCTTGTTCTTGCCCGGAAAGTCCGGTGCGGACAGGTCCGGCGCAGATGCTTGACCTTCCGGTGGGAAAGGAGGGGAGGTGATGGATACGGCAACCTCATTCTCGGAGCCGGATGCGTAGGCGACCAGGCTGCGCTCAGGGTCGTAACGGAATCGGGTTTCGCCGAGCGCCATCAATGCAGCAATCTGCTCCTTGCTGGTGATGCGGAAGCTATTGAGCGTGAAGGGGTGATCGAACCAGGGACGGTCGATGAATATGTAAAGACCGATCCGTAGCTGGTCGGCAGCAATGTAATGAGCCTGTTTCAAAATGATTTTTTTCGCCACAATCGCCTCTCGTGAGGCCGTTCTACCGTCTTGTTCAAGCGATTTTCCGGCGGGAAACACCTGTGACGGCCTCTGGTCAATGTATCTGCTTTGGTGTGGGAAGGTCAATCGGCTACGCAGGGCCACCTGCCTTGCACGGATAAATCATCCTGCTTCCGGAGGCAGGTTGAAAATCTGGCTGCAAGCACGATTACCATTTACCAATCCATGGTTTGTCGTTATAATTCAGCAGTTTTCCGCGCGCTCCTTGCGGAGCAAACTTATGGGATGGGCTTTTTGCCCATTTTTCTTTTGTGGCTATGGATTTGATCGCGCTTATTGAAAAAACGGTGACCGGACTCGGTTACGAACTGGTGGATATCGAGCAGAGTCCGCGCGGCCGCGTGCTGCGAGTGTTCATCGACAAGCCGGGGAAAGAAGGCGGAATCGATGTCGAGGATTGCACGCTGGTCAGCAACCAGTTGTCGCGCGTACTGGCCGTCGAGAACGTCGATTATGACCGCCTCGAAATCTCTTCGCCAGGTCTCGACCGGGTGTTGAAGAAAGCGGCCGACTTCGAGCGTTTTTCGGGGTCGGAGATCAATCTGCGGCTGCGGCTTCCGGTCAACGGGAGGCGCAATTTCAATGGTGTTCTGCATGGTCTGCAGGACGGCAAGGTGCGCTTGACGATCGACACCGGCGAAGTGGAACTGGAGTTTGGCAATATCGACAAGGCCAGGCTGGTTCCCAAGTACGATTAACGATGTCAGGCAGGATGAAGGGGTGGTGAGAATATGAGTCGCGAGATTTTGCTGCTGGTCGATGTGCTGGCGCGCGAGAAAAACGTCTCCAAGGAGATCGTCTTCGGTGCTTTGGAGCTGGCGCTGGCCTCAGCGACCAAGAAGCGCATTCACGACGATGCGGATGTGCGTGTGGTGGTCGATCGCGAAACGGGCGATTTCGAAACCTTCCGCCGCTGGGAAATCGTTCCGGATGAAGAATTCATTCACGAGGCCCAGCATATCGCGTTCTCTGATGCCCAGAAGCAGGATCCGGAAGTCGAGATCGGCGATTACCTGGAAGAGTCCCTGGAACCCATCGATTTCGGGCGGATCGGCGCGCAAGCGGCCAAGCAGGTCATTCTGCAGAAAATTCGCGATGCCGAGCGCGACCAGATTCTCAATGATTTCCTCGAGCGCAAGGACCATCTGGTAACCGGCACCATCAAGCGCATGGAACGCGGCAATGCCATTGTCGAGGCGGGCAAGATCGAGGCCGTGCTGCCGCGCGACCAGATGATTCCCCGTGAGAACCTGCGCGTCGGCGATCGGGTCAAGGCGTTCCTGCTGCGTGTCGACCGCCAGGCGCGCGGACCGCAGCTGATTCTTTCGCGTACCGCGCCCGAATTCATCATCAAGCTGTTCGAACTGGAAGTTCCTGAAGTCGAGGACGGCTTGCTGGAAATCAAGGCGGCCGCCCGGGATGCCGGAATGCGCGCCAAGATTGCCGTGAAGTCCAACGATCCGCGCATCGATCCGATCGGTACCTGTGTCGGCATGCGCGGCATGCGCGTCACTGCGGTGACCAACGAACTGGCCGGTGAACGGGTGGATATCGTTCTGTGGTCGGCTGATCCGGCGCAATTCGTGGTTGGAGCGCTGGCTCCGGCGGAAGTCGTTTCGGTGGTGGTGGATGAGGACAAGCACAGCATGGATGTCGTCGTCGATGAGGCCAATCTCGCCGTGGCAATTGGCCGGGGCGGCCAGAATGTCCGGTTGGCCTCCGAATTGACCGGCTGGACCATCAACCTGATGACCGAGGAAGAGTCGCAAACGCGGCTTGAAGCCGAATCCGCGGCCATTCGCGTGTTGTTCATGGAAAAACTCGATGTCGACGAGGACGTGGCGAACATCCTGATCAGCGAGGGTTTCTCCACGCTCGAAGAAGTGGCCTACGTGCCGCTCCATGAAATGCTCGAGATCGAGGCTTTTGACGAAACCGTGGTCCAGGAGTTGCGTGAGCGTGCGCGCAATGTGCTGCTGACCGAGGCCATTGTTGCGGAAGAGCAGATTGGTGATGTCTCGGAAGACATGCTTGCACTGGAAGGCATGGATAAGCTGTTGGCCGCAAAACTGGCCAGCAACGGCATAAAGACGCGCGATGATCTGGCGGATCTGGCGATCGACGAGCTCACCGAGATGACCGGTATTGATGCCGATCGTGCCAAACAATTGATTACCACGGCGCGCGCGCACTGGTTCGAATAAGCTGTATCGCGTAAGCAAAGAAGAGGAATTCACATGGCGCAAACAAGCGTTGCCCAATTCGCTACCGACCTGAAAATGCCTGCCTCCGTACTCCTGGAGCAGTTGCAGAAGGCCGGCGTTGTCAAAAGCAAGGCGGATGACCTGCTTTCAGAGCAGGACAAGTCAAGATTGCTCGAGTATCTGCGTCGTGCGCACGGTGAAGCTGATGGGAAAACCAAGATTACTCTGACGCGCCGCGAAACCAGCGAGATCCGGGCCCAGGATTCCCACGGCAAATCGCGTACGGTCCAGGTCGAGGTGCGCAAGAAACGTGTCCTCGTCAAACGTGATCCGGCCGAGTTGCGGGCCGAGGCGATGGAGGCCAAGACGACGCTTTCCAGCGAGCCGAAGGCTGCCCCCGAAGTGGTGGAGCCGGTGGTCGAGCCGGCGGCGGTGGTCGAGCCAACCAAACAAAAGAAAGTTGCAGTCGAAGTGCCTCAGGCCGTTGTTGAAGCCGTTGAGCAACCGAAGGCATTCGAAGCTTCGCCTGAGGCAGAGACGCCGGCCGTCGCCCAAGCCGAGCCTGTCGCCGAAGCCAAGGCAAAACAGCCGGCCAAGTCCAGAAAAGCCAAGGACAAGGATAGCGCAGTCCAGGCCGGCGAGGCGGTGGCTGGAGCCAAGAGCGCTTCACCCAAGAAAGTGGTCACGCGTGCCTCGATCATCGGTGAAGAGCAGCAGCGGCTACGTGCCGAGGAAGATCGCCGCAATGCGGAACTGCGTGCACGCCAGGAAGCTGAGTTCCTGGAAAAACAGCAGCGTGCTGCCGATCTGGTGCGCCTGAAGAAGGAAGCCGAGGAAAAAGCAGTTGCAGCGCGCGCGGCGGAGGCGGCAAAACAGGCCGCAGCAAAGACTGCGAGCGGCAGGCCGGTTGAGGACAAGACAGACAAGGCGGATAAGCCGGTCCGCAAGTCAGAAGCCAAGGCCGGTGCGGGAGAAAAGAAGGGCGCGGACAAGAAAGGTGTATGGAAGAGCGAGGAGGGGGGCAAACGCCAGGGAATCAAAACCCGCGGTGCCACTACGGGATCCGAGTGGCGGGACAAACATGGCAAGCGCAACAGCAACAACCGCAACAACGAATCCGAGCCGTCTCACGCATTCCAGGCGCCGACCGAGGCCGTGGTGCGCGAGGTGCATGTGCCGGAAACCATTTCTGTATCCGATCTTGCGCACAAAATGGCCGTCAAGGCTACGGAAGTGATCAAGGCACTGATGAAAATGGGTTCGATGGTGACCATCAACCAGGTGCTTGATCAGGAAACGGCAATGATTTTGGTCGAGGAAATGGGCCACCGCGCGGTGGCCGCCAAGCTTGACGACCCCGATGTCTTCCTGGAAGACACGGAGCACAAGGACGCGCCACAACTGCCGCGTGCTCCGGTGGTGACCGTCATGGGCCACGTCGACCACGGGAAGACCTCGCTGCTCGACTACATCCGCCGGACGCGGGTTGCTTCCGGCGAGGCCGGCGGCATTACCCAGCATATCGGCGCCTATCATGTGAAAACGGCGCGCGGCATGGTGACGTTCCTCGATACCCCGGGCCACGAAGCCTTCACGGCCATGCGTGCACGTGGCGCCCAGGCCACCGACATCGTCATTCTGGTGGTGGCGGCCGACGACGGTGTCATGCCGCAGACGCGTGAAGCCATCCACCATGCCAAGGCGGCCGGTGTGCCGATTGTCGTGGCGGTGAACAAGATCGACAAGCCTGAGGCCAATCCCGAGCGTGTCAAGCAGGAACTGGTTGCCGAGTCGGTGGTGCCGGAAGAGTACGGCGGCGATTCGCCTTTCATCCCTGTTTCCGCCAAGACCGGAGCGGGGATTGACGAGTTGCTGGAAAACGTTCTGCTGCAAGCCGAGGTGCTTGAGCTGAAAGCGCCGGAAGAAACTCCCGCCAAGGGGCTGATCATCGAAGCACGTCTCGACAAGGGACGTGGCCCGGTGGCCACCATGCTGGTCCAGTCGGGAACGCTGCGTCAGGGCGACGTGCTGCTTTCCGGCCAGGTCTTCGGCCGCATTCGTGCCATGCTTGATGAAAACGGCAAGGCCATCAAGGAAGCCGGGCCTTCGATTCCGGTCGAGATCCTTGGTCTTTCGGATGTCCCGGCGGCCGGGCAGGATGCCATGGTGCTGGTCGACGAACGCAAGGCGCGGGAAATTGCATTGTTCCGCCAGGGCAAGTTCCGCGACGTCAAGCTGGCCAGCAAGCAGGCAGCCAACCTCGAAAATATTCTCGAACAGATGGGAGAGACCGAGGTCAAGACGCTGGCCCTGATCATCAAGGCTGACGTGCAGGGTTCGCAGGAAGCGTTGGTCCAGTCCTTGCAGAAACTTTCGACCGACGAGGTCAAGGTCAATGTCATCCACGCCGCGGTTGGTGCGATCAGCGAATCCGACGTGCATCTCGCCCAGGCATCGAAGGCTGTCATCATCGGCTTCAATACCAGGGCCGATGCGGGCGCGCGCAAGACGGCCGAGAGTGTCGGTGTGGATATTCGTTATTACAACATCATTTATGACGCGGTCGACGAGGTCAAGGCCGCGCTGTCCGGCATGCTTTCTCCGGAAAAACGCGAGGATGTCACCGGGTTGGTCGAAATTCGCCAGGTCTTTCGCGCTACCAAGATCGGCACGATTGCCGGTTGCTATGTACTCGAAGGAATCGTCAAGCGCACCTCGCGAGCCCGCCTGTTGCGCAACAATGTGGTTGTCTGGGAAGGCGAACTTGAATCGCTCAAGCGCTTCAAGGACGACGTCAAGGAAGTCAGGTCCGGCTTTGAATGCGGTCTGTCGCTGAAGAATTACAACAATTACGAAGAAGGCGACCAGCTCGAGGTTTACGACCTGACTGAAGTGGCGCGGACGCTATAGGTTTCCACGTGACCGCCAACAAAGGTTTTTCGCGCCGCGACCGGATTTCCGAGCAGATCCGTCGTGAGCTCGCGGAATTGATTCGTACCGAGCTGAAGGATCCGCGCGTGGGCATGGTCAGCATAACCGGCGTCGAGGTTTCCGCCGACTACGCCCATGCGAAAGTGTTTTTCAGCAGCATGACTGGCAGGGAACATCTTGATTCCGTGCTCACCGGCCTGCAAAAGGCTTCCGGTTTCCTGCGTCGGGAACTGGGGCGGCGCATAACCATCCACTCGACGCCGCAGTTGCATTTCATTTTCGATGAATCGCTCGAACGGGGTGCCGATCTGTCGAAGCTGATCCAGGAAGCTGTGTCACTGTCCAGTACCTCGGATACCGAAGATTCCACCGAAGACTGATTTGATCTCCAACGATCGTCCCAAGCGTGTATGGCAGCGCGTCGATGGCGTATTGCTGCTCGACAAGCCGCAAGGCATGACCTCCAACTCAGCCTTGCAGGCTGCCAGACGCCTGTTCTCGGCAGCGAAGGCCGGCCATACGGGTACCCTCGATCCAATGGCGACCGGATTGTTGCCGCTTTGCTTCGGCGAGGCCACCAAGTTTTCGGCCGATCTCCTGGATGCGGACAAGATCTATGAGGCCGAAGTGTGCTTTGGCGCAAGCACCGATACCGGAGATGCCGAAGGCGAAGTGATCGAACGTCGCATGTCGGAATTCGACCAACCCCGGCTTGAACGCGTGCTGCAGCAATTCCTCGGCAAGATCAGGCAGGTTCCACCGATGTATTCGGCACTCAAACGCAATGGACGGCCGCTGTATGAGTTGGCACGGCAGGGGGTCGAAGTCGAGCGTGAGGCACGCGAAGTGACGATCGTTGAGCTGCGCCTGCTGGACTTTTCCGGAGAGCGTTGTCGATTCCGCGTGCAATGCAGCAAGGGAACCTATATTCGCACCCTGGCCGAGGATATTGGCCGGGCCCTGTCGTGTGGCGCGCATCTGACTGCATTGCGGAGGGTGGCGGTGGGAAACTTATCCATCGAGCAGGCCGTGACGCTTGATCAACTGAATGAAATTCCGGAAGGGGAGCGCGGTCGCTGGCTGTTGCCTCCCGATACCTTGCTGCAGAGCCTTCCTGCGGTTTCGCTTGATGCGCAGAATGCCCGGCGTTTCTGTCATGGAAATCCCGTGACGATCGATGGTCCGGAAGGTAAATGCCGCGTCTACTACCAGGAGCGTCTGCTCGGCGTGGGCATCGGAGATGCTACCGGCCTCCTGCAGCCGGGTAGACTGGTTTCCTGGTCCCCGGAGTTGCTGTAATGCGGCAAAGAACAGGAAAATTCCGCGCTTGCTGTCAGGGTGGTCGAAGGATATAATCCACGGCTCGCTTCGCCTAGCGAGTGTTATGTTTATCAATCTGGCGTTTGCTCTATCAAACTGGGGCGGCGTCGCAACCTACGAAAGAGAGTTTGACATGGCGATTACCGTCGCGCAAAAAGCGCAGATCATGAATGAATACCAGCGCACCGCTGGGGATACGGGTTCCTCGGAAGTCCAGATTGCCCTGCTGACCGCGCGCATCAATGACCTGACCGGCCACTTCAAGGAGCACGTCAAGGATCACCACTCCCGGCGCGGCCTGCTGCGCATGGTCAGCCGTCGCCGCAAGCTGCTGGACTATCTCAAGAATACGAATGTGGATTCGTATCGCTCGTTGATCCAGCGTCTCGGCCTGCGCAAGTGATCTTCCTTGCCGAACCGCTGTGCGGTTGGGATTGTTTCGTTTTTGGATAAGCAACAGCGGACAGCCTCGTACGGGTTGTCCGCTGTTCTTTTTTGCAGTTTCGCCAACAGGCGTGTCGATGAATTGCGTACCGGTGTCGTGGGTACGCGCAATGAACTAATTGAGAGGTAATAATGTTTAAAATTGCCAAGAAAACAATCGCGTACGGCGCTCATCAGCTGACGCTGGAAACGGGTGAGATCGCCCGCCAGTCCGGGGCAGCAGTGATGGTGTCGCTGGACGATACCGTCGTTCTGGTATCTGTCGTGGGCAACAAGTCGGTCAAGGCGGGGCAGGACTTTTTCCCCCTGACGGTTGACTACATCGAGAAAACCTATGCGGCAGGCAAGATTCCTGGCGGTTTCTTCAAGCGCGAGGGACGTCCTTCGGAAAAGGAAACGCTGACCTCGCGCCTGATCGACCGCCCCCTGCGTCCGCTCTTCCCCGATGGCTTCTATAACGAAGTTCAGGTCGTGGCCATGGTGGTCTCGCTCAATCCCGAGATCGATTCGGACATTCCCGCGATGATCGGCGCTTCGGCTGCGCTAGCCCTGTCCGGCATTCCCTTCAATGGTCCGATCGGCGCAGCCCGTGTCGGTTACATCAATGGCCAGTACGTGCTCAACCCGACGCAAACCCAGCTCAAGACCAGCCAGCTTGACCTGGTCGTTGCAGGAACGCAGTCGGCTGTGCTGATGGTCGAGTCCGAAGCCGACATGCTGCCGGAGGACGTCATGCTGGGCGCTGTGGTCTATGGCCATGAACAGATGCAGGCCGTGATTAATGCCATCAACGAATTCGTGGACGAAGCCGGCAAGCCCGAATGGGACTGGGCTCCTGCCGCCAAGAACGAAGAGCTGGTGGCCAAACTCAACGCGCTGGTCGAGGCGGATCTGCAGGAAGCCTTCCGCATCACCAGCAAGCAACTGCGCACGCAGCGCCTCAACGAGATTTCCGACAAGGCCATCGAAGCGCTGACGGCGGGCGAAGATGCTCCGGATGCGGCCACGATCAGCAATCTGCTGTTCGAAATCGAATCGCGCATCGTGCGCGGCCGGATTCTTGCCGGAGAACCGCGCATTGACGGACGCGACACCCGCACCGTCCGCCCGATCGCCATCCGTACCGGCGTCCTGCCGCGTACGCATGGCTCGGCGCTGTTCACGCGCGGCGAAACCCAGGCACTGGTGGTTGCCACGCTGGGTACCGGCCGTGACGAACAGATCATCGACTCGCTGGCCGGCGAATATCGCGAGCGTTTCATGCTGCACTACAATTTCCCGCCCTATGCGACCGGTGAATGCGGCCGCGTGGGTACGCCGAAGCGTCGCGAAATCGGCCATGGCCGACTGGCCAAGCGTGCCATGATCGCTGCCTTGCCCAAGGCGGAAGACTTTTCCTACACGATGCGCGTGGTTTCCGAAATCACCGAGTCCAATGGCTCCAGCTCGATGGCTTCGGTGTGCGGTTCATCGCTGGCGCTGATGGATGCCGGCGTGCCGCTCAAGGCGCATGTGGCCGGTATCGCCATGGGACTGATCAAGGAAGGCAACCGCTTCGCCGTGCTGACCGACATTCTGGGCGACGAAGATCACCTCGGCGACATGGACTTCAAGGTGGCCGGTACCGATAGCGGCGTTACGGCCCTGCAGATGGATATCAAGATCCAGGGGATCACCAAGGAAATCATGCAGGTTGCCCTGGCGCAAGCCAAGGAAGCGCGCCTGCACATCCTCGGCCAGATGCGCACGGCCGTGGCGACTCCGCGTGAGGAAGTTTCCGCTTACGCTCCCCGCCTCTATACCATGAAGATCAATCCGGAAAAGATCCGCGACGTGATCGGCAAGGGCGGCGCCGTGATTCGCGCCATTACCGAAGAAACCGGAACGACCATCGACATTCAGGAAGACGGCACGATCACCATCGCGTCGGTCAACGGTGATGCGGCGGATGCGGCCAAGGCCCGCATTGAAGCGATCACAGCCGATGTCGAAGTGGGCAAGATCTACGAAGGAACCGTTCTCAAGCTCCTCGATTTCGGCGCGATCGTCAGCATCCTGCCGGGCCGTGACGGCCTGCTGCACATTTCCCAGATCGCCAACGAGCGTGTCAATGCCGTGGCCGATTACCTGAAGGAAGGCCAGAAGGTTCGTGTCAAGGTGCTGGAAGCCGACGAAAAAGGCCGTGTGCGTCTGTCGAAGAAGGCTGCAGCCGCAGAAGAGGGCGGCGCCGAGGCGCAAGCCGAAGCTCCGGCAGCGGATCAGCCGCAGTAATCGGTGCGTTGTTCAGCAACAAAAAAGGACGCTGCGGCGTCCTTTTTTGTTGTACTGGAACTTGAAGGGTAGTTATAACTTGAAAAGCCCCCCGGCTTATTTGGCTACTTGCCGCTCGCGCACTTCCTCCAGCGTCTTGCAGTCAATGCACATGGATGCGGTTGGCCGGGCTTCCAGACGTTTGATGCCGATTTCCACGCCGCAACTGCTGCAGTAACCGTAATCGCCACTGTCGATCTGGGCAATGGTCTCCTCGATCTTCTTGATCAGCTTGCGTTCCCGGTCGCGGTTGCGCAGTTCGATGGCGATGTCCGTTTCCTGGCTGGCACGGTCGTTCGGGTCGGCAAACACCGTGGCCTCATCCTGCATGGTATGCACCGTGCGCTCAATGTCGTTCATCAACTCGGCCTTGAGCGTTGAGAGGATGGTGCGGAAATGAGCCAGCTGCCTTTCGCTCATGTATTCCTCGCCCTTTTTCGGAACATAAGGGGCAAACTGTTTCAACAATTCTTCAGGCATATTCAAGACCATCCATACGTTTTTGCAAAGAGGCGATTAAATATCAGAAATATCGGTGTACTGCAAGCGATCGTTAGGCTATTTGCAGGAATGAAAAATCCGCGGAAGTTTTATCCGAATATATACTATCCGTGATTGACCTCGGCGGGTGGTGTCTGTAGAATGCGCGCTTCCTCGGGGCGTAGCGCAGCCTGGTAGCGCATCTGCTTTGGGAGCAGAGGGTCGTGAGTTCGAATCCCACCGCCCCGACCAGTTTTAAAGCAGTAAAAGCGTTACCGGCGGGAAGCAACTCCCGAGAATCCCGCGGCTCGCGCCCGTAGCTCAACCGGATAGAGCACCGGCCTTCTAAGCCGGGGGTTGTGAGTTCGAGTCTCGCCGGGCGCGCCAGAACAATGGCGGTGTTAGCTCAGTTGGTAGAGCATTGGATTGTGATTCCAAGGGTCACCGGTTCAAGCCCGGTACATCGCCCCAGTAAAAAGAGAAAGCCCTGATTCGTCAGGGCTTTCTCTTTTTCTTTTGGGCTTTCGATAAATCATCCGGCATTTATCCCGATGCATAGGACCGAGAGTGCTGTCGCGAAGCGGGCCAAACCGAGATCATGGGAGTAGAATCTTCTTCCTGAAGTGAGTTGCTGATGGGGTTGTAAGTGTTCAGGGTAGTTACGGATAATCGGGACCATCACGGGGCCAGGATCCTTGAAAAGGGGCCCTGGTTGCGCTCACACAGCGAAGCGGAAGAATGGGTAACCGTTTTGCGCCTTCTGGGTTACAAGGCACATGTTGAAGGCGCAGGCAATGAAACTTCGGAGAATGCCGTTGATCCTCTCGCCGATGCCTTGAAAAACATGGCCTAGCAGGAATTGTTCTGTAGATTCACTGTGCGCTTCGCGCGTTCCTCAATTCATTTTTCCCTTTCATCCCAAGCCGTCACGGGCTAAGCTGTTTGCTGAAAGAAATGCCTGTTCAGATCCGGGCAAAAGATATTTTTCGGGATGCGATGCTGTTTCTGCTTGTCTGTTCTGCTTGTCAATGAGGCTGTCTCTAAAATAAAAGGGGGAGTTATGAAGGCAAGGCAATTCATGCTGTGGGGATCTGTCGTGGCGGGCATGCTGCCTGCCGTGGTCTGGGCGCATGTCGGGCAGGATGGCGTGAGCGCCAATTTCATGGCCGGAGCACATCACCCGTTTTCCGGGCTGGATCACCTTTTGGCCATGCTGGCGGTGGGCATCTGGGCCGCGCAGAATGGCGGACGCTCGGTGTGGATGGTGCCGACGGCCTTTGTTTCGCTGATGCTGGCTGGTGCTGCAATGGGGCTGGCCGGTGTGGGATTGCCTTTTGTCGAGCAGAGTATCGTCGCATCCCTGCTGGTACTGGGTTTGCTGATTGCCGGTGCATGCAAGCTGGATAGCCTGATCGGCGTGCTGATCGTGGGGTTCTTTGCCGTTTTTCACGGGCATGCGCATGGAGCGGAGATTCCCGATGCAGGAGATATTTATGGTTATTGCATCGGCTTTGCGCTGGCTACGGCCTTCCTGCACGGCCTGGGGATCGGCGCGGTCAAGCTGACGCAGCAGTGGCTGGCCCGCTTCGCCGGTGCGGCTATCGCCCTGAGCGGGGTCTATCTGGCCGTCGCCTGACATGCACGAATTGTCGCTGGCGGAAAACGTCCTGCAGATGATTGAAGATTCCGCCCGGACGGGCGGCTTTCATCGTGTCAGGAAAGTGTTTCTGGAAATTGGCCAGCTGGCGACGGTCGAGCCGGACGCGATGCGCTTCTGTTTCGACGCCGTGGTGCGCGACAGCATTGCCGACGGCGCCGAACTGGAAATCATCGAAGTACCCGGAAGCGGCTGGTGCGGGCAATGCGCGGCGACTGTACCGATGCCCGAGTTCATCGCCGCCTGCCCAAACTGCGGCGGCTTCGGATTGCAGGCGACCGGGGGCATGGAGCTGAAGGTGACTTCGCTGGAAGTGGAATAAGGGAATTCAAAAAGACAAGGTTCGACAATAACGGAGCGGATCATGTGCCTGACCTGCGGCTGTGGCAACGGAGAAGGGGAACTCACCGAACATGAGCACGTCGGTGCGGATGGACTGATTTATCGACATGTGCACCGGCACGGGCATTCCCATCCGCACGGTCACGAACAACACCACGATCACCACCACGATCACGAACATGCGCCGGAACCGCTTCCGGCCCGGATGGTGCAGATCGAGCGCGATATTCTGGACAAGAACAATGCTTTTGCCTCGGCCAATCGGCAGCGCTGCGAGGAGGCAGGCGTCCTGGCGCTGAATCTGGTGTCCAGCCCCGGCTCAGGCAAGACTTCGTTGCTGGTGCGGACCATCACCGCCTTGCAGAAAAACACCCCACTGGCCGTCATTGAAGGCGACCAGCAGACCAGTCTCGATGCCGAGCGCATCCGCAGCACCGGCGCGAAGGCCATCCAGATCAACACCGGCAAGGGCTGTCACCTCGACGCGCAGCGCGTGCAGCAGGCGCTCGGCGAACTGGCGCTGCAACCCGAATCCCTGCTGTTCATCGAGAACGTCGGCAACCTTGTCTGCCCGGCGGCCTTCGACCTCGGCGAAGCGGCCAAGGTCGTCATCCTGTCGGTGACGGAAGGCGAGGACAAGCCACTCAAATACCCGGACATGTTCCGCGCCGCGCGCCTGATGCTGCTCAACAAATGCGACCTGCTGCCCCACTTACAGTTTGATGTGCCGCGCGTGATCGAGAATGCGCGGCGCGTCAATCCGGGCATCGAAGTGATCGAGCTCTCGGCGGCAACCGGCGAGGGCATTCCCGCGTGGTTGGACTGGCTGAGCCGGGAACATGCGGCGGTAAAAGCGAAGCGGCTGGAAAGCATCACCGCGCTCAAGCAGCGGGTGGAAGAGTTGGAAGCGCAGTTGCAGCTTGCCAGGCAAGCTTCGGGCGGTGAATAAGCTTTCCCTCGAATTGCCCCTCGGCGCTTCCGGCGTGCTGGCGCTGGGCGGCTGGCTGAAGAATTCCATTTGCGCGGTGCGCGGCAACACGGCCTTCGTTTCCGAGCCTTTGGGGGATCTGGCCGACGCCGCAAGCTGCGCAAGGCTGGAGCAGACGATTGACCAACTGTGCACGGAGCACACCATCGAACCGGCCATCGTTGCGCACGACCTGCATCCCGATTTCTTCAGCACCCGGCTGGCGGAGCGGATCGCCGGGCAGCGCGGCATCCCAGCGCTGGGCGTGCAGCACCATCACGCGCACATCGCGGCCGTGTGCGCCGAGCACGGCGTCACCGGCCCCGTGCTCGGGCTGGCCCTGGACGGCGTCGGGCTGGGCAACGACGGGCAGGCATGGGGCGGCGAGTTGCTGCGCGTGGATGGCGCGGATTTCCAGCGCCTTGGCCATCTGCTGCCGCTGCGTTTGCCCGGCGGCGACCGCGCGGCGCGCGAACCCTGGCGCATGGCTGCTTCGGCACTGGCCAGCCTGGGGCGGACGCAGGAGATCGTTTCCCGTTTTGCGGACCAGCCCGCCGCGCCCACCGTCGCCGCCATGCTCGAACGCGATTTCAACTGTCCGCCGACGAGCAGCCTGGGCCGCCTGTTCGATGCGGCGGCCGGTCTGCTTGGAATCTGCCCTCTGCAATCGTTTGAAGGCGAGGCGGCCATGGCGCTCGAAGCCTTGGCGACGCGGCATGGTCCGGTTCCGGCGCTGGATAGTGGTTACTCGGGAAACTGCGCGCTCGATTTCCGCCCGTTGCTGGACGCGCTTGCCGAAGGCATGGAAGCCGATTACGGCGCCGCGCTGTTTCATGCCACGCTGGCGGCCGGGCTGGCCGATTGGGTTTGCGTGGCGGCAGGTACGTCCGGAATCCGACGCGTTGCCTGTGGTGGTGGCTGCTTCCTGAACCAGCTGCTGTTGGCCCAGCTGACCGGACTTCTCCACGAACGCGATATCGAGGTTCTGACCGCCTGCCGCCTGTCACCCGGCGACAGTGCCCTGTCGCTCGGGCAGGCCTGGGTAGCCGTCCATCATTTGCAGGAAAGGTGAATCATGTGTCTGGCCATCCCCGCGCGCATCGAACAACTCCTTGATTCCGAAAACGCCGTGGTCGACTTCGGCGGCGTGCGCCGCACGGTTTCGCTGGCGCTGATCGACGACGCAGCGGTTGGCGATTATGTCATCGTGCATGTCGGCTTCGCGCTGCAAAAGCTCGATATCGAGGAGGCTGAGCGTACGCTGCGGCTGTTTGCAGAGATGAATGGAGAGAGTTGCAATTAACCACAACGAACACAACGAAATGCCATGGATCAATGCCCTATCTATTCGAACCTTGAAAAAATTTGCGTTTTTGGTTTTCGTTGTGTCCGTTGTGCACGTTGTGGTTCAAAAGGGTGTTCCACATGAAATACCTCGATGATTTCCGCAACGGGGACATTGCGCAAAAGCTGGCAGCCAGCATCGCCAGCGAGGTGCAGGAAGGGCGCGACTACCGTCTGATGGAATTCTGCGGCGGGCATACCCACGCCATCTCGCGCTACGGCCTCGCTGACCTGCTGCCGCCCGGAGTGCGCATGATCCACGGGCCGGGCTGCCCGGTCTGCGTGCTGCCCATCGGGCGCATCGACCAGGCCATCCGGCTGGCACTGGAACATCGCGTCACGCTGTGCAGCTACGGCGACTGCCTGCGGGTACCGGCCTCGCACGGCCTGTCGCTGCTCAAGGCGCGGGCGCAGGGCGGCGACGTGCGCATGGTGTATTCGATCACCGATGCGCTGGAACTGGCGCGACAGAATCGCGAGCGGCAAGTGGTATTCCTTGCCATCGGTTTCGAGACGACCACGCCCCCCACGGCGGTCGCCCTCCTGCAGGCCGAATTGCTCGGGCTGGGCAATTTCTCCGTGCTCTGCAACCACGTGCTGACGCCCGCCGCCATGCGTGCGATCCTGGCCAACCCCGCCGGGGTCCGGCTCGACGGTTTTGTCGGCCCGGCGCACGTTTCCACCGTCATCGGCAGCCGGCCCTACGAGACCTTTGCCCGCGATCACGGCAAGCCGGTAGTCATCGCCGGGTTCGAACCGCTGGATGTCATGCAGGCCATCCTGATGCTGGTACGTCAGATCAACGTCGGTCGCGCCGAAGTGGAAAACGAATTCACCCGCGCGGTCACGCCGGAAGGCAACCGCAAGGCGCAGGCGCTGATGGACGAAGTGTTCGAGTTGCGCGACAGCTTCGAATGGCGCGGCCTTGGCACCCTGCCGGACAGCGCCCTGAAGCTGCGCCCACGTTTTGCCGCCTTCGATGCGGAAGCGCGTTTTGGCGTCGAGTACGTGCCGGTACAGGACAACAAAGCCTGCGAATGCGGCGTCATCCTGCGCGGCGAAAAGCGCCCGCAAGACTGCAAAATTTTCGGCACCGCCTGCACGCCGGACAGCCCGGTCGGCTCGTGCATGGTCTCGGCCGAAGGCGCCTGCGCGGCGCAGTACATGTATGGGCGGTTCAGGAAAGGGTGAGGGGATTAGTTCAATTTTTTCAGGGAGAACAACATGTTTCGATTATTGGCATGCGGATTGATGCTTTGGACACTACATGCTCGAGCAGAAATTCCGGAAGAATATCAGCCGATCATCGTTAAACCACCATTCAGTTTTTCCGAGCGATTGATTGATCTTTCTGCGGCTGTGGAGAGAGCAAATCTAGAGAACAAGCCGCTGTATATCTATCTGGGTGCTGAAGACTGTCCACCGTGCCGTACTTACAAGCAATTTTTATCCGAAAATCACCCCGTACTTAAGGAAGCATTCCAGCGCGTTGTCCTCGTCGATATACGTACCTGGTTAAAAGGCCCTGGCTTGGTCTTCAAAGTTGGTGAAAAAAGATACACATTCACTGAGTTCAATTCCCTGGTTGGAGACAACAACAAGTTTCTGGTCTATCCGTATTTCTGGCTTGTTTCTCCCGCATTGAAACAATTGAAGCAATTACCCCAACGTTCCCGCACCTATTTGCAAGTGGAAAAGCAACTTGAAATTCTTCGCTTTCCGTAACCTGCTGGAGTGAAAATAACTTGGCCTCATCCTTTTGATTAAAGGGAGCGTATGAAACTCGATTTACGCAACGGTCGTGTGGAGATGAGCCACGGCAGTGGCGGACGGGCGATGGCGCAACTGATCGACGAACTGTTTGCCCGTTTGCTCGGCAACGAGTTTCTGGCGCAGGGCGATGACGGCGCGGTGTTGCCGGCGGCGCCGGGGCGATTGGTGATGTCGACCGACAGCCACGTGGTTTCGCCGCTGTTCTTTCCGGGGGGCGACATCGGCAGCCTGGCGGTGCATGGCACGGTCAACGATGTGGCGGTGATGGGCGCCCGGCCGCTGTATCTGGCAGCGGCTTTCATTCTTGAGGAAGGTTTTCCGCTGGCCGAGCTGCAGCGCATCGTCGAATCGATGGGGCGCGCGGCGGCCGGAGCGGGCGTGTCGGTCGTCACCGGCGATACCAAGGTGGTGGAGAAGGGCCTGGGCGACGGGGTGTTCATCACCACCACCGGCGTCGGCGTTCTGCGCGACGGCATTGCCTTGTCGGGAAGAAACGCCCGGCCGGGCGACCGGATTCTGCTTTCCGGAAGCATTGGCGAACACGGCATGGCGATTCTTTCGCAACGCGAGGGGCTGGCATTCGAGGCGCCTATCGTTTCGGACTCGGCGCCGCTCAACGGGCTGGTCGAAACGATGCTCGACAGCGGCGCGGAACTGCGTGCGCTACGCGATCCGACGCGTGGCGGGCTGGCAACGACGCTCAACGAGCTGGCACAGCAATCCGGCGTCGGCATGCGGCTCGACGAGGCGGCGATTCCGGTCAAACCGGCTGTGGCTTCCGCCTGCGAATTCCTCGGGCTGGATCCGTGCTACATCGCCAACGAGGGCAAATTGGTGGCCATCTGCGCGCCGCAGGATGCCGACCGGCTGCAGGCAGCGATGCGTGCTCACCCGCTCGGGCTGGACGCCGCGATCATCGGCGAGGTGGTCGAGGACAGCCACGGCTTCGTGCAGGCGACGACGCGCATGGGTGGTCAACGCATTCTGGACCGCTTGAGCGGGGAGGCGCTGCCGCGGATTTGCTGAACGGTGTCTGGACGCAATGGCGCTGGATTCGGGCATACGCAACGCCGTATTCAGAATGAAAATTTCATTTTTGAAAAGTGCAAATTAATGTCCTATCCTTCAAGGAAAAAATGCGTGGGGGCAGGAAGAACGTAAGGAAAAACTAAACAAAACACAAAGTAGAACAAGCGCAAAAACAGCGGTCCCGGTTGCAGGATAAAAGCTGAAAGGGAGAAGTCCATGAGCAAGATACGAATCGCCACCGTCTGGCTGGATGGTTGCTCGGGCTGTCACATGTCGTTCCTGGACATGGACGAACGCCTGCTCGCCGTCGCGGACAAGATCGATCTGGTGTACAGCCCGCTGGTGGATGCCAAGGAATTCCCGGAAAACGTCGATCTGACCATCGTCGAGGGCGCGGTGAGCAACGAGGACGACCTGCACAAGATCAAGCTGGTCCGCTCCCGCACCAAACTGCTCATGGCGTTGGGTGACTGCGCGGTGACCAGCAATGTGCCGGGCATGCGCAATTTTTTCAGCCGCGATCAGTTGCTGCGCCGCGCGTATGTCGAGAATGCGTCGGTGAATCAGGGCGCGCCAACGGAAGTGATTCCGGCACTGCTGCCGAAGACAAAGCCGATCCACGAATACGTGAAGGTCGACATTTTCGTTCCCGGTTGCCCGCCGCATGCGGATATCATTTTCAATGCGGTCGCGGCCCTGCTCGAAGGCCGCATGCCCGACCTGCAACAAACCGCCCGCTTCGGCTGAATCGAGGAGACGCGCCATGGCACAACGCATCACGATTGATCCCGTCACCCGCATCGAGGGGCACTCGAAGATAACCATCCGGTTGGACGATCAGGGTCAGGTCGAAGAGGCCCGCCTGCACATCACCCAGTTCCGCGGTTTCGAGAAGTTCACCGAAGGCCGCCCCTTCCAGGAAATGCCTTCTTTGACGGCGCGCACCTGCGGGATCTGTCCGATCAGCCACCTGCTGGCCTCGGCGAAAGCCTGTGACGACATCATGGCGGTGCGCATTCCGTCCGCTGCGGAAAAACTGCGCCGGGTGATCAATTACGGCCAGATTGTTCAGTCGCATGCGCTGAGCTTCTTCCACCTCAGTTCGCCGGACATGCTGCTGGGCATGGATGCCGACCCCGCCGAGCGGCACATTCTGGGGGTGGCTGCGAAATTCCCCGAACTGGCCAAGGACGGCATCTGGCTGCGCAAGTTCGGGCAGCAACTGATCGAAAGGCTGAGCGGCAAGCGCGTGCATCCGACCTGGATTGTGCCGGGCGGCGTCAGCCAGCCGGTGAGCGCGGAAGTGCGCGACCAGATTCTTTCCGAACTGCCTCAGGCCGTGGCCATCGCGCGCAAGACGCTCGACTGGTTCAAGCCGGTGATCGGCAAATTCCAGGAGGAGATCGACACCTTCGCCAACTTCCCCAGCCTGTTCATGGGGCTGGTCGGCCCGGATGGACAAATCGAACACTATGACGGTCAGTTGCGCGTGGTCGATGCCCAGCGCCGGATCGTGGTCGACGGAATCGCTTCCGGCGATTACGCGCAATACATCGGCGAGGCCGTCGAACCGGACAGTTACCTGAAGTCGCCGTATTTCAAGCCGCACGGTTATCCGCAGGGGATGTATCGCGTCGGTCCGCTGGCCCGCCTGAATGTGTGCGAACGCATGGGCACGCCGCTGGCCGAACAGGAGTTGGCCGACTTCCGCGCCCTGCAGCCGGGGGGCGCCGTGCTCAGTTCCTTCCATTTCCATTACGCCCGCCTGGTCGAGATTCTGCATGCCCTTGAACGCCTCTCCGAACTGCTGGGTGAGGCGGACATCCTGAGTCCGCAGGTGCGCGCCAAGGCTACGCCGAACAAGTCCGAAGGCGTCGGAATTTCCGAGGCGCCGCGCGGCACGCTGATTCACCATTACAAGGTCGACGGCGACGGCCTGATCACCTGGGCCAACCTGATCATTGCCACCGGCAACAACAATCTGGCGATGAACCAGGGCATTACCCAGGCTGCGAAGCATTTTGTGAAGGGCCAGAAGATCAGCGAAGGCGCGCTCAACCGGGTGGAGGCGGTGATCCGCTGCTATGACCCCTGCCTGAGCTGTTCCACCCATGCGCTGGGCGACATGCCGCTGCGCATCGAGTTGCTCGATGTGTCCGGGCAGATCCTGGATGCGTGCGAACGTGCCTAGCCAAACCGACCCGCGGATGGAGCGGCGCTGTCCGCCTGCTCCGGAAACCCTGGTCATCGGCTACGGCAATGACCTGCGCGGTGACGATGGCGCGGGAGTCCGTGTGGCCGAGCGTCTGGCCGGGCCATCCTCGCCGGTGCGCGTCATTGTTACGCATCAGCTGACCCCCGACCTGGCCGACGACGTTGCGGCCGCGTCGCAGGTGATCTTCGTCGATGCCTATGCCGCTCGGGCCGAGGGGGATGCCTTGCGCATCGAAAGAATTGACGGGGAGGCGGTCGATCGTGCTTCCGCTATGGCCCATCGCGTCAATCCGGCCGGGCTGGTCGGACTGGCCGGCCAGCTTTTCGGCGCAAAGCCGGAAGCTTGGGTCGTGGGTATCCCCGCCTATTGTTTTGACCTGGGCGATGCCTTGTCGTCCGGCACGGAACACCGGGTCGAAGAGGCGATTGCGCTGATCGGGAAGAAGGAATTTCGGGAAACACAGGGAGGGGGTCCAGAATGAACGCGCCAGAAAATACGCCGCTTTCGGAACAGGTCATCGACGAAATCATTGCCCGGCATCCCGACAAGACCGGCGATGTGCTCAGCATCCTGGAAGAAATCCAGGAGTTGCATCCGCTGAAATATTTGCCCGCGGAAACCCAGGATTACGTGGCGCGGAAAATGGGCATATCGCGCTCGCAGATTCTCAGCGTGGCCACTTTTTACGCGTTCTTCAATCTGCGGCCGCAGGGCAAGCATACCGTGACCGTCTGCCGTGGCACGGCGTGCCACACGCGCGGTTCGAAGCAGCTTCTCGATTCGCTGAAGGCCGGTGCCGGATTCAATGAGGATGATGAACAGGGCGGCTCGATGAACTCGTTCACCACGCCGGACTACAAGCTCACCATCCGTACCGTGGCGTGCTTCGGGCAATGCGCGCTGGCGCCGGTGGCCGCCATCGACCACGACATTTACGGTCATGTCAGCGATTTCAAGCTGAAAAAGCTCGTTTCGGCCATTGATGGAGGGAAGGCGTCATGAGAATCCACGATCTGGACGGACTGCACGACATCCGGCGCACGGGGATGATGAAAATCCTGCCGGGCAAGCCCCGGATCGGCGTCGGCATGGGGACCTGCGGTATCGGCAACGGCGCGCGCGAAGTGTTTCGCGCACTGGAGGCGGCGCTGCAACGCTATTCCGTCGATGCGCAGTTGACTCCGGTCGGCTGCTTCGGCTTCTGTGCCGCCGAACCGCTGGTCAATGTGCATATTCCGGGATTTCCGCTGGTTGTGCTCGGGCGGGTCAAGCCCGATGACGCCGATGCGATCGTGCGGGCCATTGTCGCCAACCAGCCGCCGCTGGAAAAGGCCCTGTGCCGGATCGAGGAATGGGATCACCTGACCGGCCACGTGCTGTATGGCCGAGGTCTCCCCGAGTTGCCGCACTGGAACGAGATTCCCTTCTTCAAGGGACAGAAAAAGATCGTGCTGCGCGACTGTGGGCTGATCAACCCGGAAGACATCGAGGAATACGTCGCGGTCGGTGGTTACCATGCGTTCTACCAGGCCACGCAGAAGCCCAACGCCAGGGAGATCATCGAGGAGATCAAGAAATCGAAGCTGCGTGGACGCGGCGGTGCGGGCTATCCGACCGGCGTCAAATGGGATCTGATGAACAAGGCCGTGGCCGATCAGAAATACATCATCTGTAATGCCGACGAAGGCGATCCTGGCGCGTACATGAACCGCAACGAGATCGAAAGCGACCCGCACATGCTCATCGAGGGCATGCTCATTGGCGCATTGGCCATGGGTGCTTCCGAGGGCATCGTCTATCTGCGCGCGGAATATCCGCTGGCGGTGCAGCGCCTGAAGCGCGCCGTGGCCGAGGCGCGCGAATTCGGTCTGATCGGCGAGAACGTTTTCGGCAATGGTTTCAGTTTCGACATCAAGCTTGTGGAAGGCGCCGGCGCCTTCGTCTGCGGCGAGGAAACGGCGATGATCGAATCGCTCGAAGGCCGCGCCGGACGGCCTCGTCCGCGCCCGCCGTTCCCCGCACAAAAGGGGCTGTGGGGCAAGCCGACGAACATCAACAACGTCGAAACCTGGTGCAACATTCCGGTAATCATCGCGCGCGGCGGTTCCTGGTTCGCCGAGATCGGCACCGCCCAGAGTTCGGGAACCAAGGTTTTTTCGCTGGTCGGCAAGATCAACAACACCGGGCTGGTCGAACTGCCGCTCGGCACGCCGCTCAAGAACGTCATCTACGACATCGGGCAGGGCAGCCCGGGCGGCAAGCGCGTCAAGGCGCTGCAGTCGGGAGGGCCGTCAGGGGGCTGTATCCCGGCGGAGCATTTCGACGTGACCATCGATTATGAGTCGCTGGCACAGCTGGGCGCGATCATGGGATCGGGTGGCATGGTGGTGATGGACGAAGAGAACTGCATGGTTGACGTCGCCCGTTATTTCGTCGAGTTCACCCATGCCGAATCCTGCGGCAAATGCATTCCCTGCCGCGCCGGCCTCGACCAGTCATTGCATATCCTGAAGAAGATCACTGCGGGACAGGCCGACGAGGCGGATATCCAGACCCTGGAAGAGCTGGCGCTGATGATCCGGGAAATGTCGCTGTGCGGACTCGGACAGACAGCGCCCAACCCCGTGCTGACGACGCTGCGCTATTTCCGCCGCGAGTACGAGGAGCACCTGCGTGCGCATCGTTGTCACGCCGGCGTATGCGAAAAACTTTTCCTCTCGCCGTGCGAAAATTCCTGCCCGCTGCACATGCGGATACCGCAATTCCTCGACTTCACGCAGCGTGGTCAGCTGGCCGAGGCGGCGGAAATGATCTGGCTGGACAATCCATTGCCCGGATCGACCGGACGCATCTGCCAGCATCCATGCGAAAGCCAGTGCCGTCGCAACGATGTCGATGCGGCGGTCAATATGCGCGAGGTGCACCGCTTCATTTCCGACCAGGTGTTTACCGGGCCGCTGCTTGAGGAGATCAAGAAGCGCCTGGCCGGGCGCCGCAAGGCACCCACCGGCAAGAAGATTGCCATTGTCGGCGCCGGGCCGTCCGGGCTGTGCGCAGCCTTCTATCTGGTCCTGCTTGGGCACGAGGTGACCATTTTCGAGGCGCGCGAAGAGGCGGGCGGCATGCTGCTCTATTCGCTGCCGCAATACCGGCTGCCCAAGGACATGCTGCGGCAGGAGATCGAGGTCATCGCCGGTCTGGGGGTGCAGTTCCGCTTCAACCAGAAACTCGGTGCGGGCGTATCGCTGGATGTGCTGGAAGCCGAGAACGATGCGGTTTTCCTGGCCACCGGGACGTGGAAGGCGATGAGTGCCGGCATCACCGGCGAGGAATCGCCGAGCGTCTGGCACGCGATCCATTTCCTGGAACAGGTGGCGCGTGAGGCGCCGACGAATATCGGCAAGAAGGTCGTGGTCATCGGCGGCGGCAATGCCGCGGTGGATTCGGCGCGAACGGCCCTGCGTCTGGGCTGTGAGGTGACCATCGCCTATCGCCGCGAACGCCAGGACATGCCGGCGATTCCCGAGGAAGTGACCGACGCCGAAGCCGAGGGCGTGAAGCTTCAGTTCCTCGTCGCTCCGCAGCGCGTGGTTACCGACAAGCGCGGGCGCGTCACGGGCATCGAACTGATGCGTACCAAGCTCGGCGATTACGGCCTCGATGGCCGGCGCCGGCCGGTGTCGACCAGCGAGAAATTCGTCGTGCCGTGCGACAACATCATCCTGGCTATCGGCGAACGTCCCGATGCCGAACCGCTGCATCGCTTTGGCATCCACGTGCGCGAGAACGATACGGCCGCGGCCGACTGGGTGTCCTATGAAACCAACCGGCCGCATGTGTTTGCTGGCGGCGACCTTGTTACGGGCGCATCGAATGTCTCCTCGACGATGGCTACCGGCAAGGCCGCCGCGCGGGCGATCGACAGCATCCTGACCGGCCGGGATCGCTTTGCCGATCTGCTTGGCCAGTTCGATGTCGCGCAGGTCGTGCCCGCCGAACCGGAAGGCGGGGATCGCCATGTTTCCGCTGAACTGCCCGCTTCTCAGCGCAGGTCGAGTTTCGAGGAAGTCATGCAGGGGTTGACCAAAGAACAGGCTGCTGCGGAAAGCAGCCGCTGCATGCGTTGCGACGTTCATGAAACGTGTTCGGTGAAAGGGTGAGGTGAGGCCATGGCAAAGACCATCACGCTGAAGATATCGGGGAGCGAATTCAAGGCTGACGAGGGCAGCACGATTCTGGATATCGCCCGGGCGAATGGCATTTTCATTCCGACCCTGTGCAGCTTCAAGGGACTGTCGAACGTCGGCGCGTGCCGTCTGTGCATGGTCGAGGTGCGCGGCGTGCCGCGCCTGCTGCCTGCTTGCGCGACGCAGGCAGCCGAGGGCATGGATGTCACCGTCGATTCGCCGAAGCTGGCCAAATACCGGAAAATGATTCTCGAACTGCTCTTCGCGGAGCGGAACCATGTGTGTGCGGCCTGTGTATCCAACGGCCATTGCGAGTTGCAGTCGCTGGCGCAGCAACTCGGCGTCGTGCATACCCGCTATCCCTACCGGTATCCGGTGTTCGACTATGACGCGTCGCATGCGAAATTCAATTACGACCCCAACCGTTGCATTCTGTGCACACGCTGCATGCGGGCGTGCGAGGAAGTGGAGGGCGCGCGGACCTGGAACGTGATGGGGCGCGGCATCAACTCGGTGATGATGACCGACCTGAACCAGCCCTGGGGCGAGTCGGAAACCTGCACTTCATGCAGCAAGTGTGTCCACGTCTGCCCCACTGGCGCGCTTAGCGAAAAAGGATGTGCGGTCGGGGAAATGGTGCCGCGTGAGAATGTATTCACTTATCTTCGGTCGATGCGTTACAGCGGCCGCTGAACGGACATGCCAGGACCGAAAGGATATGCCTGTCACAGGGATGACTGCGATAGGGAGTAAAATGTCTGGCGAGCATGAGCATCCTTGTTTCGGTCCCGGCAGCGGTTGAAAGTACAGTATTTCATTCTGTTCTTCGTGGCTTCCGGTTTTTTTGAAAGCCAGTGAAGGGGAGAACATGAATCCAGCAGCAAGCGCTACCGTGTCGCCAGCCAACGCCGACGCGGTCAAATCGTCACCGCAGGCAGCCACACGCAGACGTTTCGTCATGCTGGCCCTCCTGGCCACGGGCACCATGATCAATTACCTCGATCGCACCATCCTTGGTATTGCCGCGCCGATGATGACGACCGATCTGGGAATCAGCGCGGTGATGATGGGGTTCGTTTTTTCGGCATTCTCGTGGACCTATGCGGCGGCCCAGGTGCCGGGCGGGATTTTTCTCGATCGCTTCGGCAGCCGGTTGACCTATTTCTGCGCCCTGGTTTTCTGGTCCTTGTTTACCGCTCTGCAAGGTGCCGCGGTCGGCATCAAGTCCTTGCTGCTTTTCCGTTTCGGGCTGGGGGTGAGTGAAGCTCCCTGCTTTCCGACCAATAGCCGTGTCGTCAGCACCTGGTTCCCGCAGCAGGAACGTGCCCGCGCAACGGCTGTGTATACCGTCGGTGAATATCTCGGACTGGCCTGTTTTGCGCCGCTGCTCTTCTGGGTCATGGCCAGCTTTGGCTGGCGGACCCTGTTCATTGCCGCCGGGGTGGTTGGAATTGCCTTCGCCCTGGCGTGGTGGGCAATTTACCGCGAACCCAGGGATTGCAAGAAGGTGAACGCGGCGGAACTTCGTCACATCGCGGCAGGCGGCGGCCTGGATGTGGCCGGAAAGGAAACGGTCAAGTTTTCCTGGGCCAACGTGGCGAAACTGCTCAGGTTCCGTCAGATCATCGGCGCCAGTATCGGCATGTTTGCAGGCAATACCGTGCTGGTATTCTTCCTGACGTGGTTTCCGACCTACCTCGCCACAGAACGCCACATGGGCTGGCTGAAAGTGGGTTTCTTCGCCGTCATTCCCTTCCTCGCGGCAGCTCTGGGCATCATGTTCGGCGGCTGGATCTCCGATCTGTTGCTCAAGAAAACCGGGTCGGCGAATATCGCCCGCAAGCTGCCGATCATTTCCGGTTTGCTGCTTTCCGCGACCATCATCGGCGCCAATTACGTCGATAGCGATGTATTGGTGATTGCGGTTCTTTCAGTTGCCTTCTTCGGGCAGGGGATGGTGGGGCTCAGCTGGGCGCTGATTTCCGACGTGGCCCCGAAAAGCCTGATGGGCCTGACCGGCGGCCTGTTCAATTTCTGCACCAATCTGGCAGGGATTTTCACCCCGCTGGTGATCGGTTTCATCATTTCGGCGACCGGATCCTTTTTCCATGCGCTGTTCTATATTGGCGCAGCAGCCTTGCTGGGCGTGTTTTCCTATGCCTTTATAGTGGGTGACGTGAAGCGGCTCGAAATTGATTGAATTGAGGCGTTGAATGATTGTTTGACTCTGTTCAAATGGGAAATATGAATTTGCAATAGATGGCAGGAATTTGAAAAAGTCGCAGGATTGTGAAATACGCGCAGAGTGCGAGTCCGTATCTTGAGTTGGGTTCCGTTTACCAAAATAATAAAATCAGGCAGGAGCAAATAAAACAACAGAGGCGATTCGAATCGCGTTTTTTGTCAGCGAGATTACATCGTTGGTGCGCTTCGGAAGTAGGTGTGTGGATTCAGGTGCTTTTCCTGGGTCATGTTTGATACAGTACTTCCGTAGTGGCAGCGGCGATGGAGGGTAGTATGGGCAGGAACAAGGAGTTGGTGGGGACTCACAGTTCGGAAATCGTTGGCCCGGATGGGCAACCGTTGTTGCGCCGCCCACTGGATTGGAAAGGCTTGACTCTGGAGCGCAAGGAGATTCCTGTGCTGGCAGAGTGCGGTCCTCAGTTTTCCGGGATGCCGATGGTCATCGCCTCAAAGTATTCGCCTGGGCGACGCTGGTATCGGAGTCATGGAAAGATGCAGGAAATTCCGATGATTGCTCCTGGCGTGGATACACTCGACGCCGCATATGAGCGTGACTATGGGCGCTGGGAGTGCGAACCGGGGGGAGAAACTGTCTGTCTGCGATTGCATCCCGACATTCTTCTCCGATACATTCAGGACGACGCCTATTATTTTGATCTGAAAACAAAATATGCTTTCAAGGACGATGCTCTGGTAAATTCGATTTTCGAGTTGGCCGACGAAATGCAACAAGGGTTCCCGAATGGCAAGATCTATGCTGAAGGCATGTCGTTGATGATCATCGGGTGGCTGGGCCGTTACCACGCAAGAAAACCAGCCTCTTCCGATTCTCCCGTACGGGGGTTATCTGTCTCGCAGCAGGAAAAAGTGCGGGAGCTTGTTGATACGTTTCTTGATTCGGATTTGAGTGTGGAATGGATGGCGGCCGAAGTCGGCATCAGCCCCTTCCATTTTTCGCGTTTGTTCCGCGCTTCTTTTGGCATGCCGCCCTATCACTATGTGCTGCAGATGCGCATCGCCCGTGCTGCGCATCTGTTGCGTTCGGAGCGGCAACGGACGGTTGCGGATATTGCGCTGGAAGTCGGCTTTGCCAGCCAGGCACATATGACACATGCCTTTAAACGGCATATGGGGGAAACGCCCGCACGCTGGCGGAGTGCTTGATTGCAATAAACCAAGGTTGCCGTGGCAGCCTATAGGGTGTTTTTTTGCGTGCATCACACTGAATTGGGTAAGTTCGTTTTGTCTTCAAAGATTGATCATCATGGCCGGATTCGGAGAGTGGTTTGGGCAGGCTGGATTGGCAGCGCACTCGAATATTACGACTTCTTTCTATATTCCACGGCGGCAGCCTTGGTGCTGGGGCCACTTTACTTTCCTAATGCAGAACCTGGACTGACCGCGTTAACCGCAATGGCCTCTGTCGGCGCTGGCTATATCACCCGGCCGATAGGGGCAGTGTTTCTCGGTGTCTTGGGCGATTTATACGGGCGCCGGTTCGTGCTCTGCCTGACACTGCTCCTGATGGGCTGTGCTACATTTTTGATCGGATTATTGCCAACCTATCAGGAAATCGGGATTCTGGCTCCAATTCTACTTGTTGTGCTGCGCATGCTTCAGGGGCTGGCCGTTTCCGGTGAACATGCTGGCGCCAGTACATTGGTTCTCGAAACCGCCGATGGGCATTGGCGCGGGTTGTATACGAGTTTTGCGCTCAGCGGCACCCAGGTGGGGTTCATTCTGGCTGCCTTGGCGTTCTTGCTGTGTTCTACACTGCTAACCGAAAAAGAATTACTGGCATGGGGGTGGCGCATTCCTTTTCTGCTGAGCGCCATCGTGGTTGCAGTAGGCGTGTGGGGAAGACTTGGTTTGCCAGAGAGTTCGATTTTTCTTGCTCAGGCGCCTGCTAGAAAATTTTTTTTTGAACCTCTTAGGTTTTTGTGGGGGCATCACAGGAAGGATGTCGTCCGCGTCGTTCTGGCTGCCCAGGTATCCGTCGTCACGACCATCTTCGGCGTTTTTTCGCTTTCCTGGGCAGTTAATCACCTGCAGATAGCAAGATCGTCAATGCTTGTGGTGCAGTTATCAAGCGCTTTGGTAGGAGTTTTTGCTGTTCCGCTCTGGGCATTTTTTTCCGACCGGGTCGGCCGGAAACCTGTTTTTATTAGTGGTGCATTGGCTTGCGGCTTATTGATCTGGCCCTATTTTTGGGCGCTTGAACAGTCGAATTTTCAATTGTTTGTCGTATTTGGCATATTGCTGGTCGGCGTGGCTTACAGTGCTCCCAATGGCGTGTGGCCGTCGCTGTACGGTGAGATGTTCAGCACGCGAATCAGACTTTCCGGAATGGCGATAGGAACCCAGGTGGGGTTTACTCTGGCTGCGCAAGCACCGGCTCTTGCTGCATTTTGGAACCGCTACACACCTTCTGACTGGACTCCGGCAGCCTGGATCGTCAGTATTGGTTGTGCGATATCTTCGTTGGCTGTGTTCTCTGCACCCGAAACAAACCGTACCCATATCGTCGAACTTGGCCGAAAAACTTGACGGTAGTTCTGCCGCAAATTTCAAGTGGGTATAAGTTTCACCTCTGGTTTGAAGAACTGTAAAAATCATTTTTCAATGCCAGACCTCTTTGCTGTGTCAGGACTATTCCAGAGAACATTCGGTCAGACGCAGTTTTAAACAAATTCCGTGCACGTTTCATGAAAGACGGGCTTGCTCTCGACTCGTAGTCTTCTTGCGTCTGCAAGAGTGGTGATCATTCAGAATGAAAAGGGATTTCTGATTGCCATTCCTTGTGAGGGCTTTATGAGAAGAATTTGTCGAAAGGAGAGGATAGGCCAGAAGAAATGCAGTGATTTCACGTCGGACGGGATTATTGATCCCCTGTCTTTTATTTACGGAGGAATAAATACAATGAATTACAAGAGTCAAGCAAGAACAGTAATCAGCCTGGCCGTTGCCGGGTGTTTTGCAGCAGTACTGAGCGGCTGCTTGGGGGGTGGGGGCGGAGGGGACGACGCAGTCCCAGGTCTCCCGCAACTAACTGAGGCCAAGTCGGGTACGCTGTTGTCTTGTACCGATCTTGCGACCAAGGCAGCTTATGCAAATACGACCATCAGTTCGGCCGTTGTGGTTCCGGCGGGGGATCTCAATGTGTCTCAGAACAGCATTCCAGTTAATTTTAAAATGCCTGAACATTGCCTGGTCAAGGGGGAAATGAATCGGCGCACCAGTACCGTAGACGGAGCTTCCTACGCTATCGGGTTTGAAATGCGTCTGCCGACGGCCTGGAACGGGCGTTATTTCTACCAGGCGAATGGTGGCATCGACGGTTCAGTTACCACGGCGGCTGGTAGTTTTGGTGGCGTTCCGTCGACCACAGCACTGCAACAAGGGTTTGCCGTGATCAGTTCCGATGCCGGACACCAGCCTCCTGCACCGTTCTTCGGCCTTGATCCACAAGCTCGTCTCGATTTCGGCTATAAGGCGGTGGGCTCTCTCACGCCAATGGCCAAGAATCTCATCAAGGTAGCCTACGGGCGCGCTCCTGACCGGTCATATTTCGGAGGGTGTTCCAACGGTGGACGGCATACGATGGTGGCCATGAACCGCTATGCAAATGAATACGATGGCTTCCTCGTCGGTGCTCCCGGATTCCATATGCCGAAAGGTGCCGTGGAACAACAGTGGAAGATTCAGCAATACGCCAGAATTGCCACGGGGACGATCGCCAGTGGTGCGGATGCGGGACTTCCAGACATCACGACAGCCGTTACTGCGGATGAATTCAAGCTGGTCGGCAACGCTATTCGTGCCAAGTGCGATTCGCTGGATGGGGTTAAAGACGACCTCGTTTCTGACGTCGTTGCCTGCCAGTCGACATTCGACATTCGGAGCGATGTGCCGACCTGTGCAGCCGGGGCTGCTGCGCATAGCGGAACCTGCCTTACAGACGGCCAAAAGAATGTGTTGAGCACGATCTGGGCAGGATCCAAGGACAGCAACGGTAAAGCCAATTTCTCGAATTTCTACATCGATCCGGGTATTGAGCAGGCGAACTGGAGATACTGGCATTACACGGCAGCTACCCAGTTGGATCCGGGTGCCATTGCGTTCATTTTCAACACGCCTCCGATGACCAAACCGGCGTTCTTTGCGACCACGGGCCTCAAGCTCGGGTTGAATCAGAATATAACGGAAGCGTTTGCGAAGATCCTTGCGACGGATGCAACCTACACGGAGTCGGCTTGGTCGTTCTTGACAATGCCCGAGGAAACCAATCTCAAGACGCTGCGTAACCGTGGTGCAAAGGTACTTGCCTACCATGGTACGGGCGATGCGATCTGGTCCCCGGCAGATACGGTCAAGTGGTATGAGTCTTTGCAGTCAGCGATGGGGGTTCCGACCGAAGAGTACGCACGGCTCTTCCTTGTTCCTGGCATGGGACATTGCACGGCTGGGGGTCCCGCGACTGACCAGTTCGATGCGATTACATCTCTGGTGAACTGGGTCGAGAAGGGTCAGGCTCCCGAGTCAATCATTGCCAAGGCGCGCGGGGCTGGTGCAAATCTGGTCAACACCGAGTTGCCGGCTTCCTGGAGTGCAGCACGCACCCGTCCTCTGTGTGCATACCCGAAGGTCGCTCGCTACAATGGCACGGGTGACATAGAAAGCGCATCGAGCTTTACTTGTAAGTAAGAGCGCCGCAAGCGATATCCGAAGCCCGTCGAAATTTGGGCTTCGGAACCTGGATAAACCCCGTCTTCTCCGCGAAGGCGGGGTTTTTTTGTCCGCACCCTGCGGAAACGGCAGGCCTTAATCCTTAATGAAAAAATTATTTCCGAATCCTGTAAGAAAATGAATGTCTGCTCCGACTAAGGATTAACAGTCCGGCTTCCTGCCTGGGCTGTTCAGGCCCGCAGCCTGATGATTAATCCAACCAAGGAGACAGACCATGAACAAATCGATGACCGCTGCTTCTCTCGCCCTCGCCCTGGGGGCCGCTCTTTCTGTCGCTGCCACGCCTGTTCTGGCGCAAGGCGCAAGCGCCGACAAGGAAAAGTGCTACGGCGTGGCCATGAAGGGCAAGAACGATTGCAAGGCCGGTGCGGGTACCACCTGCGCCGGAACCTCCAGGATGGATTATCAGGGTAATGCCTGGTCGTTGGTTCCCAAGGGAACCTGCGAAAAGACGGCCTCGCCGACCTCGCCGACGGGATTTGGCCAACTGATGGAGTTCAAGGAAAAGAAGGCCTGATTTAATTGCTTTGTGCCGAAAAGGAGCGCCTGCCGCCATGGATTGGGCTCTCATCCCGAAGCGATCCAGCGCAGGCGCTTTGTCGCAGGACTGCACGGTGTTGCCTCAGCGCAGTGGCCTTGGGCTCAAGCCCGAACATTTTTACGACATTCTGGAAAACCGGCCGGACCTCGGTTTTTTCGAGATCCATGCGGAAAACTATATGGTCGAGGGCGGCCCCTTCCATCATTACCTGAACCTGATCCGCTGCGACTATCCGCTGTCGATTCACGGGGTCGGACTCTCGATTGGCAGTGAATCGCCCTTGGATGAAGCGCATCTCGACAGACTGGCCGTGTTGATCGAACGTTACCAGCCACAATCGTTTTCCGAGCATCTGGCCTGGTCGAGTCATGGCGAAGTTTTCCTGAATGACCTCCTGCCTGTACCTTATCATGCCGCTTCGCTGGCACGGGTATGCGAGCACATCGACCGCGTTCAGGAACGCCTGCGGCGGCGCATGCTGCTCGAGAATCCGGCCACTTACGTCGAGTTTTCCGCCTCGACGATGGCCGAAACCGAATTCATTGGAGAGGTGGTCCGTCGTACCGGCTGCGGCTTGCTGCTCGATGTCAATAATGTTTACGTGTCCTGCGTCAACCACGGCCGCGATCCCTATGCCTGTATCGAGTCATTGCCCTGTCAGTCTGCCGGGGAAATCCATCTGGCGGGGTTTGCCCGTGATGTCGATGCCGCAGGCGATCCGTTGCTCATCGACAGCCATGGCACGCCGGTGGCGCAGGCCGTCTGGGATCTCTACCGCTTCATGCTGAAGCGGACCGGTCCGTTGCCTACGTTGATCGAACGCGACAACGACATTCCTCCTTTCGTCGTCCTGTTTGCCGAAGCACGGCAGGCTGAAAGCCTGTTGCTGGAAACGGATGGCGCGAGAATCGAAAACTTGGAGCCGGCATGAATCTGCAAAACACTCTGGCTGCGGCGCTGCTCAATCCAGACTTGCCAGCGCCGCCCGGGCTGACTGCCTGGAACGGATCCGATCCGGCCCGGCGTTTCGCGGTGTATCGTAACAACGTCATCGTTTCGCTGGTCGACGCGTTGGCCGAGACTTTCGCGGTAACGCAGGAGTTGGTCGGCGATCCTTTTTTCCGCGCCATGGCGCGCGAGTTTGCCTATGCCGAACCGCCGAGATCGCACCTGATGGCGCTTTACGGCGCGAACTTTCCCGATTTCATCGCGTGTTTTCCGCCAGCCGCCGGTGTTGCTTATCTGGCCGACGTTGCGCGTCTGGAATACCTGCGCGTACTCGCCTGTCACGCGGGCGATGCGGAGCCCGTGTCCCTCGCCGAAATCCGTTCCGCACTGGACGATGCGAATACGCTGCCATCCTTGCGATTGACCTTGCACCCTTCGCTGAATGTCCTCTCTTCAGCCTATGCCGTGGTGTCGCTGTGGGCAGCGCATCAAGGCGTGATGTCCATCTCTTCGGTTGTGCCCGAAACGCCAGAAACCGGTTTGGTGCTGCGGCAGGGGCTGGATGTCAAAGTGATACGGACTCCTCCGGCCGCAGGGATTTTCATTGATGCCTTGCTGCATGGTTCGGCTCTCGGCGAAGCGAGCGAGCTGGCGGTCCGAATCGATGTCCGATTCGATCCGGCTGAGGCGCTCGGAATGCTTCTGCAAAACCGGATGCTTGTCGCCCTGGTTCGTTGAGGAGTGGATGATGAGTGAACAGCATTTCGCAACTTGCGCCAGATTGCCGGGCCTGATCCGGAATACGGCTTGTCTTGCTTCTCGAGTCATCCGCCATTTCTCCCGGATTCCCGATTCGCTCATCGCGCTGATCGGGCGCTTCTCGATTGCCGCGATTTTCTGGAAGTCCGGCCAGACCAAGGTGGAGGGCTTCGCCATCGATATCGTGGCCGGTGAATTCTCATTTGACTGGCCGCGTCTTTCGGATTCGGTGGTCGACCTGTTCCGCGACGAGTACCGTCTGCCCGTGATTCCGCCGGAGCTGGCAGCGCCGATGGCGGCTACCGGCGAGCATTTGTTTCCGTTCCTTATTCTCATCGGACTGGCAACACGCTTTTCGGCCCTGGCCTTGCTGCTGATGACATTGACCATCCAGATTTTCGTTTATCCGGACGCCTATCCCACGCATGGTGTCTGGATGACGGTGCTGTTGCTGCTCATGGCCAGAGGAGCGGGCGCGATTTCGTTCGATCACTGGCTGACAAACGTCTCTTGCCTGTGCGATCCTGTATCGCGCAATCAGGCTGGAGAGGCGAAAAAAAAGGATGAATGATCCGCGACAGGACGGGATGAGCGATGCGGCCATCGAGGAAATCCGGCGCGACATGATCAAGTTCGCGTGCCTGCAGTTGCGCGATGCCAGCCTGGCCGAGGATGCGGTACAGGAAGCGTTGCTTGCGGCGCTCGCCAATACCCGTCAATTTTCCGGTCGTTCGGCGCTGAAAACCTGGGTGTTTGCCATCCTGCGCAACAAGATCGTCGACCATATTCGCGAACGAAGCCGGACTGCGAATGTATCTTCACTGTCGCCGGAAGAAGAGGGGCTTGACCAGTCCTTCGAACGCTTGTTCAAGGCCAATGATCATTGGCGCCCGGAAACCCGTCCGGCGGACTGGGGCGATCCGGAAGAGGCGCTTCGGCAGCAGCGTTTCTGGGAAGTCTTCGACGTCTGTCTCAATCATCTGCCGGAAAACACGGCACGCGTTTTCATGATGCGCGAGTTTCTGGAGTTCGATACCTCCGAGGTTTGCCGGGAATTGTGCATCACGACGAGCAACTGCAACGTCATCCTGCATCGTGCGCGCAACGGTTTGCGGCGCTGCCTGGAAAAAAGCTGGTTCGCAGCCGGAGATCTGCCATGTTGAAATGCAAGGAAGTGAGCTATTTGCTGTCCGAATCGCAGGACAGGAAACTGGCCTTTTACGAACGGTTGCAATTGGAGATGCATCTGGCCATGTGCCATGGATGCCGGAATCTGAAAAACCAGATGGTGCTCATCCGACTGGCTTGCAAGCGATATGTTTCGAAGGGCGGCCGGGAGCGTAATTGAAATCCGGGACGGATTCCCCGATGGGATCACTTCATGAGCAACAGGCTCAGAGCCATCACCGCCATGCCGGCGACCAGACCGAACAGGCTGTCGTGTCCCTTGCCGTAGGCACGGCTGGTCGGCAGCAACTCGTCCAGGCTGATGTAGACCATAATCCCGGCTACGCCGCCGAACAGGATGCCCATCAATTCCGGCGGAACGACGGTTTCACCGCCGCCGGCAAGGAACAGCAGGATCAGATAGGCGATTCCGGCGCCGACCGGCTCCGCCAGGCCGCTCAGCATGGAATACAGAAAAGCCCGCTTGCGGTCACCCGTGGCATAGAAGATGGGCACGGAAACGCTGATGCCTTCCGGAATGTTGTGCAAGGCGATGGCAATGGCGATAGCCACGCCGAGGTGAGGGTCCTCCAGTGCAGCAAGGAACGTGGCCAGCCCTTCCGGGAAGTTGTGGATGCCAATGGCCAGCGCGGTAAACAGCCCCATGCGCATGAGTTTGTGATGGTGGGTATGACCGTGCGGATGCAATGCAGCGACAACCTCGGGCGAAGGGGCCAGCGGCGCGGAAGGATCATGCAACGGCATGGTCTCGCTTTCCGTCCGGATTTCATGTGGGTTGTCGCCCGCGGGGATGAGGTTGTCGATCAGGCCGATGATCAGCATGCCGCCGAAAAACGATCCGGCATTGACCCAGTGACCCCAGTAGTCACCATAGCGCTCGGTGAGCGCGGCAACCCCTTTGAAGAATATTTCGACAAAGGATACATAGAGCATAACCCCGGCGGAAAACCCGGTGGCCACCGAGAGAAAGCGATAATTGGTCCGCTTCGCCGAGAACGCGATGATGCTGCCGATTCCCGTCGCCATTCCGGCAAACAGGGTGATGCCCAGTGCAAACCAAACTTCCATTGTTGTCCCGTCTTTTCGCTGCCACAACCCAAGCCTCGATAAGCGGCGAAACGAGGAACAGTCGTCGGCTTCGGGCAGGTGTGTCGAAGCCGCGTATCTTATAAGGATTCGCTGATCAATTCCAGATTCACGATTGATTTCAGCGGGCGATGTCTTGCTTCCGGTAGCCCGCTAACGCAACGGCTACTGCCAGCAGGGCGAAGGTCAGCAGTCCGGTCCAGAGTACGATTCCGATTGCCACGCCCCAGCCGGCCAGGCAAGGAAGCAGGCCAGTCGCGAGCAGAAGCCAGCCTGGGGTGCGCCAGAGTCGCCGTCCGGCCGGGGTCGGAGCAACGCCAAACACGGCGCGATGGTGACGCTCCATGCCCAGGGCCAGTGCGGCCATTCCCGATGTGTTCAGGAAGATCGCCAGTGCAAGCAACATCATGATTCGACTCCTGTGCGGAAGAAGCGTCTGCCGCAGAAAATCATTAGCAAACCCGAGACGCCGAGCGTCAGGTCGACACCGCGGCGGATGACGTCGGCCGAGCCGCCCTGGAACAGGTCGAACACGGCCAGGGCCATGCAGATGAGGCCTGCGCCGATGAACTGTTCCTGCCAGGCCGATTTCTTGCGCCCCCATGCATGCGCCAGAGCAACTGCCCAGACGGTGAAGAACACGGTGATTTCGAGCGCTTCACGGTGGCCGGCCACAGCGGGGATCAGGCGATTCGCCGCGAACAAGCCGACGCAGGCCAGCAACGTGCCGCTGATTGCGGTGACTCCCATGGCTTCCAGCCAGCGCTGCAGACCTGAGTATCCACGACGCTGCCGCTGTTTGCGCAGCATCAGGACGGTTCCGGCCGCCATCATGCCCGCTCCGAGCAGGCCTGAAACAAAGTACAACCAGTGAATGACCGGCCCGCCAAAATGCCCGACATGCAACCCGACCTGCGCCCGATAGGCGTAAACCATCGGGTTCCAGTCGGTCTGCTGACCGAACAGACTGCCGTCCATCGCATCGAAGGTGACATGGTCGGCCACGGCGGAGAGACGGTCGTCGACCTGGCGATAGGCCTGCACCAGCGCTGCGCGATCTCCGGGATTGCGCAGCACCAGACTGGTCACCGTTCCCGCGCCGAGGATTCGTTCGGCGGCAGCCAGATGCTCCGTCAAGGGAAGAAAATTCGCCTTGATTCCGCTGGCCTTGCGCTCGAAGGATTTGACCGCTTCCGCGCGGTTGGCGCGGGGGTTGCCGTCGTATAGGGCGTATGTGGCTGCCGGCATGAATGTTTCGGCCAGGATGACCACGCCGGTGTAGGTGATCACCAGTATGAACGGCAGGGTGGCGACACCGATCAGGTTGTGCACGTCCAGCCAGGAACGGCGCTTGCCGGATTTTGGACGCAAAGTGAAGAAATCGCTGAAGAAACGGTGATGGATGAGAATGCCCGAAACGAGCGCGGCCAGCATGAAAATCCCGATGGCGCCGACGATCCATCGACCGGGTTCGCCGAGCAGAAGTTCGGCATGGAAATGGGTGAAGAAATGGCCGCCTTCAGTCGGGCGCACGTGCACCGGTTCCCCGGTGATCTCATCGAGGGTTTCCTCATGCAACTTGCGCGGATTCGAACCCCAGGCGATACCGATGCCCGGTTCGCGTCGGCTCGGGAGCGTGATTCTCCAGAGCGGGGGGTCGGCTCCGACTTCGCGCAGGCGTGTTTCGGCCAAGGTCAGCGCATCGGAGCGTGAGGAAGCCGAGATACGCGCCGCGTTGATTTCCGGGCGCATCCAGTGACTGACCTCCGGTTCGAAGACGGCAATGCTGCCAGTGATGAAGATCGGGATCAGCAGCCAGGAAAACACCATGCCTCCCCAGGCATGCAGCCCGAGCAGTGCCTTGCCGAGCGGGTTCATGACAGGGCTCCCGGCAGGGCGATGCAGGCCGCAAGCAGCAACGGCAAGGACAGGGCGCGCCACGGCGTACTGGCGACGAAAGCCCAGAGCAGCACGGTCAGGAAAGGTAGCGGGGCGAGTTGTCCGGTCAGGTACCAGACGGTAGCTTTGGCGAAGGGCAGCGAGGCGCAAAGCAGGTCGAATATCGCCCAGCACAGGGCATAGCCGCCGAGCACGGCAGCCAGGATGCGCAGCGGCAGATCGGTTTTTGGATCGTCAAGAGATTTTGTTGGCATTTCCGGTGTCGTGTCATTCATGGAAAAGTGGTGCTTCGTGCAGGCTGGCAGCGCATGTCTTGAACCAGAGCAGGGCTGGTTCCAGCGAAGCGGTCAGCGCCTGACCGTGCGAGAGTCCGGGGAATTCGATGTAACTTACTTGTGCCCCGGGCAGGTTTTTCATGCGCGTGGCAAGCTGGGGCAAGGCCTCCGGTGGAACGCTCTGGCTTTCCTGCCAGCGGATGTATGCCGGATGATTCACGGGGGGAGGTTTCCGGTCGGTTTCCTGGCTGCCTTGCGTGAGCATCAGGCCGAAGCGATGTCCGGCCAGGGCGCCCATCCGTTGTCCGGCGTAGGCCAGCAGATGGCCTTGCCGCCACCACAGCGACGGGCTGGCGGCAATGTGGCACTGGAATGTACCAGGCCTCGACAGGAGCGCGTGCAGGACGAACAGCCCGCCGTAGGAATGCCCCCAGATTCCCCAGCGTTTTGAATCGACCGGCAGGCGTTCCGCGATGGCGGGTTTGACGGATTTTTCGATGAAATCAAGAAAAAGGTTTGCGCCCCCCGTGCGGCGATCGAGGGCGTGTCGATCGTATTCGACCCTCTGCGGATCGCCGCTTGCCGGAGGTGTGAAATCGTAGGTTCTGGCTTTCAGATCGAAGCGTCGCGGACTGTCGTGGGCCAGCGCCACGATGACCGGAGGCGAATCTGCGGGATGCGCAGCGAGCCGGGCGAGCGTGTCGTTCTCCATGTCTTCCAGCACGGCGTTACCGTCGAGAAGGAAAATCACCGGGTAACCGCGCTCGGGCGGCGGAAGGCGCGGGCGCATGATGTGCAGCACGTAATCGCGCGAGACCTCGGACGAATGCAGGCGCACCTGTTCAAAAACGTAGTGTGGTGATCCTCGCTCGGCAATGCTGGTTTTGCCCGAAGGTGTGTCCGCCGGTTGTGCGCCCGCCGGGTTGCACGCGAGCAGCAGAATGAACAAAGGCCAGGGAAAATGGAGAAGCGTTCGATTCATCGACAGCGAAAGAATGAGCCGCCCGCACGAACTGCGGGCGGCGGGTGAGGACGACAAGGGTTAGAAGGCCGTGGTCAGGCTAAGGTAATAAGTACGGCCCGGTTCGTTGTAGGTGGCCGCGCCTGCACCGCCGCTGGTTCCGTAAACCGGTGTGCTGGTTACCGATACCGAATTGCCTTCGCGGAACAGGCGCTTGTCGAACAGGTTGTTGATGCCCGCGGTCAGCTTGATGTCCTTGGATAGCGCGTAGTTGCCGCTGATGCTGGCAATGGCGTACGGCGACAGGGAATTTGCCGAGGTGCCGGTGACCGGATCACCCTTGTAGTCAAGCTTCATCGGCTCCTGCTTGCCGTACCAGGTGACGGCGAACAGCATGCCGGCCTTGTCGTTGATGCGCCAATCGAGCGACGAATTGACCGTGTATTTCGGAATAACCGACAGGAAGTCGCCCGTGGTCTTGTTCTCCGAGCGGAGCATGTAGGTGAAGTTGGTGATCCAGTCGAGCGACTTCAGCAGCGGGATGCGCAGGTTTCCCTCGATCCCTTCGACCACCGCCTCCGGGATGTTGGCCCATTGATAGATGCTGCGGTTGTTGGTGGTGGTGATGGCGACCGGCGTGGTGCCGGCCTGGATCTTGTCGCGGTAATCGTTGCGGAACCAAGTCATGCCGGCGGATACGTCCTGCGTCTTGTATTCGATGCCCAATTCCTTGTTGACGCTGGTCTCCGCGTCGAGGTCATCGTTGCCTTGCAGGTAGCAACCGGTCGTTCCGTTGGAGACCGTATTGCAGCCATTCCCCGAGCTGTAAAGCAGGTAATTCGGATTGCTCTGGTACAGGTTGGGTGCCTTGTAGGCGCGCGCGATGCCGGCTTTCAGGGTCAGCGTGTCGGTCAGTCCCTGGCTCAGGTTGAGCGACGGACTCCAGTTGTTGCCGGATTCGCTGTGCGAATCGAAACGTATCCCGGGGGTAAGCAGGGTCGAGGGTGACAGCTCGATATTGTCCTCGACGAACACGGAGAAAATTCGTGCGGAACTGTCCGGACTGCGTCCCGTGCTGCTGACTCCGGGGATACCGCCATACGACGTGGCGACCAGATTCGAACTGGGGTCGGTGAATTTCTGCTGCGTCCATTCGACGCCCGCCGTCAACATCTGGTTGAACGTGCCCCTGATAGGCAGATTCAGCTCGCTGTGCGCCGTCCATTCCTTGAGTTCGCTGGTGACGACAGGAGGATTTCCGGCCAGGAACATGCCTTCCAGCGCCCCAACCAGACCTTCCTGGACGCGAGAGTTTTCCGTCTTGCTGAACTGCAGGTAGGACTGCGAACTGCCGAAGTCATATTTCCCCTTGTGTGTCAGCGCGTAGGTACGCTTGGTCATCACGTTGGTTTCTTCGCCCAGCATGCTGTTGGTGACCGCATTGGAGCCGACGTTCTGCGTATCACCGGTGTAGATGTTGCCCTGGCGGCTGTAGCTGGCGTCGAATTCAAGCGTGTGGCCGGGGACCAGCTTCCAGCTCAGGCGGCCGCCGATATCCTTGTTGCGCACGCCTTCGCGTCCCGCCGGCAGGGAACTGGCGAAGCCCGGCGCCTGGTGGCCGGCGTTGATGTCGGAATCGTCGGAGTCCGTCTTGTTCAAGTTGCCGAAGAGGCGCAAGGCGAAGTCTTCCGAAAGGGCGCCGCTCACGCCGAAGTTCAGGCGTTTCGTCGAACCTTCCTCGGAATGCTCGGGCAGATTGGCATACGCCGTCACCTGTCCGTGCCATTCCTGGGTCGGCTGCCGGGTAATGATGTTCACCACGCCGCCAGCGGCACCGTTGCCGTAGCGTGCTGCTGCAGGGCCTCGGATGACTTCGATACGCTCGACCTGCTCCGCAGGAACCCAGTTGGTGTCGCCGCGCGTATCGCGTTCGCCGCGCCAGCCGTAACGTACGGAGGAGCGGCTGTTGACCGGCTTGCCATCGATCAGGATCAAGGTGTTTTCCGGCCCCATGCCGCGCAGGTCGATCTGGCGGTTGTTGCCGCGCTGTCCGCTAGTCGAATTGCCGGTGAGGTTGACGCCGGGCATGGTCCGGATGATTTCGGAGATGTCGTTGGCCGGCGGCTTTTTCTGGATGTCCTCGGCGGTGATGATCGAAACGCCGGGCGCCTGCTTCAAGGTTTCTTCGGCTGTGCCGAGCACAACCGTGTCCGACAAAATCGTTTCTTTTTGCTGGGCCAGTGCTGATGTGCAACCGTAAGCGATGCCCAGCGCAACAACGACCGGCCGGATTCGGGTAATTGCCGTAGGGGAATGCATGTTTTCTCCATGTGATTGCGAAACGGGTTCGCGTCAATCGACGTTAATTGGATAAAGATAAAAATAGTTCTCATTAACAATTGACGCGAAGTATGCCAAAATCCGGCAAAACTTACGTTTGCTTGCACAAGAGAAATGTTTGATTCAACTGAATCTGGAATTTCGGGCGATGATTCCCGGTTTTCTCCGGTATCTGTTTGCCGGCCAGGGGGCCGCCGTCGGCGTCAGGAAAAGATCGGCAGGGCTGCGCTCACGCGTCTGGTCGGAAAGAGCTTCGATCTGGTTTCCCCTGCCGATGATGATTCCCCTCTGATGGAGGGATTGTTTTCGATCCAGAACCTGCGTGACGGCATAAGCCTGCATTGCACCGACATCGTCCATCTTCAAGCCATGACGACGCGTTTTCTGATGAACGAAAGCTGCGTCAAGATTTTGCTCAAACTCGAAGGCAATGCGCGTGTCTGCTTTGGATCGGTGCCCTTGCCGCTGGATGCCGGTCTGAGCGAATGCGCTTGCCCCAAAGGAGCGGTTGTCCGGCTGAATGCGCCGGAAATCTTCGAGCGCAAGTGCGAAGCCGGAACGCGGCAACGAATGGTGGTTGTGACGCTCTCTCCGGAATGGTTCAAGGCGGCTGATATGCACGCGCTTTTTCCGGGGGAACACCTGTCGATCCGCGACTGGTCCCCGACTCCACGAGCCGTCGCCATCGCAGAGCAGCTCCTGCATCCGGCGACCTTTGACGGCCCGTTGCACAAGCTTTATCTGGAGAGCCGGGTTCTTGAGCTCGTTGCTGAAGCGTTTTCCCGGACGTCACATATCGACCAAGCGGCGCCTCCCGGGCTGCGTCCCTGTGAATACCGGCGTATCGCTGCCTTGCGCGAATTGCTGGACAGCGGCCGGGCCGACAACATGAGCATGGCGCGGATCGCGCAAGAAATGGGATGCAACGCCAATTCGCTGCAACAGCAGTTCCGGCGTGCGCTTGATCAGACGATTTTCAACTATTTGCGCGTAAGTCGCCTGCAGCGCGCAGCTACAGCGCTTCAACACGAGGGAGTCAGCGTTGCGCGCGCCGCCGAGATCGCGGGCTATGGCAACCAAGCCAATTTCTCGACGGCGTTCCGGAGGTATTTCGGTCTGTCCCCGAAAGCCTACCGCGCCAGCCTCTGATATGTGCCCGGCGTGACAGGAGCGGTTGTCAGCGACCAGTTTCGGCTGGCTGGGTAACAAAGCCGATCTTCGACAAGCCGGCGCGGCGCGCGGCGCTCATCGTGTCGGCAACCGCTTCATAGCGCGTGGATCGGTCAGCCATCAGGTGCAATTCCGTATTCTTGTCCGCGTCGACGGCAGCGCGGAAGCGCGCTTCCAGCGCCTCTCCGCCGATTTCCTCTGAGCCGATGAAAACCTTGTTGTCGGCAGTGATCGAAACCTGCAATGAGACCGGTTTGTCCGGGGTCGGCGTACTGGATGCTCGCGGCAGATCGACCTTGACCGAATGCGTCATCAGCGGCGCGGTGATGATGAAGATGATCAGCAGCACCAGCATCACGTCCACCAGCGGCGTGGTGTTGATTTCCGCCATCGGCGATTGCGTCCCGCCGGAATTGAAGCTGCCCATGGCCATCTCAGCTGCCCTCCAGAGCAACCCGGGCACGGATCGGATGAATCTGCGCGCTGTGCGCGGCGAACGGCTTGCCGATGGTGAAGAAGGCATGCAGGTCGTGGGCAAAGGCGTCAAGGTCGGCGAGGATGACGCGGTTGCTGCGGGTGAACGCGTTGTAGGCGAATACAGCTGGCAGGGCCACGGCCAGGCCGGCCGCGGTCATGATCAAGGCCTCGCCGACCGGGCCGGCCACCTTCTCCAGCGCAGCCTGGCCGGAAATGCCGATGGCCACGAGCGCGTGATAAATCCCCCAGACCGTGCCGAACAGCCCGACAAACGGAGCAGTAGCGCCGGTCGTGGCTAGTACCGTCAGTCCGTTTTCCATGTTTGCCTGCGAACTGCTGAGCTGCTGGCGCAATGCACGTTCCATCTGTTCAGCGTGATCGAAACGCGCCGTGAGATGTTCGACGACGGCCTGGCAATCGGTGTTGCAGGCACTGGCCTGTGTCGCCAGCTGGACATACGGACTGTCTCCGCCGTGCTGACGCAACTGTTCGATGCCGCCGGCGACGCTGGACGCAGCCCAGAAGGCTGGTACCGCTTTGGCGGCACGGCGCAGGCGCCACCAGTCCACCGCCTTGGCCAGGATCAGGTACCAGCTTGCGATGGACATAACGACGAGAATGATGGCAACGGCGTGCGAGATGCTATCGCCACTGGCCCATAGGTGCGCCAAGCCGAAAACATTTTCTTGCGCGGTTTCGTTGTGTTGCATGCTATTGCTCCAGTTTGAAAATGATGGGGACCAGAACCCAGCTCTCGACAGGGGTTGTGCCCCTTTTTGCCGGGATGAATTTCCAGTTCTTGACGGTCCGTAGCGCAGAATCGTCGAGGCGCTGGCTGCCTGAGGACGTCCGGACCTCGACGTTGCCGGCCGTGCCTTCGGGCAGCACGCGAACGCGCAGGATGACCTTGCCTTCCTCGCCCAACCGGCGCGACATCTGCGGGTAAGGCGGGGCGGGATTCCTCAGATAATCCGCATCGAAACTGGCCTGGCTGACGGATTCACCGCTATGTGCGGCGGCGGGGGACGGAGCTGATGTCGTGGTCTTTGTTTCGCCGGACGGACTAGCAGGAGCGTTGTCCACTGGCACTGTACTGCTTGTGGTCTCAAGCGCTGGAGACTGGTTGGTAGGGGCAGAATGCTGCGGCTGGGAGCGTGGTTTTGGAGCGGGCGGTGCTGGCCTGGCAACCGGTAAAGGTTTTGCCGCAGGTTCATTGCGGACAACCGGCGCGAGTTCGATCAGGTCGACAATCAATGGCATTTCCATGATCTGGGGCGCTACGGTTCTGGCCGTCAGGATCAGTGTAAACAGGCCGATGTGGCCGGCGATGACCGTTGCAAGCAAACCGCTGCGTCGTGTGTTGCCGGAATGGTTGAGTGAGTAATTCATGAGTAACTGATCGGATTGGCGCCCTAGGTTGCGGCTATCACCTGAATGTGCCGCGGAAATTCCGAATGTGGGTGACCGGGGATGTAAGGAACGGCTAGTTAATAAATGATAACTATTATCTTTTTAGTGTTTATTTTTGTCAATGAGAATGGTTATCTGAATTGATTTTCGGTGGTTTATATCAGGCTAATGCCTGCATCAGGGGCTTTCGTTGCCAAGGAATCGACGACTTGCAGTTGATAATTATTTCCATTAACATGAAGTGGTTATTCGTTGAACCTATTTTATTTTTGGAGGTCGCACTTGAAAAACATGCACAAGAAAAAATCCGGAATTGGAATGGCCGCATGGGTTTTTCTGCTGGCAGGCTTTTCTGGTTCCGCTGCCGCGCTGCAACCGTTGATTACCGACGATACGGGAACGCAGGGAGAAGGCGGCAATCAACTTGAAGTTTCTTACGGGCGAGATCGCTCGCGCTCTGGCGGTGAGACCGTGCGGGTGCATACGGTTCCGGTGGTTTACACCTATGGCCTGACGGAAACGGCCGATGTCTATGCGAGTATTGGGTATTCACGCATTCGCGCGGGTTCGTCCGAAAATGCCAGTGGTTTTGGCAATACGGTGATCGGGGCAAAGTGGCGTTATTTTGAAATTGAAGGGACCAGCCTGGCGATCAAGCCTGAAATTGCCCTGCCGGTTCGAAGTAGCAAGGAACTGGACGGATTGGGAACAGGGAAAACATCCGGAAATCTGACCATGATCCTGAGCCAGGAAATGCCATTCGGTGCCATTCACGTCAACGCAGGTGTGGGACGAGATCGCTTCCGCCATTCTGAAGACAATCCTGATACAAACTACAAACGAGTTTCGCTGGCACCCGTCTGGGATGTTTCGGAGCAATGGAAAATGGCGCTTGACCTTGGCGTTGAATCCGCGAAGGCAAACGGACATACGGTCCGTTCGAAATTTGCCGAACTGGGCGCAATTTATTCGCCGTCCAAGGATCTTGATCTTGCGCTCGGCTATGTTCGAACAACAGACAATGATCAGCCGAAATCGACGACGCACAGCATGAGCGCAGGGGTGACTTGGAGGTTCTGATCCGTGTGATCTCATCCCCGCTGCGTCGATTTGAGAGGGCAAGGCGAGGTGGGGTGTGTAACCTTTTTTACGTGAAATCAGGCCCGTATCGAGTGGTATCTCGCTACGGGCCTGAATTTTTTTCGGGCCGGTCGGTTTGAGGCAGGTTCGCCGTTATCGAGCGGCTTCTTCGAGGGAAGTGTTTCTCCATTCGTAGAGTTCAACGCTGGACGGGCTGCATTTGTTGCAGCCGCCTCCGCATGCCGTTCCGCCAGGAAGCTTGTGCACCCGGCCTTTTCTTTCTAGAACGGCAAGCATCTCGCGCAGGGCGTCCGGGGTGGCGTCCAGGGCGGTTGCCATGTCCGTAAGCGCGGCGCGGCGATGTGCTTTAAGGTAATCGCTCAAGTGCGACAGGATCATGATTTCTCTCCTCAAGCTTTCTGGGATGCGGGGATCCCCGCCGGTTTGCCGGATTCTTGCCCGTAGTGCCTCAGGGCAAGGAAGAACAGAACAAAGGCAGTGACGATTCCGGCGATCCAGAACAGCGAGCTTTGCGGATGATTCACGTAGGTTGCCGTCTGGTAATAGAGGGTTGCCAGGGCGTAGGCCAGGCCAGTTGTCCAGGCAGCGACAAAAATTGTCCAGCGCGTACCGCTTTCCTGGTAGACGACCGCGATGGCTGCTGTGCAAGGGAAGTAAAGCAGGATGAAGAGCAGGTAGGCAAAGGCGCCGGCGCTGCCATCGAAACGTGCTGCCATGGCGCCGAACGTGCCAGCAGAGACCTCCTGTTCTTCTGCCACGGCGTCCTGGTCGCTCACGTCGCCGATATTGAGGCCCAGCGGATCTGCCCAGTGTCCAAATGCATCGGCCAAATTGGATGGAATGGTGGCAAGCGCTTCCGACAGGCTGTTGCCGAGGTTGAACGCTTCTTCTTCCTCGGGAGCTTCGCCGTTGGCGGCCGCGTCGCTTTCGGCAAGGGCCTTGTAAGCGGCATCGAGTGTCCCGACAACGGCTTCCTTGGCCAGTACGCCGGTGAAAATTCCCACGGCTGCGGGCCAGTTTTCCGTGGTCATGCCAAAGGGGCTGAATGCCGGGGCAATATTGCGCCCGATTTCTGCCAGTACCGATTTGTCGCTGTCCTCATTTCCGAAGCTTCCGTCCGTGCCTAGGGCGTTGAGGAAGTTGAGTACCAGCACCATCGGGACAATGACCCGGCCGGCCTTGATGATGAAGCTCTTCAGTCGATCCCAGGTATGAATCAGAACTCCTTTGAGCGTAGGCAGGTGATACGGTGGCAGTTCCATGATGAAAGGGGTTGCCTCCCCCTTGAGTAAGGAGTGCTTAAGGAACAGGCCGGTGATGACGGCTACGGCGATCCCGATCAGGTAGAGGCCGAACACCACGTTTTGCCCCTGGCTCGGAAAGAATGCCGCGGCGAACAGGACGTAGACCGGCAATCGGGCACCGCAGGACATGAAGGGCGCCATGGCGATCGTCATCAGACGGTCGCGGCGGTGCTCCAGGGTGCGTGTGGCCATGATGGCGGGAACGTTGCAGCCGAAGCCGACAATCAAGGGGACAAAGGATTTTCCGGGCAGTCCGACCCAGCGCATGAAGCGATCCATGACGAAGGCAGCGCGGGCCATGTAACCTGAATCTTCAAGTACCGAGAGGAAAAGATAGAGGAAGCCGATCACCGGGATGAAGGTGGCCACGGTCTGCAAACCCCCGCCAATGCCGTTGGCCAGCAAGACGGTCAACCATTCGGGTGCTCCCATGCTGCCAAGCACTTCACCGAAGCCGTTGACCAGCAGTGCCTCTGCAGCTTGGTCAAAAAAGTCGATGAAAGCTCCCCCGATGTTGATGGTAAACATGAACATCAGATACATCATGAGCAGAAAGATCGGAATACCCAGCATGCGGTTGAGTACAACCCGATCAATGCGATCGGTGACGTTACGGTCGACGCGGCCAGTAATCTTGACTCCGGCGTTGGCAACGCGGTTTGCCAGGCCATAGTGTGCGTCGGCAATGAAGATATCGAGGTCGTCTTCAAGGTCGGCGGACAGTGTAGCAGCCTGTGCGGTTATTTCGGGACCGGCGACTTGCTTGGCAAGATCGTCGCCTTCGAGCAGGCGGGCTGACAGCCAGCGCGGATTGATTCCATGGTGCTTTGCCTTGTCGCCAATCTGTCCGACGAGTGAGGCAATTGCGGTTTCAATGGTTTTGGCATAGGTGAGCCGGGCACTGGCTCGTGGCTTCTCGTCCGCCGCTTTGGCAATCGCACGCTTGAGATCGTCGATGCCTTTGCCCTGCGATGCCACGACAGGAATGACCGGGCAGCCCAGTTGCACGGAAATTTCGCCCGCATCGACGCGCATGCCCTTGGATTCGGCGATATCGGTCATGTTGAGCACAACCAGCAAAGGCACGCCCATTTCCGCTAGTTGCGTGGTCAGGTAGAGATTGCGCTCCAGGTTCGATGCATCAACGATATTGACGATGAGATCCGCTTCGCCCGAATGCACGTAGTCGCGCGCCACCATTTCGTCGAGGGATATCTGGCGATCCACGACGTCGAGTGAATAGGTGCCGGGCAGATCAATCACTTCGATCCGTGTTGCGTCAATCCGGTACTCGCCGGACTTTCTTTCGACCGTGACACCGGACCAGTTGCCCACCCGTTGCTTGGCGCCGGTCAAAGCGTTGAACAGGGTGGTCTTGCCGCAGTTCGGATTGCCGACCAAGCCAATGATATAAGAAGCCTTCATCACAGTTTCTCCACATTCAGGGCAGCAGCTTCTTCCTTGCGCAAAGAGAGAGAAAAGCCGCGAACGCGAATTTCAACCGGGTCTCCCATTGGGGCAACCCGCGCTATTCCAATTTCGACCCCGGGAGTCAATCCCATGGTCAAAAGCTTGCGGCGATAGTCCTTTCCAGTCTCCGCATAGCCAATTACCCTGGCCTGTTCTCCCACATTCAATTCGCTGATCTTCGTCATTTTTCGTTTCCTAAGTCTGCTCAAAGAGTATTTACAGGCGCCACCATGATCTTGTGAGCCATGCCGCCGCCGAGCGCAAAGCGCGTTTCACCACGCGTTACAACCAGCCCGCCGCCCTGGCGTTGCCGGATTACCAGTTCTGCACCGACGTTCAGTCCCATTTCGGTCATTCGCCGGTCGAGGCCAGTACCGCCCAAAAGGGCGACAACCCGAACTTGGGTGCCTTCATCGGCCATCATCAATGGAAAACAATTGGCATTCATGTTTCTGTCCTGATGTTGCCAAGGTGCCGAATGAGCTGAATTTCAGCGTCTGCAGGAACCATGCAAACTGCACTGGCAAGGTATAAAGAAGAGAATAATTGGCTGCAATGTAAATAAGAATTATTCACATTATAATCCAAGCGTGCTCCATGTGAAGTTTTTTGTATTGCATTGCCTTTTCTGCCCGTGGCAGTCGGGTACCATCGCGGTTCTGGAATGTGACAACGATCTCTATGACCATTGCCCCTGCTTGCTTGTCCCTGACTCCCGATGGGACGCCTGTATCCGAAACCTATGGCGATGTCTATCATTCCGCAGCGGGCGGACATGCTCAGGCAAAGCATGTCTTTCTGGCGGGGAATGGCTTGCCGATGGCCTGGCAAGGCAAGGATTCGTTTTCCATCCTGGAAACCGGCTTTGGCCTCGGACTCAATTTCATGGCGACCTGGCTGGCATGGAAAAACGATCCCCTGCGTTGCAGGAAACTGGAGTTCGTTTCGGTTGAAAAACACCCGTTTTCTTCTGCCGACCTGGCTGCGGCACACCAATCCTGGCCGGAATTTTCGGAATTTTCGGAAGAGTTATGCCGCTTCTGGCCTTCTTTGACAGCGGGAGAGCACCGGATTGAACTGGAAAACGGGCAGGTGATTCTCCGTCTCGCTTTCGGTGACGCAATGCAGCAACTCCCGCAACTCGATGTTGCGGCCGACGCCTTGTATCTTGATGGATTTTCACCTGCCAGAAATCCTGATCTCTGGTCGGTTGAAATATTTCGTGCCTTGGCTCGTCTGGTCAAATCCGGCGCTACGCTGGCGACCTGGTCGGTGGCTGGACAGGTACGCCAATCCTTGGCGGCGGCCGGATTTGCTGTGGAAAAACGCCCTGGTTTTGCCGGTAAGCGGCAGATGCTCGTCGGGAAATATCCTTGACGCCGGCTCCCAGAGCATAAAGCCCCTTTTGCGAGCGGCGGAAAAAGGCGTAAACTGCAGTGTGCATAATGATCCCCGCCCGGATTCGTTTTGCGTTTCTCCGGGCAATTTCCATAGATTGACATCCATGAAAACCAGTGCTTTGAAAAAAACAGACGCAGAGACAGCCCAAGCATCGCCAGATTTTGATACCCTTTTTTCGGCTAGGGCCAAAGCCATTCAGAGTTCGGCTATCCGTGAAATCCTCAAGGTGACCGAGTTGCCGGAAGTCATTTCCTTTGCCGGTGGCTTGCCCGCACCGGAAACTTTTCCCGTCAAGGAAACCCAGGCCGCGCTCGATCGCGTGTTGACAGCCACTGGTCGCGAAGCCCTGCAGTACAGCACGACGGAAGGTTTTGCTCCGTTGCGCGAATGGATTGCTGCACGCAACAGCACGCCGGAGGCTCCGGTGTCTCCCGACCAGGTATTGATGGTTTCGGGGTCACAGCAAGGCCTGGACCTGCTGGCCAAGGTGCTGATTGACCCGGGCGATAAGGTGCTGGTGGAAACGCCTACCTATCTCGGCGCCTTGCAGGCGTTCTCGATGTTCGATCCCAAATACATTGCGATCGACTCCGATGAGAACGGCGTGAAACCTGAAACCATGGGTGATTCGTTGCGCGGTGCCAAATTTTTGTACTGTCTGCCGAATTTCCAGAATCCGACCGGCCGCTTGCTGGCGGAAGAACGCCGCTACCTCCTTGCCGAGAAGGCGCGCGAACTCGATTTTTTGATTCTTGAAGACGATCCGTACGGTGAACTCTCCTATGCCGGGAAGGTGCCGCCTTCGATTCGTTCGCTGGCGCCAGAACGTACCATCTACATGGGATCGTTCTCCAAGGTCTTGTCACCCGGAATCCGGCTGGGTTATGTCATTGCTCCCAAAGCACTGCGTGCGAAGCTGGTACAGGCAAAACAAGCAACTGACCTGCATACGTCAACATTGTCACAAATGGCTGCTTATGAGGTGGTCAAGGACGGTTTCCTCGATACGCACATTCCGACGATCCGGAAGTTGTACAGTGACCAGTGCCAGGCCATGCTCTCCGCCTTGTCGCGACACATACCGGAAGGCGTGCACTGGAATGCTCCGAAAGGCGGCATGTTCTTGTGGGCCGAGTTGCCGAAGGGGATGGATGCATCGGCTTTGTTGACCAAAGCGGTCGAACAGAATGTGGCGTTTGTTCCGGGGATGCCGTTTTATGCGGAAAACCCGTCGATCGAAACCATGCGTCTGGCTTTCGTGACGGTGCCTCCAGCGCAGATTGAAGAAGGTGTCAAGCGTCTGGCTGCGTTGATCAAGGCCAGTCGATAGGTAACACTCTCGTCGAATAGAAGCCGCGGAACCATGAAAAACCCCGGAATCGCCGTTTGGTGATCCGGGGTGTGTTTTTGCAGGTTCGGTTCGATGTGCGCGAGGTTTTATCCCGCTATTGCCAGCCGCTTGAGTACCAGTTCGCGCGGGAATAGGGTGATCACAGAGTCGACCGATGGTGTCTGTGCCTGACCCGTGAGCAGGACGCGTAGCGGCATTGCCAGCTTGGGCATTTTCAATCCATGCGCTCCGATGCAAGCCTTGATCAATGCATTGATGGCGGGCGCTTCCCATGCAACTTCCTGAAGGCCGACGATGAAGTCGGTGAGCGCCGGTCTGGCTTCGGGCGTCAAGTGCTGTGCCAGCAAGTCGGGATTGGGTGTCAGGTCGATATAAAACACTTCGGCAGCATCGGCCAACTCGTTGAGGTTGGTAACGCGATCCTTGTACAACCCGATAATGGCTTCCAGCGACGGCGTCGCGGTGATCGTTACACCACGCGCTTCCAGGCGCGGTGCAACCAGCCCGGCGAGGCGCGCGTTATCGGCTTGCTTGATGTAATGAGCGTTCAGCCAGTTAAGCTTTTCGGTGTTGAACTGAGCGGCCGACGCGGTGATGTGCGTCAGATCGAACCACTCGCAGAACTGCTCCATCGAGAAGATCTCGTCATCCCCGTGCGACCAGCCGAGACGAGCGAGATAGTTGAGCACGGCTTCCGGCAGGTACCCGTCCTCGTGATACTGCATGACGCTGACCGCGCCGTGGCGTTTGGAAAGCTTCTGCCCATCGTCGCCGAGGATCATCGACAGGTGCGCGTAGAGCGGCACCTCGGCGCCTAGCGCCCTGAGGATGTTGATCTGGCGCGGCGTATTGTTGACGTGGTCATCGCCGCGGATGACGTGGGTAATCTTCATGTCCCAGTCGTCGACGACGACGCAGAAGTTGTACGTCGGCGTTCCGTCCTGGCGAGCGATGATCAGGTCATCCAACTCGGTATTGGCGATTTCGATGCGGCCCTTGACCAAATCGTCCCAGGCGACGATACCGTCGAGTGGATTCCTGAAACGGACAACGGGCTGAATGCCTGCGGGCGGAGTCGGCAACGTTTTCCCCGGCTCGGGTCTCCAGGTGCCGTCATAGCGTGGCTTGAGTCCACGTACGCGCTGATCCTCGCGCATGCGTTCGAGTTCTTCCGGCGTTGTGTAGCAGTAATAGGCCGTACCATCGGCAAGCATTTTCTGGATAACTTCCTTGTAGCGATCCATGCGTTGCATCTGGTAGTACGGGCCCTCATCGTAGTTCAGGCCAAGCCAGTTCATGCCGTCGATGATTGCCTGGACAGCTTCCGGTGTTGAACGGGCAACGTCCGTGTCCTCGATGCGCAGCACGAAATTGCCGCGATGATGACGGGCAAAGGCCCACGAATAAAGCGCCGTACGTGCGCCACCAATATGCAGGAAGCCGGTCGGGGAAGGGGGAAAACGGGTGCAGATCATGATTCAGGCCTGAAACGAAAGGCCGTATTGTAAAGGATGTTCGCCGCAAGTCAGGAGCAGACAAGCTTGCGGCGGTGATGATCAGTAGCCGGGTGGTGGCGGAGGAGGAGTTCCGGCAGGAGGTGGAGGAATGTTTTGGCCATCTGCGGTTGCCGGAGGTGCATAGCCGGATGGTGCCTGTTGCAGCGTGCGCGCCATGGATGCCGAGACGGGAACCTTGTGCCCCTTGGCGTACATGCATTGGATATAGGCGTTGTCATACTGGCGCTGCGTACCGTAACCCGAACGTTCGCCTGCCTCCGATCCTGCAATGCTGCCAAATACCAGGCCGGTTCCGGCTCCGACGCCTGCTCCGCTGCGTCCGCCAATGGCCGCCCCGGCAACTGCTCCGACAGCCGTGCCAATGGCCGCGCTACGCACGGCAGAATCCTTCTGTGCCTGTTCGGCGGTTTGACCACCAATTTGCTGGAAGGCATAACGACGGCATTCATTGTCATCGAAACGAAACTGGTCAAGCGTCCTGCCTGTGCCCGGGAGCGCCATCAAGCTCGGAGCGGTTGGGATGCTGGCGCATCCGCCAAGAAGCAATGCAGATGCACTCAAGGCCACAAACAAAGGTTTCCTGTTCATCATTTTCTCCGGATCAAGGCTTGTCAGTGGGGCGGGGAGAAACCTTGAGCCATCCTCCCGGGCATTCCTTGACATACGGGTAATAGCCATTGGCCGGCTGGCAGTAATACCAGTAGCTTGTTTGTGTACTTGCCGTCTCTGTCGGCGGCGTTTGCTCAATGTACACGGGCGGATCAGGACGCTCGATGATTATGGGCGGGTAGTGTGGATAATAGAATGGTGGCGGGTAGTACCAGGGGCCCCAGTATGGATTGACCATTACACCTACGCCGATTCGAGTGTGCGGTCGGCGGTCGGCATGAGCATTTCCGATGCTGGTCAGGCCCAACATGAGCATCGCGATAATCAGAACAGTTTTTTTCATGAACTCCTCTCGAGCGGCCTTTACAGTACATAACGTTCAAATGACTGAAATGGTTACACGTATATTCTGGGCGTATTTGGAGCTTAATATCATGTCAAAGCGTGGCTATTTGTAAGCAGTTGTTTCAGGAACGGCAGAGTCGAAAATCCAATGATTAAGAAAATGCGGCGCAAAATTGACCGTGCTCACGGGTTATGGTTTAATGCCGCCCACTATCGGGCGGTTAGCTCAGCGGTAGAGCACTGCCTTCACACGGCAGGGGTCACTGGTTCGATCCCAGTACCGCCCACCAGAATAAATTATGGGTTGCATTTCATGTGCTTCAGGCAAATGCGTCTAACCCCTACCTCCTCTAACAGGTTCTCGGCCGCATCCATGTCCGGTGTTGTCCTTCGGTTCAAGGATAAGGACGCGTGATTGGCGTCTTTGACAGCGGCATGGGCGGCCTCTCTGTGTTGGCTGCCATTGCCCGGGAGTTGCCGCACTCCGATTTGATGTATCTCGCGGATACGGCTCACGTTCCCTACGGTGACAAAGACGATGCCTATATTCGCGACCGCGTCTTGCGCATCGGCCAGTCGTTTGTGGAAGAAGGCTGCAGGCAGATTGTGGTGGCTTGCAATACGGCCACGGCAGCGGCTGTGTCCACCCTGCGGGAGGCTTTTTCGGGCATTCCCATCGTGGGAGTTGAACCTGGAATCAAGCCGGCTGTGGCGGCCTCGAAAAGCCGCAGGATTGCCGTACTGGTCACTGAGTCAACGGCTCGTAGCGAGCGCCTGGCACGATTGATCCAGCGTTATGCGGCATCGGTGCATGTCGATATCCTGCCGTGCCCGGGTTGGGCAACCAAAGTGGAAACGCTGAAGCTGGACGATCCCGAATTCGCCAATGAAGTTCGTAGTCATCTGGAAGGAGTGCTTGCTGCGGGTGCCGATCAGATTGTCCTCGGGTGTACGCATTACACGTTCCTTTCTCCGGTCCTGAAACCGATCGTCGAGGGGCGCGCAGTACTCGTTGATGTGGCTGATGCCGTGGCGCGTCAATGTCTGCGACTGGCGGGAGACAAGAGCCGTCGCCCTGGCCGGCTGACCCTCCTCGCTACAGCAAATCCGGGACGTTTGCAGTTGGCACTGACGGCCTTTGATTTGCACTTGCTCGCGACACGCCTGTCCGGTCCGGCGCGTCTGTCCCCGGTCTGATTCCGTGCCTGCACGTAAGATTATCGCCATCGTCGGTGGCGGACCGGCCGGTCTGATGGCAGCAGAGAGGGTCTGTGGCGCAGATGTCGATGTCCGGGTATTCGACTCCATGCCGTCCGTCGGGAGAAAGTTCCTGATGGCGGGCAAGGGAGGAATGAATATCACGCATTCCGAAGCAATGGCCGAGTTTCGCACCCGGTATGGTGTCCGGGAACATTGGATTGCTCCGTTGCTTAACACGTTTGGCCCAGAGTCCGTGCGCGCCTGGATGCAGGGCCTGGGGATTGCCTCGTTTGTTGGATCGTCCGGACGCGTGTTTCCTGTCGGCATGAAAGCTGCTCCGTTGCTGCGGGCCTGGCTTCACCGACTGCGCGCATCCGGTGTGCGTTTGCATGTGCGCCATCGTTGGTGCGGTTTCGCCAGATTGGCCAATGGCAGATATCGACTGCACTTTGAAGTCCCAGACGGTGAGCAGTGGTTCGAAGCGGACGGAGTTGTGCTGGCTCTGGGCGGCGGGAGCTGGGCAAAGCTCGGATCGGATGGCCGTTGGGTGCCGGCCTTCGAAGAGATGGATGTGCCGGTTGCTCCGTTGCGTCCTGCAAACTGTGGCTTCAATGTGGAGTGGAGCGAATTCGTGCGAACCCGCTTTTCGGGCCAGCCGCTTAAATCCGTTGCGGCATTTTTTTTCGATAGCCAGGGAAAAATGGTTCGTCGGCAAGGCGAATGTGTGATTACCCAGCATGGAATCGAAGGGGGGCTGATTTATGCGTTTTCAGCCCACTTGCGCGACACCATTGCACAGGACGGCGAGGCGATCCTGCAGCTGGATCTGTTGCCCGGCCACGATGTGCAACGCGTATTCGAGGAAGTAGCCCGGCCGCGAGGTTCCCGCTCATTGTCCAGCCATCTGCAAAGCCGCCTCGGGCTACATGGGGTGAAAATGGCATTGCTCTATGAATGTCTGCAGCGTCAAGCGATGGATGATCCTCACGTGTTGGCGACAACCATCAAGGGGTTGCCCCTGCGCCTCTTGTCGCCGCGACCGCTGGACGAAGCCATCAGCAGCGCGGGCGGGGTGCTGTTTGAGGCGCTGGATGATTCGTTGATGCTTCGCGATTTTCCCGGTGTGTTTTGTGCCGGGGAAATGCTTGACTGGGAAGCGCCGACAGGAGGGTATCTGCTGACCGCCTGTCTGGCCAGCGGCCATGTCGCGGGTCAAGCCCTTTCTGCTTGGCTTCGGGGAACGACGTCTTGAATTGCAGATTCCAGGTTTTGGCATTCATTCAAAAACGGGTTGCATAGTATTCAACCTCCGTCGGTGTTGGCCGGGACGATTGGGTTTTCCTTGAATGCTTTCACTCGAGGAACAGGATAGATTTTTTTGAAAATAATTCTCATTATGTATTGACACGCCGGTTGCGTTTTATGAGAATTATTATCGTTTTTAATCTTGGATGCCTTGATTGTGATTCAAGGTTTTTTCCGGAACGGATGGAGGTACGAAAAATGAACAGGGTTCGTGAATCTCCGATCCGTGACGAAGGTGGCGAAAACGCGAGGCGTATTGGTGTGTTTTCTGTTTTGCAACAAGAACAATTGGTCGATGAAGTTGCGATATTGCGCAAGGCATTGCGTGAAAGTCGTGAGCGCCTGCATCGTGGAGCGCTTGAAAGTACCCGTCGAATATTTTTGCTTTCCAGCGAGGTGACTCGTCTGGAGAGCTTGAATTCTGCGTATCGAAGGTACCTGGAATTATCCGGCGAAGAATGCCCGATAGTCGAGCTGGCGCGTCGTCTGGTTGAATGCCATGAGGAAAATGAAGCATTGCGCAGGGATGCGCTCCGGGTCGGAATTCTCGAAAAAGCATTGCGCGATGCTTGTGCTGAGTGCGATCGCATGGCATGCGAGCGCGATGATCTGGCTCAGGAACTGATCCGCCTAAGGAAAAACCTGGTGGTATTCTGAAATGGAGGGGTACTTGTCCAACACCATGCATTTTGGCGCGATTGCAGCGGGCCTGAGATCGGGGAAGTCTCCGGATCATGGGGGCGTCGCAGCAATCGATGCCTTGTCATCCGCACCCTTCCTGGACAACAAGCGCGGCCTCCGACCGGTTGGCGCGCATGCGTCACGCCGACGCCGCTTGTGGGAATTGCCTCATAAATACCATTGTTCGCTCATCGGTGTTTGCTTCGATGTCGCCGAGCTGCGCAAGATGATTGGCAAAATCCTGAAGTATCCACCCGATACGACGGATTACGTGTGGCATACCATCGCTGTCGGTGTTTGTGATTCACGCTGCCCGCTGTCAGAGCAGTTCAACCGCGTTCTCGATCGGTGCTTTGCGCGAATGATTCGGCAAATGTCGATTTGCAAAACAACCGACCAGCTTCGTGCTGCGTGGCGCGACGTTTGCCGCGGCGGAATCGAGGTCCCGGCAGGCTTATGGGCCGCGTGTACCCATCCGGCATGTGATGGTGCGCTTGAAGTCGAAATTCATGGCGACATTCACATGCTGCAGCATCAGATAGGTGCCGGAGCGCGCGTTGATCTCAAGGCAATGAAAACGCTGCAATCTGAAAAAAAGCAGTTGCAGCAGGGTATCGAAGCGGCACGAAAGCGTCTGGAGCAGCAGAGGATTGAGCATGTACAGAAAGTGCATGAGCTGAATCAACGCATCATGGCTTTGCAGGCAGAGTTGTCTGTGCGCGAAACGAGCAATCAGCGGCTGCAGGCGGAGGTTTCACGTCTGTGCCAGTTAATGCCTGATCTTGATGACCGGAAACAGCTTCTGGATCGGGCGCAAGAAGCGGAGTTTCGCATGCAGGCGGTACGGGAACGCGAAAGGCAACTGGAAAAGGAAGTGGGACGGTTGCGAGATTGCCTGAGTTATGCCGAAGAAATCATCGAGTCGTTGATGCCGGAATCCACTTCTGCATGCACTCTGCCGGGCAACGGCCCGTCATCTCCCGCCTTCGTTGGGGAATCCTTGCTCGGGAAATGCGTACTTTGTGTCGGGGGGCGTTCCGGAGCGGTCAATTCCTACCGGGAAATGGTGGAACAGTGCGGCGGTCGTTTCATGCACCACGACGGAGGCCGCGAGGAAAGCCTGCATCGCATTGATGGCGTGCTGGCGGCGGCCGATATCGTGATCTGCCAGGTGGGTTGCATCAGCCACAATGCCTATTGGCGCGTCAAGGAACAATGCAAACGAACCGGCAAGCCCTGCATGTTCGTCAAGAACAGCGGTCTGTCAAGTTTTGGCCGGATTGTTAGCGAAGCCGGAAAGCAGCAGGTTTCGAATGGTCCAGCACTGCAAACCTAGGAGACATACATGAGCAAGAAATGTTGCAAGAAAGATCATCCCTGCAAAAATTGCCCGAGATTGAAAAAGAAATGAATCGTGGATAACAGGGGAGCGGCGAGTGACTGTCGGAAATTCGGAAATGCATGAGAAAAATGTATGCAGAAGCGCCTGTGACAGAGATTTTGGTTAAGATAGCAGCTTCTGTTTCTTTTCTCGTGCCATGGCAGGATTTTGTCGTTCCGCAGGAGTTGTGCTGTTATCGTGCCTGATGCTGGGGGCCTGCAATACCCAGAAAATGGCACGCGTGTATGAGGACGAATCGTTTGTCCGGGACACTCCGTTCGAATACTACAGCAGCCGAAACCCCGAGGGAGTCTGCGAAATCGGCAAGCGGGCCTTGCTCAGCCAGGGGTATCAGCTGGAAGACGGAAAAACGCAAAACGTGCGCGGCGAGAAGTATTTCAAACCGCTGCCCGATCAGGCCACCAAACTGACTATCACTCTGGTTTGCTTGCCTAGCAAGCTGGGTTCGGTTATCTACGCCAATGCCCTGGAGTCGCATTACCGGCTCAAATCCCAGGGAACGAGTGCCGGCCTGAGCGTGGCTGGCTTGGGTTCCCTGTCGTTGCCGTGGGCGATGGACAAGGACACGCTGGTCAAACTTGGGGAGGAAACCGTGACTGCTCCCGAGTTCTATAAACGCCTGTTCGAACTGATCAAGGAGCTTGACGGTTAATCGCCTTGAGCGCCGGGGGTAGATCTTGCCGGCTTTGCTATACTCCCCAACCTGTCTCCAGCCAACATCATTTCGTCATGGCCCTGAAATATCAGATTGTTCCAGTTACTCCTTTTGAACAGAATTGCACGTTGCTCTGGTGCGATGAAACACGACAGGCGGCGGTGGTCGACCCCGGCGGCGATCTTGCGCGGATCACGCTGGCGGTGGAGAAAAATGATCTGAAACTGGAAAAAATTCTGGTGACGCACGGCCATATCGACCATGCCGGGGGCGTGGCGGATCTGGCGGAGCGCTTGGCGTTGCCGATCGAGGGGCCGCATCTGGACGATCAGTTCTGGATCGTGAACATGCCGCAGCAAGCACAAATGTATGGCTTCCCCAATGTGCGTGAGTTTGTACCGGACCGCTGGTTGAAACAGGGTGACCGCGTCCGGTTCGGCTTGATCGAGATGCAGGTGTTGCACTGCCCCGGGCATACGCCGGGCCATGTTGTCTTTTTCAACGAAGAAGCGCGTCTGGCGCTCGTCGGCGATGTGTTGTTCAAAGGTTCGGTGGGGCGGACTGATTTTCCGAAGGGCAACTTCGATGATCTGATGGCCTCGATAAAGAACAAACTCTGGCCGCTTGGTGACGATGTGACCTTTATTTCCGGCCACGGGCCGATTTCAACATTTGGCGAAGAACGACTTACCAATCCTTTCTGCGGCAGCTGGTCCTGAATCAGGGAGGCGTACCTACCAGCTGTTGATTGAAGTCGCGCGGCCAGTGCGTGTACGGATTGGCCGCTTGGGCGAATTTGTTTTTCCCGCAGGGGATTATTGTTACACAGGAAGCGCGCTGCGCAATCTCGAAGCGCGTATCCGGCGGCATCTCTCGTCGACCAAGAAACTCCACTGGCACATCGATTATCTGCTTGCGGCACCGGGCGTTCGTGTACTCAGGGTGCTGCGCTTTGATGCTGGGGAGTGTCTGGTCAATCAGCGTGTTGAGGGTGAGATGCCGGTCGCCGGTTTTGGGGCCAGCGACTGCCGCGCTGGTTGCGGCAGCCATCTGAAGAAAATTGCCTGATGTTACAGGTATTCCCGGGAAGGCTTCAGTCCTGGTTCTCGATGTTAATCCTGCAGGCCCAGTAATAGGCCGCAACTTGCGATTTGGCGTGAATTTCGGGGCTGATTCCAAGACTTGACAATGCCTTGGCGGCATCAGCGAAATTTCCGGTTTCACCAGCGAGGATCGCCGAAAGCAGCCGGCCGAGAGTGCCGTCGTCTCCGGGGTTGCTCAGTGCATTCACAACGTCGTCCTGTAGCGGAACCTCTTTCAGGATTTCCTTCATCGGCAGGTTGATCAGGATGCTGAGCAAAGAAAACAGTCCGACCAGGAAAGCGTTTTCGCTCAATTCGGGGGTGTCTGGTAAAGGGTCGATGGCGGTGCTCAGCAGCTCCATCTGACGTCCGCGTGCAGCTGCCAGTTGCATGATCGGATTGGGGGTGTGACTTTCAGCCAGGTTGTTCGCGTAAATCAGCAATTGCAGCCAGCGCTGAAGCTGGCGGCGACCGAGTATGGCAATGGCTTGGGAAAAGCTGCTGATCTTGGTTCGCGCGCCCACGGCAACGGAATTGACGAGACGCAGCAGGTTGTAGGAAAGCTTGGCTTCTTCCCGGAAAATGGCTTCTATCTCGCGCGTGTCGCCGTCGTGTTTGACGATGTTCAGCAGTTTGAGAAGTTTGAGCCGTGCGAGATCAGGTTCCTTGCCGTGGTCAGGGTTCGGTGTGGTCAGAAAATGGCTGTCCGACCATTCGATGCCTTTCCCGGCCAGCCAGCCATACATCTCGTAGCTGTCGACATTCGTGGCAATTTTCCTGAAGCCGGCATCATTGACGTAATTCAGGTCAAGGCCCGTCAATTCCTGCAGACCGAACAACGCATTGAAACGAATGGCACTGAAGGCGGTAAGCGGAATTTTGCGGAGCGTTTCCGTCTGTTCGATTTGCAGTGCCAGCAGGGTACCGTGCCTTTTGAGGTCCTTGCAGCGCTCGATTGCTGCCGTGTTCTCGAGGATGCGGGGGGGCAGCACGAATATTGCGTGTCCTGTCTCGAATGCCGCCAGGAATTCATCCTCGAAAAGGAATTCGGGCTTGATCGGCACCACGACCGGATGCATCGCAGCCAAAGGAGTTGCCGCAGATTGCGTGAAGCTCTGTGTGAAATCGGTGCCATCCGCCTCGGTCAGTGAATCAACTTGCCAGTCGAAAGCTATCCAGCTCCGATCCGCAGCCAGAATCGGTCGAAAGAAAAAGTAATGTCCGGGCATAGTGTCGATATCACAAGTCCATGTTGTTTTGATTGTTTTTCGGGGTTGGCCGTTTTCCGCGAATTCTAGCCTATATCGGAAGTGGCGCCGCAAACTATAGAGTAACGGGTTGTTTTGTCGTCGATATTTCACCGATACCCGATGAAAGATAAAATACTCCATTTTTTGGGATTGCAGCATGCCGGTTGGAGTCATTGAATCGCTGGATCATGAAGCGCGCGGCATCACGCGGTTCGAAGGCAAGACGGTTTTCGTCGAAGGCGCTCTGCCGGGAGAGCGCGTTGAATATGCCTGCATCCGCAAGAAACCGACTTATGAAATTGCGCGCGTGGAACGGATACTCGAGGCGTCGTCCAGCCGGATAACCCCGGCCTGTCCGCACTTCGGGACATGTGGCGGCTGCAGCATGCAGCATTTCGATCCGGCGGCGCAGGTGGCGGCGAAGCAGCGCGTGCTGGAAGCGAATCTGTGGCATCTTGGCCGTCTGGTCCCTGAGCAGCTTTATGCGCCGATTCATGGCCCTCAGTGGGGCTATCGTTTCCGGGCGCGGTTGTCGGCCCGGCTGGTGCCGAAAAAAGGCGGCATGTTGATCGGCTTCCATGAGCGCAAGAGCAGCTACGTGGCCGACATGCAGGTTTGCCCGAATCTGCCGAAGCATGTTTCCGATCTGCTGCTGCCGTTGCGCGAACTGATTGCCAGCCTGTCGATCAGCACGGCTCTGCCGCAGATCGAGGTGGCTGTCGGAGAGAATGTAACGGCGCTGGTACTGCGCAATCTTGAGCCGATCAATTCCGCCGACGAGCAATCATTGAAGACATTTGCCGACCGGTACGACGTTGTGTTCTACCTGCAACCCAAGGGACCGGCTTCGGCTTATCGTTTCTATCCGCTGGAAGGGCCGCGGCTGTCGTATCGGCTTCCTGATTACGACATCGAGCATTTTTTCTCGCCAACCGAATTTACCCAGGTCAATCACGCGATCAACCGTGTACTGGTGCGTCGTGCCATGACCTTGCTTGAACCGCAGCGTGGCGAACGCATTGCCGACATGTTCTGTGGCCTGGGCAATTTCACGCTGCCGATTGCCCGTTCCGGTGCGCGGGTTGTTGGCGTCGAGGGCAGTTCCGAACTGGTCCGCCGGGCGGGCGAGAATGCCGCCGCCAATGGTCTTGAAGGGCAGGTCGAGTACGGCGTGGCCAACTTGTTCGAGGCTACCCCGGAAACGCTGGCGGCATTGGGACATTTCGACAAGATGCTGATCGATCCGCCTCGCGAGGGGGCGGTCGAACTGGTCAAGTCCATCAGCGAAAACGGGCCGCGCCGGATTGTTTATGTTTCGTGCAATCCGGCAACTCTGGCTCGCGATGCGGCCATCCTGGTCACCCAGAAGGGATATCGCCTGAAGGGAGCCGGGGTGGTCAACATGTTCCCCAACACTTCGCACGTCGAATCCGTCGCGCAGTTTGAAAAAAACTGATTGCCGCCATGCTCGGCGGTGGAAATGGACGGGATAAGTTCTTTCCGTCCATGCGTCCTGCCGTGCCTCAATGACCCACAGTCAGCATTCATAGGCATCTTTTTGTCATTTCTTCAAAAATGGAATGATGTTCCAAAAGTATTGACACTGTCTGTGTAAGCATTATGCTCATGGGCGTGATCCGCTGGTCAAAGGGGAAGTGAACCCGGCCAGGGCGGGTTGCCGGTCGGCGGAAGGCCGAATTTAGGCGGTGGTGATGCAAGTTCCTGGGGAGCGGCATTCCATTGACGGGTGATATCGGCGTTTGTGTCGAGAACAATTGAGGGTCAGCCATGCGGATTTGCGAAGAGAATATGGCCCGGTTGCCGGCTTCGGTCAGGAAACCGGTCTATGACAGAAAGAAGGTTGTTCCTTCGATTGTCCATCTCGGGCTTGGAGCATTTCATCGAGCACACCAGGCGATCATGACCGAGGCTGTGCTGAATTCCGGGGATCTGGACTGGGGGATTGTCGGGGCGGGGATGAAGTCTTCCGGCATGCGCGACGCGCTGGTTCCCCAGGATGGTCTCTATGCGCTCGATGAACTCGGGGCGGATTCCGAAACGCTGAACGTGGTCGGGGCGATCGTCGAGGTGCTCGGAGGCGCTGATGAGGCGGACAAAATCAGGCTCCTGGCCAAGATGAGCGATGCCAGTACACGCATTGTGAGTCTTACGGTGACGGAAAAAGGCTATTACCTTGATCTGGCCACGGGGCTCTTGCAGTTGCAGGATCCGGCTATCGCGGCCGATCTGGCCACGCCGTCGCTGCCCAGAACCATTCTCGGCCTGATTGTGTATGCGCTCAGGAATCGCAAGAATGCCGGCATACCTCCATTCACGGTCCTTAGCTGCGATAATTTGCCGAATAACGGGAAACTGGCGAGGGCGGCGGTGCTCGCGTTCGCCCGCGAAGTGGATGGCGGTCTGGCCGACTGGATAGAGGCCAACGTTTGCTTCCCCTGCACGATGGTGGACCGTATCACGCCGGCGACGACGGATGCCGATCGTGCCCGGATCAATGGCCTGCTTGGCATGGAAGACGCTTGGCCGGTTGTTACCGAGCAGTTCGTGCAATGGGTCATCGAAGACAATTTCTCCATGGGACGTCCGGACTGGACACTCGGCGGCGCGGTGTTCTCCAATGAAATCGAACGCTGGGAAAACATGAAGCTGCGCTGCCTCAACGGCGCACATTCGACACTGGCGTATCTCGGACAGCTTACGGGCTGTGAAACGGTCGCCGATGCCATGCAATTGCCTCTGATTACAGGGATTCTCGATGCGCTGTGGATGGAAAACCGGGAAGTGCTGCAGGCGCCAAAAGGCGAGAATCCAGCGGACTATATCGAAAAACTGAAGCAGCGATTCCGCAATCCGGCGCTCAAGCACCGGACGATCCAGATCGCCATGGACGGGTCGCAAAAACTTCCGCAACGCCTGCTGGCCACCCTGCGCGATCGTCTGTCCAGAAATTTGCCCAGTCCGGCGCTGGCTACTGCCATTGCAGCCTGGATGCATTTTGCAGTGAAAACCGCACATGAGCCGGGCGGAGCCCTCAATGATCCGCTTTCGGCGGATATCCTGGCACAGGCGCTCAGAAGCAATGAGGCTGCGGAAATCGTCAACAACCTGCTGGGTATCGAGCGGATATTCGGAAGCGATCTGCCGGCCAACGCGTCCTTCCGTGCCGAACTGCTCGACAGGTTCATCGAACTGGCCAAAAACCCCTCCGTGGGAACGGCCGAACAGGTCAGGATTTGATCCGGGCCGAAGTGTTTTGGATTCACAAGGAGATGAAGCCATGAAAATGACCTTCCGCTGGTACGGCGAGTCCGATCCGGTCAAGCTGGAGTACATCCGCCAGATTCCCGGAATGTACGGCATCGTGTCCGCGGTCTACGATGTGCCGGTCGGCGAAGTCTGGCCGGTCGGGAAACTGCAGGCCCTGCGCGAGCGCATCGAAGGTGCCGGACTCAAGTTCGAAGTGGTGGAAAGCGTGCCGGTACATGAGGACATCAAACTCGGTAAACCGGACCGCGACCGCCTGATCTCCAATTTCCAGCAGAACATCCGCAACTGCGCCGCAGTCGGCGTGAAAGTGATCTGCTACAACTTCATGCCGGTGTTCGACTGGACGCGCACCGAAATGGCCAAGACCTTGCCGGACGGTTCGACCACGCTGGCATTCGACGCCGCGGCCGTGGCCCGGATCGACCCCGAGAAGGGCATTTCCCTGCCGGGCTGGGATGCCAGTTACAAGCCCGAGCAGCTCAAGAGCCTGCTTGCTGAATACAAGTCGGTCAGCGAAGCAACGCTGTGGGCCAACCTTGAGTACTTTCTCAAGGCGATCATCCCGGTGGCCGAAGAGACCGGGATCAAGATGGCCATGCATCCGGATGACCCACCACGACCGATCTTCGGTCTGCCGCGCATCGTGAAGAATCGCGAGGACCTTGCACGCCTGGTGAAGATCGTCGATTCGCCGGCCAACGGCCTGACCCTGTGTTCCGGCTCGCTGGGGGCCGATCTGTGCAACAACATCGAGTCGCTGGTACGCGAATTCGGCGGCATGGGGCGCATCCACTTCGGTCACCTGCGCAACGTCAAGGTCGAGCCGGACGGGACCTTTTACGAAGCGACGCACCGCTCCTGCGACGGTTCGCTGGACATGGCGGCGATAGTCAAGGCCTATTACGACATTGGGTTCACCGGGTACTGGCGTCCGGATCACGGCCGCATGATCTGGGGTGAAACCGGCAAACCGGGCTACGGGCTTTACGACCGCGCACTGGGTGCCGTGTATCTGAATGGATTGTGGGAAGCGGTCAGCAAGTTTTCCGGCCATCCCGCCAGATAAGTTTGGCGGTGGATGTTTCAGGAAGAGACGTTGAGCATCGATTGAGCTGGATGTTTTTAACAGGAGTGTGAAATGGCGAGCAAGGACAGGATGGCAGTATTGACTGCGCTGATGGATCAATCGGTGATCCCGGTGTTCTATCATCCCGACGCGGAAGTGTGCATCAACGTGATTCAGGCGTGTGCGAATGGCGGCGCCAAATGTGTGGAGTTCACCAACCGCGGCGATTTTGCGGCGCATGTGTTTCTTGAGGTGAACCAGCACTTTGCCAAGGCCGATCCCAGCGTGATCATGGGCGTCGGGTCGGTGGTGGACGCGCCGACAGCCGGGATTTACATAGCCAACGGCGCCAAGTTCGTGGTGGGTCCGCTGCTCAATGCCGAGGTGGCCAGGGTGTGCAACCGGCGCGGCATTCCCTACAGCCCGGGGTGCGGGTCGGCTACCGAGATTGGCGATGCGCAGGAACTCGGCTGTGAAATCATCAAGGTCTTTCCCGGCGCCTCCGTAGGCGGCCCCGAATTTGTCAAGAGCGTCATGGGGCCGATGCCCTGGACGCGCATCATGCCTACAGGCGGCGTTGAACCGACAGAGGAATCCTTGCGCAAATGGTTCGGCGCCGGCATCGTCGCCTGCGGCGTGGGCTCCAACCTGATCACCAAGAAGCTGCTCGAAGCCAAGGATTACAAAGGGCTCGAAGAAAGCGTCCGGCAGACCATCGCCCTGGCGAAGCGCATCAAGGCCGAACTCGCGGCCAAGTAAGATAACCGTGAAAAACAACTAACCACGAAGAGCACGAAGTACACGAAGAAAATCCGGGGAAATGAACTTTTCTTTACTTCGTGCTCTTCGTGTCCTTCGTGGTTAAGACGATTTTTAAGGATTCATCATGAGCGAACTGATCATCAAACCGGCCAGTGAGGCCAAATGGGACTGTGTTTCCTTCGGGGAAGTCATGCTGCGCTTTGACCCCGGCTTCGGCCGCGTGCGTAATGCCCGCAGCTTCCAGGTCTGGGAAGGCGGCGGTGAATACAACGTCGCCCGCGCCATGCGCAAGTGCTGGCAAAAACGCGCTGCCGTCGTTACCGCGCTGCCCAAGAACGATTTGGGATGGCTCGTTGAGGATTTCATCATGCAGGGGGGCGTCGATATGAGCCATTGCATCTGGCGCGATTTTGACGGCCTGGGCAAAAATACCCGCGTCGGTCTCAACTTCACCGAAAAGGGCTTTGGTGTGCGTCCTGCGCTCGGCTGTTCTGACCGGGGCCATTCCGCTGCTTCGCAGATCAAGCCGGGTGAGGTTAATTGGGAAAAGCTGTTCGGCGAGGAAGGGGTACGCTGGTTCCATACAGGAGGAATTTTCGCGGCGCTGGCTTCCAATACGGCCGAAGCCGTCATCGAAGCGGTTCAGGCTGCCAAGAAATACGGTACGGTCGTCGCCTACGACCTCAACTACCGTGCCTCGTTGTGGAAGAGCCAGGGCGGCAAGGAAGCTGCGCAACGGGTCAATCGCGAAATTGCCAAGTACGTCGATGTGATGATCGGCAACGAGGAAGACTTCACTGCTTGTCTCGGCTTCGAGGTCGAGGGCGCGGATGAGCACCTGACCAACATCGAGACCGAAGGCTTCAAGAAGATGATCGAGACCGCCGTCAAGGCTTTCCCGAATTTCAAGGTGGCGGCAACGACCCTGCGCAATGCCAAGACCGCCTCGATCAACGATTGGTCGGCGATTGTCTGGTATGACGGCAATATCTACGAGTCGATGAAGCGGGAGAACCTGGAAATCTATGACCGGGTGGGAGGAGGCGATGGTTTTGCCTCGGGTCTGGCCTACGGCTTTCTTGAAGGCAAGGGGCCGCAGGCAGCGGTCGAGTATGGTGCGGCGCATGGTGCGTTGGCCATGACCACGCCGGGCGATACTTCGATGGTACGCGTCGAGGAAGTCGAAGCCGCCATGAAGGGCAAGGGCGCGCGCGTCATCCGTTGAGTTCCTGGCACAAGCTGCAATGGTCGTGCTGTGAACGGAGGCTCGTGTCTGAACGGCAATCCATAGCCAGTGAATCCCCGTATAATTTCCCGTGTTGGAAAGTTGGATAGGGGATCTCCGATGAGATCAGGAGTTTTATCCCGAAAACCGGCATCCGCCGGTTTTTTATTTAACGCATTTTTGGGTTGATATGCGCATTCTGCTCAGTAACGACGATGGCTATTTTTCTCCCGGTATCGAGCATCTGGCGCGTGCCTTGTCTTCGGTCGCCGACATCACGGTCGTGGCCCCCGAGCGCGATCGTAGCGGAGCGAGCAACTCGTTGACGCTGGATCGCCCGCTTTCCCTGAGGCAGTCGGCCAACGGTTTCTATTACGTGAATGGTACGCCGACCGATTGTGTTCATCTGGCTGTGACCGGGATGCTCGATGAAATGCCTGACATGGTCGTTTCGGGTATCAACAACGGAGCCAACATGGGCGACGATACGATTTATTCCGGAACGGTGGCCGCGGCCACGGAAGGATTCCTGCTGGGGGTTCCGTCGCTGGCCGTTTCGCTGTGCAGCAAGGCGGCCGCGCACTATGAGACAGCAGCCCGTGTTGCGCTGGAAATGGTGCAGATGATCCAGCGGCAGCAAGCCAGCGTTCCCTTGCTGCTCAATGTCAATGTGCCGGACGTGCCTTACGAGGCTTTGCGAGGCACTGCCGTTACCCGTCTCGGAAAGCGCCACAAGGCAGAGTCCGTGGTGCGTGCAACCACGCCGCGCGGCGAGACCGTGTATTGGGTCGGGGCGGCCGGCGAGGCGCAGGATTCCGGCGAGGGCACGGATTTTCATGCCGTGAATAACCGCCAGGTTTCGATTACCCCCTTGCAGATCGACCTGACGCACAATGCCCAGATGGCGATGGTGAACAATTGGCTGAAACGATGACACGCAGTGTGACCGGCCTCGGCATGACCTCGCAGCGTACGCGCACGCGCATGATCGAGCGCCTGCGCGAACAAGGCATCCGTGACGAACAGGTTCTGTCAGCCATGGCCGCTGTGCCGCGGCACCTGTTTGTAGAAGAAGCGCTGGCTTCGCGGGCCTATGAAGATACGGCCTTGCCGCTCGGTTTTTCGCAGACGATATCGCAACCGTATGTCGTGGCACGCATGATCGAAGTGCTGCGCGAAGGCCGTTCCGGTCTCGGCAAGACGCTCGAAATCGGGGCAGGCTGCGGTTATCAGGCAGCGGTGCTGGCGCAGTTGACGCATGAAGTCTATGCCGTCGAGCGCATCGAACCGCTGCTGGCACGCGCCAAGATCAATTTGCGCGCCATCCGGCAGTTCCGGGTGCGACTGAAATATGCCGACGGGCAATTCGGCATTCCCGAAGCGGCCCCGTTTGACACCATCATCGTCGCGGCGGCCGCTCCCAGCGTGCCGCCAGCGCTTTTGCAGCAACTCGCGCTTGGTGGCAGAATGGTGTTGCCGTTGGGATCGGCTGATCAGTATCTGGTGCTGATCGAACGACGGGCCGAAGGCTACGTTGAAACCCGGTTGGACGGCGTGCGTTTCGTTCCGTTACTTTCAGGACTCGAATGAAGAAGAATCGTTTTGCTGCCGGCATCCGGCAGGTTTTTCTGTTGCTTTCCCTGGCGGCCCTTGCCGGCTGCGCAAGCAAATATCCGGCCCCGGTTGCCGAGCGTGGTCAAGTGTCCGGCACACCGACGGTTTCTGCCTTGTCCACGACTTATACCGTGAAGAGCGGCGATACGCTGTACAGCATTGCCCGTGAGCACGGCATGGATTTTCGTGAACTGATTGCCTTGAACGCCATAGAGAATCCGAACCAGATCGCGGTCGGCCGGGTGCTCAAGATCAAGCCCGCAACTTCTGAATCGTCGGCGGTGGCTGTCACGTCTCCGATAAGTTCCGACGTCGTGGTTGGCCGGCCGATCGGTGATGCCCCGGTGATCGAAAAACAGGATTCGGGAGCCAGCACCGCAACGTTCAAACGTGAACCCAAGGCGGGCAAGGAACCGTATTCCGATCAGGCACTGGCGCTGGCACAGAATCAGGGCCAGCCGAAGCCTGCTGAAACTGCAACACCTGCTGCGCCCAAAGCAGAAGAAAAAATCGCGGAAACCGTGCAAGGCGGGGACGAGATTTCCTGGATATGGCCAGCTAACGGCAAGATGGTTGGCTCTTTCAGCGAAAATGGCAGCAAGGGAATCGATATTTCCGGCAAGGCGGGCGATCCAGTCATTTCCGTGGGCGATGGCAAGGTTGTTTATAGCGGGACCGGCCTGCGCGGATACGGGAAACTCGTGATCATCAAGCACAACAATACTTATCTCTCGGCCTATGCGCATAACCAGAATATCCTGGTCAAGGAAGGCCAGTCCGTGAAAAAAGGACAGAAGATTGCAGAGATGGGCAACACCGATGCCGATCAGGTCAAGTTGCATTTTGAAATACGCCGTCAGGGCAAACCTGTCGATCCGATGAAATACTTACCCTCCCGCTGACAATGGACGCCAACGCCGAGCAAGAACCCGAACTCATGGATAACGAGATGCCTCCGGAAGGAAGCGCGGAGGAGGGCTTTCTTGCCGATCAGGAGGTCGAGGAGGTCGTGACTCCCGCCCCTGAGGTCGAACTGCTCAACGACGTCACGCAGCACTATCTCAACGAGATCGGCGCCAAGCCCCTGTTTACGCCGGAAGAAGAATATTCCTGGGCGTGTCGTGCGCGTACCGGCGATTTCGTGGCCCGGCAGAAAATGATCGAGCACAACCTGCGGCTCGTGGTCAATATCGCCAAGCATTACCTGAACCGCGGCATTCCGCTGCTCGACCTGATTGAAGAGGGAAATCTGGGGCTCATTCACGCGATCGAAAAATTCGATCCGGAGCGTGGCTTCCGCTTTTCGACCTATGCCACCTGGTGGATTCGCCAGAGTATCGAGCGGGCGATCATGAATCAGTCGCGGACCATCCGCCTGCCGGTGCATGTTGTCAAGGAAATCAACCTGATCCTGCGCGCCTACAGGCATCTTGAAATGGCCAACGGCAAGGAGACGCGGCTGGAGCAGATCGCCCATCTGGTCGACCGTTCCGTGGAAGAAGTGCGGCGGGCGATTACCTTGAACGAGCATATTGCCTCGCTCGATGCGCCGCTTGAAATCGATCCGGACCACACCATCGCCGACGCCATTGCCGACGACAATGCGCTGAATCCCGAAGAACTGCTTCAATCCAATGAAATCGGATCGCTGGTCAACCAGTGGATCGGGCAGTTGACGGACAAGCAGCGCCGTGTTCTGGAACGCCGTTATGGATTGTGCGGCGCCGAGATCAGTACGCTGGAGGAGGTGGCCGCGGAACTCAATCTCACCCGTGAACGCGTACGCCAGATCCAGATCGAGGCTCTTGACCAGCTGCGCCGGGTCATCAAGCGTGGCGGTGTCTCGCGCGATAACCTGATCTGATTGACGTGGCCCGGCCGTATTTTTCCTGATCAGCGAGCTTGGGAAATGCGGTTTTTTTACCGGTTTTCCCGGACGAAACGGTTCTATGAGGGTGCTTGAAATGAGCAAGAAAGTGGCGATTTTCGACTCGACCTTGCGCGATGGCGCCCAGGCCGAGGGTATCTCGTTTTCCGTCGAGGACAAGCTCAAGCTGCTGGGGCTTCTGGACGAGCACGGCATCGACTACATCGAGGCCGGAAATCCCGGTTCAAACCCGAAAGACCTGGAATTCTTCGCGCGGGCCAAAACGGTTCCCCTGAAGCATGCACGGCTGGCCGCTTTCGGCAGTACGCGCCGGCGCGACATCAAGGTGGAGCAGGATAGCAACGTGCAGTCCCTGCTGCTGGCCGATACGCCGGTTATTGTCATTTTCGGCAAAAGCTGGGACTTTCATGTGACGGATATTATCCGCACGACGCTCGATGAAAACCTGGCGATGATCCGCGAGACGCTGGCCTTCTTCAAGGCCCAGGGCAAGGAAGTCGTCTACGATGCCGAGCATTTCTTCGACGGCTACAAGAACAATCCGGACTATGCGGTCAGGACGCTGCAGGCTGCGGTCGATGGCGGCGCCGACGCGCTCGTGCTGTGCGATACCAACGGCGGTTCCTTTCCGTCCGAAGTGGCGGACATCGTCGGCAAGATGGCGGCGCAATTCACGGTGCCGCTGGGCATTCACGCGCACAACGACTGCGGCATGGCGGTGGCCAACAGCGTGGCTGCCGTCGAGAACGGCGCGCGGCACGTGCAGGGCACTTACATCGGATTTGGCGAACGCTGCGGCAATGCCAATCTGTCGACGATCATCGCCAACCTCGGTGTGAAACGGGATTACGAATGTCTGCCAGCAGGTCAGTACCGGAGAATCGTGCATGTGGCGCGGCATGTTGCGGCGATCTCGAATGTGGCGATCAATGAGCGTGAACCGTTTATTGGCAACACCGCATTTGCCCACAAGGGGGGCATGCACATCGACGGGGTGAACAAGGCCGCGCATTCCTTTGAACACATCGATCCGGAGCAAGTGGGCGGCCAGCGCCGTTTCCTGATGAGCGAAGTATCCGGGCGGCGCATGATTCTCGACAAGATATGGGAAGTCGATCCCGACATCACCAAGGACGACCCAGTCACCGACCGGATCATGAAGCGGCTCAAGGAACTCGAGCATGCGGGATATCAGTTCGAAGGCGCGGAAAGCACGTTCGAGCTGATTGTCCGCAAGCAACTCGGAAAATACCGCTCCTTTTTCGAGTTGGAGCACTTCAAGATCATCGGCGAGCAGCCGACCCGTGGCGAATTCAGTTCTTCGGCGATCATCAAGGTCAAGGTGGACGGACAGCAGGAAATCACCGCGGCCGAAGGCGACGGACCGGTACATGCGCTCGACTGCGCGTTGCGCAAGGCGCTGGACAAGTTCTATCCGGAATTGAACAACGTCCATCTCACGGACTACAAGGTGCGGGTCATCAACGGGCGCGATGCGACGGCGGCGAAGGTGCGCGTGCTCCTGCAGTCGACCGATGGCGAGTCGGTGTGGACCACGGTGGGTGTGTCGACCGACATCATCGAGGCGAGCTGGATCGCTCTGGTCGATTCGATCGAATACAAGCTGCACAGACTGGAAGAGGCCAGGCAACGCCGCTTGCCATGAAACAGAAGGTTCTCGTCGCACGCGCCATTTTTCCGGAAGTCGTCGAGCGCCTGGCGCAGCATTTCGAAGTGACGCACAATCAGGCCGATGAAGACTGGACGCCCGCGCAACTGATCGAAAAATTGCAGGGTCAGCAAGGCGTGATGACCATGGGTGCGGAGCGGATCGATGCCGCGCTGCTGTCCGCCTGTCCGGATCTGCGCATCTGCGCCAACATGTTCGTCGGTTACAACAATTTCGACCTCGAAGCCATGTCGGCAGCCGGCGTGCTCGGCACCAATGCGCCGGACGTACTGACCGAGACCACTGCCGATCTCGGTTTCGCCCTGCTGCTGGCCACGGCACGTCGACTCGCCGTGGCAGAGCGCTTTCTGCGCTCCGGGCAATGGGTGCGCTGGACGCACGATCTCTTTGCTGGCCACGACATTCACGGAACCACCCTGGGTGTTCTTGGCATGGGGCGCATCGGTCGGGCCATTGCCCGCCGTGCAGCGCGAGGTTTCGGCATGCGGGTGATCTACCATAATCGCAGTCCTCTGGCGCCAGAACTGGAACAGGAAAGCGGTGCGCGTTACGTCGGCAAGGAGGAGCTCTTGCGTACGGCCGATCACCTCGTGCTGGTGCTGCCCTACAGCGCTGCGACGCATCATGCCATCGGAGTGGCCGAACTGGCATTGATGAAACCGACAGCAACGCTGGTCAACATTGCCCGTGGGGGCATTGTCGATGACGCCGCGTTGGCTGCCGCATTGCGTGAAAGAAGGATTGCCGCGGCCGGGCTGGATGTCTTTGAAGGCGAACCCCGGGTGCATCCGGATTTGCTTGCTGTGCCCAATGTCGTTCTGACGCCGCACATTGGCAGTTCGACCCTGAACACACGGCTGGCCATGGCCAATCTGGCCGCCGACAATCTGATCGGCTATCTGATCAACAACATGCCTTTGACGCCGTTGAATCCTCAGGTCATCAAGTAAGGATGGATTGAGGCGCCGTTGAGGCTTCTATCAGGGATTGATTCCCTGAGCCTCGCGCAGGCTTTCCCCAAGCATGAATACGGACATGGCGTAAAAACTCGACCGGTTGTAACGGGTGATGACGTAGAAATTGTCGAAGCCGATCCAGTATTCGGTCGGCACTTCGGGCGAGGGCAGGTCAATGAGCGCGGCGGGCGTGTCGATAAGGGAGGCGGCGTTAGCGAGCGCGATTACTCCCTGTGCCTGAAGTTCGCGCAAGGGGCGTTGCGGCTTGATTCCGGCAGCGAGCAATCCGGCCGGGTCGCTGCCCATTTCCAAGCTGGCCGGAATGGCCACTGGTTGCCGGGGTTGCCAGCCGTGCAAATGCAGGAAGCGCGCGACGCTGCCGATGGCATCGGCGACGCTGCCGCGCAGGTCGATGCGTTCGTCGCCGTCGAAATCAACCGCATAATTGCGCTGGCTGCTCGGCATGAACTGGGGAATGCCGATGGCGCCTGCGTAGGAACCCTTGTAATCGAGCGGACTGTTGCCGTTTTCCCGTGCCAGCAGGAGGAAATGCTCGAGTTCCTTGCGGAAGAAGGGCGCACGCGGCGGGTAGTCGAAGGCCAGCGTGGCCAGCGCCTCGAGTACGCTGAACTTGCCCGTGTTGCGGCCGTATTCGGTTTCCACCCCAATGATGGCGACGATGATTTCCTGTGGAACCCCGTAAAGCGCTTCGGCGCGGATGAGTTCGACGCGGTTTTCCTGCCAGAAACGCAAGCCATGGATAAGCCGGCGCTCATTCAGAAAGCGTGCGCGGTAACGTTGCCACGAGCGTTGCAGCTCCGGGACGGCGGCCGGCCGGATAGCGCGCAGCACCGTGGCGTTGGAATGAATGGAAGCGAACTGGCGGGTGAGCTGAGCCATGTCAAAACCGTGAAGCGCGTACATGTCCTGGATGAATTCCTGCACTTCCGGCGATTCGCTGAACGCGGGCCCGGAGGAATTGGCCGCATGACCGGGTAAGGTGGCGAAGGTTGCGAAGCAACTGAACAGTGCCGTGGCAAGTCCTTTTTTCAAAGCGTTTTTCTCCTTAGCGCGGCAAGGCGCCTGGTGCAATTCTTCAAAGCCTGCAACTGTCCGGGCTGCCCGGTGCCGTAATGCAGGTCGGCGAAATATCCTGCGGCTTCGCGCGTCAAGGCACCCAGGTCCGGGCGGATGCCGGCAACGCGCGCTGCGAAATCAAACGGTCCTTCCCATGGCAGGCGACGCACGCCGAAACGGGCCAGTGCTTTGCAGTAGCGTTGCCATGCCTGTTGTTCCGGTGATGTTGCCGTGCTCCGCCGCAGGGTTCCGAGAACGACCAGCAGCAAAGCCAGTCCGCTGCAGGCGGCCATGACTGATGCCATCGTGCGCCAGTCCGGATCACGCAGGCCAAGCCGGCTCAGGACTTCGCGCTGGCGCTGCGGATTGTAACCGAGGATCCACTGGTTCCAGGCGTTGTTGACTGCTTCCCAGCGCTGGCGCAGCTGGTGCAGACGGAGCAGCCAGTCGCTGTCGATGCGCACCAGCGCGGGCAAAGGGTCGCCTGCAGGCAGGGCGGCACCGATGCCACGCTCGATGCGCGACGGAGCCACCGCGGCGGTCGGGTCGACGCGCACCCAGCCCCGGTTCTCGATCCATATCTCGGCCCAGGCATGGGCATCCGACTGGCGCACCGTGAGATAGCCGTCGACCGGGTTGACCTCGCCGCCCTGATATCCTGTGACCACGCGCGCCGGAATCCCGGCGGCGCGCATCAGGACGACATAGGCGCCTGCGTAGTGTTCGCAGAAGCCGCGCCGGCTCTCGAAGAGGAATTCATCGACAGCGTCCTGACCAAGCAGCGGCGGCTGCAGGGTGTAGAAGAATTTTTCCTCGCGGAAGAAGCGCAAGGCGGCGGCAGAGATGTCTTCCGGTGTCGAGGAGGCATTTTTCCATTCCAGCGCGAGTTCGCGCGTGCGCGGGTTGAAGCCGGCGGGAAGACGCAGGGACTGTTGCAGGATGCGGGGCGTTTCCTCGCGGTTCGCCACATAATCAAGTGCCGAGCGAAAGGTATAGCGCGAACGGTATAGGACCGGCGTGCGTGCCAGTGTCTCGAAAGTCGGCCACAGCGCGCTGCCTTCCGGCAGTGCGACCGGCAGGTCCAGCGCCAGCAGCCAGCGCCGGTTGTGTGCTTCGAGCGTGATTGTGTATTCGGCGAAGGTGTCTCCTGTGGCTTCGACGCCAGCCGTTTTGTTGGCCGATCGTGAGGCATTCAGCGGGTTGGCCTGCCAGGTCTGGCCGTCATAAGCGTCGAAGACCGGGCCGCGCCAGTAAAGCTTCGATTTTTCGGGGAGGGGCGAGGCGAACTGTACACGAAAGGCGATTTCACCGGACTGGATGAGATTGTTCAGGGAACCCGGCGACATGCGGTCGGAGAGGCCGCTGAGACCGGCGTGGGCGTCTTGCGGCAACCCCCAGAGCGGCCCCTGCACGCGCGGGAAGAGCAGAAAAAAAACCAGCATGAAAGGGAGTGACTGGGCGACCAGGATTCCCGCATGCCGGAATATCTGCCGCACTGGCTGCGGGCCGCCATGCAGGCGGATGAGGGTAGCCGCAAGCAGCGTGGTGGCAGCCAGCAGCCACAGGCCGGTCGGTATCCCCTGCGCATGGAAATAATGTGTCAGCAGCAGGAAGAAGCCGAGCATGATGAGCACCACGGCGTCACGCCGCTCCTGCATTTCCATGGGCTTCAGCGCCATGAAAAAGACCAGCAGGGCGACTCCGGCATCGCGTCCGAAGAGTGTGCGGTACTGCCAGCCAATGCCGACGGTTCCGGCGATGACCAGCAGTGCCAGTATCCAGCGGGAAGGCAAACGGGCGTTCCGGTGCCACAGCCAGCCGCGCCCGAGCAGCAGGGTCGTGGCCAGCAGGTAAAGCCATATCGGCAAGTGCTCGACATGCGGCAGGGTGGTGGCCATGGCAACAGCCAGCAGCCACGGGATGGCGCCATGTTCTATCAGCGCCGGCGGTGCAGTCTGCCGTTTGCGCTCCTGGTGTTTCCGCAGGAATGAACCGAGAAACTCAGGCAGCATGCAGGGCCAACGCCTCCAGGCAGGCATTGCGGTGGGTGGAGCCGGAATCCGGAGCGATAACGCGATCGGGAAGGCGTAGCCCATAACGAAGGTGTTCGCGTTCGGCGGCGACAACCCAGCCAGCGAGCAGCGAAAGGCGCACTTCCACATCGCTGGCTGTCGGCGTCAGCCTCCAGTCCAGCCATAATTCATCTACCGCGCCGCCATCGAATTGCTTGACCAGCAGAGGACGCTGTTCGATGTCATGGGCTACGGCTTTCCATGCGATGTGCCGCGGTGAATCGTTCGGCTGGCGCAGGCGCAAGCCGGAGAAGTCTTCTTGCCCGCTGTGTCCCTGTTGTCCCGTCGATCGCGTGCTGGAAGAAGAGCCCGGTAGCGGAGTTTCCAGCGGTTTCGGATACACCGTGCAGGAAAGGGGAAGGTGTGGGTAGCTCCATGCGCGGAACAACCCCAGCGGGTAACGCGAGCAGAGGATGAAGTATCCGGGATCGAATTGGCCGCGGCGATGGGTGGTGCAGGGAATGGTGGTGGAAACCTGTTCGCCGGGGGAGATATCCAGGATTGCACCATTATTTCCCTCGAAATTCAGTTCGAGGGCGCGGCGGCCCGGAGCGGTCGGGGCCTTCACATGAACGGGAAAAAACGCGGTTTCTCCGGCAAAAACGGGTTCCGCCCTGCCGGGCATCAGGCGCAGACCGAGCAGGTTGCGGAAGGTGTGCACCATGGCGGCAAGTCCCAGCCCGGCCAGCAGGAAGACCAGGGCGTGGCCGAGACCGAGGTTGTAATTGATGGCTGCGAGCAGCATGACGCACAGCACGACGGCGTAAAGCAGTCCGGCGCGTGTGGGCAGGATGAAGATGCGACGCTGCGTCAGGACGACGGGGAGTTGCTCGTCCCGGCCTAACTGGAACAGCCATTGCCGGAATTTTTCCTGCAGTTTCATCGGATCAGACAACCGCGATCGAGCGGATCAGGGCGGCAATGTCATCCGGTCTGGCGTGGCCGGTACTGCTGGACAACTGTAGCCGGTGGCAGGCAACGCTGGGCAGGATCGCCTGAACATCTTCCGGCATGACCATCGCGCGCCCCGCGATGAAAGCCCAGGCACGGGCGGCCGAGAGAAGGGCCAGCGCAGCGCGCGGGCTGAGTCCGTGAATGAAGCGCGGGTTGGTGCGCGTGGATTCGACCAGCGCCTGCACATAGTCGAGCAGGGCCGGCGATACGTGGATGGAGGCTGCCGCAGCCTGCAGCGGAGCAATCTGGTCAGGAGTCAGCCTGGCGGCGAGTTCGGGCAGCTTGTTACGGCGGCCTCCTCCTTCAAGCAGCGCACGCTCGGCGGTGCGATCGGGATAGCCCAGTTCCAGACGCATCAGGAAACGGTCGAGTTGCGATTCCGGCAAGGGGAAGGTGCCGATCTGGGTCGACGGATTCTGCGTGGCGATGACGAAAAACGGTTCCGGCAGCGGGCGGGTTTCGCCTTCGCTGGTAACCTGTCTTTCTTCCATGGCCTCGAGCAGCGCACTTTGCGTTTTTGGTGTGGCGCGGTTGATCTCGTCGGCCAGCAGAACCTGGGAGAAAATGGCACCCGGAAGGAAGCGGAATTCGCTGCGCTCGCGGTCGTAGATCGACAGCCCGATCACGTCGGCCGGCAGCATGTCGCTGGTGAACTGGATGCGCGAGAATTGCAGTCCCAGCAAACGTGCCAGTGTCTGAGCCAGCGTCGTCTTGCCGACGCCGGGCAGGTCCTCGATCAGCAAATGACCGCGTGCCAGAAGGCAGGACAGAGCCAGGCGTACTTGCGTGTCCTTGCCCAGGATGATGCGGTTGGCGGCGGAGATGACTTCGGCGATGGAGGCCGGACGTGGAGGGGGTGATGGGAGATTTATTGTCATTGAGGGGAAATGGGTGGCAGGCAGGAGGAAGCTTCCGATAACTCAATTCTAGCTTCTGGCGTCAGATTGAGGACTTCTTGTAAGAGCGGTGATCCGGCGGAAAATTCCCTGCCCCATTTGTCAGCCAATAGCGCTTTGTCGCGTTTTTCATGTTCGCACTGCCTGCCTTCGGTTAGAATTACTCCACTTTTTTCTGGTACCCACTCATGAATACGATTACTGGATCCATTGTTGCGCTTGTCACTCCGATGCACGAGGATGGAAGCCTTGACTTGCCCAGTTTGCGCAAGCTGGTCGATTTCCATGTGCAGGAAGGAACAGATGCTGTCGTCGTCGTCGGGACAACGGGTGAATCACCGACCGTAGACGTCGAGGAGCATCAGGAATTGATTCGCGTGGTGGTCGAGCAGGCCGCCGGGCGCATTCCGGTCATTGCCGGCACGGGTGCCAACTCGACGTCGGAAGCCATCGAAATGACCGAGTTTGCCAAAAAAGTCGGTGCCGACGCGGCGCTGTCGGTCGTTCCCTACTACAACAAGCCGACCCAGGAAGGTCTCTACCGTCATTTCAAGGCGATCGCCGAGGCGGTCGAAATCCCGGTCATCCTGTACAACGTACCGGGACGCACTGTTGCCGACCTGTCCAATGAAACGGCCCTGCGTCTGGCTCAGGTTCCGAACATCGTCGGCATCAAGGATGCGACCGGCAACATGGATCGCGGCAGCGAGCTCATCAATCGGGCGCCCAAGGGGTTCTCGGTCTATAGCGGCGACGATGCCACGGCCTGCGCTTTGCTGATGATGGGCGGGAAAGCCAATATTTCCGTGGTGGCCAATGTGGCGCCACGCATGATGCACGAGATGTGCATGGCCGCCATCAACGGTGACCTGCCGAAGGCGCGTGAATTGAATGCCCGCCTGCACGGCCTGAGCCGCCAGCTTTTCTGCGAAGCCAATCCGATTCCGGTCAAGTGGGCTTGCCAGCAACTGGGGTTGATCGGGGGAGGCATTCGACTGCCCTTGACGCCGCTTTCGCCGGAATTCCACGAGCGTGTCCGCGGGGCGTTGCGTCAAGCTGGCTTGTTGGCATAAACCAGATTCTTTAGGGGTTTCGATGAGATTTGTTGCTTTGCGTTTGATGCTTTGCTCATTGGCTGCATTGTTGGCCGGACAGATTGCCGGATGCAGCAGCATCGGTATCGAGTCCAAGAAGATTGATTACAAATCGGCTTCCGCAGTCAAGGTTCCAACTCTGGAAATCCCTCCCGACCTGACTTCGCCAACCCGGGATGATCGTTTCGTCGTACCTGATACCGGAGGCAAGGGATCCGCAACCTTCTCGGCGTATTCCGGCGAGCGCAGCCAGGCCGCAACAGCCCAGCAGCCGAGTACTGTATTGCCCAAGGTGGACAAAGTGCGTGTCGAACGTGCGGGCAATCAACGCTGGCTGGTAATCAACGAGACGCCCGACAAGTTGTGGGGCCAGGTCAAGGATTTCTGGCAGGAGACGGGTTTCCTGATCAGTCTGGAATTGCCGGAAGCCGGAGTGATGGAAACGGACTGGGCGGAAAACCGGGCCAAGATCGGCATGGATTTCCTGCGCAACATGCTCGGCAGGGTCATCGATTCGCTGTACTCCACTGCCGAGCGCGACAAGTTCCGCACGCGCCTTGAACCGGGAGCGGAACCGGGAACGACAGAGGTCTACATCAGCCATCGCGGCATGTATGAGATCTATGTTTCGGAAGGCAAGGAAGAGACCCGGTGGCAGCCGCGCGATCCGGATCCTGAGCTTGAGGCAGAAATGCTTCGTCGCTTGATGGTGCGCTTCGGCAGCGAGGAGAAACGTGCCGAGGTGGAAATGGCGGCCGCCAAATCCAGGCCGGCGGATCGCGCCAGCCTGACGCGTGGAGCGAACGGTTCGGCAACGCTGAATGTCCAGGAATCCTTTGATCGGGCCTGGCGGCGTGTCGGTTTGGCTCTGGATCGTGTCGGGTTTACCGTCGAGGATCGGGATCGCTCCAAAGGCTTGTATTTCGTTCGCTACGTTGATCCGGAAAGCGATGGACAAAACAAGAACCCCGGACTTCTGTCGAAGCTGGCTTTCTGGAAACCTTCGGCTCCCGATCCGCAAACGCGCTATCGCGTTTTTGTGAAAGACGGCGGTGCCACGACGGTGATTCAGGTACTGACGGCTGAAGGTGGAGCCGACCAGTCCGATACCGCCAAGAAAATATTGGGGCTGTTGCACGAACAGCTGAAGTGATGCGGTTCGCATCGCTGGGCAGCGGCAGCCGGGGAAATTCCCTGGTTGTCGATGCCGGAGCAACAAAGCTGCTGCTGGACTGCGGCTTTTCGGTACGTTCAATGGTGGCCCGACTGGCCCGGCTGGAAATCTCGCCGGAAGAAATCTCCGGCATTTTGCTGACTCACGAGCATAGCGACCACATGGCCGGGGTTGACCGCTTTGCAGGCCGATTCGGAATCCCCGTTTATCTGTCGCATGGCACCCATGCGGCCTTGCCACAAAGCAACGCTGGACACCCTGAATACCGGCTGATCGACAGCCATTCGGCATTTTCCATTGGCGGCCTTGAGATAACGCCCTTTCCGGTTCCGCACGATGCGCGCGAGCCACTCCAGTATGTTTTTTCCGACGGTAGCCGCCGTCTGGGTGTGCTCACAGACTGTGGGAGCATTACTCCGCACGTTGTTGACGTTCTCGGCGCATGTCACGCACTTGTGCTTGAATGCAACCATGATCCTGCCCTGTTGGCCGCCTCGAATTACCCGGCCATGCTGAAGCGACGCATTGCCGGGAATTTCGGGCATCTGGACAACGAACAGGCCGCCTCCCTGCTGCAACTTCTCGATGTCGGCAAGTTGCAGCACATCGTTGCGGCACACCTCAGCGAACAGAACAATCGTCCCGAACTGGCGATGAAAGCGTTGTCAGAGGTTCTTGATTGTGCGGATGGCTGGGTCGGCGTAGCCCTGCAAGATCAAGGTTCAGGCTGGCGGGAGTTGTTTTAGAACACCTTCTCGCTGGAGGAATAAAAAAGCCGGCAGAAGCCGGCTTTTTTTGGAGCAAAAGAAAAACTGAATTACTTCTTGGCGGCATCAGCGGCCGGGGCAGCAGCAGGAGCGGCAGCGTCAGCGGCCGGGGCAGCAGCAGGAGCGGCAGCGTCAGCAGCCGGGGCAGCAGCAGGAGCGGCAGCATCAGCAGCCGGGGCAGCAGCAGGAGCGGCAGCGTCAGCAGCCGGAGCAACAGCAGCCGGGGCAACGTCAGCAGCCGGAGCAGGAGCTTCTTCTTTTTTGCTGCAAGCGGTCAGGGTCAGGGCGACGAGGGCGGCAACGAGGAGAGAGTTTTTCATTTTGAACATTCCTATCAAAAAAAGTAACAGCAAAGAAACAAAACAACAGGCATCTAACGATGCAGAAACCGATTGGTTGACACGCAATCGTTCGACAATTGGAAATTATAACAGCCTTGAGGCCGGCCAATGATGTCTTCAGTCTTTTGGGTCAGATATTAATGACGAGGGGCTAACCGTTTGTCATTCAAAGGCCGAGCGTTGTGGAACTGAGGGGCGTCGTGCCTTCCACGAGTATTTCCGAGAACCGGACAATATAAGGACGACATTCCCCGATGTTGTTGATGATGGCCTTGGATCGCGCTTGTTCCTTGTGAAAGCGGACAAGCGCGTGCCTGTCGTCGGCGATGCACATCGAGTCACCCAGCGAGCTCAGTTGAGGAGCACATTCATGAACACTCATGCTATCAGAGTAATCCCTGAATAGCTTCATCAGACGCGGGCTGTTGCGTCGGAACGGTTCGGCATCCTGGATTACGATCTGCAGGGTGTTTTTCCGATCCGCCGACAAAAAACGGTGCAGGAAAAATTCGTTTTCGACGTTTTCCAAGTCAAGCCGGGCGAGGTTTTCATCGAAAATCCGAATCGACCGGGTGGCCAGCAGCAGAATTTTCTGAAGATAATTGTCGTGGTCGGTCCAGTTGGTGATCAGTTTTGGCGTCATGAGTTGCTTTTCCGATCGGTTTTAGTCTTGAAAGACTATCCTAGCGCAACTATTTGTTGACGGGAGCTGTGTTGTGGAGATGCGGCGATGACCGAATCTCCGCGTGCCGCAGGATTACCAGTCCTGTCGACGGGAGGCGGCAGGGCGGCCGGCGCCATTTCGAGGGACAGTGCTGGATGGGCGTTGCGAATTTCCGGAATTCGCCGCACGAGCTGGATTATGAGTGCCCGGCTTGCCCTGTCCTTGTCCATGGGTATGGGTGCTCTTGCCTTTCCATGAATCCTTGCGGTTGGCCGGACGAGCGTTTGCCTTGCTTCCAGGTCGCGCTTGCTTGCTGGGAGGACGACGGGTTGGCTCGTGGCCGGGGACGATTTCAACCGGAATGGGCTGCTGGGTGAAGCGCTCGATCTTGCGAACATTGAAATGCTCGGCATGGTTGACCAGCGAGATTGCGAGACCGTTACGGCCTGCGCGCCCGGTCCGTCCGATGCGATGCACATAATCTTCGGCGAACTTTGGCAGGTCGTAATTGAACACATGCGTGATGGTGGGTACATCGATGCCGCGTGCTGCGACATCGGTGGCGACGAGGATGCGGACCTGCCCGCGACGCATCGCGGTCAATGTACGGTTCCGTGCGCCCTGGTGCATGTCACCGTGCAGTGGCGCAGCGTTGAAGCCCGCCAGGTTCAAGCGGTCGGACAAGGTGTCCGCTTCGCGTTTTGTGGCGGTGAAAACAACGGCTTGATCGATGCTGACGTCGCGCAACAAATGGTCAAGCAAACGGTTCTTGTGCGACAGATCATCGACAAAATGCAGGCGTTGCTCGATGTTTTCATGCCTTGCGTGGGAGGCGGCGACGCTGATCTGCAGCGCATCGCGGGTGATGTTGCGGGCAATCTGGCCGATTGCTCCATCCAGCGTGGCCGAGAAAAGCATGGTCTGGCGGGTTTCTGGCGTCGCCGCGACAATTTTCTCGATATCTTCGATAAAACCCATATCCAGCATGCGGTCGGCTTCGTCGAGAACCAGCATCTGCAGTTCCGAGAAGTCGATCTTGCCCGATTCCATATGATCGATCAGGCGGCCCGGTGTGGCCACGAGAATTTCGGGATTGCGTGCAAGCAATTCCATCTGTTTCGGGTAGGGCATGCCACCAAGGATGGCAACAGCTTTCAGATGGCGAATGTTCTTGCCGTATTTGTCGGTGGCTGCGGTGACCTGCAGGGCCAGTTCACGGGTGGGGGCAAGCACCAGCATTCTGGGACGTGCTGGCTGGAAGCGGGGGCGATCCTTGCCGCGGGCGCGGGCCGATTGCCGTTCCTGGTTGGGAGTCCGGCGCGAGTTGAGCGGCGGTACAAAGGGGCGGCGTTCTTGCGCGGCCAGGCGATGCAGGGCCGGGAGCATGAACGCGGCGGTCTTGCCCGAACCGGTTTGCGACGAAACCATCAGGTCGCGACCGGCGATGGCCGCGGGAATGGCTTGCGCCTGAACCGGTGTGGGTTCGGAGTAGCCGGATTCGGTCAGTGCTTTAAGGATGGCTTCGTGTAGTCCGATTTCTGCAAAGGTCATGTTTCTCTTTCGTAAAGTTCGACACCGGGCTGCCGAATGGAGGGCGTCCGGGGTTGGGTAATGCCACGCCAACCATCGAAATAGCGAAGAGAGACTCTGCCGTGGCAAGAGAATTCGGGACTTTTCGGCACAAAAGCTTTGTGCCAGGGCGGTGCTCGATGTTGCGGCACCAGAAGGCAGGAGGGCTTTAGGAATGCGGCCAGGTTCGCGAAGCGCGTGATCCATTGCGGTTGTCGATTCCGCAACGAGGCGCGGATTCTACAGGGGAGATCTTCTTGCGTCGAGAGGAAAATGGAATTTTCTGCGTTTCAGGGCTTCAAGTGCGCAACTTCCGGGGAAAATACCTCGGTAACCAGTGCCCCTTGCTCGCCAAAGAAAAAGGGAGATCGCCTCGCCCAGAGCGTTTTGGGCGGGAGCCCGGCAAGCCCCAATGCCACAGTGGCCGGCAGGAAGAGAGGGTGTCGTGCGTCGAGCTGTCGCACTTCGATCGGCCCACGCACGAAACCGGGGTGTGCGAACAATAGCGCCCCAAAAGAACGGTTGCCCAGACGTCCCAGCCATCGGAGCATCGGTCCGCGAGGCTGACGGGACATGACGGTATGGGCGAAAACGAGAGGCCGGTCATTGCAGAACAGGGTGACTTCCCGTCGCCAGGCAAGCTTTCCGTTCCTCAGGCGAAGAATTTGCGTTTCATCCCGATTCGGAATTTCCAGGCCCTGGCGGAGAGGAGCGACGGAGAACGTGCCCAGACGCTGCAGGCGAGCGGTCAACGAACCCCGATCCAGCAACCAGTGTTTGAAGGGAGCGATTTCCGGAGAATGCAGTTGGGAACTGCGCCATGCCATGACGTTTCTTGTTCTTTGCACGAGGAGCGCCGGAGGATTTATCGCGGGGGCGGAGAATTTTCGAGTCCGCCGATCCGTTGTCCCGGTTTGATCCCCTTGCCGGCAAACCAGCCCTGATTCATTTCCAGCGCAAAACGCGCCGGTGCTGCGGCACAGTGGTTTGTCTCCGTGTGCGGTTTCATGTCTTCGATGTTCAGGATGCGTCCGCGCTCATCGAGAAAAGCCACGGAAAGCGGAAGATACGTGTTGCGCATCCACATGCAATGACGTTCAGCGACCGGGAAGACGAAAAGCATCCCGTGATTGGCGTCCATGCTTTTGCGCATCATCAGGCCCTGCATCCGGTTGGCCTGATCGGCTGCGACCTCGGCATCGATGCGGTAGAAACCGGCGGTCAGTTCGATGCGCGGCATCTGAGCGAAAGCTGCGCCTGACACAAAAGAAAGCGCGGCAAGTCCCGCAGCAAAAAAATTACGCGGCATGATTTGCTTGATTGGTTCCATCTGCTGGCGGAGGCGGTGAGATTCGAACTCACGAACGGTTGCCCGTTGCCGGTTTTCAAGACCGGTGCAATCGACCACTCTGCCACACCTCCGCGTGATTGTAACGACGGGTCGCCGACGACGGCGCGAATGATAGCACGTTACAGACTGTTACTTCCTCTGTTGCAACTCATCAGGGGCTTATGTAGTCTTAAACAGGCAACTGTAATCACATTGGAGGATGATGCAATGCAACCGCAATTTCAAATGACAGGTCAGGCGACTCAGGAACTCGCGCTTCAGCAAAACAGGGTTCTGCGCAATACCTATTTGCTGCTCGCGTTGTCCATGCTTCCAACCGTTGCGGGCGCCTTTCTCGGCGTACGCCTGGGCTTCTCGTTTTTTGCCGGCAGCCCGCTGATTTCCTTCCTGCTTTTCCTGGGCATTGCCTTCGGTTTCATGTGGGGGATCGAACGCACCAAGGACTCCGGGATGGGAGTTGCGCTCTTGCTCGGCTTCACGTTTTTCATGGGGCTGATGCTTTCGCGCATCCTGCAGGTGGCGCTCGGTTTTTCCAATGGAGCGTCCTTGATCGCTACGGCGGCAGGTGGAACGGGAGCCATCTTCTTCACCCTGGCCGGAATTGCCACGGTGACGAAAAAGGATTTCAGTTATCTGGGGAAATTCCTGTTTGTCGGATTGGTGGTCGTGTTGCTGGCCATGGTGGCGAACATCTTCTTCCAGATTCCGGCGCTTTCCCTGACTATTTCCGCTGTCGCCGTGCTGCTTTTCTCGGGTTATATCCTCTACGACATCAGCCGGATCGTGACGGGCGGCGAATCGAACTACATCTCGGCCACGCTGGCTGTTTATCTGGATATCTACAACCTGTTCGTTCATTTGCTGAACTTGCTGATGGTGTTTTCCGGTGATCGCGATTGATGGGTAATCTTCGGGAATCACAATGAACAATGGGCAGCCTCGGCTGCCCATTGTTTTATGCGCGCTCTTGATTTCATGGGAATGTGCTGCCCTGGATCATTCGGGTTCCCGGGCGACCTGCAATTTCGCTGAAGCTGATGGAGTGCCTCGGCAGGTTAACGAGATCAAGTTCGGCGCGAATCTCGCGCAGGGCGACCAAAGGGTAGTTGAGGTCCTTCCAGCTTTTCAGCATGCGTTCGAAAGCGGTGATGAACTTCATTCCTTCCAGTTCGGCGCGCAGGGTGAATACGTGATCCCCGGGAATGGCGGATGACAACTGTACAAGACGGTCAGCGGCCTGATCAGCGGTAAGTCCGGGTTCGAGCGCAAGCACTTCGTCAAGCGTCGGAAGCGTTGTCGGGATTTGCACGCAGTCGACCAGTTCTCCGTCGATAACCGGCAGGAAAGGGTGGTTGCCCCGGCAGTCGCTGGCGTAGGCAAAACCAAGTCGTTGCGTCAGGCGCAGGGCATGACGATTCATGCGCCAGCCCGCCGCAGCATGACTCTTGGCAGAGACGCCGAATATTTTGGAAAAACGCTCGCATGCCTTGCCCATTTCCGCTTCCGCCAGTTTGTTTCCGCTGGCAAGTATTAGCTGTTCCCAGCGTGCGCGATTCCAGGCATGAATTCCTGTCTCGAAGCCGGCACGGCTTGTTTGAAGGAGAATCTCGACGCAGCGAGCGGCGATTTCTGGTCCTGGCAGCAGGCGTCCGTAAAGGCGGGTGTTCAGGTCGTAATACCGGCCCAGGGATTCCTTTCGCGTTTCCTGTCCACTCTGGTCAGGTCCAAGCGAAAAGAAAAAAGTGGCCTGGGCGCCTAAGCGTTGCAGCAATGCGATCAGCGCCGGGACGCCTGTCCGAGTTCCGTGAAAGGTGTCGACGTCGATCTTGAGGGCTATGCGTTTCATTTTCTGGATACAGTCATGGCCGGCAGATGCCGGTCGGAGTGGCGAAGGCTGGGGAGATGAAAACTCAGGAAAAAATCAGGGCGGCGGCTACTTTGCGGCCTTCACTGACCAGAACGTTGTAGGTCCGGCAAGCGGCCTGGATATCCATGATTTCCAGGCCTTTTCTCGCTTGCATCATGGGTTGCAACAAATCGGGGCGCGGGAAGCGGAGCTGGTTGCCGGTACCAAGAAGAACAATTTCAGCGTCCAGTGCAGCGAGAAAATCAAAATCGCTTGAAGTCAACGTTGTGAAACTGGCTTCTGTCCACTTCTCAATCAGACGTTCGGGGAAGACCACAAGATTGTCGCTGAAGCGCACGGCGTTGATGCTGACATAGCCGTCGCCATAAGCAGTGAAAATGTTCCGTCCGTCGGAGGGGGTGGGTTGCAGCTTCATAAAATTGCGATGAGCAGAGCGATAAAGTAGGATTATAACTTTTGCCGGCCGATATTCGCAGGCGCTGCGGCCAGTGATTGTCTATCCGTTCCGGTTTTCTGTTGAAAGCATGGTTCACCCAGTGTGGCCAGAGAAAAGGTAATGTCATGAAACCCGTTTACAAATCGCACAAGCTGGCCAATGTCTGCTACGACATTCGCGGTCCCGTCCTGCAACAGGCAAAACGAATGGAGGATGAAGGCCACAAGATCATCAAGCTGAATATCGGTAATCTGGCTCCGTTCGGTTTCGATGCACCGGATGAAATTCAGCTCGACATGATCCGCAACCTGCCGAACGCGGCAGGCTATTCGGACTCGAAAGGTATTTTTCCGGCGCGCAAGGCGATCATGCATTACACCCAGGACAAGAATATCAAGGGGGTGACGCTGGAAGACATCTATATCGGCAATGGCGTCTCGGAACTGATCGTCATGGCCATGAATGGCCTGCTCAACACGGGAGACGAAATTCTCGTGCCGGCTCCGGATTATCCGCTTTGGACGGCCGCGGTCAGCCTGTCCGGAGGGACTCCCCGGCATTATCTGTGCGACGAAAGCAACGCGTGGTTGCCCGATCTCGACGATATTCGTGCCAAGATCACTCCACATACCAAGGGTATTGTCATCATCAACCCGAACAACCCGACCGGGGCGTTGTATCCGGAAAGCGTGCTTCTGGAAATCATCGCCATTGCCCGCAAGCATGGCCTGATCATCTATGCCGACGAGGTTTACGACAAGGTGCTTTACGATGGTGAAAAACACACCGCTATCGCCTCTCTGTCCGAGGATGTCCTGACAATCAGTTTCAACGGCCTGTCGAAAAATTACCGTTCCTGCGGCTATCGTGCCGGCTGGATGGTGGTTTCCGGCGATCAATCGGAAGCCCGCGACTATATCGAAGGGCTGGAAATGCTGGCTTCCATGCGGCTTTGCGCCAATGTGCCGGGGCAATACGGAATCCAGACGGCGCTGGGAGGCTACCAGAGTATCAACGATCTGGTGGCGCCGGGCGGACGCCTGTGCCGTCAGCGCGATCTGGCCCATGAGCTGATTACGGCGATTCCCGGCGTGAGCTGCGTCAAACCGAAGGCTTCGCTGTACATGTTCCCGCGCCTCGATCCGAAGGTTTATCCGATCAAGGATGACCAGGAATTCATTGCCAGCCTGTTGCGCGAAGAGCGCGTCCTGCTGGTGCAGGGAACCGGTTTCAACTGGCCGCATCCGGATCATTTCCGCCTGGTTTTCCTGCCGCACGAGGATCTGCTCCGGGAAGCGATCTCCCGCACGGCGCGCTTCCTGGAAGGCTACCGCAAACGGCATGGCACCTGAAATGCGGGTGATTGCAGTCGCTGGCGATCAGGGCGAGGTGAATGAACCCGCGTGGCTTGAACGGGCGGAAATCGTTCACCGGCAACTGCGCCCGCAGCTTCCTGCAGATTATGTGTCCCGGCTTGAAGCAATCATCGCCCACGGCGCGCGCATGACGGTAGTGGCAGAAGGAGAATCGGTCGTTAGTGTGGCCCTGTGGCGGATTATCGAGAATACCTATGAAGGGCGTCGCCTCTATGTCGACGACCTGGTGAGCGATGCAGGGCGGCGTTCCCGCGGTGCGGGAAAACTGTTGCTTGACTGGCTGGAAAGCAAGGCGCGCGACCTGGGTTGCGATGTCCTTGCTCTCGATTCCGGGGTGCAGCGCAAGGATGCGCACCGTTTTTATTTTCGCGAGAGGATGCACATATCCTCGTTCAGTTTTAAGAAAGAATTGAAATGAAACCGATCAACGTTGGACTTCTCGGCATCGGCACTGTCGGAGGCGGTACCTATACGGTGCTGGCCCGCAACGCTGGAGAAATTTCCCGCCGTGCCGGTCGTCCGATCCAGATTTCCGTCGTGGCCGACAAGAACCTCGACCTGGCGAAAAAAGTCACCGGCGGTACCTGCAAGGTGACCGACGATGCGTTTGCCGTTGTGGCCGATCCGGAGGTCGACATCGTCGTCGAATTGATCGGCGGCTATGGTGTGGCCAAGGATCTGGTGCTTAAGGCCATCGAGAACGGCAAGCACGTGGTGACGGCCAACAAGGCGCTGCTGGCCACGCACGGCAACGAGATATTTGCGGCGGCCCAGGGCAAGGGCGTTACCGTGGCTTTCGAAGCAGCGGTGGCGGGCGGCATTCCAATCATCAAGGCCTTGCGCGAAGGTCTGACGGCCAACCGCATCGAATGGATCGCCGGGATCATCAACGGCACGACCAACTTCATTCTTTCCGAGATGCGCGACAAGGGGCTGCCTTTCGACGTGGTGCTCAAGGAGGCGCAACGCCTGGGTTACGCCGAGGCGGATCCCACCTTCGACATTGAAGGTATCGATGCGGCACACAAACTGTCCATCATGAGCGCCATTGCCTTTGGCAGTTCCATGAGCTTCGACAAGGCCTACATCGAAGGGATCAGCAAGCTCGATGCGGTCGATATCAAGTACGCCGAACAACTCGGTTATCGGATCAAGTTGCTCGGGATCACCAAGCGCATGCCCAATGGGGTCGAATTGCGTGTACATCCGACCCTGATTCCGGCCAAGCGTCTGATTGCCAACGTCGAAGGTGCGATGAACGCGGTTCTGGTCAAGGGCGATGCGGTCGGCGCCTCCCTCTATTACGGCAAGGGAGCCGGAGCCGAGCCGACGGCGTCGGCGGTCATTGCCGATCTGGTTGATGTGGCGCGCATGCTGACGGCCGATCCGGAGCATCGTGTTCCGCATCTCGCTTTCCAGCCTCATGCCATCGTGGAACTGGATGTGCTGCCGCTTGCCGAAGTGCTTACCAGTTACTACCTGCGTTTGCGCGTGGAAGACAAGCCGGGCGTGCTGGCCGACATCACGCGGATCCTGGCCGACCAGCAGATTTCGATCGACGCCATGATCCAGCGCGAACCCGGTGAGGGCGAAGAACAGACGGACATCATCATGCTGACGCACCTGACGCGCGAGAAGAATGTTGATGCCGCCATTGCCCGGATCGAAAAACTGGCCGTGGTCAAAGGCCAGGTGATCCGGCTGCGGCTTGAGGAATTGCTGTAATCCCGTGCCGAGGCACGTGCGGCCTGCTGTTCAGGCCGCACGCCTGCGGCGTTTGCCGTTGAACCGTGTTTGTCTCGAGACAGCGTAGAATCCGCACATGAGCTACCAAGTACTGGCGCGCAAATGGCGTCCGCGAACGTTTGAGAGCCTGATCGGTCAGGAGCACGTGGTCCGCGCGCTGACGCACGCCCTGACCGAGAAGCGCCTGCATCATGCCTACCTTTTTACCGGTACGCGTGGCGTCGGCAAGACGACGCTGGCGCGGATATTGGCCAAATCCTTCAACTGCGAATCCGGGGTCACGGCGACGCCCTGCGGAGTTTGTTCGGCGTGTACCGAAATCGACTCGGGACGGTTTGTCGATCTGCTCGAAGTCGATGCGGCGACCAACACCAAGGTCGACGAAATGCGTCAGTTGCTGGAAAACGCGGTGTATGCACCAACCCGCGGGCGTTACAAGGTCTACGTCATCGACGAAGTGCACATGCTCTCGAATTCGGCCTTCAACGCCATGTTGAAGACCCTGGAGGAGCCGCCCGAGCACGTCAAGTTCATCCTGGCGACGACCGATCCGCAGAAGATCCCGGTGACGGTGCTCTCACGCTGTCTGCAGTTCAATCTCAAGCAGATGACGCCGCCGCTGATCGCCGCCCATCTGAAACATATTCTCGATGCGGAATCGATCAACGCCGAAACAGGAGCCCTGAATCTGCTGGCGCGCTCTGCCGCGGGCAGCATGCGTGACGCACTGTCACTGCTCGATCAGGCGATTGCCCACGGCGCCGGCAAAGTGGAAGAGGCGCAGGTGCGGGACATGCTCGGTACGGTGGATCTCGACTACCTGTTCTCGATTCTTGACGCTCTGCTGGTCGGCGATGTCGCTGCCATGCTGCACGTGGCCGAGGACATGGCTGGCCGCAGCCTCTCTTTTGCCGCTGCTCTCCAGGAACTGGCCGCCCTGTTGACCCGGTTCCAGGTGGCGCAGTTTGCGCCGCAGGCCATCGCCGACGATTTGCCAGAGCGTTCGCGAATCCTGGAGCTTGCCCAGAGCTTCGACCCGCAGTACGTCCAGTTGGCATACCAGATCGCCGTGCAGGGCCGGAACGAATTGCATCTGGCGCCCAGCGAACAGGACGGCTTCGTGATGACGCTGTTGCGTCTGCATGCCTTCCGGCCAGCCGTACCCAATGAAGCTGACGGGCGGGACACGGGAAAAACGGCCCGTCCGATGAAAGAGACTTCCTCCCCGAAGATCGCGCAGAGCCGAACCGTCGGGAAGGATCTGGAGAAGGCTCGTCCGCCTGTCGATGCGGACCCCGCGCGTGCTCAGGGATCCCCGGAAGTCACAGCGGAAGCTTCGCCCGGACTTCCTTTGGAGAATGTGAAGGAAACGAAGGATGCAAGGACGCCTGATGAATCTTCCGTTTCCGGTCAGGACTGGCATGAAATCCTGAGTGCTTTGAAACTCGGTGGCATGGCCCGCGAACTGGCGCAGCATTGCGCATTGCGCAGTGTCGGGACGACGCGCGTCGAACTGATGCTGTCGCCGGCCCATCGGCACCTGCAGATGAAACCGGCGCAGGACAAACTGCAGCAGGCGCTATCCGAGCATTACGGGCGCTCTCTGCAATTGTCAATCGAGCTTGAGGAGACCGCCGGAGATACGCCGGCCGATGTGGCCCAGCGTCGTCGTCGGGAACGTCATGATCATGCCGTTGCGTCGGTCGAGCAGGATGAGTTCGTGCGCGAAGTCATCGACATTTTTGATGCCACGCTGATTGAATCTTCCATTAAACCCGTTTAACCCATTTTGAGGCAGAGACCATGATGAAAGGCGGAATCGCCGGCCTGATGAAACAGGCCCAGCAGATGCAGGAAAACATGAAGAAGGCGCAGGAACAGCTGGCGCAAATCGAAGTCGAGGGGCAGTCCGGTGCCGGCATGGTCAAGGTCACGATGACCTGCGGACATGCCGTCCGGCGCGTGTCGATTGACGACTCGGTCATGGACGACAAGGAAATGCTGGAGGATCTGGTCGCCGCGGCGATCAACGATGCGATGCGCCGTGTTGAAGAAGTGACCAAGGAACGCATGGCTGGATTTACCGCAGGAATGAATCTGCCGGCCGGGATGAAACTGCCGTTCTGATGGCGACACCGTCCAGCCTCGAAAACCTCATCGAGGCCCTGCGCTGCCTGCCCGGCGTCGGCCCCAAGTCGGCACAGCGCATGGCTTACTATCTGCTGCAACATGACCGGCCGGGGGCGCAACGCCTGGTTGATGCATTGCAGCAGACATTGCGCGTCCTGCGTCATTGCCAGCGTTGCAACACCTTTACCGAGAGCGAAATCTGCGAACGCTGTCAGTCGAGCAAGCGTGACCCCGGCCTGCTGTGCGTGGTGGAGACGCCGGTCGACATGAACATGATGGAACAAACGCAGGCGTATTCCGGTCTGTACTACGTTCTGATGGGCCGGGTTTCGCCGCTCGACGGCGTCGGGCCGCGCGAATTGCAGCTGGAGAGACTGCTGGCACGGGCCTGTGACGGGGTGGTGCGCGAGGTCATTCTGGCCACCAATTTCACGAACGAGGGAGAGGTCACGGCGCATTACCTGACGGAAATGCTGAAAAGCCGCGGCTTGCAGGTTTCGCGCATCGCCCGAGGCGTCCCCGTGGGCGGAGAGCTCGAATATGTTGATTCCGGAACCCTGGCGCAAGCCGTTCGTGAGCGAAAATCGCTTGCAGATTAAGCAGTTGGAGTGAGTTGGCTTTTTTATGGTGCGGATCTTGCGTATAATCCGCCGCTGATTCTGATTCTTAGATAAATACTGGACTGTTCGTTCTGGGGATGGGCACGATGAGCACAGAAAGCAAAGTGGATTGCGGCAGGCGGCGGTTGATCGTCGCGACTGCGGCCGTCGGCGGAGCGGGAGCGATAACGGCGGTTGTCCCTTTCCTTTCGAGCATGCTTCCCTCGGAGCGGGCGAAAGCGGCGGGGCCCCGGTAGAAGTCGATGTCAGCAATCTGGGGCCGGGGCAGATGATCACGGTCGAGTGGCGTGGCAAGCCGGTCTGGATTTTCAACCGCGATCAGGACATGCTCGATACCCTGGCCAAGCTCGATGAGGCTGTTGCCGATCCGGAATCCGATGCCAGGCAGCAGCCGGATTATTGCAAGAACCCGACTCGCTCGATCAAGCCGAACCTGCTCGTCGCTGTAGGCATCTGCACGCACCTTGGCTGTTCGCCGACCTCCAAGTTCAAGAAGGGAGCCGAAGAGGGGATGCCTGCCGATTGGCTGGGTGGTTTCATCTGCCCCTGCCATGGTTCGACCTTCGATTTTGCTGGCCGTGTTTTCCGTAACAAACCGGCTCCCAGCAACCTGGAAGTGCCGCCGCATACGTATCTGTCCGATACACGCATCCTGATTGGCGAAGACAGGAAAGGGGCATAAGCCATGGCTTCGAGTTCCGGTTACGAGAAGTACAAATCCGACGGTTCGCTCAAAGGCAACCTGCTTGAGTGGTTTGACGCGCGTTTTCCGGCCACTTCGCTGTGGCGCGGTCATCTGTCCGAGTACTACGCGCCGAAGAACTTCAATTTCTGGTATTTCTTCGGCTCGCTGGCAATGGTCGTTCTGGCCATCCAGATCATCACCGGGATTTTCCTGGTGATGTTCTACAAGCCGGATGCCTCGCTCAACGCCAACGGCGTACCGGTGGCTTTTGCCAGCGTCGAATACATCATGCGCGACGTGAATTGGGGCTGGCTGATCCGCTACATGCACTCGACGGGCGCCTCGGCCTTCTTTGTCGTCGTCTATCTGCACATGTTCCGCGGCATGCTCTACGGCTCGTATCGCAAGCCGCGCGAGCTGATCTGGGTCTTCGGCATGCTGATCTTTCTGGTGCTCATGGCCGAAGCCTTCATGGGCTATCTGCTGCCGTGGGGGCAGATGTCCTTCTGGGGAGCGCAGGTGATCGTCAACCTGTTTTCCGCCATTCCCTTGATTGGTGAGCCGTTGTCGCTGTGGATTCGAGGTGACTATGTCATCGGCGACGCCACGCTGAACCGCTTTTTCTCGTTCCACGTGATCGCCATCCCGCTGGCGCTGCTCGGGTTGGTTGCCGCTCATATCATCGCGCTGCACGAAGTGGGGTCGAACAATCCCGATGGCATCGAAATCAAGAAAAACGTCGACGCCAACGGCATCCCTCTGGATGGTATTCCGTTCCATCCCTACTACACCGTCAAGGACATCGTCGGGGTGGTGGCATTCCTGATTCTCTTTTTTGCCGTAGTCTTCTTCGCTCCGGAAGGGGGAGGCTACTTCCTCGAATACAACAATTTCTTTCCGGCCGATCCGCTGAAAACTCCGCCGCACATTGCTCCGGTGTGGTATTTCACCCCGTCCTATTCGATCCTGCGCTCCATGGTCTGGCCGTGGTTCGGACTGGATGCCAAATTCTGGGGAGTGCTGGCCATGGGAGCCTCGGTGGCGATCATCGCTTTCCTTCCGTGGCTTGACCGCAGTCCCGTGAAGTCGATCCGCTATCGCGGCCCGATCTACAAATGTTATTTGACAGCTTTCGTGATTTCTTTCCTGACGCTGGGTTATCTCGGCACGCAACCGCCTTCTCCCGTCAGTGAACTCATCTCCCAGATTTGCACCCTGATCTATTTCTCGTTTTTCCTGTTGATGCCCTGGTATTCGAAGATCGACAAATGCAAGCCTGAGCCGGAAAGGGTGACTTTCAAATGAAAGCGGAGATCATGAAGAGATACCTGCTGGCCTTGCTGTTGCTCCCGCTGACGGCGCTGGCGGCGGGGGGTGGTGTTCCGCTCGACAAGGCGCCTGATGTTCAGGGGAGCGCTCCTTCTCTGCAAAACGGAGCCCGCCTGTACGTCAATTACTGCCTGAATTGTCACGGATTGAGCTTTGTTCGTTACAATCGCCTGACCGATCTGGGCCTGACCGAGCAGCAGATCAAGGACAATCTGATGTTCACCTCCGACAAGGTGGGGGAACCCATGCGCGTGGCCGCCCGCGCGTCCGATCAGAAGCAGTGGTTCGGCGTGGCGCCTCCCGATCTTTCGCTGGTGGCACGCGCGCGGGCATCGGCTGATGGAAGTGGCGCGGACTGGCTCTATACCTATCTGCGTTCGTTTTACCGTGACGAGCAACGACCGACCGGCTGGAATAACACCTTGTTTGCAAATGTCGGGATGCCTCACGTCCTGTGGGAATTGCAAGGGCAGCAGGTTGTGAATCACGATTCGCAGAAACTGGAACTCGCCGTACCCGGTCAGTTGTCGCCTGCCGAGTACGATCAGCAGATTGCCGATCTGGTCGGGTTTCTTGTCTGGGCGAGCGAGCCGGCGGCAGGCTTTCGCAAACAGCTGGGCATTGGTGTTCTGGCATTTCTGATCATTCTTTTCGGCGTATCGTATGCGCTGAAAAAGGAATACTGGAAAGACGTCAAGAAGAATTGAGCAACCGCCTGTTTCAGGCTTCCGCATCGTCGGCATAATGCATTGCCCGTACGATGTCGGTTTGTTTTTTTGGGGTATTGATCATGATGAATCTTTATTCGGGCACGACCTGCCCGTTCAGTCAGCGTTGCCGCATTGTCCTTTACGAAAAGGGCATGGATTTCCAGGTGATTGATGTCGATCTCTTCGCCAAGCCGGAAGATATCGCCATGATCAATCCTTATGGCCGGGTACCGGTGCTGGTCGAGCGCGATCTGATTCTCTACGAACCGAACATCATCAACGAGTATATCGACGAGCGCTTTCCGCATCCGCAGCTGATGCCCGCCGATCCGATCATGCGCGCCCGTGCACGCCAGTTGCTGATCACGATGGAGCGTGAAGTGTTTGCGCACATCGAGGCGCTGGAGAAAAGTCCGAAAACGGCGGACAAGGCCCGGCAAACGATTCGCGACCGCCTGACCGAGATGGCTCCGGTGTTCGTCAAGCAGAAGCACATGCTCGGAGAGGATTTTTCCATGCTCGACGTGGCGATCGCTCCCTTGTTATGGCGTCTTGACCACTACGGAATCGAACTGCCCAAGTCTGCGGCTCCGTTGATGAAATACGCTGAGCGTATCTTCAGCCGCCAGGGGTATATCGACGCACTGACACCCTCCGAAAAGGCCATGCGTCGCTGAGTAGCCTTCAGGACCCGGAACCGCCGCGCTTTAAGCGGGTCTTTGATAAGGAAATCCGGCTTTCCCGCCGGATTTTCTCCATAAACAATGTCGAAGCACGGAATGTCGGAAAATCTGCCTTCAACCAAACCCTACTTGATCCGCGCCATACACGAATGGTGCACCGATAATGGTTTCACGCCGTACATGACGGTAAAGGTAGATGGCCGGGTGCGCGTGCCTCGCGAGTTTGTGCGCGACGGACAAATTGTCCTCAATGTGGGTTATGAGGCGACCGGCAATTTGCAGATTGCCAACGAGGGAGTCAGTTTCCAGGCCCGTTTTGGTGGAGTAGCGCGCGACATTGCTTTCCCGATTGGCAATGTGACAGCCGTATATGCGCGCGAAAATGGCGCGGGAATGGCTTTCGAACCGGATACGGCAGAAGAAGTCGGGCACGCGCCGGCGCAAGCGACTCCGGGTGAAAAAGAGGAGGGCGGGGCGGATCCGGATAAAACTCCGCCACCATCGGGGCGCCCCAGATTGCAACGAATCAAATAGCACTGCCCCTTCTTGAGGCACGAGTTGTTCCGACATCGCCCATTTGAAGTGCGCCTGCAGCCCGGAACACGGCGTGAGAGCCCAATTTCCAAACCTGGCATAAGTGTTGCTGTGTCAGCAGTCATGAGATCTGCGGCATCTTTGCTTGATGTTGCCAGTCCGGCATCTCATCTCCATGCATGACGATCCATCGGGAACAACATGAATCTGGTTCATTTCATCCGGGAACTTGGTCGAGGCAGCGAAGGTTCGCGCAGTCTCTCTCTTGATGAGGCTCGACTGCTTTATGGCGCCATGCTTGATGGCGGCGTACCGGAACTGGAACTTGGGGCCATCTCGATTGCCTTGCGTGTAAAAGGAGAGAGCGTCGAGGAAATGGCTGGTTTTCTCGCGTCGCTGAACGAGCGGCACTATGTGCTGCAGCCTCCCCGGGGGCGTTTGCGTCCTGTTGTCATCCCTTCCTACAATGGCGCGCGCAAAGGGATCAATCTGACCCCGCTGCTGACACTGTTGCTTGTGCGCTATGGCATTCCGGTCCTGGTTCATGGGCTGATCGAAGGATATGGCCGCGTGACGTCCGCGCAGATTTTTCGTGAATTCGAGATGCTGCCTGCTGCCAATTTGGCCCAGGCCCAGCAGGGGCTGAACGAAAACGGTTTTGCTTTTGTTCCACTGCAAGCCCTTTCCCCGGGACTAAACAATCTGCTGCTTCTGCGTGGCCGGCTTGGGTTGAGGAACAGTGCGCATAGTCTGGTCAAGATGCTCGATCCATTCAAAGGTGGCGGTCTGCTGCTTGCCGCAGCAACCCATCCCGATTATCTCGTTACGATGCGTGAAGTGCTTGGCATGTGTGGCATGCGTGCCTTGCTGCTGCGGGGAACGGAAGGAGAGCCTTACGCCAATCCCAAACGGCGCCCGCGCATTGAATACGTACACGACGGCGACAGTGAAGTACTTTTCGACGCCGAACACGACAGCATCAAAACCTTGCCGAATCTTCCGGAAGCCTGTGATGCAAAAACCACTGCTGGCTGGATTCGCGCTGTCATGGCCGGGGAAATTGCTCTTCCCTCTCCCATTGCCAATCAACTGGCATGCTGCCTCTTCGTTTCGGGCTATGCCGATGATTTAAACCAGGCCAAAGCCATTGTCGCCGTAGAAGGGCCGGGTTCAGTCGTCCGATAGCCGGTGGATGGAATACATCCATTCAAGGCCATCCATGTCCTGCATCCTTACGATTTGCCTTTTTGAAGCTCATGCGATGGGAAAGCAGAACGGGATGTTCTGTCACGAGTCTATAATTACCAAATAGGTAACCAGCCAACACCCTCCATGGACTTGATTTCTCTGTTGATGTCACCCGAAGCCTGGGTGGCGTTTTTTACTCTGACGGCACTTGAATTGGTGCTCGGAATTGACAACATAATTTTCATTTCGATCCTGGTCGACCGCCTGCCAAGGCATAGCCGGGAAAGGGCGCGGAAAACCGGATTGTTTTTCGCGATGTTCATGCGAATTGGCTTGTTGTTGCTTCTGTCGTGGATGGTCGGTGCGACCCGTCCTCTTTTCAGTGTTCTCGGCCACGCGATTTCACCACGCGATCTTGTCCTGATGGGGGGAGGACTGTTCCTGATCTGGAAAAGTACCGAGGAAATCCATCAATTGCTCGAGGGCGAAGAAGAAAAGAAAACAACCCGGATCAGGGTAACGGTATCGGCCGTTATTTTGCAGATCATGGTCATCGATCTTGTTTTCTCCCTGGATTCAATCATCACTGCAGTAGGGATGGTCAATGAATTGCCGATCATGATTGCGGCCGTTGTCGCTTCCGTTGGCCTGATGATGGCTTTTGCCAACATTATTGGCGATTTCGTTTCTGAACATCCTTCGATCAAGATGCTGGCCTTGTCATTCCTGATGGTGGTGGGAGTGATGCTGGTGGCCGAAAGCCTCGGTCACCACGTGCCGAGGGGTTATATTTACTTTGCAATGTTTTTCTCGCTGGTCGTGGAGTTGCTTAATCTCCGCATGACCAAAAATCATGGCAAGGTTGTTCGTCTTCATGAGCCTTACAGTCAAGAACGCAAAGACTGATCGGACTCCCCTGATTCACTATCGGTCTTAGGCATAATTCATGGATATTTTTCTTCTTTTATTGCTGATTCTGCTCAACGGCGTGCTGGCAATGTCGGAAATCGCCGTGGTTTCGTCACGCAAATCGCGTTTGCAGAAGCTGGCGGATGACGGGTCTCCAGGAGCACAGACCGCATTGGAATTAAGTAATGAGCCTTCCGGTTTTCTCTCCACGATTCAGGTCGGGATTACCACGGTCGGTATCCTGAGTGGAGCCATCGGGGAAAGTGCACTGGCTGATCCGCTGACTGAATGGCTGTCGGGAATTGCGTTTTTTGAATCGTATGCCCGGGGTCTGGCCCTGTCGCTGGTCGTGGTCGGGCTGACTTATTTCTCGGTGGTGGTCGGTGAGCTGGTGCCCAAGCGACTCGGATTGCTGGCGCCCGAAACGGTTGCGGCCATCATCGCTTCGCCGATGACTTTGCTGGCCCGTGTGGCGCGCCCTCTGGTCTGGTTGCTCTCGTCTTCGTCTACCTTGATCCTGAAAATAATCGGTGCGCGCCGGGGAACTGAAGCACCGGTGAGCAACGATGAAATCAACGTCCTCATGGAGCAGGGCGCGGAAGCCGGGGTCTTCCACGAAAGCGAACAGGCCATTGTGTCCAATGTGCTGCGCCTGGATGAGCAACGCATTGCCTCGATCATGACGCACCGCAATGATATTTATGCGCTGGATCTTGATGCTCCCGATGATGAGATCAGGAAAAGTCTTGCGGAGAGTCCCTACACACGAATGGTTGTTTGTCGTGATGGCCTCGACCATATTGTCGGCATTCTGCGTACGGCAGATCTGCTCAAGCTGGCACTTGCCGGCGAGCCGATGGACATTGAACGTTATCTGCGGCCACCGTTGTATGTTCCAGAAGGGGTGACGACGACCCATCTGCTGGAAAGCTTCCGGAAAGCGCGTCAGCAATGTGCTTTGATCGTTGATGAGTACGGAGAATTGCAGGGACTGGTGACGATGACCGATGTGCTTGCATCGATCGTTGGTGATATCCCGTCCTCCGATGCGACGGAAGATGAAGAAATCATTGCGCGTGACGACAGTTCCTGGCTGATAGACGGCAGCATAGCCATCGAGCGACTGAAATCCGTGTTCAATATCGAGGATGATTTGCCTGGAGAAAATGAAAATGCGTATAACACGCTGGGCGGATTGTTGATGTATGTGCTTGGGCGTATACCCGTCGTACCCGATGCGTTCGAAACGGCCGGGTTCCGTTTTGAAGTTGTCGATATGGACAGGAATAGGGTTGACAAGGTTTTGCTCACCAGGCTTCCGGGCGGAAAAGAGGAGTGAACGACGGGTTTGCGGAACCGTGAAAGACTAAAATCTGGTATCCGGCAAATTCAGAATGAAGCCAATATTTTTTCGTTCAGGAATCGTTTATCTACATGGTGGAACAAAGTTCCCTGTGCGGTTAAATTAATACGGCCCTTTCCGCAAATTTGCGCGATAATCGAACATATAGGGCGTTTATCGCGCAAAACTCATTTTTCGCCAATCGACTCGCTCAAAGGCAAAGCCTAGTATTGGCGCAATAAAAAAAGAGCATGTTTTCCATCTCGCCCCACCATGGCAGGAGCAGGGAATGAAACGGTTTTCAGGAATTCATTCAATATCCGAACGCAAAGGCAACCCTGAGCCGGGGCGTGACCTTGTGGTCGGCTTGCATCCTGGACTGGTCTGTTTCTTGTCAGCTAGATGAAAGCGCAATGAAACAGATATGCGTGGGAGGTCGAATGATCGGCCGTCCTGATCGGCCTCTGATTTGTGCTCCCCTTTCGGGCAGGACGCGTTCTGACGTCATGCAGGAATTGAACGCCCTGGTTCAGGAAGAACCGGATCTGATCGAATGGCGTGCAGACAGCTTTGAAGGGATTGGGGATATTGCCGCAGTCATTGATCTTGCCAGCGACATCAAGGCCGCGGCCGGTTGTATTCCGATCATCTTTGCATGTCGAACATTGTGCGAAGGTGGCGGTTCCAGCGCGCTCAACGATTCGGATATCCTGAAACTTTACGTTGCCGCCTGCGCAAGTCGTTGCATTGATGTCATCGATTACGAACTGAGCAATTCCATTTCCAATTTGATGCTCCTGCGTCAGGCTTCACGCGACAATGGAGTCACCATGGTGATGTCGTATCACAATCCTGAATTTACGCCCGATGATGCGGAATTGTCGGCGAAGTTCATGGACGCGGAGCGGCTTGGGGCGGATGTGGCCAAAGTGGTGGTCATGCCCAACCAGTCCGAAGATGTTCTTGCCTTGCTCGCTACCACCTTGAAAGTGAGCAAAATGAGCGGAATTCCCCTGGTTAGTATTTCGATGGGGGGCGCAGGTACGCTCTCGAGAATGTTTGGTTGGTTGTTTGGTTCCGTTATGACCTTTGCGGAAGGGAAACGGACTTCGGTACCTGGCCAGATCACAATAAAGGAGTTACGCTCCGTGCTTTCTTCTGTTCGTTTCGCGGCATAAATTTTGTGACGTGTACTTGGTTCATTTGAAATTGGGAGGCAATGCAACCGACTGAAACTGAACAACTCATGAACTTTTTCGCGCATGCCGGAAAGGCGGCATCAAATAACCGTTTGATGATCCTGTCATGATCTGCGCTGAGCGTATCGCGAAAGTCAAGTCCGCCTCTGATTTATGGCAAAACCTCGTGCTATTATTGTCCAATTCTTGAAGGAGTGTTTTTAATGAAAGACCTGGTATCGAACCAAATGATTCGCTATCTCGAGGCCCGTGGCGTCGAGCACATCTTTGGCCTGTGCGGCCATACCAATATTGCCTTTCTGGCAGCGCTGGAAAAGAGCAAGAAAATCCGGTTCATCAATTCGCGTCACGAACAGATCGCAGCCCACATGGCCGACGGCTACGCCCGTGCCACCAAAAAAGCTTCGGTCGTCCTGTCGCATTTGAGCCCCGGTTTGACCAACGCCTGTACCGGCGTGGCCAACGCCTCGCTCGACTCCATCCCGATGGTGGTCATTGCCGGTGACGTGCCCACCCACTACTACGGCAAGCACCCGCACCAGGAAGTCAACCTGCACGCCGATGCCTCGCAGTGCGAGATTTACCGTCCTTTCTGCAAGCGCGTGTGGCGCGTTGACTCCGTGCACCTGATCCCGGAAATCCTGGAAAAGGCGTTTACCCTGGCCGAAAGCGGCCGCCCGGGTCCGGTGCTCATCGACGTTCCGATGGACATCTTCTCCAAGGAAATCGACGTGGCCCTGTTCGACCGCGTGATGACCAACACCCGTTCGCTGGCCAAGCCTTCGATGGACGATGAGACGGCTGAAAAGATCGTCAAGCAAATGCTCGAAGCCAAGACCCCGCTGCTCTACGTGGGCGGTGGCATCATGCTGGCCGATGCAACGAAGGAATTGCTCGAATTTGCCGAGCATCTGCAACTGCCGGTTGCGCATACCCTGATGGGCAAGGGTGCCATTCCTGACGATCATCCCCTGATTCTGGGCATGACCGGTTTCTGGGGTACCAAGTTCATCAACGAAAAGTGCAAGGGCGCCGACTGGATTCTCGGTCTTGGCACGCGCTTCTCCGAAGCCGACTGCTCTTCCTGGGAAGAAGAATATACCTTCAACTTCGGGCCGACCAAGCTGATCCACATCGATATCGATCCGTCGGAAATCGGCCGCAACTACCCGGTTGCCATTGGTGCTGTCGCCGACCTGAAGCAGGCGCTGACTGTCATGTTGCGCGTGGCCAAGCGTCTTTGCCCGCAAGGCGTCAAGCGTGATGCGCTGGTCGCCGAAATGGCCGCCAACCGCAAGGCATTCGTGGAAAGCAACAAGGAGTGGATGGAAAGCGACATGTTCCCGATGGCTCCGCAACGCATCCTGGCTGATTTGCGCAAGGCGCTGCCCCGCGATTCCTACATCTGTACCGACGTGGGCTGGAACAAGAATGGTCTGGCCCAACAATATCCGGTGTACGAGCCGGGTTCTATCTTTACACCTGGCGGCTTTGCCACCATGGGCTTTGGCTCGCCCGCGGCCATGGGCGCCAAGGTCGCACTAAAAGACAAGACTGTTGTCGCGCTGGTCGGTGACGGCGGCTGGGGGCAGAACCCGGCTGTGCTGGCCACGGCCAAGGAAAGCAACATTCCGGTCATCTGGGTGATCATGAACAACCACGCTTTCGGTACCATTGCCGGTCTCGAAAAGGCGCATTACGACACGACCTTCGGTACTGTCTTCGAAGTCGACGGCGAAACCTGGTCGCCTGACTACGCGGCTATCGCTCGTGCCTATGGCATTGAAGGTATTACCGTCAATAAGGCCGATGAACTGCTGCCGGCTCTGCAGAAGGCGGTTGCCATGAACAAGCCGGTGGTGATCGACGTCTACATGAAGAATATTCCGACTCCGACTGCCGGACACTGGAATATCATGGACATCTACTCGCCGGGCAAGAAGATTCACCACGCCGAGACGAACTAAAAGCAATTGCTGGTTTTGATGTTTTTGTAAAAAGTGGGGAAAGGGTTCTTCGGCTTTCGGAAGATCGATATTGACTCCGAAAGCCCGAAGAGCTTTCTGGTAATAACTGCGTCGGGATTGTGCAAACACTTCCGATGCTCCTTGGAGGGGAAACATGGCACTTGAATTTTCACTTGCGCACTTGACTGTCCTCGGTTGTCCACCGCCCGAGATGGTCTATGTGGCAGCACGCGCCGGCTACGATTATGTCAGTCTGCGCAACATCTATATGGGACTGCCCGGCGAGCCGAATTACGCTCTGGCCGACAACCCCGAAATGCTGAGGGCAACCAAGCGCGCCCTGGCCGATACCGGCCTCAAGCTGTACGACATCGAGTTGGCCCGTGTCTATGACGACATGCATCCAACCAAGTATCTCCCGGCCATGGAAGTTGCCGCGGAGCTGGGTGGCAAGGCCGTTCTATCCAGCATCTGGACTGACAAGACCGATTACGCCATCGAAAAATTCGGCGAAATCTGCGACCTTGCCAAGCAGTTCGGCATGACTGTCAATCTTGAATATGTGCCGATTGCCGGGGTTAAAGACCTGGCGGGTGCGGTCAAGGTCCTCAAGACAGCAAACCGCTCCAACGCGGGCCTGATGATCGACATGCACCACTTCCACCGCGCGCTCGACAAGCCGCAAGATTTGACCGTGCTGCCGAAAGAATGGTTCAATTTCGCCCATCTCTGTGATGCCCAGGGTGAAATTCCATCCGATCGTGCCGAAATGACCCGCATCCTGCGCGAAGAACGCTTGTATGTCGGCGAAGGCGGCATTCCGGTCGCTGATATCATCAACGCCATGCCGAAGATGGTTTATTCGATCGAACTGCCGCACAATGCTCGCGCCAAGGAGTTCGGCTATGCTGAACACGCTTTCCGCTGTCTTGAGTCGGCCAAGGCCTACATGGCGCAGAAAGTCGTGCACAAATAAAAAGGCGTAGGTCTCGTGCTACTCCTTTCTTCAAGAGGGAATGGATTCTAAAATGCAAAAAACGTTTGATATGTTGTTTCACCTGCTGAAGCTGTTTGCGGCAGTCTGTCTGGCGGCGATGATCATCATGGTCTTCGGCAACGTCGTCCTGCGTTATGGCTTCAATTCCGGGATCACGGTGTCGGAAGAGCTGTCCTCGTGGTGCCTGACCTGGATGACCTACACGGCCGGACTGGTGGCCCTGC
>CAZLXL010000006.1:0-195568 GCA_964563685.1 uncultured Propionivibrio sp.
CCGTTTTCCTTCAGCCAATCGCTTTCATCTGCCAATTCCTGCCTGATCCATCCCGAGACTGACCAGGTCGATATCGCTCTGCCATCGGGTTCGCTCCGGGCTCGAATGAGCGTAAATCCGGCTCTGCTCCATCGTCTGATCAAGAAATGTCTCGATCAGACGGCGTAAATGATGCGCCTGCGGCAGCATTGTTCCGAAGAAAAGGACCAGCTCATTGCGCCGAACCAGCACCGTGGGAAAATTTTCGATGTCCAGGTCGCCGAGTGCAGCGGCTTGATCTTCGATATCCAGCCACAGGAACCGGACTCCGGAAAACAGGTGCGCCAATTGATTGAATTCGCTTTTGTATTCGCGGCATGTACTACACCATTCCGCGCACAGGCAGATGATGGTGAATTCACCGGATGCGTGCAGTTTGTGGGCAGGGTCGGCGGGATACATGCAATTCATGGACGAGGTCGGGAACAAGAGTCTGCTTGCCCTTCTCCGCGTCGATAGCCAACGTCCTGCTTTCCGATTCAGGACAACTGATACAGGTCTGCATGCAGAGGGGCAAAAGCGACATCATACAAGCGCAACCCGAAGCAATGCCACTGCCAACCTGTGTTTTTCCGGGTGCTTCGCAGGGATGGCATAAGGGGTAGAATGAATTCGTTGTCTTTGGATATTGCGTAATCGGTAGCTCGACAAGGGGTGTTGCCGGATTTTCGCTCTGCGCCGAGCATGTGCCTAACCATTGGGGGGAAACATGGGTCAGAACAACATGGTCAATCTTCGTACTGTCGCACTTGTCGGTCACGGTGCCGCCGGCAAGACAACCCTTGTCGAGACACTGCTTGCTTCGGCCGGTGCAATTGCCAGCAGAGGTTCCGTCGAAAAGGGCAATACCGTCTGTGATTACGATCCTCAGGAAAAGGAACTCGGGCATTCGATAAATTCCGCCATCGTCGATTTCAACTGGCTGGATGCCCAGATCCATTTGATTGATACCCCGGGATATCCTGATTTCGCCGGTCAGGCGATCGGAGCGTTGGCGGCAGTCGACACGGCATTGATCGTCATCAACGCTCAAACGGGCATCGAACTGACCACCGAACGCATGATGAGGCTGGCGGCGGCGCGCAATCTCTGCCGCATGATCGTCATCAACAAGATCGATGCGGAAAACGTCGATTTGCCTAAACTGATCGCGGAAATCCGCGAACGTTTCGGGCGCGAATGCATGTTGCTCGATCTGCCTGCGCATCAAGGTCAGGACGTCGTCGAACTGCTAGGGCACGACAGCGGCGAGAGCGATTTTGAATCCGTTACAGAGGCGCATCGGGCGCTGATCGACCAGATCGTCGAGGAGGACGAGGATCTGCTGGCACGTTATCTCGATGAAGGCGCCGATCCGAGCCCGGACGATCTGCATGCGCCTTTTGAAAAGGCCCTGCGCTCGGGGCATTTGATCCCGATCCTGTTTGTATCGGCGAGAACCGGCGCGGGGATTCCCCAATTGCTCGATGCGCTGGCCAGACTCGCGCCGAATCCGTGCGAAGGCAACCCCCCGCCTTTCTACAAGGGAGCGCTCAACGACCCCGACAGCACGCCTTTCAACGCCGTCCCCGATCCGGACAAGCATGTGCTGGCACATGTCTTCAAGGTGGTCAGCGACCCCTTCGTCGGCAAGCTCGGCGTTTTTCGCGTGCATCAGGGGACGCTCCGGAAGGATAGTCAGCTGTTCGTCGGCGATGCCAAGCGCGCCGTCAAGGCCGGCCATCTCTATCGCCGGCACGGCAAGGATTACATAGAGGTCGATTCGCTGGTACCTGGAGAAATCGGCGCCATCGCCAAGATCGAGGAAATCGAGTTTGACTGCGTGCTGCACGATTCGCACGATGAAGATCATATCCATCTCAAACCGCTGGAGTTTCCGGAACCCATGCAGGGACTGGCTGTGGAAACCAAACGCAAGGCCGATGAGCAGCGCCTCTTCGATGTGCTGCACAAGCTGGAGATCGAGGATCCCTGCTTCAAGGTCGAGCGTCACCCTACAACCAATGAAACTGTCATCCGCGGCCTGGGCGAAATGCATTTGCGCGCCAAGCTGGGACGCATGGCACAGCAATACAAGATAGAGCTCGATACCCGGCCGCCGCAGATCGCCTACCGTGAAACGATTACCAAGAAAGCCGAAGGACATTGCCGGCACAAGAAACAAAGCGGCGGCGCCGGGCAGTTCGGCGAAGTCATGCTGCGTGTGGAACCGCTCGAACGTGGAGCCGGCTTCGAATTCGTGGATAGCGTCAAGGGCGGGGTCATTCCCGGCGTGTTCATGGCTTCAGTCGAGAAGGGGGTGCGTCAGGCACTTGAAGATGGCGTGGTCGGCGGATTTCCCGTCCACGACATTCGTGTCATCGTGCATGACGGCAAATCGCACTCGGTCGACAGCAAGGACATCGCTTTCTTCACGGCCGGACGAAAAGCCGTGATCCAGGCCATTCAGGCGGCCTCGCCGATCATTCTCGAGCCCGTGGTAGATGTCGAGGTGCTCGCTCCCGAAGCGGCCGTTGGCGATCTCTCAGGCGATCTGTCCAGCAAGCGTGGACAAGTGACGGGAACGCAGCCGCGAGGCGTCGGGACCATGGCTATCAACGGCAAGGTTCCTCTGGCCGAACTCGATGATTACCAGGGGCGTTTGAAATCACTCACCGGAGGGCAGGGCTCTTACAGCATTGCTTTTTCGCACTATGCACCCGTTCCCGCAGCTACGCAGCAACAACTGGCATCGCAACACAAGACTGTGGGACTGGAAGACGACTGAGCGTTGTTGACTGTGCATGACAGGCAGGCCCGTCCGGCTGTTTCCTGATGGGCCTGCGCTGGTTCGATGCCCGCATTCCGGACATCGGACAGGGAGGTCAGGCGCTGGACAAGGTGTTGCGGCGGGCAGCCTGTTCCATGCGCGCCTTCTCGGCCAGCACCTTGTTGGCGTAACCTGCCGTCGGGTCGGAAGAACCGGCATAGTACTGCAGTCCGGCAGTCAATCCTCCGCGGCGTTGAATGGCCTCTTCCAGCACATGAACGCCGACTTTGATATTGATCGCCGGATCAAACAGCTGGTGACTTTTCATGCCTTCCGGCACCTTGTCCATGTGGTATCGAGGAATGACCTGCATCAGTCCTCGCGCGCCCATCGAGCTCTCGGCGAAGGGGTTGAAGCCCGACTCGATGGCAATGACCGCCATGATGAGAAGTGGATCGATGCGTCGCTCCTTTCCGACTTCCTGGGCCGCTTCAAGAACCGGCAGGACAACCTCGGGAGAGACGCGATAGCGTCGCTTTACATAATCAAGCACTCCGGCAATATGCGGCTGAAGCGATGCGGGTGTTCCCTGCTCCTGTTCAACAGTTTCCGGTTGCGGCAATGAACTGTCGGACGAGATGAGTTGCGAAAGGGCGGCGCCTTGCCGTGCGGCCCAATCCGATTTGCTCAATGCAAGATTGACGACGCCAAGAGCCAGCAATAATCCGGCGATCATCACAGAATGATGTATAAAGCTGGAGATGGCATCAAGACTACGGGCCATCCGGTTTTTGTGAGCGGGTGATACAGACATGCTCTCTCCTTCACTGTTGTCGTCGCGCAAACGGACAGACTTGCCGTGCGACAAACGGTTGTAGGCGGGTGCAAAGCCCTTGGTAAGCGGCTGGATATTGAGGTGCCGCCGGGCGAAAGCTGATTCAGGAACTGAAACGAATTCAGTTATAGGAACTTGCAAAACACTAAAATTCTCCCATACGCTGCACGGAGAAGGGCGCACTCTATGGGCGGAAAGTGATTTTGTCAACCTGCGGAAGGGGCCTCTTTGTGCAAATCCGCTGGCTGCAGTTTGCGGCGGCAGAACGGTAGAATGGGTTGTCCTGACGATTTTTATGGTGATGAAAACAGATCTCCCGCAAGCTGCGATTGCAAGTGACGACAGCCTGTCGGACGCGCTTCCGGGGCTGCCGCGCTACCTTGCGTTTTCGTGCCTTGCGCTGATCCTGTACGCCAGTCTGCATCCCTTCTCGGGGTGGAGGAATACAGGGCTATCCCCATTCGTTTTTCTCGAGGCCGCCTGGCCACGCTACTGGACTGTCTTCGACCTGGTGATCAATGTTGTCACCTATCTGCCTTTCGTGTTTTTCCTGGCACAAAGCATTGGTCGCCGGCCTGGCAGGCCACTGGCTTCCCTCCTGGCATTCATTCTCGGCCTGACCTTGAGTTTTGCCATTGAAAGCATTCAGACTTACCTGCCATCGAGGGTGTCCTCGAATATCGATCTGCTGTGCAACAGTATCGGTTCGGGTCTGGGAGCGATCCTGTCACTTTGCTTTGGACAGCGGTTTTTCAGGAGCATTGCACGCCGGCAGCATCTGTTAGCGCCTATTCCCTACATTGAATATGGCCTGATTCTGATCGGCTTCTGGCTGTTGACACAGCTTTCCCCAGAAACCCTGCTGTTCGGTGCAGGTGACCTGCGTTACCTGTTCGACATCATTCCAGCCGTCCCCTATGCTGCGCCTTCGTTCTTTGCGATGGAAGCGGCCATCATCGTGTGCAACACCATCGCCATCGGCCTGATCGTACGCGCGATTCTTGCCGTTAACGGCTCGACATACGGTGGGCTTCCCGTGTTCTTTCTGGTTGCGCTCCTGATCCGGGCGCTGGCTGCCGCAGTGCTGGTCGGCCCGCAGGATGCCTTCGTATGGCTCACTCCGGGCGCAGGACTTGGACTCCTGCTGGGCGGCATGCTTCTCGCGCTTCTGGTCCTGTTGCCCGGCCCTCTGCGTGTCGTATTGGCCGCGGTGGCGCTGATGGCCGGAACGGTGCTTGTAAATCTGGCGCCATTCAATCCGTACTCGGCGGCGGCGCTGGCGGCCTGGCGGCAGGGACATTTTCTGAATTTCAACGGTCTTACCCGCCTGGCTGCGAGTTTCTGGCCGTTTTTCGCCCTTCCTTATCTGATTCTTCTGGGGCGACGCTAGCTGGAACTCGCAAGAGAATAGAATGTATAAGGATTGCTCAATCATCATCAGAATCGTCGGGAAGCCATGAGCTACTTCAAACATCACGTGTTTTTCTGCTGTAATCAGCGCGCCGAAGGGGAAAGCTGCTGCAACAATCTGGGAGCAACCGCGGCACAGACCTACGCCAAGGACCGCATTGCTCAACTGAAGCTCAAGGGCAAGGGAAAAATCCGCATCAACAAGGCGGGCTGCATGGACCGGTGCGATGAGGGTCCCGTGATCGTGGTCTATCCCGAGGAAGTCTGGTACCACTATGTCGACAACGAAGACATCGAGGAAATCATCCAGGAACATCTTGTGCACGGACGGGTCGTGGAGCGCCTGAAGATCTAGTGCGCAGAATGAAAACCAGCCAGCAGACCCTGCAGGTCGCCGGCCCGGCCGGCCCGGTCGAGACGATCGTGAATGTGCCTCCCGACCCGTGCGGCATCGCACTTGTCTGCCACCCGCATCCGCTCTTTGGCGGCAGCAGCGAGAACAAGGTCGTGCATACCCTGGCGAGCGCATTTGCACGTCTCGGGTATGCGGTCTTGCGTCCTAATTTCCGCGGCGTCGGCGCCAGCGCGGGAATACATGACGAAGGACGTGGCGAAACCGATGACATGCTCGCCGTGCTGGACGAAGCCCGGCGCGCTTTTGGTGAACTTCCCGTCGTACTGGCGGGATTTTCCTTCGGGGCCTACGTGCAGACACGTGTTGCCCAGGCACTGGCCGAATCCGGACAACCCGCGCAACGTCTTGTCCTGGTGGGTACGGCCGCGGGCCATGTCGAGGGCGCGCGCCAGTACGCGACGCGTGCCGTGAGCCAGGATACGCTGGTCATCCACGGAGCCGAGGACACCACGGTGCCGCTGGCCAACGTGCTGGCCTGGGCTGGGCCGCTGGATCTGCCGGTGGTGGTCATTCCCGGCGCCGACCACTTTTTCCACCGGCGGCTGCACATCATCCGTGACATCATTTTGCGCGCATGGAAACACTGAACCCGATGGACGCGCTCAGCGTATCCCGCCTGTACAAAAGCTACGGTGACAGGGACGTGGTGGCCGGCGTCGACTTCGTCGTGCCGCGAGGCACCTGCTTCGGCCTGCTTGGCCCCAATGGCGCCGGAAAAACCACGACCCTGCGATGCTGCCTGGGATTGACCGACCCCGACGCGGGAACGGTCCTTCTCGGCGGTCGGGCTGTCCCGCAGGAAGCAAACAGGGCGCGCGAACGCGTAGGTGTCGTACCGCAATTCGACAACCTTGATCCGGATTTCACCGTCAGCGAAAACCTGATGGTTTTTGGCCGTTACTTCGGTCTCCGGGACAGTGAAATTCGCTCTCGTATTCCTGAGTTGCTCGATTTTGCCGGACTCGGCGGCAAGGAAGGGGCGCGCATCCAGTCGTTATCGGGCGGCATGAAGCGGCGTCTGACGCTGGCTCGCGCCCTGGTTAACGATCCCGATATCGTATTCCTCGACGAGCCGACGACCGGCCTCGATCCGCAGGCGCGTCATCTGATCTGGGAACGCCTGAAACAACTCACCGCGCGCGGTAAGACGCTGATCCTGACCACCCATTTCATGGACGAGGCCGAGCGTTTGTGCAACCGGCTGGCCATCCTTGACGAGGGGCGGCTGATTGCCGAAGGCGCGCCACGCCAGTTGATTTCCGCACATATCGAACCGCAAGTGGTGGAAGTTTTCGGCGAGGATGCTCCGCGCTGGGCGAGATCGCGCGCAGGCTTGAGCGAGCGTCTGGAAGTGTCCGGGGAAACGGCTTTCTTCTATTGTCGCGATGCGGCTCCCTTGCTTGCTGCGCTGGCCAATGAGGCTGCCTTGCACTATCTGCACCGGGCCGCCACACTGGAAGATGTGTTCATCAAGCTGACTGGCCGGGAATTGCGGGACTGACATGCGCGGCAATACTTCTTCGCTCTATGCCCTCCCCCGCCCAGGACTGCGTTGGCTTCCGGTCTGGCGGCGCAATTTCCTCGTCTGGCGCAAGCTCGCTCTGCCTTCGGTGCTCGGCAATCTGGCCGATCCGTTGATCTACATGCTCGGTCTCGGCTACGGTCTGGGAGGATTGCTGCCCGAGGTGAGCGGAGTCAGCTATGTCAGTTTCCTGGCTGCCGGAACCGTGGTTGCCAGCACCATGAACGCGGCGACCTTTGAAGCCTTGTATTCGGCTTTCTCACGCATGCATGTGCAAAAAACCTGGGATGCCATCCTCAACACCCCGTTGTCGCTTGACCAGGTGTTGGCCGGAGAGCTGGTCTGGGCAGCCAGCAAGAGCCTGCTTTCCGGTCTGGCCATCCTAGCGGTGATCGTTGCGCTGGGCCTGACCGATTCGCCACTCGCACTCTGGACCATTCCGGTCATCTTCCTCACGGGCATTGCATTTGCCGCATTGGGGTTGATCGTCTGCGCGCTGGCGCCGTCCTACGATTTCTTCATGTATTACTTCACGCTGTTCATCACGCCGATGCTGCTCGTGTCCGGGGTGTTTTTTCCGGCCGATCAGTTGCCGGCTGGCGTGAATGCCGTGGCCTCCTGGCTGCCGCTCGCGCACGCCGTACAACTGGCGCGACCTCTGTTGCTCGGCGAGGTGCCGCCGCATGCCTTGGCGCATATTGCCGCCCTGCTGGGCTTTGCCGCAGTCGCTTTCTATCTTGCCATGGTACTGACGCGGCGCCGCTTCCGCTGATCGTCAGGCACCCTGCCGATTCAGACGACTTCCAGGTGCCCGATGCCCGAATTCAGGTCGCGGTCCTTGGAATCCTTGCTGTGCAGCTTGATCTGCAGACGCAGGTCGTTGATCGAATCGGCGTTGCGCAAGGCATCCTCGTAGGTGATCCGCCCGGCCTCGTAGAGGTCGAACAGCGCCTGGTCGAAGGTCTGCATGCCAAGTTCGCGTGATCGCTTCATGACTTCCTTGATCTCGTGGACTTCGCCCTTGAAGATCAGGTCGGAAATCAGCGGTGAATTCAACATGATTTCCACGGCGGCCACCCGACCCTTGCCGTCCTTCTTCGGCAGCAGGCGTTGCGATACCAGTCCGCGCAGGTTCAGGGAAAGATCCATCAGCAACTGGTGACGCCGCTCTTCCGGGAAGAAGTTGATGATCCGGTCAATCGCCTGGTTGGTGCTGTTGGCGTGCAGGGTGGCCAGACAGAGATGGCCGGTTTCGGCGAAGGCGATACCGTAGTCCATGGTTTCGCGGTCGCGGATTTCACCCATCAGGATCACGTCGGGCGCCTGACGCAAGGTGTTCTTGAGTGCGGCTTCCCAGGAATCGGTGTCCACGCCGATTTCGCGTTGCGTGACGATGCAGCCCTTGTGCTCGTGGATGAATTCGATCGGATCCTCGACCGTGATGATGTGTCCGTAGCTGTTCTGGTTGCGATGATCGACCAGAGCGGCCAGCGAGGTGGTTTTACCCGTTCCAGTGCCGCCGACGAAGATCACCAGACCGCGCTTGGCCATGGCGATGTCCTTCAGCACGGTCGGCAGGCCCAGCTCTTCCAGCGTCGGAATCGTCAGGTTGATGGTGCGGCAGACAACGGCTACCCGTCCCTGCTGGATCAACGCATTGACGCGGAATCGGCCGATTCCCGAGGGAGAAATGGCGAAATTGCATTCCTTGGTTGCTTCGAATTCGGCGGCCTGCCGGTCGTTCATGATCGAACGCGCCAGCTCCGCCGTATGCTGGGCCGTGAGCACCTGGTTCGACACCGGCGTAATTTTTCCGTCGACCTTGATCGCAGGCGGAAAATTGGCCGTGATGAACAGGTCCGAACCGTTCTTTTGCGTCATCAGGCGCAGAAGGTCGTGGATGAATCTCAAAGCCTGATCGCGTTCCATGACAGTCCTTTACGTTCTTTGCCAGCGCTCAAGCGCCGGGGAAATTATCCTTGTTCGCCGCGCGCATCCGCGCTTCGGCGGCCGAAACGATGTTACGCCGCACCAGTTCGAGCAGGCTCTGGTCGAGCGTCTGCATGCCAAGTTGCGCGCTGGTCTGGATGACGGAATACATCTGCGCCACCTTGTTTTCGCGGATCAGGTTGCGGATGGCCGGGGTGCCGATCATGATCTCGTGCGCCGCTGTCCGCCCCATGCCGTCCTTGGTCTTGAGCAGGGTCTGTGAAATCACGGCGCGCAGGGATTCGGAAAGCATCGAACGGACCATCTCCTTCTCCGCGGCGGGGAAAACGTCCACCACGCGGTCGATGGTTTTTGCGGCACTGGATGTATGCAGCGTGCCAAAGACCAGGTGGCCGGTTTCCGCGGCCGTCAGGGCCAGGCGGATTGTTTCCAGGTCGCGCATTTCGCCGACCAGGATCACGTCCGGGTCTTCGCGCAGGGCCGAGCGCAGGGCATTGGCAAACGACAACGTGTGCGGACCGACCTCGCGCTGGTTGATCAGGCATTTCTTCGATTCATGCACGAATTCGATCGGGTCCTCGACGGTCAGGATGTGCGCATGCTCGTTTTCGTTGACGTGGTTGATCATCGCCGCCAGTGTGGTCGATTTACCCGAGCCGGTCGGCCCCGTGACCAGGACAATCCCTCGCGGATATTCGGAAATCTCCTTGAAGATTCGCGGGCACCCAAGATCTTCCAGTGTGAGTACCTTCGACGGAATGGTACGGAATACAGCGCCGGCGCCGCGGTTCTGCACGAAGGCGTTGACCCGGAAGCGCGCCAGATTGGGAATTTCAAAGGAGAAGTCGCATTCCAGTGTTTCTTCGTAATGCTTGCGCTGCCCATCGTTCATGATGTCGTACACCATTGCGTGTACGTCCTTGTGCTCCATCGCAGGCAAGTTAATGCGGCGAACGTCCCCGTGCACGCGGATCATCGGTGGCAGTCCCGAAGACAGGTGCAGGTCGGAAGCCTTGTTCTTGACGCTGAAGGCGAGCAGCTCGGTGATATCCATCTGGGTCCATCCTCGGCGGTGATCGGGGGAGTGCTATACTTTGAAAGTCCTCTGGACGAAGCTGATTATGACAACAATCTCTGACAACCTGCAAGCCGTTCGCGCGCGCATTCAAGAAGCAACACGGCATTCCGGGCGGTTTCCGGAAGAAGTCGGATTGATTGCCGTAAGCAAGAACTGGCCGGCAGCGTGTGTGCGTACGGCGGCAGAGGCGGGGCAGAAAGCCTTTGGCGAGAATTATGTTCAGGAAGGCGCAGACAAGATCCGCGAAGTTGGCTTGCCCGGCCTCGAATGGCATTTCATCGGCCCGCTGCAAAGCAACAAGACCCGTCTCGTGGCCGAGGCTTTCCACTGGGTGCACTCGGTGGATCGGCTGAAGATCGCTGAACGGCTTTCCGGACAGCGCCCTGAAACCATGCCCCCGTTGCAGATTTGCCTGCAGGTGAAGCTCAGTAACGAAGATACGAAAAGTGGAGTGCCCGTGGATGATGTCCTTACGCTGGCGCGCCAGGTGGCGCGGTTGCCACGCTTGAAGCTGCGCGGTCTGATGGCACTCCCGGCCGTGGAGACGGATTTTTCCCTTCAGCGCCTGCCCTTTCGCAGGTTGCGTGAAGCACTGAATGTTCTGAGACAGGAAGGACTGACTGTGGATACCCTGTCGATGGGCATGTCGAACGATCTTGAGGCCGCCATTGCTGAAGGCGCAACGCTGGTCCGCGTGGGAACGGCTATTTTTGGTGAGAGAAATCAAACATGAAAATTACATTTCTGGGCGGCGGCAACATGGCCAGTGCCCTTATCGGCGGTTTGCTGAACAATGGTTTCCCGGCCAAGGAAATTGCAGTCATTGAAATTGGCGAGGAACGGCGCGCGAACCTTGAAAAAAGATTCGGTGTCCGCTGTTTTGCCGAGCCAGATGCTACGGCATTGAATTGCGATGCCCTGCTGATTGCCGTCAAGCCTCAGCAGATGCGCGAAGCCTGCCTGCCCTTGCAAAGCCTTCTTGACCGTCAGCTCGTTATTAGCGTGGCCGCGGGGCTGCGTCTTGCCGACCTTTCCGGTTGGCTTGGCGGGCATGACAAGCTGGTGCGCGCCATGCCCAATACGCCGGCGCTGATCGGAGCCGGTGTCACGGGACTTTACGCACTGCCTAGCGTTTCGGAAGCGGAACGGCTGGGCGCGGAACGCATCATGAATGCCGTTGGCAGTAGCCTGTGGGTCAGTGAAGAAGAACAGATTGATGCCGTGACGGCGCTTTCAGGCAGCGGCCCGGCGTATGTTTTTTATTTTATCGAAGCCCTGCAGCAGGTGGCTGCAGAGCTGGGCTTTTCCGCCAGACAAGCCCGCCATCTGTCGATCGAAACCGTGTTGGGGTCAGCAAAACTGGCCGCCTTGTCCGAGGAGCCGGCCAGTGTGCTGCGGGAACGCGTCACCTCGAAAGGAGGGACGACGGAGGCCGCCTTGTCGGAAATGAACCGTCTCGGGCTGAAAGAAGCCATCGTCGCCGGAGTCAAGGCAGCACACGCGCGCAGCGGCGAAATTGGCGAATTGCTGGGCAAGGATTGATCCGTGGAAGGCCTTTTCACTCAGGCACTGTTGCTGGTCATCGAGTCGCTGGCCGGATTTTTCACCGTGCTGCTGCTGTTGCGCTTTTTCATGCAACTCTTTCGCGCGTCCTTCAACAACCCGGTCGGGGTCTTTGTCCTGAATCTTACCAACTGGCTGGTCATGCCTTTGCGCAAGGCCATCCCGCCGGTGTCCGGTCTCGATTCGGCCAGCCTGGTTGGCGCGCTTCTGCTGCAGGCGCTGTTACTTCTGGCGGTTGTTGCGTTGCGTTCCGGTTTCGGGTTGCCCGGGCCGGCCGGCATGGTCGTCCTGATCCTGACCCGCAGCCTGCTGGCTGTCGTGCGCATCAGCATTTACCTGTTCATCGGCCTGCTGATCGTCCAGGCCGTGTTGTCCTGGTTCAACCCCTACTCGCCATTGAGCCGGCCGATCGGTCAAATGACGGATCCGCTGCTCAGACCGCTCAGGCGCATCATCCCCCCCATTTCCAACATTGACCTGAGCCCACTGATTGCCATCCTGCTGGCGCAGGTCGTGCTGATTTTCCTTTGAACGGAAAGAAAATGGCTGCTGCGCCGCTTGTCGCGGTACAACAGCCATTTTCCAGGCGAGGCGTTGTCTATCCTATCGCTCGAATACGACGCGTCCACCCACCAGGGTAGCCTGCACGCGGCCTGCCATTTCATAGCCGAGAAATGGCGTATTCTTGCCTTGACTGCGCAACGATTCAGGTTTGACTTGCCAAGGTTCGGTCGGGTCGAAAATACACACGTCGGCAGGTCTTCCAGGCTCGAGAGAACCGGCATCAAGTCCGAGGATGGCTGCCGGGTCGCACGTTACTCTGGCCAGAGCGGTCGGCAAAGGCACTTTTTCCTCTTCGGCCCATTTCAGGAGCAGCGGGAGCAGGAGTTCGAGGCCGATGGCGCCGGGTAACGCCTCTCCAAAAGGCAGCTGCTTGCCGTCTTCATCAACCGGGGTGTGATCCGAGCAGATTGCCGCCACCCCTTCCGCAACGGCGGCGCGCAAGGCCGTACGATCAGATCCGGCGCGCAACGGCGGGTCGAAGCGCGCATGGCTGTCAAAATAGCCGATGTCGGTTTCGGACAGGTGCAGATGGTGAATGGCTATGTCGCAGGTGACCTTGATTCCACTGTTTCTGGCCTCGCGGACCAGGGCGATTCCTGCGGCCGAGGACAGTTTGGCCAGATGCAGGCGGACCCCGGCCTCCCGTGCCAGCAACAGGGCGGTCGAAATGGCTACGGTTTCCGCGCAGACCGGGATGCCCGACAGGCCCAGCCGCGAGGCCACTTCTCCATCATGCGCGACTCCATCGCGGGCCAGATAGTGGTCCTGCGGCTGAAGGCGGATCGCATAACCGAAGGTGGCCGCGTACTGCATGGCCCTGAAGAGTACCTGGGTGTCGGAAATCGGTTGCGTTGCCTGGGAGAAGGCGATGCATCCGGCGCGGCTCAGGTTGACCATCTCGGACAGCTTCTCTCCGCCCAGTTGCTGGGTCAGTGCGCCGATCGGGAAGACTTGCGCCAGCCCGATGGATTCACTGTGCCGGACCAGTCGTTCCACCAGGCCGGGTTCGTCGAGCGGCGGATAGGTATCCGGCGGACAGGCGACCGAAGTTACGCCTCCGGCAACTGCAGCCTCCAGTTCGCAATCCAGGCCAGGGAGACGCGCAGAAAGATCGACCAGGCCAGGACACACGATCCGGCCGCTGGCATCGATCGTCCGCTCGGCGGCAAATCCCGCTGGCACACTGCCCACGGCCAGCACCCTGCCGTCGGCAACATATAAATCGGTTGGCCGGTCGATGCCGTTTTTCGGGTCGATCAGGCGGCCATTCTTGATAAGGATCTTCTCTTCTTTATGCATCGCTCAGTTCCCCGCCAAAATGCTCATGACCGCCATGCGTACGGCAATGCCGAAAGTGACCTGCGACAGGATGACGGCCTGGGGCCCATCGGCGACGCCGGAATCGATTTCGACGCCGCGGTTCATCGGCCCGGGATGCATCACGATGGCATCGGAAGCGGCCAGGTCGAGTATTTCCGGAGTCAGGCCATAGCATTTGAAATATTCGCTTGCTGTCGGCAACAAGGCGCCATTCATGCGTTCATTCTGCAAGCGCAGCATGATGATCACGTCGCATCCCTTGATGCCCTCGCGCAAGTCGTTGAACACCCGCACTCCCATGCGTTCGATGGCCGTCGGCAGGAGCGTCTGTGGTCCGACCGCGCGAATCTCCGCTGCTCCCAGTGTGTTCAAGGCATGGATATCGGAGCGCGCAACCCGCGAATGCAGGATGTCGCCGACGATGGCCACTGTCAGGTTGGCGAAATCCTTTTTGAAATGACGGATGGTGTACATGTCGAGCAGCCCTTGCGTCGGGTGGGCATGCCGTCCGTCGCCGGCGTTGACCACATGTACGTCTTCCCGCCCGATGCGCCGCAGATGATTGGCGATCAGGTAGGGCGTGCCGGATGAGGCGTGGCGTACGACAAACATGTCCGCGTGCATCGAAACCAGGTTGTCCACCGTATCGAGTAGGGTTTCCCCCTTGGCGGTCGAGGAACGGGCCACATCGAGGTTGATCACATCGGCCGACAGGCGCTTGGCGGCAATTTCGAAGGTCGTGCGGGTGCGCGTCGAATTCTCGAAAAACAGGTTGAATACGCTCTTGCCGCGCAGCAACGGTACTTTTTTCACGTCGCGGTCGGAGACTTCGAGAAAGCTGGAAGCGGTATCCAGGATATGCACGAGGACTTCCCGCGGCAGGCCGTCGATCGACAGCAGATGATTCAGTTCGCCATTGGAATTGAGCTGCGGGTTATGCATGATCGAGGCACCTCCATTGCAAACGACCGTCGGCATCGGGTTCGAGAATCAGTTCCTGCGAATCGGCCAGTTTCACCTGCCAGGTACAGAATTCGGCATAAACCGGAAGCTCCCGTCCGCCACGGTCGGCCAGGACAGCCAGCTTGACACTGGCCGGGCGGCCGTAGTCGAACAGTTCGTTGATGGCGGCCCGGGTTGTCCTTCCGGTATAGAGCACGTCGTCTACGAGAATCAGGGGGCGTCCTTCTACCTCGAAAGGGATCGAAGTCGGCTTGACCTGCGGATGCAATCCCTTTTCGCCGAAATCGTCGCGATAAAACGAAACGTCGATCAGTCCGATTTCTCCGGGAAGACCGAGCAGTTCGCTCAGGCGATGGGCAATCCAGACGCCGCCGCTGTGGATGCCGACAAGCATGGTATCGGGCCGCAGTTTGGGGCGAATCAAATCGGCCAGGGCGACACATTGCGCCTCGGCATCAGGGAGAGGGGGTAGAAGCATGGCAGGAGGGGTCCGTAGAGTTTTCAGAAATCGACTGGAAGTAGGATTGCAGGATCAGTTGCGCCGCCATCGCATCCAGGTGTTCCTTGGCGTTTTTCGCATTGTAGCCACTTTCGCGCAACCTTTCTTCCGCTTCGATCGAGCTCAGACGCTCCTCGGCATACGCAACCATAATGCCGAAGCGGCCGCGCAATTGATTGGCGAAGCGGATGCAGCGCTCGGTCATGGCATGGGGCGTTCCGTCCAGCGCCACGGGCAGGCCAACCACCAGTCCGACCGGCTTCCATTCCGCGATCAGTCTGCCAATGGCGGAAAAACGCTCGTCGTTGCGTTCGCTGCGAATCGTTTTCAGAGGGTGTGCCTGTGCCAAGGGCCATTCGCCAACGGCCACTCCAATGCGCTTGACGCCGAAATCGAAGGCCAGCAAGGTGCCGCGTTGAGGGATGTCAGGATCAGGCATGACCTGCCTGCCCGACAAGTTGTGCAGGATCAATCCCAAGCAGTTCGAGCGCCGAGGCCAGCCTTTCCTCGCAGGGCAGCTCGAAAAGGATGCGCGGGCTGGCGGGCACGGTCAGCCAGGCGTTCTGTGCGAGTTCGTGCTCAAGCTGTCCGGCTGCCCAGCCGGAATATCCGAGCGTGATCACCATGTCGGTCGGGTGTCCAGCGCTCCCAGCCGATTGCAGCACATCGCGGGAAGTCGTCAATCCGATTTCGTGATTGACTGCAAGCGTTGATTGCCATTGTCCGAGCGGTCGATGCAGCACAAATCCTCTGTCGGTCTGCACTGGACCGCCGAACAGGACGGGACGTTCTTGCAGGTTTTCGAAATCCAGAGGCAGGTCGATTTTCTTGAAAAGCGTGGCCAGGTTCATGTCGATCAGACGGTTGACCATGACGCCAAGCGCGCCCTGGTCATTGTGTTCGGCAATATAAACCAGGGATTTTGCAAAAAAAGGATCCTCCATCGCCGGCATGGCGATGAGAAAATGATCGGTGAGATTGATGCTTGCCATGGTTTGCCTATTTTATCGCTGACGCCCGGCACGACAAAGGACGTCAACGCCAAGGAAAGGATAGAGATGTTCGATTCTGTTCTGGTCTGGTTCAGAAGGGATTTGCGCAGCATCGACCATGCGGCGCTGGCTGAGGCTACCCGACGTGCGCGGCACGTGTATTGCGTCTTTGTGTTTGATAACGAGATCCTCGGGACGCTGCCTTCGCGCTCAGATCGGCGTGTCGAATTTATCCGGGAATCCCTGGTTGAACTTGAACGGGACCTCCGGGATCGGGGGGGCGGTTTGATCGTTCGTAACGGCCTGCCCTTCGAAGAAATCCCGAAATTGGCCATGGAGCTTGGAGTTACCGCAGTTTTTGCCAATCGCGACTATGAACCGCAGGCCAAGAGAAGGGATGCGCGGGTCGCACAGGAACTGGCTGAGGCAGGCATCGGTTTTGAAACGTTCAAGGATCAGGTCGTCTTCGAGTATCCGCAAGTTCTGACTCTGGCGGGAAAGTCGTTTTCGGTGTTCACACCGTTCAAGAATGCCTGGCTGAAACGCCTGACCGAAGATGACCTTGAACCTTTCGTAATGGAGAACGAGCGTTTGGCCAATGCCGCTGGATCCGCGGACATTCCTGAGCTCAAGAAAATCGGGTTCGAACCCACGGATATGCGTCAGCTGGGCATCGTTCCTGGGATGCGTGGAGCGATGCGTCTCCTCGAAAATTTTCGTTCCCGGATTGAGCGTTATCAGGAGCTGCGTGATTATCCTGCAGTCGAGGGGGTGTCCTGTTTGTCCGTGCATCTTCGTTTCGGCACGATTTCAATCCGCCAGCTGGTCTCCTTTGCAATTGAATCGGGGGCGCTCAGGGGGAATGAAGGGCCAGCCACCTGGCTTGCAGAGCTGATCTGGCGTGAGTTCTATTTCATGATTCTGGACTGTTTTCCCCACGTTGTTGAGCGTTCTTTCAAACCCGAGTTCGACAGGATTCGCTGGGAGGAAGGCGCGCATGCGGAAAAACTGTTTGATGCCTGGTGTTCCGGACAGACCGGCTATCCGCTGGTCGATGCGGCCATGCGTCAGTTGAATGATACAGGCTACATGCACAACCGCTTGCGCATGCTCACGGCGTCGTTCCTGGTCAAGGATCTGGGGATCGACTGGCGGCGCGGGGAGGCTTACTTTGCCCGTCGCTTGGTTGATTTCGATCTGTCGGCCAATAACGGAGGCTGGCAATGGGCTTCCTCCAGCGGTTGCGATGCGCAGCCCTACTTCCGCATTTTCAATCCGGTCGCCCAGTCCGAGCGCTATGATCCGCAGGGTCAGTTCATCCGGCGCTACCTGCCCGAACTGGCTGCGCTTCCCGACAGGTACATCCATGCGCCGTGGCGCATGTCAGCGCGCGAACAAGCTGACTGCGGCTTTGTGGTCGGAGAGGACACCCCGGCGCCGCTCGTGGAACACGAGCAGGCGCGGCGCAGAACCCTGGAGCGTTATGCCGTAGTCAGGAAAGCGGACGGCGTTGCGCCATATATCCGGCAACCAGATGCAGAAGCTCTTCCTCCTGATACGGTTTCCCGAGATAGTGATTGACGCCGATTTCGAAAGCGTAGTTGCGATGCTTGTCCGCTGTGCGCGATGTGATCATGACGATCGGGATGTTCTTCAGTCGGGCGTCTGCGCGGATGTTCCGTGTCAGATCGAAGCCGTCCATACGCGGCATTTCGATATCGACCAGCATGACATCGGGAATGACATCCAGCAATTGTTCGAGGGCTTCGACGCCATCCTTGGCCGTAAGTACCTGATAGCCTTCGCGCTCCAACAGACGCCCGGTGATCTTGCGGACGGTCAGAGAATCGTCGACAACCATGACAGTCGGCAACATGGCCAGTGTTGCTTCGCCGGCCGACGGCACAGGAATTTCCGGTTCGGCCATTCTGCGTGTCGCAGTTACGTCCACCGGCGCACGCGTGCTCAGTGCGACCGGATTCAGGATCAGCACGACCTGACCGTTGCCCAGCACGGTGGCACCCTCTACCCCGATAATGCGGGATAGCTGCGGACCGATATTCTTGACCACGATTTCCTCGTTGCCGAGCAATTCATCGACCTGTACCGAAATGCGCCGCGCACCGCTACGTAGCAGCAGAATCCAGTACTGGCGATGCTGTTCAGGCAGGGCGTGCGGGTCGCCGAGCAGGTGAGGAAGAAAACTGAATGGATAATGATGTCCCATCCATTCCGCACTGCCCGCTTCGCGAACATGGGCCAGAGCCGCTTCCTTGAGATCGAGCACCTGTTCGATCATGGCTGACGGAATGGCGTAGGACTTGCTACCGGCGCGGATCAGCAGAGCTTTTGTAACGGCCAGAGTCAGTGGAATGATCAACCGGAATTCGGTTCCCTGGCCCGGCGTTGAAGAAATTTCGATGCGTCCGCCGAGGTTGTTAACCTCAGTTTTGACAACGTCCATCCCGACGCCACGGCCCGCGATTTGCGAAATTTCCGTTGCCGTCGAGAATCCTGGGGTAAATATCATATTGGCCAGGCGTTCGTCATCAGCCGGCTCGTCTGCACCCAGGAGTCCTGTGGCAATGGCACGGTCGCGGATACGCTCGTAGTTGAGACCGCCACCATCATCAGCCAGCGCCAGGATGACTTCGTTGCTTTCCTGCGTCAGCGTCAGGGTGACATCACCGATTTCCGGTTTGCCTCTGGCGATACGCTCATCACGCTCCTCCAGGCCATGCGCGACGGCATTGCGCAACATGTGTTCAAGAGGCGCAGCGATCTTTTCCAGGACGCTACGGTCAAGCTCGACGTGTCCGCCCTGGATTTCCAGATGAGCGCGCTTGTTCAATTCCTTGGTTGTCTGCCGGACAATGCGGTACATGCGGTCGGCCAGACTATTGAACGGCACCATGCGAACCGCCATGAGTTCTTGCTGCACCTCGCGGTTCAGGCGAGCCTGGGCGATGATGGCCGCATTCGCGTCATCCAGGTTCTTGAGCAGGTTCTGCTGCACGGTCGCCACGTCATTGACCGATTCAGCCATCATCCGGGTCAATTCCTGGAAGCGCGTGAACCGGTCGAACTCCAGCGGATCGAAACCAGCATGTTTTTCGTCGGCCATGGCGGTGCGCGACTGCATTTGCGATTCGGCCTGAATCTCGATTTCGCGCAGCTGACGGCGCAAGCGAATCACGTTTTCCGTCAGATCCAGCAGCGATTCCTTCAGGCTGCGCATCTCCCCTTCGATTCGCGCACGTGCGATCGACAACTCACCCGCTTCATTCACCAGACGGTCAACGACGGTGGCGCGAACTCGCAACATGGCATGCTGCTGGGCCACTTCCGCTTCCGTTTCGTTTTCTGGCAGACGTGACCTGTCGGCGCGGCGTTCAGCAAAGGTGCGAGGAGCCGCAGACACTCCCTGTTGTGCTTGATCCGGAGATGCCACAGTCTCCGGGGTCGCTTCGGCCGGGTGTTCTGCTGCAACAGGATGATCGAGGGACTCTCCGCGCTGCAGGCGTTCGATTATTTGCCGGATGGCCTCAAAGGCATTGTCGATTTCATCGATGGTTTCCACTGTGGCCATGCCAGCGTGGCTTACCTGGTCGATACGCGTTTCAAGCGCGTGAGTGATTTCTCCCAGATTCATGGCGCCAGCCATGCGTGCGCTGCCTTTCAGCGTATGCAGCAAACGCGCCAGTATCGGAACAGCCTCGGTGCTGTCGGGGTCGGAGCGCCATGCTCTCAGCTGGGCGGAGATTCCCTGATTCAGCTCGCCTGCTTCTTCGAGAAAGATGGGCAGCAGCTGTTCATCGATTTCGTCGCGGAGCAAAGGAATATTAGGAGCAAAGGCAGTCGTCTGCTGGGGCGCTTCGACCTGGACGGGCGTGGGCTCCACCTGTGTTTCAGTAGCTATTGCCGGGAGTTCGAATGTTTCCTGGAGTGCCTGAGGTGCGGTCTGGGTGGTAACGATTGTGGCTGGATACAGGTTGTCGAGTTCATCGATTAAACCGAAGGGAAGATTGATATCCTTCTGGTCGGAAAGTGCCGAGAACATCAGATCCAGCTCGCCAATCGCTCTTTTTATGGCACCAAGTGCTTCCAGGCTTCCAGGATGTTCAGAGTGGTCACGCCGCAAAAGGGCGTGTTCAAGGGCATATCCCAGTTGATTGATGGGCGTCAACCCAACGGTTGCAGAAATACCGGCCAGCGTGTGCGCGGCTCGGTACATGCCTTGCGGAGTCGGAGCCGGAGGCTCGGTCTCAAGAATCGGCAGTTCGCTTTGCAGCGTTTGCAGATGAGTTTTTGCTTCTTCGGAAAATATTTCGAAAAGCGCAGGCGAAATGATGATCTGCTGCTGCCTGGTTTCGGGCGCTGATGCCGGCGGCACGCCTGCAGCAGTTTCGGTTTCCGGTTCTGCAATGGGGCGCAGTGAACTGACTTCTGCCAGTGGCGCATCGGATCCGGAACCTGGCGCCGGCTCCTGATCGAAAGCTGCTCCGCTCTCCTCTTCCTCCATTGCCGGGTAGGCAGCAGCGAAATCGATCTGGATGATCTCGGCGCTTGGCAAGTGAGCTTCCTGGGGTGTTTCGATTTCCTCGATTTGAGTTTCACGTGAGGCATCTTCAGCCAGGCCTGTTGCGCTTGCCGTTTGTTCGGCAGATTGCGCAAAGGCCGCATGTGTCGAGGCTGGCTGCGTTTCTTCCTTGCTGGAACGCAGAGTTTCGGCCAGGAAAATCAAGCTCTTGAATGCAGGGGCCGATCCCTCCCGGGTTTCCAGATGCCTGACCCACGCCGAGAAGACTTCCCGTGCCTGATTAAGCAGGTTGAGCAGCGCCGCGCTGACTTCCAGTTCCAGGCGCAACCAGAGGTTCAGGGTCTGCTCAATGGCCCAGGCAGCTTCGCCGATGTCCTTGAGGCCTACCATGCGCCCGCTTCCCTTGAGCGTATGGAATGAGCGCCTGATCGTCGTCAGGAATTCGAGATTATGCGGTTGTTCCTTTAGATTGCCCAGATTCTCATCGATCGTTGCTAAAACTTCATTGGCTTCTTCAAGGAAAATAGCCAGAAGTTCGGCATCGATTTCCTCGCTGCTGGCCTGTGAAAGCTGCAGGGTTTCAGCCGATGGCTTCAATGCCTCCGCGGATTCGGGCCTGAGGATTGCCATCGCCTGTTCAATTTGCGGTGTAGCATCCGTTCCTCCATCCAGGGCTGAAAGCACCGCCTTGGTTTGCTCACCGAGCCTTGTGTCGGCAACCAGATCGGCGTCTTCCCTGAGCGTTTCAAGGTTTTGCCGGATTTCGTCGCGCAATCCGGTGTCCTCCGGCTGCTCCTTGAGTGCGCCAAGCAGGGCATGGGTATCCAGTTTGTTCCGTTCAAGCTCCTGTTCCACCGAAGTGCCGGGCTCTTCTTCTCCCAGTCCTTCATTACCTTGCTCGGAGGCCTGCATCTGCCTGACGAACTTCATGTAGTCGTCCGCGCCATGCTGCATGGCTTCAATAAAGAAGCCAATCACCGACAACTGGTCAGCGACCTGTTCGAAATCAGATTCTTGCGGTTGATAATCGGCTTCAGCGAAACGTTTGATCGCAGTCTGGCATTCCCGCAACGCTGTTACCGCGTCGTCCTGGCGAAGCATGGCCACAGCACCGATGATCTGGCGGAAGGGAGTTTCCAGGCTGGCAAGATCACTGCGTCGCCCGGGGTCACGGAAGAAAGTGTCAAGCACCTGTTCAATCTGGACCAGATTGTTCTGGATTTCCTTGGCAACTTGACTGATCAACAGCTTTTCTTGCGCCTGCCGAGACATTTCATCGAGCAGGGGAATTTCCGATCCGGGTTGGGGCGGATTGCCGGCGATGCAGGCATGGATCCTCTCCACGGTGACATCCACCTGGTGGGCAAAGTCTCCACCCAGGTGTGCATAATTCGCTTGCGCGTTCTGGGTCAGGAGGATTGCCGTGGCAATTTCCATGGCCAGAGCTTCGGAATGGCGCGACCCATTCTCGGCCAGCCAGTTGGCGGCCGCTGAAATGGCTTGTACAAGGCGGCGATAATCGGTATGTCCAAGCTGTCCAACAAGATCAGACAGCAATGCGGCTTGTTCCCTGAATGCGGGTAGTGCCTGAGCGCTGCCTGCACAGAATTTATTCCAGACTTCTTCCAGCCCGGCAATGGCGTCACGCAATTTGCCAAAGAAGGATTCTTCGGCAGCCGGAATGATGGAATCGTTGTCGCCAGGAAGCGCGGCTTCGAGCCGGTAGGCCTGCTTGAGTTGCTTGACTGCAACGTCTTCACTCTCGGCATTGGCAACGAAAAACAGCGCATCGCGCATCAGACGCTCTGCAACGTTTCCTGAGCCTTCAAGGAGACGGCGTATCTGCAGGTCGATCCGAGCACAGAGTTGCCTGACGTTGGTTTCTTCCTTCAACGTCCCTTCGGCCAGTGATGTCAGGAGACCCGTTGCGACCCACCAGAAAGAACGTGCAGATGAGGAATCCTGAGTGGCTTCGATTCGGGTGACGGCCTTGAGCATGTCCTTGATGCTGCTTCGGTCCTCTGGTGCGCGTAGCCAGGCCAGCAATCCGCGCTGAAAACGTAAACGTTCCTGGCGCAGCAGCTTCCGAAGGTCTCCCTTGGGGAGTTTTTTTCCAGACAATTCGCGACGGGGAGGACGGACAGTAAGGTCCGGAAAAAACAGATCGGCAGCTGAGGTGTGTTGCAATCCGCGGATTGCCTGAATTTCGCGGTAGAGGGGGAGAAACCGCAGAGGCTGGTTGGGCTGGCCATTAACCAGACCTCCCAGGTAGTGTCCAATCGCAGTCAAAGCCTGGCGGGACAAGGAAATTGCTGAATCGGAAGCCGGACTCTCCTGCTGCTCGATCGCTTCCAGCATGGCCTCGACCGCTTCGGCAAACTGAGTGACCCCATCCAGGCCAACGATCGTCAAAGCTCCCTGGACCTGATGCAGATGAGTGCGGCAGAACTTGATCTGCGTCACATCGCCATTTCCGGATGCCGCGCCCGCGCTGTACTGATCCAGCGCCTGAATCGCTCTATCCAGGGCGAGGTCAATCTCGCTTTTTACCCAGGTCAATGGACCGACATCAAATTCCGTTGCGGCATTCATCTAAGGCAATTTCTCCGTTCTCAGAGGCTGTTAGCCTACCTTGAAGCCAGCAACGGAACCCTTCAGTTCTGTGGCCAAGCCTGCCAGTTCGCCAACTGCCGACGCAGTTTTCTGGGTGCCTGCTGTCGTCTGTTCCGTCACTCGCAAAATTTCCTGCATCTTGCCAGCCACGCCCGTTGCTGAATCAGCTTGCTGGCGCGTCGCAGCCGAAATCTTGTCAATCAGTTCAGCCAGATTTTGCGAAACATCGCCAATTTCGGCGAGAGCCTGTCCGGCCGCATCGGAAAGTTTGGCTCCTTCAACCACGCCACGTGTCGATTCTTCCATGGCGGAGACCGCACCCTGCGTATCTGTCTGAATGGTTTTTACGATAGCCGCGATCTGTTTTGTTGCTTCGCCGGAACGTTCGGCCAGTCTCTGAACTTCTTCGGCAACGACGGTAAATCCGCGCCCGGCATCGCCAGCGGAAGCGGCTTGAATGGCAGCGTTCAATGCCAGGACGTTGGTTTGCTCGGTAATGTCGGAAATCAGCTCCACGATTTCGCCAATTTCCTGAGAAGATTCCCCGAGACGCTTGATACGCTTCGATGTTTCCTGGATCTGCTCCCTGATTTCGTTCATGCCCTTGATAGAGTCCTGCACCGCCAGAGTTCCCTTGCTGGCTGCTGCCAGAGACTGTCGGGCAACTTGCGCCGACTGGTCGGCCTCACCGGAAACCTGGGACATTGAACTGGCCATCTCCAGGACGGAGTGACCGGCTTGCTGAATTTCCTGAGACTGTCTTCTTGCAGCATCAAGCAACTCGGCCGACGTTTGTTGCGCAATTTCGGTGGCGGCGGTTACGCGGCCCGCCGCATCATTGATCCGGCCGACCAGGACTCGGAGTTCTTCAACGGTATAGTTGATGGAGTCGGCAATGGCGCCGGTAATGTCCTCGGAAACCGTGGCCGTGACGGTCAGATCGCCGTCAGCCAGGTTACCCAGCTCGTTCATGAGACGCAGAATGGCGTCCTGGTTCTGTCGATTGAGGGCTTCTGTCTCCAGACGGCTCTTTTCGGCCAGTTCTGCCTGATGGCGCTCGTCTTCGAGATAAATCTTGGCCATCAGTCCAAGTGCACCTAGTGCCAGAACGATCAGTACGGCCAGTGAAATACGGTACACGGTACGTTCGGCAATGTTGCTCTGATAGGCTTGAGCCAAGGTATCCGTTGCAGCGAGCAATCCCTCGCTTTCACGGAAAATCCGGGTGCCGGCCTGTTTTGCCACAACCAGATCCTGCATGCTGTCGAGGATTGTATTGACAGAGTCGCTGTAATTCTTGAAAAGCGCACGAATCTCTTCGAGTTTTCGCGCTGCTTCAGATTCTCCTGGAGTCGCCCTGATCAGTCCGGTGAGCAATTCGTTGAAGGTTTTCGTGTCCTTGCCGAGCTGTTGTGTCACTTCCGGACTGATGTCATTCCCGATGCGGAGTTCACTGACATTCTTGGCAATGCGCTGCGTCAGCATGCCCAGCTGATTGGCGGCGGCAATTTCATTTCCGCCGGAATTCGCTTTCAGCTTGAGATCGGCAACATGTTCGGAAAGAGCAAACAGCGGAACACTGCCTTCACGGACGGCAAACGCCTTGATGCCAAAGACAACGAGCGATTTCTGCATTGCCAGAAGCTGGTTGGCATTCTTGTTCGTTACGTCCCAGATCTTGTTCAGATCCTGCAGCTTTGACTGCACATTGGCCGGCGAAGGTGGAACGCGTTGATCATACAGAACGCCGCCATTCGTGAGCCGATCCAGGTTGCCGGTAAACTTGCTGTGCGAATCGAGTAGCTGGATGAGCGCCCATTGCTCGCCCTGGGGCGCCATGGCCGATGCTTTGGCCAGACGTTGCGAGAGCATCTGCATTTCCCCGGCCGCCGCCACATAAGCCGTGTTGTAGGAAGACTCACGGTTGTTGTAATAAACAATCGCTCCGATGCTTCCCATTACCAGGATCAGGATGATTCCCAGAACCTGCAGCTTTTTTGTGACACTCCACTCGCTGAGAGGGCCAGCGCCTGCACCGCTTTTTTGTATGATGACCGACGAACTGTCATCCACGATGGTGGCCGTGGCTTCGACCTGGTCCTTGGTAGCTTTGCTACCGGCCAGAAACTTGGGCAACTTCAGATTGAACGCCATACTGCTTCTCCGGTTTCGCCGTCTTGTGGCTACGAATATTAAATGCGGTTGTATGTGAAAAAGCTAAACTCCAATATCCATGAAACGTTCATCCGCGAGGAGTTCGCGGACATCTAGCATCTTCCAGCGGCGGCCTTCCTTGTCGGTAAAGGCTTCTCTCGCCCAGGATGGCGCCTCCGGATCACCAACGGCCGGGGTCATGTCGTCCATGTTGCGCAATCCCAGCATGCGCGTTACAAGCAGGGCTGCATTGTTTCCATAGCGAGTACCGATAAGCAACAGGCGCGAACTTGCGTTCAGCGGCGTCGGTTCCTTCCCTTGCAAGGCAGAGAAGTCGGAAACTGAATACAGGTTTCCACGGATGTTGGCGATGCCAACGAACCACGGCTTGGTCAGGGGCACTCCGGTCAACGGAGGCAATGGAATGATTTCTCCGGACTCATGCAGATTGAGAAGCCAGAAGTCCGAACCCGACTGAATGCCGAGCAAACCCGCCGCTTTCTGGTCTACGGCGCCGGCGAGGCGCGCCGCAAGATGCGCCTGGAACTCACGGAGACTGCTTTTCCTGGCCATGGGCTATCCAGGCGAATCAGAGGGCTGCGATTTTCGACAGAAGGTCTTCGCCATTGATGGGTTTTACAATGTAATCCAGTGCCCCCTGGCGCAATCCCCAAATGCGGTCTGTTTCCTGGCCCTTGGAAGTGCAGACGATGACCGGGATATGCTTGGTGGCATCGTCGCGCGTCAAGGTCCGCGTTGCCTGATACCCGTTGAGTCCGGGCATGACAACATCCATCAGGATCAGGTCAGGCAATTCCTTTTTCGCCTTTTCTACACCTTCTTCGCCGTTTTCGGCGGTGATGACCTTATAACCGTTCTTGGTCAACAGTTCGACCAGGACATGGCGTTCGGTGGGCGAGTCGTCGACGACAAGGATACTTTTAACCGGCATGGCACTTACTCCCAAATTGCATCAATAGCTACTAGCTGCTGAAAATGAAAATTGCCTAGTCCCGCAGTGGAGAAAACATTGCTACCGCCTGCAGCAGGCTGTCTTTTGTAAAAGGTTTGGTCAGGTACTGATCGGAACCGACCATACGTCCTCGTGCCCGGTCAAAGAGGCCGTCCTTGGACGAAAGCATGATTAACGGGGTATTGCGGAAGCGCTGGTTTTTCTTGATCAGCGAACAGGTCTGGTAGCCATCGAGCCGAGGCATCATGATGTCACAGAAAATGACGTCAGGCTGGTGGTCGGCAATCTTCGATAGCGCATCAAAGCCGTCTTCGGCCAACACAACCTGACATCCTGCCTGCACAAGAAATATCTCCGCGCTACGCCGGATCGTGTTGCTGTCGTCGATGATCATAACCTTGATGCCACTCAGGTTTGCAACATTCGCCAATCGCTACCTCCAGACACTTCAGCTTGGTCGTTCAGCATGCCCCTCTGACCGCGCATCGTTTCTTATTAGTAATGCACTATACATCAAACACAGTAATTTCAACCACTTCTACCTGTATTTTGAAGCATTGGGTTGATTCTGAGACAAATGTGCAACATTCCGTCATTGCAAGGGAGCAGTTTGCATTTCAGGTAGAATCAATAACACGGATGGATGATTCTAGCCAATGCCCGTTCTGGATGCCAAGTATTTCTTATGAAAATAAAATTATTCAAATGGAAAACCAATCGACCCGATCGCCGCATATTGTCTTGACGATCGTCGCCAGTAATCAATCCGGAGGTGCTGGAATTCAAGGAAAAATGGGGAAATTCGTCCCAGACCGTTTTTCCCAGGCAAAGCGGACAAGCACTGAACGGGGAGATGCTGCTTGAAACATGCGGTTTTGCACGGGCTTTACGCAATTACCCCGGATGGGGTTGACGATGACGCGCTGATTGCTCGCGTCAAGTCACTGCTACGCGGAGGCGTGCGGATTGTTCAGTACCGCGACAAGGTGCACAGCCTTGCGCACCAAATGGAAACGGCCCAGGCCTTGCGCGCGCTATGTCGGCAATCCGATGCGCTGCTGATTATCAATGACAGTTTGCCTCTTGCGCTGGCGGTCGATGCGGACGGCGTGCATCTGGGCAGTGACGATGGCGATCTGGCCGTGGCGCGCAGGATTTTGGGGCCGGGCAAGATTCTTGGTGCTTCCTGTTATGCCGATTTTGGCCTGGCGTTTGCCGCAGCGGAGGCCGGCGCCGATTATGTCGCCTTTGGCGCAGTTTTCACTTCTCCGACGAAGCCCGATGCCGTGCGTGCGGATCTTTCGCTGTTCGGTCGCTGCCGTAGTGAATTGCAGTTGCCGGCGTGCGCGATTGGAGGCATTACCCTTGACAATGCCCAGCCGGTCGTCGCGGCCGGTGCGCACATGCTTGCCGTCATTACCGACTTGTTCGATGCTCCTGATGGCGAGGCCCGTGCTCGCGCGTATCAACCTCTTTTTCAAGGAGAACTTGCTTGATCCTGAGTAACCAGAAACTGTTCGAACGCGCACTGCGGCACATCCCCGGTGGCGTCAATTCTCCCGTCAGGGCTTTCCGTTCGGTAGGCGGGAATCCCTGTTTTTTTGCCAGCGGCAGTGGTTCGCGTGTCATCGACGTAGAAGGCAAGTCGTATCTCGATTACGTGGGCTCATGGGGACCCCTGATTCTCGGGCATGCGCATCCTGAAGTCGTGGCTGCCGTGCAGGAAGCCGCAGCCAGGGGCCTTTCCTTCGGAGCGCCGACCGTGCAGGAGGTTGAAATGGCAGACCTGCTCTGCGATTTGCTGCCTTCGCTTGACATGGTCCGCCTCGTCAGTTCCGGCACTGAAGCCACGATGAGCGCCATCCGTCTGGCGCGAGGCTTTACCGGGCGCGATCTTCTGATCAAGTTCGAAGGGTGTTATCACGGGCACGCCGACAGCCTGCTGGTGAAAGCAGGATCGGGCATGCTGACTTTCGGCAACCCCAGTTCCGGAGGCGTTCCCGCCGATCTCGCGCAACATACGCTGGTTCTTGACTATAACAATACGGCACAGCTTGAGCAGGCTTTTGTCGAGCATGGCGGACGCATCGCGGCGGTTATCGTCGAACCTGTCGTTGGCAACATGAATCTGGTTGCTCCGCTACCGGAGTTCCTGCTGGCGATGCGTACCTTGTGTACGAAATTCGGCAGCATCCTGATTTTCGACGAAGTGATGACCGGCTTTCGCGTGGGGCTCGGTTGTGCGCAGGGGTTGTTCGGCATTACGCCCGATTTGACCACGCTTGGCAAAGTCATAGGAGGAGGCATGCCGGTCGGTGCCTTTGGCGGCAAGCGCGAGATCATGAAAAGAATTGCCCCGCTAGGGCCGGTCTATCAGGCAGGCACGCTGTCAGGCAACCCGGTTGCGGTCGCTGCCGGATTGGCCACGCTAAAGCAGGTCCAGGCGCAGGGTTTTTACGCGAGGCTGGAACAAAAGACCGCGGCATTGTGCGCAGGCCTTGTAACTGCGGCAAAGCAACACGGCGTAACGTTCTCTGCCCAATCGGTGGGCGGCATGTTCGGGCTCTATTTCCGTGAGCAATGCCCTCAAAATTTTGCCGAAGTCATGCAGTGCGACAAAGAAGCATTCAACCGGTTTTTCCATGCCATGCTTGATGCGGGGCATTATTTTGCGCCCTCTGCCTTCGAGGCCGGTTTTGTTTCGTCGGCGCATAGCGATGCCGACATTGCCGCAACCATCAGTGCAGCCGAGGACATATTCCGGAGTTGGTAGGCTTCTGCGCATGCGCTTGTGGTGTCAGCGCAACCAGCCCTTCCTGTTGAAAAACCAGAAGGGCACGGCTACCGACACCAGCATCAGCCCGAGTGCGAAGGGATAGCCGTATTCCCACTGGATCTCCGGGAACCACTTCTGGAAATTCATGCCGTAGATGCTGGCGATCAGGGTTGGCGGCAGCATGGCGACGGATGCCACCGAGAAGATCTTGATGATCTTGTTCTGGTTGATGTTGATGAAACCGACCGTGGCATCCATCAGGAAGTTGATTTTTCCGAACAGGAACGAAGTGTGTCCGTCCAGCGATTCGATGTCGCGCAGGATCTGTCGCGCATCGTCAAGCTGGCTGGGTGACAGGGATTTCCCGCGAATCAGGAAGGATACGGCGCGGCGCGTGTCATGGACGTTGCGCCGAATGCGCCCGTTCAGATCTTCTTCCCGGGCGATGTCGGCCAGTATCTTGGCGGCTTCGGTATCCGTAACCTCGGTGCCCAGCACATGTTTGCTGACTTCCTCGAGCGAGGCGTAGACATCCTCAAGCGCGTCGGCCGAGTATTCGGCATCGGCCGCATACAGGTCAAGCAACACGTCTTTTCCATCTGTCACGTAACCCGGCTGGGTTCGGGCCCGCAAGCGTTGCAGGCGGAAAACCGGCAGCTCCTCGGTACGTACTGAGAACAAGACATCGCGATGCAGGATCAGGGCGACCGCGACGTTGCGCGATTCCTCCTTGGTGTCCAGCAAAAAGTCCGAGTGCAGGTGTACTTCGCCGTTGTCCTCGATATAAAACCGGGCGCTGGCCTCAAGGTCGGTGAGGGTGTTCGGGTTCGGGAGCTGTACGTCATAGAACCGCCCGACCCAGGCACGGATTTCCGGTGTTGGCGCCACGAGGTCAACCCAGATCGGCTTGAGGCATTTCAGATCGTAGGGGGTATTGACGGTAATCTGGCTCAGGCGGCCATTGCGCAGTTCGAAGGCGGCCACCGATGTTTTTTCGTTCCGGAAGTGACTGTCGCAGATCAGGTCCTGGCGCACCTCGTCGGAAAGGATTTCAAGGATGGCCTCGCCGCGTTCCTCGCGTACTTCATACCAGACAAGCAGGCGGTCTTCCGGGTCGAGAGCCTCTATGATCTGAGCAATTTCGGCCAGCGGAATCCGTTCCAGGAGCGCGCGCAATTCATCGAGATATTGCTTTTTTTGCGGAGCGTCTTCGTCCTGTTCATTGCGGGGCGTATCCTGCCGCGGCGCCAGCTCTTCTGCCTGTTTGTGCCGGGACAGAAGTTCATTCACATTGCCCAGGTTGTCCAGGAAGTTTTTTTCTTCAGTCATTCAGTTCCCCTGTGTCGCGGCGCGTCAGGCAGGCGGATTCTAGCACGCTGAAGCCTGTATGAATGGCAACTGAACGCCTGGTTGTTGGTCCAGTCATGGTTTTGTGAACAGGTCTGCGCGCTACGCAACCTCACTGATTTGCATGAGGCAAGTTTACGGGAAGGAGGGTTTCAAGCTCCTTCCCGATCCGTCTATTTTGGGCTTCCGGCAGGTTTTGGAATGCCGAATTTCTCGGGCGATTCCTTGGCTCCACCCGCTTCATAAATCAGCCATGACATTTGCGACTGCCAGGTTTTTACAAAATCCTTTGCCTCCTTGCCGGAGATGCCCATCAGGGTAAATCCGTTGAGCGTTGCATAGTCCTGGAATTTCTTGTCGTTGAATGCCTGCTTGTATGCTGCAGTCAATTTGTCGATCGCTTCCTGGGGCGTACCCTTCTTCACCCATATCCCATAGAAAAAGCCCGAGGCTTTCATGATTTCCTTGTACGCGGGATTAAGCTCGGTAATCGGCTTGACATCGGGCATCGAAGGATTGGCAGACTGGCTCATGATGGCCAGCGCACGCAGATTACCGGTGTTTACATGCTGTGCAACGGCACCGACGGCAAGGCCGGCCGCATCAAGCTGCTTGGCGAGCAGTGCCGTTGTCAGCGGACCATCCCCTTCGAACGGGGTTTGCTTGAAGTTCACGCCTTCGACTTTTTTCAGTATCGCCGCAGTCACGTAAGGTTGCCCGCCCACGCCGCTGATCCCGAAGGACACTTTCCCTGATTCAGCCTTGGCCGCGTTGATCAGGTCGGCATAGGTCTTGTACGGCGAGTCTTTTGGAACAACGATCACCGTGGATCCTTGAACAGAGAGGAGGATCGGTTCGAAATCGTCGTAGCTGAGGGGGGAGAGGCCGAGAACCTGATACAACTGCGGATTTTCTGCGTGGAACATTACGGTGTAGCCGTCGGCTTTGGCCTCATGTACCGCTTGGGCCGCGATCGAACCGGTGGCGCCGGTTTTGTTGGTCAGGCGGATGGGCACTTCCATTACTTTTTCGGCCATCGAGGTCAGGACCCGAGATACGCTATCCGTTCCACCGCCTGCACCCCAGGCGATGACACCATTGATGGTCTTGCTAGGATACGGATCGCCGCAACCGCTCATCAGAAGGCTGGCGGCTGCCAGCACCAGGGCAACGTGGCTAAACCTTTTCACCGGTAACATCAGATCACCTTTCCGTTATGTAAGTAGTACGCCGTTTCGATTCTTTCGGGGCTTCTGCGTGAAATTGCAACAACTGGAAATGAAGTAAATACCATTTCCCATCCATGAACAAGGAAAATGAATCATGCAGAAAATAACAGAATATCATCCGGGAGGTAAGCGCTGTTCCACTCATTTGGAGTATGAAAAGGGAAAAGCGTCGAGCGAATCCGGGAAAAATCCGCTTCCTTTCAGGGCACCTGTGCCGAAGGCATGCGGGCAAGAATGAGCCCGGCTTTGCTGACCAGCCCGGGAGCGCCGCGGTTGCGGTCATAGAAGCGGGGGCTCGGCACCATGCCGGCCAGTCTGGCGGCCTGTTCCGCGGACAGGCTTGCGGCGCTGACAGCGTAATAATGACGGGCAGCCGCCTCGGCTCCGAATATGCCATTGCCCCATTCGATTACATTCAGGTAAACCTCGAAGATTCGTCGTTTGCTCCATACGGTTTCTATCATCAGGGTGATAATGACTTCCTGGGCCTTGCGCCAGGGTGTTTTGTCGGGAGTCAGGAATAGGTTCTTGGCCAGTTGCTGGGAAATGGTCGAACCTCCCGCGACGATTTTCCCGCGCCGTTGATTTTTCTCCATTGCCTTCTGGATTCCGTCCCAGTCAAAACCGTCATGCTGGAGGAACAGATCATCTTCGGCGACGATCAGGGCGCGTTTCAGGTGTATCGAGATTCTGTTGTAATCAATCCACTGCTGCTGCAATCGGGTGTTGGGATTTTTGGCTCGCAGCTCGGTCAGACGGATCTCCATGAAGCGCGTCATGCCCGGGTCGACCCATTTCCACAGGACAACCCAGGCCAGGAGCCAAAGTTGATAAGCAAGCAATAAGCAGAACAGAGCGGCCAGCAGCCATTTGGTCCAGCGAACCATCTTGGCGATTGTCTTGTGCAACAGCCCGACGGTCATTCCTTCGGCTGCAGGAATTCGGCAACTGGCCGGCAATCCGGGCGGATTCCGCGCCAGACGTAGAACGATTCGGCGGCCTGTTCCAGAAGCATCCCCAACCCTTCTGAATACAATGCGACACCCTGATTCCGGGCAAAGATGCGGAAAGGCGTGTCGCCCATCCCGTACATCATCTTGTAGGCTAGGCACCCCGGCGCGAAGATGCCGTCCGGCAACGGCGGCATCGTGCCGCTGAGGCTGGCTGAAGTGGCGTTGATGACTATATCGAAGGACTGTCCGGCCAGCTCTTCATAGCCGCAACCGGTTACGGGACCGAGGGCGGCGAAGTGATCCGCCAGCGCGCGCGCGCGATACACCGTGCGGTTGGCGATGACCAGCGATTCGGGCGATTCGCCGAGCAAGGGGCCTACCACGCCGCGTGCCGCACCGCCGGCACCAAGAAGCAGCACGCGTTTGGACCGGATCGTGTAACGCAGGTTGATCGTGATGTCGCGCAACAGGCCGACGCCGTCGGTATTGTCGCCGACCACTTCGTCCTCGTTGAAAATCAGTGTGTTGACGGCCTCTGCCTGCTGTGCGCGCAGGGTCAGGCGAGTGGCCAGTTGATACGCTTCCTGCTTGAAGGGCAGCGTGACGTTGGCGCCCCGGCCGCCTTCGGCGATGAAGGCGTCAACGGCATCGGCAAAACCGTCGGTCGGCGCGAGAACGGCGCGATATTCAATGTCCTGCGCTGTCTGACGGGCAAAAGCGGCATGGATGATCGGCGATTTGCTGTGGCTGATGGGGTTGCCGAATACACAGTACTTGTCGGGCATATTAACGAGCGCCTTGAATTGGGTTGGCAGTCAGCGAGGTCGGGTTTCGAGCTGGTTGCTGCTGGTAAAAGTCCAGGTCCGCGTAATTTCGAGAATATCGACATCACGACGGATATCGGCAGGAAAAGCAGCAAAAGGTTCCGCCATGCGCACGATCCGGCGTGCGGCATCGTCAAGAATCCGGTGCCCGGAGGAACGATCGATATCGATGCGCTCGACGCTGCCGTCGTTTTTGATCCGGACAGACAGTATCAGGCTGCCGGACAATTTGCCCTTCGCTGCCTCAGGGTAGTTCAGCGTTCCGACACGCTCGATCTTGATTTTCCAGTCATCTACATAACGCGAGAAACGGTATTCCTCGGTACGCGTCCCCAGATTCTTTACGCGGGGTTTTTTGTTGTATTCCTCAGTCTGCCGGGCGATTTCGCCTTGCAGGCGGGCCATTTCCAGCGCGCTGCTCATCAGGTCGCGGCCGCTGGGCGCAGGTTCGGGGGTAGGTTGCAGTTCACTATCGTTTCTGGAAAGAGGCCCCTGCTTGTCTTGCGTCTGTTCCAGCAAGCGCCGTTGTTGCGCTTCCAGCGCCTGCACGCGCTTTTGGGCCTGCTGCAGATCATTGCCGACCTGTTGCTGTGCCGATGGCGGCAAAGGCGTCTTGGCCCGCCGGTTCTGCTCGCTGTTCCCGCCGCCGTCGAGATTGGCTTGCGCCAGCGCCTGGGCGTCGGTCGGTTTTCTGGACGACTTGCTGTTGACCAGAATGATATCCAGCGCCTTGTCCTGAAAGGCGCGCGAAGCGTCAGGAAACTTGAAGTGCAGCGAGAGGAGCACGGCATGCAGCAACAGGGAAATACCCAGCGCAAGCGACAGATTGCGTTCGCTCTCAGTGGCCATCCATTTCGCCGCCGTCCGCCTGACCACGTCAGTCAACCTCGCTTTCCGTTTCCTCATCGTCCGTGCCGACATCCACTGTTGCTGCTTCCAGCGTTTCCAGGTAGCGGCAACCGAGTTCGAGCGTGAGGTAATCCACTGCTTCGATCGATAGCCGGACGCGCTGTCCGGGCTTCAGCTCGGGAACCGAAGGGACGCGCTGCAGCAGCGGCAGCTGGTCAAGTTTAACCAGATTTTCCCGCCGGATGACGGCTTCGATTGTGTCTGCTTTTTCCTGACGCAACCAGCGCAGGCACCAGTAACGTTCCATTTGGCGCTGAAATTCGGCGTAGGCACTGTAGGTCAGGTCGAAGTCGCGCATGGCGGCGAACAGCAATTCGGACTTCGGCTTGAACGGAGGAGGTTCATCGTTCAGGCAGGCGATCAATTGCCACTGGTTGAGCAAGTCGACGTAGCGACGCAGTGGTGACGAAGACCAGGCGTACTGGGCGACGCCCAGCCCCTCGTGCGGGAGGGGCGAGGTCGTCATGCGCACCTTGCCGGCCGTTTGTGCGCGATAGATGGCGGGGACCCCCTTTTCCGCAAGCAGCCCCCCCCAGGTGCTGTTGGCCACGATCATCAGTTCCGACACCAGTTTGTCGAGCGGACTACCCCGCTTGCGTTCGCTGATGGTAACGCGGCATTGCTCAGGATTGGACAGGTCACCTTCAATGGAGAAATTGTAATCGTTGACTCCCTGAGTTGCCGATGGCTTGCCGCGACGACCTTCGCAAGCATTGGCCAGATGCCACAGGGTCCTGAGTTCGTCGCGAAAGGGGAATTCGGGCAGTCCTTCAGCCAGAGTATGTTCGTTGAACACCGGTTCAATGTCGTGGTGACGCAGGTTGGCTACGATCGGAACGATCTCGATACACGATTCGTGCCCCGAGATCTCGTATTCCGGTGTCACCGTCAGGTAAAGCGATACGGCCGGACAGTCGCATCCTTCCGATAGCGTGAAGTTTTCAACGGTGTTATCGGGCAGCATGGTGATTTTGTTGCCCGGCATGTAGACCGTCGACATGCGCGCGCGCGCGATCTGGTCGAGCGGCGAGTTCGGCAGGATGCCCAGGCCTGGTGCGGCGATGTGAATACCCACTCGCCAGCCGATGCCCGGCAGCATTTGCAGCGAGAAAGCGTCGTCAATTTCCGTGGTCGCCGCGTCGTCGATGGAAAACGCACGAACATCGGCACGCTTGAGTTCCGGCGGCAGCATCGGCGCTGCGACCTCAGGGAATTCCGTGCCGCGCGGGAATTGTTCGCGCAAAAAGTTCCGGAAATGAAAATCGTAGGCGGATGGAATGGCGCCGCATTTCTCCAGCAAATGCAGTGCACTAAGCCCGGTCGCCGCACAGGCGGCTTCCAATGCCTTGGTCTCCGGACGATTGCGGTCGGGCTTGTAGAGCAGCTGCTCAAGCAGCGGAGTGAATTCGGTCGGCAGCGCAAAGGCTTGCAGTTCGCCGGCCATGCGTTCGATGGCTAACGCTTGCTGACGCTTTTTTTCAAGACCGGCCAGAGCGGCTGCGAGAATGTCGGAAGGCGCCTTGCGGAAACGCCCTTTGCCCTTGCGATGAAAATGGACGGGCGCTGAGTGCAGGGCCAGCAGGAGCGCAGTCGCCTCGACCGCCGATGTCTTCTGCCCGGATCCGCCGAAATACTCGTCGGCAAAATCACAAAAATAAAATTCGCCATCGCCCGCGCACTCCCAGAGGAATTCGATCTCGATGCCCGCAGCCAGTGCCTCGGAGAGGTTCAGCAATTCTCCTGGCGAGGGTTCCTTGAAGCGCAGCAGGACATTCGAGGATTTGATCTTGGCGCGCTTGCCGGTAGCCATCTCGACCTGCAATGAGGTTTCGTTGTCGGCCAGAACAGTGGCTGCCTTGAAAGCGCCGTCTTCTTCAAATAAAACATGCATCGTGTAAATTATAACCCGCAGAATTCAAGCAGTTGCGGAACGTATTCGGGAAAGCGCGTGAAACTGTGGTCTCCCCCGTCGAGGATGATCTGGCGGCAGCCGGCGTAACGTTCCACGGCCTGCCGGTAATCGAGTACCTCGTCGCAGGTTTCGACCATCAGCAGATAACGTTCCGGGGTGACGTGCTGGACTTCCAGCGCGCGCAACTGGCCGATCTCGTCTGCGGTGAATTCGAAAGTTTCGCAGGTGTGCAGATTGGTCTGAGTGCCGATGTATTTTTCAAGCGAGATGGGGGCCATCACCGCGGGATTGATCAGTGCGGCGGGCAAATCGAACCGCTCAGCCAGCCAGGTAGCGTAGAACCCTCCCAGCGAACTGCCAACAAGGGTCAATGGCCCATTGGCCGCATTGATGATGTTCTCAGCCTGGCCGATGGCTTGCCGGGGGATATGCGAAAGAAACGGGCAGTGGAAGTGATCGCCCTGTCCTCGTTGAACCAACGTATCCCTGAGAAAACGTGCCTTCCATGATTCTGGCGACGAGCAAAATCCGTGCAGATAAAGGATTCCCGCATTCATGAAACAGTCCACGCCACCAAATCGAACTGCCAGGTAAGCAACACCACGATGCCGAAGGCAATGCGATACCAGGCGAATGGCGTGAAATCGTGCGTGGAAATGAATCGCAGCAGCCAGCGGACACAGAGGAAAGCGGAAATGAAGGACGAAATAATGCCGACCGACCACATGCCAATATCGTCGGTATTGAGCAATGCGCGTTCCTTATAGAGGCTGTAAAGTGTCGCGACAATCAACGTCGGGACGGCCAGGAAAAAGGAGAATTCCGTTGCGGCGCGGCGTGACAGTCCGAACAACATGCCTCCGATGATCGTTGCTCCCGAGCGCGAGGTACCAGGAACCAATGCCAGCGCCTGAGCCAGCCCGAGTTTGAGCGCGTCGAGAGGAGTCATTTCGTCTACAGATTGAATACGGATCGTGTGCTGCCTGCGCTCGGCCCAGAGAATGAGCAGGGCGCCGACAATGAATGCCAGAGCCACGGGCAGCGGCTTGAACAGGTAGGCCTCGATGGGTTTCTTGAACAGCAATCCAAGAAGAGCCAGCGGCATGAAGGCGATCAGCAGGTTGAGCGTAAAGCGGTTGGCGGACTGTTCCCGGCCCAGACCGCGCACGATGCTGAGGAAGCGTTCCCGGTATTCCCAGACAACGGCCAGAATGGCGCCCGACTGGATGACGATCGTAAACAGCTTGGCGCGGTCATCGTTGAAATCGAGCAGATCGCCAGCAAGAATCAGGTGGCCGGTCGAGGAAATCGGGAGAAACTCGGTGAGACCCTCGACCACTCCGAGAATCAGTGCCTTGAAGAGAATCAGTAGATCCACGGAAAATTCCAAAAAGGTAACATTCTAACAGGCCATGTCATTCCCCCTGACCCACTGGGGCTCGGGAAAGGTTCACGAATCCCGGCTATCGCGCCGTATAGCGCGTGGGGTCTTCGATTTGGGCGGCCTGGAAGCCTTCGCGGCGCAGACGACAGGAGTCGCATACGCCACATGCCAGGCCCTGTTCGTCAGCCTGATAGCAGGATACCGTGGCGCTGTAATCGACGCCCAGGGCATTGCCCCGGCGGATGATTTCGGCCTTGGAGAGGTCGATCAACGGGGCGTGGACGGTTAGCTTGTGCCCTTCCACGCCGGCCTTGGTGGCCAGGTTGGCCAAGGTTTCGTAGGCTTTGATGTATTCCGGCCGGCAATCCGGGTATCCCGAGTAGTCAACGGCATTCACCCCGACGAAGATGTCGCGGCTTTGCAATACTTCCGCCCAGGAGAGGGCCAGCGAGAGCATGATTGTGTTGCGCGCCGGGACATAGGTGACCGGAATTCCGGCCTCGACTCCGTCCGTGGGAACGGGAATGCGGGTATCGGTCAGGGCGGATCCGCCGAAATGGCTAAGATCGAGTTGCACGATGTGATGCGCGGCGGCGCCCTGCGTGCGTGCGATATTCGCTGCGGCCGCGAGTTCGGCGCGATGCCGTTGGCCGTAGTCGAGCGACAGGCAATAACATTCGAATCCGGCGTTACGGGCAATGGCAAGAACGGTGGCTGAATCAAGCCCTCCGGAAAGTAGAACGACGGCGCGAGGGGAAGAGAGCGGCTGGGAATTATTCATCGGTTCAGACTGAGGGCAGATGATAAAAGTGTTGGAGGAAGTGTTGAAGAAGGAAGGGTGTTCCGGTGTTTTCCCGGTGGACGAATTTTGTCATACAGGGCGGTTGGCCTGGAGGCCGGACGCTGTTCGAGAACGAACGGAACGCGACGACTGATCAGTCGGCAACCAGGGCCGACAATTCCCTTTCAAGCAAGGCCGGGTCGCCCAGGTTGAGCTCAACAAGGCGACGCAGGTGCGTGACGCTGTCGAGGTCGATGGTCAGGCAGCGCAGACCGGCATAGCGGCCCTCATTGTGCACCACTCGCGCATCCATGCCGATGTCGTCGTGTGTTTCGTTAAGGTGCACATGCAGTTTGCAGATGGCCTGATCCTGTACAGAAGTACTGGCCGGCAAACGCACCAGTGCGCCTTTGAGGGAAAGATCGATGACCACCGTGTCGATGGTTCTGTCGGGGAATACCAGGCTCGCGGGTGCCTGGAAAGCAATGCGGGAATGTTTGCGGCGTTCTTCGCTCATGATGGCGGCCTCATTGATGGCGTTACTTGCTGCGCATGTTACCCCAAAGCTGTTTGTGCAGCTGCAGCTGGAAACGTACCGGCAAGCGGTCGGCCAGAATCCACTCCGCCAGGAGCTGCGGTTCCAGGGCGTCCTGGACGGGTGAGAAAAGCAACGGGCAACGCTTGTCCAGCTGATGTTCGATGAGGATATTTCTGGCCCATTCGTAATCGGCCCGGTCCTTGAGCACGAATTTCAGTTCATCGCGCGGAGTGAGCAGGGGCAGGTTCTGCCAGCGGTTGCGCGCCGATTCGCCGGAACCGGGCGCCTTCAGGTCGACGATGCGCGATACCCGCGGATCGACTCCGGCAATGTCCAGCGCACCTGAAGTTTCCAGGGAAACGTCATGGCCGGCATCGCACAGGGCGGCCAGCAGGGGGAGGCAGTTCTTCTGGGCCAGCGGCTCTCCTCCGGTAACACAGACGCGTGGCGTGCCGAATCCAGCGACCTTGTCGAGGATTTCGGTCAGGGTCATGCGCTGCCCCCCGGAGAAGGCGTGTTCCGTGTCGCACCAGGTGCAACGCAGCGGACAGCCGGTCAGACGGACGAAAACCGTGGGCAGGCCGATGCGCGAGGCCTCTCCCTGCAAGGAATGGAAAATCTCGCTGATGATCAGCGAGGGAGATTGCCGGGAAGACCTCATGCGCCTATTTTTTCAAGCGTTGCCGTGCCGTGCTGGCCGCCGGGCTGTCCGGATATTTGCTCAGCACGGTTTCCAGCGAGGTTTTGGCCCCCTTGGTATCGCCCAGTTCCTGCTGGCAGGAAGCGACGCCAATCAGTGAATCCGGCGCCTTGGAATGCTGTGGCCACTTGCTGATGACCACCCGGTGTGCCTCAATGGCTCTCTTGCAGTCGCGCAAGGCATAGTGAGCGTTGCCCAGCCAGTAATAGGCGTTCGCAGTCAGGGAGCTGTCCGGATGCGTTTTTGCGAAAGTATCGAACGCGGAGGCCGCTTCCTTGATCTTGTTGGCCCTGAAAAGATTGAGCGCAGCTTCGTATTCGCGCGACTCCGTCGCGGGATCGGATACCGGCTTCTTGGCCTGATCGACTGTTGTCTCGCCGTCGCCGGGCTTGGCCGTATCGGGTGATGCGACGGGAGGTGGGGATTCAAGCTTGCGCAGGCGGCCGTCCAGATCGATGTAGAAATCCTGCTGGCGTTTCTTGGCCGATTCCTGTTCATAAGTCAGGGTTTCGATCTGGCCGCGCAGTCTTGCATTTTCCTCGCGCAAGGACTGAATCTGGTTAACCAGATCAATCTGTGCTCGCGAAAGCGTATCGATGCGCTCGTTGACCTTGATCGACATGTCCCTGATCTGCCGCCGTGCTTCTTCGTCATCGAATAGCGCGCCGTGCGCCTGCTGCGCGCCAAAAGCGGCTAGCAGCAGGGCTATCGTGGAAATCGCCGAGCGAAAATTCTGGCGGCGCGCCGGCATCTTAGAACTCGCCGCTGTAAAGCATGTCGCCACGACGGTTTTCAGCCCAGGCGGCTTCGTTCTGGCCTGCGTTCTTCGGCTTTTCCTCGCCAAGGCTGACCGATTCGACCTGATCTTCGCGGGCGCCGAGCATGACCAGCATCTGCTTGACGGCATCGGCGCGCTTCTGGCCGAGGGCGACGTTGTATTCGCGGCTGCCGCGTTCGTCGGTGTTGCCCTGGATCAGCATCTTGAACTGGCGGTTGTTGACCAGGAATTTGGCGTGTGCCGCGACCAGATCCTTGTACTCGGCCTTGATGTCGAACTTGTCGTAATCAAAATAGACACTGCGCTTGGACAGGATGCTCTTCGGGTCGGTCAGTTCGGGCGGCAGCTTGCGGCTATCCATGTTGCCCGCGGTAACCGTGGCAACATTGCCGTTGCCGCGCGATTCGACCGGTGCACCGGTCTGTTCAGCAGTGTCGGGAGTCGAACTGCACCCGGTAATCAGCAGGGCCAGCAGGGTCGGGATGATGAGGCGTTTCATGGTGGTAAATCTCCAGCGTCAAATGATGATTGATTGTCCGGTTATGGAAAGGTCCGTTACCGAAGGTAGGGGCCCCAGGCTGGCTCACGGACATCGCCGGCCGGGATGGAAAGGCGCTGCTTGATGCGGCCATCGACCGAAACGGCCGAAAGTACGCCGCGACCACCGATTTCGGTGGCGATCAGGATCATGCGGTTATTGGGGGCAAACGACGGCGATTCGTCCTTGTGCGAGTCGGTCAGAATCTGCACCTGGCGGCTGGCCAGGTCCATCGTTGCAAGCCGGAAAGCGCCTTCGCGGCGGCTGATGAAAGCCAGGGTCTTGCCGTCGGAGGAAATGCGGGGAGAAACGTTGTAGCTGCCCTCGAAAGTGACGCGCTGGACATCGCTGCCATCCAGGTTCGTACGGTAGATTTGCGGGCTGCCGCCGCGGTCCGAGGTGAAATAAACCGTTTGCCCGTCGGGAGCGAAGAACGGTTCGGTATTGATTCCCGCACTTCGGGTCAGTCGCTGCACGCCGGAACCGTCGGCATTCACGGTAAATATTTGCGACCCCCCTTCCTTCGAAAGGACGACGGCCAGCTTGCGGCCGTCCGGCGACCAAGCCGGTGCGGAATTGGATCCCTTGAAGTTGGCTGCCACGACACGCTGCCCACTGGCCAGCGAATGAACATAGATGACCGGTTTCTTGTTTTCGAACGAAACGTAAGCCAGGCGACTGCCATCGGGCGACCAGGTCGGCGAAATGATCGGTTCTCGCGATTTCAGCGCGGCCTGGGCGTTCTGACCGTCAGCATCGGCAATATGCAGCTCGTAACGTGCAGGACCGTTTTTCACGACGTAAGCGATGCGCGTGGAAAAGACGCCGGGTTCGCCGGTCAGTTTTTCATAGATCACGTCGGCGATGCGGTGACCGGCTGCGCGCAGCATGGCGGTCGAAGTGACGAAGGCTGCACCACCGAGTTGCGCCTGTTTGTTGATGTCGTAAAGACGGAAGCGTGCTTCCTGGCGACCGTCGCCGCTCGGACCGATGCTGCCGGCAGCCAGTGCGTCGGCACCGCGATTCTTCCAGTCGGCGAAAGCCGGCTGGGTCGTTTCGGTCATGGCAACGCCAGTCGTGTCGACCATCCGGAACAGGCCGCTGCGTTCAAGATCGCCGCGCACCACGCTGCTCACTGCGCGCGCAGCACCGCTTTCCCCACCGAAATCGGCGATGGCTACAGGAATCCGGTTTGCGCCGGCCCCGGTGATCTCGATAGTCAGTTCCGCATGGGCGGAAGAAAGCAAAAACGCCAGCAGAGTGCTGGCAATCAGGCTTGATTTTCGCAGGGAAGGCGAGGGTCGGGACATGGGACGCAGGCTTCCGAAAGAGAGTCTCACATTATATTCCTTCGTCGGAAGGTTAAATTGTAACGAAAGGTAATTTTTCCAAGAAGGGGTTCATTCGTCGAAAGGCTTGTATTTCAATTCAAGAACGCGCTGGAACAGCCCGGGTTGATCGGGAAGCGGCAAGGGATCCGATTTTTTGATGGCCCGTTCGATGGCATCGTCCAGCAGCTTGTTGCCGCTGGATTTCCGGATCCTGACGCTGATGACCTCGCCTGAAGGCAACTGCGTGACTTCAAAGATGGCCTCCGGGTTGCCCTGGATGGCGTGCGGCAGAACGATGTTGCCCTTTATCTTGGTGCGGATCTTGTCGCTGTAGGCCGCCAGCCCGCGATTTCGGCCAAGCGCCTCCTGTTCGGCTTTCATCTGGCCGAGTTGCCTGAGTTCCGCATCGGCCCGGGCGCGCTGTTCCTGTGCAGTTTGCGCCGCGAGTTTCTGTCGTTGAGCATCCTTCAACTCCCGCTCAAGCTGTTTCTGGAAATCGGGCATTTCCCGCTTGGGTTCGGGCTTTTTCGGCTCTTCTTGCTTCGGCTGTTTCTTGGGTTCGGGTTTTTTGGGCTCTTCCTTCTTGGGCTCCGGCTTTTTCGGTTCTTCCTTTTTCTTCTTCTCGTCCTTGATGGCGATGTCCGGTTTGACAGGTGTGACCGGTTCAACCTTGGGGGCAGGCTTCGGCTCGGGCTTGGGTTCCGGTGCGGGCGGCGGTTCCGGTGCGGGTTCGGTTTTTACCGCAACGCTCGGCGGCGGAGCACTCCAGACCTCGACAGCCACCGACGACGGCGCCTGGCTTTTCCATTGCACACCGAGAAACAGGGCGCCAATGAGCAGCAGGTGCACCAGGGCGGCAAGCATCAGTGCCGCAACGCTGGGCTTTTCTTCAGGAGAAAGGGGTGAGAAATTGTCCACGGACATCGGCTTGCCGGTTGATGCCTACTTGCCGGTCGGCTGAACGAGCAGGCCGATGCGCTTGACCTGCTGACGCTGCAGTTCGTCCATGACGCGGAGAACGGCCTCATACTTGACGTCCTTGTGGCCGACGATCAGTACCGGCCGTTCCGGATCCTTTTGCTGCGCGTTGATGATGGCTTGCGCCAGTTCGTCACGACCAAGCGGGCTTTTTTGTCCCTTGTCCATCAGCGACAGCGCCTCGTTGGCATCAATATTGACCTGCAGCGCCTCGGCAGGCGCCTGAGTGGCCTTGCCGACCGACGGCACGTCAATGCTCGCGGTGGTCATCATCGGCGCGGTGACCATGAAGATCACCAGCAGCACGAGCATGACGTCGATGTAGGGGACGACGTTGATTTCGTTTTTCAGGCGGCGTTCGCGCATGGTGCCTCCCGCTTAGCGCATCTGGCGCTGCAGGATGTTCGAGAACTCTTCCATGAACGATTCGAAGCGCGTGGCCAGCCGGTCGATTTCATGGGAGAAGCGGTTGTAGGCAACCACCGCGGGAATGGCGGCGAACAGACCGATGGCCGTGGCCACCAGCGCTTCGGCGATGCCCGGGGCGACGGCGGAGAGTGTGGCCTGCCCGACGTTGGACAACCCGCGGAAGGAATGCATGATGCCCCAGACGGTGCCGAACAGGCCGACGTAGGGGCTGACCGAACCGACCGATGCGAGGAAGGCCAGGTGCGCGTCGATGTTATCCACTTCGCGCTGATAGGTGGCGCGCATGGCGCGGCGCGAGCCGTCGATGACGTCCTTGGGATCGAGATTCTTCTGGCTGCGCAGCTTGGCGAACTCGCGGAAACCCGCTTCGAAGATACGTTCCATGCTGCCGGTTTCGTGGCGGTTGCTGGTGGCGCTCTGGTACAGGCTGTTCAGGTCGCCGCCGCTCCAGAAATCACGTTCGAACTGCTCGGTTTGTTCGCGCGCTTCCTTGACGGTGAACCATTTGCGGAAAATGTAATACCAGGACATGAAGGATACACCAGCCAGAATCGCCATGACGAACTGGACGACCGCGCTGGCATTGAGGATCAGGTGCAGGATGGAGAGGTCTTGCGAAACGTTCATTGGAGTGCTTCCAGTTGGGTACGCATTGGAGCGGGAATGGAGGTGACTTTCATCTGCCCGGAACCGGTGTCGATGCTCACGCAGACGATCTGGATCTTGCCGCTGATCAATTCCTCCCAGCCCTCCGCGACGAGCAGATTGCCGCGCCGGATGTGCTGACGGAAGAAGATCTGCGAGCGGGTGATTTTCTCGACTTCCAGGCTGACCGTAAGCAGGTCGTCGAGGCGCGCCGGCTTCAGGTAGTCGAGGGCCACGCTGCGCACGACGAAGGCGATGCCCGGGTCGCGCAGCAGATCCGACTGATCGTGACCAATCGAACGCAGCCATTCGGTGCGGCAACGTTCGAGAAACTTGAGGTAATTGGCGTAATACACCACGCCCCCGGCGTCGGTGTCCTCGTAGTAGATACGAACAGGGAGGGTGAAGGCGTTCGGCTTCTGCTCGTGTTTCATGGGGGGATTGTAGGCCTGCTTTGAAGATTTTAGTGTAATAAATTGTTACAAGCCATTGTTTTATGGCGTATTCATTGATTTATTGTGTTCGCCAAAGATCGCTCTGTCCGTTCTGGCTTGGGGCGTCGAGGCCGAGATGGCGGTAGATGGCGGCCGTGGCGATGCGCCCGCGCGGCGTGCGTTGCAGGAAACCCTGCTGGATCAGAAAGGGTTCGAGCACGTCCTCGATCGTATCCCGCGCCTCGCCGATCGCCGCAGCGAGATTGTCCACGCCGACCGGGCCACCGCCGAACTTGTCGATCACCGCGGAGAGCAGCTTGCGGTCCATGACGTCCAGGCCGCCGTGGTCGACGTCGAGCATCGACAGCGCCTGGTCCGCGACCTCGAGGGTGATGTGTCCCGCAGCCTTGACCTCGGCAAAATCGCGTACGCGGCGCAGCAGTCGGTTGGCGATGCGCGGAGTGCCGCGCGAACGGCGGGCGATCTCCAGCGCGCCGCCGGGATCGGATGGCACGTTGAGCAACTGGGAGGAGCGCGTGACGATGTGCGTGAGTTCCTCGGGCGTATAGAACTCCAGCCGGGCGACGATGCCGAAACGGTCGCGTAGCGGATTGGTCAGCATGCCGGCGCGCGTGGTGGCGCCGACCAGTGTAAATGGCGGCAGATCGAGCTTGACCGAGCGGGCGGCCGGCCCCTCGCCGATCATGATGTCGATCTGGAAATCTTCCATCGCCGGGTAGAGGATTTCCTCGACGACCGGCGAAAGGCGGTGGATCTCGTCGATGAACAGCACATCGTGCGGTTCGAGATTGGTAAGCATGGCGGCCAGGTCGCCCGCGCGTTCGAGCACCGGGCCGGAGGTCTGACGCAGGTTGACGCCCATCTCGGCGGCGATGATGTGCGCCAGCGTGGTCTTGCCGAGGCCCGGCGGGCCGAACAGGAGGACGTGATCGAGCGTGTCCTGACGGCGCTTGGCCGCCTCGATGAAGATCGAAAGCTGCTCGCGGATCTTGGCCTGACCGACGTAATCGGCCAGGCGCTTCGGGCGCAGGGCACGCTCGATGGCGTCTTCCTGGGCCGATTTCGATTCCGGGGAAATCAGCCGGTCGAGTGGAATCTCGTCAAATGTGTCGTTCTCGATCATCGCTAGATGGAAGGTGATTCGTCGTATTCAGTCAGGGCCAGCCATTCGCGGATCAGCACATGGCCCAGCGCCAGCAGGGTCGGACCGAGGAACAGCCCGATGAAGCCAAAGACCAGCACGCCGCCGAAGATGCCGACCACGATCAGGAGCAGAGGCAGGCTCGATGTGCGCGAGATGAGGATCGGCTTGACGAAATTGTCCACGCTGCTAATGCCGAACATGCCCCACAACACCATGAAGATGGCCCATCCGGTCTGGCCGCTGTCGTAAAGCCATAGCGCCGCGCCCAGCCAGATCAGCGTGGCCCCGATGACCGGCACCATGGAAAAGATAAAGGTGGTGAAGGTGAGCATGGCGATACCGGGTACGCCCGCGATGATGTAGCCGAGCATGGCTACCAGCGCCTGGGCGGCGGCCGTGCCGACGATACCGACCATGACCCCGGTGACCGTGCCTTCGGCCAGCCTGAGCATGCGTTCGCCGAGTTCGCCGGCCAGCTTGCGGCTGCCGGTGCGCATGGCTTCGGCGTATTTTCCGGCATCACGGAAAATGAAGAAGACGAAAAAGACGACGAGCATCAGTTGCAGCAGCCCCTGGCCGAGAATCGATACCGCACCCAGGGCCAGTTTGCGGGTCGGGTCGATCAACTGACGCAGAAGATTGTTCATTTCTTCCCGGCTGGCGACCAGCTTGTGCCAGTAATCATCAATATCGCCTCCAATCAGCGGGAGTCCGGATAACCACTGCGGCGGATCCGCCGGAATGCCTTTTTCGAGCATCGGCCGCAGGTAGAGCAGGGTCGATTCGACACCGTCGGCCAGTGTGCCCGAGAGGAGAGCCAACGGAGCCACCAGCAGTAATACGAGCAATACGGACATCAGGAGCGCCGCCAGGTGTTCCCGGCCGCGGCACCAGGACACCATCCGGTCGCGTAGCGGAGCGATGGTTACGCAGATGACCACGGCGAACATCAAGGTGCCGGTGAAGGGCAGCAGGACGGCGATACAGCCGATCAGCAGCAGCGCGACGATGGCGATCTGGATGATCTGCTTCTGGGCGGAAGAAATTTGTTGCATCAGGGTTTGGAAAGCAGTTTGAGGGCTTGTCGGATACCGTCCGAGGTGGACAGACCGGGCGGCAGTTGTTTCATGACCGCCCCGGCTTCGCGGTCATTGTACCCCAGCGCCAGCAAGGCATTGAGAATGTCATGCGGGCTGTCTTCGACGGCCGGTTCGGTTGTCGGCAGGGCATCGGCCAGCTTGCCCTTGAGTTCGAGAAGCAGGCGCTCGGCTGTTTTCTTGCCGATCCCCGGAACTTTGGTCAGGCGTCCGACTTCCTGGCGAGCGATGGCCTGCGCGAGGTCATTGACGGAAAGCCCGGAAAGCACGGACAGCGCGGTACGCGCTCCGATACCCGAAATCCTGAGCAACTGTCGGAAGGCGAAGCGTTCGGGTTCCGTGGCAAAACCGTAAAGGAACTGACCGTCCTCGCGCACCACGAAGTGCGTCAACAGGGTGATCCTTTCCCCGGCTGGCGGCAGATTGAAAAACGTGCTCATTGGCACGTCGACTTCATAGCCGACGCCGTGAACGTCGAGAACGATCTGCGGCGGGTTTTTCTCCAGCAACGTTCCGGTTAAGCGCCCAATCATCGTTAGCCCTCGTTCATCTTGCCTGAATCATTCGTCCATTACGAATACGCATTCCCTTTGTCGCCAAGCTTCCCAAGCCCTGTCCTCCATGTGCATGGGCGATGGCGCAAGCCAGCGCATCGGCTGCGTCCGGGCTGGGGTCGCCCGGCAAAGACAGCAGGCGGCGCACCATGTGCTGCACCTGGATCTTGTCGGCGTGGCCGTTGCCGACCACGGCCTGTTTGACCTGCAGGGCAGTGTATTCGGCCACTTCGATTCCGCCGGCAACCAGGGCAGCAATTGCGGCGCCTCTTGCCTGACCCAATAACAGAGTCGATTGAGGATTAACGTTGACAAAGACGATTTCGATGACAGCCTGGTCCGGTTTATATTGCGCGAGCAGTTTATTCAGCCCGGCGTGGATCGTTCCGAGACGGGCCGGCAGGGACGCTTTGGCATCGGTTTTGACGCATCCGCTGGCCAGATAGGCCAAGTGCGCGCCCGTTTTTTCGATGATGCCGAAACCGGTGACGCGCAGCCCTGGATCGATGCCAAGGATGCGGATGGTTTTATGTTGGCCTGGATTCAAGGGCTCGGAGTTTGCGCCGGAAGAGTCGGATAGCCGACAGTATACCGGCTTGGGGGGCGTCGGTCGTCATTGTTGCAACCCGGGCCAGACTTCCGCCTGGCGAATGCCCGAGAGGCGTTCTGAATCCGTTGCGTTCCGCGCTGGCCGAAGTTCCATCGCCCGCTCGGTGCAGCCGCGTGACCTCATAACAAATAGGGCGCAGGGCTCCTGCCTGAGCTTTAACAGGGTTGTCTTGCAGCAGAAAAACCGCAGGGCTACCCTACTTCAGGCCGAGAATCCATTTGGACAGTTTTGTTGCTTCATCAGGTTTGACCGATGCGTTGGGAGGCATGAACGGCAGGGTCGCCTTGCCCTCCTTCTGCCAACCGACCCCTGCGGGCACCGGCGTTCCTTTGACAATGGTAGTTGCGATCCTGGCCTCGGCATCTTTCTGGCCTGCATATTTCTTGGCGATTTCCTTGTACGTGGGCCCGATCAGTTTCTTGTCGACCGTGTGGCAGGCCAGACAGCCTTTTGACTTGGCCAGGGCTTCATCGGCCTGGCTGGCAGGTGAAAGGACAAGGCCCGCGGCGATCGACAGGACGAGAGGAGTGACTTTCATTCATGCGCTCCGAGTAGGTGGGGTGAAGAAAAGTGAAAAAACTGGACGTGATTTCAGTTATTGATGTGATGCCGGGAATCCATGAGAGTTCCTGTCAAGGAGCATTCCACAGAGCCGCAAACGGAAACGATACGTTTCCATTGACTGAGCGCCGCAGTTTCGGTTCCTTTGCGCGCGACGGAAAAAGAATTGCCGGGCCCGGGCGATGTGTCAGTCCGCACGGGCCGGGCTCTGAGGTTCAGCGACGCCTGAGCTGGCTCAGATCGCGTACGGCACCGGTTGCGGCAGAAGTGGCCATCAGGGCGTAGGCCTGCAGCGCCTGCGACACGTTTCGCGTGCGCGGTTTGGCGGGTTGCCAGGCCTGTTCGCCCCGGGCTTCCATGGCCTCGCGCCGGGCCTTGAGCTGGGCGTCGGAAATGGCCAGATGAATGCGACGGCCCGGAATGTCGATTTCAATGCGGTCGCCCTCTTCGATCAGGCCAATGGCCCCTCCCTCGGCTGCTTCCGGGGAGACGTGGCCGATCGACAAACCGGAGGTTCCGCCCGAAAACCGGCCGTCGGTAAGCAACGCACACTCCTTGCCGAGTCCCTTCGACTTGAGATACGAGGTCGGATAGAGCATTTCCTGCATACCCGGGCCGCCCTTCGGCCCTTCATAGCGGATCACGACAACATCTCCGGCCTTGACTTCATTGGCCAGGATGCCCTGCACGGCAGCATCCTGACTTTCAAATACACGCGCCTTGCCGGTGAATTTCCATATGCTTTCGTCGACGCCAGCCGTTTTCACGATGCATCCGTCCTCGGCAATGTTTCCGTACAGGACAGCCAGGCCGCCTTCCTGGGAATAGGCGTTGGCCCGGTCGCGGATGCAGCCCTGCGTGCGGTCGAGGTCGAGTTCGTTGTAGCGCTTGTTTTGCGAGAAGGCGGTCTGGGTCGGCACGCCGCCGGGGGCGGCGCGATAGAACTCGTGCACCTTGAGGTCGTGTGCGCGATGCATGACGTCCCAGATATCCAGGGCTTCACCGAGGCTCTTGGCGTGCACGGTCGGCGAGTTGCGGTGAATCAGCCCGCAGCGGTTGAGTTCGCCGAGGATGCCGATGATGCCTCCGGCACGGTGAACGTCTTCGATATGGTATTTCTCGGTGGCCGGAGCGACCTTGCACAGGCAGGGCACCTTGCGCGAAATGCGATCGATGTCGGCCATCGTGAAATTGACGCCGGCTTCCTGGGCCACGGCCAGCAGATGCAGGACGGTATTGGTCGAACCGCCCATGGCGACGTCCAAGGTTATCGCATTTTCGAAGGCCTCGAAGGTGGCAATGCCGCGCGGCAGCACCGAAGCGTCATTCTGTTCGTAATAGCGGCGGCATAGTTCAACGATCTGCCGGCCGGCCTTTAGGAACAGTTCCTTGCGGTCGGCGTGCGTAGCCACCAGGGTGCCGTTGCCGGGCAGCGAAAGTCCGAGGGCTTCGGTCAGGCAGTTCATCGAGTTGGCGGTAAACATGCCGGAGCAGGACCCGCAGGTCGGGCAGGCCGAGCGCTCGATGGCGTCAACTTCGCTGTCGGATACGCTGTCGTCGGCCGCTTTGACCATCGCGTCGACCAGATCGAGGTGAATGATTTTTCCACCAATCTTGACCTTCCCGGCCTCCATCGGACCGCCGGAAACGAAAATGGCTGGAATGTTGACGCGCATCGCCGCCATCAACATACCCGGCGTGATCTTGTCGCAGTTGGAGATGCAGACCATGGCGTCGGCGCAGTGGGAATTGACCATGTACTCGACGGAATCGGCAATCAGGTCGCGCGAAGGCAGTGAATAGAGCATGCCGTCGTGGCCCATGGCGATGCCGTCATCGATGGCGATGGTGTTGAATTCCTTGGCGATGCCGCCGGCTGCTTCAATGGCACCGGCGACCAGCTGCCCGAGATCCTTGAGGTGCACATGCCCGGGAACGAACTGGGTGAAGGAGTTAACGACAGCGATAATGGGTTTGCCGAAATCGCCGTCCTTCATTCCGGTAGCGCGCCACAGGGCGCGGGCGCCGGCCATGTTGCGGCCATGAGTGGATGTGCGGGAACGATATTCGGGCATGACAAATCTCCAATACAAAGGGCGCCAGGGATGGCGGCTGCGGATAGCAGGCTATAATCTTCATTCTATCCGAAAGTTCCGCCGGTTTGCCCCGGCGACATGTAGCGTATGCTGATTCATCCCCAGTTCGATCCCGTCGCCATTTCGCTTGGTCCGCTGGCCGTTCGCTGGTACGGACTGATGTATCTGCTGGCCTTCCTGCAGTTCTGGTGGCTGGGCCGGCGCCGCATCCTGACGCATCCCAGGCTCATCAAGGACGGCTGGAGCGTACCGGAGCTCGACGATCTGCTTTTCTACGGTGTGCTCGGCGTCGTTGTTGGAGGCCGCCTGGGGCAGGTGCTGTTCTACGAGTTGGGGTACTACCTGCAACATCCGCTGGAAATATTCGCCGTCTGGAAGGGAGGCATGTCCTTTCACGGCGGATTTATCGGCGTGCTGTTGGCCATGGGGTGGTACGTGCGCAAGTCAGGCCGGGCCTGGCTGGATGTCACCGATTTCATCGCGCCGCTGGTGCCGCTCGGACTGGCGGCCGGACGCATCGGCAATTTTATCAATGGAGAGTTATGGGGGCGGGTGGCCGATCCGTCTCTGCCCTGGGCCATGGTTTTTCCGCACGTCGATGCCTTGCCCAGACACCCCTCGCAGATTTATCAGGCCGGTCTGGAAGGAGTGCTGCTGTTTGTCATCCTGTGGCTGTTTTCCGGTAAGGAGCGTCCGCGCGGTGCGATATCCGCTGTATTCCTGATCGGTTACGGCTTTTTCCGTTTCGTGGCCGAGTTCTTTCGGACACCGGATGCGGGAATTTTCGGGTTGTCCGAGGTTGTCAGCATGGGGCAGTGGTTGTCACTGCCGATGATCGTGGCTGGCATCGCGATGCTGGGGTGGTCATTCCGGCGGCGGAGTTGAAAACCGCATCAGGGATGCTTTCCTGTTCCTACAGCATGAAGAAGGCATCGAGATGCGACAGCCCGTTCCCTCAACCTTCCCGTTTTATTGGATAATCCCCTTTCGCATCAACACTGTTTCAGTTCAGCAATCGTTTGTATAAAGGAAAGCAGCAATGAAGCTATCGCATATCGAACATATTGGTATCGCCGTCAAAAGCCTGGATGAAGCCATCCCGTTCTGGGAAAAGCAGCTCGGCATGAAGTGCTATTCGATCGAAGAAGTCAAGGAACAGAAAGTCCGCACCGCATTCTTCAAGATCGGGCAATCGAAGATCGAACTGCTCGAATCGACCGAGCCGGACGGCCCCATCGGGAAGTTCATCGAAAAGAAGGGCGAGGGCATCCAGCACCTGGCGATCGCCGTCGAGGGTCTGCAGGAAAACCTGACCGAACTCGAAGGCAAGGGCGTGCAGCTGATCGACAAGTCTCCGCGCAAGGGCGCCGAAGGACTGGACATTGCCTTCCTGCACCCGAAATCGACGCACGGCGTGTTGCTCGAGCTGTGCGAAGATCCCAAGAAATAATTTTCTGCTGCAATCAAGCCGGATTCGTGGCTGAACTCTCTCGCCGAAATGCGTTGCCCCGATTCCGGACTTAGCACAACCGCCCGCTCCGGGCGGTTGCAACCCTCAAGAGGGTGTCGATGACCTGGTTTTCCTTGCCGACGACTCAGGCGACCAATGCGGCCGTTTTTCATGATGCGCAGGGGGCCTCTGCCTGGCTGGCGGCTCAACCACAGGCGAATGTTCCGGCCATGCTCTCGGCTTTCGGGACGCAGATTGACGCGCTCAACCGCTATCGCCTGGCGCCGCGTGAACGTTTCAAGATCATGGAAACGCTGCGCAAGGCGATCTTCGCGGTCAGCAACGATTGTCAGCGCCGCTACGAGAACAAGGCGCTGCCGCTTCTTCCTGCCGAGCAGGCCATGCTCGATGCCGTTCGCCGGCTCTGGCGTTCCTGTGCCGTTGCCTACCAGCATTGCCTGCAATCCTGTCTGGAAAACGATCCGTCCTTGTCGGCCTACGTGGCCAGGGTGGCGCATCGCGCACTTTTCTGTCTGCGCATGGAGCAGTTGAACAGCTACGCCGCCGGAACCGGACCCGAGCCGGGGTTCTGGAAAAACCTGCACGCAACATTCGCTGTCGCCGGGCTATTGAGTGGTACCGAGGAGGTCGTCGAAGACCGTCTGCTGGCTGAAACCAGCGAGTCCACGGTTACAGGTCAATACGCCATGGCGTTGCTGTTGCATCTGGCCCGGCCTTTTTCTCTGACCGGCAGCCAGTTTTCCTCTGTCGTGCGCTGGCTGGCACGCTGGCGCGAGCAGGCCGCGGTGCTGGGCCAACCCGTGCAGGAGGCCAGATCCTGCTGCATTCCCCTGGATTTGTCGCAGGACCTGCCGTTCCACGAGGGCGGCGGAGAGGCGGATTTGTCGCGCTGGCTATTGCTGGATAACGTCCTGCGCAAGATTCGCCGGCGCGTTGAATCCCTGGATGCGGGAGATCCCCCGGAAAGCCTGAAACTGGGCAGCAGTCTTTCGGCAGAAGCCTGCCGTGCGCTACTCGAGAAACTGGGATGGAATTTGCAACATTCACCCTGTTTGCTTCCTGCGTTTTCGGAAGCATCACCCACGCTGGGCGTGGGAGTGGGGCTGGTCAATATTCACCGCCTGTTTGGCGGACAGAAGCTGGAAAATGCCTTGAATCCGATGGAAGACAGCCATCTTTCCAAGGAACAGCTGGCCGTATTCGGACATGTCGTGCGCGAGGCGCCACCGCCTGCAGAAGAGCAGATCGAGTCCTGGCAACAGCTGAGCAGGGATCAGGACGATCTGATCCTGCTGCGCACTGAAGGGAAAAGAGAGCCGCGATTGTCCTTGCGCAGTCTGCTTGCCATTCGCCAGCCGGAAGGCGATCGATTGGCCCAGATCACCAGTCTGCAGCAACTCGATGGCGGGAAATTGTACGCTACGGTGAGCCTGTTCCCGGACGGAATCATTCCCCTGCTGGCTGAAATACGAGAAAAGGCTTCCGGCAAGGTTTCACGGCATCCGGCGTTCCAGTTTCCTGCTGCGCAAGACGTGGCGAAGTCGATGCTGCTACTGCCGTCCGGCTTGGTGGCGCGGGCTTCCACGCTGCGCTTTCTTGATGCAGAGGGCCAGTTCCTGCCCGGTCTGCGCCTTGCCGATTGCCTGGAGCGCGGCGGCGAGGTCGACTGCTGGCGGATGCAGACCGATACATGAAAAACGGTGCTTCGTACAGGCGAGGGCCGAGCCTTGATGGAATGACTTGTCGATGACTGTCCTGCTTGTTCTGACCAATCTGCCCAACCGCGCCGACGCCGACGCTCTGGCGCAATTTCTTGTCGAAAACCGGCTGGCTGCCTGCGTAAATATCCTGGCGCCCTGTCATTCGATCTATCGCTGGAAAGGCGCGGTCGAGACGGCCGAAGAAGTGCCGCTACTGATCAAGACCGTGGAGACGCGCTATCCGGCCCTGGAAGCCGCCCTGCGTGAACGGCATCCTTACGAGATTCCGGAAATCGTTGCCCTGCCGGTGACCGGGGGGCTGCCGGAATATCTGGCCTGGCTGGTTGCCGAAACGCAGGACGATAACTGGCTGTCGGCATGATGCGCGCGTTTTTCGTTTTCCTGCTCTGGTCTGCGTGTTCATTGTCCAGCGGTGCGGAGCTCCTGCCTCCCGAGCAAGCGTTCAGGCCGTCGGTGCGGGCGCTTGACGGGCAGACGATCGAGGTACGCTTCGATATCGCCAAGGGCTATTACCTCTACCGCGATAAATTCCGTTTCTCCGCCGAACCGGATAGCGTGCAACTGGGTTCCGCCATCTTGCCCAAAGGCAAGGAGAAGATGGATGAGACTTTCGGCCAGGTCGAAGTCTATTACCGGACAGTTCCGGTCCGCTTGCCGGTGGAGCGCAACAGCTCCGGCATTCTGCCGCTGACCCTGCACATTACTTCGCAAGGCTGCGCCGACATTGGTGTCTGCTATCCGCCACACATGCAGTCGCTCACGCTTCAATTGCCTGATCCGGTTTCCACTCCCGCCTGGTTGCCGGATGCCGGAGAGCCTGGGCAATCCGGGAGTGACGAATCCGGGCGTATTGCCAGCTTGCTCGCCAATGCCACGCTATGGTGGGTGGCTGCCAGTTTCTTCGGCTTCGGATTTCTGCTTTCGTTGACTCCTTGCGTATTCCCGATGCTGCCGATACTTTCCGGAATCATCGTGGGTTCAGGGCGTAACGGCCGAGCCGTGTCGCATACCCGTGCTTTCGCCCTGTCGCTGGCCTACGTTTTGGGCATGGCCGTGACCTATGCTCTGGTCGGGGTAGCCGCCGGCCTGACCGGAACCCTGGTTTCCAGTGCGCTGCAGAATGCCTGGGTGCTTGGCGCTTTTGCCCTGGTCTTCGTTGTGCTGGCGCTATCGATGTTCGGCCTGTTCGAGCTGCAACTTCCAACCTTCCTGCAGAGCAAGGCGACTGAAGGGGCGTCGCATCTTAAAGGGGGTTCCCTGCCCGGCGTGGCACTCATGGGGGCGCTGTCGTCACTGATCATGGGGCCCTGCGTGGTGGCGCCGCTGGCCGGGGCGCTGCTCTATATCGGGGGCACCGGCGACGCCTTGCTGGGTGGCCTGGCGTTGTTCTGCATGGCGCTGGGCATGGGTGTTCCGCTGCTTGCGGTGGGAGTGTCGGCGGGAACGCTGTTGCCCAGGGGCGGCCCCTGGATGGTGGCCGTCAACAAGGTATTCGGTGTCATCCTGCTGGCCAGCGCCGTATGGATTGTTTCCCCGCTCATTCCCGTGGTCGTGCAGATGCTGGCCTGGGCGCTGCTGCTGATCATTCCTGCCGTTTTTCTGCGCGCCATCGATCCGTTGCCTCCGCAGGCGCCTGGCTGGCAGCGCTTTGGCAAGGCCATTGGCGTGATCATGCTGCTGCTGGGAGTGTCCATGCTGGTCGGAGTGCTGTCCGGTGCGCGCAATCCGCTGCAGCCGTTGTCCGGATTGACCCAGGCCGGTGCCGGCGAGGTCCGGGAGCTGCCTTTCGAACGGATCCGCTCGCTGGCCGAACTCGATGCACGGATCGCTGGCTCCGGCCGGCCGGTGATGCTCGATTTCTATGCCGACTGGTGCGTGAGCTGCAAGGAAATGGAAAGATTCACCTTTTCCGATGCGCGCGTGCAGGAAAAACTATCCGACTGGCTGCTGCTGCAGGCGGATGTGACGGCGAATTCGCCGGACGACAAGGAATTGCTGGCCCGCTTCAAGCTTTACGGGCCGCCGGGCATTCTCTTTTTCGACGCTTCCGGCAAGGAACTGGGCGGAGTGCGCGTGATCGGCTACCAGAACGCAGACGAGTTCCTCAAAGCGCTGGCGGCTACCCGGCTGTAACCGAAGCAGCGACTCCTGCAGTGAGAATACCGAGCAGCAATTGCGCTTGCTCGCCGGCCTCGCGGCCAAGGCTGGTCAGGTAGCCGCCGTCCATGCGGGTGATCAGGCCCTTGGCGTGCAGGCGCTGCACTGCAGCCTTGATGTCGGGGTCGGCATCCTTGTGGATTTTGATTCCCTGTTGGCCGGTGTCGAGATCGAAACGGATCAGGGCGTTGAGTTCATGAACCAGCTCGGGCGTGTAAGGCATCATCTTCCCCTGAAACGAAAACCTCATTCTACGCGAGGAGCACGAATATTTACTTTAAGAACTGCACGAGAGCATTGAACATCCCGGCTTGTGGCGTGCCCAGTCCGGCCGTTTCTCCGCGAATGCATCCTTGCCGGGTTGTTCGGCATAGGGGTGACGCAGAACATCGAGCAATTCGTGAATCATCGACGGATCGCCCTGTTCGGCACGATCGATGGCCTGCTGCGCCAGATAATTGCGCAGCACGTAGCGTGGATTCACGGAGTGCATGCGTTTCCTGCGCAGCATTTCCGGCACTCCGTCGGACAGCACCCGGCTGGCCCAGCGCTCAAGCCAGGCCGAGAAGTCCGCAGCATGTTCCGCATACTTGGCAGAGTCGTAGAATGCCTCCTGCAATATGGCCAGATCCGGAGTCTGGGCAGCAACATCGGCCAGAGTGCGAAAAAACAACGTCATATCCACTTCGACGCGTTGCAGCAGATCGAAAAGTTCCATGATCAGCGGAGCGTCCTCGTCACGCCAGCCCGCAAAGCCCAGTTTGGCGGCAAACGTGCTCTGAAATTCATGCGCGTAGGTTGTGTCGAACAATTCGAGACTTTCCTGCAGGGCCTGCCCGTCGGAAGCGACAGCGCTCAGTGCGACGGCCAGCCGTTCTAGGTTCCAACGCGCGATTTCGGGCTGGCGTGCAAAACAGTAGCGCCTTCCCTGAGCGTCGGTGGTGTTCGGCGTCCACGCCGGGTCGAAGTTATCCGCCCACCCGTAGGGGCCGTAATCGATGGTCAGCCCGAGAATGGACATGTTGTCGGTATTCATCACGCCATGCACGAAGCCGACGCGCATCCAGTGCACCATCAGGCGAGCCGTGCGTATGCAGACTTCGGCAAACCAGCGTATCAGACGCTCTTCCGCATCACCGGTGATTTCCGGAAAATCGCGGTCGATGGTGAAATCGATCAGTTGCCGGAGCAGTTCCTCGTCTGCACGGGAGGCTGGCAATTCGAAATGTCCAAAACGAGTGAAGGAAGGTGCAACGCGGCAGACGATCGCCCCCGGTTCGGCGACCGGGTTGCCGTCATAGAACATGTCGCGGATGACAGTTTCCCCGGTGGCAACAAGCGCGAGGGCACGCGTGGTCGGAATACCGAGATGGTGCATTGCTTCGCTGCACAGGAATTCCCGGATCGAAGAACGCAATACCGCCCGTCCGTCAGCCCGGCGTGAATACGGCGTCGGGCCGGCCCCCTTGAGCTGCAATTCGAAGCGCTGACCCGCCCGGTTTACGATTTCGCCGAGAAAGATGGCACGTCCGTCACCGAGCTGGCTGGCCCAGGAGCCGAACTGGTGGCCTCCGTAGCAGGTGGCATAGGTGTACATGCCGGGCAGCAGCCCGTTGCCGGAGAGGGTTTGCAACCAGGAAGTCGAATTCAGATCGCGTTCATCGAGGTCGAGTTGTTGCGCCGTCTCGCGGGACCAGGCGATGAGTTGCGGAGCTGCAACCGGTGTCGGCGATACCGGCGTCCAGAATGCACCATGAACCTGGCGGGGATGGTTTCGCGTATCGGGATCGCCGGGCAGCTCCCGCACCAGGCGGTTGTCGAGATGCAGCATGGGATTTTCTGCCGAGGAAGGTGCTGTTTGGGCAGGAGCGGAGCCGGCAAGTTCCCCGTCCTGTTAGCGGCGGCGTCTGTTCAGAAACCGAATGCTTCTCCTGCACCCAGCAGGGTGGAAATGCCGAGAATGGCGAAAGCCGTTGCAGCAATGCAATGTACGGCGCGTACCGGCAAGTGCATGGTGCTGCGCCCTCCAAGCAGGACGACCGGCACGTTGGCGATCATCATGCCGAGCGTCGTGCCCGTGACCACTTGCGTGATCGCCTGGTACTGGGCTGACAGGGCTACGGTGGCAAGCTGCGTCTTGTCGCCCATTTCGGCGAAAAAGAAAGCGAACAGCGTGGTACCGAAAACGCCCAGGCGTGCCAGCTTGGCATCGCCTTCCTCGAATTTGTCCGGAATCAGGGTCCATCCGGCCATGGCCAGGAAGGAAATTCCCAGTATCCAGCGCAGGGCTTCGGTACTGATCAGGGTCGTGACGAAGGTTCCGACCATTCCGGCACCGGCATGATTGACCAGCGTGGCGACCAGAATTCCCAGGACAATGGCGCGTGGCTGCCGGAATTTGGCAGCAAGAATGAAGGCGAGCAACTGCGTCTTGTCGCCGATCTCGGCGAGGGCAACGATGCCGGTTGAAAGGAAAAGGGCTTCCATCAGTCGCGCTCCGTTGCTGTAAGCGCGGGAGATAAAAAAGCAAAAAAACAGCATGGAAGGCTACGCCATCCATGCCGTCGAATAGTGTCCCCGCCTGTGCCGTTAGACCGGCATCCTGAACCGGAGTCCAGAGTAGGTCACCTTCCTCCTGCATCAGGTCCACCCGGCAATGGGGCGGGCACAACAGCAGTTTGTCCGGTCGGCAACCGATGCCAATTTAGCATTGGTTCAAGGAATCTATGGCCTTGACGAACACCGCAGGGAGCAAGCTTCGGAAGCTCAGATCAACGAATCCTGAGATGCCAGCACCGAGTCGAGCTGCGCTTCCATGTGCACGATTCTACGCCTAACCGTACCGAAGTCCAGTCCCGCATCAGGACGCATTCCGGAGGATGGAGCATCCTCTGGCAGACGGCTTTGCGACAGGAGTTCATGGGCGATGTTGAGGGCGGCCATGACGGCGATGCGCTCGGAAATGTTGCTCCGGGTCTTCTCGGCAATATCGTGCATCTTGCTGTCCACGTAAGCGACAGCGTCAAGCAGGGCATCGCGTTCCTCGGGCGGGCAGGCCACCCGGTATTCCTTGCCGAGCAGGGTGATATCGAGATAACTGTTTTCGTCGGGCATGGTCGGATTCAGGCCGTGGCCTTGGCCTCCGGAAGTTGTTGCGCCAGTTGCTCAATCCGGTTCCGCGCCACATTCATGCGCTCCGCCATTCCCTTCTTTTCGGCTTCCATCGCGGCGAGTTGCTGCTTGAGCTGACTGTTCTCGTCGCGCAGGGTGCGACATAGCGATGCCACCTGGGCGATCTTGCTCTCGAGCGCATTGAGTTCGTTGACCATGGGCGGACTATAGTTTCAAAAACCAAAGCGAGTCAAGGGCTAAGCGGAGGTTTTAAAGGTGAAATATTTAACATGGGAACCGAAGTGCTGAGCCCTTGGCTGGCTTGCTGTATAATTCCCCGCTTCCGTCGCTGGCGAAGGACGGAAATGAATGTGCAAGGTGCCGCCAAGCAGATTCTCTGCCGCGGTTAAACGGGAAACAGGTGCGTGTCCGAAGGGACATCATGCCTGTGCTGCCCCCGCAACGGTAAGCGAGTGTGGATGTATCGACATGCCACTGGGCGAAATGCCTGGGAAGGCGGTGCATCAGGACTCGCGAGCCCGGATACCGGCCTGTGCGCAATGGAAGGAAGTGACGCGGGGAGGCGTGCACGGAATGCGCAAGACGGCATTGATTTCGAACTCGAAGACTTCTCCCTGGCGGAATTTCCATTTTTGTTTGCCGGTGTGCGGGGACGTTTGCCGGCCTATGGGAGAAGTCCAAATGAATCCACGCAGTACCCTGACGGCGGGCGCCCTCGCGCTGATCGCCGCCTTTCCCGTTGCCGCTTTCGCAGCGCAGGACGATGCCGTTATTGTGACCGCCAGCCGGCAGGCACAACGGGCGAATGAATTGCTCGCCGACGTGTCGGTCATCACGCGCGAAGAGATCGAATCCTCGGCCCAGTCTACCCTGACCGAATTGCTGGCCCAGCAGCCAGGCATCGAGTTTACCTCGAGTGGCGGGGCAGGCAGCACTCAAAGTCTTTTTTTGCGGGGAACGAACAGCGAGCACACCCTGGTCCTGATCGACGGCATGCGCGTCAATTCGGCGACGCTGGGGACGACCTCGCTGTCGCAGATTCCGTTGTCACAGATCGAGCGCATCGAAATCCTGCGTGGCCCGGCGTCTTCGCTTTACGGATCAGAGGCCATCGGCGGAGTGGTCCAGATCTTCACGAGGCAGGGCCGTGGACCTGCCGCCTTCAATCTGGAGGTGGCTTACGGCACAGAAAACACGACAAAACTGTCTGCTGGCGTCAGCGGGCAGAGCGAAGGTTTGCGTTACAGTTTTCAAGCCTCTTACGATGACACCGATGGCTTTTCCAACATCGGGAACAAGCAGAACAATGCCTACAACCGTGACCGGGACGGATTCCGCGACGGCAGCTTCAGCGGCAATCTGGGCTACCGTTTCAACAGCGACCACGAGGTCGGCCTGAACACGTTCTCCAGCGACGGACGCAGTCACTATGATGGCGGCTACGGCGCGACGGCGGCCAGCGATTACTACAGCGACACCCGCGTCAGCAGTTACAGCCTGTATTCGCGCAACCGCTTCCTGCCAGCCTGGCAGAGCACGCTGCGCCTGGGGCGCGGCACGGACGATACGGCGTATTACACGGACGGCGTGCGCACCAGCGACGTGCGCACCGACCAGGATCAGGTCGCCTGGCAGAACGATATCCGCCTGCCCCTCGGTACGGCGTTGCTGGCAGCCGAATGGCTGAAACAGAAAGTGGATGCCTCGCAGGACTACGACCAGACCGAACGCACCATCAAGTCCCTGCTGGCCGGCTGGAATGCCTCTGCCGGAGTACATCGCTGGCAGGCCAATCTGCGCCACGACGACATTTCGCAGACCGGTTCCAAGAATACCGGGACGCTGGCCTATGGCTATCAGTTCAGCGACGCCTGGCGCGCGCATGCATCGTACGGAACGGCCTACAAGGCGCCGTCGATGAACGATCTGTACTATCCAAACATGCCCTTCATGGGGCAGGGCAATCCGGATCTGAAGCCTGAATTCGCGCGTAACCGCGAGGCATCGGTGCATTACGAGACGGCAAGGCACACGGCATCGCTGATCTATTTCGACAATCGCATCGAAGATCTGATCCAGTGGGAGGAAACGCCCGTCGGATCGTGGTTCTACGTGCCGCAGAACGTCGCTTCCGCGCGCATCACCGGGTGGTCGCTGGCCTACAAGGGCAGTTTCGGGCCGTTGTCGGTGCGCGGCAGTGTCGATTTTCAGGACCCGCGCAACACGGATACCGACAAGCTGCTGACGCGCCGCGCCCGCAAACATGCCAACCTCGGTGTCGAATACGCGACAGGCCTATGGACGCTCGGCGGCGAGGTCGTCGCGAGCGGCGCGCGCTACAGCGATACGGCCAACACGCAGCGCATGGGCGGCTACACCCTCCTCAACCTGTCGGCCAATTACCGGTTTGCCAAGGACGTTTCGCTGTTCGCTCGCATCAACAACCTGTTCGACAAACAGTACGAGTACGTCAACGACTTTGCCACGCCGGGCCTCAATGCCCTGGTTGGCATCCGTTATCAACCGAGGTAAAACATGCCCACCCGCCGCCGTGCCCTGCTCATTCTCGCCGCCCTGATCGGTGTGGCGCTGGGGAGCATGGCGCTGGCGCTGGCGGTGGGGAGCATCCGCGTTCCGCTGGGCGATGTTTTCTCGGCGTTGTCCGGGGGGCATGAAACCCTGTCCGGCGAAGTGGTGACCAGCCTGCGCTTGCCGCGTGCGCTGGCCGGGTTCGCCTGCGGCGCCCTGCTGGCGCTGTCCGGTGCCTTGCTGCAGGTTTTGCTGCGCAATCCGCTGGCCGATCCGTACATCCTTGGCATCTCGGGCGGAGCCGGGGTCGGCGCGATTCTCGCCATTCTGCTCGGGCTGGGAGTGGCAGGCATCAACGGCGCTTCCTTCGTCGGCGCCATGGTGGCCATGTTGCTGGTATTTGGTTTGGCGCACGGCGATGGCAGCTGGACGCAGACGCGTTTGTTGCTTACCGGCGTCATCGTCGCAGCCGGTTGCGGCGCGATGGTCGCGCTGCTGCTTTCAATCGCCCCCGACAACAAGCTGCATGGCATGCTGTTCTGGCTGATGGGCGATCTGTCGCAGGCCACCAGCCCGACGCTGGTGCTGGCCGTGTTGATCGCCGTGTTGCTGGTGGCCATGCCCTTCGCGCGCGAACTCAATCTCCTGGCGCGTGGGCCGGACATGGCCCAGGCGCTGGGTGTGCAAGTCGGCACGCTGCGCCGTGGCATTTACATCGTGGCCTCGCTGGCTACCGCCGCCGCGGTGACGCAGGCCGGATCGATCGGTTTCGTCGGACTGATCGTGCCGCATCTCGTGCGGCTGGCGGTGGGCAACGATCAACGCCTGCTGTTGCCGGCCTCGGCGCTGGCCGGAGGCAGCCTGCTGGTGGTGGCTGACACGCTGGCACGCTCGCTGATCGCACCGCAGCAATTGCCGGTCGGTGTGCTGACCGCGCTGATCGGCGTACCGGTGTTTCTCTTTCTGCTGGCGCGCGATTCGCGGTTGAGGCGCTGACATGACGACCCTTGCCCCTCTTCTGCAAACGCGCCATCTGACGGTAGGTATCGGAGCGCGGACATTCTGCAGCGAACTGGACCTGGCGTTGCACGCCGGGGAACGTCTGGCCATTCTCGGGCGCAACGGGGCCGGAAAATCGACGCTGCTTGCCGTATTGGCGGGACTGCGTGCGCCACGGCACGGTGAAGTGCTGCTCAAGGGGGTGAGTTATGCCGGACTCGGTACACGCCGCAGTGCCCTCATCCGGGGCTGGCTGCCGCAGACGCGCGGCGATGCCTTCGCCTCGACCGTGCTCGAAACGGCACTGGTCGGACGACATCCGCATCTCGACCGCTGGGGTTGGGAATCGGGCAACGATGCACGCATCGTGCGCGCGGCGCTGGAAGCGGTCGATCTGGCGGAATTCGAGCAGCGCGATATTCAGACGCTGTCCGGCGGCGAGCGCCAGCGCCTGGCCATCGCCACGCTGCTGGCCCAGCAGCCCGAGCTGTTTCTCCTCGACGAACCGGTGGCCTACCTTGATCTGAAACACCAGATCGCCATGCTTGAACTCTTTGCCGGCGCTGCGCGCGATTGCGGCGCGGCCGTGGCCATGGTGCTGCACGAACCGGCCCTGGCCTGGCGTTTTTGCGATCGCGTCCTGCTGGTGCATGGCGACGGCCGCACCGAGTGCGGCACGGTGCGGGACATGCTGACGGCCGACCGGCTCTCGGCGCTGTATGGTTACCCGATGCAGGTATTCGAACGCGACGGGCAGCTTTGCCTGATTCCGCGATGAATTTTGATCGTGGAGTCTTAACCACAACGAGCACGACGAACACAACGAAAAGCAAATGCTTTTTTGGAGACGGTCAGAATGCGGTTTTTCCGAATTGCATGGTTCTCGTTGCGCCCGTTGTGTCGTTGTGGTTCGAATTGAGGTTTTTTCATGACCAATCCGGAAAAAAACGAGCGCCATGCTCGGCGCATGGAACGCAAGAAGGCCGTGGTCGATGAGGCCATCGCGGCGGCGCAGGAGGAACGCGGCGTTCTGCTGGTGAATACCGGTAATGGCAAGGGCAAATCCTCGGCGGCGTTTGGTGTCGTCGCGCGCGCACTCGGACATGGCATGAAGGTCGCCGTGATCCAGTTCGTCAAGGGGCGTTCGGATACCGGCGAGGAAGCCTTCTTCAAACAGGCGGCCGATCCGGAACGCCTGCACTGGCACGTGACCGGCGAGGGGTTTACTTGGGAAATCCAGAACCTCGAACGCGATGTGGCTACAGCTCGGGCCGCGTGGTCGCTGGCCTGCCGCTATCTCGCCGATCCGCAATTCGGGCTGGTGGTACTCGACGAAATGACCTACGCCTTCAAGTATGGCTGGCTGGAGTTGCCGCAGGTACTTGAAACTCTGGCCGCAAGGCCGCGCATGCAGCACGTGATTATCACCGGTCGCGCCGCGCCGGACGCGCTGTTGGCCGCCGCCGATACGGTGACTGACATGACCCTGGTCAAACACGCCTTCAAGGCCGGTGTCAAAGCCATGCCGGGACTGGAATGGTAGCCATGCCGGCGACAATTTCCTGCCCCGCGTTTCTCGTTGCCGCGCCGGCGTCCGGGCAGGGCAAGACCACCGTGGTGGCCGCGCTGACGCGCCTGCATACGCGACTCGGCCGCAAGGTGCGCGTGTTCAAGTGCGGCCCCGATTTTCTCGATCCGCAGATCCATGCCGTGGCCAGCGGCGCGCCGTGCGAGAACGTCGACTTGTGGATGTGCGGCGAGGCCGATATTGCCTGGCGGCTGGCGGAAGCGGCGCGGGAAGTGGATCTGATTCTGGTCGAGGGCGTCATGGGCTTGTATGACGGAGCGCCTTCCGCCGCTGAGCTCGCAAGAAAACTCGGCCTGCCGATCCTGGCCGTGATTGACGGTGCTTCGATGGCCAACAGTTTTGGCGCCATTGCCTACGGTCTGAAGAATTACCAATCCGGTACGCCGCTCAGCGCCGCCTTGGCCAACCGCGTCGGCAGCGCTTATCACGCCGAACTGCTGGAAAGAAGTCTGCCGCCGGATATCGCCTGGTACGGCTACCTGCCGCGTGAAGCGGAAGCGGCTCTGCCGGAACGCCATCTCGGCCTGCTGCCGGCGGCGGAGATCGAAGGTCTGGCCCAGCGCATCGAGCGCATGGCCGATTTGCTGGCCGGAACTGCCGCCGCGCAACTGCCGCCGCCCGTTGCATTCGCCACGGTTCCGCCGCCCGAGTTTCCCGCGCTGTTGCACGGCACAACGATCGCCGTGGCGCGCGATCCCGCTTTCTGTTTTCTCTACCCGGCGAATATTGATTGCCTGGAGCGCCTCGGCGCGACGCTGCGCTATTTCTCGCCACTGACCAGTGCTGAACTCCCGCCCTGCGATGCCGTCTGGCTGCCGGGCGGCTATCCGGAACTGCACGCGCCGGCACTGGCCGCCAACCGCGCCTTGTGGATGCGTCTTGCGGAACACGTCGAGAGCGGCAAGCCGGTGCTTGCGGAATGCGGCGGCATGATGGCGCTGTTCGAAACCTTGCGCGACATTGACGGTAACGAATCGCAGCTTGCCGGGCTGTTGCCGGGCAAGGTGGTCATGCAGGAACGCCTGGCCGGTCTCGGGATGCAGGATGCTGTGTTGCCGGAGGGCCTCCTGCGCGGGCATTCGTTCCACTATTCGCGAATCGAAACCGGAATTTCCCCGTCGAACGTCACCCGACGGCCGGACGGGCAGCGAGGTGAAGCGGTCTACCGCTGGAATCGTCTCACGGCGAGTTACATGCACCTGTATTTTCCGTCGAACCCTGAAGCAGTCGCACGCCTGTTTGGGTGAAGCGCACGGACTGCCGGTTTGTCGTGGCGGCGCGCGGCGTGCAGCGTCTCTCGCAGAATGTGCATGACGGCTGCTAAACTGAACCACTCGAACACCATCACAGCGGGGGGTATTCATGGGAGAACAATTTCAGTCGCTCGATCAGGTCAAGGCGAGCGCGATCGACATGGCGGTCAAGTTCGGGCCGAAACTTCTTGTTGCCGGATTGATCCTGTTCGCAGGATTTGTTGCGGCCCGGTGGGTCGGCAGCATGTGTGGCCGCCTGCTGGCCCGTTTCCAGCTGGAGCCCCCGGTGCGCCTGCTGCTCGAACGGATTACAGAGATCCTGGTGTTCGGGTTGTTTGCCATCATGGCCCTGCAGAATCTGGGCATCGAGCTGCTGCCTCTGGTGGCCGGCCTGGGCGTGGCTGGAGCCGGGGTCGCGCTGGCTCTGCAGGGGGTGCTCGGCAACGTCGCTGCGGGACTGACCATCATCTTCACCCAGCCATTTCACGTCGGGGATTACATCTCCATTGCCGATGAGGAAGGCGAGGTGCTCGACATCAGCCTGTTCTGCACGACGCTCGGACATATCGACCGTTCGAAAGTGGTCATTCCGAACCGCAAGATCGTTGGCGAGATCCTGCACAATTGCGGCCAGATCCGGCGGTTGGCCCTGAGCGTCAACGTGTCCTACGGCACCGACGTGAATGTGGCGCTGGCGCGGATCAACGAAATCCTGGGCGCCAATGCGCGCGTGCTAGCGTCGCCGGCGCCGGTGATCGGCGTGGCCCGGCTGGCGGATTCGGGAATCTGCATCAACATCAACCCGTGGGTGAAACTGCTGGACTATGAGACGGCTACCAGCGAGATCAATCAGGCGGTACTGAATGGGTTCAGGACTGCGGGTATCGTGATTCAACTGCCGCAGCGCGAAGTACGCATGCTTTGATGCAGAGGGAAAGCTTTGTTACTTGGGGAAGTGCTTTGAAGTTTTAGTGAGGGATCAGTAGTTGCCCACTGAATCGCTCCGGTTTTAGTAGGCACTCTCCATTCGGCTGAAATACTGCTTTTCGAACTCTACCGGAACGACGCCGACGGCCATAAGTATGGCGTCGTTTTGGATTGTAGAACTGTTCGATGCAATCAATTATGTCTCGCCGAGCAGCTTCCCGATCGGCATAGATTTTCCGCTGAATCCACAACTGCTTGAGGAGCTGGAAGAAGCTCTCGGCGATAGCTTTGTCATAACAGTTGCCGCGTCGGCTGATGTTAGCGAGCAGGTTGTGCGTCTTCAGGAAAGAATGCCTTCATGACTGCTGATTTGGGCTGCCAACGCCAGACGATCGTCAATAATTCGTGAGGGCCAAGTCTGCGTCCATGTGCGGCAGCAACGACCAGCCGATGACCTGCCGTGAGAAGAGATCGATCACGACAGCAAGATAGAACCAAGCCTCGTGCGTCGGGATATAGGTGATGTCGGTCATCCAGGTTTGGCTGTGGCTTGGGTACTGCCTTCAGTTGGCCGTTGGAGTGCGCTTTCTGTTTCCGAATCCGTTGAACGTCAGCTACATGGTCTATTGCTTTTCGGAAAACGTGCCAAAAGTCGTCGGCACGCAGGTCATGGTTTCTAGCCAGTTACCCCCAAGCGACATTATTTCTTGATGGTCCGTTTATGAAAGAAAACGCTTGGTTTATGAAATGTCTCCCGAATTCTCTTTGATAGATTGTCAGCAGCGCAAAAACGAGTATTGAAATGAGATTGCTATTGCGCCGAATTTGGGCAGAAGAAGGGAGCCTAAACAATTTGTAGTGGTTGATTCATGTATTCGGGAGGTTTTTGATGTCAAATATAATGTTGAGCAGCAAACAGAAAACGATATTGAAGAGTTTGGCAGTTGCATCAGGCTTTGTTGTTGTACCCATTCTGAACGGATGCTTTGGTGGGGGAGGTGGGGGCGAAGTTTCGACACCGTCGGTTTCCCTGTCCTCATGTCCGATAACGAATTCCTCCATTGATTCGCTGGTTACCAAAGGCTCGGGGTTGGCCTTTAATGGCGCAAGCTTCGGTTCCGTTGGGACGTATACGTACATCCTTGCAGAGGCTACCGCCAAGGTTTCGGCGAAAGATGCCTGTGCCGACACGATCGTTGATTTGAAGAATGCGGCCGACACATCGGGCAATGTGACCTACAAATTCGATGTGGTTATCCTGACTCCAACAGACGCGAGCAAGGCGAGCGGCACCCTGCTTTATGAAGTGAACAATCGCAGCAACAACGTTGGGTTCAGGGGGCTGGTCGATGATAAGGACTCGAATAACTTTTTCGACAATGTGGCCCCGAGTGTACCCGCCGCAGCGAGCGGAGCGGTTTCGGGCGTTGGATCGGGTAACGGCTTCGTGATGAAGCAAGGCATGACCTACGTAACGTCTGGCTGGCAAGGCGATCGTCCGCAAACGTTGAATGTGGCCTCGGCTTCGATTAATTCAACGACGAAATATTTCTTGCCGGGGATGACCCTGCCGGTGGCCTATGATGTGGCGAATGGCGGTGCCCGTATCACAGGCAATGTTCAGGACGAGTTTATTGCCGACACCACAACCCTTACCAGCAACAAGCTTACTCTGGCTTACAAGATGGCTCCTGGTTCCGAAGGATCGGCAACCTTAACCATTCAGAAAACACCGACCTCGACTCCCATCGTCGTTTCTTCGTCGCGATGGACCTATACGGCCGACAGCAAAACTGGCTTCATTACCATCGATCGCGCCGGCGTGGTTGGTGACGCGGCTACGTATGCCGCTGCATTGGACGCGGGCAGCGATGCTGGCTCGATTTATCACTTCAACTACACCGGCATAGATCCGTCTCCGTACGGGCTTGGATTTCTCGGAGTGCGCGACCTGGTGTCGTATTTGAAATATGGCACCAAGGACAACGCCGGAAACGCCAATCCCTTGGCTGGAAGAGTCAAGACCACGATAGCTACCGGCGTGTCGCAGTCGGGACGCTTCTTGCGCGATTTCCTCTGGCAAGGCTTCAATACCGACGCCAACCTGAAGCAGGTCTTCGATGGCATGTTGCCGTTGGTTACAGGTGCGCGCCGGACTTATACAAATTACCGTTTTGCCAAGCCGGGGGATTATTCGCGGCAGCACGAGACCCACTATGCGCTAGGCGACCAGTTCCCGTTCACCTATGCAACCATTACCGATCCGCTTACCGGAAAAACGGACGGGCTGTTGAAGAAATGCACAGAACGCAATACGTGTCCAAAAATCTTCCAGTACGACAGTCCGCTTGAGTTTACGGGGGCAAGAGCATCGCTGAACGTAACGGACGGCGCCGGAAAGGAAGTTCCTATTCCGAGCAACGTACGCTTATTCTATGCCACGGGTACGGTCCATTCGTTAACGCCGCTGTCCATCAATGCTTCTGTTTTACCGGACTATTCAAATCCTGTTCGTACCGATGCTCAGCCCCAGCTGACTTCGTCACCTGTCGCAATCAACGCCAGTACGGCTCTGTATCGAGCGTTGTTGGTAAATCTGGAAGGATGGGTCAAGGGAACAAAAGCACCTCTGGACAGCAAGTATCCGAGTGTTGCTGACGGCACTCTGGCGATACCAACCTCGGCTCCGTCGAGTCTTGGAAGGCCTGACCTTGCGGCGCTTGGACTAGGATTCAACGGTGTTTACAACACGTTGAGCGTAAATAGTGAAAGCATTCCAGTCGTCCCGTCGAACAAGTTCTATGTCATTCATCTGCCGACGACTGATACCCAAGGCAATGAAAAGGCCGGTGTCAAAATGCCTGACAGTGCGGTACCGCTGGCAACATTTGCAGGTTATAACTTGCGCAAATCAGGGTTTGTGGCCGGAAATCAGAGTAACTTGAATGGCGCACAAATCCCCTTTGCTCTCCTGGCCGCATCGAAGAGTGCTAGCGATCCGCGCAAGAGTGTTCAAGAATTGTACGGAACGAAATCAGGGTATATCAGCGCCGTGAACAGCGCAGTTGATACCTTGCTGAGTAATGGTTACATGCTTCCGGACGACGCCGCACAATACAGGAACCGTGCCGTCATGCAGAGTTTGCAGCCCTATTTCTCAGCGCTTCCATAGACTTGAAGGGTAATCAGACAAGCACAACTATGTAAGAATCAGTGAAGTGATCAGCTGTGCCAGTTGCCGTGTCAACTGGCACAGCTTTTTCCATGAAATGCGGGCGTACAGCAAAATTCAAGGTAGCCTTGTTTGCAATGCTTTAATAAGACGCCTCCCCAAAATATGCAGTGGCCTTCCCCGTATGCGAAACCCGGTTGGAGCACGCTATGGATGACAATAACGTCAGCCATCATTTAGCAACACAAGGGCCTCAAGAACGAACTACGTACCTTCGCTATACGATGCTTGCGTTATTGGCTATCGGCACAATGATCAATTACCTTGACCGTACGCTGCTTGGTATCGCAGCACCTGTAGTGAGTAAAGAGCTAGGGGTCGATCCAGTGACGATGGGTTTTGTGTTTTCGGCCTTCTCCTGGTCCTATGCAATAGCGCAGGTACCCGGTGGCATCTTCCTTGATCGCTTTGGAAACAGGAAGACGTACTTCTTGGCGTTAAGCCTCTGGTCCTTGATAACCATGTTGCATGGCGCAACTGTCGGATTGATATCTTTATTGCTGGTCCGTTTTGGCTTGGGAGTGAGCCAGGCGCCTTGTTTCCCAGCTAACTGTCGCGTTGTGACGTCCTGGTTTCCTCAGCAGGAGCGCGCACGAGCAACGGCAACATACATTCTGGGCCAGTATCTTGGGTTGGCCTGCTTCTCCCCTCTATTGTTCTGGATATTGGATTCTTTCGGATGGCGAACGCTGTTTACTCTCATTGGTTTGGTTGGAATCCTGTTTAGCATCGTTTGGTGGTTCCTCTATCGTGATCCCATGCTCGCCAAGAGCGTCAGCCAGAGCGAGCTTGACTACATAGTGGCAGGAGGAGGTCTGGGCGGCGACGGTACTGAAAGAGTTCAGTTTACGTGGGCAAATGTTGGTAGATTGTTCAAGTTCCGCCAGATAACCGGCACGATTATTGGCAGATTTTCAGGCAACACCGTGCTCGTATTTTTTATAACTTGGTACCCAACTTATTTGGCTACTGAGCGCAATATGGGCTGGATTAAAATTGGGATTTCGTCAGCAATACCCTTCATCGCCGCCGCTTTCGGAGTCTTGTTTGGGGGATGGGCGTCTGATCTGTGTCTTAAGAAAACCGGTTCAGCCAATGTTGCACGCAAATTACCGATTATCATTGGTTTGCTGATAACGACATCTATTGTTGGTGCAAATTACGTAAACAGCGATTGGGCAGTCATTTTGTGCATGACCCTTGCCTTTTTTGGGCAAGGGATGGCCGGACTGAGTTGGGCATTGGTCTCTGATATTGCGCCGAGGAAAATGATCGGTCTGGCGAGCAGTCTGACTAATTTCTTCACGAATCTGGCTGGCATCATTACCCCAATGGTGATTGGTTACATCATTTCCATCACCGGATCATTTTTTCACGCACTGACCTATATTGGATTGGTCTCTTTGGTGGGTGTGTTTTCTTATATCTTTATTCTCGGCGACGTAAAGCGCATTGAGTTCGATTAAAAGCCTTCCAGCTGCCAGCATCTTCTGGGGATATATCTGTTGTACAGGACCATGAGGTCCTATTGAGCCTATCTGGCGGTTTTCCAGCGCGTCTCTTCTCGCCAGCTTGTGGGAGTTTTTCCACAGAATTTCTTAAATACATAACTAAAATGCGCGTGGCTTGAGAAACCTAATTGCAGTGCAATTTCCAATATTGACGGACGGGATGCATCGAGCAACAGATTTTTCGCATGCTTTATCCGTTCCGACATCACGTATTGATGCGGCGATTGCGCGAATGATGCGCGGAACAACCGACTGAAGTGATGAGGGCTGATGCTAGCTTCCGATGCCATACGCTCCACGGTTAAGTCTGTATCAATACAACTCTCGATAAATTCTTTTATCCTTGCCACTTGCTTTTGGGAGAGTCCTCGATTTAGAGCGGTAACCCTTTGCCTTGTTTTGGAGTAGTGTCGTTCTAGCCAGCCAACAATGCTAATGGAAAGTCCTTCGGCATACATTCTTCCGTTAGGAAAGCTATGTTGAATCTCCTCGACCAAAGTTATCACCGTTTCGCGAAGGATAGTATCTTCATTGTAGTAGCTCGTATCCAAATCAAAGTTTGCAGCGCCTTCGTTTAAATATCGGTGCAAAACCGGGTCGGGTAATCGTATGGTTATAGACTCGCCAGCAGTTCCTTCCCATCGACCATAATCACGTTCGAAATTCGCACTGTAGACAAAGAAATTGGGCGGGGCTGTTTGGATTTCTCGAGTTGTCGCCCCGCATCGATACCATCGGTTTCCTTTTCCAGAAAGCGGAAAAACAATAACAGGCACCCCTGTGTGTTGAGGCCCACATTCGGCACTAGCCGGCACCTCTTTGCGCTCAACAAGAATTCCGTCCCAGTCACGAGGGCACACCAACAGAGGATTCCCGTCAGAACCCAGGATGGTCGAACAGTGAGTCCCAAATGTGTCTTTCTGTTTTTGCATGGATTATTGTGGATGCTCTGGAATCATATAAATCTTGAGCTTCATCATGTTCGAAATATCTCCATCGATCAACTACTGGCCAAAGAATTACCTTGCGCAAGTCAAGCGGAATATTTCAACCGCTTGCCCCTGTTTAATTAACGCTGGCATACGAGGAGCTTGGGTATTTTAGAAGCAAAGTACTGTATGGACGGCACTGGAAGTCACCTCTGCTAAACGCATAAAGCAACGTTTTCAAGAAGAGTGTCACGAGTTTTCAATCTGTCCGGATTTGTAGCATGCAAATTGCTTGGGACAGATCAACGAAATCCTGGGCGCCAATGCGCGCGTGCTAGCGTCGCCGGCGCCGGTGATCGGCGTGGCCCGGCTGGCGGATTCGGGAATCTGCATCAACATCAACCCGTGGGTGAAACTGCTGGACTATGAGACGGCTACCAGCGAGATCAATCAGGCGGTACTGAATGGGTTCAGGACTGCGGGTATCGTGATTCAACTGCCGCAGCGCGAAGTACGGATGCTGTAACGTGGATTCCGGCTTCGGCGTGCTGTAGTGTCAAGTGTCAGGCCACTCCAGCACTGTGCGCCTGCTGGTCTGCCCAGTACGAGGAACGCACCATCGGGCCACAGGCTGCGCCGGAGAACCCCATTTTTTTCGCTTCGTCTTCGTACATCTTGAAAATGTCCGGGTGCACGTAGCGTGTCACCGGCAGGTGATGCGGCGAAGGCGAAAGGTACTGGCCGATGGTGAGCATCTCCACACCGTGGTCGCGCAGATCGCGCATGACGGCGAGGATTTCCTCGTCGGTCTCGCCGAGGCCGACCATCAGGCCGGACTTGGTCGGGATGTGCGGATAACGTGCCTTGAACTGCTTGAGGAATTCCAGCGAATGCGAGTAGTCGGCGCCGGGACGAGCCTGCTTGTAGAGACGCGGCACGGTTTCCAGGTTGTGGTTGAGTACGTCGGGCAGCGCCCGGCCGAGCACGTCGATGGCGATCTCCATGCGCCCGCGAAAGTCGGGCACCAGGGTTTCGATGGTCGTGACCGGTGATTTTTCGCGTACGGCGGCGATGACGTCGGCGAAGTGACCGGCACCGCCGTCGCGCAGGTCGTCACGGTCGACGCTGGTGATCACCACATAGCGCAGTTTGAGATGGGCCACGCTGTCGGCCAGGCTGCCCGGTTCCTCCGGATCAGGCGGCAATGGCTTGCCGTGGCCGACGTCGCAGAACGGACAGCGGCGCGTGCAGATGTCGCCCAGGATCATGAAGGTGGCGGTGCCGCGCCCGAAGCATTCGCCGATGTTCGGACAGGCGGCTTCCTCACACACAGTGTGCAGCTTCTGCTCGCGCAGCATTTTCTTGATTTCGCCGTAGCGCCCCACTTCGTTGCCGGCCTTGACGCGAATCCAGGCGGGTTTGCGTAGCGGTTCGTCGATCGGGACGATCTTGATCGGGATGCGCGCGGTCTTCAGTTCGCCCTTCTGCTTGACGCCGGCAAGCTTGCCGGCGGGTTTGGTGCTTGGAGCGTCGACGGGTGCGGTCATGGGGATTCCAGGTGACGAATAAGGTGGTTGATCAACTCGGTGGCCGTTTGCTCAGGCGTCAGGATCATGCCCAGATCTTTCGTTTGCGTGACGGGCATGCCGGCGTAGCCGCATGGGTTGATCGCGGAAAACGGCGCGAGTTCCATATCCACGTTGAGGCTCAGTCCATGATAGCTGCACCCTTTGCGGATGCGCAGGCCGAGCGCGGCGATCTTGGCCGGGTAGCTGCCCGGCGAGCACTCCTTGTTCGTGTGCCGGACATAGACGCCGGGGGCGCCGTTCAGTCGCACGGCGTCAATTCCTTGTCCGGCCAGCAGGTCGATGATGGCCTGTTCCATGCCATGAACCAGTTCGCGCACCTTCAGGTTGCGCCGGTTAAGGTCGAGCAGCAAATAAATGACGACCTGTCCGGGACCGTGGTAAGTGATCTGGCCGCCGCGATCTATCTTCACCAACGGGATGCCATTGTCGCGCAGCAGGTGTTCCGGCTTGCCGGCCTGCCCGAGCGTGTAGACCGGCGGATGCTCGCAAATCCAGAGTTCGTCGGGGGTGATCGCGGTACGCCTGGAGGTGAATTCGATCATCCCCTGCCAGGTCGGTACGTAATCGACGCGGCCAAGCTGACGAACGATGGGAGGTGTCGATGGCATTGGCGCGGTTAGAGCACCACCTTGACCAGCGGATGTCCTGAAAGCTCGCGGTACAGCGCATCGAGCTGGGCCCTGGAGGTGGCGACGATGGTACAGGTCAGGCTGACGTACTTCCCGCCGGAGGACGCGCGCATCTCCATCGTCGTACCGTCGAACTCCGGAGCGTGGCGCTGCACGATGGCCAGCACCGTCTGGGCCAGCGCGTCGCTGGACAGGCCCATGATCTTGAGCGGGAAGGGGCAGGGAAATTCGAGCAGGGTATCCTTTTGTTCAGGCATGGTCGTTCCTTACGAATTCCTCGCGAAAAGCACAGAACCACTGATGCATGCGACGGACCAGCGGACCCGGCCGGCCGGCCTGTGTGCCGTGCCCGACCGGTTGGCCGTCCAGGGTAACGATGGCCAGTACTTCCTTGCCCGAGGAAGTGATCCATAACTCGTCAGCGCTACGCAGCTCGACTTCGCTGACCGGACGGATTTCATACGCTGCCCCATGCTGCGCGGCCAGTTCGAGAATCACGTCGTAGGTGATGCCAGGCAGGATGCGGTTGTCCTTGGGAGGCGCCAGGATGACGTCATTGCGGACGACGAAAATGTTGGAACTCGATCCTTCGGTCAGGAAGCCGTCGCGCAGCATGACGGTTTCCACGCAATCGGCGTCGGCCGACAACTGGCGGGTCAGCACGTTGGGCAGGAGCGCCACGGTCTTGATGTCGCAGCGCGCCCAGCGGATGTCGGGTGCGGTAATCGCGGCGACTCCATTTGCGCGCTGCCCGGGGGTCGGGGATTTCAGCGGCGCGGTAAACATGAACACGGTGGGCGGCACACCTTGCGGGAAGCACAGGTCGCGCTTGGTGTCCGCGCCCCGCGTGATCTGAATGTACAAGGTCTGGTCCGGGAAATCCGCGGTCTCGATCAGGCGCCGGATGATGTCCTTCCATTCCCGGGCCGTGTGCGGATTGGACAGGCGGATGCCGTCCAGCGAGTTCTGCAGACGGCGCAGGTGCTCATCGATCCGGAACGGGCGGCGCGAATAGACCGGGATGACTTCGTACACTCCGTCGGCAAAGAGAAAACCGCGATCGAAGGGCGAAATGCGCGCTTCCGAAAGCGGCATGAATTGCCCGTTCAGATACGCAGTCATGCACGGTTTCCTAGTTAAACCACAGCCGGATCGTGTCGATGGCGCGTCCAAAGATGCCGGCTACCGGCACGGTTTCGATGGCGACCACGGGATAATCGCCGAAAGGCTTGCCGTCGAGCGAAATTTTCAGGGTGCCGACCACCTGACCCGCCGCGACCGGGGCCATCAGCGGCTGTTGCGACAGCAACTCGGTCTTCAGGCGGGACGAGAAACCCTTCGGCACGGAGATGACGAAATCCTTCTGGAAACCGGCCTTGACCGTGCCTGATGCGCCCTTCCATACCTTGAGGCTGGAGACTGGCTGATCCTTGGCATACAGGCGAAGCGCTTCGTGGAACTGGAAACCATGGTTGAGCAGTTTGAGTGATTCCTGGGCACGCACGGAGTCGGAAGCCGTGCCGAGTACCACCGATAGCAGACGGCGGTCGCCGCGCTTGGCGGAGGAAATCAGGCAATAGCCGGCGGCTTCGGTGTAACCGGTCTTCACGCCGTCAACGGTCGGGTCGATCCAGAGCAGGCGGTTGCGGTTCGGCTGGGTGATATTGTTATAGCGGAATTCCTTGATCGAGTAGTACTTTGCGTATTCTTCGGGAAAATCGCGGATCAATGCTCCCGCCAGGGTGGCCAGGTCGCGCGCCGTGGTGTAATGCTGCGGATCGGGCAGACCGGCCGCATTGCGGAAGTTCGATGATTTCATGCCCAGACGCTGCGCTTCGCGGTTCATCATCTGCGCGAAGTTGTCCTCGCTACCGGCAATGGCCTCGGCCAGTGCCACGCAGGCATCGTTGCCGGATTGCACGATCATGCCCTTGATCAGATCTTCCACCTTCACCCGGGTATTGACCTTGATGAACATGCGCGAACCCTGCGAACGCCATGCCCTTTCGGAGACGGGCACTTCCTGGTCGAGCTTGATCGTGCCTTGCTTGATGGCGGCGAAAGTCAGATAGGCCGTCATCAACTTGGTCAACGAGGCCGGCTCAAGGCGCTCATCGGGTGCCTGCGCCGCCAGTTCCTGCCCGGATGACGACTCGATCAACAGCCAGGATTTTGCAGCCAGCGCCGGCGGAATGGGCATCTGTTGGGCCTGGGCCAGCAACGGAAGCAGGAGGAGAGACAGGAAAAGCGAGTGGAACTTGGACATGGGAAGCATGAATCCGTGTGAAATTTCGAATGGACGATTATAGCAAGCGTCCATTCCCCGCTTTTCCCGGAATCGTGTGCCTTTTTGTAACCGCCCGAAGGGACTCTCCGGGCGGGCGTCGGTACGTCGCGAAATCACCCGGAGAACAGGGGTTATTCCTCGACGCCCGGGATGGCGAAATAATTCTTCGCGTTACGGAAGCAGATGTCCTGGACCATGCCGCCGAACGTATCGAAGTCGGGCGGGATTTCGCCGGATTCCATCCAGCCGCCGATGAGCGCACAGAGGATGCGACGGAAATACTCGTGGCGCGGGAAGGACAGGAAGCTGCGCGAATCGGTAAGCATGCCGACAAAGCGCGAAAGCAGGCCGACGTTGGCCAGACTGATCATCTGGCGGCGCATCCCCTCGATGTGATCGTTGAACCACCAGGCCGAGCCGCACTGCATCTTGCCGGGCAGCGAACCATCCTGGAAGCAGCCCATGACGGTGCCGAGCACTTCGAGATCGTTCGGATTCAGCGAGTACAGAATGGTCTTGGGCAGCAGGTTGTCGCTCTGCAGGGCATTGAGGAACTGGCCCAGCTTTTCCGCAATTGGCCGGTCGCCGACGGCGTCGTAGCCGGTATCCGGCCCGAGCTTCTGGAACATCGGCGAGTTCAGGTTGCGGATGGCGGCGATGTGCAGCTGCATGGCCCAGCCGCGGCGCGCGTTCATGCGGCCCACTTCGAGCAACAGCGCGGTCTTGAAGGCTTCGGATTCTTCCGGTGTGGGCACGGCCCCCTTGATGAATTTCGCAAACAGTTCTTCCAGATTCCGTTCCGGAACAAAGACGGCGAACGGCGCCACCAGCGCATGGTCGGAAGCGCGGCAGCCGAGTTCATGAAATGCGCTGTGACGTTTCTCGAGCGCGGCGACGAGGTCCGGGTAGGAGCCGATCGCGACGTTGGCCGCGGCGCCCAGTTTGCCAAGGTAGGTTTTCCAGGCAACCGGGTCGTCGACCGCCAGCGCCTTGTCCGGGCGGAAGCTCGGCACCATCACCGGTTCGCCGGGCTGGCGTGCTCTGGCGTAGGCGATGTGGTGTTCCAGCGTGTCGGCGGGATCGTCGGTGGTACCGACGGCGCGCACGTTCATCCGCTGCAACAGCGAACGGGCGCCGAACTCGGGCCGCGCAAGCTGGGCGTTGCAGGCTTCCCAGATCATCGGCGCAGTTTTCCCGGACAGTACTTCATGAATGCCGAAATAACGCTGCAGTTCGAGGTGCGTCCAATGGTAGAGCGGGTTGCCGATCAGGTAAGGAACGGTCTTCGCCCAGGCAAGAAAGGTGCGGTAGTCGGGTTCATGGCCGGTGATTTCCTCTTCCGGAACTCCGTTCGAGCGCATGGCCCGCCATTTGTAGTGGTCGCCCCCCAGCCAGGCGTGCGCGAGATTGCGGAAGCCCGTGTTGCCCGCAATGTCGGCCGGCGGCAGGTGATTGTGGTAATCGATGATCGGCATCCCGGCCGCATAGTCATGGTACAGGCGCCGGGAACTGGCGTCGGGCAGGAGAAAATCGGCATTCATGAAGGATTTCATCGGATCAACTCCTCAAACGCACCATTAACGGGCCAGCCATCCGCCGTCGACGGCGACGGTGTAGCCATTGATGTAATCGGCCGCTTTTGATGACAGGAAAACGACGGTACCGCCGAGGTCTTCCGGCAATCCCCAGCGCCCGGCGGGAATACGCCCGAGGATTTCCGCGCTGCGCGCCTCGTCGGCACGCAGCTGGGTGGTGTTGTCCGTCGCCATGTAACCGGGTGCGATGGCGTTCACGTTGATGCCATGCCTGGCCCACTCGTTGGCCAGCAGCATGGTGATGCCCTTCACTCCGCTCTTCGACGCCGTGTAGGACGGCACGCGGATACCGCCCTGGAAGGACAGCATCGAGGCGATATTGACGATCTTGCCGCCTTTGCCCTGCTTGATGAACTGTCGGGCCACGGCCTGGCACATGAAGAAGGTGGCCTTGAGATTGATGTCCATGACATCGTCCCATTCCTTCTCGGTGAAATCGACCGAGTCGTTGCGCATGATGATGCCGGCGTTATTGACCAGGATATCGACATGTCCGAATTCCTGCAGCGCCGTGTCGATGATGCGCTGGATCGGTTCAAGGCTGGACAGGTTGGCCTGCACATGCACGTATCTGCGGCCGGCGGCCTGCACGGCGGCGGCGGTTTCCGGGGCGTTGTCTACATAGGTCACGCCGACCACGTCGGCTCCCGCCTGCGCCAGAGCGGTCGCCATGCCGCGGCCGAGGCCGCGTTCGGAACCGGTAACGATGGCGACTTTTCCGTCCAGCTTGAATGCGTCGAGAATTCCGCTCATGACTTTTCCTTTATTTGAGGTCGTTGGGGCCCAGGGTGTCCATATCGTCGAAGGTCTGGTTTTCGCCGGCCATGCCCCATATGAATGAGTAGGCGCCGGAGCCGACACCGGAGTGGATCGACCATGACGGTGAAATCACGGCCTGCTCATTGGCCATCACGATGTGCCGCGTCTCTGTCGGCTGGCCGTGCAGGTGAAAGACGCGCGTGCTTTCGTCCATGCCGAAGTAGAGGTAAACCTCCATGCGGCGTTCGTGGGTGTGTGGCGGGTAGGTGTTCCACACGCTGCCCGGTTCGAGGACGGTAACCCCCATGACCAGCTGGCAGCTCTGGCATACCGCCGGATGCACGTACTGGTAGATGGTGCGTACGTTGCATGTTTCCGGCGAGCCGAGCTTGCGCGGATTGGCCGTGGCGCGGGTGATGTGCACCGTCGGATAGGTGGCATGCGCCGGACAGCTCATGACGTAGAACTTCGCAGGCTGTGCCGGGTTGTCGCTTTCAAACGCGACGGTTTTTGCCCCCATGCCGACGTATAGGCCGTCGCCGTTGGCGAGTGCATGCGCCTTGCCATCGACAACGACGCGTCCACCACCGCCGAGGTTGACCACGCCGAGCTCGCGCCGGTCGAGGAAATTCGGCGTGCCGAATTCCTTGCCGCCTTCAAGCGAGAGCGGCTGGGTTGTCGGGACGGCGCCGCCGAAAACGACGCGGTCGACGTGGGTATAGGTCAGCGTCAGTTCACCGGTGACGAAAACCTTCTCCACCAGGAAATGGCGGCGCAAGGTGTTGGTGTCGTAATGCTTGACGTCTTCCGGATGGTGTCCGTAACGCATGTCCAGTTTCATGGTTGTGTCTCCTTCAATTCTTGAGAAAGTCTTCGCGCTGGGGCGTGAAAATATCGAGCAGCCGGCCTTCGCTGATGCACTGGGTGCCGTGCAGTGCGGAAGGCGGGATATAGACCGAGTCACCCGGGCGCAGGCGGGTGGTCTTGCCTTCAACGGTGAAATCGAATTCGCCGGCAAGGCAGTAACAGACCTGTTCATGCACGTGCCGGTGCTCGTAACCTTCGGCGCCGGATTTGAACATCACCTCGACCATCATCAGGTTGCCGCCGCGCGCCCGGATTTTCCGGGCCACACGATCTTCTTCCAGCGTTTCGAGTTCGATGTCGGCATTGCGAAAGAAAACGTCGTTCATCATTTTGCGTATCCAGAAAACCAGGCGGGTGCCTATTGACATGCCATGCCAACGGGGAAGAACGGCATGGAACTGCGCAAGGGGAACAGGCAAATCGATCGCAGTTTAAACTCAAGCGCCTGTTCCGACCGGACTGACTGTACATCAACTTGACGGCTTATTCAATATTTTGGAACAACGTTCCATTTATGAAAAATCGACAAGCGGGTAGTACCGGGGGAAATCGTTGGGATTACTGTCAGGCTTCGTAGCCGAGGGTACTGGAGATGCGTGCGGCGGCAGCCTTGACCTTGTCGACCTTGCCGGCTTCGTCGCCGCGTTCGTAGCGGAAGCTTGGCCAGGAAACGGAGAGGGTGGCGACGATGGCCCCCGTGTAGTCGAATATCGGGGCGCCGATGCAGTGCAGCCCTTCTTCCCGTTCCTCGTTGTCAAGCGCATAACCCTGTTTGCGCACCTGTTCCAGTTCGGCGTCGAGCGCGGCGCGCGAGGTAATGGTGTTCTTGGTCATGGCCGTGAGCTTGGCTCCCTTGAGCGCCGCTGTGCGTCCCTCTTCGTTCGAAAAGGCCAGCAGCACCTTGCCGATGGCCGTGCAATAGAGCGGCATGCGGCGACCGACCCGCGAATACATCCGGATGTGGTATTTCGATTCAATTTTCAGGACATAGACGGCCGAATCGCCATCCAGCACGCCCATGTGGATGGTTTCGCCCAGTTCGTCGGCCAGTGCTTCGGCCACCGGGCGGGCAGCGGCATGCAGATCGAGATGGTCAAGTGCGCGTGAGCCTACGTTGAACATCTTCATCGAAATGGCCCAGCGTTCATTCTCCACGCGGCGCGCATAGCCCAATTCCTGCAGCGTCAGCAGGAAACGGTAAACGGTCGGCTTGGCCAGCTTGATCTCGCGGGAAAGCTCTTCCAGGCCGATGCTTCTTTGCTGGGACAGCTTCTCGAGCACGGTAAGCACGCGTGCTGCAGCGCTGACGAGGGGAATTGCCGCTGTTTTTGCGGGAGTCTTTTTGGCCATTTTGGACTCGTGTTCCATTTTGGTTTGAGAATAGCCGTGGATTGTAATCCAACTACTGTGCATGGGATGCACGAAATTGCAATCCATCGGAATAATATCCGCATCTGCCACTACCAGCGGCCCGCCGGCCAGCAGAATAACCGCGCCCGGGCTTGGCCGGGCGCGGTTTTCAGGAGGGTTTCACTATTCGATCTCGATCAGCACCTGGCCTTTGGTGACCTTTTCGCCACTGGCGACCCGGATAGCCTTGACGACACCGTCCGCCGGCGCCTTGATGCGGTTAAGCATTTTCATGGCTTCGAGAATCATCAGCGTGTCGCCTTGCTTGACGGACCGGCCGACCTGCGTGTCGATTTCGGCCGCGACCCCCGGGATCAGCGCCTTGATGATGCGCGGATCCTGCTTCTCATACAGCTTGCGCTGCATGAATTTTGCGGTAAGGCGCGTCTCGAAGTTGCCGTTTTCCAGCGCGATTTCGCCCATTTTCTCCTGTGTGCTCACGTTCATTCTCCTCTCAGAACGGCGGAACACCGTGTTTCCGGTCCGGACGCAGTTCTTCCTTGTTGCGCGTCATCTGCAGGGCATGCGCGATGTAGGCGCGCGTTTCCTCCGGAGTTATGACCGCGTCGACATAACCGCTGGAAGCCGCGACGTAGGGGTTGGCGAATTTTTCGGTGTATTCCTGCACCTTGATCTTGCGCATCTCATCGGGATTTTCCGCAGCCATGATCTCGCTGCGGAAGATGATGTTGGCCGCCCCTTCCGGACCCATGACGGCGATTTCAGCCGTCGGCCAGGCGAAGACGAAGTCGGCGCGCAGATGGTGCGAACACATGGCGATGTAACCGCCGCCGTAGGCCTTGCGCAGGATGACGGTGATCTTCGGCACGGTCGCTTCGCTGTAGGCGTAGAGCACCTTCGCGCCGTGGCGGATGACACCGTTGTGTTCCTGGTCGGAACCCGGCAGGTAGCCCGGAATATCGACCAGCGTGACCAGCGGGATGTTGAAGGCGTCGCAGAAGCGGATGAAGCGCGCGATCTTGTCCGAGGCGTCGATATCCAGCACGCCGGCCAGCACCAGCGCCTGGTTGCCGACGATGCCGACCGTTTCGCCGTTGATGCGGCCGAACCCGATGATGGCATTGGGAGCGAACAGCTCCTGTACTTCGAAGAAATCGGAATCATCGACCAGCGCTCGCACGATATCGCGCAAGTCGAACGGAATCTTGGAGTCCTTCGGAATCAGATCGTCGATGCGGTAGGACGACTTCGGTTTTTTCTGCTCGATGATCGCGGCCTTGTTGCGGCTGTTGTCCGGCAGGTAGCTGACCAGCTTGCGGATCTGCTCGAAGCATTCCAGTTCGCTGCTGGAGAAGAAGTGCGCGTTGCCGGCCGTTTCCGCCTGCACGCGAGCACCGCCGAGGTCTTCCATCGAGATTTCCTCGCCGAGCACCGTCTTGACGACTTCCGGACCGGTGATGAACATCTTGGAAATGTTGTCGACCACGAAGACAAAGTCGGTCAGCGCGGGCGAATAAACCGCTCCGCCGGCGCACGGCCCGAGGATGACCGAGATCTGCGGAACGACGCCCGAAGCGAGCGTGTTGCGATAGAAAATCTCGCCGTAGCCGGCCAGCGAATTGACGCCTTCCTGGATGCGCGCGCCGCCGGAATCGTTGATGCCGATGATCGGCAATCCCATCTTGATGGCGTGATCCATGACCTTGGTGATCTTGCGCGCGTGCATCAGGCCGAGCGACCCGCCGGCGACGGTGAAGTCCTGCGCGTAGATGCATACCGGACGGCCGCCGATGGTGCCGGAGCCGGTGATCACGCCATCGGCCGCCAGTTCCTTGTCGTGCATGCCGAAATCCTTGCAGTTGTGCTCGACAAACAGGTCGTATTCGTGGAACGAACCTTCGTCGAGCAGCGCGGCGATGCGCTCGCGGGCGGTCATTTTGCCGCCGGCTTTCTGTTTGCTGATGGCCTTTTCGCCACCGCCCTGGGTTACCGTCGATTTGCGCGAAAAGAAATCAATGATGCGTTGCATGAAAGACATGGTTGTACTCCCTTCTTAAATTCTGCGGAATGGCCCGTTCTGGCATGGCTGGCCGGGCGGCGCACCATATCGGATAGCATGGGCGCCGGATGCAGCAGAATGCACGGTTGTTTGCAGCTGCGGGAAACGGTAGGAAGTTCCCTGTTTTTTTTGCCTGTATGGATTGGCGGCGGCAAGTTTAGCAGGATTGGAGAAATTGCGCGCTGCCGAACTTACTGAAGAATAAGGGAGAAATTGCCGTTTCTTCGATCATGAAAGCACGATCAGATCATGTTGTGGAATTTTGATTGCAAGATCGTGCTCGTTCCCGAAAATCCGGAAAGAAAAAAACGGCTTGTTACGAATTCTGGGCGCCTGAGAGAGGGGCAGTCCGTCTCGCTGCGTAGCAGCTAACGCGATTCCTTGATGATGCGCCCGAAAGAGGGTTGCACCGGGCGAGCGTTGGGCCGGTACAGTCTGCGGAAGATGGACAGTTGATCGTGGGAGATCTGTTGCGGCTGCTTGAGGATCAGCCAGAGCACGTCCTCCGTGCACGGTGGCGTGGTCAGCGAACCCATGAAAGTGAAATAGCCATGGTTTTCCGGCAGCAAGGCATTGACGTCGATACTCTGGTTGGGCGGTGTAACGACTCCGCCCTTTTCCAGCGGAAAATTGTTCAATGCGCTCTGCAAGACCGCGTTCTCGTTCCCTTGTCCGAAAAGAACGGAGACGATGGCCAGCTTGCCGTCGGCGGATTCATGCATCAGCTGTGCCTCCATGTCATAGGCCTGGCCATTCACGGTGAATTCCGAGGGACTGTGGAAACGGATTCGGGTCAGGCGGTAGTACTGTCCGAGCAGCACCAGCCCGCCTTCATGGACCGACAAATGCAGCTGCCGCATGTTGTCCGATACGGTGAAATGGGCCGGCTTGTAGAAGAACTGGATGGGTTCCAGGTCAACAGCAAAGCCATCGCGGATGTCGATCGGCGACTGACGCCGTCCGCTGGCGCACGTAGCGTATTCAGGGCGCAGCCGGCCCCAGAGGTCGGGGTTGCCACGCCCTTCGTAAGACCAGTCGATGTCCTGATTCTGTTGCGCTTTTCCGGTCCGGGTGACCGAAGATCCGGAGGAATTGAGCTTGGCAGCCGCATTCCCCGGCGTCCGGGCGGTGGAGCGCGTATTGAAACGTTGCAAATCCTTTTTCACGGCTTGCGCAACCAGGGCTTCGTTGGATTTGCGCAGATCTCCGGCGACTTCATTGATCTTGTCGAGCGTTGCATTGACTGACGGGCCGGATCCGGACGTGCCCTTAGGCCGGCAGGCTTCGCGCAGGAGCCGGTCGTCGGGGGTGCCGCTACGCACAGGCATCTCGAAGGGGCTGCGTACATCCTCCTGGCGCAGGATTTCTCCTTCTTCCTTGTAATAGGTACGCTTCAGCGTGGCGTGGGTACGCTCGGTGCAGTCATAGCGGCTTTCAATCTCGATGATGCGGTAGGCGGCGGAGGTTTTCGGGTCGACGATGGGCCGGTCGAGCACGACGCGCCCCTTGGCGGTTGCTGTTGCGTCCTGTTCGTTAACGATGCTGCTCCGGTCGATCTCGACGCGTTTGCCCTGTTCGCTGGCCACTGTCGTCCAGGCTGCCGAAACCGTAGCCGGGGCGATGACTGCAAGCAGCACTGCGATGATCCTGGCGGGCATGGACGGGTCTCCGTCGATTATTTTTCCTCTCATCATCTGATTCACGGAAAACCTGAGAAATACTTTAGGGAAATTTTCCGAAACTTCAACGGAGAACTCGCAGTCCAATGAATCGAGTATTGCCTGATTCCTGTAATTCCAGTAACTTAGGCAAGCTTTTTGGGGGTGCCGCGCCGGATTTTGTCAGATTCCCGGCGTAGCTGAGATAGTCCCTTTGAACCTGTACGGGTAATGCCGTCGTAGGGAAGCCAGAAGTCCATCGCATTTCGTATCTTCTATTGCTCCTGCCTCGCCATCCCTTGCGTATAACAAGTCTTTGACGCCCGACCGGTGCGTCGTTTTGCAAGGAAACGCCATGAACGCCAACGAAAAATTCATCGCCTCCACGGCCCACGTGGACGAAGCGGCCGTCAAGCCGCTGCCCAATTCCCGCAAGATCTACGTAGAAGGAAGCCGTCCGGACATCCGGGTGCCGATGCGCGAAATCGCGCAGGACGACACTCCGACGGCGTTCGGCGGCGAGAAGAATCCACCCATCTATGTTTATGATTGTTCTGGCCCCTATTCCGACCCCACGGCCCGGATCGATATCCGCAACGGTTTGCCGGCGCTGCGGGCAAAATGGATTGCCGAGCGCAACGACACCGAGGAACTGAAGGACCTCTCGTCCGAGTTCGGCCGCATCCGTGCTGCGGACAAATCGCTCGACGAACTGCGCTTCCCCGGCCTGCACCGCAAGCCGTTGCGCGCCAGGCCCGGCAAGAACGTCACCCAGATCCACTACGCGCGGCAAGGCATCATCACGCCGGAAATGGAGTTCATCGCCATCCGCGAGAACAACAACCGCCGCGCCTACATCGAATCGCTGAAAGCCAGCGGCCCGCAGGGCGCCAAACTCGCCGCGCTGATGACGCGCCAGCACCCCGGCCAGAACTTCGGCGCCAGCATTCCGGAGGAAATCACCCCGGAATTCGTGCGTTCCGAAGTCGCGCGTGGCCGCGCCGTAATCCCGGCCAACATCAACCACCCGGAAGCCGAGCCGATGATCATCGGCCGCAACTTCCTGACAAAGATCAACGCCAACATCGGCAACTCGGCGCTCGGTTCGAGCATTCAGGAAGAAGTCGAGAAGATGACCTGGTCGATCCGCTGGGGCGGCGACACGGTCATGGACCTCTCGACCGGCAAGAACATCCACGAAACGCGGGAATGGATTGTGCGCAATTCGCCCGTGCCGATCGGCACCGTGCCGATCTATCAGGCGCTGGAAAAGGTGAACGGCAAGGCCGAAGAGCTCACGTGGGAAATCTTCAAGGACACGCTGATCGAACAGGCCGAACAGGGCGTCGACTACTTCACGATCCACGCCGGCGTGCTGCTGCGCTACGTGCCGATGACCGCCAGCCGCATGACCGGCATCGTCAGCCGCGGCGGATCGATCATGGCCAAGTGGTGCCTTGCCCACCACAAGGAAAGTTTCCTGTATACGCACTTCGAGGAAATGTGCGAGATCATGAAAGCCTACGACGTCGGCTTCTCGCTCGGCGACGGCCTGCGCCCCGGTTCGATCTATGACGCCAACGATGAAGCCCAGCTGGCCGAACTGGAAACGCTCGGCGAACTCACCGACATCGCCTGGAAACACGACTGCCAGGTGTTCATCGAGGGGCCGGGCCATGTGCCGATGCACATGATCAAGGAGAACATGGACCTGCAATTGAAGTATTGCAAGGAAGCCCCGTTCTACACCCTCGGCCCGCTGACCACGGACATCGCCCCCGGCTACGACCACATCACCAGCGGCATCGGCGCCGCCATGATCGGCTGGTACGGCACGGCGATGCTCTGCTACGTGACGCCCAAGGAACACCTCGGCCTGCCGGACAAGGACGACGTCAAGGAAGGCATCATCACTTACAAGCTCGCCGCGCACGCCGCCGACCTCGCCAAGGGCCACCCGGGCGCGCAGATCCGTGACAACGCGATGAGCAAGGCGCGCTTCGAGTTCCGCTGGGAGGACCAGTTCAACATCGGCCTCGATCCGGACAAGGCGAAGAGCTTCCACGACGAAACCCTGCCCAAGGAATCGGCCAAGGTCGCCCACTTCTGCTCGATGTGCGGCCCCCATTTCTGCTCGATGAAAATCACCCAGGACGTACGCGACTTCGCGGCGCAACAAGGGATCGACGAAAAGGCCGCGCTGGAAAAGGGAATGGAAACAAAGGCGGTGGAATTCGTGAAGACCGGCGCCGAGGTGTATCACAAGGTGTAATCCTTGCCGTCGCCAGACAAAGGCACAGAAGGACAGCGGGCCGCTTATGCGGCCCGCGTTGTTTCCGGATTCGGAGCCAGATCATGAATTTTGCCGGAAACAATATTTTATCATATTGATTTCAAATAAAGTTTCCGGCATTATTAATTAAACTGACAAATTACCGGAAACACGCCATGAAACCGCTCTCGAACCAGCAGCGCCTGCACCTCGTCAACAGCGAACAGCTCTACGAGAACTACCGTGTCGCCTTGCGGCACGCGGAAACACACAAGTACGGCATGCGCTGGAAGACCGTGCGCGGCGTCGAGTACCTCTTTCGCGACAGCGATGCGCGCGGCAACGGCAAATCGCTAGGCCCGCGTAGCGCCGAAACCGAAGCCACCCTGGCCGCCTTCCTGCACGGGAGGCAGGCGGCGAACGAACGGCTAGCCTCCATCTGCACGGCTCTCGACGAACAGGCACGGCTCAACAAGGCATTGCGGCTAGCCCGCGTGCCGCGTGTGATTGCCCGCATCCTGCGCGAACTCGATGCGGCCGGCCTCAACAAGTCCTTTACCGTCCTCGGCACACAGGCGCTCTTCGGCTACGAGGCCGCCGGTGGCGTGCAATTTCTGCTCGAACTGCTCGCCTCGGGCGACATCGATCTGCTCTACGACAACCGCCAGAAAGTCACGCTCGTCTCCAGCAAGCTGGACGGGCAGGGGCTGCTCGGTCTGCTCAAACGCGCCGACCGCAGCTTCGAATGCATCCGCAAGCGCGGCTTCCGCGCCGCCAACGCGGGGCAGTTCATGGTCGACCTCATCGTGCCGCCGCGCGGCATGCATGTCGGTGACCCGATAACTTTCGCCGATAATGATCTCGTCGCCGCCGAGGTTCCCGGCCTGCAATGGCTGCTCAACGCCCCCAAACTCGACACCGTCGCCATCGACGAGACTGGTTGGCCGACCCCGCTGCGCGTACCCGATCCACGCGCCTTCGCCTTGCACAAGGCCTGGCTGGCCAGCCGTCCGGATCGCGATCCGGTCAAGAAACCGCGCGATCTCGCCCAGGCCCAAGCCGTCGCCGGCCTCGTCCGCGAACACATGCCCCACCTGCCGTTCAGCGAGGCGATCAGTTCTTTGCATGGGGATGTGCGAGCGCTGGTGGATGTGCTGTGACTACAAGAGGTCAGACTCGGTCAGTAAATATCAGATGCGATTGACGTGGTGATATCCGGGGATGATCCACTGATCACGCCCGCCGGACCCATCCACGGGCAGGTCGCGATCGGGAATATCGGCAGCTTCGGAACCCGGACGACATGAAGACTTGTTGATGCCGGATCACTGGCGTCGGTTTGCTTCGCTGGAAAGTTGCCTTCGTTCTCGCCGTTCATCGCGTCTTTCCTCGTGAGCCTCGCGGTTTTCCCGGCGTTCCGTGCGCGGTGGCTGCGCGCGTTCCTCGCGTGGCATCTGGCGCGATTCGAGGCGTATGCCGTGGCGGGGTTCGGGAGAGCGTGAAAGTTCGCGTGGCCGCTCCTGCGATGCGGGAGGATTGACCGGCTGCGCGACGGATCGGATGGACTCGATGCGCCTGTCCGGAGGCTGGCGAACTACTTCCCGGCGAGGATCTTCACCCCGGAATGATCGTTCCTGCTGGCGCGGTCTGCTCGATTCGCTGCGGGGGTGAGGCGGCTCGCGCCGGATTTCCATCGTCTGTTTCTCCTGGCGCGGAGCAAGCTGAATGGACTTCCGTTCCGGCCGTGGTTGAGGTTCAGTCTCCGGTGCGCGGCGGGATTCCATGGACGGGCGAGAGAAATGCGCCTGACGATCGCGGAATTCCGCGCTGCCGGTGGGATTCGACGTGATCCGCGTTTCCCCCCGGCGATGCTGGAAGGATTCCGGCCGTGCCGTGCTGAAGGCACGCGGTTCGTCGCGATGGACGAACCGCGTGTGGCGCATGACTTCATGCGGGCGGGCGACGATCTCGTCGATATTCCTGATATGCGGCACATGCGGCGCGTTGACGAAGCGCACATGGTTGCGGCTGCTGCGATAGATCGGGACATAGACTTCGCGCGGGGCGAGCGGGAACCAGCCGACCCGGGGCGCGCCGCCAGTGCGTATGGAAATTTCAAGTCCCGGCGTGCCGACCCAGGCTACCAGTGCAGGCGCGTAAACCGGGCGGACTGTCCGGGTTCCCGGCACCCAGGCCCAGGCGCCGCGAACGCGTACCCAGCGGCCATAGTGGAACGGGGCAAATCCCCAGGGCTCGTGGCCGATCCAGGTCCATCCCCAGGGGGCTACCCAGGCCCAGTACCCGGTCCGGTAAGGCGCCCAGTCCACCGTCACGGCGCGCGGGAACCATACGGCACCATATTCCGGTGTCTCGGACCAGTCGCCGTAGGTATCCAGGTCTTGCGCTCCGGTCATTTCCGGCGAGACGTAGCGCGAATACGCGGTGCTGCGCGGGTGTTGGTCGCGGGCCGCGCTCCATTGGGTGAATTCGTCGCGGACGCCCTGCGCCATGCGGTAGCGGAGTTGTCCGTTGTCAGACCACACGTGCGCGCTTTCGCCGGCAGGTATGTCGAGCGTATTGTCGCTGTCTTCAAAACGCAGGATGCCGAAATAGGACGTGGCGCTCGCGCTGTCATTGTCTCTGTCAAAGCGGTAGATGCCGGTGTCGCGCGGAATGAATCGTCCCGGCGCGGTCTCCAGCACGAAATCGCGCCGGCTGTCGTCGGTGGGCAGCTTGGCGATCATCTTTCCCGCATCGAGGAAGATGCGTACCTGTTCATCGTCGATCCGGTCGAATTCGATGCGGCTGCGCGCGTCTAGCCGCAAGGTCATGGCCCCGATCTGGATTTCGGCACGCGAATTTGCTTCCGTGGTGACGATGTCGCCGCTGGTCAATGGCTGGTTGAGCGGGGCGGCGCTGAGTTCGCCGGTGCCCGGGTCTTTCAGGTAAACCGTTCCGGAAAGCCATGAAAGCCGTCCGACCCGCCCGGGCGGGTCGTCCTCGGCGGTGGCGCCCAGAGCCAGACCGGAAGCCAGCAGCGCGAACAAGAGAGAGCGGCTGCGACGCAGGATTTGGAGGAAGTCTGGCATGGTTTGCTCCTGTTCAGTCGGCCTGGAATGTGGCCGCTGGATCAAACAACGCTTCAGCGACGCGTCCGCCGACCCCGGAAACACTTTGTTGCACCTGGCAACGGAAAAATGAAAACGGCGCCGCGGCGCCGTTTCGGGGATGCTGGAATGAATCGATTCATTCGTCGATAACCACGCTGGTATAGACCTCCTGCACGTCGTCGAGACTCTCCAGCACGTCAAGCAGTTTCTGCATTTTCACTGCATCGTCGCCGGTCAGCTCGGTTTCATTCTCGGCCTTCATGGTGACCTGGCCGAACTCGGAGGTGAAACCGGCGGCTTCGAGCGCTTCCTTGACGTTCATGTAGTCGCCCGGCGGCGTGATCACTTCGATCGAGCCGTCCTCGTTGGTGATGACATCCTCGGCGCCGGCTTCGATGGCCGCATCCATCAACGCGCCCTCATCGGTGCCGGGAGCGAAAATCAGCTGGCCGCAGTGCTTGAACTGGAAAGCCACGCAGCCGTCGGTGCCCATGTTGCCGCCATGCTTGTTGAAGGCGTGGCGGACTTCGGCGACGGTACGCGTCTTGTTGTCGGTCAGACAGTCGACCATCACGGCCGCGCCGCCGATGCCGTAGCCCTCATAGCGTACCTCGACGTATTCGACGCCTTCGAGTTCGCCGGTGCCCTTCTTGATTGCGTTGTCGATCTTGTCCTTGGGCATGTTGACGCCCTTGCCCTTGTCGATGGCCAGGCGCAGACGCGGGTTGAAGCTTGGGTCACCGCCGCCCATCTTGGCGGCCACGGTGATTTCCTTGGCGATCTTGGAAAATGCCGCACCGCGCTTTTCGTCCTGCCGGCCTTTGCGGTGCTGGATGTTGGCCCATTTGGAATGTCCGGCCATGCTAACCTCTTCTGGATTCTAGGCTTGCGCGGTTGTTGCCGGCACGAATCCGGACAACAAAGCGCAGGGCAAATGGTTGATAATAAAAGCGGCGCATTTTATCACTTCCCGATGATTCTTCCTGCGGAGCTGAAGATGGTTACTCCACTTGTAGTTGCCAGACACGAGCAAAACGACCTTTTTCTGCTGCCGGCGCTGGCCAACCGGCACGGGCTGATTACCGGAGCGACCGGCACCGGCAAGACCGTAACCCTGCAGGTGCTGGCTGAACGTTTTTCGGACATCGGCGTGCCGGTATTCATGGCGGACGTGAAGGGGGACCTGTCCGGTCTGGCAGCCCCCGGAGTCGAAAGCGCAAAACTGCAAAAGCGACTGGACTCGCTGGGAATTGGCGACTGGACGCCGGCAAAATTTCCGACAACTTTCTGGGATGTCGCCGGAGAAAAGGGGCATCCGGTACGCGCCACGATTTCAGACATGGGGCCGATCCTGCTCTCGCGCCTGCTCAATCTCAACGATACGCAGGCCGGGGTGTTGCAACTGGTATTCAAGATCGCCGACGACAACGGCCTGCTGCTGCTCGATCTCAAGGATCTGCGGGCGATGGTTCAGCATGTCGGCGAAAACGCCAAAACCTTTACGACCGAATACGGCAATGTCTCGGCGGCTTCCGTCGGGGCGATCCAGCGCGGCCTGCTGGCCCTGGAAGAACAGGGAGGCGACTCCTTCTTCGGCGAGCCGATGCTCGACATCAACGACCTGATCCAGACCGACGGGGGCAAGGGCGTCATCAACATTCTTGCCGCCGACAAGCTGATGGCTTCTCCGCGCCTGTATTCGACTTTCCTGCTCTGGTTGCTGGCCGAGTTGTTCGAGCAACTGCCGGAAGTCGGCGACATGGACAAGCCCAAACTGGTGTTCTTCTTCGACGAAGCGCACCTGCTGTTCAGCGAGGCGCCGCCCGCGCTGCTGGAGAAAATCGAACAGGTGGTGCGGCTGATCCGTTCCAAGGGGGTCGGCGTCTATTTCGTCACGCAGAATCCGCTGGATATTCCCGACAAGGTGCTTGGCCAGCTGGGCAATCGCGTGCAGCACGCGCTGCGCGCATTCACGCCGCGCGATCAGAAGGCGGTGGCGACGGCGGCCGAAACCCTGCGTCCGAATCCGGCGTTCGATGCCGCCGCCGTGATTACCGAGTTGGGAGTGGGAGAAGCGCTGGTATCCTTCCTCGACGAGAAAGGACGTCCGACCATTGTCGAACGGGCGTTCATCCTGCCGCCGGCTTCGCGCATCGGTCCGCTGACGGACGAGGAACGGCAAGCCGTCATTCGCGCTTCGCTGGTTTTTGGGGTCTACGAGAAAGCGCTGGATCGGGAATCCGCCTATGAGAAACTGCGGAAATCGGTGGCTCCCGGCTCGGTGACAGACAAGCCAGCGGCGGACAATCGGACTATCGCGCAACCAGAGCGCCCCGCCGGAGAAGCGCCCGCTTCCGGTGGCGGTTGGCTCGACGGCCTGGGCGACCTGCTGGGCGGGACGACCGGGCCGCGCGGCGGGCGGCGCGAAGGGGTTGGCGAAGCGCTGGCCAAATCGGCTGCCCGGGCCATCGGATCCCGGGTCGGGCGCGAAATCGTCCGCGGCGTGCTCGGGTCTATCCTGGGAGGAGCCCAGCGGCGTTAAACAGGGGGCTCATGCGCGATTCCGGCACAGTCGTACCCGTCGTGATTGTGCGGATCGCCGATGCGCGTCATCATTCAGTCTTTGCTTTCGCTCCGGTTTCCGTCGTCATTGTCTGAAACCGAGCGGTTTGTATTTGTCCGCACGGAAATTCCCTCATGTTCTGGAAAAACTGGTCCTCCGAACGTCTCGGTGTGACCCTCGCCGTCCTTGCCGCTTTCGGTTTTTCTTTCAAGGCCATTCTCATCAAGCTTTCCTATGCCGTTCCGCTGGCCACCCCGGTCCATCCGGTGACCCTGCTTTCGTTGCGCATGCTGCTTTCCCTGCCGGCCTTCGTCTGGGTCGCCTTGCATTCGAGCCGTTCGGCGCCGCCGCTGAGCCGACGCGACTGGAGCATGCTCCTGCTGCTCGGTCTGTTGGGTTACTACGGAGCCAGCCTGTTCGACTTCCTTGGCCTGCAATATATTTCGGCCGGGCTGGAACGGTTGATCCTGTTCACCTATCCGACATTGACCATCCTGATCGGTGTCCTGTTCATGGGCAAGCCGTTGCATCGCCGCGAGGTATTCTCGCTGCTCCTGTCCTACGCAGGAATTGGCCTGGCCTTCATGCACGACCTGGAATTTGCCGGCGAGACCAGCGCGGTGATGATCGGGGGCCTGTTCGTGTTTGCCTCATCGCTGACCTACTCGCTCTATCTTTCCGGCAGCGCACCGATGATCTCTCGCCTCGGTTCGGCACGCTTCACGGCGCTGGTCATGATTGTCTCCACGGTGGCAGCGATGGCGCATTTCGCGGTAACCCTGCCGCTCAGTGCATACGATTTGCCTCCAAGCATTTATGCCTACATCGTCGCCATCGTCGCGTTCTCGACGGTGCTGCCGATGTTCATGCAATCCGCTTCGATTCGGCGCATCGGCACTTCACGCTCCGTACTGATCGGCACGTTGGGGCCAGTGCTGACCATTTTCTTCGGCTGGTGGATTCTCGACGAACCCATGTCCCTGGCGCAAATGGCCGGCACCGGGCTGGTGCTGTTTGGAGTGTATCTGGTGTCGAGGCGTTAGTTCGTCATACGGATCTGCCTCATGCCTGTTGCAAAGGCTGGCAAAATCGCCATCAACCCCGGCTGTCCGATTGAATTGATATTCTTACTTCTGGAAGCCCGAATTCACCTTCCCACCACCCTCTTTCCGCGTCGAGTGAACCAAGCGGCGAAAAGTGTCGGCGGGAAGGAATTCTCACACGTTTTCACAGATCAGGGTTTGTCCCCGATTCTGTCACAAACAGCGAGGGAGCAAGCGCTAAACCATTCCAGTTGATTTTCTTGGGACTTCTATCCTCCGACGATGTAAAACAACCAGACTTGCCAGGCTGATGGCAACCAAGGCCCAACTGGGGGGTTCGGGAATTGTCGGATCGGGTTCGACGCCAACCGAAATCGAGAAACTCTGGAGCGGTGAGATATTGCCAAAGTCAAGTGAAAACGGATCGCCATCGTAGACGTCTATGTCCGCCAACGTGAAGGTGTTTTCATCAAAGGCCACGCCACAGGGGTAATAGATCCGGAAATTCCCAAAAAATGTGTGAACGGTGAAATAACAAATGGAAATTCCAGAAATGTGTTCCTCATAGAGGATCAGTGCGGCATCAAAAGAGGTTGAGAACAAATTTTCCAGGGTCAGATTCTGAAAGGATACGTCCCAAATGCCGATCTCGTTCAGTCCGAGGTCGAAGTTGAGCCCTGATGATGAGAGGGAAAAGGGAGTCGTTATGGAGGTTGAGGTTCCCTCGAGTGTCGCAACGAGATCGCCCTCGATTTTGGTTACGGTAAGGGCGTCGGTTTGCTGCAGATCGAGGTTGGCTCCCGCCGAGGCTATTCCAATGTCTATGCCATATCCACCGAGCGTGGTGGCGTCTTCTCCGGAAGCCGTCTGGCCAAGTTGCGGAGTAAAGCTCTCTTCGATGTTAAAGCTGTACCCTTCATCCACGATGTCGAGCCCCCCCACATTGACATTGGCCCACGCGCCCAAATTGGATGAGATATTTCCACCGTTCGTGTCTCCTACGAAGTTAAGGCCAATTGTGGTTGTTCCGGGGGCGCTCATGTAGGGGTTGTAACTTATGGAAATGCCGCCCTGATACGCTGCCGCAACGTTTCCGGTGGACGCGCCGATATCGTAACTGTACGAAATGCCGACAAAGCTGCCGCTGTCGTATGCGCGGAAGTCGAGGCTACCCCCCGATCCCCATAGGCTTTGATTTGCAGTGAAGTCGACAGGTACGGTCATGATCGCTGCGTTCGCGGTGAAACATATGCCGATGGCCGCTGTGGCCAATGATCCAATGATTCCGGCTTTCATTCTGCTCCTTGCAGGACGCGGCAGCATTGCAAAGGTTCGGGATGGACTAAGGGTCGATCTCTCTGAATATTTACGCATTCTGACCTCCTGAGTTTTGATATGACGAGCGGTGATTACGTAAAACATTTAACTGTGCCGGCTTGCAGGAATCCCGTTTTGTCCGCCATGGCGGTCTGGTTTCAAGGCAATTTGCCTCCAACGTGCCAGCGTCCATGAAGTTCGAGAAACGAGTGCGCTAAGGCCTGTCCCACGCCGTGGGATATCGGTTCTCCGCCTTATGTTCGGCAAAGTCGAAAAGACCGGGGAGCAAGAAAGCGAAACAGAACACCGAGGATCCACGCCGGGTTACGGCTGGCCTGGGCGTCAAAACCATGCGGACAATGCCGCTATTTTGGCTTCGGGAATGTAGAACTATTGTTATTGTTGGAAATCGGCGAACAACATTTCTTCAATTGTCATTGTTATCCCCCTTGTACCAAGATCACATTATCGTTGGCTTTTTCGCAAGCATCAGTCATACCATAAATGCTTATCTTATTGATTATAATAAGCATATAAGCTATCTCACAAAGAGAGAAGGAGAGAGTTGACCTGCTCTGTAAAAATAATCGACAACACGAGATGCCGAATGATTGGACGGGTTCGGAATATCGCCGATACCCGCGGAATTTGCGGAGCAAACTGTCCGGGAAAAGCCGATAAACGGATTTAACTCGGGCTGCTTCCTGAAGCAAAATGAACAAGAGGAGGCAAGGCGCAATGAAGCGCAGAACCTTTCTCGGCCTCTTGGGGGTTAATGTTTTATTGAATGCCTGCGGCAAATCACCCAAACTGCCCGGCATTCGGCCCGGAGAAACCGTCCTTGCCTTCGGCGACAGCGTCACATTCGGCACCGGGGCTGCGACGGGCGAAGATTGGCCGACACGGCTGGCCCGGCGGACGGGATGGCAGATCGTAAACGCGGGGATTCCGGGTGATACCGCCGAAGCGGGCAAAGCCAGAATTCAGGAACTACTTGATGAGCACCGCCCGGTGCTGGTCATCATCGAGATCGGCGGTAACGACTTCATCCGCCGGCGCCCTGCGCAGAAGGTCAAGGAAGATCTGCGTCATCTGATTCAAACTGTCAGGCAAAGCGGAGCGCGTGCCGTTCTCGTGGCCGTCCCGGAACCCTCGCTGCTTGGCGTCGTTGCCAGAAAGCCTTCGGACGCTTCCATTTACAGGGAATTGGGGGAAGAAGAGCAAATTCCCGTGATCAGCGACGTATTCTCCGAAATTCTCGGTGATCCGGCTCTCCGCGCCGACCCGATTCATCCGAATGCCAAGGGCTATCAACAGATGGCCGCAGGAATCCTGGCCTATCTCCAGCAGATTGGGCTGGCTCAGGAATGAATCCGGTAGCGTAGAGCCGGGAAGCAATGGACCCCGCGTTACCCGGCAATTCTCCGATGCCAACGGCAATCGCCTAAAGATTGAGACGCCGGCATATCTCCAGCGTCAGCGCTGACTGGTTCATGGAATAGAAATGCAATCCCGGGGCTCCGCCTGCGAGCAGTCGCTGGCAAAGCTCGGTCACCACGTCAAGGCCGAAGGCCCGAACGGATTCGGAATCATCGCCAAACCCTTCGAACTTGCGGCGCATCCAGCGCGGCAGTTCGGCTCCGCAGGCATCCGAGAAACGCGCCAGCCTGGAAAAACTGACAATGGGCATGATGCCCGGGAGAATCGGGATATCGACGCCTGCCGCGCGCACTTCGTCCACGAAGTGGAAGTAGGCATCGGCGTTGTAGAAATATTGCGTGATCGCCGAATTGGCGCCGGCCTTGGCCTTTCTGACGAAGGCCGCCAGATCGTCGGCGGGATTGCGCGCCTGCGGATGCCATTCGGGATAGGCGGCGACTTCCAGCCGGAAGTGATGGCCCGTTTCAGCGCGGATGAATTCGACCAGTTCGTTGGCATAGCGGAATTCACCGGTCACGGCCATGCCGGAAGGCAGGTCGCCGCGCAGGGCAACGATGCGGCGGATGCCCTCATCCTTGTATTCCTGCAGGATTTCGCGGATGTTGTCGCGCGTCGAGCCGATGCATGAGAGATGCGGCGCGGCTTCGTGGCCTTCGGCGGCAATTTCCTTGACCACGGCGAAGGTTCGCTCGCGCGTTGAACCGCCGGCACCGAAGGTGACGGAAAAGTATTCCGGCTTGAGCACCGCCAGCTCTTCGCGCACCAGCCGCAGCTTTTCGATGCCTTCCGGCGTTTGCGGCGGGAAAAACTCGATCGAGATTTCGGTTTTCATCTGTCGTCCTCTGTGGCCGTCACACCCGCGTACGCCTGGTGTCCAGGCGACGCTCGTTCTGGATTCCGGCGTACGCAGGAATGACGGGGTTCGTACTCAGTAACGGTAGTGTTCTGTCTTGTACGGACCTTCGACCGGCACGCCGATATACGCCGCCTGTTCTTCGGTAAGCACGCTCAGCTGCGCATTGAGCTTTTTCAGCTGCAGGCGCGCAACCTTCTCGTCAAGATGCTTGGGCAGCGTGTACACGCCGACCGGGTACTTGGCGGTCTGGGTGAACAGTTCGATCTGGGCGATGGTCTGGTTGGCGAAGCTGGACGACATGACATAGCTCGGATGGCCGGTGGCGCAGCCGAGGTTTACCAGGCGGCCCTTGGCCAGCAGGATGATGCGCTTGCCGTCGGGGAAGATCACATGATCGACCTGCGGCTTGATTTCTTCCCACTGGTACTTCTCGATCGAGGCGACGTCGATTTCGTTGTCGAAGTGCCCGATGTTGCAGACGATGGCCTGATCCTTCATCGCCGCCATGTGATCATGGGTGATGACGTGGTAGTTGCCGGTGGTGGTGACGAAAATGTCGGCCTTGTCGGCGGCGTATTCCATGGTCACCACGCGGTAGCCTTCCATCGCCGCCTGCAGCGCGCAGATCGGGTCGATTTCGGTGACCCAGACCTGGGCGGAGAGTGCGCGCATGGCCTGGGCGCAGCCCTTGCCGACGTCGCCGTAGCCGACGATGACGGCGACCTTGCCGGCGATCATCACGTCGGTGGCACGCTTGATGCCGTCGACCAGCGATTCGCGGCAACCATAAAGGTTGTCGAACTTGGACTTGGTGACCGAGTCATTGACGTTGATGGCCGGGAACTTGAGTTCGCCGCGCTCGTGCATCTGGTACAGGCGGTGCACGCCGGTGGTGGTTTCCTCGGTGACGCCCTTGATCTGCGCGAGACGCGTCGAGTACCACGTGGGATCCTTGGCCAGCTTGGCCTTGATCGCGGCGAAAAGAACCGTCTCCTCTTCCGAAGAGGGCTTGGCGATGACCGAAATGTCCTTTTCGGCGCGGGCACCGAGGTGCAGCAGCAGCGTGGCGTCACCGCCGTCGTCGAGGATCATGTTCGAGTAGCCACCATCGGACCATTCAAAGATGCGATGGGTGTATTCCCAATAGTCGGTCAGCGATTCGCCCTTGACCGCGAAGACCGGGATACCTTGCGCGGCAATGGCCGCAGCGGCATGGTCCTGCGTCGAGAAGATGTTGCACGAGGCCCAACGCACTTCGGCACCAAGCGCGGTCAGCGTCTCGATCAGCACGGCAGTCTGGATGGTCATGTGCAGCGAACCGGTGATGCGCGCCCCCTTCAACGGCTGGCTGGCCGCGAATTCCTCGCGGATGGCCATCAGGCCGGGCATTTCGGTTTCGGCAATGCGGATTTCCTTGCGGCCCCAGTCGGCAAGGCTCATGTCGGCGATAACGTAGTCTTTGAATTCAGGCACAGCAATTCTCCTTCGAAGCTGTAGCCGGAACGGGGGCGGGGGAAGTCTGGAAGATGCTTGAGGGCTTCACCCGTCTTCCCGTATCGGCACGGGTTGGTCAGGTGAGCGCCGTTTCTGATTCCGAGCCTGAAACCATCGACCGACAGTTTTGCAGCGCTCCTCGGATAAGGCACGGATTATACGCAGTTTTCCTGCCAAGAAAAGAGGCGGATGGTTAATTCGCCGCCAAAGTGGAAACGATTCGGGCTAATGCCCCACCTGTCCGGACCAGAGTTCGTTGAGATCCGGAAAGTTCCACTCGGCGGGATCTTCGCGGCTGGCGATCTTTTCGGAGCAGGCCGGGTGAGATAGATCGATGATTTCCGGTTTTATGCGCGAGTTGCTGCGGGTCGAGAAGAAAACCTTGATGCTCGGGGTGAGCAGCGACTTGGGCGATTGGTCGATGACGATGCCCAGACGCCCTGAATTAAGCCTGATCAACGAACCGATCGGATAGATGCCCACGCTTTTGACAAAAGCCTGGAAAATCCTCGGGTCGAAATGTCCGTTGGCCCATTCGGCCATCTTGCGCAGCGATTCGGCGGGGTCCCAGCCGGCCTTGTACGGGCGGTTCGAGGTGATCGCGTCGTAGACGTCGCAGACCGCGCCCATTTTGGCGTAGAGGCTGATTTCGCCGTCCTTCAATCCCTTCGGATAGCCCGAACCGTCCGTTTTTTCGTGATGGTGCAGCACGACGTCGAAGGCGATTTCATCCACGCCACTGCTTTCCTGAAGCAGCTTGTAGCCTTCCTCCGGATGGCCTTTCATGATGCGGAATTCCGCGTCGGTCAGCTTGCCCGGCTTGTTCAGCACCTCCATCGGCATCATGGCCTTGCCCAGGTCATGCAGCAATCCGGCGACGCCCACCTTGCGAATCAGGCTTTCCTCCAGCTGAAGCTGTCGACCCAGGGCAATCATCAGTGCGCAGACGGCAACCGAGTGCATGTAGGTGTAGTCATCGGCGGTTTTCAAACGCGCCAGGCTGATCAACGCGCCGGCATTGCGCGTGACCGAGTCGGAAATTTCCTCGACCAGCCTGGTGGCGTTTTCGGCATTCACGGCCTTGCCCATGCGTGCTTCCTGGAACATGGAGGTGACGGCGCGTTTTGACTGCGCGCAGATCATGGCTGCACGTTCGAGTTCCTGCCGGGTAGAGACCGGCGACGTTTGACGCGCTGCTTCGGCTGCATGATTCAGCTCGGCTTCGATCTGGGCTTCCGTTTCGGCCTCGGAAATTGCGGGTTCGTCTGCGGGAACATCCCGTCCCATTCCGCTGTCGATCCAGACTTCCTGAATGCTGCTGGCCAGAATGCGCTCGATGTCCTTGGGGTCGGTGATGACGAAGGAATTGCGCCAGAACGGATGTTCCATCCAGGAACCGCAGAATTCCTTGAGATACATGCCGACGGTGAGCTGCTTGACATTGATTTTCTTGAGCATGGCGGTCGAGGGTCAGGCAGTCAGGTCGTCGGTGGAAGGCTGCGTGTTGATCGGAGAGGCCAGGACTTCGTCGATACGGTTCTGATCGACATCGACGACTTCGAAACGCCAACCTGAATATTCGAAAAATTCGCTTTTCTTGGGGATGCGTCCCAACGAAGTGAGGACAAAACCGCCGAGGGTATGGAAATTGCCGAAATCCTCTTCGGGGATGTCGCGCAAGCCGAGCTTCTCCTTCATTTCGCTGATCGGGAGCAGTCCATCGAGCAGCCACGATCCATCTGCCCGGCGTACGGCCAGCGCTTCGTCCGGGTCGTCGGAGAACGGCATCATGTCGCCGACCACGCTGCGCAACAGGTCGTCGAGCGTGACGATCCCTTCTGTCTGCCCGAATTCGTTGACCACCAGGGCAAAGGTCGCGCGTTGCGAGCGGAAGGTGCGCATCAGCTCGATCAGCGTCAGCGATCCGGGTATGAACAGGGGCGTGGTCTTCGGCGTTTCGGCGAAATCGATCTTGCCGGCCAGCGCCGCCTGCAGGATATCGTGGCTCTCTACAACTCCGATGGTCTGCTGCAGGTGGCCTTTGCAGATGGGCATCTGCGCATGCGGCGACTCACGCAGCACCGCAAGGTTGTGTTCGTGGGGGCGCAGCAGGTCGATATAGGCGACATCGGCGGCCGGCGTCATGATGGCCGCCACGCGCCAGTCCTCGAGGCGGAGGACATTACCCAGCAGGTGACTTTCCTCGGGGGCGAGCTCGCCGGCGCGCTGGCTCTCGTCGACGTAGGCCAGAATGTCTTCGACGCTGACGACCGCCGGAGCGGCCTTCACCGGCAAAATGCGCAGAATGACATCCGCAGCCCAGGAAAGCAGATGGATCAGAGGCGACATCAGACGAATGAACAGGCTCATCGACGGCGCACAGAACATGGACACCTTTTCCGGATGCGCGATGGCGATGCGCTTGGGAACGATTTCTCCGAATACGATCGAAAAGGCGGTGACCAGCACGATGGTGACCGTCAGCGATATTTCGTCGCGGATGGCACTGGCGAAGGGGAGCCAGCGATCGATCCAGGTGATGAAGATGTCTTTCATCGCCGATTCGCCGAATACCCCGGAAAGCAGCGCGGCCGCCGTGACACCGGTTTGCGTGGCGGCAAGCAGGCGGCTCGGACGGTCCTTGATGGATAGTGTCAGCGCGGCACGCGGGTTGCCATTTTCGGCAAGCGGCACGAGCTTCGAGCGGCGAGCCGATGCGAGCGCCATTTCCGCCAGCGCGAAATAGCCTGATACGGCAATCAACAGGGCGAGAATCCAGAAGGCGTCCATCGGGTGAGTTGTATCAGAAAAGCGCTATTTCGGCTATTGGGGGAAATACCTGTGGACTGCCTCTGACCAATGAAAAGGCCGGCAGACTTGCGCCTGCCGGCCTTTTTTCCGTGAGCGGGATTACAGCCCGGCGTCGGCGCGCAGGGCAGGGGCCTTGTCGATGGCTTCCCAGGTGAATTCCGGCTCTTCGCGGCCGAAGTGGCCGTAGGCGGCGGTCTTGGCATAGATCGGACGCAGCAGGTCGAGCGTCTGGATGATGCCTTTAGGACGCAGGTCGAAGTGCTTGCCGATCAGTTCGACGATCTTTTCGTCGGCGATCTTGCCGGTACCGAAGGTCTGCACCATCAGCGAGACAGGCCTGGCCACGCCGATGGCGTAGGCGATCTGCACTTCGCAACGGTCGGCGAGGCCGGCGGCAACGACGTTCTTGGCTACGTAGCGGGCGGCATACGCGGCCGAGCGGTCGACCTTGGACGGATCCTTGCCTGAGAAAGCGCCGCCGCCGTGGCGTGCCATGCCGCCGTAGGTGTCGACGATGATCTTGCGTCCGGTCAGGCCGCAGTCGCCGTGGGGACCGCCGACGACGAAGCGGCCGGTCGGGTTGACCAGGTAACGGGTCTTGTCCGACAGGAGTTCCTTGGGCAGGACCGGCTTGATGATTTCCTCAATGACCGCTTCGGAAAGCTGGGCATGGGAGATGTCCGGATTGTGCTGGGTGGACACGACGACGGTATCGATGGCCACCGGCTTGTTGCCGACGTACTTGACCGAGAGCTGGCTCTTGGCGTCCGGACGCAGCCAGTTGAGGCGGCCGTCGCGGCGGACTTCGGCCTGGCGCTGCATGATGCGGTGCGCGTAATAGATCGGCAGCGGCATCAGCGACGGCGTTTCGTTGCAGGCGTAGCCGAACATCAGGCCCTGGTCGCCGGCGCCCTGGTCGAGGTCGATGCCCTGGCCTTCATTGACGCCCTGTGCAATGTCCGGCGACTGGCGGTTGATCGCGGTCAGAATGGCGCAACTCTTGTAGTCGAAGCCGATTTCGGAATCCGTGTAGCCGATGCGGCGCACGGCCTCCTGGGCGATTTCGCGGTAGTTGATGTGCGCGGTGGTGGTGATCTCGCCGGAAATGACCACCAGGCCGGTCGACACCAGCGTTTCGCAGGCCACCCGGCCTTTCGGGTCTTCGGCCAGGATGGCGTCGAGGACGGAATCGGAAATCTGGTCGGCAACCTTGTCGGGATGGCCTTCACCGACCGACTCGGAAGTAAAGAGAAACTCGTTGGACATGGCAATGCTCCAATAAAAAACCCCGTTGCAGCGGCGTTGCCGGCTCCGGGGTTCGAGCAGACGACGCTTTAGCAGTATTTTGTAACACCTTTTGGATGTTTCCGCCCTGCAAGTTGTCCTGATTAACTCGGCGAATGGGATAATTCTAGTTTTTCAATTGCAGCGGGTCAAACCCGTTGCCGACAGGGTTATTACGTGATTCTTGTTTTTCGTCTGCTCAGCACTCTGCCGCTGGCCTGGCTGCATGGCATCGGCGCACTGGCCGGCTGGCTGTCCTGGCTGTTTTCGCCAACCTATCGCCGGAACATGCGCGAAAACCTGGCGCTGGCGCTTGGCGTGGAAGGGGCGCGCCGCGCGCGCGCGGCTGCCATTGCCGAAGCCGGACGGCAGTCGCTGGAACTGCCGAAGATCTGGCTGCGTCCTCTGGAGGAAGTCGTCGGGCGCGTCGTCAAGGTGACCGGCTGGGAACTGGCCGAGACGGCGATGCGCGCCGGCAAGGGGATTGTCTACCTCACGCCGCATCTGGGCTGCTTCGAGATTACCGCGCAGTTTCTCTCGACCCGGGCGCCGATCACTGTGCTTTACCGGCCGCCCAAGCAGGACTGGATGCAGACGATGATCGAAACGGGACGGGCGCGCAAGCAGCTGCACATTGCTGCGGCCGATCTGGCCGGCGTGCGCTCGCTGATCAAGGCGCTGAAAAAGGGCGAGGCGGTGGGCATGCTGCCGGACCAGGCGCCGAGAATGGGGGAAGGGCGCTGGCTCGACTTCTTCGGCAAGCCCGCCTACACGATGACGCTGGCAGCACGGCTGACGGAGACCGACGCGGCGGTGATCATGGTCTGGGCCGAGCGCCTGCCGGGCGGCGCGGGCTACCACTTCCACCTGCAGGCGCCGTCGCAGCCGATCACCGGGACGACCGAGGAGCGCGCGCAGCGGATCAATCATGAAATCGAGCGCCTGATCATGCAATGCCCGGCGCAGTACCTGTGGGGCTACAACCGCTACAAACGTCCGCGCGGCGTCGAGCCGCCTCCGGAGAGCCACTGATGCAACTCGTTTTCTGTCTCTACAAGTATTTTCCGTTCGGCGGCCTGCAGCGCGACTTTCTGCGCATCGCGCTGGCCTGTCAGGCGCGCGGGCACGCGATCCGCGTCTACACGATGGGTTGGGAAGGAGCCATTCCGCCGGGATTCGAGGTCGTCGTCGTGCCGGTGAGCGCATTCAGCAACGTCCGGCGCAATGCCCGCTTCACCGACTGGGTGTTCCGCGATCTCGACCGGCGTCCGGCCGGCCGCGTGGTCGGCTTCAACAAGATGCCCGGTCTGGATGTCTATTTCGCCGCCGATCCGTGTTATGAGGAAAAGGCGCGCACGTTGCGCAACCCGCTCTACCGCCTCTCCGCCCGTTATCGCCATTTCGCCGCCTACGAGCGCGCCGTTTTCGCGCCTGAAAGCACGACCGAGATCCTGATGATCTCGCAGGTGCAGCAGCCGTTTTTCGAGAAGCACTACGGCACGCCGAAACAGCGTTTCCACCTGTTGCCGCCGGGGATTTCACCTGACCGGCGGGCGCCGGCCAACGCTGCGGAGATCCGTTCCGGATTTCGTGGTGAATTCGGATTGGGCGCGGATGATTGTCTGCTCCTGCAGGTCGGTTCCGGCTTCAAGACCAAGGGCCTGGATCGTAGCCTGAAGGCGCTGGCCAGCCCGCCGGATGCGTTGCGGCAACGCACGCGCCTGATCGTCATCGGCCAGGACGATCCGGCGCCATTCAGGCGCCAGGCCGCGATGCTTGGCTTGAGCGAACGGGTGAGCATCCTGCCCGGGCGCGACGACATCCCGCGCTTCCTGCTCGGTGCCGATCTGCTGATTCATCCCGCGTACAACGAGAACACCGGCACGGTCCTGCTCGAAGCGCTGGTCGCCGGCCTGCCGGTGCTGACTACGGCGGTTTGCGGCTACGCGCACTACATCGAGGACGCCGACGCCGGGCGCGTGGTACCGGAACCGTTCGCGCAGGAGGCTTTGAACGCAACGCTGGCGGCGATGCTTTCGGACAAGGAGGCGAGGGCCCGTTGGCAGGCCAATGCGCTGGCTTTTGCCGAGACGGCCGATATCTACAGCAACGCCGAGCGGGCGGCCGACCTGATCCTGCGGGAGCGTGCATGAGCGAGGAAATCATGCGTCTCGATGAGCCGTTCCGCAGCCTGTGGGCGGGGTGCGATCCTTTCGTCGCCGTCGAAGCGCTGAAAGGCGAAGTGTTCCGCGAGCTCGAAGCGCGCCGCACGCTGCGCACCGAGGTCGCCGGGCGCGGCTATTTCGTCAAGATCCACCGCGGCGTGGGCTGGGCCGAGATCGTCAAGAACCTGCTCTGCCTGCGCCTGCCGATCCTCGGCGCCGGCAACGAGTGGCAGGCGATCCGGCGGCTGGAGCAACTCGGCGTCGACACCATGCGCGGCGTCGCTTTCGGCCAGCGCGGCGGCAACCCGGCAACACAGCATTCGTTCATCGTCACCGAGGAACTGGCGCCAACGGTCAGCCTGGAGGATTACTGCCGCGACTGGCCGACGACCCCACCGCCGCTGGCGATGAAGCGGGCGCTGCTGCGGCGCGTCGCGGAAATGGCGCGGCGCATGCACCAGGGCGGAGTCAATCATCGCGACTTCTACATCTGCCACTTCCTGCTGCATCTCGACCCGGCGCCGACGCCCGACAACCTGAAACTGTCGCTGATCGACCTGCACCGCGCGCAGATCCGCGAGAAGACTCCGCGCCGCTGGCGCGACAAGGATCTCGCCGCGCTGCACTTTTCGGCGCTGGCTATCGGCCTGACGCGGCGCGACATCTTCCGCTTCCTCATCCTGTATTTCGACCGGCCGCTGCGTCGCGTCCTGCGCGAGGAATCCCGGTTGCTGGCCTCCCTCCAGCGCGAAGCAGCGCGCCTGCAGGCGCGCTACCTGCGCAAGTATGCGAAAGAGGGTGGGGCATGAGCTTCTGGTGGTTCGACCCGGCGCAAGACACGGCGCGACGCCTGTTTGGCTCGCTCGACCGGGTGTTTGCCCTGAACGGCGAACGGATCACGAAGGACTCGCTCTGCGAGGTGGTTCGTGTCGAGGCGGCGGGCGTGCGCTACTACGTGAAACGCTACGCCGGCAACGGCAAGAGCGCGCGGCGGCGCTGGTACGGCTTGCGTCAATGGCTGGCGCCAGCGCGCGTGCAGAAGGAGTGGCAGAACCTGCTCGCCTTCCGGTCGTTGGGCATTCCGACCGCGCGACTGGCAGCCTACGGCATCGAGCGCCGCTGCGGCGGTTTCCGGCGTGGCGCGCTGGTGACCGCAGAGATCCGCGACACGACCGACCTGGCAAAACTCGCCTTGCAGCACGACGATTGCCTGCGCGACCGGCGCTGGTTCGGCGACGTTTCGGCGCAGGTTGCCCACATTACCCGCAGCATGCACGACGCCGGATTCGCGCACAACGACCTCAAGTGGCGCAATCTGCTGGTGACCCGTGGCGAACGGCCGCAGGTGTATCTGATCGATTGTCCGAGCGGCAGTCGTTGGTGGCAGCCTTTCCTTTCCTACCGCATCGTCAAGGACCTGGCCTGTCTCGACAAGGTCGCGAAATATCATCTGACACGCACCCAGCGCCTGCGTTTCTATCTCGACTATGCGCAGCATGCGCGGCTGACGGCGGGTGACAAAAAGCGGATCCGGCGGATCGTGAAATTCTTCGAGGGGCGCGAATGACGGTTCAGGGGAATGTCGAGTCGGTTGACGCAAAGCGGTTGCGCCATGCGCGGCAAAGTCCCGCCGTGCCCTTCAGGGTGCTGGCCGATGACGGCGAAGCGATCGGCGTATTCCGTCTGCTGCGTTTGCTGCCGGGAAAGCGGATTGTTGGCGAAGCGCGCTGGCGCGACACGCCGGTGCTCGTAAAACTGTTTGTCGCCCGTGCCAACACACGTCACTGGGAGCGCGAACGGCAGGGTATCGCCGCGCTGCAGGCGGCGCATCTGCCGACCCCCGCGGTACTCGGGGCGGGCCGGCTCGCCGGCGGCGGGCACTACCTGCTGACCGAATTCCTTTCCGGCTCCCGGACGCTGGCCGAACGCTGGCCGGAAGTGGAAAACCTCCGGCCGGGCAACCCGCAGGCGCTGGAAATCCTCCAGCCGGCGTTTGCCTTGCTCGGGCGGCTGCATGCCGCCGGACTGATCCAGACCGACCTGCACCTTGGCAACTTCCTGGAACACCAGGGCGAGCTGTTCCTGATCGACGGCGATGGCATCGCGCCTTTGGCCAAAGGCGCGGGCGCAGCCAGGCTGGCATTGGACAATCTCGCCTTGCTGGTAGCGCAGTTGCCGCTGGCGTGGGAATCCTGTCTCGACCTGCTGCTTTCAGCCTACACGGCGGAACAGGAAGTATTGCGGCCGGAGCGCGAAGCCCTGTTGCAGGCGATCGAGCGAGCGCGCGCGCAACGACTGGCGCATTTTCTCGGCAAGACGCTGCGCGATTGCAGCCAGTTCGCCGTGAGCAGCACCCCCCGCCTGTTTGCCGCCGTCGTACGCACCGAGAAGGAAGTTCTCTCGGAATTGCTGGAAAATCCGGATGCGGCCATCGGGAAAGGGGAGATGCTCAAGGACGGCGGCACGTGCACCGTGGCCCGCGTCGAAACAGGCGGGCGGCCGGTGGTCGTCAAGCGCTACAACCTCAAGGATTTTCGCCACGCCCTGTCACGCTTCTGGCGCCCCAGCCGGGCGTGGAATGCGTGGCTGGCGGGGCACCGTCTGGCGTTCCATGGCATCCCGACTCCGGCTCCGCTGGCCCTGCTCGAAGAGCGGGTCGGTCCATTGCGCAGGCGGGCTTTTCTGGTTACCGCATACTGCCCGGGAGAAAATCTTCTGCGGCATCTGTCGCCCGACCGGGAACCGGAGGCGCACGAAGCGGATGCCCTGCTGGGGATTTTCAACACCCTGTTCCGCCTGAAGATTTCGCACGGCGACATGAAGGCGACCAATCTGATCTGGCATGAAGGCCGGCTGGTGGTCATCGACCTCGATGCGATGCGTCAGCACAACAGTCCCTCCGCGTTTGCCCGCGCCTGGCGGCGCGACCGGGCGCGCTTCCTGAAAAACTGGCCGGCAAGTTCGGCGTTGCACCGCTGGCTGTCGGCCAGGCTCCCGGAGGCGTGATGCGTCAAGGTCTGCAGAAACTCGGACATGAGGATTTTCTGTCCATGCGCGAAGGCGCCAGGGTGCTGGAGGCGGACATGCATGGCGAGAAGGTGCTGCGCCTGGCTGATGGCAGCATGCTCAAGCTTTTCCGCCGCAAGCGATTGATCTCTTCGGCGGCCTGGTATCCCTATGCCCGGCGTTTCATCGATAACGCCGCAGCGCTGAGGCAGCTGGGAATTCCCGTTCCGGAGATCATTGCCGGGCTGCGCATTCCTTCCATAGAACGCGACGCGGTGCACTACACGCCGCTGGCTGGCGTGACATTGCGCTACCTGATCAGTCGTGGGCTCGATCCGGCAGAAGAAAAACGGCTGAAGGAGCAGCTGACCGCATTCATCATCCGCCTGCATGGCCTGGGAATCTATTTCCGGTCGCTGCATCTGGGCAACGTCATCCTGACCCCGGAGGGGGAGCTCGGACTCATCGATTTCTCGGACCTGCGCATCTATTCCCGGGCGCTTCCCCGGTTCATGCGCTGGCGGAATATCCGCAGGATGCTCGGTATCCCGAGCGAGCGGGAGTGGATCGACCGCCAGGCGATTCTCGGTGCCCGCTTCTCCGGGAAACCAGGAAATGCACCGGGTTCCGGAACGGCCGGAACGTCCTGCCCCCCCCCTGAACCCCTGCCGCACCGGGAAGGAGCGCTTTGCCGCAGGGCAAAGAATGATGCCGGCTGGCGGCGTCGGTACTACAATAACGCCCTACGGCGTTATGTCTGAGAGCACGCTTCCGGTCCAGCGCACAAAGAATTTTGAGCCATCCATATCAGGAGATAGTATGAACAAGAGATTCACCCAGACCTTCCTTGTTGTCCCGGCCAGGCAAGGCGTCGGTCTAACTTCGGTCGCACTGGGGATCGTGCGCGCGCTGCAGCGCAAAGGCATTTCGGTCCGCTTTGCCAAGCCGGTGGCGCAGCAGGGCAAGGATACTTCGGTGCCTTTCGCCCGCGAGGTCTTCCACGAAACGGTGCCTGATTCGATTCCCCTGCAACAGGCCGCCGAGCGCATCGCGGCCAATCAGTCCAACGAGTTGATGGAGGACATCGTCACCCTGTGCATGAACGCCGGCGCCGGCTCGTGCGTGCTGATCGCCGAAGGCCTGCATACCGATCCGGCGCACCCCTTTACCTCGCAGCTTAACGTCGATATGGCGCGGAGCCTGAACGCGGAGATCGTTCTCGTTTCCGACGTGGCCTCGCCCACCGCAATCGCCGACCTGCGCCTCGCCGTCAATCAATTCACCAACGAAGGCTGCAAGGTGGCGGGTGTCATCTTCAACATGGCGCCCGAGGATTTCGACCAGGCCGCAGCGCAGAAGGAGCTCGGCGAAAAAACCTGCATCTGGGGCGTCGTACATGAAAATCCGATACTGCGCGCTCCGCGCACCTTGGATGTAGCCAAGCATCTCGATGCCGAAATCGTTTCGCCGGGAGAAATCGCCACCCGCCACGTCACCGACACGATCATCACGGCGCGCGCGGCGACCTCCATCATTCCGCGCCTGCGGCCGGGTACCCTGGTCATCGCCACCGGCGATCGCGACGATATCGTCATGGTCGTGGCCCTGGCCGCCAGCCGCGGGATTCCGCTGGCCGGCCTGCTGCTGACGCATTCCAGCTCGATCGCGCCGCACCTCATGGACCTCGCCGGGCCGGCGTTGAGCACGGGCCTGCCGATCCTGCGCACCTCCGGCGACAGCTATGTCACCGCGCGCCTGGTCAGCCAGATTCCCACCGACGTGCCGCTGGACGACATGAAACGCCTGAATGCCGTGCTGGACAACGTGGCCGAGCATCTCAGCCCCGAGGCCATCACCTCTTCGTTCCATGTGCCGGAGACGATCAAGCTTTCGCCGCCGGCCTTCCGCTACCAGCTCATCCAGAAAGCCCGCGCCGCGCAGAAACGCATCGTACTGCCGGAAGGCGACGAGCCGCGCACCGTGCGGGCCGCCGTGATCTGCGCCGAGAAGGGCATCGCCCATTGCGTGCTGCTCGGCAAGCGCGAGGCCATCGAGAGCGTGGCGGCGTCGCAGGGCATCACCCTGCCCGCCCGGAATCTGGAAATCCTCGAACCCGACAGCATCCGCGAGCGTTATGTCGCGCCCATGGTCGAACTGCGCAAGTCCAAGGGGCTGACCCCACAGCAGGCCAACGCCCAGCTGGAAGACACCGTCGTGCTGGGCACCATGATGCTGGCGATTGACGAGGTAGATGGCCTGGTTTCGGGCGCCGTGCACACCACCGCCAACACGGTGCGCCCGGCGCTGCAGCTGATCAAGACGGCACCCGGTTCCTCGATCGTTTCGTCGGTCTTTTTCATGCTCATGCCCGACCAGGTGCTGGCCTACGCCGACTGCGCGATCAATCCCAACCCGACCGCCGAAGAACTGGCGCAGATCGCCAAGCAGACCTCGGACAGCGCTGCCGCCTTCGGCATCACGCCCAAGGTGGCGATGATCAGCTACAGCACCGGCAGTTCCGGCCAGGGCGAGGATGTGGAGAAGGTCCGTGCCGCGACCGAAATCGCGCGCGCGCAATTCCCGGATCTGGTGCTCGACGGCCCGATGCAGTACGACGCCGCGTCGGTGGCCGACGTCGGCCGCCAGAAGGCGCCGAACAGCCCGGTGGCGGGTCAGGCCACGGTGTTCATCTTCCCCGACCTGAACACCGGCAACACCACCTACAAGGCGGTGCAGCGCAGCGCCAACGTGCTTTCCGTGGGCCCGATGCTGCAAGGCCTGCGCAAGCCGGTCAACGACCTGTCGCGCGGCGCGCTGGTCGACGACATCGTATTCACCATCGCCCTGACCGCCATCCAGGCGGCGGCGACGCCGAAGCGCTGATCCGTTTTTATGGACTCGAGGGCCGCCCGACAGTGCCGGGCGGCCTTTTCTTTTTGTTCCTGCCTGAAGGGGCCGGGGTGCAGGAAGCTGCATGCATTCTGTTGTTGTTGGATCGGGGCAGGGTCTTGAAAATCCGGAACCAACTTGTGCAGTTTTTCACACCTGCCGGAATGCGGTCGAATTAGAATCGGAACGTCGTTACAAAAATGCATATCTTTGTGATCCAGCGCATTCCACTCGGCAGATTTGCGGTAAATACCGGAATTCGGGGGGTGCGAAATGCGCTGTAACCAACCGTGTCGGGAGTGTTCATGAACGTGAAATTCGAGGGGGGCACCAGCGTTCGCCGTGCTTTGAATGGCGTTGCTGCGTTGCTGGCCGTGGCCTGCATGGCCTATGCTCCAGCAACGATGGCGCAGGAAATCAAGATCGGCGGCACCGGCAATGCGCTGGGCACGATGCGCGTGCTGGCTGACGCCTTCCACAAGAAGTATCCGCAGATCAGGGTGGTCGTGCTTAGCAGCATGGGCTCCAGCGGCGCGGTCAAGGCCGTGCCGCGGGGAGCCATCGTATCGGGCTGACTTCGCGCGCGCTCAATGCCAATGAACGCGTGGCCGATGAGGTTGCCCTGGAGTACGCGCGCACGCCGACAGTGTTTGCCGTGTCCACAAAAACCCGGGCCACGGCGATCTCCGTGCAGCAAGTTGCGGATATCTATACCGGCAAGCTCGAGCGCTGGCCCGATGGAACGCTGATCCGCCCGATTCTGCGCCAACCCGGCGATGACAACACGCGCCAGATCCGCAGCTTGTCCCCACTCGTCGATAAAGCCGTGGAGGTCGCCGCGCAGCGCCCGGGGCTGGCCTTTGCGTTCAACGACCAGGAGGCCGCCGACCAGATCGAGAAAATCCCTGGCGCTCTGGGCGTCACCACGCAGGCTCTGATCCGCTCGGAAAACCGGTCCTTGCGTGCGCTGAGCCTGGACGGGGTGGAGCCGAGCATCGAAAACATCGCCAGCGGAAAATACCCGATCATCAAGAACTTCTTCATGATCACCAAGTCCGCAACTTCACCCGCCGTACAACAGTTCATGGCCTTCGTACGTTCTCCCGAGGGGCGTCAAATCCTGGAGCAGACCGGGCACTGGGTCCCCTGATTCCGTTCGCTTGATTGAGAGCCGCCATGCCTGCGCGCAAGGATCGTCTGTCGCTGATCATCACCCGCCTGGCGGCCGTTGCCGCCGTGCTGGTGGGATTCAGCCTGCCGCTGGGCTACGCCCTGGTTTCCCTCGACAGCACGGGCACGTCCCTGGCCTTCAAGGCGCAGGTCAAGGCGGCGGCATTGTCCGACCTGATTGCCGGCAACCCGGAGTTGTGGATGTTTGCCGAGAACCGCATTCAGGGGCTGATCTCGCGCGAGCCCGTGGCACTGGAAAACGAACGCGTCCGTGTCTTCAGCGAAAACGACACGCTGATCCTGGAAAGCGGACCGACCCTGCCCGGCCCCGTGCTCGCCCGCAGCTATCCGCTGTACGACGCGGGGCGCGCGGTGGGCCGGCTGGAGATCAGTGCTTCCCTGCGCGACTTGCTGTTCAATACCCTGCTCGCCGGGCTGCTGGGCCTCGTGCTGGGCGCTTTCGTTTTCGTGGCCATGAAAACCCTGCCCCTGCGCGCGTTGCGGCGGGCGACGAACAAACTGTTCGAGGAAAAGCAGCGCGCGCAGATTACCCTGCATTCGATTTCCGACGGCGTGATCAGCACCGATGCCCAGGGCCATGTCCTGTACCTCAATCCCACGGCCGAGTCGCTGCTCGGGCGAAGCTTGAACGAGGTGCGCGGGCAGGCGCTTGCGGATGCCCTTGTCCTTGTCGACGGCACGACCCGGAAGCCGCTCGAGTCCTCCCTGTACCGCGCGCTGAACGAGCGCTGCGCGGTGTCTTGCCTGGATAATGTGGAACTGCTCCGGTCGGACGGGAGCGCAGTGGCCATCGAAGAACGTTCCGCTCCGATCCTCGATGAGGAAGGGGGCGTCACGGGCGGCGTCATGACGCTGAGCGATGTCAGCCAGATGCGCGAGTATCTCAGGCAGCGTTCGTGGGAAGCCGACCACGACCCGCTGACGGGACAGGTCAACCGGCGCGAATTGCAGAACCGCATTCAGGCGGCCACCGAAGATACCCGGGCCAGCGGGCGGTCGCATGTGGTCTGCTTCCTGGATCTGGACAACTTCAAGGTGGTCAATGACTCCTGCGGTCACGCCGCCGGCGACGAGTTGCTCATCCGCCTGGCAAGGTTGATCCAGACGAGAATCCGCGAAACCGACACGCTGGCCCGGCTGGGCGGCGACGAATTCGCCCTGCTCCTGGTCGGCTGCGAAACCCGGCGCGGCGAGTTGATTGCCCAGGAAATCATGACGGCGGTCAGGGATTTCAACTTCATCTGGGAATCGAAAAGCTTCACGGTCGGCGCAAGCATCGGCCTGACGACCATTTCAGCGGATCACCTCAACGTCAGCGAGATTGTCGCGGAAGCCGATTGCGCCTGCTATTGGGCCAAGGAAAAAGGCGGCAATCGCGTCTGCATCTACCAGGCCAGCGACATGGATCTGGCCGCCCGGCGCAGCGAAGTGGGCTGGGTGACGCGGATCAACGCGGCTTTCGCGGAAAACCGCTTCGTGCTCTACCACCAGACCTACCGGACCCTGAACCGGGAGTCCGGGTACAACGAACATCTGGAAGTCCTGCTGCGCATGATCGGGGAGGATGGAGAGATCATTGCGCCCGGACACTTCCTGCCGGCGGCCGAACGCTACAACCTGATGCCGAAGATTGATTGCTGGGTGATCCACCAGGTATTCAGCGGCTATCGCCGGATCGTTGCGGAAAGCGGCGGCAAGCCGCTCACCTGTTCCATCAATCTGTCCGGTTCCTCGATCAATAACGACGAAGTCCTTGCATACATCCGGCTGCAGGCGCAGCAATATCCGCTGGGGCCGGATGCCATCTGTTTCGAGTTGACCGAGACCGTGGCGGTGAACAATCTCGAGGCCGCGGCCGGATTCATCCGCGAGTGCAAGGAAATGGGCTTCGCTTTCGCGCTCGACGATTTCGGAACCGGCACCAGTTCCTTCGGCTATCTGAAGAATCTACCCGTCGAGTACCTGAAGATCGACGGGGAATTCGTGCGGAATATCGAGAGTGACGGAGTCAGTCGCGCAATGACCGAGACCATCAACCAGATCGGGCACCTGCTGGGCAAGAAAACCGTCGCCGAATTTGCCGAGAACGAAAACATCATCGAAAAGCTGAGTGCAATGGGCGTCGATTTTGCCCAGGGCTACGGGGTGTGCGAGCCGCGGCCTCTGTTTGGCCCAGCCGCCCGCGCGGATTCCTGAATGGGATCGAGGTAGGCGAAGGAATACTGGATTTCAGTGGATCGTCCGTTCTGATTTTCCGCGCAGGCAGGACGGGACAGTGTGCCGGGTCGGTTGATAATCCTTCGTGATTAGCGATAATGAATGTGCAGGTTGAATAACTATGGCAACGGTTTTCCGCTTGCTGCTCGTTAATCGGATCAGGGGGCGATCATGGGTGGACTGAATTCCTGGCGTGTGTCGACACGCATGCAACTGTTGGTCGGATTGACGCTGGTGGGACTGCTGGTTCTATGTTTTTTCGCTTTGGCGCAATTGCGCAACGGCATGATGGAAGACCGTCGGGAGAAGACGAAGAACCTCGTGGAAGTCGGGATGGGAGTGCTTGAGCATTACCAGAAGCTGGCGCAGGAAGGAAAATTGCCTGAGGACGAAGCAAAACGTGCGGCCAAGGAAAGTCTGCGCAACGTGCGCTACGGCAGCAATGACTATTATTTCATCCTCGATACCGACCATGTCTATGTGCTGCTTCCGCCCAACACGGCGTTCGAAGGTCAGAACAAACGGGACATGAAGGATGCAAATGGCAAGTTGCTGATTCAGGAGCTTGTCAAGGGAGCCAGTCAGGGCGGTGGTTTTGTCGACTACTGGTTCCCGCGCGCCGGCCAGAAGATTCCGGAACCGAAACTGGGCTATGCCGCCCTGTTCAAACCCTGGGGCTGGGTCGTCGGGACTGGTATCTATATTGACGACGTGGATGTCCAATTCCGTCAGAGTGCGTTCGTGCTGGGCGGCATTTCCCTTGGGCTGATTCTGCTGCTGGTGTTTGTCGGCTGGAAAATCGGTGCTGGCGTGCTGCGTCAGCTGGGTGGTGAGCCATCCGTCGCGGTTGATGTCATGCAGCGCGTGGCCGACGGCGATCTCACGGCTTCTGTTGACTCCCCACCGCACGGCAGCCTGCTGCACGCCTTGGGCACCATGGTTGTGTCGCTGCGCAGCCTGGTCCAGGAAATCAACAGCAGCGCCAAGCTGCTGGTCAGCAACGCGGAGCAGATCAATCAGGCTTCGAACGAGGTATCGACGGCTGCCAACCACCAGGCCGACGCGACGTCTGCGATGGCGGCGGCCATCGAGGAACTGACCGTCAGTTCAAGCCATATTTCCGACAGCGCGCGCGATACCGAGAGCAATTCGCGCGAGGCGATGAATCTGGCCAACGAAGGCAGTGCGCGCGTCGAACAGGCTACCGCGGCGATTCGCAAGATCGCCACGACCGTCGCGGATGCTTCCGAACGCATCCATGCTCTGGAAGGCCGTGCCGTACAGATTTCATCGATCGCGAATGTCATCAAGGATATCGCGGGGCAAACCAATCTGCTGGCCCTGAATGCAGCTATCGAAGCCGCGCGGGCCGGCGAACAGGGGCGCGGCTTTGCCGTCGTCGCCGACGAGGTGCGCAAGCTGGCCGAACGTACCTCGGTCGCGACTACGGAAATCGAACAGATGATCGCAGGTATCCAGGGCGATACCGTGGGCGCGGTCGGCGCGATGAACGAAGCGCTTCCGGAAGTCGAGCAGGGCGTTCAGCTCGCGAATTCGGCGTCCGAATCACTGCAGGCCATCGAAACCGGTGCCGGGCAAACCCTCGAACGCGTCCGCGAGGTGGCGGAGGCAACGCACGAGCAGGGCAGCGCCAGCACCTCGATTGCCCAGCGGGTCGAACAGATCGCCCAGATGGTCGAGGAAACCACGGCGACGATCCGCAGCACGGCGGATACTGCCGTCCAGCTGGAGCATATCGCTCAGGGTCTGCAGGCGCAGATCGGCCGCTTCCGGGTCTGATCCGGCGACATATAAAAAGGGCGGGAAGCATTCTCGCCCTTTTGCATCCTTGCGTATGACCGTGCGCTCAGTGCGCCTCGTCCCAGTTCGCGCCGACGCCGACCTCGACCACCAGCGGCACCCGCAGTTTGGCGACCTGAGTCATCAACGGCGGCAGTTCGACGCGCACGCGCACCAGTTCGTCGTCCGGTACTTCCAGCACCAGTTCGTCGTGCACCTGCATGACCAGCTTCGTCTCTAACCTTTCGCGATCGATCCAGCCCTGCACGGCGATCATCGCCAGCTTGATCAGGTCGGCGGCGGTACCCTGCATCGGCGCATTGATCGCCGCGCGTTCCGCGCCCTGGCGGCGGCCGACCTGGGCGGCGGTGATGTCGGGTAGCCACAGGCGGCGGCCGAAAACGGTCTCGACGTAGCCGTTCATCTTGGCTGTGGTGCGCGTGCTTTCCATGTACTTCGCGACGCCGGGGTAGCGGGCAAAGTAGCGTTCGATGTAGCTCTGCGCGGCTGAGCGTTCAAGGTCGAGCTGGCGCGCCAGGCCGAAGGCGCTCATGCCGTAGATCAGCCCGAAGTTGATCACTTTGGCGACGCGCCGTTGGTCGGAGCCGACCTCGAGCGGCGTGACGCCGAAGATTTCCGCCGCCGTGGCTCGGTGCACGTCCTCGCCCTGGGCGAACGCTTCCAGCAGCCGGGCGTCTTCGGACAGATGCGCCATGATGCGCAGCTCGATCTGCGAGTAGTCGGCGGAAACGATGCTTGCTCCGGATGGGGCGATAAAGGCCGCACGGATACGCCGTCCCTCGGCGGTGCGCTCCGGGATGTTCTGCAGGTTGGGATCACTGGAAGCGAGCCGGCCGGTGACGGCTACCGCCTGCGCGTAGCTGGTGTGCACCCGTCCGGTTCCGGGATTGATCATTTTCGGCAGCTTGTCGGTGTAGGTGCCCTTGAGCTTGGCGAGCTGGCGCGACTCCAGCAGCAGTTTCGGCAGCGGGTAGTCGAGGGCCAGTTCAGAGAGCACTTCCTCGTCGGTCGACGGTGTGCCGGACGGCGTTTTTTTCTTCACCGGCAGGCCGAGCTTATCGAACAGGATCTCGGCCAGCTGCTTCGGCGAGTTGACGTTGAATGGCTGTCCAGCGGCCGCGTGCGCCTGTTGTTCGAGTTCCAGCAAGCGAGTGCCCAGTTCGTTGCTCTGCTGAGCGAGTCGTTCCGGGTCGATCAGCACGCCGTTGCGTTCCATGCGGAAGAGAATGTCGCGCACCGGAATTTCGATGGTTTCGTAGACGCGCGTCAGCCCGGCATCGGCTTTAATCCGGGGATGCAGTTGTGCATGCAGGCGCAGGCACAGGTCGGAATCCTCGGCGCCATATTCTGCGGCCTGGTCGACGGCGACCTGGTTGAAACCGATCTGGCTGGCGCCCTTGCCGCACAGGTCTTCATAGGCAATCGTCGGCAAGCCGAGATGGCGCAAGGCGAGCTGGCCGAGATCGTGGCCGCGCACGCCGGACTGGCCCGATTCGAGCACGTAGGACTGCAGCAGCGTGTCGTGCGCGACGCCGGCCAGCGCGATGCCGTGGTTGGCGAAGATGTGCTGGTCGTACTTGAGGTTCTGCCCGATCTTGGCGTGCTGCGCGGATTCGAGCCAGGGCTTCAGCCGGGCCAGCACGTCATCGCGCGGCAACTGGGCCGGTGCGCCCGCATAGTCGTGGGCCAGTGGCACGTAGGCCGCTTCGCCCGGGGCGACGGCGAAGGAAATGCCGACGATGCGTGCGGCAAAGGAATCCAGGCTGGTGGTTTCGGTGTCCAGTGCGGTCAGCGGCGCGGTTTCGATTTTTTTCAGCCAGGCGTCGAAGGTCGGCCAGTCGGTGATCGTGGCGTAGTTCTTTTCGGGAACGGGGAAGAGCGAAGGCGGCTCGGCGGCGGGCGCAACGCGCGACAGCGGAGCCGGTGTCGCTTTGGGCGAATCGGTGTTGCCGCTGACTTCCTTGAGCCACGATTTCATTTCGTAGCGCGTGAACAATTCGGCGAGCTTTTCCCGATCCATCGCGGCCGGTGCGAGTTGGTCCGGCTGTACCGGCAAATCGAGATCGCAGCGCACGGTGACCAGCTTGCGGCCGAGCGGCAGAAAGCCGAGCGCCTGACGCAGGTTTTCGCCGACCACGCCGCCGATGTCGGCTGCAGCAGCCATGACGCCGTCGAGCGAATCGTACTGCGTGAGCCACTTGACGGCCGTCTTCGGCCCGACCTTGGGTACGCCCGGCACGTTGTCGACGGTGTCGCCGATCAGCGTGAGGTAGTCGACGATGCGTTCCGGCGGCACGCCGAACTTGGCGAGCACGCCGGCGGCGTCGAGCGTTTCGTTGCTCATGGTGTTGACCAGCGTGACGTGTTCATCGACGAGTTGCGCCAGGTCCTTGTCGCCGGTCGAGATCACGACGCTAATGCCTTGCGCGGTGGCCTGCCGGGCCAGGGTGCCGATCACGTCGTCGGCCTCCACGCCGTCGATCATCAGGATCGGCCAGCCGGAGGCGGCGATGCAGGCATGGATCGGCTCGATCTGGCGTACCAGATCGTCGGGCATGGGAGGACGATGCGCCTTGTAGTCCGGGTACCAGTCGTCGCGGAAGGTCTTGCCCTTGGCGTCGAAGACGCAAGCCTTGTAAGCTACGTCCTGGGCCTGGTAGTCGCTGTCCAGCTTGCGCAGCATGTTCAGGACGCCGTAGATGGCGCCGGTTGGCTCTCCCTGCGAATTGCGCAGATCGGGCATGGCGTGGAAGGCGCGGTAGAGATAGGACGATCCGTCGACCAGCAGCAGGGTGGGCATAATTGAAATTTGAATCGAGCGTGAAATGAGCGAAAAAGTAAAAATTCCGCCGCTGGCGGATCCCGATGCCTCGAAATTCGAGGCGGCGCAGGAAGCCTGGCGGGTGTTCGGCATTATGTCAGAGTTCGTCGAGGCCGCGCAGCGGCTGGGGGAAATCCGTCCGGCCGTGTCCATCTTCGGCAGCGCGCGCACCGCCCCCGGCTCGCCCTATTACCAGCTGACCGAGGACATCGCCCACCAGCTTTCCGAAGCGGGGTTCTCGGTGATCTCGGGCGGCGGTCCGGGCATCATGGAGGCCGCCAACAAGGGGGCGTTCAACGGCAAGTCGCCGAGCGTCGGCCTGAACATCCAGTTGCCGCACGAACAACGGGCGAACAGTTATCAGGATATCTCGCAGACCTTCCGCCATTTCTTCGCGCGCAAATACATGTTCGTGCGTTTCGCCGACGCCTACGTGGTGATGCCGGGCGGTTTCGGCACGCTGGACGAACTGCTCGAAGCGCTGACCCTGATCCAGACCGGCAAGAGCCGGAAAATTCCGATCATCCTGGTGCATGAACCCTTCTGGCGCGGCTTGCTCGACTGGTTCCGGGAGACGCTGGTGAACGAGAAGGTGATTTCTCCGGCGGACCTGGATCTGATCCAAGTGATCGATACGCCCGAAGAAATCGTGGCCGCCATCTTCAAGCACTACGAGACGCGTGGCTTTGCCCCGCTGCCGTGCGAGCGGGAGTTGTTCCTGAATCTGTAATACAATCGGAACTCACTGTTTTTTCGGATTTCCTGTCATGCGCAGCCTCATTATTCTTGCCGCCCTGCTCGTCGTCACGGCCGTTCCGGCATCGGCGCAGACCCAAGCCGAGCAGCCGGCAGCGCCCCCTGTTCCGGATGCCCGCCCGCCGGCCCTGTTGCCGCTGGACGACAATATCGAACCCCAGGTGACGATTCGCCAGAGGGAGGGCGATACCGTCGAGGAGTACCGCGTCAATGGCAAGCTGTACAAGATCAAGGTCATCCCGGAGCGCGGCGAACCGTACTTCCTCATTGATCCGCGTGGTGACGGGACGTTCGTGCGTCAGGATGGCCCCGGAACTCCCGGACTGAGCGTTCCGATGTGGGTAATCGGCACGTTCTGACCTTTTTCGCTCACTTTGAGAAAAATCCCCATGGATTCCTTTCCGATTCCTGCGCCGGCCTTCGACGGGCACAGTCGCACGGTCAGTGTCAGCGCGGCTTTCGAATGGCTGCGCCTGGGCTGGGGCATGTTCATGGTCAATCCCGGCGTTTGGGTGATGGCCGCCGTGATCCTGATTGTCGGCTCACTGGCCCTGCTCGCCGTGTGGCTGGCCGGACCTCTGCTGGCCACCCTGCTCATGCCGGTCATGACGGCCGGGCTGCTGGCCATGTGCCGCCAGGCCTCACTGACCGAGACCTGCGAATTGCAGGAGCTCGCCGCCGGGTTCCGGACAAGCACCAGTCCGCTGGTTATCCTGGGTCTGATCCTGATGCTCGCCATGCTGGTCATCAAGCTGATCGTTTTCCTGCTGTTCAGCGGTTCCGTGGCGGGCGGACTGATGATGCCCGGCGTCACCGGCCTCGGCGTCCTGCTTGGCGGTTCGTTGTTCGCCCTCCTGCTGTCCACCGTACTGCTTGTTCCTCTGAGCATGGCCATGTGGTTCGCGCCTGCGCTGGTTTTTTTCAACAACATGCCGCCGATCGAAGCGCTCAAGGCCAGTTTCAGCGCCTGTCTGAAAAACACCCTGCCCTTCCTGATCCTGGGGCTGATCGTTCTCGTCCTGATGTTCTTCACCGCGCTGCCGGTCGGACTCGGGTTTCTGGTTCTTTTACCGGTGCTTGCCGGAACGCTCTATGCCTCGTACCAGGACGTTTTCGTTGCGCACTGATTACAAAGTCATCCCATGCAAGTATTGAAACTTCCGGCCGGCCGGGGCTGGCGCTGGCTCGCCGAGGGCTTTGCCCTTTATCGCCGCAAGCCGGCGCCGCTGAGTTTTCTCGTGCTCGGCTACTGGCTGACCATGGCGGTCATTTCGGCCATTCCTTACATCGGGCAGATGATCGGCTTCATCCTCATTCCGGCGTTCTCGGTCAGCCTGATGAACGTGTGCCGGCTGATTGACGCGGACGAACAACTGCCTCCGCAAACCCTGTTCTCGGGATTTCACCGGAACTTGCAGACGCTGCTCGCACTGGGTGTCGTTTACGTGACCGCCAGCCTGTGCATCCTCGGATTGACTGCGCTGTTCGACGGCGGTCTGCTGTTCCGCATGCTGGTTCTCGGCCGTGCACCCGATCCACAGGAACTGTCCGATGCCTCGCTTTTCATTTCGGCACAACTGGCCTTCTTCCTTCTTGTTCCGGTGATGATGGCTTTCTGGTTCGCTCCCGTTCTGGCAGCCTGGCATGACATGTCGGCGGGAAAATCGCTGTTTTTCAGCCTGATGGCTTGTCTGCGCAATTGGCGGGCTTTTCTGGTCTATTCGCTGGCTGTCATGGTCGCCGGGATTATCGTGCCGCAATTGATGGCCGATTTGCTGGCGGGGACGGGTGAGCCGACGGTGCTGCCGACACTGATTGTCGTGATGATCAGCCTGATCCTCCTGCCGACCCTTTACGCCAGTTTCTACGTCAGCTACCGCGATGTGTTCCGCCTTCTTGACGACGATGCCTGACATCATGGCCGGCGCGCTCGGGATTTTCGGCGGAACGTTCGACCCCGTGCATTTCGGCCATCTGCGCCTGGCCGAGGAAGCGGCCGATGCGCTCAACCTGTCCAGCGTGCGCTGGATTCCTGCTGGTCAGCCCGCCTTGCGCGAGCAGCCGAAAGTCGGAGCCAGGCAGCGGCTGGACATGGTGCGCCTGGCCATCGCCGGCAACCCGCGTTTCGAACTCGATGCCGCTGAGGTCGAATCCGCCCAGACCAGCTATACCGTGCACACGCTGGAACGCCTGCGCCGCTCCGGGGAGTGCGGGCCGCATCGCCCGCTGGTGCTGCTGGTCGGCGCCGATGCCTTTGCCGGCATGAACGCCTGGCACCGCTGGGAGAGTCTGTTTGATCTGGCGCACGTCGCTGTCGCACACCGTCCGGGATATCCCGTGGATGCAGAACATCTGCCGCCTGTCCTGGCCGCTGTCTTTCGCCAGCGTTTCTGCGCCGACCCCGCCCGGTTGAACGCGTCCGCGTCCGGTCTGATCGTCAGCTTCGCCATGACGCCGCTGGACATATCGGCAACCAAGATACGCGCCCTGCTGTCGAAGGGATCGAGTGCACGTTACCTGACGCCGGAAAGCATCATTGATCATATCCAGAACCATCGTTTCTATTCGGAGAACTGAATCGCCCATGAAAGCCGCACAACTCGAAAAAATCGTCGTGGCCGCCCTTGAGGACATCAAGGGCAAGGACATCGAAGTCATCAACACCAGCAAGCTCACTTCGATGTTCGAACGCATCGTCGTCGCCAGCGGCGATTCCAACCGCCAGGTCCGATCGCTGGCGCGCAATGTCGAGGACAAGGTGCGCGAAGCCGGCGTCGAGATCTTGTCGACCGAAGGCGAGGAGAGTGGCGAGTGGGTGCTGGTCGATCTCGGCGACATGGTTGTGCATATCATGCAACCGGCCATCCGCAGCTATTACAACCTCGAGGAACTGTGGGGCGGCAAGGGGCCTGAACGGGTACGCAAGGCGCTTGCCGCCGGCGCGTAAGACATCGTGCGACTGGGTATTCTCGCGGTGGGGCACAAGTTGCCGGACTGGGTTGCCAGCGGCTGTGCCGAGTACGTCAAGCGTATGCCGCGCGAATTGCCCATGTCGGTCACCGAGATCAAACCCGAGCCGCGTGGCTCGAAAAGCCGCGAACAACTGTTGTCAGCCGAGAAGACACGCCTGCTGGCCGCGCTGCAGGGCTATTCACGGATCGTTGTTCTGGACGAGCGCGGCGCCGATCTGACGACACTGAAACTGGCGCAGCGGCTGGAAAACTGGATGCGCGAGGGTGGAGACACCGCCTTCGTCATCGGCGGTGCGGATGGCATTGACGAGGAACTGAAACGCGCGGCTGACGATACAATACGCCTGTCCAGCCTGACCCTGCCGCATGCCATGGCACGCCTCGTTCTCTGCGAGCAGCTGTATCGTGCGGTGAGCGTGGTCAGGAATCATCCCTATCACCGCGAGGGTTAGCCGGCATGGCGATCGACAGGCTGAATTACCGCATCTATCTGGCATCGCGCAGTCCGCGCCGGCGCGAGCTGTTGACCCAGATGGGAATCAACTTCGATACCTTGAGTTTTCGTTCGCCGCCGCGGGCGGACGATGACGTCGATGAAACGCCGCATGACGGCGAGATGCCTCTGGCCTATGTCGTGCGTGTGGCGCGTGCCAAAGCCAAGCATGGCTGGAATACGGTGACCATGCGCCGTCTGAAACCGCAGCTGGTGCTGGCAGCCGACACCACGCTTGAGCTTGCCGGAGAGATCATCGGCAAACCGGTCGATGCCGCCGATGCGCGTGCCATCCTGCGCCGCCTGTCCGGGCGTACACACCGTGTGCTCACGGCGGTTGCCGTGGCTTTCGAGGAACACCTCGAATCGGTGGTCTCGGTCAGCGAGGTCACCTTCGGCGAGCTGGACGATGCCGATATCCGGCGCTATGTCACCAGCGGCGAACCCATGGACAAGGCCGGCGCCTACGGTATCCAGGGCTATGCGGGACTGTTCGTCGAGCATCTGGCCGGCAGCTATAGCGGCGTGATGGGTCTGCCGCTCTACGAAACGGGGCAACTGCTGCGGCGATTCGGCTCCGCTCCCTAAATGGGTTTCAGTCCGGCCGCCTGCGGAACCGGGATGCCTTAGGCTGACAGTTTCGCCAAGCTCGACGAGGTTTATTGGCAGGAATCGATTGATCCCCGTTTTCCTCCCATAAAAAAACCCCGCCGAAGCGGGGTTGCAAGCGCTTGCTTTCTCTTGTCCTACCTAGTTTTCCGTCTCGTCAGACCGAGATCCGCCAAGGCAAGGTCAAGGGTAGCAAAATCGGAGCCAGTGTTAATTCGTTATTTAATACAGAAAGTTAGTTTTGCTTTTTATTACGGCCAAACCACAACTGTAAAAAATTCCGACACTCTGCTGGATTTCGCTACTTACGCGACATCAGCTCCCCTTTATGAGTCGCAGCACATTCCCGATCACGATCAGTGCCGGCGGTTTAACGTTGTTGCTGCGTGCCGTGTCCATCAGCGTTCCCAGTGTGCACGAGTAAATCCGCTGGTTCGGCCAAGTCGCGCGATAGATCAGGGCGGCAGGCGTTTCGCCGGGCAGGCCGGCTGATTGCAGTTCGTGCGAGATGGTGTCGAGGCCGGTGATGCCCATGTAGATCACGATGGTCTGGTTGGGCTGGGCCAATGCGGACCAGTTGAGGTCGACGGTGTGGTCCTTGAGGTGTCCGGTGACGAAAACGCAGCTTTGCGCGTGGTCGCGGTGCGTTAGCGGAAAACCGAGGCTGGCTGCGGCGCCGAGCGCAGCGGTGACGCCGGGAACGATTTCCACGGGAATGCCCGCAGCCTGCAACGCATCGACTTCCTCGCCGCCGCGCCCGAAGACGAACGGGTCACCGCCCTTGAGCCGTGCAACGCGTTTCCCTTCTTTAGCCTTGGCGACCAGCAACTGGCAGATTTCTTCCTGTGGCAGCGTGTGGTTGCCGGCCATTTTGCCGACAAAAATGCGCTCCGCGTGCGGCGAGATCAGGTCAAGAATGCCCTGGCTGACCAGATTGTCGTAAACGACGACATCAGCTTCGCCAATCAGGCGGGCTCCCTTGAGGGTGATGAGTTCGGCATCGCCGGGGCCGGCTCCGACGAGGGCAACATGTCCGGCTGTCGGCGAAGTGGACGATGTGGTCTGGGTCACTGCAATTCTCCTGAGTTCTTTAAAAGTATTTTTTCACCGCAACGGGTGCCATGAACACAACGAACACAACGAAAGCAAAAGCGAAAGATCGGATCTTTTCTGTTATGACAAAGCTGGCGTTTATTGGTTTTCGTTGTGTTCGTCATGCCCGTTGTGTTCGTTGTGGTTAATCCGTTTCTTTCTCTGCAATCGCTTTGGCTGTGTCTTCTGCGGCAAGCGGCTCGGCGAGCACGGTGGCGATGTAGTCCTCGGGCAGGCGATAGATCTTCGCCAACTCGGCTGCTGACTGGCCGTCGGCATGGGCAGTGTGAATGCCTGCCAGCCAGCCGTTGAGGCCGGTCGATAGAGACACGCCGGCCTTTTCACCATCGCGCGCGGCGCTGTTCCCGATCTCGACATCGTACTTGTTGGCATAGCCGCGCGGCGTGATCATCAGACCGTGCTTGACGAAGGTGTTGGAATTGCCGATCAGCACCGTCGACAGCATGCCGATGTCGGCCTCCGTCATCTTGTCGAGCGTGGTGAATTCGATGCGTTGCTTGGCGCGGAAGGCCGATTTGACGATGGCGACCGGCGTGTCCGGATCGCGGTGGCGCAGGAAGATGCGCTGCGCTTCCTGGATCTGGCGGGTGCGACGGCCGCTCTTCGGGTTATAGAGCGCGACGACGAAATCGGCATAGGCGACGGCGTCGAGGCGGCGGGCGATGGTCGGCCACGGAGTGAGCAAATCGGACAGCGAAATGGCGCAGAAGTCATGCGTCAGCGGCGCGCCGACCAGCGACGCACAGGTATTGATGGCTGAGGCGCCGGGGATGATTTCGACTTCGATGCCCGCATCGGGTGTCCACCCGGCCTGGAAAAGGACTTCAAACGTCGGCCCGGCCATGCCATAAACGCCGGCGTCGCCCGAGGAAATGAGCGCCACCTTCTTGCCCAACTTCGCGCGGTCGTAGGCCTCGATGGCGCGGTCGAGTTCTTCGGTCATCGCTTTCTTGATGACTTCCTTGTCGTCGAGCAGATCTTTCACCAGCCGGATGTAGGTGGCGTAGCCGATGATCGTGTCGGCCTCGGCGATGGCAGCGCGCGCACGGCCGGTCAGGTAATCGTGGCTGCCCGGGCCGAGGCCGACGAGCATGATTTTTCCGCGGGGCGTGGTGTGAGCTTCTGTCATTCTGGAATCCTTGCGATGGAAACGGTGGCGTTGCGGCCATCCGGGCCGCGATGGCGGTGTTTTTCAATGAGGAGGTAGGTTTTGTCGGGGTTGTCCGGTTGCGCCACGAGTAGCGCGGCGGCTTCCGATACCGAGGGCGTGCCGGTGTGTTTGCGCACGGTTTCCGACGTGTTGGGAACATCGACCGTCGCCAGTTCGGCGGCGGGGTAAAAACGGATCGACCAACCCTGTTCGGCAGCGAGCTGCAGCAAGGCGGGTTCGTCGGCCTTGAGGTCGATGCTGGCGACCGCGGCTACATTGGTGAGATCGGCATGGCACAGTGCCAAAGCCTGCTCGATGGCGGCCTTGACGGTAGCCAACGGTGTGTCGCGGTCGCAGCCGAGGCCGAGGGCGATTTTCATTGGAAACCGTTGACCACAGAGACACAGAGGCACAGAGAATTCAGGGGGAGTATGTTCAACCGTTTCATGGTTGTGTGCTCTTCTCCGTGTGCTCTGTGTCTCTGTGGTGAAATCAAGGGTTTATCAATCATCGTTGCGCCTCCGGCCGGTAGGTCACGCTGCGGCCGGCGAGTTTCGCCTGGTAGTCGGCGGGCATTTCGCGCGTGGCGATCCAGAGAACGGCGGCGAATTTTCCCGGATCGACGTCTTCGAGTCGGGCGAACAGTGTCACGTTGGCGGGCAGCGGCCCTTTGCGGCCGTTGGCATGGTTCGGCCACCAGTCGGTACGACCGGCTTCCTGCACCAGTGCCACCGGTTCGTCGTTGACCACGGCGGCGCTGCAGCGGACGAGTTCGTCGTGCGAGGCCTCGAACGTCCAGCCCAGTTCGCGGCCGAGCAGGTCGACGGCGATGGTTTCGCGTGAGTCGGAGGCGGTGGTCAGCACCGCCTGTGCGCCTAGCGCCGTGGCCAGATGGCCGGCCAGCGCGTTGGCGCCGCCGAGGTGGCCGGAGAGCATCGGAATGGCGAAGCGGCCGCCTTCGTCGAGCACGACCACGGCCGGGTCGGTGTCCTTCGATTTCAGGTACGGCGCGATCAGGCGCACTATGGCGCCGAGGGAAAGGACGGCAACGATGGCATCGAGGCCATTGTCTGTGGCAAACAGCTTGCCTAGCTGCTCGCCGGTTTTGGCCGTGTAAGTATGCGCGGCACCGGGCGCGGCGGCCTCGGCTTCAGCGGCGAATTTTTCCGGCACGTAGAGTTGTGCGCCAGGCAGCGCGGCGACGACGCGGCCGGCCAGGGCGACGCCGTGGCGGGTAATCGAGATGACGGCCATCTTCATCGGCAGACCGCCTTCCGTCGAAAATCCGCCGTCATTCCGGCGCAAGCCGGAATCCAGAAATTTGATGCACGAACTGGGCACCGGCGTATGCCGGTGTGACGGAGAAGCTGGGGGGCGTCACGCATTTGTTGCCTCCTTGCGCTGCCTGCAGCCGCGCCGCAGTTCTCCGCGCTGGCGCTTGGGGTTCTGCACGAGCAGCAGCGAGAGGTAATTGACTTTCTCGCCCTTCAGGGTGGTGAGGTTACGCACGATGCGTTCATCGGGCGAGCCGACCTTCTCGATGAAACAACTCGTCGCCAGCAGGCCGCGCCGCTCCAGCAGTTCGAGCACTTCGTCGAGCAGCGGCTTCACCTTGAGCAGGATCAGCGTGTCGAACTCGTCCAGCATATGGTCGATGACGCCGGTGCCGTAGGCGGCCGGGATGATCGCCAGCGTTTCGTCTTCCTCGGCGAGCGGCATGCCGGTGGTTGCTGCGGCGGCGGCGAAGGAAGAAACGCCGGGGATGGTCTCGACTTCAATGTCCGGTACCAGCTCGCGTGCAACGCGGGCGAGGTGGCCGAAGGTGGCGAAGGTCGAGGCGTCGCCTTCGACGAGGAAGACGAGGTCACGTCCCTCGGCGAGCAGCGCAACCGTTTGCTGCGCAGCGCGAACCCAGGCCTTGGTCAGTGCTTCGGCGTCGCGCGTCATCGGGAACACCAGTTCGACGGCATCGGCCGGTACGGCCAGCCCGCCACGTTTGACGATGGATAACGCGTAGGAACTTTCCTCGGCCTTCTTTACCGGGTAGATCCAGCGCGCATTTGATTGCAGTATGGCCCAACTGCGCCGGGTAATGAGTTCGGGGTCGCCGGGGCCAAGCGAGGCGCCGATCAGTTTTCCGTAACGTTTGGTGTTGCTCATAAGAATCCTGAAGAACATTGATTAACCACAACGGACACAACGGTCACAACGAGAAGCAATAGCAAAATTCCTTCAAGGTTCCGGTTCTGTGTTTTCGTTGTGTCCGTTGTGCACGTTGTAGTTCATGCTTTTCGATGCCGTGACGATCCACACCGGGTTCTGCGCTGCCATGCGGTGCATGTCGAGGATCGGCTGGCTGCGCGAGGCTTGCAGCTGGACGACGTCCCATTCAGCGTTCGATTCGCTCAACGCCGATGTCGCCGTGGCCAGGTTTTCCAGCGTGACGAAGTTCATTACCAGCCGCCCGCCGGGTTTCAGGCGAGCGAGAGCCAGGCGGATCAGCTCAGCGAGTTCGCCGCCGGAGCCGCCGATGAACACGGCATCGGGATCGGGCCAGGTGTCAAGGTGCTGCGGCGCCTTGCCGTCGAACAGCGAGTAGTTGGTCGCACGGAAGCGAAATGCATTGGCGCGCGCGTTGGCCGCGTCGCCTTCGTTCTTTTCGATCGCCCAGACGTGGCCGTGTGGCGCGAGACGTGCAGCTTCCAGGCCGACCGAACCGGAACCGGCGCCGATGTCCCAGACGGTAGCGTCGGGCGCGATGCGCAGTTTGGCAAGCGACAGGGCGCGCGCTTCCTGCTTGGTAATCAGGCCCTTCTCGGGCGTGCGCTGGATGTACTCGAGATCGTCGAGGCCGAAGGTTGGAACACCGGCACTTTCCTTGCGCCGCACCAACACGACGTTCGGCTTGGGGACGTTCATGCTGGCCGCTGCGTCCAGCGTCAGCGCCGGGAACAGTTGCTCGTCCGGCAATTGCAGGCGGCTGGCAATCGAGAGAGAGACCTCCTCGCTGGCATAACCCGCCGTCAGCAGCGCGCGGGCGAGGCGTGCCGGGTTGTTCTCGGGGCCAGTGAACAGGAAGACGTGGACGTGTAACGCGATGGCGCGCATCGCCGGGTACAGCCCGTGCGCTGGCGACGCGCCGGCGAACCACTCGCCGGCATCCTTGCTGTGGCAGGAGGCGATCTTGACGTCGTTCCACGGTTGCTGGAAACGCGCACAGGCGAGCTGCAGCGTCGACACGTTGGGCAGGATTTCCGGCAACGTATCGAGCTTGTCGTTCAGCCAGGAAGCAATGCCGTGGCAGAGCGGGTCGCCGGTGGCGAGGATGGCAACAGTGCGGTTTTGGGCCAGTGCGGTTTGCGACCATTCCGGCACCTTGCCGAGTGCACCGTCCATGTCTTTCAATTCGGCATTGGGCAAATGCGCACGAACGAGGTCGAGTGTTCGGCCCGCTCCAATCACGACGTCGGCCGAGGTCAATCGGGCGCGTGCGCAGTCCGCGAGACCGGCCCAGCCGTCGTCGAGAATGCCGATCAGGGTAATAGGGTTCATAGCGCTTCTTCCTCCCCGACGCGCACGATGAACTGGCCGTCGAAATCGCAGACGAGTATGGTCAGATGATAGGGGCCGGGGTAGCAGGCCTTGAGGCTGCGGATCGCCTGCTTCGCCAGTGCCCGGTGGAACTCGACCGAGAGACCGAGCGCCAGCAGTTTTTCGGCGGCGAAGCGTGCCGTTTCGGCGGCGCGAATTTCTTCCACCAGATCGGGCGCGGCCCCGACTTCCTGTGCGCATCCGGCAAGCAGGTCGCGGTCGATCTCGGCCTTCCAGGCGTGGGTGACGGCGAGGCCCTGGCCCATCTTGGTCAGCTTGCCGGCCATTGCGCCGATAAAGACGTGCTGCATCTTGCGCTTGATCGCGGTCTGGAACGCCGCCTTGACGAAGTCGCCCATCTGCACGAAGCAGGCTTCGTCGAGTTCCGGCAACTGTTGCATGGCGAACTTCTCGCTGCGCCCGCCGGTGGTGAACACGGCGCTGGTATGGCCCTGTTTTGCCGCGACGTCGATCGCCTGCACGACGCTGGCGCGGAACGCGGCGGTCGAATACGGCCGGACGATGCCGGTGGTGCCGAGGATCGAGATGCCCCCGAGGATGCCGAGGCGGGCGTTGAGTGTCTTCTTCGCCATCTCCTCGCCGCCGGGCACCGAGATGGTGACTTCCAGACCGTCGTGGTCGAGCAGTTCGCCAGCCACCGCGCGCACGTTGTCGGCGATGTTGCGGCGCGGTACCGGATTGATCGCCGGGCCATTCACTTCCAGCCCCGGCCCTTCCTTTGTGACGATGCCGACGCCGGGGCCGCCCTTGAGCACGATTTCTCCCGTAGCGCCCTTCAATATACGTACGTTGGCGGTGAGATGCGCGCCATTTGTCGCGTCCGGATCGTCGCCGGCGTCCTTGATGATGACGGCGTGCGCGACGTTGTTCTCGATCCGGCCATCGATGACCGCAAAGCTCACGTCCTGTCCGTTCGGTAAGTGGCAGACGACACTGGCCGGGACTTCACCGGTCAGCAGCCCGAGCGTGGCCGCACGCGCTGCCGCCGCCGAGCAGGCGCCGGTGGTGAAGCCGCTGCGGTTGCCGCGCTGGCGTATGCCATCGCCCTTGCGGATTTTTTTGCTATCGTCGCTCATGTTGAAAGCCTTTGTTTTAACCACAACGACACAACGGGCACGACGAAGAGCGAAAAAGAGAAGAGCGAGGTCGAGACGGACGGGGCTTGTTTTTGCAGTGTTCGCTGTGGTCGCCGTGGTTAACTTGCATTTTTCTGCTTTGCATTTCGTTGTGTCCGTTGTGCTCGTTGTGGTTAATCGCCTTTTCGTTGCTCCGCTTCAGCCAGACCAAGCAGCGCGTGGATCGCGGCGACGACGAGTGTCGAACCTCCCTTGCGGCCTTTGATGGTGACCCATGGCACATCGTTGACGGTCATCAGCAAATCCTTCGACTCGGCCGCCGAGACGAAGCCGACCGGCATGCCGACGATCAGCGCCGGCTTGGCGCCTTCCTCGCGGATCAGGCGGATGACTTCGATCAGTGCGGTCGGCGCGTTGCCGATGCCGACGATGGCACCGTCGAGCTTGCCGGCGCGGTGCGCCTTGCGCATTGCCTGTACGGCGCGCGTCGTTTCCTCGGCCTTGGCCTGCGCGATCACGTCGCTGTCCGAAATGTAATGGTGTGTCGTCATGCCGAAGTGCCTGAGGCGCGGCGCCGAAAGACCGACGCAAATCATTTCCACGTCGGCAACGATCGGCGAGTCGCCCTTGAGCACGGCGGCGAGACCGGCCTGCATCGCTTGCGGATGGAAGACTGTCAGGCCGTTGAACTCGAAGTCGGCGTTGGCATGGATCATGCGGCGCACGAGCGGCCATTGTTCTGCGGTGTAATGGTGCGGTCCGGCCTCGGCGTCGATGATGGCAAACGAATCGTGCTCGATGGCACGGCCGGCAGCGGTCAGTTGTTCGGTGATGGTGTTGGTCATGGATAGCCTCTTAAAACAGCGAACCACAGAGGCACAGAGGCACAGAGGAAACACAGAAAAACCCCATAAAGTTGTTTCTCTCTCGGCTTGCTTTTCTCTGTGTCTCTGTGGTGAGTGGTTTTCATTGTTGCACCCTAGCCGCAGTGCGAATGTTCGTGATGAGCGTGTCCGCAGCCTCCGGTCGCGGTATGGCTGTGGTCATGCAGATGCTCTCCCTCGGCGGCCTCGCGGTATTTGCAGCCGTCGCATTCGAGCAGCAATCCTTCCGCGAGTTCATCCTCGCTGGCGCGTCGGTCGAGGATGGCAAAGATTTCCGGTTCGAAGCCGAAGTGTTTGCCGAGCGCGAAGGCGACCTGCGGGTATTGCTGCTTCAGCCGTTCGATCTGCCCGTTGATGCGCTCGATGAGCACGCCGGTGAACAGATAGACCGGGATCACGCAGATTTGCGTCATGCCGAGTTTGACCTGACGCTGCACGACCGTTTCCAGGCGCGGCCAGGTGACGCCGGTGAAGGCAAGGTCGACCAGTTCATGGTCGTTTTCCTCGAAGATCCAGCGTGCCATGCGCGCCAGCTCGCCGTTGGCGCCGGCATCCGACGAGCCGCGTCCGAGCAGGATGACGCCGGTCGTCTGCGGATCCGGAACGTCGAGTGCCTTCATCAGGCGATTGAGTTGCGTCTGCAGGACGTCAAAGATTTCGCGCCCCATGCCGAGGTGGCGGGTGACAACGAATTCGACATCCGGATGGCGTTCGCGCGCCGTTTCGATGGCGGCGGGGAGTTCCATTTTGACGTGGCCCGCGGCGTTGAGGATGAAGGGGATCAGGACGACACGCCCGGCGCTACCTACACTTTTTGCGGCGCGGTCGAGGCCCTCGTTGAGCAGCACATCGGCGTGCTCGATGAAGCAGACCTCGATGCGCCAGCCCGGATGTTCCTCGCGCCACTCGGCGGCGAATCGCTCGATTTCGTCGTTGCCGGCGCGGTTGCGGGAGCCGTGGCCGGCGAGCAGGAAAGTGGTCTTTTGCAGGTCAGTCATTTGCAATCTCCGAGGCTTTGCGGAAGCGGTGGGTGAAGGTCGGGTCGTAGAGCTTGGAGCGCACCAGTGTTTCCCAATTGGCAGAACCGAGCGTCGGGCTGGCGACGATCATCGCCTGGCTGCCGATCTTCTCCGCCTGGCACTTCTGTTTGATGTCGGCGAGCGTGCCGCGCACGATCTTTTCCTGTCCCGGCCAGCTGGCTTTCTGGACCACCAGGATCGGCGCATCCTCGCGCCAGCCGGCGACGCGCAGCGCCTTCTGCACCTCGTGCAGCAGCGTGATCGAGAGGTAGATGCACAGCGTGCAGTGGTGCGACGCCAGCGCTTCGAGGTCTTCACCCTCGGGCATCGGCGTGCGCCCGGCCGTGCGCGTGAGAATGACCGTCTGCGTGACTTCCGGCAGCGTCAACGATTCGCCGGCTGCGGCCATCGAGGCCATCGCCGAGGAAACGCCGGGCACGACGGCCCACTCGACGCCGGCGGCGGTGAGCGGCCGCGTCATTTCGATCAGCGCGCCGTAGAGGCCGGGGTCGCCGGTCTGCAGGCGGACAATGGTGGCGTGGCGGCTGGCCTGGTCGAGCAGCCAGGCGACCATTTCTTCCAGCGTCATGTCCTTCGAGTCGCGGATTTCGCAATCGTCCGGGGCGTACAGCGTCGCCGCCTGATCAACCAGCGACCCGGCATAGAGAATTGCGCCTGATTGCTCGAGCAGCTTGCGGCCTTTGACGGTGATCAGATCGGGGTCGCCAGGTCCGGCGCCGACAAACCAGATTTTTCCGGGCATCAGTCGTTTCTCCTGTGATGGGATGTGGTCATTGAAAATCCTTGGTGGTTGATTCCAGCTGGCGGGTGAGTTCGCCGATGCTGCGTGGCGCGCTTTCAGCAGGAAGCAGGTTCCTTGCGATGAGCAAACGATGCAGCCGGATGAGATCCGGGGTCGGCAAACCGGCACGGGCCAGTGCATCGCCGTTGGCCGGCAGGTCGGCGGCAGCGAAGGCGGCGGTACAACAGCCTTCGGCCATGACGTGGATGCGGTCGGCCCAGCGGTAGGCGAAGTCGATGTCGTGCGTCGCCAGCAGCAGGGTAATGCCGTGTGCGTGCAGTCCGTCGAGTACGGCGAGCAGCTCGCTGCGCATGGCGTGGTCGAGACCGGCCATCGGTTCGTCGAGAATCAGCAGTTGCGGTTGCATGGCCAACACACCGGCGATGCAGACGCGCTTTTTCTGGCCGAAGCTCAGGTTGTGCACCGGCCGGCCGGCGAAGGCGTCCATGTGGACTGCCTTGAGCGATTCGGCGACGCGCTGGCGCACCGTTTCCATGTCGAGGCCGAGATTGAGCGGCCCGAACGACACATCCTCGCGTACGCTGGCCGAGAACAATTGCTGGTCGGGGTTCTGGAAAACAAGGCCGACTTCGCCGCGCAAGGCATGCAGCCCGGCGCGGCCGTAGTCGATCGGTTGCCCGGCGTAGCGGATGACGCCTTGTTGCGGGCGTAGCAGCCCGTTGGCGTGCAGGAACAGCGTCGTCTTGCCGGCGCCGTTGGCACCGATCAGTGCGTTGCGGCTGCCGCGCCTGATGGATAGCGAGCAGCCGTCAAGGCCGGTATTACCGTCCGGATAACAGAAGCCGACTTGGTCGAATTCGAGCAGCATTGAGGTCGTCATCGCATTCCCACGGCAAAAAGAATCATGGCGAGGCTGACGACGGCGGCGATGGCCAGGTCACGTCCGCTATGCGCGTATTCCGGCTCAAGAAAACGGAAGGCACCGTCGTTGTTGCGCGACTGCGCTGCCATGTGCAGGACGTGAGTGCGCTGCCAGATTTGCAGCGTCAGATTGGCGGTGAGGCCGCCGAGCGAACGCAGCGCCAGTTGTGGCGTTGCGTAACCGAGACGGGCCGCCTGCGCCGTGCGCGTGTCGTGCAGCGCTTCCGAGAAAACGAACAGCATGCGGTAACAAAGCACCATGATTTCAAGCAGCACTTCCGGCATTTTCAGGCGACGCAGCAGGGCGATCAGGTCGACCATCGGCGTGGTCAGGGCGAGAAAGAGCAGCGCGGCGAGCGTGGTGCAGGACCGTGCCGCCAGTTGCTGAATCGGCGCCCAGCCGTTCGGCAGCCAGAGGACGGTGAAATCGTTGTTGCCCGGTGCAAAGTCGAGCGACCAGGCGAGTGAGAGGCAACCAAGCAGCAGAATGCCGAGCGGCGGCAGGGCGACGCGCACAAATCGGCTGACGGGAATGCCCGCGCCCGCTACAGTGGTCAGGACAACCAGCGCGCCGACGAGCGCGGCCGTTTGCGGCCGGCTGGCTGCGAAAGCGGCGATGAAGCCGCCCAGACAGAACAGCCCCTTGGCCGCCGGCGAGACGGCTCGCCAGCGGTTGCCGTAGGCGCATTGCTCGATCAGCACCGCTTAACGCTCCTGCTTTCCTTCGGGTTGTTTCTGCTCGGTTTGCTCAAACTCGCGGCGCATCTTTTCACGCGTGCGGGCAGCGCCGAGGTAGTAACCGATGAAACCGGCGCCGAGTGCGGCCTGCAGGGAAAAGAGCATCGAGGCGATTTCACCGCTGGCCGGCTCGATCAGCGATTCGAACCAGGGCTGGTATTCCGGATTGATTTCGCCGATCAGGTTTTTTGCCTGGTCGTCGGCGCCGCCGAATATTTCGGCTGCTTCGCCGTCCGGGCCGGCGGCGGGACGTTCGACCATCAGTAGCGGCAGTGCACCGAGCAGCACGATAGCGATGATCAGCAACAGGTTCTGATAGCGTTTCATGCACGCACCTCCGCCGCGTCGATCAGTTTCATGTCGTGCAGTTCCTTCGGGTTGAAGCGGGCCAGTGCGTTGAAAATGAGCACGGTGAGCAGCCCTTCGCTGATCGCCAGCGGAATCTGCGTGATGGCAAAGATGCCGGCAAACTTGGCGAACGAGGCCATGAAGCCGCCGACCGGATCCGGGAACGCCCAGGCCAGCTGCACCGAGGTCGTCACGTAAGTGAGCAGGTCGGCCAGGCTGGCGGCGAGGAAAACGGAGAGGGCGAGCGAAACCTTCAGCGAACGAGCCAGCTTGAAGACCGTCCAGGCGACGAACGGGCCGACGATGGCCATCGAAAAAATGTTGGCGCCGAGCGTGGTCAGGCCGCCGTGCGCGAGCAACAGCGCCTGAAAGAGCAGGACGACGGCGCCGATCGGCGCCATCGCCGCCGGACCGAACAGCAGCGCGCCGAGGCCGGTGCCGGTCGGGTGTGAGCAGCTGCCGGTGACGGACGGGATTTTCAACGCCGACAGGACGAATGAAAACGCGGCGGCTACGCCGAGCAGCATGCGCTGTTCCGGCTTGGCGGCGATCTGTTTCTTGACCGAATAAATGCCGTAAGCGACGAACGGCGCGGAAGCGACACCCCAGCCAACGGCGTGTGCGACGGGCAGGAAGCCCTCCATGATGTGCATGATTCTCTCCTTCGCGAAACAAAAAACGGTCGCGAGGGGGATCAGATCGGAAGAAAAGCCTGGGGTGTTCGCAATTGCGCACGCACTGTGCAGGAACGAAAACCGGTTGGCGAATCGACAGAACCTTTCCCCTCACCCCGAGGATTGGCACCACATTCGTTCCAGGCCGGTCTTCTGGCTCGCCTTCAATCTTCTCCGGCGCCTTCCCGTACGAAAATGTCGCACAGTGGCGTGTTGCCGGAGTCGTCAGGCCTACAGCAGCGGGGGGCTGCGCCGGAATTCTCGTGACTTCGAGTCACCGGCTTCCCGTTTCACCCGCTCCACGGTCGTGGAGCAAGGAACCTAAAACGCCGATGAGTATACGCCGAAGTTGCGTTCTTACCAATTCGCGGTCCATGCTGCGGCCGATTGGAAGGGGGGCGCGGTAATGGGCTACGATTGCGGCCTACATTTCTGCTTTGGTGCAACGCACAACCACAACCATGAGTTCTTCCTACGACATTCCGGCTGCAGAGCACCGCTTCGAATTGGAGATCAAGCGCAGCCAGTTCATCTGCTATGCGGCGCATGCAGCCGACCGCGAGGAAGCCGAGGAATTCATCCGCGTCATTCGCGGCCAACATCCGCAGGCCAGGCACGTCTGCTGGGCCTACATCGCCGGTGCGCCGACGACGACCGTGATGTCGATGAGCGATGACGGCGAACCCGGCGGCACGGCCGGACGGCCGATGCTCAAAGTACTGCAGCACAGCGGGATGGGCGAGATCGTCGTGGCCGTCGTGCGTTACTTCGGCGGCATCAAGCTTGGCCCCGGCGGCTTGCAGCGCGCCTACTCGGACGCAGTCAGCGGCGTGCTGGAAGCTCTGCCGCGCAAACGCCTGGTCCAGCGTGAGCAGATCCGGCTGTGTTTCGACTACGCGCTGGAATCGGCCGTGCGTTATGTGCTCGGACGCTACGATGTCGAAGACCTGCAACTCGATTACGCGGAGCAGGTGAACATGGACCTGCGTATCGCCAGCGCAGAGCAGGCGGACTTTTGCCTGGAGTTGACCAACCAGTGTTCGGGCGCGGTGCAGATCCAGCGCGTCGAGAGCGAAGAATGACCGGTTGCTTCCCGATATGGATAAGCAACCGGTCCGAAGGGCGCCGCTTCCCCCGCCGCAGCTGTCATGTCCAGTGGAGCTTTGGCGGGTTCGGCAGCATTGATCTGAAACTAGGTCATGCGCCGCGCATTTCGACGCGGGCGATCTTTTCCTCCAGTCGGGCAACGACCGCTGGCACTGGGGGATGCGGCCTTCCCGTCACGTCGCGGAAAGTCTGCACCACGAAATGTTCAACGCCCAATGCATTCAATTGTTCGGCCATCCGGGCTGCCGTTGCTTCGCTCCATTGTGAACTGTCCATCGTGCAGCGGATTTCGTGCGGTGTGCCTGCGGCGAGCATTTGTATCAACGCGCGCTGGGCGGCCGGACCACCACGGGCTCCGGTGATGCGTGTGTAATCGTCGAATGGCGCCTTGACGTCGAAACCTACCCAGTCGATGAGCGGCAATACACCAGCCAGGCGTTGCGGGTAGGCGCCGGCAGTATGAAGCGCGATGCGGAATCCCATTTTCCGAACCTGCCGCATGGCATCGGCCAATCCGTTTTGCAGCAAGGGTTCGCCGCCGCTGAAAACCACCGCGCTGAGTAGGCCGGTGCGGGTTTCGAGCCAGTCGCGAACCTCGTTCCAGCGCAGACTGCCGGGGACCGTGGTTTCCTGCAGATGCCGGTTGTGGCAATAGCTGCAGCGCCACGGACAGCCCTGGCAAAAGACGACCGCCGCCAGGTGGCCGGGGTAGTCGACCGTCGAGAACGGCACCAGTCCGCCGACGGCGATGGATGCGCTGGAAGTCAGTGCAGGCATTGGCTAGCGCTTTGGCGATGGCTCGCTGAAGTGTTGCCGTTCGCGATGTTCGCACTGCTTGCCCGCGTTGAATTCGCTGACCGGGCGGTGATAGCCCATGACGCGCGTCCAGACTTCGCAGCGCTGGCGTTCGTGGTCGGGCAATGCGTTCGCTTCCGTGCGGTGATTTTCAGTCATGGCGATCCTTTCTTCATTCAGTCAAAGAGGGGGAAGGGCGTTTTCCTGGCGTGTTGTTTGCCTTGCCCGTCTGCCGGTTGCGACGTTGCAGTATTTCCTCGTCGCACAGTGGGCAGAACTCGTGTTCGCCGTTGAGGTAGCCGTGCTTCGGGCAGATCGAGAAAGTCGGTGTAACGGTGATGTACGGCAGGCGAAACTTCGACAGGGCGGTCTGCACCAGCTTGCGGCAAGCTTCCGGCGAGGAAATGCGTTCGCGCATGTACAGGTGCAGCACGGTGCCGCCGGTGTAGCGCGTCTGCAACTCGTCCTGCCGTTGCAGGGCTTCGAACGGGTCGTCGGTGAAGCCGACCGGCAGTTGCGTGGAATTGGTGTAGTACGGCGCCTCCGGCGTGCCGGCCTGCAGGATGTCGGGATGGCGCTTTTTGTCCTCGCGCGCGAAGCGGTAGGTCGTGCCTTCGGCCGGGGTGGCTTCGAGGTTGTACAGGTTGCCGGTCTGTTCCTGGTAGCCGCGCATACGTTCGCGCAGGAAATCGAGCAGGCGGACCGCCAGCGCGTGGCCGTCCGGATGGCTGATGTCGGCGGCGTCGTGCGTAAAGTTGCGCACCAGCTCGTTGACGCCGTTGATGCCGATCGTCGAGAAGTGGTTGCGCAACGTGCCGAGATAGCGCTTAGTGTAGGGAAAGAGACCGTCGTCCATCAGGCGCTGCACCACCTTGCGTTTGATCTCCAGGCTGTCGCGCGCCATGTCGGCGAGGTGGCCAATGTGTGAGAGCAGGCTGGACTCGTCACCAGCGAACCGGTAACCGAGGCGCGCACAGTTGATCGTCACCACGCCGATCGAACCGGTCTGCTCCGCGGAGCCGAACAGACCGTTGCCGCGCTTCAGCAGTTCGCGCAGGTCGAGCTGCAGCCGACAGCACATCGAGCGGACATGGTTCGGCTGCATGTCGGAATTGAGGAAGTTCTGGAAATACGGCAGCCCATACTTGGCGGTCATGGCGAACAGCCGTCCGGCGTTCTCCGATTCCCACGGGAAATCCGGCGTGATGTTGTAGGTCGGGATGGGGAAGGTGAAGACGCGTCCGCGCCGGTCGCCGGCACTCATCACCTCGATGAAGGCACGGTTGATCAGGTCCATCTCGGCTTGCAGGTCGCCGTAGGTGAACGGCATCTCAACGCCGCCGATCACGGGCACCTGCTCGCGCAGATCGGCGGGGCAGACCCAGTCGAAGGTCAGGTTGGTGAACGGCGTCTGCGTGCCCCAGCGCGACGGCACGTTGAGGTTGTAGATGAACTCCTGCATGCCTTGGCGCACGGCTTCGTAGTCGAGCCCGTCGTTGCGCACGTAGGGCGCGAGGTAGGTGTCGAAGGAGCTGAACGCCTGCGCGCCGGCCCATTCGTTCTGCAGCGTGCCGAGGAAGTTGACCATCTGCCCGAGCGCACTGGAAAAGTGCTTTGGCGGATCGGCCTCGGGTTTTCCTGCAACACCGTTGAAACCTTCGAACAACAGGGTGCGCAGCGACCAGCCGGCGCAGTAGCCGGAGAGCATGTCGAGATCGTGGATATGGAAATCGGCCTCGCGGTGCGCTTGCCCGATTTCCGGCGGATAAACGTGCGACAGCCAGTAGTTGGCGATGACTTTGCCGGAGACGTTGAGGATCAGCCCGCCGAGCGAATAGCCCTGGTTGGCGTTGGCCTTGACGCGCCAGTCGGCACGATCGACGTACTCGTTGATCGAGGTTTCGACATCGATCAGCGTCTTGCGCGTGTCGCGCAGCCGGCGGTGCTGGTCGCGGTAAGCCACGTAGGCGCGAAAGGTGCGCAGGTGGTTGGCCTCGACGAGTACCTGCTCGACGATGTCCTGCACCTGCTCGACCGTCGGATCGGACGAGGCAAATCGATGACGCAGGACTTTCAGTACGCGCTGGGTGAGCAGGTCCGCTTCGTCCTCGTCGAATTCGCCGGAGGCCTGCCCGGCGCGGATCAGTGCCACGGCGATGCGGCGGATTTCAAAGGAGACTCGCTGGCCATTACGCTTGATGATGCCGGAGGGCAGGCAAACTTTTCGGGAGGCGGTCCCGGAAGAATCAGGGGTGTGCAATCGGAGTTCTCCTGGTAATTATTGCGGATGGTTGAAAAGCAGGATGCACAGACTGGCCGAAATCATGCAGATAACGGCGGCGAAAACGATCCATCCCCCGAAAGTACAGGGGCGTCCCAACAAAAAGAATCTTCCGAACAGGCCGCGCCGGTTCATGAGGCTTGTTGACAGATCGCGTTGCCGGAACCAGCGTTGTCTCCGTTCCGGGCCGATCAGCCACGCGGCGATGCGGATGCTCGCCAGCCAGCCCACCAGCATCAGCAAGGTTCCGCTTACCTGATTCATTGCACGGTTCCCGGCAACGGCGCGGGCAACGCGAATGGCCAGACGAGGGGAATGACCACCATCGAGACCAGCAGGCAGACAAGCATCAGTCCGCTCCCTGCCTTGACGTAGTCGATGAAGCGGTAGCCCCCCGGTCCCAGCACAAGCGTGTTGGGTGGCGTGCCGACCGGTGTCGAGAAAGCGCAGGAAGCAGCGACGCCGACCGCCATCATGACCGCGTGCGGGCTGGCGCCCAGGCCTTTTGCAATGCCAATGGCGATCGGGGCGAGCAGTGCCGTGCAGGCGGTGTTCGACATGAATTGCGTCAACCCCGCCGAGAGAGCGAAGAGCGCTGCCGTCACCAGCATCGGACTCGCGTCGCTGCCGATATGGCCCACGACCCAGTCGGCAACCAAGCGGCCGGCTCCGGACTTGTCCATGGCCGTAGCGATTGGCAGCATTCCCGCGAACAGGAAGATCGTCACCCAATCGATACCCTTGTAGGCCTCGGATTCCTTGATGCATTTCGAGATCACGAGAAACAGCGCGCCCAAGGTGGCGGCCACTTCGAGCGGAAAGACCTTGAGATCAAGCGCCATGATGATGACCACAAAGGCCAGCGTCATCCCGGTCAGCCATTGCTTGCGCGGGTCATTGCTGAGCGCTTCCGCCTCGTGCGCGGCCTCTGCGTCGATTTCCATCGAGGTCGCGTCTCCGTCTCTGGGCAGCAAGTGCTTGCCGATGAACACCATGTACACGATGCCGGCCAACGTCAGCGGAATTCCGATCCAGGCGAATTCGAAGAATCCGAACGGACGCTCGCCCGCGGCTTTCAAGGCGCCGGCCGCAATGATGTTCGGCGGCGTTCCGACGAGGGTGATGATTCCGCCGAGGCCGGCGGCGAAGGCCATCGGCATCATCTGCCGTTTTGTCGAGACTCCGGATGCACTGCAGATTCCGGCGACGACAGGAATCAGGCAGGCCGTAGTCGCCGTGTTTGAGGTGACCGAGGACAGCGCAGCGGCGGTCAGCATCGTGCCGACCATCAGCGAGTTTTCCCCGGTTCCGGTGATTCTTACGACCCCAGTGCCGATCTTTTGCGCCAATCCGGTGTGGAACATGGCGGCGCCAATGACGAACATCGACGCGAAAAGAACCACGGTCGAATTGGAAAGGCCGGAGAAGATTTCATTCATCGGGATGATGCCAAGCACCCCAACGACGATGGCGCCCGCCATAGCGGTGACTGCCAGGGGAACGAGTTCGGTGATGAAAAAGAAGGCAATGACGGCCAGTACCGCCAGCGTGAGGACATCATGATTCATGCGATAAGACTCCCGGAAACGACAAAGGAAGCCCGGCTCGTGCCGGGAATTGTCACGCGGGGAAGAGCAGTGAAGCGAATGTCTTTGCCAGCTTCCCCGGGACGGGGAATCGAATGAGCAGCCGACATGACGCACGGGCAAAAGCACCATCGCCGGACGGACAGGGAGTCGGTCCCGGAAAACGGCATTGCAATGTGAAAGCGCATGATGAACCTCTCGTCCGGGACGCCCCGCCCCTGTTACGTGAAAAGAATGCTGAGGCAGGTCTCCTGGCTCTCGGGTCATCATGCTTTGCCCGCCTTCCCGGTTGTTACCAGTGGCAAGATGGGGCAAAGATTCGCCGATTACAGTTGCGGGGGCAGCCCCGGATTTCGAGCGGGATGAAGCAGGCTCGGCACCGGATTCCCTTTTAATCCCCAACGAAGGGGAACCATCAACGGAGTGCAGTATATTGACGCGCGATCCGTCGTGTCAAATCGGTTAAGGCCCATTTAAGGCTTGCTTTTTACGCTGCAGCCATCGACAACCTGCGATGAGCTGACATGCGAACTGCCCCCAATTTCTCCCTGCTGGATGCCGCGACTGCGGATGATGATTCAAACCCGGTCCGGGCCGTGCATATCGACATCGTCTCTGAACGCCGCCTGGAAGCCGAACATTTCATCCGTGATGTCTTCATGCGCCACCATGATGCGTTCGTGCGCGCCTTTGCTCCGAATCTGCTGCTGCTCGAACAGGACCGTCGGGTGATTGCCGCCGCCGGATGGCGCGGCGCCGATGTCGAGCCGCTGTTCCTGGAGCGCTATCTCGATGAACCGGTCGAGCGCTTGATGGAGCGACTGACCGGACAGGCGTTCGCACGCAAGCAGCTGGTCGAGGTCGGTCATCTGGCGTCGCAGAAACCCGGAGGCAGCCTGCGGGTGATCCTGGCGCTGGCCCGTCACCTTTCCCGCTCGGGTTACGAATGGGTAGTGTTCACCGCCACCCGCGAACTGCTGGCCATCTTCACCAAACTTGGCTTGCCGCTGCTGGCCCTGGCGAAGGCTGACCCGGAACGGCTGGGCGTTCAGGCGCGGGATTGGGGAAACTATTACGAGAATCATCCGGTGGTCGTCGCCGGACGCATCAGCCTGGCGCTGGAGCGGATCGGAGGGGCGGCATGAGCGCCGGGATTCTTTTTGACGCGCTGGCGGCGTATCGCCCCGATGCGCCGGTTTTGCGCGGCAGCCGATCCGCCTGGCTGGTCAGCGAGGTGTTGGCCGAGATAGACGCTCTGACGCCGCGCCTGGTCGGGGCGCATGTCCTGGCCATTCTTGCCGATAATTCCCCGGACTGGGTCATGGCCGATCTGGCAGCCTTGAAAACGCGGACACCGGTGTTGCCGCTTCCCCTGTTCTTTGCTCCCTCGCAACTGGCGCATGCGCTGGAAGAAACGGCGGCCGATCTGGTTGTCACGGACCAGCCGGAACGCGTCCTGTCACTGAATCTCGGTTTTACGTTCGACGAGATACGGCGCGGGTTGAGCTGGCTACGCCGGAAGGTGGCGCCGGTTGAGCTGCCGCCGGGAACGGCGAAGATTTCCTTTACTTCCGGCAGTACCGGTTCGCCCAAGGGGGTATGCCTGTCTGCCGATGGCTTGATCGATACCGCACAGGCATTGCAGATGCGCCTGTCGGATATTGTGATCGAGCGCCATCTGGCCGTTCTGCCGCTGGCTTTGTTGCTGGAAAACAGCGCGGGCATTTACGCGCCGCTGCTGCGCGGCGCCGAAGTGCATCTGCCGGATTTGGCCAGCCTGGGGTGGCAAGGTATGTCGGGATTCAACCCGCTGGCCTTGCAGCAGGAAACACACGAAGTGCGGCCGCACAGCCTGATTCTCGTGCCGGAGCTGCTCAAGGCCTGGACGGTGTTTCTGTCGCGCAACGGGCAGCGGGCGCCGGAAGGGTTGAACTACGTCGCCGTCGGCGGTTCCCGGGTCGATCCCGTCCTGCTCGCGCAGGCGCGCGGCCTGGGGTTGCCTGCCTACGAAGGCTACGGGTTGACCGAATGCGGTTCGGTGGTCAGCCTGAACATGCCGGGCGACGACGGGAGCGGCGTCGGGCGTCCCCTGCCGCATGTGCGGGCGACGATCCGGGATGGCGAAATCCAGGTCAAATCACGCGCCTTTCTCGGCTATCTCGGCGATGTGCCGCATCCGGGAGGCGCGGAGTACGCCACCGGCGATCTCGGCCATTTCGACGCGTCCGGCCATCTGCATTTATCGGGCCGGCGCAAGAATCTGCTGATCACCTCGTTCGGACGCAATGTTTCGCCGGAATGGGTGGAGTCGGCCCTGCTGGCACAGCCGCAGATTGCCCAGGTTGTCGTCGCGGGCGACGGCGGGCCGGAGCTGTCAGCGATTGTCGTGCCGCTGCCTGGAGTGCAGACCGGCGATCTGGCCGCGGCAGTCCAGCGCGCCAACGCCGGGTTGCCCGACTACGCGCGTATCGGCCGCTGGGTCGAAGGCGAACCCTTTACGCTGCAGAACGGCCAGTTGACCGGCAATGGCCGGCCTGTGCGAGCGGCCTTTCTGCGGCATTACGCCGCCGCACAGGCGGCGCTTTACCACGAACAATCCCAGGAGGAGATTCCCCATGTCCTTTTATGAAACGCTGGCTGCTGCCACGGAGGCAGAACGCGACTATCTGCTGTCGTCGCCGATCATTGTCGGCTGCATGCACGGCGAGGTGAGCCGCGAAAGCTACCTGGCCTTTCTCGGGCAGGCCTACCACCACGTGCGCCACACCACGCCGCTGCTGATGACGCTGGGCGGACGCCTGCCGGAGCGCCTGTCCTGGCTGCGCCGTCCGGTGGCGGAATACATCGATGAGGAAATCGGTCACGAGGAATGGATTCTCGACGACATCGGCGCCGCCGGCGGCAATCCGGGCAGCGTGCGCGCAAGCCGTCCCGGCCTGCCGGCCGAGGTGATGGTGGCTTACGCCTACGATCTGATCAGTCGCGGTAATCCGGCGGCGTTCTTCGGGATGGTATTCGTTCTTGAAGGGACCAGTGTGGCCATGGCGCTCAATGCGGCGGATCGTATCCAGCAGGCGCTCGGATTGCCAGATGCCGCGTTCTCTTACCTGCGTTCGCACGGGACACTGGATCGGGAGCACACGCGCCACCTGGCTGATCTGCTGGAAAAAATGGCGCCGGAAGATCAGGCCGACGTCGTGCATGCCGCGAAAGTCTTTTTCCGGCTGTACGCGGAGATTTTCCGCGCGCTGCCTTTTCCTGGAGGTGCCGCATGAGGCTCGAAAATGCACGCATTTTGCTGACCGGTGCCGCCGGCGGACTGGGGGAGGAACTGGCCTTGCAGCTCAACGATTGCGGGGCAGCCCTGTTGCTGGCCGGGCGGGATGGCACGCGCCTTGAAGCGTTGCGTGCCCGGCTGGGTGGGGAGACGGCGGTTGTGGTTGCCGATCTGACGCGCGGCGAAGGCGTCGAAGTCACGGCGCGTGCGGCGCAGGATTTCGGGGTCAACGTGCTGATCAACAACGCCGGGGCGAGTGTCTTCGGACTGCTGGAAAACCAGGACTGGCCGACCGTCGCGCGGGTGCTGGCGACCAGCCTGGAAGCGCCGATCCACCTGACGCACGCCCTGCTGCCCTGGCTCAAGGCCCAGCCGCAGGCAGCCATCGTCAATGTCGGGTCGGCGTTCGGCAGCCTGCCGTTCGCCGGATTTTCTGCCTATTCGGCGGCCAAAGCCGGGCTGCGCGGTTTTTCGCAGGCGTTGCGCCGCGAACTGGCCGACACCCTGGTGACGGTGATGCACATCGCGCCGCGTGCCATCGACACGCCGATGAACGGCTCGGCCGTGACGGCGCTGAATCGGGCGCTCAAGAATTCGAGCGACAGCGCTGCCGACGTGGCCTGCGAGATCGTCGGCGCGCTGGTGCGCAACCAACAGGAATTGCACATCGGTTTCCCGGAACGCTTCTTCGCCTGGCTCAATGGTTTCGCTCCGGGCCTGATCGATCGCGGACTGGCTGCCAAATTGCCGATCATCAAGCTCCACGCCCCCTCTCGTTAATTGTCGTGAAAGGAATCACCATGCGCTCGATCGTCAAAATAGCAACTTCCGTTTTCCTGGGCGTGCTGCTTTCCTCGGCTCTGCATGCCGCAACGCCGGAGGAAGTCATCCGTCCGATCCAGGATCAATGGGCGGAAATCAAGTACCGTACGCCGGAAAAGCAGCAAGCCGAGCAGTACCATGCCTTGGCGCAAAAATCCCGTCAGCTCGCGGAAGGCAATCCGGGCCTGGCCGAGGTGTTAATTTGGGAAGGGATTGTCGTTTCCAGCGAAGCCGGCGCGCGTGGTGGTCTGGGCGCGCTGTCGCTGGCCAAGGAAGCGAAACAGCGTTTCGATGAGGCGCTGAAGATCAACGACAAGGCGCTGGACGGATCGGCCTACACCAGCCTGGCCACGTTGTATGCCAGGGTACCGGGTTGGCCCATTGGCTTCGGCGACAAGGCGCGCGCCGAGGAGTACTTCAAGAAATCGCTGTCCATCAATCCGGACGGGATTGACCCGAACTTCTTTTATGGCGAGTATCTCGCAGAGCGTGATCAGGCGTCCGAGGCGCGGCAGTACCTGGAAAAAGCGCTCAAGGCCGCGCCGCGTCCCGGACGCGAACTCGCAGACAGCGGACGCCGGCAGGAAATCAAGGCGCTGCTGTCCAGGCTGGACAAAGAAGCGAAGTGAACCGAAATAAGTAACCACGAAGAACACGAAGGGCACGGAGAAAGGCAAAAGGCCTTGTGCCTTGTTGTCTGACATTCAACCTTTCCTTTCGTACACTTCATGGTTAATCGGGGGTTGGGATAAGCAGGGAGAGAACGTGCGGATATTGCTGGTCGAGGACGATGCGATATTGGGAGACGGCATTCATGCCGGGTTGAAGCTGGCCGATCATGCGGTGGACTGGGTGCGCGATGGAGAAGCGGCCCGTCTGGCGCTGCTCGACCATGATTACGATGCCTGCATTCTCGATCTGGGACTGCCCAGATGCGACGGGCTGACTGTCCTCAAGCAATTGCGCGAACGCGGCAGCCGCCTGCCGGTGATGATCCTGACCGCGCGCGATACCAGCCCGGACAAGATCGCCGGACTGGACGCTGGGGCGGACGATTACCTGACCAAGCCGTTCGATCTGCAGGAATTGCTGGCGCGCCTGCGCGCGCTGGTCCGGCGTGCGGCCGGCGAGGCCCGGCCGACGCTCGAACATGCGGGCGTGGCGCTGGAGCCGGCCTCCAAACAGGTGACTTGCAACGGCCACAAGGTTGACCTTTCGGCGCGCGAATACGCGCTGCTTGATGACCTGTTGCGCCACAAGAACCACATCCGCACGCGCGCCCAGCTGGAGGAGAGCATCTACGCCTGGGGTGAGGAAACGGGCAGCAATACGGTCGAGGTGTTCGTGCACCATCTGCGCAAGAAGTTCGGCGCGGATTTCATTCGTACCGTGCGCGGGCTGGGGTACCGGCTCGGTGATGCCGAATGACCCGCGGGTCTCTCGATAGCGGGCGGGTGCCCTCGCTGCGCTGGCGACTGCTGATCCTCGTTTCACTGGCATCGCTGGCGATCCTGGTGCTGGCGTCGACGCTTAGCTATCGCCGGGCGCGCCACGAGGTCCAGGAGCTGATGGACGATCAGATGGCGAAGACCGCCCAACTGATGCTGGCCCAGGCCATGCAGGGCGACGATCATCTGACCGGGCTGCCGGACTATATAGCCGGAATTCGCGGACTGCGCTCGCGGCGCAATCAGCTGACGCTTGAATATCAGGTCGGCAGGCCGGACGGTACCGTGCTGGTGCGTTCCGCGCTTGCTCCGACAACTCCGCTGAATGGTGCGCTGGGCTATGCGACGGTAATCGAAAACGGCCAGCCCTGGCGCAGCCTGATCCTGGAATCGGCGGACGGCGCTGTGCGCATTCAGATTGCCGAATCCATACCCCGGCGCGACAAGGAAGCGCTGGAAATTGCCGTCAAAACGGTACAGCCGATGCTCCTGATTCTCCCTCTGCTGCTGGGGGTCATCTATTTTTCGGTACGGCGCGGCCTGAAACCGCTCGACGACCTGGCTTCGGACGTTTCCACGCGCTCCTCCGACAACCTGACGCCGCTGGCCAGTCGAGGCATTCCGCGCGAGGCGCAGCCGCTGGTCACGGCGATCAACCGTGTGCTGTTCCGGCTCGGTTATTCGCTGGAGAGCGAGCGGCGTTTTACCGCCGATGCGGCGCATGAACTGCGCACGCCGCTGGCCGCGGCGCGCATCCAGGCGCAGGTGGCCGCGTTGAGTACCGAAGAGGAAAAACGCCGGCATGCCTTGTCGCAAACCCTGGCCGGTCTGGACCGGGCGACCCGCCTGGTCGAGCAGATGTTGCGCCTGGCCCGCCTGGATCCGCTGGCCCGTTTGCCGCAGCCGCAGCGAGTCGATCTGGTCGGACTGGCGCAGCGTGCTGTTGCCAGGGTGCAGGATGCGACGCCGCTGGCGCGGCTCGATCTCGAGGTACGGGCGGGTAGTCGGATGGAAGCCGAAGGCGATCCGGATCTTCTCGAGGTTGCGCTGCGCAACCTGATCGACAATGCGCTCCGCTATGCGCCGGAACGCAGCGAAATCACGGTTTTCCTGAATCGTGGCGAGCACGGAACAGTGCTCGGCGTCCGGGACAACGGTCCGGGTGTCGATCCCGAAGAACTGCCGCGCCTGATGGAACGCTTTTACAGAGGAAAGTCTGTGACGGCCGATGGCAGCGGCCTCGGGTTGACCATCGTCAGCCGCATTGCGGAACTGCACGGAGCGCGGCTGGAGCTGGCCAATCGCGAAGGCGGAGGGTTTAGTGCCTGTATGCGCTGGCCGGTCTGATCGGCCGTAGTGCGTGCATTTGCGGCCGAATGGAATCGGAAGGAGTGAAATGAGCGCAGTGTTCTACGAAATCGAGTTTTTCGCCTTGGCGACAAGCTCGGTGCTGCTTCCAGTAGCCATCTATGCAGTTATGCTGTTCAAGAAATCCATTTCGCAATGGACGGTACTTGCTCTTGCCCTGATCCTGATTGCGCTTTCCGGCGTTGATCTGGTTCTGCTTCAGAAGCTTGCAGCCAAGGCCAGGATTTCCGCATCAATGATTGATGACAGCTTGTTCCTGACGGAACTGTCTATAGCTTTGTACCTCTTGCCGGTGGTTTTTGCCGGCCTAGGGGTTAATCTCCTCTCGCATGTCTTGATCCGGCATCTGCTTCACGCCGAAGGCAGGTTTGATCACCGGGCGGACGAAAATCAGCAGAAGCCCGAATCGAAAAACCACTCGATACGAGCGGAAGAAACCATGAAATGATTGTCCTGAGGCGGGATTGCTTTCGCCTCAATCATTCTCGAGGTCGTTGCTCGAGTGTTCAGGCGTCCTCGTTCGTGGTGCTGTTAACCAGATAATGCAGAAGAAGCATGTCCTCCCTGGATACGTCCCGGAAGGCTATGCCAATGTGCCGGCTCCCTGGGTCGGCTTGCTGGTTGTGGCGGACGGTTGCGCTTAAAATCACCTGTTCCATTCTGTTTTCACAGGGAAATTTTATTTCGATCTCAATGTTGTTGCCTACGGCTGCTCGCGCATGAAACATCGCCCCGTAGACGCTGAGATCGAGCAGGGTCACCGGAATGGTCTCGGCATGTCCCTCGCATCGCACCGTGGCAGGCAGCGACACCTTCATGCGTACCGCCCGCCTGACCCTTCTTGCCCGGGTCATTTGGGGATAGGCCAGTAACGTGTAGGGAAACGGTGCGTCGAATATCTGAATTGCCGATGTGGAAAAACTGAAATCGTACTGCCCGGTAAATCCGCTCACCTGATACTAATGGCCGACGGTCAGGCTTGTGCGCCCGGCGTGCGATACCATGATGCCCTTGCCGTCGATGGCTGCGAGAAACTGTGCTTCCTCTTTCGCCATGCCCTGCAACTCGCAGCGGGTTTGCAGCGCGATCCCCGGACGCAGACGCAACTGACGCAAACTCATTTCAACGTATTCCGATTCGTTCACGTGGCCTCCGGTTCTGACGTTGAACAGATTGTCCATCAACGAGTGATGCAATCTGTTGGCGGTGGATAGTGTCGTGCGGAGGATTTTACGCAATGACATATGAAAATGCCATTGGATTGTCTTTTGCCGGCAGGGTGAACCGAATCGGGAGCGGTGACGGCTATCAGGTGGTGACTAGCAGGGTCTTCCCGCGAGGCAGGTCAGGTCCTTGGATGCCGGAACGACGGGGCGATTTTCGCCCAGCCAGCCGAGCAGACCGGAACTGACGTTGTAAACGGTCGTGTAGCCCGCCTGTTCCGAAAGGAATTGCGTGACCGCGCGGGTGCGGTTGCCGCTGCGGCAGATCAGGATGACCGGCTGATTGGCCTTGGCGATGGTTTTGACCGTGGCCAGCCACTGCGCCGGATTGGCATTCCCGCGCTCGTCGAAGAAGGTGAGCAGCTTGCTGCCGGCGATGACCCCGGTGCTGTTCCATTCGCCTGACGTGCGGATGTCTATGATCGGCACGCCCTTGGCCGTCAGCCTGGCCAGCTCGGCGTTGTCGATGTTGATGACTTCGGCGTGCGCCGTCAGGGCGCAGAGAACAGCCACCCATCCGGCAAGGAAGGACCGGGTGCGGCGAAGCAGATCAGAGGGTGATGCGTTCATGGTTGCTCGTCTCCGGGAGAATGGGGTGCGGGAGGGATGGCCCAGTATACCTTCCGGTGAGCGCCGAATGAAAAGCCTGCCCTCGCTGGTTGGGAGAGGGCAGGCTTTCACGTGGAAATGGCTATGCGACCTAGCGCGTCGGAGCCGACTGTTCCTGAGGTGATTTCTGAGGTGCGGGACGTCCCGGGCCTCCTTTGCCGTGGCGTGGAGTTCGTTCCATGCGCTCCATTCCGGATTTGAAGAACAGGCGGACTTTATCCTTCTGTTCGGCATTGAGCGAATCGTAGACCGTCAGCCAGCGGTCGCGAACCTCGATCATCGATTTCTGGTGCTCGGCCTTCAGATCGTCCATGCGCTTTGCAACGGCGCGCAGGTCTGCGCCGGGCTGGTCGAGCATGGATTTGATTTCATCGCGCTGCCTGAGCATGCGGTCGCGCACGGCAGCCCGGCTGTCCTTGCTGAATTTGTCTGCCTCCTTCCACAACGCTTCCTGCTTCTCGTCGAGTTTCAGTTCGCCGTGCAGGCGGTCCATGGCGCGAGTGTGATACATCTCGTGCTGGCCCGGCATGCCCGTGTACGGGCCGGGGTGGCCGCCGCGCGGCATGGCATAGGCGCTGGCGGCCAGCCCGAGGGACAGGGCCAGGGCGGTGACAAGCAGGCGGGGTGAAAAACGGTTTCTCATGATGTGTTTCTCCTTGGCAATTGATCGGTCAGCGGGCACGAAGGCATGCCTCGTCTGATGGCGACATCTTGCCCGGCTTCCTGTTGCAAAGAATTTCGCAACCTCGCAACATCGTTGCAAATTGTTTCTGCGGCCGCCCATGGGTCGGGCAACTGCTTAGAATGCGGCTAACTCACCTTGCCTTGATCCGGTCATGAAAAAAATCCTGCTTGTCGATGACGATCCCGAATTGCGCCAGTTGCTGGCGACCTATCTCGGGCGGCACGGGTTCGACACCCTGCTGCTACCTGATACCGTTCAGCTCGATGCTTTCCTCGAACGCTACCAGCCGCAGCTCATCGTGCTGGACCGCATGATGCCGGGCGAGGACGGCCTGGCGGCCTGCCGCCGCTTGCGCGCGCGTGGCGAGATGCGTCCGATCATCATGCTCACGGCGCGCGACGAACCGGTCGACCGTGTCATCGGGCTGGAAATGGGCGCCGACGATTACGTCGGCAAGCCATTTGATCCGCGCGAACTGGTGGCGCGGATTGAAGCTGTCCTGCGCCGCGGCGCGCAGTCTGCTGTCGCGCCCATGCTGCAGGGTGGTGTTTTCCGTTTCGGGGAGTGGAGCCTGGATTTCTCCACCCGCCTTCTGGAGCGCGCCGGACAGTCGGTCACATTGACCAGCGGTGAATTCGCCCTGCTCAATGCGCTGGTGAGCAATGCCGGACGTCCGATGAAGCGTGAGCGCCTGCTGGAGCTGACGCGCGGCGAAGACAGCGAATCCTTCGACCGCGCCATCGATGTACAGATTCACCGCCTGCGCCGCCTGATCGAGGACGACCCCGCGCATCCGCGTTACCTGCAGACGGTCTGGGGCGTCGGCTACGTCTTCGTTCCGGACGCCGGCTCCGGCGCTGAAAGTCAGTCGTGAAACTCAGGATTTTTCCCGATTCCCTGGCGTTGCGCACGGTGCTGCTGGTGTTGGCGGTTCTGGCGGTGGCGGAAGTCACGACGTTTTCCCTGATCTACCAGAATCGCGGGGCGGACCACAAGTTCAGGACGGTCCGCTATATCGCCGGCCAGGTGCAACTCCTGCAGAGCGTGTTGCCGGGGCTCGATGAAGCATCGCGCGAGCGCCTCGAAATGGCCGAGCCGGGCGAGCAGTGGCTGCAGTTGCGTCCGGATGGCGCCCAGGTTCCAGCCCATGAACCGAGGTTTGGTTTTGCGCACGAACTGGCTGATGATCTGGCGCGAGTGCTTGGCGAACCGGTCAGCCTGCGCCAGGGCGAATCCGGTGCCCGTCGCGGCCTGTGGATCGGCTTCAACGCGGGAGGAGAGCGCTGGTGGCTGATTCTTCCGCCGCCGCGCTTCAAGCCGCAGCACCTGCCTCGGGACCTCTGGCTGAAGCTGGGTATTGCGCTGGCCGTGCTGATGCTGATCGCCGGCCTGTTCGTGGGCGGCATCGTGCGCCCCTTGCGGCGTCTCGGCGAGGCGGTCTCGGCGACAGGCGAGGGCAGCGCACGCAAAGTGATACCGGCCGGCCCGCAGGAAGTGCGCCTGCTCGCCGAACGTCATAACACCATGCTTTCACGGCTGGCCCGGGCGGACGCCGAGCGCAACGAGATGCTGGCTGGTCTGACGCACGACCTCCGCGCTCCGCTGGCCCGCCTGCGCGTGCGCCTGGCGCTGCTGGATAACTCGGCCGAGCGCGACGGGCTTGAACGGGATGCCGAAGACATGGAGCGCATTGTTGGCCAGTGTCTGGCTTTCCTGCGCAGCGAAACCCGGCGGCCGGAAGCTGCCGAGGCCTTGTCCATCGCCGATGCGGTCAGCAACGAAGTGGCACGCCACCGCGAATTGGGACGCCCAGTGGACATGTCGGTCAGCGAACAGGCCGCAGCCAGCCGGGTGTCGATTGCGCACGGCAACTTGCAACGGTTGCTCGACAACCTGATCGACAACGCGATGCAATACGGCGCTCCGCCAGTGATCGTGTCGCTGGAAGTCGAGCGGCCGGGAACGGTCACCCTGTGCGTGCGCGACCACGGTGCGGGAATTCCTGCGAAAGAGCGGGAACGTGCGCTGGAAGCGTTTGCCCAGCTCGATCCGGCGCGCGCCACGCGCGGCAGTTGTGGCCTGGGATTGGCTATCGTGCGTCGAATTGTAGAGGCTTGTGGCGGCGAGATGTCGCTGTCCGATGCGCCGGAAGGCGGGCTGGCGGTCAGGATGCTGTTTCCCGTTCAGCCAGCCGAGCGTCCGGGCGAAGCGCACTGAGGCCAGGAGGGTTTATCATGAAGCTGATACAGCCACAGCGAGGTGGGTATGAGTCATAAACATTTGCATCTGCTCGAGGCCATTTACCATGACCCGCCCAGTGCCAACATCCACTGGCGGGAAGTCGAGTCCCTGCTGACCCATCTGGGGGCGAGCATCGAATCGGCGCATGGCGCTCGATTCCGCATCGTGCTTAACCGCTTTGAGTTCTTCATGCATCATCCGCACAACAACTCCACCTGTCCTAGGCAGGAAATCAAGCAGCTGCGCGAATTTCTGGCCCGTTCCGGGGTGACCTTGTCGGCTTACGAGGCGCGCCTGGACGATGCAAAAGATTGAGCCTGAGCAAGGCAGTTAACCACGGCGTGCACGGCGAACACGGCGGGAAAACAGGGAAAACAAGGGTCTGAGCAGATTGCCCTGATTAATCCATGGCCTGGCACGACAAAAGACCGGAAACTCAAGGTATTCGTCGTGGTTGAATAGAATGCCTGGGGTGATTTTGCGGGAGTCAGGCCGACTGGCGGGGGATCCGGTGGTGTGCCCAGCTTGTCGCAACACCCAGTGCCAGCAAGGTGGCCATGCCTAGCGCCAGGGTCAGCGTCGAGGCCCAGAGCGCCGGAGCCAGCAGTCCGGCCACCAGAGCATTGAAGGCCGATTGCAGTGCCATCTGGCAGGAAGCGGCCAGGCCGCGCTGCGCCGGGAAGGGGTCGAGCGCCTGCAAGGTCAGGTTGGGCGTGGTGAGCGACATGCCCAAGGTATACAGGGAAATGGGCAGCACGCTCCAGGGTAACCCGGGCGGAACCCACGCGCTGAGTACGAGATTGATCAGGGCAGCCGCGCCCATGACCAGATATCCGTAGTAGATCGTGCGCAGGGAGGATATTTTCCCGGCCACCTTTCCCGAAATCCAGGCGCCGATAACCAGTCCGGCCATGGCCGGGCCGAAGAACCAGAGAAAGCCGGTGGCCGGAACGCCCAGATGATGGATCAGAAATTCCGGCGCGGACATGACGTATAGAAAGAATCCGCCGAAATTGAAAGCCAGCCCGCCACAGGACAGAAGAAAGGCCGGCGAGGTCATGACTTTCCAGTAGGAGCGCCCCAGATATCCCGGATGCAGGGATTGACGCTTTTCCCGCGGCAGGGTTTCGGGCAGCAGGCGCCAGCAGGCCACGAGCAGCAGGAGGCTGGCGGCTGTCAGGAAGACGAAAATCGAGCGCCAGCCAAACCAGTCCTGCAGGCGTCCGCCGATGACCGGAGCGATGGCCGGGGCGATGGCGAACATCATCGTCATGTGCGACATCAGGCGCTGCGCTGCCGCGCCATTGAACAGGTCGCGCACGATGGCGCGGCTGACCACCACGCCGGCTCCGGCACAGATGCCCTGAATGGCGCGCAGGACCCAAAGCTGTTCGATGCGTGTGGCGAATACGCAGCCAAGGGCGGCCAGTACAAACAACATCTGTGCGACGAGAATGACCCGGCGACGCCCCAGCGCGTCGGACAGGGCGCCGTGCCACAGGGCCATGAAGGCGAACGGCAGCAGGTAAGCGGTCAGGGTCTGCTGCACCTGCAGCGGTGTTGCGCCCAGCGATTGCCCGATGTCGTGAAAGGACGGCAGGTAGGTGTCGATCGAAAACGGGCCGATCATGCCGACCGCGGCGAGCAGGAGCGCAATGCCGCGGGGTGGCTTGACGGAGGGAGTTGTTGCGAGCATCAGTGATTCCTTGGCCGGGTCATTCCTGGCTGAAACGGCGGTATTGAATGGCTTCGGCGATGTGAGCGGAGAGGATGGCGTCGTGGCCGGACAAGTCGGCGATGCTGCGCGCTACCCGCAGAATGCGGTGATAGGCACGGGCCGACAGGTTGAGGCGCGTGACCGCGCTTCTGAGCAGAGCGGCGCCTGCCTCGTCCGGACGGCAGTGCAGATCGATTTCTCGGGTTTCAAGGCGCGCATTCGGTTTGCCCTGTCGGTGCAACTGGCGTCTTCGGGCTGTAGCGACGCGCGTGCGCACACTGGCCGACGATTCTCCGTCGGGAGCGTGCTGCAGGGTCTCGGGCGGTAGCGCCGGGACTTCGATCTGCAGGTCGATGCGGTCGAGCAACGGTCCGGACAGCTTGCCGCGGTAACGGCTGATCTGGTCCGGCGTGCACCGGCAGTGGCCGCGCGGGTCGCCATGATGTCCGCAGGGGCAGGGGTTCATCGCGGCAACGAACTGGAACTGCGCAGGAAAGTCAGCCTGTCGCGCCGCACGGGAAATATGGATTCGCCCGCTTTCCAGCGGTTCGCGCAATGCTTCGAGCACGCGCCTGTCGAATTCCGGCAACTCGTCCAGAAACAGCACGCCGCAGTGCGCCAGCGAGATTTCGCCGGGACGCGGCATGCTGCCGCCGCCCACCAAAGCGGCGGTCGAGGCGGTATGGTGCGGCGAGCGGTAGGGATGCCGTCCGAAATGCGCCGGGCTGAACTGGCCGGCCAGCGACAATACGGCGGCGGATTCCAGCGCATCCTCCTGCGTCATTGGTGGCAGCAGCCCGGGCAAGCGGCTGGCGAGCATGGATTTTCCTGCTCCGGGAGGGCCGGCGAGCAGCAGGGAATGATTTCCGGCCGCGGCGATTTCCAGCGCCCGCTTGGCGTGTGCCTGGCCGCGCACTTCCGCGAGGTCGGGATAGATCGGGGCATCGTTGCGGCCGTCGACAGTGGCTGGGGCTTTCAATCCGCCCTGTTCGGAAAGATGGGTGCACACCTCAAGCAGTGTGTCCGCGGCCAGGATGCGTACTTCGCCGGCCAGGGCCGCTTCCTGTGCGCTTTCCGTGGGCAGAACGAAGCACCCGTTGCGCCGGCCAGCCGCGAGAGCCATGGCCAATGCTCCGCGGATCGGGCGCAGGTGGCCTGAGAGCGACAATTCTCCCGCGAATTCGTAGTCAGCCAGCGCCTTGCCGGGAATCTGCCCGGAAGCGGCGAGAATGCCCAATGCAATGGGCAGGTCGAAACGGCCGGACTCCTTGGGCAGATCGGCCGGCGCCAGATTGACGGTGATGCGTTTGGCGGGAAATTCGAAGCCGGAATTCTGTAACGCTGCCCGTACACGGTCGCGGGCTTCCTTGACTTCGGTATCCGGCAGGCCCACCAGAGTGACGCTCGGCAAGCCTCCGGCCAGGTGGACTTCGACGGCGACGGGCGGTGCGTTGAGTCCATCAAGGCCGCGGCTATGGACGATGGCGAGCGGCATGACGGAGTAAGGCCGGACGGGGGAAAAGGGCTGGACAGTGCGCGAGCGGAAACGTCAGTCGGGAGTGACGTTTGTCCCCGGGTTCTCGAGCCGGGCGACACGTTCCTCCAGTGCCTTGAGTTTTTCGCGCGTGCGCTGCAGCACCTGCGCCTGAATATCGAATTCCTCGCGGCTGACCAGGTCGAGCCTGGTGAAGAAGCCGGACAGCAGGGCGCGGACATTCTTTTCCAGATCGGCGGCCGGGCTGGCAGCAATCAGGGAGCTCAGACGTGCGCTGAGGTCTTCAAACACTTTGGGATCAAGCATGGCAGTAGCCCTCGGAAAAGTCGTCCGAGTTTATCACAGCGCCACCGGCGTTCGCGCTGGCACCGTATTGGTGCGACGCACCTTGGGCTTGCTCCAGCGCTGTGCGCTATGGGTGAGTGAGAGCAAAAATTGTATCGTAACATGATGAAAATAAAGTAAAAAATAACATGGCACGTTTTCTGCTAACGGTTTTGTGCGTAACCACCCAACCCCTTTGTCAGAGGAGATGTCCATGAAAAAAGCATTGCTTTCCACCCTGTTGCTTGGTCTGTTTTCCGTCCCGGCCTTGGCCCAGACGGCCCCGGCCGCTGAAGCCAGCCCGCATAGCTTTACGGGCAACGTTTCGCTGGTGTCCGAATACATCTATCGCGGCATCGCGCAAACCAATCGCAAACCGGCCATCCAGGGCGGGTTCGACTACGCGCACAGCAGCGGTCTTTACGCCGGCGTCTGGGCTTCGAGCATTTCCTGGCTGAGCGACATGCCTGATGTCAGCTCCTCTGTCGAGATCGACGTTTATGGCGGCTTCAAGAACACCCTCGGCGACAGCGATTTCAGCTACGACGTCGGCGTGCTGCGCTACAACTATCCGGGCAGCTATCCGTCCGGCTTCACCAAGGCGGATACGACCGAGGTTTACGCCGGGCTGGGCTGGAAATGGCTGAGCGCCAAATATTCCTATGTCGTGTCCAGTCACGTTTTTGGCTGGGTCGGCACCGATGGCGAGAAAACCCGCGGTAGCGATTATCTCGAATTGAACGCCAATTATGACCTCGGCGACGGCTGGGGCATCCAGGGGCATGTCGGCCATCAGAAAATCAAGCATTTCTCGGATGCTTCCTACACCGACTACAAAGTGGGCATAACTAAGGATCTCGGTTTTGGCGTGATCGGTCTGTCCTACTGGGATACCGATGCCAACGGCGGGACCGGCGAACCTTACCGGAATGCCTACAACAAGGATCTGGGCAAGGGAACGGCCCTGTTGACGTTTACCAAGAGTTTCTAATTTTCGCTAAACGGGGAGGGATGCCTCCCCAGAATGGGAGTCCATCATGAAACTGGTTACCGCAATCATCAAGCCGTTCAAGCTTGACGAAGTGCGTGAAGCGTTGTCCGCTCTTGGCGTGCAAGGCATCACGGTCAGTGAGGTCAAGGGGTTTGGCCGGCAGAAAGGACACACCGAGCTGTATCGCGGTGCCGAATATGTCGTTGATTTTCTGCCCAAGGTAAAAGTCGAGGCTGCGATCCAGGACGGAATTCTGGACCAGGTCATTGAAGCCATCGAGAAATCGGCAGGCACCGGCAAGGTCGGTGACGGGAAGATCTTTGTCTTCGAACTTGAACAAGTCATCCGCATCCGCACCGGCGAAACCGGTGAAGATGCCCTATAGGAGGGGAGCCATGAAACAATTATTTGCCATACTGGCCGTGCTCGGTGCCGTCATGCTCGGTAGTCCGGCGTGGTCGCAAGTGCAAGCGCCTGATCCGACAGCTGCCGTCCTGGCGGCCCCGGCAGCCGCTGCGCCGGACGCTGCTGCCCCGGTTGCGGCTCCTGTGCCGAACAAGGGTGACAACGCCTGGATCATGATCTGCGCGGCGTTCGTCATCCTCATGTCGATTCCCGGCCTGGCGCTGTTTTACGGCGGTCTGGTCCGGTCGAAGAACATGCTCTCCGTGCTGATGCAGGTCTTTGCCACGTTCTGCCTGATCACCATTCTCTGGGTGGTGTATGGCTATTCGCTGGCTTTTACGGAGGGAGGGGCCTTCTTCGGGACTCTGGACAAGCTGTTCCTGAATGGCATCACGCCCGAGTCGGTGGGCGCCACTTTCAGCAAGGGCGTGGTGATTTCGGAGTTCGTATTCGTCATCTTCCAGGGAGCGTTCGCGGCGATTACCTGCGGCCTGATCGTCGGCGCCTTTGCCGAACGGGCCAAGTTCTCCGCCATCCTCGTGTTCATGATTCTCTGGTTCACCTTCTCCTACCTGCCGATGGCGCACATGGTCTGGTACTGGGCGGGTCCGGATGCCTACACCGACGCCGCCGCGGCTGAAGCTGCCGGCGCTACCGCGGGCTTCCTGTTCCAGAAGGGCGCGCTCGACTTCGCCGGCGGCACCGTGGTGCACATCAACGCCGCCGTGGCAGGCCTGATCGGCGCCTTCCTGATTGGCAAGCGCATCGGCTTCGGGCGTGAATCGATGGCCCCGCACAGCCTGACCTTCACCATGATCGGCGCCTCGCTGCTGTGGTTCGGCTGGTTCGGCTTCAACGCCGGTTCGGCGCTCGAAGCGAGCGGCGGTTCGGCGCTGGCCATGGTCAACACCTGGGTGGCGACCGCTTGCGCGGCGATGTCCTGGATGCTGGTCGAATGGATGCTCAAGGGCAAGCCCTCGATGCTGGGTGCCGCTTCCGGTGCTGTGGCCGGCCTGGTGGCCATCACCCCGGCGGCCGGCTTTGTCGGCGTAGTCGGCGCCATCGTCATCGGCCTGCTGGCGGGCGTGGTCTGCCTGTGGGGCGTCAATGGCCTGAAGCGACTGCTCGGTGCCGACGATTCGCTCGACGTGTTCGGCGTGCATGGCGTGGGCGGCATCCTCGGGGCCATCCTTACCGGTGTGTTCTGCGATCCGTCGCTGGGTGGCACGGGGGTCTATGACTACGTGGCCAACGCCGTCGGCGAGTACAACATGTCCGCGCAAGTCGTCAGCCAGCTGTGGGGCGTGGGCGTGGCCATCGTCTGGTCAGCCGTGGTGTCCGTGATTGCCTACAAGCTGGTCGACGTGTTTATCGGTCTGCGCGTGCCGGAAGAAGAAGAACGCGAAGGACTGGACATCACCTCGCACGGCGAATCGGCCTACCACTACTGATTACGTTCCTCCTCGAGTAGCCTTTCGGGCGTCCTTGCGGCGCCCGTTTTTTTAGGAGGACCGTAGCCAATCACTTTTCTTCAAGCAGCCATGTCTATTGCTGGAACTTGTGCGGGGGTAAATTTTCAGTCGAAGTAGGTGCGCGCGGCGTTGAAGCGCTGGGCGTAATAGCGGGCGTTCAGCGGGTCTATACGCACGCGGCCGTTGGTCGACGGGGCATGGATGAAGCGGTCGTCGCCGATATAAATGCCGACGTGGGTGAATGGCGCGTTGCGCGTGTTGAAGAAAACGAGATCGCCGGGGCGTAATTGGTCGCGGCCGATTGCGCGTCCGCGGCGGGCGATGTCGGCGGCGCTGCCGCTCAGTCTCAGGCCGGCGGCCTTGTCGAAGATATAGGACACCATGCCGCTGCAGTCGAGTCCGGCTTCGGGATTCTTGCCCCCGAAGCGGTAGCCGGTGTCGATCAGCGCCAGCGCGTAGAGGGCGATTTCATGCCCCGGGCCGACCCGGTCATCCTTGCCGGCACGCGGTGCCGTCGTCGTCGGCTCCTGTCCGGGGGGAGCCGGCAGGCTGCCGCAGGCGATCATGCCCAGGGCCAGCCCGCAGGCCAGGAGCGTCCGCCTCAGTCTGCCGTTCAGCCCGGGCATCGCGTGCCGTCAGCGGGAATAGCGGAAGTGTTCGACCAGCGAGCGCAGCTGGGCGGCGGCAGTTTTCATCCGTAGCGAACGTTCGGTGACGGCGGAAATGGTCGAACTGGTCTGGGCGATGCCGCTCTGGATGTCTTCGATCTGGCTGGCGATTTCGCTGCCGGCGGTGGGTTGCTGGCGTGTTCCTTCGCTGATCTGGCGGGAGATCAGGGCCACCTCGTCGTCGTTGTGCACCACCGAATCCAGCCCGGAACGCGCCGTCTGCATGGCGCTGTCGGTTTCGGCGACATGCGTGCCCGCCGTGCTCATGGCGCCCAGGGCCAGTTGCGTTACGCGCTGGATTTCCTGAACGCTGGTAGTGATTTCAGCGGTCTGCCGGGCCGATTGTTCCGCCAGTTTGCGCACTTCGTCGGCGACGACGGCGAACCCCCGCCCGGCCTCTCCGGCGCGTGCCGCCTCGATGGCGGCATTCAGCGCCAGCAGGTTGGTCTGGTCGGCGATGCCGCGAATGACCTGGGTGATTTTCTCGATGGCCTGTATGGATTGAGAAAGGTTGTCCATCGTGCGGCCGGCTTCGTCCACCGTGGTGACCACATTGGCCGCGGCCGCCTGGCTGTTTTCCATGCTCGACGCCGCATGACCGAGCAGCTTGCGTGAGGCTTCGGCAGCCTGTTCGGCCTTTTGTGCATGGCTGGCGATGTCATCGACAGCGGCCACCAGCTGCTCGACTGCCGAGGCGATGCGCGTGACAGCGCCCGATTGCTGCTCGGCGGCCTTGCGCGTTTGCTCCATCTCCGTGTTCAGGTCGTCGGCGCTTATTCCGATCAGGTCGGCAGCTTCGACGATCTCGGACATCATCACCTTGAGGTGCGTCTGCATGATCACCAGAGCGTCGTTGAGCTGGCCGAGTTCGTCTTCGCGACTGAGCGGTATGGCGTCGGTCAGCCGGCCTTCGATGATGTTTTCCAGTCGTCCGACGATCCGGCCCATGATCATCAGCACGTGGCGCTGCGTCAGCAGCAGGGCGGCGCTGGAGCCTATGCCAAGTACGCCGAGTGCCTGCAGGAGCAGGTCGGCCGTTGCCGGAGGCAATCCCAGCGCAGCGCCGAATTGATGAATCACGCCGCCGGTGATCTGCAAACCGAGCAGGAACAGGACCAGGCCATACAGCTTGGTTTTCAGGGAAATGCGTTTCAGCAGCGGAGTTTTCGGAATCGATGCGATTCCTGCCTTGAGACGCTGGTAAAACGCTTCGGCTTCGGTAACCTGTTGCCGGGTGGGCTCGGAGCGCACCGACATGTAGCCGGAAACCCGGCCTTCCTTGAGCACGGGAACCACCAGTGCGTCGACCCAGTAGAAATCCCCGTTCTTGCAGCGGTTCTTGACGATGCCGCGCCAGGGCCGGCCGTGCTTGATGGTGTTCCACATCCACTCGAAAGCGGCGGGCAGCATGTCCGGATGGCGCACGACGTTGTGGCTTTTTCCGATCAGTTCGTCGCGAGAAAAGCCGCTGATCTCGACAAAAGTGTCATTGACCTGGGTGATGATGCCCTTGAGGTCGGTGTGGGATACGATGTAGCGGCCCTTCGGGAAGGCGGCCTCGGCTTGGGTTACTGGCAAGTTGATCTTCATGAATGGTTGTCCGTTGTTATGGTGGTACGTCCCTGAATTGAAGAAATTGCTGCCTGTTGCACGAAACTACAAAAGTACGATGTCGTATTGCTCCTGCGAATAACTGGGCTCGGCCTTGAGCGAGATGGGCTTGCCGATGAAATCGGAGAGGTTGGCCAGCCCCTGCGATTCTTCGTCGAGAAAGATGTCAATTACCGGGATGCTGGCCAGGACGCGGAATTCGCCGGCATTGAACTGGCGCGCCTCGCGCAGCAGTTCGCGCAGGATCTCGTAACAGATCGTGCGCGCCGATTTGACTTCACCACGTCCGTTACAGGTCGGGCATTCCACGCACAGCACGTGAGCCAGCGATTCACGGGTGCGCTTGCGGGTCATTTCGACCAGGCCCAGCGCGGTGAAGCCGTTGACCGTCAGGCGCGTATGGTCGCTGGACAGGGCGCGATTGAATTCGGCGAGGACGGCGGCCTTGTGTTCTTCATTATCCATGTCGATGAAGTCGACGATGATGATGCCGCCGAGATTGCGCAGGCGCAGCTGGCGGGCGATCGCATGCGCCGCACTCATGTTGGTCCTGAATACCGTCTCGTCGAAGTTGTGCGAGCCGACGAATCCGCCGGTATTCACATCGACGGTGGTCATGGCCTCGGTCTGGTCGAAGATCAGGTAGCCGCCGGCTTTCAGGTCGACGCGGCGGGACAGTGCCTTGGCGATTTCCTGCTCGATGCCGTACAGGTCGAAGAGCGGACGCTCGCCGATGTAGTGATTGAGCAGCGGGCGTACGGCCGGCGTGTATTCCTGGGCGAAGGAGGACAGTTTCTGGAAATTTTCGCGCGAGTCGATGGCGATGCGCACGGTGTTGGCATTGACGAAATCGCGCAGGACGCGCAGGCCCAGCGACAGCTCCTGGTAAAGGATGCCTGGCGGGGCGACATTCTTGGACTGCAGCTGGATGTCGTACCACAGCTTGCGCAGGTATTCGATGTCGTTGGCCAGTTCCTCGTCGCTGGCGCCTTCGGCCATGGTGCGCACGATGAAGCCGCCCTGTTCGCTGGTGGTGACCAGGCGGGTGATCTTTTCGCGCAGCGCTTCACGGTCGGCCTCGTTCTCGATGCGCTGGGAGATTCCGATGTGCTGTTCCTGCGGCAGATACACCAGCATCCGTCCGGCCAGCGAAATCTGCGTGGACAAGCGCGCGCCCTTGGTGCCGATGGGGTCCTTGATGACCTGCACGACAATGCTCTGCCCTTCGTACAGGATGCGCTCGATCGGGCGTGTCGGCTCGCCGGTATTGCGCGGTTCCCAGATGTCGGCCACATGGAGGAACGCGGTGCGCTGCAGCCCGACGTCGATGAAGGCCGACTGCATGCCGGGCAGAATGCGCACGACGCGGCCGAGATAGATGTTCCCCACCAGCCCGCGGCTCGCCGTCCGCTCAATGTGCAGTTCCTGCACACAGCCCTGATACATGACGGCGACACGGGTTTCCTGCGGAGTGAAGTTGATCAGTATGTCTTCGGGAAAAGATTCTGGCATGGAAGGTCGATTCTGAAAAAGCAGTTAGAATTAAGCGTTTGATGCATTTTACCTTGTCCCTCGCCAAAGCCCGCATGTCCTTCGATTCCGCTGTGCCCGTTCCCGAACTGCTGGCTCCTGCCGGCTCCCTGTCCATGATGCGTCATGCCTTCGCTTTCGGAGCAGACGCCGTTTATGCCGGGCAGCCGCGCTACAGCCTGCGCGTGCGCAACAATGAATTCGGCAATCTCGAAGCCCTGGGTAGCGCCATCGGCGAGGCCCATGCCGGAGGCAGGCTGTTCTACGTGGTGAGCAACGTGCTGCCGCACAACGTCAAGGTGCGCAGCTACCTTGCCGACATGGCGCCGGTCGTGGCCCTGCGGCCGGATGCTCTGATCATGGCCGATCCGGGCCTGATCGACCTGGTGCGGGACACCTGGCCGGAGATGCCGGTGCATCTCTCGGTACAGGCCAATACGGTGAACTTCGCCGCCGTGCGTTTCTGGAGGAAGCTGGGCGTTTCGCGCATCATCCTCTCGCGCGAGCTTTCCCTGGACGAGGTCGCCGAAATCCGCCAGGAGTGCCCGGACATCGAACTCGAGGTTTTCGTGCATGGCGCACTGTGCATCGCTTATTCCGGACGCTGCCTGCTTTCAGGCTACTTCAACCGGCGCGACCCGAACCAGGGAACCTGCACCAATTCCTGCCGCTGGGATTACAAAGTGACCAAGGCGGAGGAAGACTCCGCCGGCGATGTGCATCCGGCGCACAAGGTCTGGCTGCTGGAGGAGCAGGAGCGCCCCGGCGAACTGATGCCGATCGAGGAGGACGAGCACGGCACCTACATCATGAATTCCAAGGACCTGCGTGCGCTGGAACACGTGCAGCGCCTGGTCGAGATCGGGATCGATTCGCTGAAGATCGAAGGGCGCACCAAGTCGCCGTACTACGTGGCGCGCACGTCGCAGGTCTATCGCCGGGCCATTGACGATGCCGTCGCCGGACGCCCCTTCGACCCGCGCCTGCTCGGCGAACTCGAAGGGCTGGCCAACCGCGGCTATACCGACGGCTTTTACCAGCGGCACCACGAGTCCGAAATGCAGAATTATCTGCGCGGCCATTCGGAATCGGGGCGCAGCCTCTACGTGGGCGACGTGATCGGCTGGGATGCCGCACGCGGTTTGGCCGAAATCGAGGTCAAGAACCGTTTTTCCGTGGGTGACCGTATCGAGGTCATTCATCCGTCAGGCAATATCGAAATCGAACTCGTTGCGATGCGGAATGCCGTCGGCGAAGCGATCCGGGTTGCACCGGGCAATGGCCATCGCGTGTGGATCCCGCTGCCGCGCGACTTGCCCGGAGCGCTGCTGGCGCGGTTCGTGTAGTCCGTGTCGATCCGATAGGCGGGCCGACCGTTTTCCGGTAAAGTTTGCGCAGCGGAAGTTTTCCGGATCCTGCTGAATCACTCCGGGCAAATAAGCGTGCTGGAAGGCGGAAAATGCTGAAAACAATCTTTGGCAGAAGCCATGCCGGTTCCAAGGAAGGTCTGACGGACGACGCCGTCCAGGGAAAAGTCGATCTCGACCGCGTCAGAACGCTGATGGCGTTTTTCCCGATCGGCAAGAAACTGCGCTATTACCCCGAGTTCAACAAGGATATCGTCCTTGATACATTGATCGTCGCCTACTGTGTCAACGGCCACTTCGTGTATTCGCAGGAGTCGGTCGAATTCGATTCCGAGGGCAATCCGGTGGTGTTCCGTTGTGCCGAGAGCGAGACGCGCATCGCGGCTTCCGGACTCAAGTCGTTCCAGTTGCTCGTGCCCGACACCTCCGATCTGGAAAGGAAGCTCGACTACCTGCGCCGTGCGCAAATCAGCCGTCACGGGCAGTTCAGCAAGGGCAACTACATTTCGCTGATCTCGAATGCCGGAGTCAAGGGAGTTTCGACCGTCGATACCGAAGTGTCCAAGCAGATTATTCTGCATGACGGGCCGTATGCGCACATGAACATGGTGCTGCTCACACCGGAACTGGGCACCCTGTCGGTTGCCGATCAGCGCCGGAAATCGCGCACGCGCATCAACGTGCCGGTGAGCGTGAGTCTGCCTGCAGAGAATTTCTCTGGATCCGCCGCAATTGTCGATATTTCCGACGCCGAATTGCGAATCCGCCTGAACGCGGTGGAGCACAGCCTGCCGTCTGTTCACAAAGGCGATGCGATGCTTGTCGACATCAGACTCGGCGAAGCGGAACGGCATTATTCGGTAAAAGGTTCCGTTATCCGCCGTTCAGCAGAAACCTGCGTCATCCATCTGGACGGGCAGGTGCGTGAAGGGCGGTTGCATCCCTTCAGCCCGTTCGATCTGCTGGAGCTGAAGGCCGGACTGCTCAATTACGGCAAATAGGAATCGATGACTTCCGCCGCCCTGGCGGCGCCGTCGGGCCATGGAGCCGCCGGACGGGGTTGTGCCCAAAGGGCATGCAGTGCATCGTCCAGGTTTCCGCGCATCACTTCCGCTTCGTCGATGGCCCGGCAACAGGCATTGCGCTCCAGCCACTCGATCAGACAGTCCTGCTCCGGCCAGTCGTCGCGCCGCATGTAGAGCACCGGCGTGCCGTTGCAGGCGGCCTCGGTAAAGGTACCGTATCCCGGCTTGGTAAGCACGGCGTCGACGCTGCATAGCAGGTCGGTGAAATTCATGCGCAAGGATTCAAGTGCCGTCATGTCTGTCCGCGCCATTTCCCAGTTTTGCGGCACCAGCCAGCGCACGCCGGGAATGCGTGGCCACTGCCCGGCGTTTAGGTTCTTGTCAAAGCCGCCGAAGGCGATCAGGACGATGCGTTCGTCCGGTCTCTCGCCCAACCGGTCCGCAAATTCCTGGCGACGGTTGCGGCCCAGTGCTGCCACGGGCGGGAGCGTCTGCGTATGAGGCAGGTCCGGCATGGGCATTGCGGGCGTCAGACGCAGGAAGCTGGCGGCGCTGCGATAGGCCGCCAGGATTTGACCGTGAATTGCCGCAGCCCAGGGGGCGTCGCCAAAGACATGAATAAACAGGTCGGCCCAGTTCAGCGAACACATCGACAACGCCGGAATGCCCGCCTGCGCCGCTCCGGCCAGCGGCAGGTAGGCCACGTCGGTAAGGACCAGGTCGGGCGCCAGGCGGCGCAGCATCGCGGCTTCTTCCGCGACACGCTGTGGCCAGTCGGCATGCAGATTGCAATAGGCCTTGGCCGAAGCAACCCGGTCGATACGTACCGCGTCGTGCATGACGAAGCCGAAATCGCTGCTACCGGAAAGGTGCGCGAAAGGAGATGCGATGCGCGCCTGTAGTCTTTCGGGTGGCAAGCCGGTGCGCAAGGTCAGGCGCAGATCGGGCCGCAGCGTGGTCAATGCGTTGAGTACGGGCGCGGCCTGGGCCAGATGGCCGAGGCCGTGCGAGGAGATGTCGACGAAGAGATGGGGCGGCATCATGAGAAAAATTAATTAACCACGAAGTCCACGAAGAGCACGAAGAGAATCAATTGCATGACCGGGTTGGGCAATTCACTTGGCGGGAGAGTCAATAGTTTGTCGGAGTGTCTTGTTTTTTTCAGGTTCATTGATCCGGAAGATCCTGGAGTCATTGCTCTGTTCAGAAGGAGGCGATTTCCACGCAAATCGGGTCTTCTCCCGTGGCGTGGCGTGCGTGCGGGGTCAGACGGCCACTGCGCGGATCGAGTGCATGCAGGGTGAAGTGTCCTGAAAGCTGGCCGGCGACGGCCAGCCAGCGTCCAGAAGGATCGATGCCCATGCCGCGTGGTTGGGTTTCGGCCGGGTAGTGGTCGATCAGCGCCATTTTGCCATCGCCATCCACGGCAAAGGCGGCGAGCGTGCTGGAACGTCGCTCCGTCACGTAGAGGAAACGGCCATCGGGCGTGGCGCGCAATTCGGCCGCCCACGGCGCTCCGCTAAAGCCGGGAGGCAGCATGCTGACTGATTGTTTGAGCGTCAGGACGCCCTTCTGTGCGTCGAAATCGAAGACGTCAATGGTGCCGTCGAGTTCGTTTACACAATGCACATGCCGGTTGTCCGGGGAGAATACAAGATGGCGCGGCCCGCTGCCGGGGCGAGTGCTTGCATAGGCCGGTTCATTGGGAGTCAGGCAGGAGCGTTCGGCCGCAAGGCGATAGATGCGTATCGCATCCGCTCCGAGTGTCGGCACCAGCAACCAGCGGTTGCTGTCATCCGGAAGTGCGGCGTGAGCGTGCAACAATCCGTGTTCAACCTGACTGACGGGCTGTGGCGCTCCGCTGGCATCCAGCGGAAAGACCGCCAGCAGATTGCTGCCGTAGGAAGCGGCGAAGGCCGTGTGCGTCGTCTGATCGCAGCTCACGTAGGTTGCCGGTCCGGGACAGGGCGCGCTGCCGATCAGGCTCAGGTGGCCGTCGAGGGGATTGATCGCGTAGGCCAGGAGAGAGTCTTCCGCGCGCGTTCCGACATAAAGAACCCGGTTATTCGGAGCGATTTTCATTGGCTGCGGAGGGTTCACGGTGCTCGTGCGCTGGCTCAGCTTTACTTCTCCGGACAGGGGGTCGAGGGCGAATACGTGAATTTCGCGGCTGGCGGCGCAGGAAACATAAATGCAGGTCGGGGTCATGGGGTGAATTCCGGAGACGGGAACTGCTAGTGTACGGAAAGCAGACCTTTGCGCCACTTTTTCCTGTTTTGCTGGGTGCGTTTGACAAGGAGGATGGCATGATGATACCCCGTGTCAGCCTGATCGGAGCTCCGACCGATGTCGGCGCCAGTGTGCTTGGCGCCCGCATGGGCCCGGAAGCGCTGCGCGTGGCCGGAATGGCCGAGGCCATGGCGCAATTCGGCATCACGGTGTGCGATCGGGGCAATGTCGTCGGACCGGCCAATCCCGGGCAGCCGGCGGTTGGCGGTTTTCGTCACCTGCCCGAGGTCGTTGCCTGGAACCGGGCCGTGCATGAGGCCATCCATGCGGAACTTGTGGCCGGTTGCCTGCCTGTCCTGCTCGGCGGCGATCATTCGCTGTCCATCGGTTCGATCAGCGCGGTTGCGCGCTACTGCCGCCTGCTGGGCAAGAAACTGCGCGTGCTGTGGTTTGATGCGCACGCCGATTTCAATACGCCTGCGCTGACTCCCACCGGCAACCTGCACGGCATGCCGGTCGCCTGTCTGTGTGGGTTCGGCCCGGTTGAACTGACGGGCCTAGCCGGATTTGTCCCGGCGCTGAATTCGAAGGATATTCGTCAGACCGGTATCCGCAGTGTTGACGACGGAGAAAAGCGGCTGGTGCACGACGCCGGCATCGAGGTCTTCGACATGCGCTTCATCGACGAGATGGGGATACGCCACACCATGGAACTGGCCCTGGCGTTGATCGGGCCGGAAACACATCTGCACGTCAGCATCGACGTCGATTTTCTCGATCCCGATATTGCCCCGGGCGTTGGTACTCCGGTGCGTGGCGGCCCGACCTACCGCGAAGCGCAACTGTGCATGGAAATGATCGCCGATACCGGGCGCCTGGCTTCGCTCGATGTCGTCGAGCTCAATCCGGCGCTCGATGTGCGCAACCGCACCGCCGAACTGGCGGTTGACCTGATCGAAAGCCTGTTCGGGAAGAGTACCCTGATGCGCAACGCTTCACCCTGATCGGGGCGGTCTGATTCAGCAGGCCGCGGCCAGCAATGAAGGGGCTGTCAACTCCTCGGGAAGCAGGTAATCGACGCCAGCGCCGTCGACAGTCAGGCGGTCGAGCGTCTGGTGCAGCAGTACGGCCGGCGCATTGACGCGATGACATTGTCGCTGCCCGCCGATCTGCTGAAAACCGAATCGCTGCTGATAGAAACGGGCGTGGCGCGGGTTGACTTCGATTACCGCGTCGCTGGCGGCGAAACATTCCTTGCCGCACTGAAGGGCTGTCTGGAAAAGCGCACCGAGCATTTCCCGCGAGCGGTAGTCCGGATGCGCTGCCAGACGTGTCACCTCGCATATCGCTTTTCCTTGGCGCCGCAGGCGGTCGAGTTCATCCGCGTACAGTCCGTCCGCCAACAGTCCTTTGGGGGAATCGAGGCCGATGGTCAGCGTCGCGGCCACGTCGCTGTCTTGCCAGACGGCCAGTGTCAATCGGTGCGGATCGTTCGGCCAGTCTGTGGAGGACTGTATGTTATAGCCGCGCCAGGCATACATCCGGCGCACCAGCCGGTTGACCAGGCTCTGCTGGAAATGCGTATGCGTCAGCCGGATGTCGTATCCGTGCTGGCTGCGCGGAAGGGCGGCCGTGCGGCGACTGGTGGCGAAGGAAACCACCGTGTCCGGGAGAACTCGACCGGTTGCGGCAGCGGGAAACCCTTCCAGGGGACTAATCGGTTCTAGCATGGGTGGGCCATGATGACATAAATCGCCTTTCAATCTCAAAGGAGCGGAAAATTTTTCATGACGCTGATACCCGCCTGCAGCATGAAGGCCAGCATGACGCCGCTCAGCACGGAGCGCAACCCGCTCCAGGCCTCGCTGCGGTTCAATCGGGCCGCCAGCAGCAGGCGCCGCTTAACCGGCCGCGGCATTGAGCGTAACGATCGGTTCGGCATGTGCCATTGCCTTGCTGGCAGCAGCGTCCGAGGCGGGCAGAACATTGATGTCTCCACAGAGTTCGCAGCCTTCATCCGCCACGAGTTTGCCGTAGCGGATGGTTCCTTTGACCCGTCCGGTCGCATGAATGATGAGTTGCGAGCGGGCCGTCAGGTCGCCTTCGAACGACCCGTGAATCTCGGCAATGTCGATGCTGACCTTGCCGATGAACGAGCCGTGTTCGGCAATGCGGATGACCCGGCTGTCCATTGTCGCTTCCACGCGGCCTTCGACGACCAGCGTGTCGCAATCGAGAATTTCGGCGCCCTTGAGCTTGACTTCCGGACCGACGATCAGGCGTGCCCCCATGCCTCCTGTTCCGGAGTCGATGCCGGAAATTTCCTTGTCCTTTTCTTCGTGCTTGCCAGTTGGGGAAGTGGCGGGGGGGCTTGCCGAAACAGGGCGTGCTGACTCATCGACACGGACAGGGGCAAGCGTCTCGCGTTGTGGACTCGTCGTGCGCATGGGGGAGGGGCCGTTGGCCGTGGCTGTTCTTGGGCCGGGAGATGAGGGCGTGACTTTTTCGTGCACAGGGGGCGGATCGTTGCGGTTGAACAGGGTCGATTTGGTAAACACGGGATCTCCTTCATGGGCGGATACACAAACACCGTGTTGCTGTAGCGATATGTGTGCCATGAATTTTTATTCTTATAAAACAATTTGTTATGAATTTTATTGAAAGTTCCGGATGAATTTTTATGAAAATTTGTCGCTAAAAAGCGACGTTCTTCCAGGGGTAAACTAAAAGACGTTAAAAATCAGTCGGATATAACGTCGCCAAGGAGAGACAGCAGGTTTTCCCAGGGCGAATCCGGACGCTGTGATGCTCGACGGTTCAGCGCAATCTGTTACCCTTTGCCATTCGCTGGCAGCAACCAGATTCCTATCGAGCCTGCCCACATGATGCGTATTTCTTTCCGCCAGAGCATGCTGGCGGGTCTCCTGACGATCGTGCTTTTCCTGGGATGGGCGGGCGTTCGCAGCTGGCTCGTTCTCGAGCAATTTGCCGAGCGGAGTCGTACGAACAGCGAGCAGGCTCTGCAGCTCACTGCTTCGATCCAGGAACTGGCTGCGCGAACCACCGACCTGGAGCGCAGCGCACGCCAATACATGGTGCTCAACGATCCTGCCGTGCTGGCCCGCTTCGACATGCATCTGCTACGTTCGCTGGAGGCCGTTGAACGCCTGGATGCCTTGTATCTGAAGCCGGCAGGAACCTTGCCCGGCGACTGGAAACTGCTTGCGGATGAGCTCTCGCTGCATTTGCATCGCAAGCCGTCTGCCGATGAACTGTTGCCGCTGCTGACCCGCCTCTCGGAAATCAACGCGGAGCTCGAAATCCGGAGCCGGCAATGGATAGACCGGCAGCAGCGGGAAATGCTGGAGGAGCTGGATCAAGGCCGCCTGCAGCTCGGGAAGCTTGTCGCCGCCGCTGTGGCCGCGGCTTTTTTGGTAGCCCTGGCCATGAACTGGTGGCTGTCGCGTCCGATCGGAGCCATCGAGCGCGCGATCGAGCGGCTCGGCGAGAGCCGCTTCGATGAGCCGGTCGAAATTTCCGGTCCGGCGGATTTGCGCCAGGTTGGCCGACGGCTGGACTGGTTGCGGCTACGCCTGAGCGAACTGGAAACCGACCGTGAACGCACTTTGCGGCATGTGTCGCATGAGCTGAAGACGCCGCTGACGGCGTTGCGCGAGGGGGTAGCCCTGTTGCAGGAAGAAATTGCCGGGCCGCTCGAAGGGGCGCAGCGGGAAGTGGTGGATATCCTGCACGACAACGCCATGGCGTTGCAGGGACACATCGAAAGCCTGCTGCGCCTGAATGCTGTTTCTGTAGGCGTGCGCCGCCTGCACCGCAGGCCGGTCAACGTGAAAAGGTTGTTGCACGAGGTGATGCAGGAGCGTGAACTGCAAATTCAGGCCCGGCAGTTGAAGGTGGAATGCGACGCACCAGGCATTTCAGCCCTGCTGGATGTGGATAAGTTGCGCGTGGTGCTCGACAACCTGCTGTCCAACGCTATCGATTTCAGTCCGGAAAATGGCCGGATCCGGCTCGAAGCCCGATGTTCCGCATCGCGCCTGTACATTGCCTGCCATGATGAAGGGCCGGGCGTCGCCGCGGAAGACGTCGGGCGCATTTTCGAACCCTTCGTCCAGGGCCAGCGACCCGCGCCTGCGCCGCGCCAGGGCAGCGGTGTCGGATTGTCGATTGTCCGGGAATTGATGTCAGTCATGGGGGGCGCTGTCCGACTGATCCGCTCCGATGGCTTGCCGGGTGCGCATTTCGAGATCGACCTGCCCTGTGACATCGGAAAGGGAAAATGAATATGAAAATTCTGTTTCGTGCCTGCCGTGCGTGGCCTGTGATCAACATGTTTTTTCTGCTTGCGGGATGCGTGGCGTTGCCCGCTGCGCCTGATGCGCAAGCGCAGCGGGCCCCCGAAGTCAGGATTGATGAGACGGCGATGCTTCCCCTGCTGGGCTATTTTCAGCTGTTGCAGCGCATGACGCCGGCCGAACTGGCGCAGCAGAGGCAGATTCTTGCGGCCGGGCCGCAGACGCCATCGATGCAGATTCGCCTGGCCATGGTGTTCGGACTGTCCCGGACGAATTCCGACCTGGCCAAGGCGCACTCCTTGCTGGAAGGCATCCTGCGCTCCACCACTCCGGAAGCGGTCAGTGTGCATCCTCTGGCGGGGATAGTGGCAGCCTACTGCCAGGAGAGGCTCAAGCTCGAAACGCAAAACGACAAACTGGCCCATCAGTTGCGGGAGAGCTTGCGACGTAACGAGGATTTGCAGGAAAAGCTCGATGCCCTGGCCAATATCGAGCGCTCGATCCCTGTCCGTCCAGGCGTCGGCAAGACTCAAGCGGGAGGGCGATGATGGGGGACAACCCGCTCAAGCTGCCTGCGGCGCATATTCTGGTCATCGATGATGACGCCGATCTGCTGCGCCTGCTGACGCTGCGCCTGCGCGCCTGGGGCATTCGCGTATCCGCTGCGGCCTCGGCCGAGGAGGGGTTGTCGCGCATCGCCATCGAACCTCCGCACCTGGTCATCAGCGACATCCGTTTGCCGGGCAAGGACGGGCTGGCGCTGTTCAAGGAAATCCGTTCCTCGCGACCGACCTTGCCGGTAATCCTGCTGACGGCGCACGGAACGATTCCGGATGCCGTGCAGGCCATGTCGCAAGGCGTATTCGGCTATCTGACCAAGCCTTTCGACAGCAAGCTGCTGTTCGACAAGATCCAGGAGGCCCTCCGGCTGTCGCTGGTCGGGAGCGGAACACCTTCGGGGCAGGACGGAAGCTGGCACGAAGGCATCGTCTTCCGCAGCCGGCGCATGGCCGAGCTGATCGAGGAGGCGCGCGTCGTAGCCGCCACCGACGCCAGCGTGCTGATTCGCGGCGAGAGCGGGACGGGCAAGGAGGTGCTGGCGCGCGCCATCCACCGCGCCAGTCCGCGTCACAAGGCGCCTTTCGTGGCCATCAACTGCGGCGCGATTCCCGAGCAGTTGCTGGAGTCGGAACTGTTCGGCCACATGCGCGGAGCGTTTACCGGAGCGACCAGCGAGCATGCCGGACTGTTCAAGGCAGCCGATGGAGGAACCCTGTTCCTCGACGAAATCGGCGACATGCCGCCGGCCCTGCAGGTCAAGCTGTTGCGCGTCCTGCAGGATCAGGCTGTACGCCCCGTCGGCGCCACGCGTGCCGAGCCGGTCGACGTGCGCGTACTCTCGGCAACCCACCGTGACCTGGAAGCGGCCATGGCCGAGGGTCAATTCCGCGAGGATCTTTACTACCGGCTGGATGTGGTCACCCTGACCCTGCCGCGCCTGGACGAACGGCGGGAGGATATTCCCCTGCTGGCCAATCATTTCATGCAGCAGCTGGTGAGGAAATACGACAAGGGGATCACCGGCATCGCCCCGGATGCGCTGGAAGCCTTGACCGCGGCGGCCTGGCCGGGCAACGTGCGGCAGCTGTACAACGTCATCGAACAATGCTGCGCGCTGGCAACCACGGCCTTGATCAGCCTGCCGTTGATTCAGCGCGCACTGCGCGTGCCGTCCATGCAAGCCATGACCTACGCCGAGGCCAAGCAGCGTTTCGAGCGCAATTACCTGATCCAGTTGCTCAAGCTGACCGATGGCAACGTGGCCGACGCGGCGCGCATCGCCGACCGCAACCGCACCGAGTTCTATCGCCTGCTGCAGAAATACGAACTCACGCCCGGCCTGTTTCGCGGGAATGCGGGCAATGTGGAGATTGGCGAACGCGAAGCCTGATACGTGGATGCGTGGGAGTGAAGCCTTCAGGGCTGCTACCATTGCGCACCATGCGGATCGAACATTTGCGTCAACAACTTCAGGGACTGGGAGCCAAGCCCTGTCACGAGCAGCGTATCCTGCGCGCCTGGCTGCAGGCGCGGGCGCTGAATAACGGCGCGCGCCGCCAGCAGCCCGATAACCATCTGCCGAAGGCGTTGCGCGACGCCTTGCCGCGGCTTTCCGACGACTTGTCCGGGCTGGCCCGTCTGCGCGTCGAGCATGCCGGTCAGGATGGCTCGGCGCGGCTGCTTGTCGAGCTGGCCGACGGGCAAACCGTGGAAAGCGTGTTGCTGCCGCGTGACGGGGTGTGCGTTTCGACGCAAGTCGGCTGCGCGGTCGGTTGCCTGTTCTGCATGACCGGGCAGGGTGGCCTGCTGCGCCAGCTGGGAAGCGCCGAGATCGTCGCCCAGGTGGTGCTGGCGCGCCGCCGCCGGCCGGTGAAGAAGGTCGTGTTCATGGGCATGGGCGAACCGGCGCACAATCTCGACAACGTGCTCGAAGCCATCGATCTGCTCGGGCAGGAAGGGGGCGTCGGGCACAAGAACCTGGTGCTTTCGACGGTCGGCGATGCGCGCGTCTTCGAGCGGCTGCCGCAAGGGCGCGTCAAGCCGGCGCTGGCCTTGTCCCTGCATACTACGGATGCGCAGCTGCGTGCCCGCCTGATGCCCAAGGCTCCGCGCATCCCGCCCGAAACCCTGGTCGAAGAGGGCGAGCTCTATGCCCGTGCCACGGGCTACCCGATCCAGTATCAATGGACCCTGCTCGAAGGGATCAACGATTCGGACGCGGAAATGGATCGCCTAATCAAACTGCTCGCGGGCAAGTACGCGATGATGAACTTCATCCCTTTCAACGCGGTGGAAGGTGCCGGTTTCCGGCGTCCGGCGTGGGAAAGGGCGGTGAGCCTGACGCAACGCCTGCGCGGACACGGCATCGTGGCCTGCCTGCGCGATTCCGCCGGGCAGGATATCGACGGAGGGTGCGGGCAATTGCGGGCGCGCCGGCTGGCGGAAACCAACAACACGTGAACCGTGCGCGGCCAGCCCCCACTCCTTGGCCATAACGCGCCGGGAGAGCCGGGATTTGGTAGAATGCGCGGCTTGTTCAGCCAATCATCAGGGAGTATTCCGTGAAAATCGTCTGCCTGGATCTCGAAGGCGTGCTCGTGCCCGAAATCTGGATCGCTTTTTCCGAGCGTACCGGCATTCCGGAGCTTCGCCGTACCACGCGCGACGAGCCGGATTACGACAAGTTGATGCGTTATCGCCTGAATATCCTGGCCGAGCACAAGCTGGGCCTGCCGGACATCCAGAAGGTGATCTGCGAACTAGGGCCGATGCCCGGTGCGCGCGAGTTCCTCGACAAGCTGCGCGAGGATTACGAAGTGATCATCCTGTCCGATACCTTCTACGAATTCGCTCATCCGCTGATGCGCCAGCTGGCCTGGCCGACGTTGTTCTGCCATAGCCTGGAAATCGACGCCGACGGCGTGGTGGTCGATTACCATTTGCGCATGCCCGAGCAGAAACGCGAAGCCGTCAAGCGCTTCCGCGAAATGAATTTCACCGTGGTCGCCGCCGGCGATTCCTACAACGACACCAAGATGCTCGCCGAGGCGCACGCCGGCATCCTGTTCCATCCTCCGGAAAACGTCATCCGCGAATTTCCCCAATATCCGGTGACGCGGACCTATGCCGAGCTGCGGGAGCAGATCGACCAGGCGTTTGCGCGCGTCGAAAAATAACTGGCGGTTATATGTATTCGCAACGTTACTTCACCCTGTCTGCGTCCTGCCCCGATCGCGTCGGCATCGTCGCGCGCGTCGCGGGATTCATCGCCGAGCACAACGGCTGGATTCTCGAGTCGCGCTATCACTCGGACAACAATAACGGGAACAGCCGCTACTTCATGCGCATCGACATCAAGGCCGATTCGCTGCCGTTCCATCTGGCCGAGTTCCGCGAACGCTTCCGTCCGATCGCCGAAGAAATGGAGATGGACTGGAAGATCAACGATTCGGCGGTCAAGAAACGTGTGGTCATCATGGTCAGCAAGCAGGAGCATTGCCTGTACGACCTGCTGGCGCGCTGGCAGTCGAAGGAGCTGGACATCGAGATTCCCTGCATCATCTCGAACCACGACACTTTCCGCGGTTTTGTCGAATGGCACGGCATCCCCTTCCACCATGTACCGGTGAATCCGGACAACAAGGAAGCGGCTTATGCCGAGATCCGGCGCCTGTATGAAGAGGTGCGTGGCGACACAATGGTGCTGGCACGCTACATGCAGATCATTCCGCCGGACATGTGCGCCGACTATCCCGGCCAGATCATCAATATCCACCACTCCTTCCTGCCCAGCTTCGTCGGCGCCAAACCCTATCACCAGGCTTACCAGCGTGGCGTCAAGCTGATCGGCGCAACCTGCCACTACGTCACCAGCGAACTCGACCAGGGGCCGATCATCGAGCAGGACGTGATCCGCATCGACCACTCCGACTCGGTCGACGACATGGTGCGCTACGGCAAGGACATCGAAAAAGCCGTGCTGGCGCGCGGCTTGCGCTACCACCTCGAAGATCGCGTGCTGGTGCACGGCAACAAGACGGTGGTTTTCAGATAAGAAAGAACGATTTTTTAACCACAACGTGCACAACGAACGCAACGAGAAGCCCGGCAAGGAACAAAAAGCTTTTCGTTGTGCCCGTTGTGTTCGTTGTGGTTAATCGCTTTGAAGGTTCCCCATGATTTCCCTCAAGGATGTGATCCTGCGCCGCAGCGCCAAGGTGTTGCTGGACGGGGCTTCCGTCACTATTAACCCGGGCGAGAAGGTTGGTCTGGTCGGGCGCAACGGGGCGGGCAAGTCGACGTTGTTCGCGCTGTTCAACGGCACGCTGCACGAGGATGGAGGCGATTTCTTCCGTCCGGCTTCGTGGCGGCTGGCCCAGGTTGCTCAGGAAATGCCGGAGACCGACCAAGGCGCGACCGATTTCGTCATCGAGGGCGACATCCGGCTGATGGCCGCGCAAGCGGAAGTGGAAGCGGCCGAAGCTTCTGATGACGGCGAACGCATGGCGCATGCCTACATGGAACTGCATGATGCAGGTTCGCATGACGCCGCTGCACGGGCACAAGCGCTGATTCTTGGGCTGGGCTTCAAGACCACTGAACTGGATAATCCGGTCAGCAGCTTTTCCGGCGGCTGGCGCATGCGCCTGCAACTGGCGCGCGCGCTGATGTGCCCGTCCGACCTGTTGCTGCTCGACGAGCCGACCAACCACCTCGACCTCGACGCACTGGTCTGGCTGGAATCCTGGCTCAAGCGCTACGAAGGAACGATGATCGTCATCAGCCACGACCGCGAGTTTCTGGATGCGATCACCAATGTCACGCTGCACATAGAGAACGGCAAACTGACGCGCTACGGCGGCAACTACAGCACGTTTGAAGACACGCGCGCGATGCAGCTGGAACTGCAGCAGAATGCTTACGCCAGGCAACAGGAAAAAATCGCGCACCTGCAGAAATTCATCGATCGCTTCAAGGCCAAGGCCACCAAGGCGAGGCAGGCGCAGAGCCGGGTCAAGGCACTGGAGCGTATGGAAAAGCTGGCGCCGGTACTGGCCAGTGCGGATTTCACTTTTGAATTCAAGGAACCGGCCAATCTGCCCAATCCGATGCTGGTCATGCGCGATACCGATTGCGGTTATGCGCCGCCTGAGGATGCATCCGCAGGGTCGCTGCCGACGGTGATCGTGCGCCAGGTGACGAAATCGGTGAATGCCGGTCAGCGCATCGGTATCCTCGGCGCCAACGGGCAGGGCAAATCGACCCTGGTCAAGACCATCGCACGCACGCTCAAACCGCTCGACGGAACGGTCACCGAAGGCAAGGGACTTTCGATCGGCTATTTCGCGCAGCAGGAGCTTGATGTGCTAAGCCCTGAGAGCAATCCGCTCGAACATATGGTGCGCATGGCCAGGGGCGGTTTGCCCGAAGGCGAATCGGGGCGCGAACAGGATCTGCGCAATTTCCTCGGTTCGTTCAACTTCAGCGGCGACATGGTGAAACAACCGGTCGGCACGATGAGCGGCGGAGAAAAGGCGCGCCTCGTCCTGTGCATGATCGTCTGGCAGCGCCCCAATCTGCTGTTGCTCGACGAACCGACCAACCACCTCGATCTGGCCACCCGCGAGGCGCTGGCCGTTGCGCTCAACGAGTTTGAAGGCACGGTGATGCTGGTCAGCCATGACAGAGCCCTGTTGCGCTCTGTGTGCGACGAGTTCTGGCTGGTTTCGCGCGGCGCGGTTGTTCCCTTCGATGGCGACCTCGACGATTACCAGCGCTTTCTGCTCGACGAGGCCAAGCGTGTACGCGAGGAACTGAAGCCCGCGATAAAGGAAGAAAAAGCGGTCGTGCGGGCGGCCGCGCCCGCCCCCGCCCCCGCTTCAGGTAACAAGAAAATCACCACGCAATTCAAGGTGCTCAAACGCGACCTCGGCAAGGTCGAATTGCGCATGGCCGAGCTCGAAGCGAAGAAAACCGAACTGGAGACCCGGCTTTCCGGGCCGCTTTCGCCGCAAGAGATTCGTGAATCTGGACTCGAGTTGCAGACGGTCACCGAGACCCTGGCAGACGTCGAGGCACAGTGGCTGTCGTTGTCTGAACGGATTGAGGCGGAGAGCTGAATCGGGTAAGAGAAAAGCCTGCAACGCAATGCGCTGCAGGCTTTTCAGAAACCGAGTCTGACGTTTCAGCTCAGCCCGAATTTTCTCAAACCGTCTTGCGGCGGCGGAGCAAGCCCAGACCGGCCAGGCCAAGGCCCAGCAATGCCAATGAAGCGGGCTCCGGAACGCCGTTCGGGTCGATCGGCACGCCGCCTACCGTGATGCCGTCGAAGGCCAAACCGGAATCGTAGATCTGGTCCGACCAATCCACCACACCAAATTCAAGAATGTAGTTGCCCGCATTAGCAATCGTATATTCTGATTCTACCCAGCCGGTGTATCCGCAGCCTGTGTTGTAACAAGCTCCGGAGTAGCCTCCGAGGGGACTCCATGACGGACCGCCGGGGGTGATTGTCACTGTGTCCGGTGTTGTATCGGCTACGATGGGCGGCATGCCGAATCCCGGAACGCTGTTGCCGCCAGGGGTGGTGCGTGCCGTGAACAGCACGGCAATCGGGTTCAGCAAGTCATCAAGCAGGCGCGCCCAGGCGTAGTCGGCAAAGCCGGCTCCGTCCGAGGTTACGTAGTTGAAATAGAATTCTAGGGTGTCACCGGCATTGGCGCTGAATACGCCAGAGCGCAGTCTGCTGCCATCGGTCCCGCCGATGCCGGGAAGTCCCAAACCGGTAATTCCGGTGTTGCTGGCTACCCAACCGTAATTCCCGCCTTCGGGCGACGTGGTCACGACACCGTTGGCGCCGAGGGTTCCGTAGTTGCCGACACCGGTCCACCCGGCCGGGATGCCGCCGTCGAACGCGGTCGCCGAAGCGCCACCGGCCATGAACAGCGAGAAGACAGCGGTTGCAATCGCGGTCAGGCTTGCTTTGTTCGATCTCTTGATTGTCATTTTTGATCCTTTCCAGGCTTGATTTTTCAGACCTTGCCTAATGCAAACGTCTCGCCATATGGAAAGCATTTATCATGCCTTTTTTCTGGATGTGAATAACCATATGTTTTTTAACGTTTATTTAATTCTTTTTGAGGATTTGGCCGCAGCGCAGGAGAAAAGTGTAAAGCACACCGACACGGCTCGGCGAAAATCGCATCCCGCAACAGTCTGAAAGGAGCTTCCTGGATGAGCGCGCTTGCCGGACAAAGCGCGGCCGGAACTTGCTCAAGCAATGGGAGTCCACCTTGCCGCTGTTTGCAAACTGAGCGGATGGGCCAGGCGACGCGGGGCAATGCATGTCTCGCCGGCTTCATTTACTTGCGCCACACTTACGGAGACCTGCCATGAAGGGCGACAAGAAAATAATCGATATCCTCAACGACCTTCTGGCCGGCGAACTGACGGCCGTGGATCAGTATCTGATCCATGGCGAGATGTATGCCGACATGGGTTTTCAGCGCTTGGCGGATAAGGCCCTGCATGAATCCGATCATGAGCGGCAGCATGCGCGCGCGCTGATTCAGCGCATTCTTTTCCTCGAAGGCAAACCGAATCTCGCCAGGCGCGAGGCGCTGAAGGTTGGCAAGGATGTCAGCGAAATGCTGAAGGCCGATCTGGCGGTCGAATACAAGGTCGTCGGCAACCTGAAAAAGGCCATGGCCGCCTGTGAAAAGGCGCAGGACTATGTGACGCGCGACATGCTGGGCGTGCAGCTCGAGGATACCGAAATGGATCATGCCTACTACCTCGAAAAGCAGTTGCGCCTGATCGAACAGATCGGTCTGCAGAATTACAAACAAAGCCAGATCGACAGCGCGGCAACGGCCTGAGGATTGCGCCATGCAAGGCGAAAAGAAAATCATCGAAGCGCTCAACACGGTGCTCAAGAACACGCTGGTCTCGATCAACCAGTATTTTCTGCATGCCCGCATGTTCCGCAATTGGGGGCTGGAACGACTCAACGACTATCAGTACCGGCAGTCGATCCGGGTGATGAAGGAGGCTGACCAGTTGATCGGGCGCATTCTGTTCCTGGAAGGGTTACCCTACATGCAACCCCTTGGGCGGTTATTGATCGGGAAGAATGTCGTCGAGTGCCTGGCCGGCGACCTCAAGATCGAGCGTGAAATCAACCGCCCCGCTCTGATCGAAGCCATTGCCCTGGCCGAAGCGCTGCAGGATTACGTGAGTCGCGATCTGCTTGCCGAACTGCTGGAAGGGTGCGAGGAAGCCATCGACTGGCTCGAAACGCAGCACAATCTGATCGAACACGTCACCCTGCCCAATTATCTGCAGGCCCAGATCGGGGCGTACGCAGACTGAGTGAACGACCGGTTCGGGAGGGTCAGGAGGTGCCGATGCCGGCGAGACAGATGTACTTGATTTCCAGATAATCCTCGAGTCCGTGCCGTGCGCCTTCGCGGCCCAGCCCGGACGCCTTGACTCCGCCAAACGGGGCGACTTCGGTCGAAATGATGCCTGTGTTGACGCCGACCATGCCGTATTCGAGCGCCTCCGAGACCCGGAAGATGCGCTCGACGTCGCGGGCGTAGAAATACGCGGCCAGGCCAAATTCGGTATCGTTGGCCAGCCGGATGGCTTCTTCTTCGGTCCTGAAGCGGAACAGCGGCGCGACCGGGCCGAAGATTTCCTCGCGGGCGATGCGCATGTCGCGGGTCACGTCGGCCAGGAGCGTCGGTTCGAAGAACGTGCCGCCGAGCGCATGCGGTTTGCCACCGCAGACAACGCGCGCGCCTTTCGCGGTGGCGTCGCGTAGCAGTTCCTGCACTTTGTCGACAGCCGCCGGGTCGATCAAGGGTCCTTGCGTGACGTCCGGCTCGAGGCCGTTGCCCACCTTCAGTCCGGCCACCGCCTGCGCCAGCTTCCCGGTGAAGGCGTCGTAAACGCTATCCTGCACCAGCAGCCGGTTGGTGCACACGCACGTCTGCCCGGCGTTGCGATATTTGGAGGCCATGGCTCCGGCCACCGCGGCGTCGAGGTCGGCATCGTCGAAGACGATGAAAGGGGCGTTGCCGCCCAGTTCCATCGACAGTTTCTTTACCGTTGGCGCGCACTGGACGATCAGTTGCGCGCCGGTTGCGGTCGAGCCGGTGAACGACAGTTTGCGCACCAGCGGGTTGGCGCAGAGTTCGTCGCCAATGGCCTGGGCCGGTCCCGTAATGACGTTGAAGACGCCTTTCGGAATGCCCGCGCGCGCGGCCAGTTCGGCCAGCGCCAGTGCGGAGAACGGTGTCTGGCTGGCCGGCTTGGCGACCATCGTGCAGCCTGCGGCCAAGGCCGCGCCGGCCTTGCGCGTGATCATCGCCGCCGGAAAATTCCACGGCGTGATCGCCGCGCAAACGCCGACGGGTTCGCGCGTTACCAGGATGCGCCGGTCGGCGGCGTTGGGCGGGATGATCTCGCCGTAGGCGCGCCTTCCTTCCTCGGCGAACCATTCGAGATAACTGGCGGCATAGGCGATTTCGCCCCTGGCTTCGGCCAGCGGCTTGCCCTGTTCGGAGGTCATGATCAGCGCCAGATCGTCCTGATGCGCCAGCAGCAGTTCATGCCAGCGACGCAGCTTTTTGGCGCGTTCGCCCGCCGTTTTTGCGCGCCAGGCCGGCCCTGCGGCGCTGGCGGCGGCGATGGCACGACGGGTTTCGGCGCGGCCCATTCTGGGCACGCTGCCTAGTGTTTCACCGGTGGCGGGATTGCGAATGGCTGTGCATTCGGACGAGTCGGCGTATTGCCAGAGTCCGTCGATATAAGCCTGCTCGCGAAAAAGGTTCGGATCCTTGAGATTGAGCATGCGATGTCCTTTCGGATCGGGGTTCAGGTGCCTGAGGGCGTCGATAGGCGGCATGTCGCATCGATCAGGTGCCGGGCGATGCTGGGATAGTCCGGCAGGGGCGGCAGCGCATTTTGCTGGAACCAGTCCGCAGCTTCGATTTCCGAGGCGTCAGGGGTGATTTCGCCGCCTGCGTAATCGGCAAAAAAGGCGATCATCAGGGAATCGGGAAAGGGCCACGGCTGGCTGCGGAAATAACGCAGGTTGGCAATTTCCACGCCGACCTCCTCGCGCACTTCGCGGGCTGCGCATTGCTCGATGGTTTCGCCGGCTTCGACGAAACCGGCCAGCGCGCTGTACATGCCGGGACGGAAGCGGGGGCTGCGTGCCAGCAGGAGTTCGTCGCCGCGACGGATCAGCACCATTACCGCGGGCGAAATGCGCGGATAGGCGAGCAGGCCGCAGGACGGGCAGGCCATGGCGAATTCGCCGGATTTGGGAAGGGTGAGCGTGCCGCAACGGCCGCAATGGTGGTGGTTCCTGCGCCAGTCGAGAAGCAGGCTGGCACGCCCGGCGAGGGCAAAGGCCAGGTCGCCGCCGATTCCATACAGCGGCCGTAGCGGGGTCAGTTCGCCAGGAATGTCCGCCGGGAGGCTGTCGACGTCCAGCGCGTAACAGGGCAGTCCCTGCCATTCGCCGATGCGCAGGGCGGCATCGGGATCGCCGAAATCGGCAACGCAGCCGCGGGGAAAAAGCGCACCCCGACGGGTATCGGTGGTGGTGAAGATCTGGTCGCCGCAACGCAGCAGCCAGTAGCATTGTTCGCCCATGACAAGTGCGAATCGCTGTAGGAGGCTAGGCCTCCATCGTTTCGGCAAACACCAGCGCCTGCATCAGCGCCTGGTTGTAGCGCTCGCCCGAAAGCCCGAGCATGCCCGCCTGTTCGGCGAGGGATTGTCCGTCTTCGCCTTCGGAAGCGATGGCCAGATCGAGGAAAGGGCCGTACACGCCGCCGCGTCCGAGCAGCGCATCGCAGATCGATTCGGGCAGGCTCATCGATTCGAGCACCTTGTCCATGCTGATGCCGAGAAGCGGTTCGAGCATCGAGAAGGCACCGGTAATGAACAGGTTGTCGTATTCACTCCTGTCGACCAGGCCGTGGCCAATGATTTCCATCAGGCGGGCGCGGACGAGCGCGGTGTGCATCTGCGCCTGTGCCATCGGGTCCTTGCTTGCCGTGGCCAGCAGCAGGGACAGCCACTTGTTGAGCTTGTCGTAGCCGAGAATGGTCACGGCGTGCCGGAAGGACTGGATTTCGCAGGACAGGCCGAATCCGGCGGAATTGATGTAGCGCAGCAGCTTGTAGGACAAGGTGACGTCCTGCTTCAGGGCCGCCTCGATTTCCCTGACTTCCGCATTGCTGCGCACCAGATTGAGCACGCGGATGATCTGTGCCTGACCCGGATTGAGCGCCTTGGCGGGAGCGTTCGTCGGTTTTTTGAAAAACCAGCTGGCTGCGGCATTCACGCCGCTGTCCAGACAGTTCTGGAAAGATTCGCGATCGGCGACGTTGAAGGCGACGCCGATGCCGTAGGGCTGTGTTTGCGCGGCCAGGGTCTTGAGTTGGCCCGGAGCAAGGCGCTGCGCATCGAAACCGATGAAGCGGAAAGCAATTCCCGAAGCCAGTGCTGTCCTCGCCTGTTCATCGAGCATCAGGCACAGCGACGGCTGCGTGGCCTGCAGTGCCGCAATGAAGGCGGCGGATTCGGATTCCGGCCCGGCAAACGAGGCGGCCTGCACCTCGATGGTCGTGTTGGCCGGCGCACGCCATTCCAGCAAGCCGACATCACAGGGGGTTTTCCCGCAGTTGACGAAAACCTGCTTTTCTTCAGGGGGCCAGTATTCGCCGACGGCTTCAAGCGCACCAGCCGCATCTCGCGTGGTTGCCCCATTCTGCAAATGCACGCTGAGGCGATTGGCAAGAATCCTGTTCTGGCGATTGATCAGGGGCTGGCGGGAGATGAATACTTCGGGCATGGCTTCAACCTGGCAGAGGATCTGTGAATGCGGTTATTGATGCAGTTTATCGTGTGGCAAACGTATCCGTGGGTGTGTCGCGCGAAAATTCGAAAGAATCGGCAAAGAAGGCTTCTTCCGGCAAGTGGCATTGTCCGACAAAATCGCGCCGGGCGGCAGTGATCATCGCCGGCGAACCGCAAACATACACCTGATGGCCGGAAAGGTCGGGAAAGTCCTGCATCGCTACGTGGTGCACCAGCCCGGTCCGTCCTGTCCATTGCTCCTCGCTTCCTGGTTCGGAGAGTACCGGAATGAACCGGATATGGGCATGATCACGCGCCCAGCTTTCCGCCAGGGCGTGCAGGTAAATGTCCTGGCGTCCGCGCCCGCCCCAATAAACGGCCATTGGGCGCTGCAGGTTTTCGGCAATGGCGTGTTCGACAATGGCCTTGATCGGGGCGAAGCCCGTGCCACCGGCAACCAGCAGCATGGGCAAGTCGCAATCCTCGCGCAGGAAAAAACTGCCGTGAGGACCGTTGATGCGTAGCAGGTCGCGTTCCTTCAGCGTGGTGAATACCTGGTGAGTGAAGTGGCCCCCGGGAATCTGGCGAACATGCAGTTGCAGCCGGGCATCGTCATGTGGCGCGTTGGCCAGCGAGAACGACCGGCGGCGGCCGTCCTTGAGCAGGATGTCAATGTATTGTCCGGCCAGGAATTGCAGGCGTTCGCTGGCTGGCAACTTGAGTTCCAGGATCATCACGTCGGGTGCAACGAGCGTCATTCTTTCGATGCGCGCGGGCAGGGTTTTGACCGGAATATCCTGTGCCGAGCGCATTTCGCGCGCTTCAATTACCAGATCGTCTTGTGCCCTGGCGCAGCAGAACAGGGCCAATCCCGCTTCGCGGTTCGCGGCGCTGAGCGTACCAAGAGGGGCCTGGCCGTGATCGACCGGCCCGCTTAACACCTTGCCGCGACAGGAGCCGCAGACTCCGTCTCGACAGCCGTAGGGGATCATCAGCCCGTGTCGCAACGCTGCATCGAGCAGTGTTTCGTCAGGCTCGGCCTGAAAGATGTGCCGGCCAGGCTGAAGCTCGATCTGAAAACCCATGTAGCCTCCCTGCGAGGATGAATCCGGTAAAATCCGCGCGTGCAAACCCTTCTCATTGTCGGATGCGGGGACGTTGCCCGCCGAACGCTTCCCTTTCTGCTTGGCCGCTACCGGGTCGTTGCCCTGTTGCGCGATCATGCACAGGCCGCGTTCTGGCGCGGCAAGGGCGCATTGCCGGTGATTGCCGACCTGGACCGCCCCGTCAGCCTGCGGCGTCTTGCCGGGCTGGCCGACATCGTGCTGCATTTTGCTCCGCCGTCGGAGCACGGTACGGAAGATGCCCGGATGCGCCGGCTGCTTTCTTCGTTATGCCGTGGGAAAAGTCTACCACAGCGGCTTGTGTACGTTAGTACCAGCGGGGTCTATGGCGATTGTGCCGGTGCGCGCGTGCCTGAAACGCGACCGTTGCGTCCCGCGACCGTGCGTGCCCGTCGGCGGATGGATGCCGAACGCCGGTTGCGACGGTTCGGGCGGAATTGCGGGGTATGTGTCAGCATCCTGCGCGCGCCGGGCATATACGCCTCGGATCGGCTTCCCCTGGAGCGGCTTCGCAAGGGGGCACCGGCCTTGCGTGCCGAGGACGACGTGTATACCAACCACATCCATGCCGATGACCTGGCCCGGCTGGTCTGCTGCGCATTGCGTCGTGGACGGCCGAATCGCGTCTATAACGCTACGGATGAATCGCAGTTGAAAATGGGAGAGTATTTCGACCTTGTCGCTGATCGCTTCGGTTTGCCCCGGGCGCCCCGCATTCCGCGCAGTGTGGCTGAAACAACGCTTTCGCCGTTGCAGCTGTCATTCATGAGCGAATCACGCAGGCTGGATAATCGCCGCATAATTGACGAATTGGGATATCGCCTGAAGTATCCAACTGTGATTGAGGGCATAAGTGCGGCGTGGCGAGAAAGGAAAAAAAACGGCCTGCCCTGAATCAATGCAACGCATCTTGTCTTGGCGGTTTCGCTGATACAACGAAGCGCCTATCATCCTGTTGCTGCTGATTGTTTTTTTGTCGTGCTTAAACCCTTCTAGGATTCCCATTGGAAAAATTTTTTGCCACCTGTCCGCGCGGCCTTGAGCCGCTGCTGGCGGAAGACTTGACCGCCGCCGGCGTCAAGGACTTGAAAACGATTCCCGGCGGCGTGCATTTCATCGCCGATTGGCCGGTCTGCTATGCCATCAACCTGCATTCGCGCATTGCCACGCGCGTCCTCTGGCGGGTAACCCATGGCAAATACGCCCGGGAAGATGATGTTTACAAGCTGGCCATGGATACGCCGTGGCCGAAATGGTTTGGCGCAAAACAAACGATCCGTGTCGATGTGGTGGCCGTCAAGAGTCCACTCAAAAGCCTGGAATTCATTACCCTGCGCATCAAGGACGCCGTTTGCGACCGATTCCGGGCCGATACCGGCACACGGCCGAGCGTGGATACGCGAGAGCCGGATGTGCGCATACATGGCTTCCTGACGGTTGATGAATGCACGTTGTACATCGATACCTCCGGCGCGCCGCTGTACCAGCGCGGTTTGCGTCAGAAAACCGTTGAAGCGCCGCTCAAGGAAAACCTGGCAGCCGGGGTTTTGCGCCTGTCCGGCTGGCAGCCCGGGATGCCCTTGCTCGATCCGATGTGCGGCAGCGGGACCTTCCTCGCCGAGGCCGCGCAGATGGCGCTGAATATCGCCCCGGGGGCGGGTGGGCGGAGCTTCGGTTTTCAGCGGCTGAAGAACTTTCAGCTGGAAACCTGGAAGGATCAGCTCGATGCCGCGCAAGAGGCGGAGAAACCGGTTAGTCATGCGCAGATCTACGGCAGCGACATTTCGCCGGTGGCCGTGCGCGCTGCGCTGGCCAATCTCGATCGTGCGGGATTGCTCCCCGCGGTGACGTTGGGTTCGGGGGATATTCTGGAAATTGATGCGCCCGCCGAACAAGGCATCCTGGTGGCCAATCCGCCTTACGGCGAGCGACTGTCAGAGCAGGAAGAACTGGCGGCTTTCTACCCGCAGCTGGGCAGCGCGCTGAAGCGCAAGTTCGCCGGCTGGAATTGCTACCTGCTGACCGCCGATCTGCGCTTGCCCAAGCTGATGCGCCTGACGCCGAGCAAGAAAACACCGTTGTTCAACGGTGCCATCGAATGCCGGTTGTTCGAGTTCAAGATGGTGGCGGGAAGCAATCGTCCCCGCCAAACCGGGAACGACTGAATTCCCTGGGCAAATCAGGCGGTCAAACCGGCAAGGCGGTTTTGTCGACCACCTTGCGCAGGACGAAACTGGAATGCACGCCGGTCACGCCATGGATGCGCGTGATCCGGTTGAGCAGCAGTTCCTGGAAGGCATCCATGTCCTTGACGATGACCTTGAGCTGATAGTCGGCGTCCTGGCCGGTGATCAGCAGACATTCCAGCACTTCGGAAATCTGCCGGATTTCCTGTTCGAAGTTGTCGAAACGTTCCGGCGTGTGCATGTCCATCGATATATAGATCAAGGCCATCAGGGAATACCCGAGCGCCTTGGCGTTGAGCAGGGCGCGATAGCCGGTCACGATCCCGGCTTCTTCCAGGGCGCGGACGCGGCGCAGGCAGGGCGAAGGAGAAAGGCCGATGCGGTCGGCCAAGTCCTGGTTACTGATGCGGCCGTCTTCCTGGAGCGTTTGCAAAATCAGTCGGTCAAATCGGTCAATTTCCATAAAATTGCCATTCAAAAATATGCATTGAAATATTATGTCAATAATAATTATTTTTTAAGTATTTTATGCTTTTTTTGATGGAAATAAGGCCAAAAAACGCAAGCACCTGTCGCTTTGTTTTCATTATGATTTCACCATCGAAACAGGCCGGCTGGCCGATCTGAGGAGTTCGCCATGATGTTGAGCAATCCTGCCGTCAAATACGCCGCGTTCCCGCCGGTCAAGCTTGAGGATCGGCGTTGGCCAGGCCGTACGATCACGCAGGCGCCGATCTGGATGAGCACCGACCTGCGCGACGGCAATCAGGCGCTCTTCGAGCCGATGAACGTCGAGCGCAAGATGCGCATGTTCAAGACACTGGTGAAAGCCGGATTCAAGGAAATCGAAGTGGCTTTTCCCTCCGCTTCGCAAACCGATTTCGACTTCGTGCGCAAGCTCATCGAGGAAGGGCATATCCCTGAGGGTGTGACCATCGAAGTTTTGGCGCCCGCACGCGAACCATTGATCAGGCGTACTTTCGAAGCGCTCAAGGGTGCTCGTCGCGCCATCGTGCACATTTACAACGCTACGTCGAAGCCCTTCCGCGAGATCGTGTTCGGCATGGACAAGGCCGAAGTGGTGAATATGGCCGTTTCAGCGGTTCGTCTGGTCAAGCAGTTGTGTGCGGAAAACCCGGAAACGGAGTGGGTGCTCGAATACAGCCCGGAAACCTTCACCGCGACCGAACTCGATTTTGCGCTGGAGGTATGCGACGCAGTGACCGAGGCCTGGGGGGCCACGCCGGACAACAAGATCATTCTCAATCTGCCGACGACGGTGGAAATGGCCACACCGAATGTCTATGCCGACCAGATCGAATGGATGCACCGGCATCTCGCCCGGCGCGACAGCATTCTCATCAGCCTGCATCCGCACAATGACCGCGGCACCGCGGTGGCTGCCGCCGAACTTGGGCTGATGGCCGGCGCCGATCGCGTCGAAGGCTGCCTGTTCGGCAACGGCGAACGTACCGGTAACGTCGACCTCGTGACGCTGGCGCTCAACCTCTACACGCAAGGCGTTTCTCCGAATCTCGATTTTTCGGACATCAATGCCGTGGCGCGTGATTTTGAACACTGCACGCAATTGCCCATTCATCCGCGTCATCCGTACGTCGGCGATCTTGTGTTCACCGCCTTCTCGGGATCACATCAGGATGCGATCAAGAAAGGTTTTTCCCGGCAGCAACCGGAAGCATTGTGGAATCTTCCCTATTTGCCGATCGACCCCGCCGATCTCGGGCGCAGCTACGAGTCGGTGATTCGCATCAACAGCCAGTCGGGCAAGGGGGGAGTCGCCTACCTGCTTGAAACCGAATACGGCGTGGCCATGCCGCGCCGCCTGCAAGTCGAATTTTCGGGAGAAGTGCAGCGTTATACCGATGCGCATGGCGGCGAAATGGAAGCATCCAACATCTGGGCGCTGTTCTCGAAAACCTATCTCGAATCCGAAACGCCGATCGGGTACGTCGAGCATCACTTATTTGAGGATGGCACCGCGCAGGGCATCTACCTGACCATTAACAAACAGGGGGAAAGGCACGTCCTCACCGGGCGTGGAAACGGGCCGATCGATGCCGCCGTGAATGCCTTGAGCCACATCGGAATTTCAATGCAGGTGCGCAGTTATGAAGAACGTTCCATGGGCAAGGGCGGTGATGCCAGGGCGTGCGCCTTCATGGAGGTCATGCTGTCGGACGGGGAACGCGAATGCTACGGCGTCGGAATGGATGCAAACATCGTCACTGCTTCGCTTCGGGCGCTTGTGAGCGGTGTCAACAGGTTGCTCGGTGCACAGTAACGGTACTCAAGAGGTAATCTTACAGAGCCCATTGGTTACACGTGAATTCAGCTCTGATCCGGTGCGGAGTTGTTGCCTGACTCCTGCCCGGTCAGGCTGAGGCGCACCAGATCGGGAACCCCGGCAACGCCAAGTTTGGACATCATGCGCGCCTTGTGAACCTCGACGGTGCGCGCGCTGATTCCCAGGGTTTCGGCGATTTCGCGGTTGTGCTTGCCGATGACCACCTGATCCATCACTTCACGTTCGCGGGGCGTCAGACTCTGCAGCAGAAGACTGAATTCGCTGTGCCTGCGCTGCATGGTCTCGACAGTGGATTGTCGCGAGAATGCTTCTGCGATGGCACTGAACAGACGGTCATGGTCAATCGGTTTCTCCAGAAAATCGACGGCTCTGGCCCGGAAAGCCTCGCGCGCCGAGCCGACATCTCCATGTCCGGTCATTACGATTGTGGGAATGCCGGCACCCTTTTCAATCAGCTTTTTTTGCAGTTCCAGGCCATTCATTCCTGGCATGCGAATGTCAATCAGCAGGCAGCCGCGCCAATCCGGGCGATAGGACTTCAGGAAAGATTCCGCGTCGGCGAACATGGCGACCGGATGGCCTTGCAGACCCAGCAGCAATCCCAAGGCGTCGCGTACGGAAGGGTCGTCGTCGACAATAAATACGGTGTATCCACTAGTTTGCATCGTCGACTTTCTCCTCCAGCGGCAATATAAGCTTGAATACTCCGTGATCCGCAACTTCGGCGACAAGCTCGCCGCCATGGGCTTCGGCAATCGCCCGGCTGATGGCCAGACCCAATCCGAGACCGCTCGATTTGGTGGAATGGAACGCCTCGAAAACCCGTCTTACGGCAGCACCCGAAAGTCCCGGGCCGCTATCGACAAATGCGATGCATACCCTATTTTCGCCCTCAAGCGAGGCCGACACCGTGACGCGCCGCTCTGCCGCGGCATTCCCCCCTTCCGATAAGGCTTCGAACGCATTGGACAAAAGGTTGCGGAAAACCACTTCCAGCTGCAAACGGTCTGCCAGCAATTTTACTTCGGGAGCGGGGCAGACATGGAGGTCAATGCCCTTTTTTTCCGCCTTGGCATGAAAAGGACGGGTGGCTGTTTCCAGCAGATCGCTCAAATTCAAGGTTTCGATCTGCGTTGCGCCTGTCCGGAAAAAATCGCGTAATCGCCGCACAACTTCGGCTGCACGATAGGATTCTGAAACCATGCGGCGAATCGTGTCGCGTAACCGTTCCCCGGTTTCTCCGCGTTCCAGCAATTGTTCGCTGGCCATGCCATAGGCGGACAGCGCCGTCAGTGGCTGATTGATTTCGTGCGCCAACGCTGCGGCCATTTCGCCGGCGGCGGCCAGGCGCAACGTTTGCCGGAGTTCCGCATTGATGCGTTGCCGTTCGTCGATGAGAATGCCGATGAAAAATCCGACGGACGCCAGAATCGCGCCCATCAACTGCATTTCAAATACAACGAAATCGGCCAATCTCAGCCATTGTACCGCGATGATTATCCCGGCCTGCAGCACGAAAGCTGCGATGGCCACCCCCGCCAGTCCCTGTACCGCTGCGGCCCAGACCAGTGGCAAAAAAAGCAGATGAAAGTACTTGAAGTCATCCGCTTCCCAGCGGCCGAAGGCAATGGCGAGCATGAGCATGACCAGAATGACGTAGCCTGCAGTTTCCAGACGCCGCAGGGTGCGCAGGAAGCGATTGCGCTGTTCGATGAGTATCCAGAAGAATGGCATGGTCACGATGACGCCGACACAATCGCCGATCCAGTAACGCAATACCAAGGGTCGCCACTCTTCGACCGGTATCAGTCCGGTCATGAACAATAAGAGCATATAAACGCAACTGCTCAGGAACGTACCCAGAATGACAATGATCAGCCAGGAAAAGAAATTGTGTGGATTGCTCAGTCCGCCCACAATGTTGAAATTCATGCGGATCATTTCGGCAATTGTTACGTAACAATAAGCCAGACAGGCCGATTGGACGAGCGTGTTCAGCAGGGGAGTCGGGAGTCCGCGAATCAATATGTCGCCCAGCAGCAAGGCGATGAACCAGGGACGGGCCGTGCGTTTGCCGTATTTCACTGAAACGGCCAACCCTAACGCCAGCGCGGGATTCCATGGGGTGATATTCAGGCCGTGTACGGAGTGCAGGTAGCTCGCCCAATCGAGGACGACATAGGCGCATATGAAAGCGCCCCATTGAATGAATGGTCTTGCTCGGGTGTGCATCACGTCTGCCTGGGATGGTCTGGCCGATATTGTCTTTCAGCGTCGGTGCTGGTGCATCAGTAATTCACGTAAGTAAAAACCACATCATAGACGGAAACCCTTCCGGTTCAAGGCTTTCGTGATGAGGAACTGGACTGTGGACAGTAACTGCATGGGGCATTTAATCATAGGTGGACTTACGAATTTCAGAGGGCTTGTTTTTCCCCTATTCTCCGCTCCACCCTGCTTCAACTTGGGGTATTCCGCATAGCTGCGGTAAGCCGGAAAGAACACGAGGCAAGCATTTTGAATAGCGCAGTAATGCATCGTTTCATTCATGAGTTGAAAGAGTTGCTATCGCGTCATGAGCAGTCGCAACTGGTCCTAAACTAAACAGGAAATCCAAATGAATAAATTACTTGATATGTTGTTTCACCTGCTGAAGCTGTTTGCGGCAGGGTGTCTGGCAGCGATGATCATCATGGTCTTCGGCAACGTCGTGTTGCGTTACGCTTTCAATTCCGGGATCACGGTGTCGGAAGAACTGTCCTCGTGGTGCCTGACCTGGATGACCTACACGGCCGGACTGGTGGCCCTGCGCGAGCACGGGCACCTCGGTTTTGACGGGCTGCTGAACATGTTCCCGCAAGGGCTGCAGCGGATTTTCCTGGTGATTGCGCACATCATCATGATTGCCATGATGGCGCTGTTCCTGCAAGGCAGCTGGCTGCAGACGGTGATCAACCTGAACAACCTGGCCCCGGCCTCGCAGATTTCGACGGGCTGGCTGTACGGTGTCGGGATCGTCTTCGGTGTGATCGCCATTCTCGTGCTGCTGGGCGACCTGTTCGGCATCGTGACCGGCCGGGTCAAGACGACCATCAGCTCCGAAGCCAAGGAAGCCCTCGAAGAAGTCGCCGCGCACAATGCCGACGGCGCCGTCAAGCACTAAGCCTCAAGGAAGAAAACAACCATGACAATTCTTATATTTCTGAGTGCCCTGATGGGCGGCATGTTCATTGGCATGCCGATCTCGTTCGCTCTGCTCGGGGCGGCGGTAGCCCTGATGTTCCACCTGGACATGTTCGACGCGCAGATCATTGTGCAGAACCTGATCAACGGCACCACCTCGTTTACCCTGATGGCGGTGCCCTTCTTCCTGCTGGCCGGCGAGATCATGAACGTGGGCGGCCTGTCCAAGCGCATCGTCAAAGTGGCGCTGGCGCTGGTCGGGCACAAGCGCGGTGGTCTCGGCTACGTAACCATCATCGCCTCGATTCTGCTGGCCAGTCTGTCCGGCTCGGCGGTGGCGGACGCGGCGGCGCTGGCCACCCTGCTGGTGCCGATGATGATGGCGGCGGGGCACAAGCAAGGGCAGGCCTGCGGTCTGGTGGCGGCGGGCGGCATCATTGGCCCGGTCATTCCGCCGAGCATCCCCTTCATCCTGTTCGGGGTCGCCGGTGGCGTCTCCATCTCCAAGCTGTTCCTGGCCGGGATCGTGCCGGGCATCCTGATGGGCGCCGGCCTGGCCCTGACCTGGTGGCTCATTTCGCGCAACGACCATGAAGTCCAGATTCATGAAAAAGCCAGCAAGCGCGAACTGGTTGTAGCCCTGCGCGAAGGCGTGTGGGCGCTGTTCCTGCCGGCGATCATCATCTTCGGTCTGAAGTTCGGCATCTTCACCCCGACCGAAGCGGCGGTGGTGGCGGCGGTGTATGCCATGTTCGTGGCCGTGGTCATCTACCGGGAACTCAAGTTCTCGCAGATCTTCAGCGTGCTGGTCACGGCGACCAAGAGCACGGGGGTGGTCATGTTCCTGGTGGCGTCGGCGATGACGGCGGCGTGGCTGATCACCATTGCCGACCTGCCGGGTGAGATGGTCGAGCTGCTCAAGCCGTTGATGGGCAGCCAGACGCTGCTGATGCTGGCGATTCTGGCGATCCTGTTCGCGGTGGGCTGCGTGATGGATCTTTCGCCGATCGTGCTGATTCTGACGCCGGTGCTGCTGCCGGTGGCCAAGGCGGCCGGGATCAACGAAGTCTATTTTGGTGTGATGTTCGTGGTGTGCGGTTCGATCGGTCTGATCACCCCGCCGGTGGGCACGGTGCTCAACGTGGTGGCAGGCGCGACCAAGAGCAGCATGACCACGGTGGTCAAGGGCGTGGCACCGTTCCTGCTCTCGCATACGATCGTGCTGCTGCTGATGCTCTTCTTCCCGGCGCTGGTCATCGTGCCGGCCAAGTGGCTCGGCG
>CAZLXL010000007.1:0-186488 GCA_964563685.1 uncultured Propionivibrio sp.
CACCAGCCCTCCCGCTATCCGCGGCGAGGGCTGCGTGCTTTTGAATAACCAAAAAATACAGAGTGCCTCCGCAGGGAGTTTTTTGCCTTTTCCCCAGTCCAATATGTCGTTGTCTGGAGGAGTAATTCATGAGCGAACAGAATCTCGAGATCGCGACATTGGGTGGTGGGTGCTTCTGGTGTCTTGAAGCCGTGTTCGCACGTGTGGACGGCGTTGTTTCAGTCGTTTCCGGATACAGCGGAGGACCGGCGGAAACCGCGAATTACCGCGCTGTGTGCAGAGGCGACACGGGGCATGCCGAAGTCGTCAGGATTACCTATTTTCCTGAGCAGATCAGCTTTTCGACAGTGCTCGAAATATTCTTCACCATCCACGACCCCTCCACGCCGAATCGTCAGGGCCACGATATCGGGTCGCAGTATCGCTCGGTAATCTTTTATCATTCACCGGCGCAAAAGGAGATTGCCGAAAAGGTGATCGAGCGGGTCAATAAGGACAACGAATGGGGCGCTCCGGCGGTGACAGAACTTTTACCTGCGCCGGAATTTCATGTCGCGGAAGATCATCATCAGCATTATTTCGATGACAACCCCGATCAGGGATATTGTCAGGTGGTCGTTGCACCGAAAGTGGCAAAGCTGCGCCAACGTTTCAGGCAGTTGCTCAAGCTTGCTCCAAGCTATTGATTTTCCAGTGAGCGAGGGGGAGCCGTCATCCGGAGAGCAGTCAATCGACCCCGGCGATATGGCGCAAGGCGGAACTGGCGGCAAACAGCCCGAAGGATGCGGTGACGCAGACTGATGATCCGTATCCCGCACAATTAAGGCCTGCGGGCGATGCCGGCAATGCGCAGCCCGAGGCCCTGTCCGGATACTTCAATGGCTCACGGGAATACACGGCGGGAATGCCGAATTTCCTTTTCGGATCACGGGTAAATCCATATTCCTTGCGCAGGGTGGAGCGCACTTTGGCCAGCAAAGGGTCCTGCACAGTACGCGAGAGATCGGCGATTTCGATCTGCGTGGGATCGAGTTGACCACCCGCGCCCCCCGCGGTAATGACCGGTACGCCATTGTCGACGCACCATGCAAGCATTGCTGCCTTGGTGCGCACCTGATCGATGGCGTCGATCACGTACGAAAATCCCCGCCCAAGCATAGAGGCCACATTGTCAGCCGTGACGAAATCCTCGATGGTTTCGATTTGGCACTTCGGGTTGATGGCACGGATCCGTTCGGCCATGGCGTCCGTCTTGGCTTGGCCGAACGCGTTGTCCAACGCGTGTATTTGGCGATTGACATTGGATTCGGCCACCATGTCCAGATCGATCAGGGTGATCCGGCCAATGGCCGAACGTGCCAGTGCCTCGGCGGCCCATGATCCGACACCGCCGATGCCGACGATACAGACATGCGCTGCCCTGAATCGCTCCAGCGCCTCCGGGCCGTATAGCCGGAGCACTCCGCCGAAACGCCGTTCAAGGTCGGCAGAAGGATTCGCGTCAGTCATTAAGTCATTGTTCATTGACTCACCGAACGGTGAATGACTTGGTTGAAAGGGCCGATCCATTCGGGAGAAAACTGGTTGTCGCACGCATTGATTTCAGCGATGGCGCGCAGTACGGAGCGGTTCTTGCCGCGGTGGATATGTTTGAGCATGACTGACTCAAAAGCGTCAACGATGGCCAGAATCTTTGCGCCGTCACAAATCTGGCTGATTCCGAGACCGAGCGGGTAGCCTGCTCCATCCGGCATTTCATGATGCTGGGCGACCATCTCCGCCGCATTTTCCCAGCCCGGCATGCGTGACAGGATTTCTGAGGCGTAACCAGGATGGTTGCGCAGCATCAGTTTTTCATCGGGCGTCATGCGTTCGATTTTCAGCCAAACCGATTCGGGCAAAAACATCATTCCGATGTCGTGCATATAAACGGCAGCTTCGAGCTGCACCGGATCAACCGGTTTCCCGCGAATCAGGTTGGTTTCCGTGGCGAGGCGCAACAAGCGTTGGGTCCGCCCTTTGAACAGGGGAGAGCGGGCTTCAAACTGATCGGCCAGGGTACGGAAAAAACGCAGGTCGTCGTTTGTCTGAGAAGTTGTCTTGTTGATTGAACTCGGGCTCCGACCACGCGCAAGGTTTGTGGTTTCGGTTGTTGCCTTGAAACCGGTGACTGCTTCAATCAACTCGCTGGCGCAGGATTCCATTTGTCCCGACTCGGCGTCGGCCAGTTTCTCCAATCCTTGAACAAGCGCCAGCAACCTCAGATTCTCCAGGGGTTTTTGCTGCTGCAGTCCCTCGACCGCCAGTTCAAGCCGGTCGATAGCCAGCAGAATAGCTTCGGCGAGGATGCTGCCGAAAGCGATTTCGTTGTTCCGCAAGCGAGCCAGCACGGTCTCGATCGGATGAGCGATGGCGATCGCCAGGTCGATCCGGCACAAGGTGGCATCGCCCTTGATGTTGTGCAGGGAGCGGAAGAGGTTGCCGATAATTTCACGATCCCCCTGTCCAGCCTTCAAGCGTGAAATATCCCGTTCGATGCCGGGCGCCAGATCGTGCAGCGATTCGATGAATTCTTCCAGCGCGTTGGGATCCGGGATCTTGGGAGCGATGATTCTGCGTATATCCATGTCACTTCCCACTCACAAGTTGAGCATGCTAGTTTAGCCTAACGCGTCACACTTTCCGATGCCGGCGAGTGAGATTGACTGGCCCGGACCGCTTGGCTGGTCTACACTTCGCGATTCACCAAAGGAGAATCGAACATGTCCATCACGACGACAGAATCCGGGCTGCAGATTGAAGAGATCAGGATCGGAGACGGCGATACGGCCACTTCCGGCGAGTTTGTGAGCGTTCACTACACTGGCTGGCTGACTAACGGAAGCAAATTCGATTCGAGCAAGGATCGTGACGAGACCTTCGAGTTCCCGCTTGGACAACACACCGTGATTGCCGGATGGGATGAAGGCGTGCAGGGAATGCGCGTCGGCGGTATCCGCAAGCTGACCATTCCGCCGCATCTGGCCTATGGAGCGCGCGGAGCCGGCGGCATCATCCCGCCCAATGCCACGCTGGTCTTCGAAGTCGAACTGATCGATATCCTCTGATGTCCGATTCGACCCGCAAAACGTTGCGTCTGCCGGTCAAGCCCGCAGGCGAAGAAGTACCGGTTAACCCCCGTCGCAAGCCGGTTCGCGGCCACGCTGCCAATGCTCGCCGCAAACCTGTCGTCAGTCCGGAGGGCGTGACGACCGCGGCGCAGGAAGTTCGCCAGGAACAGACACCTGACAGGCGGAAGCGTCCCGCCGGAAAAGGAACGCAAACCGACAGATCGCCGGAGCGTCCTGCGCGTCGGCCGCGCCCGGAGAATCTCGAACAGGATAAGGACAAGGCCCGGAAAGAAATGCCGAGAGACACGGCGAGAGCTCCGGACAGGAAATCTGAAATCTCCGGTGCGAAACCTGCCAGGCCGGAGAAAAAAACCGCTGCGTCGATAAAGCCAGTTCCAGATCGTTCGCAACAGCTGGCGCGGCCTGCGGCCACGAATCTCCAGTCGGGCGTCCGGGTTTCAAAACTGATGGCCGAACGCGGCTTGTGTTCGCGGCGGGAAGCCGACAACTACATCGAGCGGGGCTGGGTCTATGTCGATGGCGAACGCATCAGCGAACTGGGAACGCGCGTCGACCCAGGCGCGCAAATCGCGCTCGACAAGCAGGCGAAGGCCGTGCAGCAGCGCCAGATGACCATTCTTCTGCACAAGCCGGTCGGTTATGTTTCCGGCCAGCCGGAACCCGGTTTCCAGCCTGCCGTGACATTGATCCTGCCGGAAAATCAGTACAGTACTCCGGATACGCCGCTTTTTCATGCTTCTCACCTCAAAGGGCTGGCGCCCGCCGGGCGTCTCGATATCGATTCCACCGGTCTGCTGGTACTGACCCAGGACGGGCGCGTGGCGCGGCAACTGATCGGCGAGAATTCAAAAATCGAAAAGGAATATCTGGTGCGCGTCGAGGGAAAACTGGTCGACAACGGGCTGGCGCTCCTCAATCATGGTTTGTTGCTGGACGGAAAACCATTGAAACCCGCCAAGGTGGAATGGTTGAACGAGGATCAGCTGCGCTTCATCCTCAACGAGGGGAAAAAGCGCCAGATCCGCCGCATGTGCGAACTCGTCGGGCTGCGCGTGGTGGGCCTGAAGCGGGTGCGTATCGGCAAGGTGCGGCTGGCCGACCTGCCGCTCGGGCAATGGCGCTATCTGCGCGAAAGCGAGGAGTTCTGATTCTGGACTGCGCGGCAATTGCGGCGTGACAGGCAAGCCGGTATCGTTATGACAAGCGAACATCCTCTGAGTCTTGGTGCTGATTCATGACGCCTTCCACACGCAATTCCGCCCAGCAACGGGCTGACGAAATCCGCATCTTTCGCCGCGAACAGCAGCGTCTGGAGGCGGAAGGTGTCCTGCAGCTGAGCGCGGTTCAGCGGCAAGAAATTGTGGCCCATCACGAATCCTTGCTGGCCGATCTGGCGCAGACTTTCGACATCGATCGTGATGTGCGCTCACGCCAGTTGTCCTGGGGCATGCGCATTGCCTCCCTGCTCGGCGCTTTGGCTCTGGCAGCCAGCGTGTTCTTCCTTTTTCGGCAGTTCTGGGGATTGTTTTCCGAAACGGCGCAGGTCAGCATCCTGATCGCCGCGTCATTGGCCACCTTGGGTGCGACAGTGTTCATTCGCGCGCGCGAGGCCACGGGCTATTTCACCAAACTGGCGGCCATGGTGGCTTTTGCCTGTTTTGTGCTTAACGTAGTCATGATTGGCCAGATCTTCAACATCACACCGTCCGACAAGGCATTGCTGCCCTGGGCGATCTACGGCCTGCTGCTGGCCTACCTGTGCGACCTGCGCCTGCTGCTGGCTGCGGGACTGCTCTGCCTGATGGCATTCATGGCGGCGCGGGTGGGTACGTGGAGCGGAATCTACTGGATTCATTTTGGCGAGCGACCGGAAAACTTCATCCCTGCCGCCCTGGCCTTGTTTGTCCTGCCGCAATTCTTCCGGCATCCCGGTTTCGAACAGTTCCCTGCTGTCTATCGGCTGATTGGCTTGTTGTCTTTCTTTCTGCCGGTGTTGATTCTTTCGCACTGGGGGAATGGCAGCTATCTGGACTGGCCGGCCTCGACCATCGAAAACCTTTACCAGTTGGGTGGATTCGCTGTCAGTGCTGCCGCCATCTGGCTTGGCCTGCGCCGGTCCTGGGCGGAGACAGTCAATACCGGCGTCAGCTTCTTCGTGATTTTCCTGTACACCAAGTTTTATGACTGGTGGTGGGAACTGTTGCCGAAATATCTTTTCTTCCTGATCCTCGGGTTGACTGCCGTGCTCGTCCTGCTGGTCATGAAACGGCTGCGCCGGAATGAGCCTGAAACGGAGTCTGCGCCATGAAAATGCACAAGCTCCTGCCCCTTGCCGCCCTGGCGCTGATTTTGTTGACCAATGCCGTTGCCCTTGGCGGCGCAGCCTGGAACCGGCAGGGCGAACCGGAAAGCAGGCTGACCCTGTCGCAACGCGAACTGCGTCTGCCCTACCGGGGATTCGATCATGAAAGCAGCGGATTGATGCTGATGCTGAATTGGCGCGTTGCCGGCATGACAGGAAACAAGCAGCCCTATTGGGATTACTACAACGGTGGTGAGCCGGAATGGCTGGACAAGGCCAAGATGCAGAGTCTGGGATTCGATCCAGCCCCGTCTGCTGGTGGAGATACACGACGCAGGCATGACAGGGCGCTTTCCCGCGACGTCCTGCTGGTGCTGGAGTTCGCTGGCGAAGCCAGCCGGAAGGCTCTCGAGCAGGCCAGGCAGCATCTGGTTGCGGAAGAGGAGAAATGGGCCGCTACGCCGGATAGCATCGAAAAGAAGAACCGGCTGAGAGAGGCAGCCGAGCGGCTGCTACGGGAGGAAAACGAAAGCAGTCGCCTGTTCGTTGTCGATGCGGGCCTGGATGCCGGTGTTTTGCGCGCCAAATATCCCGACCGCCAGCGTTTCGCCATCGTGCGCGGTCAGGTCAGTCCCTTCTGGAACAGCGAACGCAACTCGGGCGCGGCGCGCGGTCAGGTCAGCAAGGTAAGCATCGCCGGCATCAACGTGCCTTATGCGTACCGCAATTTCCTTGGCGACATGACGGTCCACAAGAAATTTACGGCCGACGTCGCCTTCGGGCAACGGCTGGAACCGTGGATTGACCAGATTGAGGTCGTCTCCCGCTGACAGGCGGTGCAGCGTGATTCGGCTGGAGGAGCACTGACCGCTCCATTTCAACTTACAAGGCGGCGGCCTTGAACGTGTCACACTGGCGCAGGTCGCCTGTATCCAGTCCGCGCCGGAACCAGCGCATGCGTTGCCCGGACGTGCCATGCGTGAAGGATTCCGGAGCGATACGCCCCTGCGACTGCTGTTGCAGACGGTCGTCGCCGATGGCCGCGGCGGCGGTCAGGGCCTGCTCGATTTCTCCCGGCTCGATGATGCCTTTGGCTGCATCGGCACGGTGTCCCCATACTCCCGCAAAACAATCGGCTTGCAACTCAAGTCTTACAGACAAGGCATTGGCCCCAGCACTACCGACACCGCGCTGGGCCTCGCGCACTTTTTCCGAGATGCCGAGCAGATGCTGTATGTGGTGCCCGACCTCGTGCGCGATCACGTAGGCCTGGGCGAATTCTCCCGGAGCCCGGAAGCGTTCCTTCAGATCGCGGTAGAAAGAGAGATCGATGTAAACCTTCTGATCAGCCGGACAGTAAAAGGGACCCATGGCGGCTTGGCCTGTGCCGCATGCGGTTGGCGTGACATCGGAGAAAAGCACCAGCTTGGGTTCACGGTAGCGGGCATTGTTTTCCTGAAAAACCTGCGTCCAGGTTTCCTCGGTGCTGCCCAGGATCTTGCCTACAAAACGCGCCATTTCATCATCGGCCGGCGGCTTGCGCGCGGCTACCTGCGAGGAATCCGGCTGTTCCATGTTGGATAGCAGCCCAAGAATGGCCGACGGATCGATCCCCAGAAAATAGCTGGCGACCAGAGCCACGATGACAGTGCCTATTCCCAGGCGTCCTCGGCTCATACCGCTACCGCGCCGGTCTTCTACGTTGCTGCTCTCGTTCTGTTCGTCGAGTCGCATGCCTGTTCCTGACTTGTGCCTGTGAAACTTCAGTCGTTACCGGGATTGTCGCCATCCCCGGGTTGCTTGATTTTCCGCGCCTTCTTCTGTTCCAGTCGCGTGTTTTTTCCCGCATCGAAAAAAACATAGCGGCCATACAGTTCGCAGCCCTTCATGCCCGGATCGCAGGGCAGGTTCATGAGCTTGCTGCATTTGCCTTCAAGTTCGTGGGGGCAACTCCATCCGCCTCCAGTCATCGCTACTTCTCCTGTATTCGTCGCATTTCATTGTCCACGGCTTGCGTCGGGTTTTCAAGCACCAAACATTGTCCGAGAATTATCCTGCTCCGTTGTTGTCCATCAAACTCTCTCAAATTACCGTACAGGATAAGATGTTATCCCGTTGCACATTTTTGGAACGTGAATACCCATGAAACAACCCGAACAGATACTCAAGGAATGGATGCAGGCCATCAATACCGCTGATCTGGAGGCATTGATCGCACTTTACGACGACAGCGCCGTGCTTATCCCGACCTTTTCCAATCGTCTGCTGAGCAGGCCGGAGGCAATTCGCGATTATTTCGTGAAGCTCGGCGGGCGTGATGAACTGAGCATTGCGTTGCACGAGAAGACACTGAATGTGCAGCCAATCGGCGGGAATATTTTCGCCATGAACGGCATTTACTGCTGGCGCTTCGAGGTCGACGAAGAGTTGCTGAGTTTCGAAGCGCGTTTCAGCTATATGGTCGATCTTGGACGGGAAAAACCGATCCTGCACCATCATTCTTCGCAGATTCCGCGTACGCTTTGATCGATTGCTGCCAGACCAGAAACCGGAGGATGCATCATGCAGATGTCGGATATTCCCTTCGGTACAACCGACTGGGAAACCGTTCCATTGACAGAACACCCGGGGGAAACAGGCAAGGCTGTCTGGCGGACCCGCCAGTTCGGTGACATCCGGGTGCGCATGGTCGACTATTCGCCGGGCTACCTGGCCGACCACTGGTGTTCCAAGGGGCACATCCTGCTGTGCCTTGCCGGCGAACTGCATACCGAACTGGATGATGGCCGGCGTTTCGTTCTGCGCCCGGGAATGAGTTACCAGGTGGCTGACAAGGCCGAAGCGCATCGGTCGTCGACTCCCTGCGGGGCAAAACTCTTCATCGTGGACTAAACCCCTGGCGTCAATTGTGAAGGGGAAACATAACGTTTCCTGCCGGCGTGCGGTTATTCCTCCGGCTTGAGAATCCATCCGGCAATCTGGTCGACGGTCTGTGCCTCCCTGCCGATGAAACCGTGGTAATGGAAAGCTTCGCACGGATTGCCGCGTGGCTCTTCTCCACCGCTGACCCACAGCGTTTTCTTGTGCGGCGCATTGCTCAACCGGGCTTCAATATTCTTTGCCTCGTGCGGCTGGCAGGCCCAGCACGCGTCCTGTTCGTGATGGAGCACCAGGGCCGGGACGCGTATTTTTTCCAGATCCTGCCGGGGAACGGCGCCGGGAATTTTGTAGGCAGTAATTGACGATGACAGGACGATGCCCGCGAGCAGTCCCTCATCGTCCTGGATCGCTGCCGCCGCAGCCGAGATTGTCCCCATGCTGGTGCCGACCAGCCAGATCGGCAGCGCACTTTCACGGCGGATGGCCTGGAAAATCGCCTGATTGTCCGCGGCATGTTCCTTTCCTGCCCGCACGCCACCGAGCGACAGGTCGATGCCGTCCGACGGCCGGCCCACCATGACCACGTTGAACGGATGAGCGGCCCAACGCTTGCCGGTGCGGATCAGGAAATTGCCCGAGCCCGGCCAGCCGTCGGGTCCGATCGCCCCGTAGCCGCCGCCTCCGCCCGAGAACAGCACGATCGTGGCGACGGCGTTTTCTTTCCAGATGGCGTAGATCGGGACCGTCACCCCTTCGCGGGTGGCAATTCGTTGAGTTTTCCCGGCGGGCGCTTCCTGCGCCTGAAGCGGCAGGTTGAACGCGAGCATCAACAGCAATAAACCCAAAAACCTCAGTTCGAACCACGGAGAACACGGAGGGCACGGAGAAATACTGGAAATTCTTGAATTGTTGCCCTCCCCCGTTGGGTGAGCCTTCATCTCATGGCAACACATTGTTTTCCTCCGTGTTCTCTGTGATTAACTGCTTTTTCAAGGATAAAAGGATGCGGGTCATGGTTCCTCTGTGCAAGGGGTGAGGGAATCCTGTCTGCCGGATCATCGCCACATGCTGAGTGGCGGGTCGGTGACTACCGCGTTCAGGATGTCGCTGCGCGATATGAAGCCGAGCAGCGCGCCGCTGTCGTTGACGATGGGTACACCGTCGACATTGTGTTCGAGCATGGCTCGCGCGATCCGGCGGATGTCGGTCAGCGGATTGGCGGCCACCACCGGTGTGGTCATCACGTCGGAGACCCGCTTGCGCAGCACGTCGCGTATCTGGCCGTTGTCGTCGATATTGAGCGTGGTCAGCAGGTTGCGTTCGCTGACGATGCCGACAAGGCTGCGTTTCGCATCCAGCACCGGCGCCTGGTGGATCTGATGTCCGGTCAGAATGCGCCAGGCATGCGCCACGTCTTCTTCCGCATTTACCGTGAGGACTTCCGGCTGCATGATCTGGTTGGCGTGGTATAGCGGACCGCGTTCAAGATCCTGCGGCAGCATGGCCTGGTAAGCTTCGATCGCCTGTCTGCCGGGATGGCCCGGTGCGGTGGTGGACGTTTCTTCGGTCTCGACCTGGTCGCCGATCCGCCGCGCCGCACGGACCGGCTCGCGCCGCATCACCGGCGGTTGGTTGCGCAGATTTTCGAGCGTTCCCTGAAAGATCGGACCACTGATACCGTAGAGCGAGAACATGCGGACTCCTGATAGAAGATCTCAACAGGACAGGATGATAAAGTAATCCTTTCGTTATCGAACAGGAATACAATCTCCAGGATTCCTGCCTGGGCGATCCAGGTCGGCGGGAATTTCCTCAGGGGCGTTTCCATCGATAACCCTCCGTGCATCCCACGATGTAACGAAAATTTCAAAGATTTCAAGATGCATGTCGCGGAAAAAGGCCGATTCGAATACGGCCAATATGTTCAGGAAGACGCTGCTGACTTCGGCCTGCGCCCGTTCGCCGGAACCTTTCGCAACGACGTGCTCGAACGCGATTTCCAGCGGCATAAACTCGGGCAAACGCAGGCCCAGCTGCGTCTGACCCTGAGTTTTCTTGCCTGCTTTTACGTTGCATTTGCAGTCACCGATGTGGTTGCTCTGGGGTACGGCCGGGATGCGTTGATCCTGCTCCTGGCCCGCTTGCTGGTTCTGTTCTCCGCGCTGGGTGCGATTTTCCTGGTGGCGCGTTACCCGCAGTCAATTTCCATGCCCTGCTTTGCCGCCACTCTGGTGGAAATTGTCGGCATGGGCGTATTCCAGCTGGTTGTCGTCTTGCGGCCTGGCGAGATTGACTGGCATGCCATGTCCATGAGCATCATGCTGGTTGCGGTGTATCTTTTCATTCCGAATGCGTTCCTGAACGCCATGCTGATTGCCGTTTCGACAAGCGTCGTCTTCGCTCTCGTGTCCATGCAAGTCGCTGCGTTGAGCGTTTCCGACATGGTGACCATGAGCATGCTGCTTTTTCTGGCAAACGCCTTCGGCATCGTTGCCGCACTGAAACAGGAACGCTTGTGGCGGCAGGAATTCAGCGCACAGTCGATTCTGCGCAATCTCAGTTTTCGCGACCATCTGACCGGATGCTACAACCGGCGTTACATGGAAACGTACCTCCTTGAGCAGGAGATCGAACGGGCATGCCGCTATCCGGCGTGGTTGTCGGTGATCCTGTGCGATCTCGATCATTTCAAGTCGGTCAACGATACCCATGGGCATCCGGTGGGTGATGCCGTCCTGCAGTATTTTGCATCCTTGCTGCAATCCACCTGCCGGGATCATGTCGATAGCGTCGTCCGCTACGGCGGTGAGGAATTCATGCTGATCCTGCCCGAGACGGATCTCGACGGCGGCGTCTTGTTGGCCGAGCGGCTGCGCAAGGCCATTGCCGATCATCCTGCATATTGTGACGGCTCGCGGGCGGTTACGATCACTGCCAGCTTTGGCGTGGCGGCCATGGATTTCTCGGTGCCGGGCCGGGGCGTCAGCCCGCAATCGATGATCAGCAGTGCCGATTCCCTGCTTTACCGCGCGAAAAAAGCCGGGCGCAATCGCGTCGAGGCTGCGGTTCTTTCCCGGGAGGCGGCCATTCCGTGAGGACACCCTACGCGTCCCCGTCCCGGGAAGGGGGGGCGGGCCAGGGCGGCTGGAGAATCAGCCCGTCTCCCTGGACTACTTCCTGAGTGATTTTGCCAGCCGGTCATAGAGAACGACATTGACCGTTGCGGCGAGATTCATGCACCCTACCGTGGGGATGAACACGACATCTTTGCACCAGGAGCGCACATTTTTGTTCAGCGTTCCATCTTCCGGGCCGAAAATGTAAAACGCCCGTTCCGGGTGGCGGTATTCGGGCAGCGGTTTGGCATCCTTGATCAACTCGATGGCGACGGGCGTGCAGCCGAGCGGGATGACCTGCTGCAAGTCGTCGATGCCGATCAGCGGAATTTTCTGATGAACCTTCTTGGTGTCGGTGACGAACTCTTTGGCCCGGTCATAGCGAATGCCGGTATAGAACACCGAATTGACTCCGTAACATCCTGCGGCACGCATGACCGAACCGACATTTTCCGGGGATTTGGGGTTGAACAGTCCGATGCAGCAGTAGCCTTTGTTCATGACGGTGTATTCCTGGATCGCCTGGATCACGTTTATCCTTGAAAAAGCAGTTAACCACAGAGAACACGGAGAAAAAACAAAGTGTTGCTATGAGATGAAGGCAACAATTCAAGAATTTTCAGTTTTTCTCCGTGCCCTCAGTGTTCTCCGTGGTTCGAACTGAGGTTTTTGGGTTTATTGTTTGTCAGTTGGCACGATGGCCGGTATCGAATCTCAAGTCTGTGGTGATCACTCCGCGCGCAATGCCTCGACCGGATCCAGACGCGCTGCACGGCGCGCGGGCAGTACGCCGGCCAGCAGGCCGATGACCATGGCGATGGCTTCGGCGACCAGAACGAAAGCGACGGGCGTGTGCACCGGCAGTGCGGGTACCAGCAGGTGGATGAGCTGCGCCAGGCCCATGCCGAGCGCCAGGCCGACCAGTCCTCCGAGCGCCGACAGCGCCACCGCCTCGCCAAGAAACAGGCCGAGAATGGTACGCCGGGGAGCGCCCAGGGCGACCAGCAGGCCGATCTCGCTGGTGCGCTCGGTGACGGCGATGGTCATGATGGTGACGATGCCGACGCCTCCGACCAGCAGCGAAATGCTACCCAGCGCGCCGACCGCCAGGGTCAGTACGTCGAGGATGTTGGACAGCGTGCGCAGCATGTCTTCCTGTGTGGTGAGGGTAAAGTCCTCGCGGCCGTGCCTGGCTTTCAGCGTGGAAGTGATCAGGGCGCTGATGCGCGCTGCCGGAATGCCTTCCTCGTAGGCCAGATCAATGCTCATCAGACCATCGCGGTTGAACAGTTCCTGCGCGCGTGCGGTCGGGATGTAGGCCGAGTCATCGAGATCGATGCCGAGAAACTGACCCTTCGGTTCCATCACGCCGATGACGCGGAACTGATAGTTGCCGATGCTCACGCGCGCGCCGAGTGCGCTCTCGGCCCCGAACAGCTCGGTTTTCAGCTTGGCGCCGAGGACGACGAACGCGCGCGCGTTCTCCGACTCATCTTGCGGCAGGAACTGGCCGCTGCTCATCTTCATCCGGTAAACGCGCTGCATGTCCGCGCTTTGTCCGTATACGATGGAACGGCGCAGGCGGCCGTTGCCCTTGATCTCGGTATTGCCCCAGACCACGGCCGTCAGTCCGGTGACATGCGGCAGGCGAGTCAGCGCGCGCGCGTCGTCGAGCGTCAGCGGGCGGACGGAACTGGGGATGCCCGTGGCTGCCGGGCCGGAAGTCTTGACCTTGCCCGGCGCGATGTTGATTAGGTTGGTACCGAACTGGGTGAATTCGGACAGCACGAAGCGGTGGATGCCTTCGCCGATGGATGTGAGCAGGATGACGGCGGCGATGCCCACGGCGATGCCGAGCAGGGTCAGGAAACTGCGCAGGCGGTGCGCGGTGATGGCGCGCCAGGCGAGATGGATCGAATCGGTCGGCCGGATCATCGTGTTGTTACCCATTCCTCAGCGTTTCGCCAGCGATTCGACCGGGTCGAGCTGCGCCGCGCGGCGGGCGGGCAGCACGCCGAACAGGATGCCGGTGACCAGCGCCGTGCCGAGCCCGGCCAGCGCGGCCCAGTCGGGCGGGTAGGCCGGATAGGCGGGGTAGAGCTGACGGATGGCGGCAGCTCCGGCGTGGCCGAGCAGGAAACCGAGCACTGCGCCGGCCAGCGAGAGCATCGCCGCTTCGGTCAGGAAAGCCGTGCGGATCGTGCCGCCGGTGGCACCGAGCGCCTTGAGCAGGCCGATCTCGGCTGTGCGCTGGGTGACCGAGACGAGCATCACGTTCATCACCAGGATGCCGGCCACGGCCAGGCTGATTGCGGCGATGCCGGCGACGGCCAGGGTCAAAGTGCCGAGCAGCTTGTCGAAGGTGGCCAGCACGGCGTCCTGGGTGATCACCGTCACGTCTTCTTCGCCCTCATGGCGCAGCTTGAGGATCTCCGTGACCTGCGCCTTGGCCAGTTCGATGGACTCGCGGCTGTTGGCCTCGACGAGAACACGGAAAAGGGTATTGCTGTTGAACATCGCCTGCGCCAGCGATACCGGCACGATCACCAGTTCATCGGTGTTCATGCCCAGTCCTTGTCCCGTCGAGGACATCACCCCGACGATGCGGAAGCGCCGGTCGCCGATGCGCACCAGCTGGCCGAGCGCCGGTTCGGCTCCGAACAGTTCGTCGCGGATCTTGGCGCCGATCACCGCTTCCGAAGCGCCGCGCCGCCAGTCGCCTTCGGCCAGGAAGCGTCCCTGCGCCAGGGACAGGCGGCGCACGTCGATGAACTGCGCGGTACTGCCCGCGACCATGACCTCGCGCAGCTTGCCGCCGACGCTGATCTCCGACGTGCCCACCGCCAGCGGCGCCACCCGGCGCACCGCGCTGGCACGCAGAAGCGCCTGCGCATCGTCGATGGTCAGGTCGCGCGGCGTGTTGGTGATCGCATTGCCCGGATTGAAGCCGCCGGTCTGCGAGCGTCCGGGCAGCACGATGACCAGGTTGGTGCCGAGCGAGGAAAATTCGTTGATCACGTACCTCCGCGCCCCGTCGCCCAGCGCGGTGAGCACAACGACCGCCGCCACGCCGATAGCCATGGCCAGGATCAGCAGCGCCGTGCGCAACGGATTGCCGGTCGCGGCACCGCGGGCGAAATGGATCAGGTCGGGGAGGCGCATGGAAATTCAGTTTGGGATGGAAGACTAACCACGAAGAACACGAAGGACACGAAGAGAAGCAAATGCTTGAAAACCCGCTGCCTGTTGAAAATCATGCAAAAAATGAAAGTCATCATTTTTTTTGTTTTCTTCGTGGTCTTCGTGCGCTTCGTGGTTCATTTCGCTGCTTTCGCCGAGTCCCCCCGCAATTCCCCGTCCTCCATGCGCAGTTGCCGGTGCGCGCGGGCGCCGAGGGCGGCGTCGTGGGTGACGACGATCAGGGTGACGCCTTTGCCGTTCAGTTCTTCGAGCAGGCGCATGACTTCCTCGCCGGTGGCGCGGTCGAGATTGCCGGTCGGCTCGTCGGCGAGGATGACCGTCGGCTGCATGATGGTGGCGCGGGCGATGGCCACGCGCTGCCGCTGCCCTCCGGAGAGCTGGTTCGGGCGATGCTCCGCCCGGTTGGCGAGGCCGTAGTCCTGCAGTGCGCGTTCGACACGCATGTTGCGTTCGGCCGGGGCGATTCCAGCGAGGATCATCGGCAGGGCGATGTTCTCGGCGGCGGTCAGGCGCGGCACCAGATGAAAGCTCTGGAAGACGAAACCGATGCGTTCGCTGCGCACGCGCGCCTGTTCTTCGGGCGACAGCGTCGTCACGTCACGGCCTTCCAGCCGGTAGGTGCCGGCGTTCGGACGGTCGAGCAGGCCGAGCAGGTTGAGCAGCGTCGATTTTCCCGAGCCGGAGGGGCCCATCACCGCCACGTATTCGCCTGAATCGATGTGCAGGTCGAGCTGGTGCAGGGCATGCACCTCGCTGTCGCCGAGCTGGAAGACCCGTTCGATGCCGGCGAGCTCGATCAGCGAGGGCATTGCGAGAAAACCGAGTTTGAACCACAGAGGCACAGAGAATGCACAGAGAATGCACAGAGAAAGGACGAACTCGTTCTTTGTCTTTCTCTGTGCCTCGGTGTCTCTGTGGTTAATGGTCTTTTCATTACTTGACCTCGACCGTGTACGTCGCGCCCGCCTTGACCCCGGCCCGTTCGAGCGAGGTGACGACGCGTTCGCCGGCGGCTAGCCCTTCCTGCACCTCGGTGAATTCCCAGTTGGAAAGCCCGGCCTTGATCTTGCGTTCTTCGAGCGTGCCGTCCTTGCCGGCCACCAGCACGCGCCCGCCTTCGAGCAGCGCCGCGGTCGGTACGCGCACCACATCGTCGCGCACGGCGAGGATGACTTCCACGTCGGCGCTGTAGCCGACGAGCAACTTGCCGGGCTCCTCCGGGTTGTCAAAAACGGCTTCGATGTCCACCGTGCGCGCCTGTTTCTCGACGGCCGAAACATAAGGGGCCACCCGTTTCACCTTGCCGGAAAACGACTGTTTCGGCAGGGCGTCGAGGCTGATGCGCACGGGTTGGCCGGGCTGGATTTTCGGCGCATCGACTTCATCCATCGGCGCTTCGACATACAGGCAGGTGTCGTCGATCAGGTCGATGGCCGGCGGCGTCGGCACGCCGGGCGGCGAGGGGGTTGAATATTCGCCGACTTCGCCGACGATCTTGGCCACGATGCCGTCGAACGGGGCGTAGAGCACGATGCGCCCCTGTTCGACCCGGGTGGCGTTGACCTTGGCTTCGAACTGCGCAACGTCGGCTTTGGCCGCGTCACAACTGGCGCGGCGCGCTTGCGCTTCGGTGCGGGCGGTTTCCTCGCGCGAACTGGAAACGAAACCTTTTTCGCGCAACGCCGTTTGCCGGGCCGCCTCCCGTTCGGCATTGACCGCCTGCGCGCAGGCTTCGGTGACACGCTGCCGGGCCGTGACGACCTGGGTCTGGGCCAGCGTGCTTTGCGCCTGCTGATCGTCGTTCCATAGCTTCATCAGCAGCTGGCCCTTTTGTACCCGGTCGCCTTCCTTGACGTTGAGCCGTTCGATGCGTCCGCCCATGATCGTCGACAGCTTGGTGCGCTGGCACGCTTCGACCGTCCCGGCACGCGTGTTGGCGATGCTTGATTCGACCTTGCCGCGGTCGATTTCGCGCACCACGACGGCTATCGGCTGTGGTCGGGTGAACCACCAGAACGCTGCGGCCAGCGCAGCAAGGATGACGAGGAAGATCAGAAGGCGACGAATCAGGAGCGGCATGATGGGCCCTTGGCAGCAGGAATTCAGCGGGCATGTTCGTGCAAAACGGGTAGGCTGGCAAGCGTTTGCGAACTCTCGTGGATTCCTTGACGCAGCATGGTTTGTGTTGTTGCGGGAGGGCGATGTCGATGTCCGCTGCGCGTTTTGAATGAATCCTCGTTTCAACGCCTCACTTCCGGCGCCAAAGACTTCCCAGGCGTTGCCAGAATGACTTCTTCTCGCCCATGCCGTTGGCCTTCATCGCATCCCGGCAGAAGGCGGCGTAACCCGGCGTGAAGGCAGGCGGGGGGACGCCGATTTCAGCGAAATAGGCGCGCAGGCTGTCTTCGCTCGGTGCGCATGCGTTACGGCGGGCATAGGAGGCGAAGGAGAGTTCCTGCCCCCACCATCCTGCGGCTTTGGGACACAGGGCCCGGGCCATTTCTGCCGTCTGTCCGGGGGCTTCCTCGGCGGGAAAATTGGGCCAGATATCGGCATAGAGATAATCGATGGCTCGCCCGCCTGTGCATTCCCTGATCCTTGCCGCGAAATCCGGGGCGAGGGAGCTGGATTCGATGATCCTCACCTTGTCGCGGCAGGGCCATTCGGAGAATCCCGAAGCCTGCTGCATCAATTCGATGATGTCGGGAGAAATGTCGGCGGCGATGACCAGATCGACGTTCGGCTTCATCGCCGCGGCATAGACGTACATGCCCATGCCCAATCCGGCGGTGACCACGATGCCTTGCGCGCAATGCACATGCCAGGCGTGGCTTTCCATTTCGAGCAGGCCGATGGACATCCACACTTCGCGCCCCCGGGTCAGGACGGCCCGCGCTTCGACGGCCGTGGTGTCGAGATAGCCGTCCCCGAGGCCGGGCATGTGGTTGCGGATACGCCAGTCTCCCCGGCTTGTCGGGCGATAGGTCGGCACAGGGAACAGGCCGAAACCGTAGGCGGCGGTCAGGGCATCGTGATGCTGCGGCATGGGGCAATCTCTTGAACCGGTTTGCAGGGCCGAAGCTTATCAGACCTCGCTGCATGAAGCGCGCGAGGAGGCGTTTTGGTCAGGCTGGCGCAGATCGTAATGGTCCGCAATGGTTCGCAATGGAACTTTTTTTCCCCGTTCCGCCTCTATGTGTGGCTTTTTTTAAACAGGCGCATCCGGCTCTTGAGCCGACGGCCAATTTCCAATCACCACTTCAGGAGTTAAAGCCATGGAAATGGAATATCTGACCCTCGACCATTCCGCCGTGTTCATCGTTGAAAACGACAGTCTGGAAACGTCAGGCAAGAGCAGCGAGTACGCTGACAACGCCTTCAGTGAAAACAGGCACTCCGATCCCGATGCCCGGATTCACTGGCTGATCTGAGCGGTTTTCAACCCCGGCTTTCAGCGGATTTTCGGCAAGTCGCGCAGCAGGCGCTGGAAGTCGGGGGAGTTGCGCAATAAACGGGCGCCGACCTCGCGCAGCCTGTCGATTGCTTCGGGCGGTAGATTGAAATTGGTGGGCAGGGCGTTGAAATAGGCGCGTTCTTCCGGATCGTCGAGGTCTTCAAAACTGATTTCGATAAGCAGGGCCTCCACGTCTGCCTTATTCTCCGGGTTTTGTTGCGCCTGCCTTTGGGCAACCGCTTGAGCGATTGCCTGCATGCTGCTACGCGCAAAGGCCAGGGTTTCGACATTGTAGCGGTCCGTGGTATTGGCTACGGAAAAGGCGATGGCGCGCAATGTCGGCACTTCGGCGTAGCGGTCCAGTTCGGGGAAATCGTGGCGTGCCTGCGCATTGACGACGATCTGCACCAGTCGTCGCAGATTCGATCGTTGAAAGGTGTCGATCATCTCTCCTGGGTCGGAGAGCGTCAGGCGGTCGAGCATGAAGCGCAGGCCGAGATTGTCGGAAAGCCCGCCGTCGAGCAAATGCACGTATTTGCGCCTTCTGGAATCGAGATAGGTGCGCAAGTCGGAAGCGAGCGCGTAACGGCGCACGGAGTGCTGCCGGTCGGTGAGCGCGCGCGTGATCCACTGGGGCTCGTCGAATCCGCAGCTCCCCGCATAGTTGGTGAGCGTGATCGGGCTGAAAACGACCGGTACAGCGCTTGACGCCGCGACCGCGCGGGAAATCCTGTACTTGCCAAGATCCGAGCAAAGCAGGTCGAACTGATCCTGCGTGAACTCGAAACGGCTGGTGCGCGCCATGTCGGTGGCGTTGATCACGACGAATGGCCTGTGTCCCTTGCGGATAGCCTGTTCCATGTCGGCAAAGGTCAGGCCTTCAAAAAGAATGTCGTCGAGGAATTCCGCCGTGACGTCGGAGCGCCCGAAAAAGGGCGAAGTCATGCGGATCAGATTGGAAAACGACAGAACCTTGCCGGTGATTTCGTCCTGTATGTCGCGCTTGAGGAAGCGCGTCTCGAAGTCTTCGAACAACCGGTCGCCGAACAGTCCATAGTACGCGGCCGTATAGCTGCCGCCGGATACTGCGGACAGGGTCTCCACCAGATCGAGCATGCGGTGCGTTTTTCCGTCGATTTCGACGCGGGTTTTTGCCAGCTCCTCCATCACGCCATAGGCCAGCGCCGCCGCACGTGACCCGCCGCCCGAAAAGCTGAGTCCGAGCGCCAGGTTTCGAGGCGCCCCGTCGCGTTGCCAGGTGCCCACGCGGTAGTCCGATCTCGAAAGGGATGAATCGATTGCACCGTTGTGTGGTGCCAGTGTCGAGGCGCAACCCGAAAGCACGCCGGCGGTGACGATTGCGGCGGCGCAGAGTCGCAGGGCGGATAAGCGGGCCAGAAATCTATGCTTCATCATGGAGACGTGATTTTAAAGCCGGCATTTTCCTCCAAAGCGCCTTTCTGGCGTAAGCCGGATTTCATGTTTTTTGCCGAAGATACCGATCTCCTTGCGCGAGGGGGCAAACTTTGTCCATTCGGCGATCCGTCCGTGGACGACAGCAAAAACATTTGCGCGACCGGCCGGATTCGTTTCCTTGATTCGTCAAATACGGCTTGGGTTCTATAATGATCGGGTATGGATTCATTAACGAGCACATTATTCAAATAAAGAAAGCGAGATTCCTCCCATGAGAAACCTCACCATTGCGCAGCGTATCCTGCTGATGATTGCCGTCTCGATGATCTCCCTGTTGCTGGTGGGAGGCGCCGGGCTGTTCATTGCAAACAGGGGCACCGAAACCATCGGACATATCAAGGCGGATCTGGCGAGCGTTCGCACCCTCGGAAACGCGCGTCAGGCCTTCATGCTGATAGACACTACGGCCTATTCGCATATTCTCAATGCCGACGAAGAGGGCAAGTTCTTCACTGAAAGTACGCTGGATGCCAAGGCGGCGGAAGTTACGAAAATGCTTGAGGAATATCAGCAACTGGTTTCCGATGCCGAAGACAAGAAACTGCTTGAGGCGGATGTTACCAACCTGAAAATGTATCTAGGTGCGCTGAAAGAGAAGCTGTTGCCTGCCTCGCGCGCGAACGATATGGGAGCCGTCCGGTCGATAATCACGACCGATGTGGCGCCTCTGGCCGCGAAAGCCATGCAAGGGTTTGACGAGCATGTGGCCTACAACGAAAAACTGGCCAATGAGGTGGCTCAGAAAGCCGTCGACAGTGCCATGCAGGGGCAAATAACTTCGTTGATCGTCATCCTGCTCGGCGTGCTTGCAGTCGGTATTCAGGGATTCTTGCTGTTGCGTGATATCAAATCGTCCCTGACCCAGATTCAATCCATGGTGAACCGGATTGAAAGCGATCTCGACTTTACGGTACGGGCCAACGTGCACAAAAAGGACGAGATCGGCCAGACGACGTCCGCACTCAACCGTTTGCTGGACAAATTGCAGAACAATCTGAAGTCCATTGCGGCCGGGGCGAAGTCCGTGGCTTCTTCGGCCAACATCATGGCGACCACCTCAACAGAGATGGCTACCGCATCCCATCTGCAAAGCGAAGCAGCCTCCAACATGGCGGCCACGGTGGAGGAAATGACCGTCAGCATCAATCACGTGTCCGACCGAGCCCAGGAGGCCGATCGGCTTTCCAGCGAATCGGGCCGTCTGGCGAGTTCCGGGGAAAGGATCATCGGCCAGACGGCGGGCGATATCGAGGAGATTGCCGCGACGGTACATGATGCGGCCAAGCAGATCCACGGACTGGAAGAGCACAGTCAGCAAATTTCCAAGGTGGTGGCCGTCATCAAGGAAGTGGCCGATCAGACCAATCTCCTGGCGCTGAATGCAGCCATCGAGGCCGCCCGTGCCGGAGAGCATGGGCGCGGTTTTGCGGTGGTGGCCGACGAGGTGCGTAAACTGGCGGAACGTACGTCCGCCTCGACCCAGGAAATCGCCTTGACGATCGAGGCCATGCGTACGGGAGCCCAGAGTGCCGTAAGCAGCATGGATGGCGTTGTCGATAAGGTCACTTCAGGCGTGGAACGTGCCAGGGAGGCCAATGAATCGATCCGGCTGATCGGCGAGGGGAGCCGGAATGCGGTAGCAATGGTGGAAGAAATTGCTTCTGCCATCAAGGAGCAGGGCGCCGCGACCAACAACATTGCCTCTCAGGTGGAAAGTATCGCCCAGATGTCCGAGGAGAACAGCGCGGCCGCACAAAACAGTGCCGACGTGGCCAAGAGTCTGGATCGGCTGGCGGCCGACATGCAGCAAATCGTCAGTACCTATCGACTGTGACCGGTCTCCCGCAATCAAAGCGGGAGATTGTTTCCAGGCGTTACCCGGCTCCGGTTTTTTTGCTTATTGACCGGGCCGGAATGTTGAAACCTGCCTTTTCCCGGGGAGAAATCCGGCTTTCTTAGCTTAAATCAAAGTTTTCGCCTATCCTGACTCGTAAGCTGCAGGTCAATAAATATAAATAACGAGTCCGCTGGGTCATGGATAGAAACCGTCGCCGCTTTTTTGGCAGTCGTTTGTCGCGTGTTGCCCCTTTTCGGCCCCCGTGGAGTCTTGCCGAAGACGCTTTTGTCGACTGCTGTACGCGTTGCAACGATTGCATCAAGGCATGTCCGACGGCCCTGCTGGTGCGCGGCGACGGCGGGTTTCCGGTAGCCGACTTCTCCTCTGCGGCCTGTACCTTTTGCGGTGAATGCGCCCAGTCCTGCAAGACCGGCGCGATTCTTTTTTCTCCCGACGGGGAACCCTGGCAATTCACTGTCCGCATAGACGACGCTTGTCTTGCGCGGCAGCGTGTCGAGTGCCGTGTCTGCGGTGAAAACTGCGAGGTGCGCGCCATCCGTTTCCGCCTGATTCCCGGAGGCGTTGCCTTGCCTGAAATCGATGATGCCGCCTGCACTGGCTGCGGCGCTTGCCTGGCGTCCTGCCCGGCAAGCGCGATCGCGCGTGCAGCACGGCCCTTCGTGGAAACCCGATCAACGCCCGCCGTGGAGTTGTCATGAATATTGCCAGCCTGGTGCTGCGCATCCGTCCCGAATCGCGCCAGGAAACCGAGGCCGCGCTGAAGGCATTGCCCGGCGTCGAATGCCATCACATGTCGGATGATGGCCGCCTCATTGTGACGGTCGAGGATGCCCCCGGTGCCGCCATGTCCGATACGTTGATCGCCATTCATCGCGTGCCGCAGGTACTGGCCGCGACGCTGGCTTACGAATACACCGACAACACGCTTGCAATCCCCACGAATTCCCCTTGCCAGGAGGTTCATCCATGAAAATCAACCGTCGCGAATTCATCAAGACCCAAGCCATTGCAGCGGCCGCTGCGAGCGCCGGGATTTCCATTCCTGTCGTGGCCGCGCCAAAGGAAGGCGTTGCAAGCACTGCCGTGCGCTGGGACAAGGGCGTCTGCCGCTTCTGCGGCACCGGCTGCGCGGTGCTGGTTGGCGTGCAGAACGGGCGGGTGGTGGCGACGCAGGGCGATCCGGATTCGGAAGTGAACCGCGGCCTCAACTGCATCAAGGGCTATTTCCTGTCGAAGATCATGTATGGCGAAGACCGGCTCACACAGCCGCTGCTGCGCATGAAGAACGGCAAGTACGACAAGAATGGCGACTTCACCCCGATATCGTGGAACCAGGCCTTCGATGTGATGGCCGAGAAGTGGAAGGCGGCGCTCAAGTCCGACGGCCCGGCTGGCGTCGGCATGTTCGGTTCCGGCCAATGGACCATCTTCGAAGGCTACGCCGCCGCCAAGCTGTTCAAGGCCGGCTTCCGTTCCAACAACATCGACCCGAACGCCCGCCACTGCATGGCTTCGGCGGTGACCGGCTTCATGCGCACCTTCGGCATCGACGAGCCGATGGGCTGCTACGACGACATCGAGCAGGCCGATGCCTTCGTGCTGTGGGGCTCGAACATGGCCGAGATGCACCCGATCCTGTGGACGCGTATCACCGATCGCCGCCTGACCAAGACCGACGTGCAGGTGCATGTGCTCTCCACGTTCGAGCACCGCAGCTTCGAGCTGTCGGACAACGGCATGATCTTCGTGCCGAACACCGATCTGGCGATCCTGAATTACATCTGCAACCACATCATCCAGAGCGGCAAGGTCAATCAGGAATTCGTCAAGCGCAACGTCAATTTCAAAGTTGGCGAAACGGATATCGGCTTCGGATTGCGCCCGGCGCACGCGCTGGAGAAGGACGCCAAGTTCAACGGCTACCCCGGCGCCGACGGCAAGCCGAAGAACAACCCGAACGATGCCAGACCGAGCACGTTCGAGGAATTCAAGAAGTTCGTCAGCGAGTACACGCTGGAGAAGGTTTCCAAGCTGTCGGGCGTACCGCAGGACAAGCTGAAGCGGTTGGCCGAGCTCTACGCCGACCCGAAGAAGAAGGTCGTCAGCTACTGGACCATGGGCTTCAACCAGCACACGCGCGGCACCTGGGTGAACAACATGATCTACAACGTGCACCTGCTGGTCGGCAAGATCTCCGAACCGGGCAACGGGCCGTTCTCGCTGACCGGGCAACCGTCGGCGTGCGGCACGGCGCGCGAGGTGGGCACTTTCGCCCACCGTCTGCCGGCGGACATGGTGGTGACCAACCCCGAACACCGCAAGCACACCGAGGCACTGTGGCAACTGCCGGAAGGTACGATCAACGACAAGATCGGCCTGCACGCCGTGGCGCAGAGCCGTGCGCTCAAGGACGGCAAACTCAAGTGCTACTGGACGAGTACGACCAACAACATGCAGGCCGGGCCGAACATCAACGGCGAAATCTACCCCGGCTGGCGCAATCCGGACACATTCGTTGTCGTCTCCGACGCCTATCCGACGGTCTCCGCACTGGCCGCCGATCTGGTGCTGCCGTCCGCGATGTGGATGGAGAAGGAAGGCGCCTACGGCAACGCGGAGCGCCGCACGCAGTTCTGGCGCCAGCAGGTCAAGGCGCCGGGCGAGTCGAGATCCGATCTGTGGCAGTACATCGAGTTCTCCAAGCGCTTCAAGGTGGAGGAAGTCTGGCCGGCCGAACTCCTGGCGAAAAAGCCGGAATACAAGGGCAAGACGCTCTACGACGTGCTCTACGCCAACAAGATGGTGAACAAATTCCCGAAGACGGAATTGGCCAGGGTCAACGAGCATGCGATCAAGGGCTACACCAATGACGAGTCCGAGGCCTTCGGCTTCTATGTGCAGAAGGGGCTGTTCGAGGAATATGCACAGTTCGGGCGCGGTCATGCGCACGACCTCGCACCGTTCGATCTGTACCACAAGGCGCGCGGCCTGCGCTGGCCGGTGGTCGACGGCAAGGAAACGCTGTGGCGCTTCCGCGAGGGTTACGACCCGTACGTGAAGGCGGGCGAGGGCGTCAAGTTCTACGGCCACAAGGACAACAAGGCGGTGATCTTCGCGCTGCCCTACCAGGATCCTCCCGAGATGCCGGACAAGGAATACGACATGTGGCTGTGTACCGGCCGCGTGCTGGAGCACTGGCACACCGGCTCGATGACCCGGCGTGTTGCGGAATTGCACAAGGCCGTCCCCGAGGCGCAGGTATTCATGCACCCGGACGACGCCAAGAAGCGCAAATTGCAGCGCGGCATGCTGGTCAAGGTCATTTCCCGGCGCGGCGAAATGACCGCGCGGGTCGAGACCAAGGGACGCAACAAGCCGCCGGTGGGCCTGATCTTCGTGCCGTTCTTCGACGAATCGCGGCTGGTGAACAAGCTGACGCTGGACGCCACGTGCCCGATCTCGAAGGAAACCGACTTCAAGAAGTGCGCGGTGAAGGTGGTCCGCGCGTGAAAAAACCCTTCACCACAGAGACACTGAGACACAGAGTTTTATTACAAGAAATCTTCAGAGGCCGTCACCCCGGCGAAAGCCGGGGTCCAGTTCGTAGGGCTTTCTGGATTCCGGCTTGCGCCGGAATGACCAAGGTTTGAACCAGGGTGGGCGAGTAACGAGCCGTGAGTCCGACAAAGAATAGCGCCGAAGAAAACCGCACCGCCGCCTCGCCGGCCTCGCTGGCGAGGCGCAAGTTCGTCAACGGCATCGCCGCCGCAGCCGGTGGCGGGTGTCTGTTGGCACTCGGCGCAGGGCTGTATGCCCGGCAGGCGTCCGCGTTGCCGGCGCAGGCGATCCGGCCACCTGGTGCGCTGGACGAGGACGACTTCCTCGCCGCCTGCGTGCGCTGTGGCCTGTGCGTGCGCGACTGCCCGTACGACACGTTGAAACTTTCCGATCTCGGCGATCTGGTGGCGACCGGCACACCGTACTTCACCGCGCGCGACATCCCGTGCGAGATGTGCGAGGACATTCCCTGCGTCAAGGCCTGCCCGACGGGGGCACTGGACCGCGAACTGACCGACATCACGCAGGCGCGCATGGGCCTGGCCGCGCTCGTCGACCAGGAGAACTGCCTGAACTTCCTCGGCCTGCGCTGCGACGTGTGTTACCGCGTCTGCCCGGTGATCGACAAGGCCATCACGCTGGAGACGCGGCACAATCCGCGTTCAGACCGTCACGCGCTGTTGCTGCCGACGGTGCATTCGGACGCATGTACCGGCTGCGGCAAATGCGAGAAATCCTGTGTGCTGCCCGAGCCGGCGATCAAGGTTTTCCCGCGCAAACTGGCGCAAGGCGCGCTGCCGGCACACTACCGCAAGGGCTGGGAGGAAAAGGCAAGGCAGGGCGAGTCGCTGATCGGCGAACAGGTCAAGCTGCCGGTGCGCGGCTTTGAAGGCTCGACGGCGGGCCGTTCTGCGACCGAAACGGTTGTTGCGCCGACGACACAGGCACCGGCTGTGCCGGATGCGCCTGTATCCGTTCCCGGCAAGGCCGGTAGCCTCAATTCGCGGTGGAAGCCATGAACGCGCGCCCGTGGTTTGTCCGCCAGCGCTGGCTGCTGCTCCGCCGCGTGAGCCAGCTGACGATCCTGGCGCTGTTCGTTGCCGGCCCGTGGCTCGGCGTGTGGGTGCTGAAGGGCAACCTGTCGGCATCGCTGATTTTCGACACCGTGCCGCTGACCGATCCGCTGCTCGCGTTGCAGTCGATGCTTGCCGGACACTGGCCTTTCCGCACGGCGCTGATCGGCGCGGCGATTGTGCTGGTGTTTTACCTGTTGATCGGCGGGCGCGTGTTCTGCAGCTGGGTCTGCCCGGTGAATATGGTTACCGACGCGGCCGCGTGGCTGCGCCGCCGCCTGGGCATCAAGACCGGCCGCGTGCCGGACGCCAACACCCGCTATTGGCTGCTTGGCGGTGTGCTGCTGGCGAGCGCGATCTCGGGTGTGCTGGTGTGGGAGTGGGTGAATCCCGTATCGCTCCTGCATCGCGCGCTGATCTTCGGTCTGTGGGCCTCGCTGCTGCCGATTGCCGGCATCTTCCTCTACGATCTGCTGATCGCCAGCCGGGGCTGGTGCGGGCACGTGTGCCCGGTCGGCGCTTTTTATGGCCTGCTCGGACGCACGGCGCTGATCCGCGTCTCGGCCGCGCAACGCAGTGCCTGCGATGACTGCATGGATTGTTTCGTCGTTTGCCCCGAACCGCAGGTGATCCGGCCCGCGCTGAAACAGGCCGGGCAGACGCATCCGCTGATTCTTTCCGGAGATTGCACCAATTGCGGCCGTTGCATCGACGTATGCGACCGCCAGGTTTTCAAGATGACCCATCGATTCGACCCGAGGAGCGTGTGATGACCCAGCCGACCTTCCGCCAACCCCCCTGCCGCACCCCCCGCACTTTCGCCCTGTTCCGGGCCGTCGCCTTGAGCTTGATCATGGTGCTGCCCGCAACCGTCGTGGCGCAGGATAAATTCCAGCCCGTCAAGTTGCAGACGCTGCGTGGCGTGGATATCACGGCCAGCGATCCCGCCGGCGACGGTACGCGCTATGCGCCCGACCGCTCTGCATTGCCGCGCGATTTCGTGCAGCAGCCGCCGCTGATTCCGCACACCATCGAGGGATACATCGTCAGCAAGGAGTTCAACAAGTGCATGGACTGCCATGCCTGGTCACGTGCCGGCGAAGTCAAGGCCACCAAGATTTCGATCACGCACTTCAAATCGCGCGAGGGCGCCGAGATGTCGAGCGTGTCGCCGAACCGCTATTTCTGCAATCAGTGCCATGTATCGCAGACCGACGCCAAGCCGTTGGTGGGCAATACCTTCACGCCCGGCGCAGGTTTGCGCTGAGCGGTCCCGGGGAGAGCGAGCATGACTTTCGACAAGATCAAGAATTCCGCCAAAAAAATCGCGGCCAGCCTGTTGCGCCGCATTCATGCGGCCCGATGGATTGGTGTGGGCGCGCTGTTCGTCGCCGGCATTTTTTCGTGGGTTGGTTTCAATTACGCGCTGGAAACCACCAACACCGAAGAATTCTGCATCTCCTGCCACGAGATGAAGATCAATTACGACGAATACCGGCTGACCACGCATGCGTCCAGCCGTACCGGCGTGCGCGCGACCTGTCCGGACTGCCACGTGCCCAAATCCTTCGGGCCGAAGATGTACGCCAAGATGCGGGCTTCGAAGGATGTCTATCACAACCTCATGGGCACCATCGATACGCCCGAGAAATATGAAGCGCGACGCCTGGAGATGGCCGAAGCGGTCTGGGCCCGGATGAAGGGAGACGATTCGCGGGAATGCCGCAGCTGCCATGACGACCAGAGTTTCGACTACGCCAAGCAGAGCCGCCGCGCGGCGGAAGTGCACCAGGAAGGGCTGAATGCCGGGCAGACCTGCATCGACTGCCACAAGGGCATCGCCCACCGTTTGCCGAACGTCGAGCAATCCATTGGCGCTGAGAAGGGCGGCGCGACGCAGGAAATCTTCCACCCGGCGCCACGGCTGACGGATCCGGCGAAAGGCCAGTAGGGAACAGCGCTCAACTTGGCGGGTCAACTGCTGTAGGTCGGGTCGGAATAGCGACCCGACAAACGGCATCTTCTCTTGTCCGGTAGCGTTGGGTTACGCCCTGCGGGGGAACCCAACCTACGATATTCTTTCTCTTTTTCCGTATCGAGGTTGGGTTGATGCGATCGGTAACCGATACCCTGAACCGTCCGTTGCGTGATCTGCGCATTTCGGTGACTGACCGCTGCAACATGCGCTGCACCTACTGCATGCCGCGTGAAGTGTTCGGCAAGGGATTCGTCTTCCTGCAGCGTTCCGAATTGCTGAGTTTCGAGGAGATCACTCGACTTGCCCGCCTTGGCGTCGATCTCGGCGTGCGCAAGATCCGGCTTTCGGGCGGCGAGCCCCTGTTGCGCCATGGCGTCGAGCGCCTGATTGAGCAACTGGCCAGGTTGCTCGATGCCGAAGGGAAACCGGTCGAGATCGCCCTGACCACCAACGGCACGCTGCTCGCGGCGAAGGCACGGTCGCTGAAGGACGCGGGCCTTGCGCGCCTGACCGTCAGCCTGGATGCGCTGAGCGAGGACGTGTTCCGGCGCATGAGCGATTCCGGCGTGCCGGTGGGCAAGGTGCTGGATGGCATTGCTGCAGCGCAGGATGCCGGGCTGGCGCCGCTCAAAGTGAACACGGTCGTCAAGCGCGGAGTCAACGAAGAGGAGATTCTCCCGCTGGTCAGGCATTTCCGCCACAGCGGAGTCGTCCTGCGCTTCATCGAATTCATGGACGTGGGCACGACCAACGGATGGCGCATGGATGACGTGGTCACCGCGCGGGATATCCTGGCCGGGATCGATCGGGAATATCCGTTGCGCCCCGCCGATCCGAACTATGCGGGTGAAGTGGCCAAACGCTGGCTGTATGCCGACGGCGCGGGCGAAATCGGCGTGATTGCCTCGGTGACGCAGGCGTTCTGCCACGACTGCAGCCGTCTGCGCCTGTCGACCGACGGCAAGCTTTATACCTGCCTGTTTGCAGCAGAGGGAACCGACCTGCGCACGGCGTTGCGGGGGGGTGAAGGCGATGCGCAGTTGCGCCAGCGCATCGTCGATGTCTGGCAGAAGCGTGCCGACCGCTATTCCCAGCTGCGCCACGCGGCGACCGAGCTGCCGATGAAAAAGATAGAGATGTCGTATATTGGCGGATAGTGAAAAGAAGAAATTAACCTCAACGAACACAACGGTCACAACGAGAACCAGAAACGAAAATTCTTTGCTCTTGTTTTTCGTCGTGTTCGTTGTGCCCGTTGTGGTTAATTGATTTTTACAGGGTGCCTCCTTGAACGAACCGAATGATTTGACCCATTTTTCCGCCGAGGGGCGGGCACGCATGGTGGATGTGTCGGAGAAGGCCGATACGCAGCGTGTGGCCATCGCCAGCGGCGCGATCCGCATGCGTCCCGCGACGCTGGAGCGCATTCGCTCGGGCACGATCGCCAAGGGCAACGTCCTCGCCGTGGCGGATGTCGCCGCCGTGATGGCGGCCAAACGTACCCCGGACACGATCCCGATGTGTCATGCGCTGCCTCTCTCCGGCGTCGAGGTGGCCTTCGCCGAGATCATCGAACTCGATGGCGAGGGCTGTGTCGGCATCAAGGCCACGGTGACCGCCCGTTGTGTCGGGCCGACCGGTGTCGAGATGGAGGCGTTGTGCGCCGTCAGTGCGGCGTTGCTTACGATCTACGACATGTGCAAGGCCATCGATCGCGGCATGCGCATCGAGACCGTGCAGCTCGAAGAGAAGCGCGGCGGGAAAAGCGGCGTGTGGCTGCGCGGGGAGCAGAAATGATCAGGGTGCTGTTCTTCGGTCCGGTAGCCGACAGCGTAGGCGTGAGGCAAATCGATCTGCCTTGGCGCGACGGCCTGCGCTGGCAGGATGTGCGCGACGAATTGCAGCCGCAGTATCCCGAAGCCTTTGCGCTGGTTTCCGTCGCGGCGGTCAATGGCGAACGTGTCCGTGACGGTGAATCCTCGCCGCTCGCCGACGGGGCGGAAATCGTGTTCATGTCGCGTTTCTCGGGAGGCTGAAATGGAAGATGCGGTGCGTCTTCAACTGGAGGATTTCTCGCAGGACGAGGAAGTTCGCGCGCTGCGTGCCGGTTCGCAGCGCATGGGCGGCATCGCGACTTTCCTCGGCTGCGCGCGCGATTTTTCGGAGGGGCGCGACGTTCATGAAATCAGTTTTGACGCCTACGCCCCGATGGCACTCGCCGAATTGAAGAAACTGCGCGCCGAAGCCATCGAACGCTTCGGCCTGATCGACGCGCGCCTCGTGCACCGCCTCGGCACCGTGCGCGCCGGCGACAACATTGTGTTCATCGCCGCCGGCGCCGCGCATCGCGCGCCGGCCCTCGAAGCCTGCCGCTGGATGATCGACGAATTGAAAGAGCGCGTGCCGATCTGGAAAAAGGAAATCACCCCGTCCGGCGACTCATGGGTAACGCCGCATCCGTGAACTTTAAAGCTGTAGATCAAACCACGGAGTGCACGGAGGACACGGAGCAAAAACAAAGGGATTGCGATGAAAAGCGAGGGCGTCCGATGAATAAGGGAAAGAGTCTATCTGTCTCCAGTATTTCTCCGTGGCCTCAGTGTTCTCCGTGGTTAATTTCAACATTTAAAAAATGACTCCTCCCGTTTTTATATTCGTCGGCCACTCCAATTCCGGAAAAACCACGCTGGTTGAAAAACTCCTGCCCGAGCTGACCCGGCGCGGGCAGCGCGTGGCGACGATCAAGCATGCGCACCACAAGGTCGAGCTGGACACCGAGGGCAAGGACAGCTGGCGCTACAAGCAGGCTGGCGCGGTGATGAGCATGCTGGTGACGACCACCGCCCTGCAACTGGTGGCCGACGCCGTCGAGCTCCGCGAACCGCAGCAACTGGCTGAACGTTTTCTCGGCGAAGCGGACCTGGTGCTGGCCGAAGGGTTTTCGCATGCGCCGGGGCCGAAGATCGAGATCATGCGCCGTGCCTGCGGCAAGCCGCCCCGCTGTTCCGTGGAAGACGGGCTGGTTGCCATCGTCACCGATTGCCCGGAGGTTTTCCCCGAATTGCCGCACTTTGCGCTGGACGATGTCTCCGGGCTGGCCGATTTTATTCTCACCTGGAAGCCATGAACTCATGATCGAGGATTGCACGGGGCTGGTGCTTACGGGGGGGATTTCGCGGCGCATGGGGCAGGACAAGACCCGGCTGGTACTCGACGGGCAGACGCTGCTGCAGCGTTCGGTTGACCTGATGCGGCGTGTCTTCCCTCATGTACTGGTCAGCGTGCGGCAATGCCGCGAGGATATTCCCGCCGATGTGCCGCAGGTGCTTGACGAACGCCCGGATGCCGGCCCGCTGGCCGGTTTGTGCGCCGGGCTGGCGCATGCCCGGACGCCCTGGGTCTTTGCCATGGCCTCTGACATGCCCTTCCTCGATCCGGCTGTGATCACGTCCCTGGCAAAACTGCGTGCCGCGAATTTTCAGGCCGTCGTGCCGGTTGCGCAGGGGATTCTCCAGCCTCTGGCGGCGTTTTATGCCGTGGCGGCGTTGCCCGACCTGCGGACCATGCTGGATACCCCGGGCAAGCCGGGGCTGCGTGCGGCGCTGGAACGCCTGGATGCACGTCGTGTCCACCGGGTCGAGATGCAGGAAGGCGACGGCTTCTCAGGCAGTTTTGACGATCTCGATACGCCGGATGACCTTGCGGCGGCGAGAGAGACTATGCGAAAGGAAAAACTTTGAGCGAAAACAGCGGACTATCGGTCGGGGAGGCGCAGGGGATTGTCCTGCGGCATGCGGCGCCTGGCGGCAGCGAGGATATTGGCATCGAGCAGTCGCTCGGCCGGGTCTTGGCCGAGGATGTCCGCGCCAACCGCGACCTGCCCCCTTATGACGTTTCGGCCATGGACGGGTTTGCCCTGCGCAGTGCCGATCTGGCGGCCGGGTTGAATTCGCTTGCTGTCATCGAGGACATCCGGGCTGGTGACATGCCGCGGTGCGCGGTCATGGCCGGGCAATGCGCGCGCATCATGACCGGAGCGCCCCTGCCGGCGGGCGCCGACGCGGTGATCCGCGTCGAGGATACGAGTCTCTTGCCCGATGGTCGCGTCGAAATCAGGGTGTCGGTCCGGGCCGGAAACGATGTCCGGGTGCGTGGCGAGAACATGCGCAACGGCAACGTGGTGCTGACCGCAGGCACGGAAATCACGCCAGGAGTCATCGGCGTGCTGGCTACCGTCAAGCGTGCGCGTTTGTCGGTTTTCCGCAGGCCGAGCGTGGCCATCCTGTCGAGCGGCGACGAGCTGGAGGCGCTGGACGCGCCGTTCGACCCCGACAGAATTCCAGAATCGAACAGTTATGCGCTGATGGCGCAGGTGCAGGCGCTGGGCATCGAGCCTGTGCGCCTGGGCATTGCCCGCGACGATCCGCAGGAGCTGGCGCATATGTTGCAGCAGGGATTGGCTTATGACGTGCTGCTGGTTTCCGGGGGTACATCGGTCGGGGTGCACGACCATGTTCGACCGACATTGGAAAAGCTTGGCGTGACCATGCATTTCTGGCGCGTCGAGATGCGTCCGGGCCATCCGGTGGCTTTCGGCACGCGCGAGGGCCGCCTGATTTTCGGTTTGCCGGGCAATCCCGTATCGAGCATGGTTTGTGTCGAACAGTTCGTTTTGCCTGCGCTGCGCCGGATGATGGGACATTCGCGCCTGTTCCGGCGGACCGTCTCGGCGCAGTTGACGCACCCGGTGAAACACCGGCCGGGGCGTATGGAGTTCGTCCGCGTCACGCTGATGCCGGACGGGAATGGCGCCCTGCTGGCGACATCGACCGGTTCGCAGAGCAGCGGCGATCTGTGCTCGATGGCGCGCGCCGATGGCTTGCTGATCGTTCCTCAGGCGAGCAGCGGGCTGGAATCAGGCGCAACGGTGCAGGTGCAGCTGCTCGACGGCAGCGCATATCAAATGGCCTCCGGTTTCCAGGAGAAAGCATGAAAACAGTGAGCAGTACCCCTGCCGGCATGCCGGCGCGCATCGGCATTCTTACCGTTTCCGACCGTGCCAGCCAGGGGGTTTATGAAGACAAGGGCGGCCCGGCGATCCGCGACTGGCTGACGCGCGCTTTGGCCAGTCCGTGGGAAGCAGTGCCTCGGGTGATTCCCGACGAGCAACCGCTGATCGAGTCCGCGTTGATCGACCTGATCGACCGGGAGGGGTGTTGTCTGGTGGTAACGACCGGCGGCACCGGTCCGTCCGCGCGCGACGTCACGCCGGAAGCGACCGAGGCGGTCTGCGCGAAAATGCTGCCCGGCTTCGGCGAGCTGATGCGCACGGCCTCGTTGAAATTTGTGCCGACGGCTATCCTGTCACGCCAGACGGCCGGTATCCGGGGACGGGGGCTGATCATCAACCTGCCGGGCAAGCCTTCGGCCATCGACGACTGCCTGCAGGCGGTCTTTCCCGCCGTGCCGTATTGCATCGACCTGATCGAAGGCGCCCGGCTGGAAACAAACGCCGAATTCTGCCAGGCCTTCCGTCCGGCGCATGCGAAAAAATGAAGCGCTTACGGGGTTGAGCAGCCATGCGACTTTTCTTTGCCCTGTGGCCGCCTGAGCCTGTGGCCGCGGCACTTGCCGCACAGGCACATGCCCTGGCTCGCACGCTGGGCGGCAAGCCGACGCGGCAGGAGACGATTCACCTGACCCTGGCGTTTCTCGGTGAAGTGGACGAAGCGCAGTTGCCCGTGGTGCTGCGGGCCGCCGCTGCGGTCCGCGCCGAGCCATTCACGTTGAGCGTTGATCGTTTCGGCGCCTGGCGACACAATCGCCTGTTATGGGCCGGCTGCAGTTCTCCGGCGCCGGGCTTGCTGGCATTGGTTGACAGGTTGCGGCAGCGGCTGCGCGATTCGTCCATCGGCTACGACGACAAACAGGGGTTTACGCCGCATGTGACTCTGGTGCGCAAGCTCCCCGATGCGCGCACTCTCACCGGCATGCCGCCCATTGAGCCGATGGTCTGGCCATGCCCTGCGTTCGTGCTGGCCGGTTCGCAACCAGCGCCGGAAGGATCGGCTTACCGGGTTATCGGAGAATTCCCTCTACGGGGCGGTTGAACGGTTCTGTCCGTTCAGCGGCGTTGCTGCGGGCGGGCCATCGCCGGGGCGCGCCCTTCGATATGCCGGAAAGTGATACGCCCTTTGCTCAGATCGTAGGGCGAGAGTTCCAGGGAAACCTTGTCACCGGCAAGAATGCGGATGTGATGCTTGCGCATCTTGCCCGCGGTGTAGGCGACCAGTTGATGCCCGTTGTCCAGCAGTACGAGAAAGCGCGAGTCGGGCAGGTTTTCGACGACAACGCCTTGCATTTCGATCAGTTCTTCTTTGGCCATGAGGGCATCTCCGGAAAAAGGAAAATAAAAACCCGGCCTGGGCCGGGTTCCGGTCGCGCACCGGGCGGGCTGAAGCCCGCCGGAGTGAGCCGCAATGCAGAATCAGTCAGCCACACGAATGTTCGATGCTTGCTGGCCTTTTTGTCCCTGCGTGATGTCAAACGTCACGCGTTGACCTTCGGTCAGGGTCTTGAAACCGTTCGACTGGATTGCCGAGAAATGCGCGAAGAGATCTTCGCCGCCTTGATCCTGAGCGATGAAACCGAAGCCCTTGGAATCGTTAAACCACTTTACTGTACCTGTTGCCATAATCGAGATATATCCAAAAAAAATTAAAAGGCGACCAGCCCCTTGCTTGGGGCGAGGATCAAGAGGGCGAGGTGGAAACGGGGAAGAAATCTGCAGAACTGCAGGGACTAACCGGATGACAACAACACTAACTTGAAGGTCGCTGGGCGACACTATGCGCCGAATGGCCTCGGATAGCAAGTAAATTTTTGATTTTTCTGGAAATTTGTCTTCGTGATGGGCTCCGTTGGCGTTTGAGGTATTCTATGGCGCTCTGTTGTCATAATTCGAATGCATATTCAGCACAGGGGGATGCATGGGGGAAATCCGGTCGCTGTATTCCATTCTCGGCGTTGCCGTGGATGCCGATACCGAGTCCGTCGAAGCGGCCTATCGGGAAAAACGCCAGGAGTTGGAGCGGAGGGGTTCTGCCGCAGACGAACTGTCGCTCTTGCGGGCGGCCTACGATACCTTGAAAAATCCGGCGCTTCGCCAACGGTACGATGCGCGCCAGGAAGCGCTGGCCGCCGATGCGGCGCGGGTGGTGATTCTTCACGAGGGGGATGAAGCAGAATCCGGCGAGCGGCGGCGGAGCGGCCCTTTCATTCTGTTGCTGCTTCTGTTCGCGGCCGGTTTTGTCTATTGGATGTTCCGTCCTCAGGCGGTACCGGTTGCCGCACCGCAAGCGGCTGTTGCATCCGGTGCGCCTGCAGAGGATGCCGGGGAGATGGCTGCGCCCGCTCCTGAAGTTCCGGAGGCAGCGGAATTGCCGCCGCAATCTCCCGAGGAGAAAGTCGAGCTGCCGTCGCAGAATCCTCCGGCCGGGATTCGCCAGGAATCCCTGACCGCACGGATTGAAAGGCAGCGCCCGGCGCGCGGACCGGGGTTCGATGCCAATTATCTCGCCTGGTCCGCCTATTTCGTGGTGCGCCCCGGAGCGGCCACGGGTTCAGGGGTGCTGATCGCGCCGGACAAGATCCTGACCAATTGCCATGTTCTGGCGGGTGCGGCGCTGAGCGGCATTTCCGTGATCAACAGCATGACCCGCAAGGCGACGCAGGTCAGGGAATATGCCCGTCTCGACGATGACGATGCCTGTCTCCTGCACGCGCCGGGCGCCGGCAGCGACAGCATCGAATGGGGGCGGTCGGCCGATCTGGGCTTCGGCGATGCGACGCACACCTTCGGACATCCTGGCGGCTCCTCCAGTCTGATCTGGTCGTCGGGCGGCTTTGAACGCCGCATGGCCGTCAGCGGGCGTGGCGAGGAGGTGTTGATCACCAACAATTACTGTCGTCCCGGCTCCTCCGGCGGTCCGTTGCTCGATGGCGAAGGGCGACTGGTCGGGGTGGTGGCTGCCGTCGAGCGCTTCGCCGGGAAGACCCGGGAAAACGTCTACGGAAAATGCCTTTCCGTCACCGAGGCGACCGCCCGCGAATTGTTGCGCAAGCCCTTGTTCCCGATTGCCATGGCGCCGGCGAACTACAAGAAGAACTACTGACGTCTGGCCAGCAAGCGATCAAGACGGTTGGCGAATGCCTGTCGATCGGCGCTGGAGAATCCTGCCGGGCCGCCGGTTTCCACGCCGCTGCTGCGCAGGCTTTCCATGAAATTGCGCATGCTCAGGCGTTCGTCGATGTTGCCGGCATCCAGCAGTTCGCCGCGCGGGTCGATGACCACGGCCCCTTTGGCAATGGCCTGCGCGGCGAGCGGCACATCGGCCGTGATCACGAGATCTCCGGATTCGGCTACCTCGACGATGCGCCGGTCGGCCACGTCGAACCCGGCCGGTACCTGCACCGCCTGAATCCAGGGCGAAGGCGGCACACGCAGCATCCGGTTGGCGATCAGCGTGAGCTGTATCTGCGCGCGATTGGCCGCCCGATAGAGGATGTCCTTGATGGCCGCCGGACAGGCGTCGGCATCGACCCATATTTTCATGACAGAATGTTTCCCGGCTAAATCCGATCAGACAACCGACACCATGCGCGTTCACATTTCCATTCCGGAAGAGGAAATCGAGATCACCGCCATCCGGGCGCAGGGCGCGGGCGGACAGAATATCAACAAGGTCGCCAATGCGGTGCACTTGCGATTCAATATCGCCGCTTCGTCGCTGCCCGAAGCCGTGCGTGCACGGCTGCTGCATCTGGGGGATCAGCGTATCAGCAAGGAAGGCGTCGTTGTCATCAAGGCGCAGGAATTCCGCAGCCTGGAAAAGAACCGTGCGGAAGCGCTGCGCCGACTGCAGGTCCTGGTGGATAAGGCGGCCACGCCTCCCAAACTGCGGCGACCCACCCGTCCGACCCGGAACAGCATCGCTCGGCGCCTGGAAAGCAAGGCGCGCCGGGCGAGGATAAAGAACACGCGGCGGACGGTGGGCGATGGCAATCAGTAATCGCCAGCCGCCGATTTCCATGGCTTCGATCCCTTCGCTCAGGGGGCCGAATGTGCGGAAACTGCGTTTCAGACCGGGAAGACTGGCTTCGTTCGGTATAATTTTTGCCACATGAAATTGATCAAGGGGAGTACCGGAAATGGGGTTGCTTGATAACAAAGTGATTAAAAGGCTGCTTGGCAAGGGAGTGTTCAAAAGCCTGTTTGACGAAAACACGATGTCGCCCGCCGATCGTGCGAAGCTCTTTACATGGATTTATCTATGCCATGTGGAGGCCTACCTTGATCACTCTTACTGGCTGAAATCCGAAGACAGGGCGAAATGCTGCCACTACTGGCTCGACCGGAACAAGCACAAGGCGGGGTTTGTGTACCTGGGCAAGCTGTGTTCGGAAGCCGAGAAGTTTGCGCGGGCGCTGACTGTCAATGAGGACGATAAACGCCAACTCGTTGCCACCCGGAAACTGCTCAGCCGTTATTTCAAGGACGAGGCATTGACGCCCAAGGAGGCGTCCCTCGTTGATTCGCGGCTCCAGGAGGCGGAGGCCGTACTCAGGGCGGCGAAACTGATCTAGTTCCTCCTCCGTTCGTTGTCCTCCTCTCTGGATAATGTCGGGCAAAACAACAATCGAAGAGATTCACATGCCAAGACGTTCCACTCCGCCGATCACCCTTCCCGAATACGAGCGACTGTTCCGGACAATTCATGCCGTGGTGGCGAATGAGCAAGGCGATCCGGCCAAGGCCTGCCTGTTCTTCGCGGTGGCCGGGGCCTACGTGCTCAAGCGGCTCCACAAGCTGGGTTCGGCCTGCCCGGTGGCTGGAGCAGCCGCGTACAACCTGCGCACGCCAAGCAACTTCGCGATGGTTTTTGGCAAACCGGAGAACGATACCTTTGTCTCCGATACCGACAACTTCCACTGCTGGGTTGAAGTTGACGGCTGGGTAATCGATCTGATGGCGCCACTGTTCGACGACATGGCTCCCGCTGATCGAAAAGGAGCGGCCATTCCCCGGTTCATGTTCCAGAAACCGGTGATCGCAGAGGTGAAGACGATCAGTCTCGATACGCCGAGTGCGTATCTTCATATCCCGAACGACCGGCTAACCACCGACCTGATGAAGGGATTTACCGGGAAACCCGCACATTCAGACCTCGTGCGAGTCTGCGACCAATGGTATGTTCGTCCGCCCAGAAAGATGATGCCGAGTATCGGCATTGAGGATCAGGCCGGGAAGGCGAAGGAAGTGTTTTTGCCTCCGGTGCGGATTGCTGGAGTGTGGTGAAACTGCGACGAGAAATTCGAATCTGGCCTTAATTGATGAAATGCCTTAAATGAGACGGTGCAAGAAGGGGCTGAGTTGTGTTGATTTCCGCTATGCCTTCTATTGCAGGCTTGGGAGAGAATTTTGTGACTCTGCCCCCTTTCGCTAGAATCTTGGCGTTCATATAGTGCGGATAAGTCCGCGTTGCTTTGCCGCAGTATGCGATTGTGGCGAATTCGCCATAATTATATTTTTTCGTTGGTGCTCTGATTGGCAGGAATACTCATGGCAATTATTGAAGGTTTCAGAGTCCGAAATTTCCGCGGCCTTAAGGACGTTACGCTCGGAAAACTATGGCAGCTCCAGGGGGCAGAACCGCTAACGCCGCTGACTGTGGTGATCGGCAAGAATGGCGTGGGAAAAAGTTCCTTGTTTGATGCATTCGGTTTTATTGCCGACTGCCTGCGGGTTGGTGTTGAAGATGCCTGTTATTCAAGGGAGCGCGGTGGCTTCGACAAGATTCTTTCTCAGGAGCAAAGCGGCTCCATAGAATTTGAGATTTATTTCCGCGAGGATAGAAAATCCAGGCCGATTACCTACGAACTCGCCATACGGAAGGATGATGGCGGCAAGGTGATCGTCGAGCGTGAGCGCCTTCGGCAGCGCCGCAACGGGCAGACGCACGGGAGGCCATATTCCTTTTTGATTCTCAATGAAGGCAAAGGCGTAGCGTGGAAAGGGAACGAACCCGGGCTGCGTGTCGACGAAGATACCAATGTCGTCCAAATGGAAGACATTTTCCGTTCTCTTCGAACGCCCGGTGAAGAGGTTGAAGGAGCGGACTACGAAGAGGTGGAGCTGGACGACAAGTCGCGCCTCGGCATTGCAACGATCGGCTCGTTGAAACAACATCCGAGAATATCCGCTTTCCGGCGTTTCATCGAAGGCTGGTACCTCAGCTACTTTAGCCCGAACGCTGCACGGGAATTGCCGAAAGCTGGGCCACAAAAACACTTGAATGTGGTTGGCGACAATCTAGCCAACGTCGTGCAATACCTTGAAAGCCGATCTGACGGTACGTTGCGAGAAATACTGCGAAGGGTGGCGGAAAAAATCCCCGGCATAGGGGGGATCAAAACGCACAAGGACGATTACTCGAACAATCTTTACCTCCTTTTTACGGAAAAGGGATTTTCCGTCCCCTTCACGCATATGCAAATGTCGGACGGAACGTTGAAAGTATTCGCCTATTTGCTGATGCTGGAAGACCCCGACCCGCCACCCTTTTTGTGCATTGAAGAGCCGGAAAATGGCCTCTATCACAAATTGCTAGAAACACTGGCCTATGAGTTCCGGCAACACGCCATGGAGAAGAAGGGTAACCGTTCTCAGGTATTCGTAACCACCCATCAGCCGTATTTTGTCGATGCTCTGGAGCCCAAGGAGGTCTGGATCCTCGAAAAAGGCGATGATGGGTTCTCCACGATTCGCCACGCAAGCGATGACGCGATTGTCAGAAGCATGGTAGATGAGGGGCAACCTTTGGGAAGTCTGTGGTACAGCGATTATCTGGACCCGAGGTAAGCCGCATGCATTTCGAAATTCTGGTGGAAGGCCAGTCGGAACGCACGGCTCTTGAACCGCTTCTAAGCAGTATCCTTGGGGGCTATGGTAATCCTCACACTTGGCGAATCCACAAACACAGGGGGATCGGAGAATTGCCTGCCGATCCGGCATCACGGCCCGACCCCAAGAATCCTACTCTGCTTCACAATCTTCCATCCAAGCTTCGAGCCTACGGCAAATCACTTGGCGATGATGAGGCCGTTATCGTATTGGTCGACCTCGATGAACGGCCCGATTGGCGCGCCTTCAAGCAAGAATTGAAAACCCTCTTGGGGTTATGTCATCCCGTACCCCAGTGCAAGATTCGCATCGCAATCGAGGAGTTGGAAGCTTGGTATTTTGGCGACCGTCCCGCGCTTACTACCGCCTATCCGCAAGCGGACGAAACAGTACTGGCTGCCTATGTCCAGGATTCCCAATGCAATACTTGGGAAACGCTGGCCGACGCAATTTATCCGGGCGGTCGCGTGGCGCTGAAAGCAAAGGGAAGCATTCAGTGCCTTGAGCAGAAACGTCTTTGGGCGAGGGATATTTGTCCGCACATGGATGTGGACGCTAACCAGTCACCCAGCTTCACAAGCTTTCGAGATGCCATTCGGAGCTTTGCGCAGGGGGCTTGACAGAACCTCTTACCCAATGAGCAAGAAGCAAAAACTCGAATTCACCTAGATCGGCGAAGAACTTCGGCCGAAGCTGGAGCCGCGCCTCCTGCTGGAGGAGTCGGGCGGGAGCTACCATTCGGGTAACAATAGGGGATAGGCCCTCAGGTTACCCCTTCAGCGCCGCCACCATCCTCCTCACCTCCGTCAGGCACGATCCGCATGACGTGCCGCACTTCAGTTTTTCCTGAATCGCGGGCAGCGTCTGGCCTGACTTGATCTCGGCCTCGATGGCGTCGGCGCTGACGTCGAAGCAATTGCACACGACGCGGCGCGGCGTGGCGGCAGCGATGGGCGGCGTTGCACGGGGGGCGAAGATCCAGCGGCGCAGGTCGTCGATGGCGACGCCGTCGCGCAGGGCGGCGCGCAGCCAGCCGGTCGCGGCATCTTCTCCGGCGAGCAGGATGCCGGTCAGGCGGCCGTCCTCGACGATGGCGCGCTTGGCGATGTGGCGCGCGCCGTCGCGGTAGTTGAGGCAGGCGGGCTCGGGCATGGTCAGGGCGGCGGCGAGGGCTTCGAGGCGCTCGGCCGGCAGCGGTGCGGCGGTGGCGACGCGCAGGGCGACGAGGGGGCGTTCGCGGCCGTCGAGGGTCAGCGCGGCGTAACCGTCGGCGCCGATTTCGGCGAGCAGCGGTTCGAGTGCGGCGCGCCAGGCGAGCACCTGCTCCTCGGCGGCGGGGCCTTCGCCCGGCGAGCGCAGCAGGGTGAGCCGCCACGGCAGTTCGGCCGGTTCGATGCGCACCGCGGCGTGTTTGAGTTCCGGCTGTTTGGAGACGGGGTCGAACGCCGGCACCGTCAGCGCGTTGACGCCGTCGTGCGACAGCTCGTGCCGACCCCAGTGCATGGCGACAAAGGCCTGGCCGGGGCGCACGTCCTCGCTGGCGGCGAGCGGCAGGATAATTTCGCCGCGCCGGCTCTTGATGCGCACCAGCTCGCCTTCCTTCCAGCCGCGCCGGGCGAGGTCGGCAGGGTGCAGGCGGATGTTGGGTTCGGGCTCGTGCGCGTAGAGGCGGGGAATGCGCCCGGTGCGGCTCATGCCGTGCCACTGGTCGCGCAGGCGGCCGGTGACGAGGCGGAAGGGATGGCGGGCGTCGGGGGCTTCGGCGGTCAGCGCAGTGGTCAGCGGGATGAAGCGCGCCTTGCCGTCAGGGTGAGCGAAGCGGAGGTCGGCGTAGAGGCGGGGGGCGCCTGCTGTGGCGTCTTTCGGGAAGGGCCACTGCTGCGGGCCGAGGCGGTCGAGCGTGGTGTGTGACAGACCGCCGATGTCAAGGTCGCGGGCGACGGTGGTAGCGACGTGTTCGGCGTAGACCTCGGCGGGGGTGGTGAAGGGGAAGAGGGGTTTCGTCGAAATTGAGGCTTCTGGGGCACTTTCTGGATCCCGGCTTTCGCGCCCCGAAGGTAAGGCGAAGCCGTCCTGAGGAAGTACCCTTGGGGTGCCGGGATGACGGGGTTCTGAGAGGCGTTCACTCAATGCCAGCGCGAAATCGCGGGCGATGCGCCAGTCGGCGCGGGCTTCGCCGGGGGGCGGGACAGCGGCGCGGACGCGGCTGATGCGGCGTTCGGAGTTGGTGACGGTGCCGTCCTTCTCGCCCCAGGTAGCGGCGGGGAGCAGGAGGTCGGCGAAGGCGGCGGTTTCGGTGTCGGTCCAGGCGTCCTGCACGACGACGAATTCGGCGGCCTGCAGCGCCTCGCGCACGCGGGTGAGGTCGGGCAGCGATTGCGCCGGGTTGGTGCAAGCGATCCATACGGCCTTGATCGTGCCGGCGCGCACGGCATCGAACATTTCCACCGCCGTCTTGCCCGGCGCTTCGGGCAGCGCGGGAATGCCCCACATCGCGGCGAGTTCGGTGCGGTCGGCGGCATCGGCGAGGTTGCGGTGGCCGGGCAACAGGTTGGCCATCGCGCCGGTCTCGCGGCCGCCCATGGCGTTGGGCTGGCCGGTCAGCGAGAACGGGCCCATGCCGGGTTTGCCGATCGTGCCGGTGGCGAGGTGCAGGTGGATCAGCGCGGCGCCATTATCGGTGCCGTGCGTCGACTGGTTGAGGCCCTGGCACCAGAACGAGAGCGGCGCTTTGGCCGCGCCGAACCAGCGCGCGGCGGTGACGATGTCGTCGGCTCCGCGTGGTCCTAGGCCGCATACCGGGGCGACGGCGCCCGGTGTCAGTTCGGCGAGCTGGCGGCGCAGGTCGGCAAAGCCGGTGGTGTGCGCGGCGATGAAGGCGTCGTCGGTCAGGCCTTCCCACAGCAGCACGTGCAGCATCGCCGAGTAGAGCAGCACGTCGCTGCCCGGGGTGATCGCCAGGTGCAGGTCGGCGTCCGCCGCGGTGTCGGTGCGGCGCGGGTCGACGACGATCATCTTCGCGTCCGGGTTGGCCGCGCGCGCGGCCTCGATGCGGCGGTAAACGATGGGGTGGGCGAAGGCCGGGTTGGCGCCGGCGATCAGGAACAGGTCGGCAAGCTCGATGTCCTCGTAGCTGCACGGCACGGAATCGGAGCCGAGCGTGGCCTTGTACGCGGCGACGGCGGACGACATGCACAGGCGCGAGTTGGAATCGATGTTGTTGGTGCCGACCAGCGCGCGCGCCAGCTTGTTGAAGACGTAGTAGTCCTCGGTCAGCAACTGGCCGGAGATGTAGAAGCCGACGGCGTCCGGGCCGTGTTCGCGGATGATCGCGGCAAAGCGTTCCGCGGCAGTGGCGAGGGCGTGGTCCCAGGTGGTTTGGGTTCGCGGTGCGGCACGTGACTCGCGCAGCATCGGCACGGTGGCGCGGCCGGTTTGCACGGCGGCGAGGTGCAGGGTGTTGCCCTTGGTGCAGAGTTTGCCGAAGTTGGCCGGGTGGTCTGGGTCTCCTTCGACGCCGACGATCTTGCCGTCGGCCGAGTGGATGATCACGCCGCAGCCGGTGCCGCAGTAGCAGCAGGTGCTGCGGGTGTGCCGGAGGTCGCGGTTCATTACAGGGCAATCCACACGTCGTCCCCGACGCGCTTGACCGAGAACGGCGGGGTGCAGCCGACATCAGGCGCGGCGGCTTCGCCAGTCTCGAGGTCGATCTTCCAGCTATGCAGCGGGCAGGTCACGATCTTGCCCGAGACGATTCCCTGCGAGAGCGGGCCGCCCTTGTGCGGGCACTTGTCATGCACGGCGAAGACCTCGTCGTCGGCGGTACGGAAGATGGCGATGTCGCCGCTCTCCGAAGCCACCACACGGCTGCCGAGACGGGGAATTTCGTCGAGGGGGCAGAGTTTTTTCCAGTCGCTCATGGCTTGTCCTTGAAAAAGAGTTGAACCACGGAGAACACGGAGAAGGGCAAAGACAAGACCTTCTACTGCTTTTCTCCGTGCCCTCCGTGTTCTCCGTGGTTAATCAAGCATTTCCAGCTTCTCGAACTCCCGCCGCACCGCCGGTTTCTGCACTGCGGCGTTCCACGGGTCTTCGTAGTTCTGCAGCGCGTAGAGAAGGGCTTCGTAAAGTTCCTTGCGCCGTGCGGCGTCGTCGAGGACGATTTTCTTGACGGTGTCGAGGCCGACGCGGGCGACGTAGTGGCAGGTGCGTTCGAGGTAAAAACCTTCCTCACGGTAGAGCTGCAGGAAGGCGCCGGCGTATTCGAGCACTTTGTCGTCGGTCGCCACCTTGCACAGGAACTGCGCGACCTCGGTCTTGATGCCGCCGTTGCCGGCGACGTAGATTTCGTACCCGGAATCGACGCCGATCACGCCGACGTCCTTGATCCCGGCTTCGGCGCAGTTGCGCGGGCAGCCGGAGACGGCGAGCTTGACCTTGTGCGGCGACCACATGCCGAACAGCATCTTCTCCAGCTTGACGCCCATGCTCATCGACAGTTGCGTGCCGAAGCGGCAGTGCTCGGCGCCGACGCAGGTCTTCACCGTGCGGATCGACTTGCCGTAGGCGTGGCCGGAGACCATGCCGGCGGCGCCGAGGTCGGCCCACACCTTGGGCAGGTCGGCCTTCTTGATGCCGAGCAGGTCGACGCGCGCGCCGCCGGTCATCTTGACGGTCGGCACCTGATACTTCTCGGCGACGTCGGCGATCACGCGCAGCTCCTTCGGTCTGGTCAGGCCACCCCACATGCGCGGTACGACCGAGAAGGTGCCGTCCTTCTGGATGTTGGCGTGCGCCCGCTCGTTGATGAAGCGCGATTGAGGGTCGTCCTGCGCCTCGTGCGGCCAGGTCGAGATCAGGTAATAGTTGAGTGCCGGGCGACACGAGGCGCAGCCGTTCGCCGTCTTCCAGTCGAGGGCGCTCATGATCTCTGGAATGGTCAGCAGGTGCTGTTCGCGGATTGCCGCGCGCACTTCGCCGTGCGAGTGATCGGTGCAGCCGCACACCGGTTTGTCCTTGCTGTTGGCTGGCTGGTAGGCGCCGCCGACCGTTGAGGCCAGTATCTGTTCGACGAGGCCGGTGCAGGAGCCGCATGAGGACGAGGCCTTGGTGTGCTTGCGCACGTCGTCGACGGTGAACAGCCCCTTCTCCTTGATGGCCTTGACGATGGTGCCCTTGCAAACGCCGTTGCAGCCGCATACCTCCGCCGTGTCGGGCATGGCGGCGGCCTTACTCTGCCCGGCGTGACCGACGTCGCCGACATGGCTTTGACCGAACATCAGGTGATCGCGGATTTCGGCGACGTTCTGCTTGTCCTTGAGCAACTGGAAGTACCAGGCGCCGTCGGCCGTGTCGCCATAAAGGACGGCGCCGACGAGATTGTCGCCCTCGATCACGAGGCGCTTGTACACACCGCCCGCCGGGTCGGAGAGAACGATGTCTTCGCTCTTTTCTCCGCCCATGAAGTTGCCTGCGGAAAAAACGTCGATGCCGGTGACCTTGAGCTTGGTCGAGGTAACCGAGCCCTGGTAGCGGCTGATGCCGAAGCGCGCCAGATGGTTGGCGCAGACCTTGGCCTGCTCGAACAGCGGCGCCACCAATCCATACGCCGTGCCGCGATGGGCGACGCATTCGCCGACGGCGTAGATCTTCGGGTCGTACGTCTGCAGCGTGTCGTTGACCACGATGCCCCGGTTGCAATGGATGCCCGCCGATTCGGCCAGCGCCGTGTTCGGGCGGATGCCGACGGCCATCACCACCAGGTCGGCCGGGATCGCCTCGCCGTCCTTGAAGCGGATCAGCGCGACGCGCCCTGATTCACCGGCCACGAGTTCGGTTGTCTGTTTGCTGAGCAGGAATTTGAGGCCCTTGGCTTCGAGTGATTTTTGCAGCAGGTCGCCAGCCGTCCGGTCGAGTTGGCGCTCCATGATCCACTCGCCGTTATGCACCACGGTCACGTCCATGCCGCGCAGGCTCAGGCCGTTGGCCGCCTCCAGTCCGAGCAGCCCGGCGCCGATGACGACCGCGTGGGTGTGCGTCTTCGCTGCCTCGATCATCGCCTCGGTATCGGCGATGTCGCGGTAGGCGATCACGCCCGGAAGATCCTTGCCGGGAATCGGCAGGATGAACGGCGACGAACCGGTAGCCAGCAGCAGGCGGTCGTATTCCGCTTCCGTGCCGTCGTCGGCGATGACCTTGCGGCGGATGCGGTCGATCTGCGTGACCTTCTTGCCGGCGTGCAGCGTGATGCCGTTGTCGCGGTACCAGGCGTGGTCGTTGAGCACGATGTCGGGCAGCGTCATTTCGCCGGCCAGCACCGGGGAGAGCAGGATGCGGTTGTAGTTGGGGTGCGGCTCGGCGCCGAACACGGTGATGTCGTACATCTCCGGTTCGAGCTTGAGCAGCTCTTCCAGCGTGCGGCACCCGGCCATGCCGTTGCCGACCATCACGAGTTTTTGCTTGGTCATGTTCATGGCCTCTTCAGGAAAATCAGAAGAACTTGTTTAACCACAACGGGCACAACGGACACAACGAAAGACAAGACCCGGAAATATCCATTAGCTCGGCACGCGAGATGTTCACTTTCATTGCCGTTTGCATTTCGTCGTGCCCGTTGTGTTCGTTGTGGTTAATTCGCTTTTCAAGCCGCCAGCGGATGCTGTTGCTTGGCGTAGAGGAATTCGATCACTGCTGCACGGTATTCCATGTATTTCGGGTTGCTGCCCAGGCTCAGGCGGTCGCGCGGATGCGGCAGATCGACCGTCAGCACTTCGCCGATGGTGGCGGCCGGGCCGTTGGTCATCATCACGATGCGGTCGGAGAGCAGCACGGCTTCGTCGACATCGTGCGTGACCATCACGGTGGTCGCGTGCGTGGCTTCGCAGATGCGCATCAGCTCGTCCTGCAGCCGGGCGCGGGTCAGTGCGTCGAGCGCGCCGAAGGGCTCGTCCATGAGCAGGACTTTCGGCTCCATGGCCAGCGCGCGGGCGATGCCGACACGCTGCTTCATGCCGCCGGAAATCTCGCCGGGGTACTTGTGCATGGCGTGAGCGAGGCCGACGAGTTCGAGCACGCTTTGCGTGCGCGCCTTGAGCTGGACCTTGGCTTCGCTCTCCGCAAACACCCGCTCGACGGCGAGATAAACGTTCTCGAAGCAGGTCAGCCAAGGCAGCAGCGAGTGGTTCTGGAAGACCACGGCACGCTCCGGGCCAGGGCCGGCGATCTCTCGTCCGGCGCAGATCAGCGCGCCTGCCGTCGGCAGCGTGAGGCCGGCGATCAGGTTGAGCAGGGTCGATTTGCCGCAGCCGGAGTGACCGATCAGCGAGACGAATTCACCTTGGCGGATACTCAGGTTGATGTTGTGCAAGGCGATGAACTTGCGCTTCTTGCCGCTTTTCCCAATTTCGAACGTCATGCCGGCGTTCTCTATGCTGACGAATTTTTCCATGATCTTCTCCATGTTCAGGCTTCGGTGCGCAGTTGTTTGGCCAGCAGGAGCAGCAGCTGCTCGAGGATCAGACCGACGATGCCGATCACGAAGATGGCGATGATGATGTGCTCGACCTTGAGGTTATTCCACTCGTCCCACACCCAGAAGCCGATGCCGACGCCGCCGGTGAGCATTTCCGCGGCGACGATGACCAGCCAGGCGGTGCCGATCGACAGGCGGATGCCGGTGAGCATGTACGGCAGCACGCTGGGGAAGAGGATCTTGGTGACAATCTTCCACTCCGAGAGGTTGAGCACGCGCGCCACGTTGAGGTAGTCCTGCGGTACGCGCTGCACGCCCTGCGCGGTGTTCATGATCATCGGCCAGATCGAGCAGATGAAGATCGTCCAGGTCGCCGCCGGGTCGGCGCGCTTGAACACCAGCAGGCCGATCGGCAGCCAGGCCAGCGGCGAGACCGGACGCAGCAGGCTGATGATCGGATTGACCAGGCTGGAAAGCAGGGAGAAACGCCCGAGCAGGAAGCCGGCCGGAATACCGGCCAGCGCGGCGAGACCGAAGCCGATGCCGACGCGCTGCAGCGACGCGAGAATATTCCAGCCGATGCCCTGGTCGTTCGGGCCGTTGCGGTAGAACGGATCGGCAAACAGCTTGGCCGCAGCTTCCCAGGTTTGAGCCGGCGTGGGAATGGCCCCGCCCTTGAGCGTCGCGACGTGCCAGATACCGATCAGCAGCAGCAAGCCGAGAATCGGTGGCAGGATCGTGCCGAAAAAAGTGCGCATCGCTGCCGCGTGTTCGGTAGCGCTGCTGGGCGCCGCAGCGAGTTCGATCTGCCGGGGCGTGGGTTTGGCCGGCCGCGTTGGCGCTTCCGCCGTGGCGGCGGCCGACAGGGCGTTCATCGTAATTGCCGTCATGGTGCTCTCCTTGCGTAAACTCATGTGTGTTTCCATCCGTCATTCCGGCGAAAGCGCCCCGAAGGAAGTGCCCCTGGGGTGCCGGAATCCAGAAAGTGCTACAAACCGGACCCCGGCCTTCGCCGGGGCGACGGGCTTTTCCATTTCCTTAGCCCTTGACCTTGAAGCCGTCGGCGTACTTCTGCGGGTTCTTGCCGTTCCACACGATGTCGTCGATCAGCTTCGACTCGCGCATGTCGCTCTTGGGAAGCGGTGCCTTGAGCTGTGCGGCGGCTTCCTTGTACAGCGCGATCTGGTTCACTTTTTTGGCCACGGCGAGATAGTCCGGGTGGTCCTTGAGCAGGCCCCAGCGCTTGTGCTGGGTCATGAACCACATGCCGTCGGAAAGGTAGGGGTAGTTCACCGCGCCGTCGTTGTAAAACTTCATGTGGTTCTTCTCCGACCAGCTCTTGCCGATGCCATTTTCGTACTGACCGATCATGCGGCTGCGGATCACGTCGACGTCGGTGTTGACGTAGGCCTTGGCGGCGATGGTTTCGGCGGTTTTGCTGCGGTTAGCGGCCGAGGTGTCGATCCACATCGAGGCTTCGAGCACGGCCATGATCATGGCGCGCGCGGTGTTCGGATATTTCTGCACGAACTCGGCGGTGGTGCCGAGCACCTTCTCGGGATGGTCGACCCACACGTCCTGCGACGTGGCTGCCGAAAATCCGATCTTGTCGATGATCGCGCGCTGGTTCCACGGCTCACCGACGCAGAAGCCGTCCATGTTGCCGACACGCATGTTGGCGACCATCTGCGGAGGCGGAACGACGATGGTTTTCACATCCTTCATCGGGTTGATGCCGTGCGCCGCCAGCCAGTAGTACAGCCACATGGCATGCGTGCCGGTGGGGAAGGTCTGCGCGAAGGAGTACTCCTTTTCCTTCCTGGCGACCAGCGCGGCGAGACTGGCACCGTCGGTGACGCCTTTTTCTTTCAACTGGTTGGAGAGGGTGATGCCCTGACCGTTGTTGTTCAGCGTCATCAGCGACGCCATGTCCTTCTTCGGACCGCCGATGCCGAGTTGCACGCCGTAGATCAGGCCATACAGCACGTGCGCCGCGTCGAGTTCGCCGTTGACCAGCTTGTCGCGCACGCCTGCCCACGAGGCTTCCTTGGTCGGCGTGATCCTGATGCCGTACTTCTTGTCGAAGCCCATCACCGAGGCCATGACCACCGACGCACAGTCGGTCAGGGGGATGAAGCCGATGCGTACTTCCTCTTTTTCCGGTTTGTCGGAGCCGGCCGCCCAAGCGGCTGAGCGGATGCCGGGAGCGATCGTGCTCATGAGAGCGGCTCCCGTGGCGAGTTGCAGGCTGCGGCGCAGAAAGTCGCGCCGCTTCGATTCGTCGGGAGTGGTGGTCTCGGCAGGTGTGGTCGGTTCATGGCTCATCTCGATCTCCGGGGGCAAATTAAAACGGCGCCGATTCCTGCGAGGAGAATGCAGGAGTCAGACGCCGTTGTCGGTTGGGCCGGGCCGCCATTGGCTCAGCTCCTGGTAACCGTCTAGCCAGTTTTGTGCCAGTATGTATTTTGTCGATTAAGTTGTTTTAAATCATATTGTTGGAATTTTTGCTTGGTGGTCTTGATAGCCGGGGCCACGGGATGAGTCGCACTTGCCAAGTGCACGGGCTGTACCGGTTGCCCAATCATGGGGCGGCATTCCGCTTGGGGATAGCGCGGTGTGGATGGGAGGGTGGCGGTTTCGAAAAGCATGAAGGGCGGCTATGATCATTGGAGCCTGGCCGTTTTCATTTACGAAAGGAACCGGAGTGAGCATCCTGTTGCAAGTCGATTTCCCCTATCAAGGGCCGTGGGGCGACGCCATGAGCGAAGCAATGAAAGAACTGGCCGAGTCCATCGCCCAGGAACCCGGCCTGCTCTGGAAAATCTGGACGGAGAGCCGGGAGCGGAATGAAGCGGGCGGGATTTACCTGTTTGCCGACCGCGTCAGTGCGGAAGCCTACCTGACCATGCACACGCAGCGCTTGAAGTCCTTTGGCGTGCCGCACGTCAATGGCAAGCTGTTCGAAGTCAACGGCATGCTTTCCGCCATCGATCGCGCGCCTTTGTAAACGAAGTTGTGGGTTCAGGGCTGTTGTTCTGTTGCATGAAGTGGTTGATGTACCGGGGGTTGTATTCGCAATCGTCTAACCGATGAGGGAGCAATCATGAAAAGCAATGTTGGCGGAATAGACAAAATCCTGCGTATCGTGGTCGGTCTGGCGCTCATTGTCTGGGCACTGGCGGGCGGTCCGGCATGGGCATGGATCGGCGTCGTCCCCCTGGCCACCGGCCTGCTCGGAGCGTGTCCGTTGTACGCGCTGATGGGGATCAACACCTGCCCGCTGAAGAAAGAGTAACGGCGGGGGCACTGCTCCAAAAACACGCAAGTTCCCGTCACCCCGGCGAACGCGGGTGGGGGCAGTTCGTTGGATTTCCTGGATTCCGGCGTGTGCCGGAATGACGGATCTGCAATAAATCTGCGGCCCGCTAGAGCAACAGGTCGGCCATCTCGACGAGATTGCCGGCCACTTTGGCCAGCGGCTGCGAGCGTTCCATGGCCAGCTTCCTGAGTGTGCCGTAGGCCGTTTCTTCGTCCATACCGCGCGATTTCATCAGGATGCCCTTGGCCTTCTCGACGACCTTGCGTTCGCCGAGCTTGCGGCTGGTTTCCGCGAGTTCGGTGCGGAGCGCCTGATGTTCCTCGAAATGTGCGACCGCGACATCGACCACGGAGCGCAGGCGGTCGATATCGAAACCATCGACAACGTAGGCCGCCACGCCTGAACGGATAGCCGAGCGGATCGTTTCCTGATCGTCGTCCTGGGTGAACAGGATGACCGGCCGGGGCATGTCGCGATTCATCACGCCCAGATGCTCGAGCGTATCGCGGGACGGCGATTCGGTTTCGATGAGGATGATGTCCGGCTTGATTTCCTCGATGCGGGCCAGGAGTTCGAGCGCCGACGGCAACACCGCGGCCACCTGATGCCCGGCCTTGATCAGTCCGGAACAGATTTCCACGGCGCGCTGTTGCGATTCGTCGATGACCAGTACGCTTGCCATATTTCCTCGGTGCATTCTCCATTCCGCGTGCCGGTCAGGCGGAGTCCGGAGACATAATGCCATTGTGAGAATGGACAGCCCCGCGGATGATTTCGTTCCACGCACCAAGGCAAGGCGCTATCGGGCACGCAGGGCGACGCATTTTCCCGGACCAGCGAATGCCGTTGTCAACGCGGCGGTTGCCATGAGCGTTCTATTCCAGACACGCAGGACTTGCGGATCTTTTCTTTCGATGATTATTCGTGGTTCGGCGAGCGGCGCAGCGCGCTTGGGTAAAATTGCTTGAAACGTTGTAAGGTGGGGCGGTCGCACCTCGTGTTTCCCGGAAATATTTTTCTTCTTCAGGTGGTTATCATGAAAATTCGCAAACAAGCACTATTGGCTGTTGCCCTGTCATTGTTGATCGCTCCCGCCGCCGTCCTGGCCGAAAAGGGAGGCAAAAATGGCAAGGGGCATGAAAAGGAGCGGGTGGAGCGCTATGACAACCACTATGGCGACCGCAATGATGGTCGTCGCGATGACAAGGGACGCGATAGCCGTCGCGACCGCGATGACGTGCGCGTCGAATTCCGTTTTGGCGACGATCATCGCCGCGTGGTGAACGATTACTATGGGCCACAGATACGCGGCGGAAAATGCCCGCCGGGACTGGCCAAAAAAGGCAACGGCTGCATGCCGCCGGGACAAGCCAGGAAATGGATGATGGGCCGGCCGCTGCCGCGCGATGTCATGTTCTACGAACTGCCGCATGACCTGATCGTGCGCATGCCGCCCCCTCCGCCCGGGCATCGCTACGTGCGCGTGGCCGGCGACGTTCTGCTGATTGCCGTCGGCACCTCGATGGTCGTCGATGCGCTGCAGGATATCCTGCGCTAGACCGACGTTCTGGTTGGAGTACGGTTCAACTCAGTGCAGGCAACAAACCAGGTAATAAACCAGTCAACACACGGGACGGCAAACCGGCGGTAGTGGCGAATCGTGGCGGATGGTCTGCTTAAACGTGAGCCGAGGCGACACTTCCGCGCGGTCCGGAGGTTCGTGGATGATTGTGTCTTGCTTCGTGAAGCATGTGCGGTTGACACCTGATGGATCTCTGGGTACAGTTGCAACATGTTGATTTTTCATGATTACTACGTCACATTGGACGGGATGCAAGAATTGCCTGTGAGTGCAGGTTCGGCATCGACCCTCCAGACCGGTGACCTCAATATCTGCCAGACCGCTGCAGATTCCTGAGCCCGGCGACATCTCCCTCCCCTTTTTGTTTTAGCGCATCTCCTGTCGCCGGGCACTCAGCTCAGCGCGACCGACGCTGTTCGTTTCACGAACTCCCGTCGTTCAGGAGAAAATCATGTCATGTAATCCCAATGGTGAACGTTGGTTCACCGCGCTCGACCACGGTCGTCCTTTTGCATTCCGCACGCAGCCGACTCTGATCTCCGGGTTCAGTAACAATCCTGCCGAACTTCATCAAGATGATCAGCCTTCTTCAAAAAGCCTTTGTTCAAAGGCATTGGGGAGGCATTGGAGCCTCGGCACGTGCTGTAAAAATATCCCGAAATCATTTTTGATCGGCAATTCAAGGCTACGTACACATAAAGTCTTTGAATGGGTGAAATGGCGAGGGGGACGGCCATGACGACGACCGAGAGAATGGACGTAACCCGCGATTTCATCAGGTCCAAGCGCCCCTGTAGTGAAGGTTACCGGTGGTATTTGAAACGTCAGGAGCTGCTCAGCGGTTACCAGTCATTGCTGAACGATCTGGTTAACGATGGGCGGGTCGACGATGCATGCTGGTTGCTGGATCAGTTGGGGCCGACCGACGACGTGCTGCAAGTGGACGATATTGGTGCAGGTGCGCTGGTCTTCGCGGGCTCCATTGAATGCCAGGGTGTGCTGGAGGTGGAATCCATTTTGCGGGTTGGCCGCTCTTTGAGCGTGAAAGGCGGAGTACGCGTTGGCACGGCGATGCAGGTAGGCGAAGACTTGCGCGTGGGAGGGTCCGTCTTTTGCGGAGAATCTGCAAAGATCGGCTCGGATGCTCGCGTAGACTGGTCGTTGCGCGTTCAGAAAAACCTGTCCTGCGGCCGCCATCTGCGGGTCGGGTGGGGGGCGGAGGTGGGTGGGGCGACCCATATTGGCGGTAACGCGACCTTCGGACATGGGTTTGTTGCGGCAGAGGACGTGTTGTGCCTTGGAGGCATCAAGGCGGGCGACGATTTGATTGTCACGGGATTGCTTGAAGCGAAGCAAGGCGTCGTTTCATCCGGCTCCGTTCAGGGCGGTGCGCATCTGCAGTGTGGATGGGGGTTGAAGGCCGGGCAGGATATTGTTGCTGCCGGTGCCATCCGGGTAGGGGAAACTTTGCAGGCGGGAGGGGTGATCGAGTCAGGCGAAGGATATGGCGTTTTTGCCGGCCTGGCGACCCCGATGGAAGCCTGGGAGCATTGCGGGTTTGTGCGTGCCAGCGCAAAACCTGCGCGCCTGTTGAGTGGCTGGTGGGCCGGCGCATGAGTACCATGGCCTTTTCTCCATCCTTGTGGCCTCCATGGGGCCAGTGGCTGTCCGAGCTAAGGATCGACGTACACCTTCCGGAAGATCGAGTCGCAGCAGAGCTGGATGCATTGAACACGCGCGGAGAGCGGTTGCTGGGTTCTTGTAATGATCTTTCAAGCCTTTCCAATCTTCCATCGAGGCTGGTCGCCAAAACAAGACAGGCGGATGGAGAACACTTCGTTTACGTTGTAGAAGTGTTGACTCAACGGATCGTCGCTTACGTCACGTTGAACCGGTTGATCGAAGTCAACCGCAAAGCAGAGGTTCACTTCCGTGCGCCACACACCAAGGTATCAGCGCAATACCGCAGGCGCGGCATTGCGACGGCTGTTTACAGGTGGTGGCTCGACGAGGGACGGTGCCTGATGACGGGAGCCAGGCAATCTCCGGCGGCGAGGGGATTGTGGCTATCCATGTCCCGGCATTACAAGCTGACCTACGTACTGCTGGAAAACAAGCGCATTCATCATCTTGGAGATGAATTGTCTGCTGACGTACTGGGGAGGCTGAATTCCAGGGCAGTCTTGCTCGGAAAGGGCTGTAGTCTACAAGGCGCAAGCTTTTATACGAGCCAGGCGGGTCGAATGATTCTGTGACGAAAGATCCGGGAATCACCCATCGGTGGAGGCGTGGTTGCATGGTCAGGCACGCTGCTGGAATTCCCTGGTTGGCACGGGTGTGCGTGCTTGGCAGCTACGGAAAAAAGTAACGGCGGCACATCATCGACGTGCCGCCGTTACATCGAAGAGCTTCCCGATTATTGCTTGCCGTTGTTTGCGTCGTCCTGCGCTTCAAGCCACAGGGCGTTGACGATGGCCAGCAGGACGGCGAAGCCGAGGCCGAGAATCCAGGTGAAGTACCACATGACAATTCTTCCTTTCGGTAATCAGTAGACGGTCTTGTCGTTCTTGACGATGAAATCGCGCGTGACTTTGCCGGACATGACCCGGTAAGCCCAGCTGGTGTAGGCGACGACGATCGGGGTGAAGATCAGTGCCACCCAGAACATCACGTTCAGCGTGAAGTGGCTCGATGTGGCGTCCCAGGCGGTGAGGCTGGCATTGGGCATTTCCGACGAGGGCAGCACGAAGGGGAACAGCGCCATCCCGGCGGTGACGATTACCGAGACGCAGGCCAGCGAGGAGCCGACGAAGGCCAGCAGCGTCCAGCCGGCGCGCAGGCTGGCGATGACGATCAACCCACCGACGTAGGCCAGCGCCGGAATCAGCCAGAGGATCGGCTGTTTGTCGTAGTTGGCGAACCAGGCGCCCGGCGCACGGCCGACTTCCTTCATCAACGGATTCAATGCGCTGCCGACATCCCCAATGGACTGGATGACGTAGCCGTCGATGCGCGAGACCCAGAAACCGGCGAGGGAGAAGGCCACGAGCAGGGCGATGGCGACGATGCTGGCTGTTTTCCTGGCGCGTGCTTGCAGGTCGCTGTCGGTGCGGTGCGCCAGGAAGGTTGCTCCTTGCAGCGTGAGCAGCAGCAGGCTGGTGACGCCGACGAGCAGTGCAAACGGGTTGAGCAACGCCCAGAACGAACCGGAGTAGAACGAGCGCATGGTGTCGTCAAGGCGGAACGGCACGCCGAGGAACAGGTTGCCGAAGGCCACGCCGAAGACCAGCGCCGGGATGGCGCTGCCGGCGAACAGGCCCCAGTCCCAGGATTGGCGCCAGGCCGGGTTGGGCAGCTTGGAACGGTACTCGAAGCCGACCGGGCGGAAGAACAGGGCGAAGAGCACCAGCAGCATCGCCCAGTACAGCCCGGAAAACGCGGTGGCGTAAACGAACGGCCAGGCGGCGAAGATGGCGCCACCGGCGGTGATGAACCACACCTGGTTGCCGTCCCAGTGCGGGGCGATGGTGTTGATCATCACCCGGCGCTCGGTGTCGTCCTTGCCGAGGAAGTTGAGCAGGATGCCGACGCCCATGTCGTGACCGTCCATGATGGCGAAGCCGATCAGCAGCACGCCGACGAGAATCCACCAGATAAGTTTCAGGGTTTCATAGTCAAACATTTGCTGTTCTCCCTCAGGCGTGGTTCGGTTGCGATGCGGCCGGGCCGAGGCGGGCGTACTTGAACATCAGGTACATCTCGACGATCAGCAGCAGCGTGTAGAAGCCGACGAAGCCCGCGATGGAGCCCCACAGGCTGGCGGCGGAGAGACTGGAGGCCGACTGGTAGGTGGGCAGCATGCCGAACACCGTCCAGGGCTGGCGGCCATATTCGGCGACGAACCAGCCGCACATGATGGCGATCCACGGCGCCGGGATGCTCCACAGGAAGGCTTTGAGCAGCAGCGGGTGCTTCCTGTGCGTGTTGTAGATCGACAGCCAGATGGCAACGACGAACAGTCCGAGCATCAGGAAGCCGAGTCCGACCATGACGCGGAAGCTCCAGAACAGCGGCGCCACCTTGGGCACGGAATCCTTGGCCGCCTGTTCGATCATTTCCGGCGTGGCCTGGCTGACATCCGGGGAGTAGCGCTTGACCAGCAGGCCATAGCCCATGTCGGCCTGGTGTTTTTCAAACTTCGCCCGGGCCGCGGCGTCGGACGGATCTTTTCGCATGGCGTCGAGGGCGGCGATGGCTTCAATGCCGGAGACGATGCGCTCCTTGTTTCTGGCCCGGATCTCGCGGATGCCGGGAAGCTCTTCCGCGATCGAGCGGGTGGCGATCAGGCCGAGCATGTACGGTACCTTGATTTCCCAGTCGTTGGCCTGCTTCTCCTCGTTCGGCCAGGCCACGATGTTGAATCCGGCGGGCGCCGGTTCGGTTTCCCACATGGCCTCGATGGCGGCCAGCTTGGATTTCTGCGATTCGGAGACGGCGTAGCCCGATTCGTCGCCGAGCACGATCACCGACAGTGTCCCCGCAATGCCGAAGGCCGCGGCGATGCGGAAGGAGCGGCGGGCGAATTCGACGTGCTTGTCCTTAAGCAGATACCAGGCGGAGATGCCGAGCACGAACAGCGAGCCGGTAACGTAGCCGGAAGCCACGGTATGCACGAACTTGGACTGTGCGACCGGATTGAGGATCAGCGCCGCGAAATCAGTCAGTTCCATGCGCATGGTCACCGGGTTGAAGGCCGAGCCGACCGGGTCCTGCATCCAGGCGTTGGCGATCAGGATCAGGATTGCGGAAAGGTTGGTGCCTAGCGCCATCAGCGTGGTGACGGCCAGGTGGCCGCGTTTGGAAAGGCGGTTCCAGCCGAAGAAGAACAGGCCGAACATGGTTGATTCGAGGAAGAAGGCCAGCAGTCCCTCGATGGCCAGGGGCGCGCCGAAGATGTCGCCGACGTAGTGCGAGTAGTAGGCCCAGTTGGTCCCGAACTGGAATTCCAGGGTGATGCCGGTGGTGACGCCCAGCGCGAAATTGATGCCGAACAGCTTGCCCCAGAATTGCGTCATTTCCTTGTAGATCGGCTTGCCGGTCATCACGTAGACCGATTCCATGATGACCAGGATCCACGACAATCCGAGCGTCAATGGCACAAAGATGAAGTGGTACATCGCCGTCGCCGCGAATTGCAGGCGCGACAGGTCAACGACCGTCGAGTCGATCATTTTTTTCTCCTTGAGGGGGGATGGCGCGAGGTTGTAGTGCAGGGTGGGATGCGGATCCGGCGATGCGGCTACCCATGGCGTCCACATCGACGACGACCTTGTTTGGCTTGATGAAGACGTGCCAGAGGAGGGTGAGCAGGATCACCTTGATCACCAGCATAATGGCCAGGTGCAGTGCCAGGCGCGATTTTCGGGCGGGCGGCGGGAGTGTGTCGCTGGTCTCTGTCATGCTGTGACCGGGTCATGCTGAAAGGCTGTTGTCCACGCGGGGCGGTTCATGATGGATGCAATTTATTGTTTGTCATCAAGCGCTGATCATTGTATCGGGAATTTTGCTCCCGTTTCTTTTTCTAGCTGACGCGGTTGCCGAATACAAGCCGGCGGGCGTCATTCTAGTTAATGCAGACCTGATTCATGCGGAGAAGGTTCATTCTGTCGCTCCGCCGTTCTGCGCCTGGCAGTCTTTCGTGATTGACGTACGGTATCGCTTCGTGGTTTAAGTGCTTCCTCGAATTTTGCGGCGTGGATGAGCAGACCATGAATCGTTTGGGCAACGTTGTTTTCCTGTGGCTGGTGGTCATCGGCTTGAATGTTCCGGCGGGATGGGCAGCCTCTCCGGGAATCCAGGTTGTTTCAGCCGAGTTTGGTGTTTTCGACGCCAGCGATCCCAATCGTGTGGTGTTTGAGCCGACCCGGACCATTCCTCATCGTGAGGGGCAGCGCTACGGCTGGATGATCGAGTTGCGCGGGGTGAGGCGCTCCGTCAGCGTGCGTGAAGAGTATCTGTTGCCCAGCACGGCAAGCGAGCAGCGCACGGAGGCGGCGGATGGGGTGAAGCTGCTCATTCCGCTTGAGCGACGCAATCAGGTCAGCCAGCGACAGCTGGTGCCGGTTGACGGAAGGATTTACGGGGAGTGGTCGATCGGTCCGCAGGAACCCGCCGGACCAAGGCAGCTCGACGTTGTGGTCGAGGGGCAGGTCGCGGCGAGTTTCCGGTTCGAGGTCAAGTAACCGGGAAACCCCCGCGCCTGCCGTTGCTGCTCAGTCCTTGGCGCGCGATTCGAGAATGTCTACCGCGGGCAGGCGTTTTCCTTCGAGGAATTCCAGGAAGGCGCCACCGGCAGTCGAGATGTAGCCCACCTTGTCCTTGATGTTGAAAACGTTGATGGCCGAGACCGTATCGCCGCCACCGGCCAGGGTGAACGCCGGGGATTCGGCGATGGCCTGTGCGAGCACTTTCGTGCCGTTGGCAAAAGCGTCCATTTCGAACACGCCGACCGGGCCGTTCCAGACTACCGTGCCGGCCTTGGCGATGATGGCGGCGAGCGTTTTGGCGGATTCCGGGCCGATGTCGAGGATCATGTCGTCGTCGGCCACGTCGTCGACGCTCTTGATCGTGGCCTGGGCCGTGGCGGAAAACTCCTTGGCGCAGATCACGTCGGTCGGCAGCGGGACCTTGACCTTGGCCATCACGGTTTTGGCCTGATCGAGCAGGTCCGGTTCGGCCAGCGACTTGCCGATCTTCTTGCCGGCCGCCAGCAGGAAGGTGTTGGCGATGCCGCCACCGACGATCAGCTGATCCACCTTGGCGGAAAGGCTTTCGAGGACGGTCAGCTTGGTCGAGACCTTGGAGCCGCCGACGATGGCCAGCATCGGCCGGGCCGGTTCGGCCAGCGCCTTGGTCAACGCTTCCAGTTCGGAGGCGACGCACGGTCCGGCGCAGGCGACCTTGGCATATTTGCCCATGCCGTAGGTGGTGGCTTCGGCGCGGTGCGCGGTGCCGAAAGCGTCCATCACCCAGATATCGCACAGGGCGGCCATCTTCTGCGACAGTTCGTCGCTGCATTTTTTCTCGCCCTTGTTGCAGCGGCAGTTTTCCAGCAGGACGACTTCGCCGTGCTTGACGTCGAAGCCTCCATCAACCCAGCCCTGAACCAGCCGGACTTCCTTGCCGAGCAGTTCGGACAGGCGTTTGGCGATGGGCGCCAGCGAGTCTTCCGGTTTGAGTTCGCCTTCCGTGGGGCGACCCAGGTGGGACGTAACCATTACGGCCGCGCCCTTGTCGAGCGCGTAGCGGATACCGGGCAGGGCGGCGATGATGCGGGTTTCGTCGGTGATCACGAGCGCATCGTCCTGGGGGACGTTCAGGTCGGCGCGGATGAAAACACGCTTGCCGGCGACGTCAAGGTCTGTAAGGCGTTTGAAGGTCATGGCGTTGTTCTTTCGATTCGGGAACGGAAAACGAAAAAAGGGCGCAATGACGCGCCCTTTGGCCGTAGGTATTACTTGGAGGACATGACGCGAACCATGTCGAGCACCTTGTTGGAGTAGCCCCACTCGTTGTCGTACCAGGCAATCAGCTTGACGAAGGTCGGGTCGAGCGCGATGCCGGCATCGGCGTCGAATACCGAGGTGCAGGGTTCGCCGCGGAAATCGGTCGAGACGACCTTGTCCTCGGTGTAGGCCAGGACACCCTTCATCGGGCCTTCGGCGGCGGCCTTGACGGCAGCCTTGATTTCGTCATACGACGCGGCCTTGTTCAGCTCGACGGTCAGGTCGACCACGGAGACGTCGGACGTCGGCACGCGGAAGGACATGCCGGTCAGTTTCTTGTTAAGTTCCGGGATGACCTTGCCGACGGCCTTGGCTGCGCCGGTCGAGCTGGGGATGATGTTTTCCAGGATGCCGCGGCCGCCGCGCCAGTCCTTCTTGGACGGGCCGTCGACGGTCTTCTGGGTCGCCGTGGTGGCATGCACGGTGGTCATCAGGCCGCGTTTGATGCCGAAGCTGTCGTTGATCACCTTGGCCAGCGGAGCCAGGCAGTTGGTGGTGCAGGAGGCATTGGAAATGATGGCTTCGCCCGCGTAGTTCTTGTCGTTGACGCCATAGACGAACATCGGCGTGTCGTCCTTGGACGGGGCGGACATGATGACCTTCTTTGCGCCGGCCTTGAGGTGGGCGGCGGCGGTTTCCTTGTCGAGGAAGAGGCCGGTGGATTCGATGACGATGTCGGCGCCGACTTCGTTCCACTTGAGCGCAGCCGGATCCTTCTCGGCGGTCAGGCGGATTTTCTTGCCGTTAACGATGAGCGTGCTGCCTTCCACCTTGATGTCGCCCTTGAAGCGGCCATGCACCGAGTCGTAGGCCAGCATGTAGGCCAGGTAATCCGGTTCGAGCAGATCGTTGATGCCAACGATCTCGATGTCCTTGAAGTTCTGCACGGCGGCACGGAAAACCATGCGTCCGATACGGCCAAAACCATTGATACCTACTCTGATAGTCATGATTCACTTTCCTCGTAAAAAGACCGGACATCAAAACAGCCGATCATGCCTGTGAAAAAACAATTTTCTTTTCCGTATAATGCCAAAAGAATAAAATCGCAGACTTCGTTCAGGCAGGAAACGACCGCAATGCAAACCACTGAAGCATCATATCCGCTGATGGCAGGGGCCTGGCAGATTGCCAAACCAGCTTCACGATTATCCGATAAGTACGGATTAATTTCCAGCAAACAGGCTATCTTTCGGGAGGGGAGGACGGTTGATGGCCAGGGGCGGGGCATGGCAGAAGCGTTGCATTGCCGCAAACTGGAAGTTTTTATGCCTGCAGCGTCGCTGAATCGCGATTATTCGGCATAGAATAGTTTCAGGCTTGCAACTCGCTGCGGTTTGCCACCGCATGCGGTAAACCGGCAAGTACATCGGAGGTTGCCACCATGACAATTACTACCTCGCGAACATGGGCAGAACTTGCTGCACATCGTCAGAAGCTGGATAAAACCCATCTCCGGGATCTGTTCGCCGATGATCCAAAACGTGCCGAATCATTTTCCCTGGCGTTCGACGATATCCTTTATGATTTTTCCAAGCAGCGCCTGACCTCCGAAACATTGGCGCTGCTGATCAAGCTGGCCGGGGAAGCGTTTGTTCCGGAGTGGATTTCCCGGATGTTTGCCGGCGACCGGATCAACGTCAGCGAAGGGCGGTCGGTGCTGCACGTGGCCTTGCGCCATTCTTCCGCCCCCTTCCCGGATGAATCCTTCGATGTCATGCCCGATGTCACGGCAACACACCGGAAAATGGGCGAATTCGCCAGCCTCCTGCGCGACGGAAAATGCCTGGGGCATGGCGGATTGGCGATACGTGATGTTGTCAATATTGGTATCGGCGGCTCCGATCTCGGGCCGAAGATGATGAATCAGGCGCTGCGCTCGATCAGCCATCCGGCGCTGGGCGTGCATTACGTCTCGAATCTGGACGGTGCGCAACTGGCTCCCTTGCTGCAAACGCTCGATCCGCGTACGACGTTGTTCATCGTCGTCAGCAAGACGTTTACCACGCAGGAGACGATGCGCAATGCCTTTACGGCGCGAGACTGGCTGAAGGCCAATCTTGGCGAGGCGACGGATCTCGGGAAACATTTTGCGGCAGTTTCAAGCAAACCGCAGCGAGCCGTCGAATTCGGTGTCGACAGTGACCGGGTTTTCCCGATCTGGGACTGGGTCGGCGGTCGTTATTCATTGTGGTCGGCCGTCGGTCTGTCCCTGATGATTGCCATCGGCCCGCATGCCTTCGATGACATGCTGCGCGGCGCCGAACGCATGGACGAGCATTTCCGCAGCGCGCCGTTTGACCGCAATCTTCCAGTGATCATGGCGCTGATCGGCATCTGGAATACCAATTTCCTAGGGGCCGCAACGCAGGCGGTGCTGCCGTACAACGAATCGCTCAGATATTTCCCGTCCTTCCTGCAGCAACTGGAGATGGAGAGCAACGGCAAGTCCGTCAGCATTGGCGGCGACCCTCTTGATTGCGCGACGGCACCGATCGTCTGGGGAGAACTCGGAAACAACGGGCAGCATGCCTTTTTCCAGTTGTTGCATCAGGGGGGGCGCCTGACTCCCTGCGATTTCATCGTATCGGCGCGTTCGGACTATCCTCTGCCCGGACACCAGGAAGCGCTGCTGGCGAACTGTTTCGCGCAGAGTGCGGCGCTGGCTTTCGGCAAGACCGAGAGCGAAGTGCGTGAAAGCATGGAGAAGGAGTCCGTTACTCCGGAAGAAATGGCCGACCTTCTGCCGCATCGTGTTTTCGCGGGGAATCAGCCGTCCTCGACACTGCTGTTGAAAAACCTGGCTCCGGCCAGTTTGGGGGCGCTCGTGGCGCTTTATGAACACAAGGTGTTCGTGCAGGGGGCCATCTGGGGAATCAACTCCTTCGACCAGTGGGGCGTCGAACTGGGCAAGTCCATGGCCGGGCGCATCCTTCCGGCCATGCGCGATCCCGCGCTGGCTGCGAATTTCGATGCGTCGACGCAGCGGTTGCTCGATTACTGCCGCCGGCTGCTTTAATCCCGCTTCGGTATTTCGGGTTTGTCGGAAGGTGAAGTGAAAGGGAGAGAAAAATGAAGATCGTAACCGTGGCAACACAACCGTTTGCCGGCCAGAAGCCGGGCACATCGGGATTGCGCAAAAAGGTCACGACGTTCAGCCAGCCCGGTTACCTGGAGAATTACGTCCAGTCGATCTTCGACACGCTTTCCGGCCAGCAGGGAGAAACCCTGGTGCTCGGCGGGGACGGACGGTATTTCAATGACCGGGCGATACAGGTTATTTTGCGCATGGCGGCGGCCGCGGGGTTCGGGCGAGTGCTGGTCGGCCGGAACGGGATTCTGTCCACGCCGGCGGCCAGCGCGGTGATCCGCAAGCACGCGGCGTTCGGCGGCATCATCCTGTCCGCGAGCCATAACGCCGGCGGACCGGATGGAGATTTCGGGATCAAGTACAACCTCGGCAACGGCGGCCCGGCCAACGAGAATTTTACCGAGGCGGTTTACCGGCACAGCCAGGTGATCGATGCCTACCGCTACGCAGAGGGGGAGGACGTCGATCTCGGCGTTCCCGGGGAATCGCGCATCGGCGGCATGACGGTGGCGGTGATCGATCCGGTGGCCGATTATGCGGAACTTCTCGAATCGCTGTTCGATTTCGAGCGCATTTCCGAACTGCTGCGCCGTCCCGGTTTCCGCATGCGCTTCGATGCCATGCACGCCGTTACCGGGCCGTATGCTCATGCCATCCTTGAAGGCCGGCTGGGCGCCCCTGCCGGGACGGTGGTTAACGGGACGCCCTTGCCCGATTTCGGGGGCGGTCATCCCGACCCGAATCCGGTGTACGCCGCCGATCTGGTAGCCGCCCTGGCCGATCCGCGTTCGGGATTGTCTTTCGGTGCCGCGTCGGACGGCGATGGCGACCGCAACATGATCGTCGGGCGTGATTTCGTGGTCAGTCCGAGCGACAGCCTGGCGGTGATCGCGGCCAATTACATGCATGTTCCGGCGTATGCGGGCGGGCTGGCCGGCGTGGCGCGCTCGATGCCGACCAGTTGCGCCGTCGACCGGGTGGCCGCCGCCCTGGGCATTGCCTGTTACGAAACGCCGACCGGCTGGAAATTTTTCGGCAACCTGCTCGATGCGGGCCGGGTCACTTTGTGCGGGGAAGAGAGCGCAGGCACCGGATCGAACCATGTGCGCGAGAAGGACGGGCTGTGGGCGGTGTTGTACTGGCTGAATATCCTGGCAGCGCGCAATCAGCCGGTCGCGCAGATCGTGCGCGAACACTGGCAGCGTTTCGGCCGGAACTTCTACATGCGCCACGACTATGAAGGCATCGAGACGGGGAGGGCGGAGCAACTGTTCTCCGAGCTGCGCCAGAAATTGCCTGGCCTCGCCGGAACTGAAATCTGCGGCATGCGGGTCGAGGCGGCCGATGATTTCGCTTACACCGATCCGGTGGACGGTTCGCGCAGCGAGAAGCAGGGCGTCCGGATTCTTCTGCAGGGCGGGTCCCGCGTGGTCTTCCGCCTGTCCGGGACAGGGACAGAGGGAGCCACGCTTCGGGTCTATCTGGAACGCTACGAGGAGGATTCCTCATTGCATGGAATGCCGGTACAGGCTGCGTTGGAGACGCTGGTTGCTTTGGCCGGAAAACTGGCAGGCATCGCTGAAATCACCGGGCGAAAAGCTCCGGACGTGATTACCTGACCGGATTCCCGGCCCATTGTTGTTGGTATTGGTTCAGCGATTAAAGGAGTGTGCCATGATCGAGAGACGAAGGATCGAGAGACGAACATTTCAACTGCTCGGCAGAACGGTGGCCCTGGTTCTGGCGGGTGGTCGCGGAAGCCGGCTGTACGAGCTGACCGATCGCCGTGCCAAACCTGCCGTCCATTTCGGGGGCAAATACCGCATCGTCGATTTCGCCATGTCCAACTGCGTCAATTCGGGCATCCGGCGCATCGGGGTCGTTACCCAGTACAAGTCGCACAGCCTGCTGCGCCACATCCAGCGCGGATGGGGGTTCCTGCGTGGCGAAAACAACGAGTTCGTCGATCTGCTTCCAGCCCAGCAGCGCGTGGATGAAGAATCCTGGTATCGCGGCACGGCCGATGCCGTTTACCAGAATATCGACATCATCGAGTCCTACCAGCATTCGCCCCAATATGTGCTGATTCTTGCCGGCGACCATGTCTATAAGATGAATTATGCGGCCATGCTGGTGGACCACGTCGAAAGCGGGGCGCAATGTTCCATCGCCTGTATCGAGGTGCCGCGCAAGGAAGCCTCGGGGTTCGGCGTGATCGCGGTGGATGCCAGCAATCGGGTCACTGATTTTGTCGAGAAACCTGCCGATCCTCCAGCCATGCCCGGCCGGCCGGACAGCGCCTTGTGCAGCATGGGCATCTACATCTTCAACGCTGATTACCTTTATGCAGAGCTGGCGCGGGATATTGCCGATCCGGCGTCAAGCCACGATTTTGGCAAGGACATCATCCCTTATGCGGTGAAAAATGGAGATGCCTACGCACACCATTTCAGCCGCAGTTGCGTGCATGCTCCGGAAGAACCTCCGGGCAAGGAACATTACTGGCGTGATGCCGGAACCGTGGATACCTACTGGGAAGCCAATATCGACCTGACGGCGACCGAGCCGGCACTGAATCTCTACGACCGGAGTTGGCCGGTATGGACGTATCAACAGCAGTTGCCACCGGCAAAATTCGTGCATAACCAGATTGATCGGCACGGCATGGCCATCGAATCGACGGTTTCCGGCGGGTGCATCATTTCCGGAGAGTTGAACCGTTCCCTGCTGTTTTCCGCCTGTCGCGTGCATTCCTACTCCAAGGTCAACTGGTCGGTGCTATTGCCGGAAGTCGAAATCGGCCGGGGCGCGCGCTTGAGCCGCTGTATCGTCGATCACGGCGTAAGCATTCCGCCGGGCATGGTAATTGGCGAAGATCCTGCGGACGATGCGCGCCGCTTCAGGCGCACCGAGAACGGCATCACTCTGGTGACGCAACAGATGGTCGAACGGCTATGAAGATTTCCAAACCCTTGTGATATTAACCAATGCGTATTCTTCACGTTGCTTCTGAAATTTTTCCCCTGGTCAAGACGGGCGGTCTGGCCGATGTGCTGGGTTCGCTGCCTCCGGCACTGGTCAAGCGCGGACTGGATGTCCGGATACTGCTGCCGGGCTTGCCCGGGGTGCTCGATGGAATCGTGGATTTGAAGCCAGTCCTGCGCATCGGACCGGTCTTCGGCGCCGCCGTGGTAACACTCGGCGTCGGTCGTCTGCCGGATAGCCAACTTCCGGCGTATGTCATTGAAGCTCCTTACCTTTATCGGAGAGAAGGAAATCCGTATGTTGGCCCCGATGGCCATGACTGGAGCGACAACCATCGTCGTTTCGGTCTGCTCGGGTGGGTGGCCGCGCATCTGGCCGCCGGGGAACTCGATCCGGATTGGCGGCCGGATATCGTACATGCGCATGATTGGCATGCCGGCTTGGCTCCTGCGTATATCGAACAGAACCCGGGGCTCAAGACGCCGACGGTGTTTACCATTCACAACCTGGCGTTCCGCGGAATTTTTCCCATGGAGTGTCACCATGATCTGGGGTTGCCGATGCGCAAGCTGACCCCTCATGGACTCGAGTTTCACGGCAAGATCTCTTTCATGAAATCCGGACTGGTTTATGCGAACCGTATTACGACCGTGAGTCCGAGCTATGCGCGGGAAATTTGCACGCCAGAATTCGGATGTGGACTCGATGGCGTTTTGCGGGATCGCGGGAGCGACCTGAACGGCATACTGAATGGCGTGGATTATCAGGTCTGGAATCCGGCTGCAGCTGAAATTGCCAGTCCTTACACGGCTGATGATCCGGCCGGAAAAAAAGCCTGCAAGCTGGCGTTGCAGAAGGAATTCGGTCTGTCCGTCCAGGCCGAAGGCCCCTTGTTCGCTGTGGTCAGTCGCCTGACCTCGCAAAAAGGCATGGATCTGCTGCTGGCGGTGCTGCCTGAATTGCTGCGCGAAGGTGCGCAACTGATCGTGCTGGGAAGCGGTGACGGTGATCTGGAAACCGGTTTTCGCTACGCGGCTTCGGTCAACCCCGACAATGTGGCTGTGCACATCGGGTACGATGAATCAATGTCGCACCGCTTCATGGCCGGTGCCGACGTCCTGCTGGTGCCTTCACGTTTCGAACCTTGCGGTTTGACGCAGCTCTATGCCTTGCGATATGGAACCTTGCCGCTCGTGCGCCGGGTGGGCGGACTGGCCGATACGGTGGTCGATGTCAACGATGAGAATCTGGCGTCGGACAGGGCGACCGGTTTCGTTTTCGAGGAAGCCGCACGCCATGCGCTTGGCGAACGGATTCATCAAGCCTGCGAGTGTTATCGCAATACGAAGGTCTGGGCGCAGGTGCAGAAAAGAGCCATGCTGCAGGACTTTTCCTGGGACGATTCGGCGGCTCATTACGAGGAACTTTACCGAAGCCTGTTGTGATGGCAAGGTGCGCTGATTGCCCGTTGTTCGGGGCAATCAGATTGCAGGAAATTGAGGATCAGGAGCCTTCGCTCAGCAGGCTGGCAATATCCTTTTCTGCCTCGATCCAGTCGCGCAGCGGGTCACTCTTGAACTGGCGGCTCTCGGCGCGGTAATACGCTGCCTCGGCGATCATGCGGTAGCGTTGCTCGTCGCTGATCGGTGGCTTGGCTGTCTTTCGTGTGGCGGACTTGCGCGGAGCGCCTGTTTTTTCCGACGACATTTTGGACTTCGAGGGGCTTTTCGCCGCACTTGACACGCTCCTGGGCTTCGCAGCCACCGTGTTGCCTGCAGTAGCCGTTGCTTTTTTACGGGGTCCGGTCTTGGCGTCGCTAACAGCGCTGACTTTTTTTTGCGCAGCCGGAGTCTTTCGCGGAGACTTGAGGGGTGTTTCAGCCATGATCCGTCCTTTCATAAAGGGTGAAGTTTATTTCGTACAAGATGCATACGGAATATTACTACGGAATTGTTTGTTTGTTCACCTGACCCCTCGCTGATCCGGGCACTGGGCTCGACCTGGTGCTGCGTTTGCGTGCCGTTTTCTGCAAGAGAAAACAAGCATTGAACCTCGACGGTATATTGCGCTCTCCGCCTTAACTTTACAAATTCGAAAAATTAGAAATGGCGCCCGACGATATCAGCCTTAAATCCGGATCGCCATCAGCGCCGGGGCAGGTGATTGCCCTGTTCAGCCGAGGTGGGACTCATCGACTTTTCGCCTTGGCAGCCGGCCGTGCAGCCGGGCCAGTTCGGCCAGGCGTTCAGCGTGCCATGGAGCGACTTGCGACCAGCTGAAGCGCCATTCCCAGGAACCTTCGGCAATTCCCGGCCGGTTCATCCGTCCGGAATCGTCAAGACCGAGCACATCCTGCATGGGGACGATGGCAATGGCCGCGACCGAGGCCGAGGCTGCGCGGATCAGGTCCCAGTGGATTGAATCGCCACTGACGCTCAGATAGCGCCGGACATAATCCCGTTCCTGTTCCGGCAGTGCTTGCCACCAGCCGCAGGTCGTGTTGTTGTCATGCGTGCCCGTATACACCACCGTATGGGGGTCGAAGTTGTGTGGCAGGTAGGGATTTTCGCTTTTTCCGTCGAAGGCAAATTGCAGCACGCGCATGCCTGGAAAACCGACGGCCTTGCGTAGCGCAGTTACCTTGGGAGTGATGATGCCAAGATCCTCGGCAATGATCTCGAAGGCCCCCTGGTTTTTCCCCGGTTTCAGGCCGAGCGCCTTGCGCAGTTCCCTGAACAGTGCCGCCCCGGGGCCTGGGAGCCAGTGTCCGTGCATTGCGGTTAAGGCGTCAGCCGGGATTTCCCAATACGATTCGAAACCGCGGAAATGGTCGATGCGCACGATGTCGCACAACGTGAGTGCACGTTGCATGCGCTCTGTCCACCAGGCATAGCTGTCCTTTTCATGTTCTGGCCATTTGTAGAGCGGATTGCCCCAGCGCTGACCGGTAGCACTGAAATAGTCCGGAGGAACGCCTGCAATCACGCGTGGGTGCCCGTTCGCGTCGAGATCGAACAGATGCTGGTGTGCCCAGACATCGGCGCTGTGCCCGGAAACGAAAATCGGCATGTCGCCGATGATGCGTATGCCCCGGTCGTTGGCGTATTTTTTGAGCGCGGACCATTGGCTGTCGAAGCACCATTGACAGAATTTCCAGAAATTGCATTCTTCGGCGAGCGAACGTGAAGCATCCCGGAGAGCGCCGTATTTGCGTTGAGCCAGTTCGGGCGGCAGATCCTGCCAGCTTTTTCCCCAGGGGCTGAGTTTCCTGTCGAGGGACATGAACAGGGCGTAATCGTCGAGCCAGCTGGACTCGGACTTGCAAAACGACTGAAAGGATTTGTGGGCTTCCTTGCGCGCGTCGGTAAAAAAACGCTCGGAAGCAAGGCGCAGGCGGGACATGCGATATGGGCGCACGGAGGCGTAGTCGATCCGTTCGTCACGGAAGAGGGGCTCCGGCTGGATATCGGAATCCGTAAGCCAGCCGGCTGCATGTAACTGCTTGAGGTCGATCAACAGTTCGTTTCCGGCAAAGGCCGACGGACTCATGTAGGGCGAGTTGCCCGGGCCGATGCCGCCGATCGGAAGCGTTTGCCATAATGTCTGGCCAGCGGTGTGCAGCCAATCGACGAAGTGGTAGGCGGCCGGGCCCAGATCGCCTGCTCCATGTGGCCCGGGAAGCGATGTCGGATGCAGCAGAATGCCGCTGTGTCGGGGATAGGTCATCGCATTACTCTTTGACAAGAAGCTGGACGCTCCGTCCAGGAAGGTCATGACGCGGTTTGGCCATGTGTTCGGTAAACGGTGTCGCGGCACTGCTGTCACAGATTTGCCGCCAGCTTCCCGGGGGAAGCTTGAATGCTGCGGGCGCGTCGTTGCGGTTGAACAGCACGAGCAGCGTTTCGGTACGGAACGGCTCGGGTTGGGAGATTTTACGGTTTTTCCGGTGCGTCACATCGGGAACCGGTGCGAGCAACATGCCAAATGTTCCGCCTGCTTCGACCTGCCAGTCCGCTTCGGTCATTTCCCGGCCTTGCGGATGCCACCAGATGACATCGCGTTGTCCGGAGGCGTTGCTCATCCCCGTCAGCCAGCCAGGGTTTCTCAGTTGCGCAAAACGCTGGCGCAGCTGGCTCAATCCGGCGGCGAACTCCAGCAGAGCACCGTCCACCTGTTCCCAGTCCAGCCAGGTCAATGCGTTGTCCTGGCAGTAGGCGTTGTTGTTGCCGGACTGCGTACGGCCGATTTCGTCGCCGCCCTGCAGCATCGGAACGCCCTGGGCGACAAACAGCGTGGCAAGCAGGGCGCGTTGCAGGCGGCGGCGGCATTCCAGGACGCCGGAGTCCCGGCTTTCGCCCTCGACGCCGCAATTGCAGGAAAAATTGTGACCGTGTCCGTCGTGGTTGCTTTCCCCGTTCGCTGCGTTGTGCTTGCGCTGGTAACTGACCAGGTCGCGCAGGGTGAAACCGTCGTGCGCGGTGATGAAGTTGATGCCCGCCTGCGGTGCGCGCCCCTCGTGCCGGAAGATTTCGCTGGATCCGGCGAGGCGCTGAGCCAGCGCGCCCGTTCCGGCTTCACCGGTGAGCCAGAAGGCACGCACGTCGTCGCGGAAGCGATCGTTCCATTCACTCCAGCCGGTCGGGAAGCGCCCGAGGCGGTAACCGTCGGGGCCGAGATCCCACGGTTCGGCGATCAGCTTGACGCCGGCCAGCAGCGGGTCCTGGCGGATGGCGGCGAGAAAGGCGCTGTCGCGGGTCAGCGCCGCCGCGAGATCGAAACGGAAGCCGTCGACGTGCATTTCACCCGCCCAGTAGCGCAGGGAATCCATGACCAGCTGCAGTACGCGCGGATGGGCGAGGTTCAAGGTGTTGCCGCAGCCGCTGAAATTCTCGTAAAGCCCGGGATTGTCTTTCCGCAGGCGGTAATAGCTGGCGTTGTCGATGCCACGGAACGAAACGGTGGGACCGGATTCGTCCGTCTCGGCCGTGTGGTTGAACACCACGTCGAGAATGACTTCGATGCCGGCGGCGTGGAACGCGCGCACCATGGAACGGAATTCGTCGCGCGCTGAACCCGCTGAACCCTTTTCCGACCGCGATGCGTAGCGCGGTTCCGGAGCAAAGTAAGCCAGCGTGTTGTAGCCCCAGTAATTGCTCAGGCCATGCTCGAGAAGGCGTTTTTCGTCGAGGAAAGCGTGGATCGGCAGCAGCTTGACGGCAGTAACTCCGAGTTTCCTGAAATGCGCAAGCATCGGCGGCGAGGCGAGGCCCGCGTAGGTTCCGCGCAAGCCCTCCGGAACATCGGGATGCAAACGGGTTGCCCCTCTGACGTGTACTTCGTACAGAAGGGTGTCCCGCCAGGGGATCGCTGGCGGGACATCGTTGCCCCAGTCGAAGGAAGGATCAACGACGCGACAGCGCAGTCCCTTTTCGGGCGGGAATACCGGGTCGTATGAAAAAATGCCGGTCAGTTCTCGTGCGTACGGATCGACCAGCAGACGTTGCGGGTCGAAGCGGTGTCCGGGGCCGCCTGGTCCATGCACGCGATAGGCGTATTCGAGGCCGGGCCCGGCGCCTGCAAGATAACCGTGCCACACGTGGTCCGTGCGTTGGGGCAAGGGCAGGGAGCGCACGCGGTTTGCCTCGAAAATGCAGAGTTCCACGCGCTCGGCATAAGCCGAGAAAAGCGCGAAGTTGATACCCGAACCATCCCAGTGAGCTCCAAGCGGCCAGGCTCGCCCTTCCTTCAGGCCGGATTCCGTGTTCAGGGTTCCCATTCCAGAAATACCGTGGCGAGCGGCGGCAGGGTCAGCGCGATCGACCATTCGCGGCCGTGTGCCGGAATGGGCTCCGCGTCGACGATGCCGAACGGCGTGCCGACATTGCTGCCGCCGTAGTATTGCGAGTCCGTATTCAGCCGTTCGTGATAGGTGCCTGGGCCGGGGGCTCCTATCCGGTAGCCGTGGCGGACGACCGGAGTGAAATTGCAGACGCAGAGCATGGCGCGTGAGGGATCTTTCCCGCGGCGCAGGAAGGCAATCACGGAATTGTCCGAATCGTTGGCGGAAATCCATTCAAAGCCGTGATGCTCGAAATCGATTTCGTGGAGAGCCGGGGTCTTGCAGTACAGTCGGTTCAGGTCCCGGATCAGGTGGCGCACACCATCGTGCTGGGGGAATTCGAGCAGGCTCCAGTCGAGTGCGCCGGCGTCGTTCCATTCGTTCCATTGCGCGAATTCGCCCCCCATGAACAGCAGCTTCTTGCCCGGATGCGCCCACATGAAACCGTAAAGGGCGCGCAGGTTGGCGAATTTCTGCCAGTAGTCGCCGGGCATCTTGCTGATCAGCGAACCCTTGCCATGCACGACTTCGTCATGCGACAAGGGCAGCACGAAATTCTCGGTGAAGGCGTAGAGCAGTCCGAAGGTGAGCTGGTGGTGATGGAAGCGGCGATGCACCGGGTCGTGATGCATGTAATCCAGCACATCGTGCATCCAGCCCATGTTCCACTTGTAATGGAAGCCCAGGCCGCCCATCGACGGAGGGCGGCTGACCGCCGGCCAGGCGGTTGATTCCTCGGCATAGGTGGCAGCGCCCGGACATTCCTGGCCAAGAACCTCGTTCATGCGGCGCAGGAAATGCACGGCTTCGAGGTTCTCCCGGCCGCCATAGATGTTCGGTATCCACTCGCCTTGCTTGCGGCTGTAATCGCGGTAGAGCATCGAGGCGACGGCATCGACGCGCAATCCATCGACGCCGTATTGCTCGATCCAGAACAAGGCGTTGCCGACCAGATAATTGAACACTTCGCGCCGGCCGAAGTTGTAGATCAGCGTTCCCCAGTCCTGGTGCATGCCCTCGCGCGGATCGGCGTGTTCGTAGAGAGCGTGTCCGTCGAAGCGTGCAAGTCCGTGCGCGTCGGTCGGAAAGTGCGCCGGGACCCAGTCGATGATCACTTCCAGCCCGGCCTTGTGGCAGGCACCCACGAAATTGCGGAAACCTTCGGGTGTGCCGAAGCGCGCGGTCGGCGCATACAGCCCGAGCGGCTGGTAACCCCATGAGCCGTCGAAGGGATGTTCCGATATCGGCAGGAGTTCCAGGTGCGTGAATCCGAGATCCCGGGTGTAGGGAATCAGCGTCTCGGCCAGGCGTTGCCAGTCCAGGAAACCACCGTCTTCGCCGCGTCGCCATGAGCCGAGATGGACTTCGTAGATGGAAACAGGGGCATCCAGGCGGCTTCCGCTCCCGATCTGCGATCTTTTTTCCTGCGAGGGCAGGCCGTGCACGACTGAAGCCGTCGATGGGCGCAATTCCGCGGCGAATCCATAGGGGTCGGCCTTGTGCGGCAAGATGCGCCCATCCTTTACGCGGATTTCGTACTTGTAGCAGGCGCCTGCCTTTACTCCGGGGATGAACAGTTCCCAGACGCCGCATTCGCGGCGCAGGCGCATCGGGTGGCGACGCCCGTCCCAGGAGTTGAAGTCGCCGATGACGCTGACGCGCTGGGCGTCCGGCGCCCAGACGGCAAAGGTGGTGCCCTGCACGCCATCGATTTCCCGCAAATGCGCGCCCAGCCGTTCGAACGGCCGCAAGTGGGAACCTTCGGCCAGCAGCCAGGCGTCGAGGTCGCCGATGATTGTCGAGAAACTGTAGGGATCCTCGGTTTCCTGAATGCCGCCGGGCCAGGCAATGCGCAAGCGGTAGGGGAACGGGATTTCGTGTCCAAGCAGCGATGCCTCGAAGAAGCCGGAAGGTCCCTCGATGGCATCGATTTTGCGCTGTGGCAGTTCAATGACTTCCTTGCCGCTTTCGGAGTCGATGACGGAAACGGAATTTGCGCCGGGTTGCAGGGTGCGTAGCCAGAGGCGTCCCTTGCCGTCGGTGTGCATTCCCAGCACGGCGAAGGGATCGCCGTGCTCGCCGCGGCACAAGGCCAGGACTTCGGCTTTGCTCAGCATGTCAGGAGCCTTTCGAGGGAGAAATCAGGTTCCAGGTGTCAATGGCATATTCCCGGATGGTCCGGTCGGAAGAGAACCGGCCCATGCCGGCCACGTTGAGGATGGCCTTGTGCATCCATGCTTCCGGTTTCAGGTAAAGCGCATCGACCAGCTTCTGGGTTTCCACATAGTCAGGATAATCGGCGAGCAGCAGATAGTGATCGCCGTAGTTCACCAGGCTGTTGAAGATGTCGTGATAGCGCCTGTGCTCTTGCGGCGAAAAATATCCGCCGTCGATCCGGTTCAGGGTCTCGTTGAGCTGCGGGTTGTTCTGGTAAAGCGCTCTCGAATCGTAGCCGGAGCGGCGCAAGGCTTCCACCTGGCGGGCGTTGTTGCCGAAAATGAAAATGTTGTCCGCGCCCACGGAGTCGCGTATTTCGATGTTGGCGCCGTCTTCGGTGCCGATGGTCAGGGCGCCGTTGAGAGCGAACTTCATGTTGCCGGTGCCCGAAGCCTCGGTGCCGGCGGTGGAAATCTGCTCGGAGAGGTCGGCGGCGGGCATGATCAGCTCGGCGATCGATACGCTGTAGTTGGGTATGAAGACCACCTTCAGCTTGTCGTGCACACGTGGGTCGTTGTTGATGACCATCGCCACGTCGTTGATCAGGCGGATGATCTGCTTGGCCATGTGATACGACGAAGCCGCCTTGCCGGCAAAAATCACGCTGCGGGGCGGGGCGTCGTCGGCCAGTCCGTGCAGGATAGCGTCATAGTGGGTGACGACATGCAACACGTTGAGCAGCTGCCGCTTGTATTCGTGGATGCGCTTGACCTGCACGTCAAACAGGCTGTCCGGGTCGAGGACGACCCCGGTTTCTCGCCGCACGTAATCGGCCAGCCGAAGCTTGTTGGCGCGCTTGGCCGCGGAGAATTCCGAACGGAACCCTTCATCAGCGGCCAGCGGACGGAGCTCCTGCAGGCGGTCCAGGTCGAGCCGCCAGTCCTTGCCGATCCTCTTGTCGAGAAGGGATGACAGATCGCGGTTGGCCTGTGCCAGCCAGCGGCGCGGTGTGACGCCGTTGGTCTTGTTGTGGAAGCGGTCGGGATAGAGCTTGGCAAATTCGGAAAAGATGGTCTGCACCATCAGGTCGGAATGCAGCTGGGATACGCCGTTGATGCGGTGGCTGCCGACGATGCACAGGTGGGCCATGCGCACCCGCTTGCTTTCTTCACTGCCATCGCCATCGTCGATCAGCGATACGCGGCGGATCAGATCGATATCGCCCGGGAAGCGCCTTTCGACTTCGGTCAGGAATTCCTGGTTGATGCGGTAGATGATGCGCATATGCCGCGGCAGCAGGTATTGCATCAGGGGAACCGGCCAGGTCTCCAGTGCTTCGGGCATCAGGGTGTGGTTGGTGTACGAGAAGATGCGCTGGCACTGCTTCCAGGCCTTGTCCCAAAGCATGCCGTGCTCGTCGCAGAGCAGGCGCATCAGTTCGGCAACAGCGATGGCCGGATGGGTGTCGTTGAGATGAATGGCGATCTGATCGGCCAGATTGTTGAAAGTGCTGTGTTCTTCCAGATGGTGGAAAAGAATGTCCTGCAGCGATGCGGAGACGAAGAAATATTCCTGGCGCAGGCGCAGTTCGCGACCGGCCGGCGTGCTGTCGTTGGGATAAAGCACCCAGGAGATGTTCTCGAAACGGTTCTTGAATTCGGCCGCACGCGCGTAGTCGCCCGAATTGAAGGCATTCAGGTCGATGTGGGCCGGGGCGCCGGCTTTCCACAAACGCAATGTGCTCACCCGCTCGGTGCCATGGCCGGGAATGACGTAGTCGAAGGCGCGCGCCTCGACGGCTTCTGCCGCATTCCATTCGGCCCATTCGCCATGGTGTTCGGCCGTTCCGCAGAAGCGCACCGGGAATACTGTACCGGGGCGTGGAAATTCCCAGGGCGTACCGTCAACCAGCCAGGAATCCGGGTGCTCGATCTGGCCGCCATTGACGATCGACTGGGCGAACATGCCGTATTCATAGCGCATGCCGTAGCCCCAGGAAGGCAATCCCAGCGTGGCCATCGAATCGAGGAAGCAGGCGGCCAGACGTCCCAGACCTCCGTTGCCAAGGGCCGCGTCGGGTTCGCATTCGATGATCTCGTGCAGGCCGGGACCGCCCGCGGCATTGAATGCGGCGGCGGCCGGGTCATGCAGTTCGAGTGCGCTCAATGCGTTGTCAAGCGTGCGCCCGATCAGGAATTCCATCGACATGTAATAGATGCGGCGCGCCTTTTTCTTGCGATCTTCAATCTGGGTTTTGACCCAGCGGCTGGCCAACTGCTCGCGGGCAACGAGAGCCAGCGCCTTGTAGATTTCCTTGGTGTTGGCCGTGATCGGCTCGGCGGCTACGGAGTGCAGCAGTTTTCGATCGATTTCGGCACGTAAGGCCAGGCCGTCGAGGCTTCTATTTCCTGTTTCGGACATTGGTCTGTTTCTCCTGCGGTGTTTCGGTTATGGCTCACACGCTATGGATGAAGCATGCATCGAAGAATGGATCGCAAGAGCGTCCGCTGGCCATGCGTACACTGATTTACGAGACCCACGGATACTGAAGGTGGCTCCTGTTGATGCGGTGAATTCATTATAAGCGGCTTTCCATGGCATGGCGTTAGCCTTATGCTCCTATGCGGCAGGAAAAATCTGGATCAATTACACAGGTGAAACATGCGTCATTTTTCTGGAGCCTGGATGCGGTATTCCGGGGACTTTTGGGGAGGGCTGGCAGCCATGCTGGTGGCCGTGCCTGCGGCCATCGCCTTCGGGGTGACCATCTATTCCGCCATCTCGCCGCAATATGCGGCCTTTGGCGCTCTGACCGGGATTCTCGGGGCCATGGCTCTGGGCCTGATCGCACCCACGTTCGGCGGGACAGACCGGCTGATCAGCGCGCCCTGTGCTCCGGCTGCAGCCGTGCTGGCGGCGTTTGCCATCGAAATGACCCGGCAGGGCGTGGTGCCAGAGGACATTGTCCTGATGCTGACGGTACTGGGTCTTCTCACCGGCCTGCTGCAGATCATGATGGGGTTTCTCGGCATCGGGCGGCTGATCAAATACATTCCCTATCCGGTGGTCAGCGGCTACCTGAGCGGTGTCGGCCTGATCATCGTCGGCAGCCAGATTCCCAAGTTTGCCGGCGCTCCGGCCGGTTCAGCATGGGTTGAAGTGTTGGTAACTCCGCAGCATTGGGACTGGCGCGGTCTGGTCATCGGCGGCGTAACGGTGGTGGTCATGCTGTGCTCCACGCGTTTCGTCAAGACCGTGCCTTCGACCATCGTCGGCCTGGCGGCAGGTTTGCTCGCTTACGTCGGGATTGCCGCGGGCGACGCGGACTTGCTAAGGCTGGAAGGCAATCCACTGGTCGTCGGTGCGCTGAATGCGAGCGCCGACGGTTATCTCGGGCTGATCACGGATCGCTGGCACGAGATCGGGGGGCTGCAGTTATCGCAGGTCGGAGCCCTGGTCGGCAGCGCGCTGACCCTGGCCGCACTGCTTTCGATCGATACCCTGAAGACCTGCGTGGTGCTCGATCAGATGACGCGCAGCCGTCACGATTCGGACCGCGAACTGGCGGCCCAGGGCCTGGCCAACGTCGTTTCCTGCGGAATCGGAGGCATGCCGGGAGCTGGAACCATGGGAGCAAGCATGGTCAACCTCGTGAGCGGCGCCGAAACGCGCGTTTCCGGGGTGATCGAGGGCGTTCTGGCCGTGGCGGCGGCGCTGGTGCTGAGCATGTTCATCGCCTGGATTCCCGTGGCGGCACTGAGCGGCGTACTGATTGTCGTCGGGATACGCATGATCGATACGGACCCCCTGCGCTTCCTGGAATCAACCTCGACGGTGATCGATTTTTCCGTGGTCCTGGCCGTGGTCGGCGTGGCGCTTACCGTCGGGCTGATCGCTGCTTCGGTGGTCGGCGTGGTGTTGTCGATCATGCTGTTCCTGCGCGAACAGGTGGGAGGCACGGTATTGCGGCGCAAGAGTTGCGTCAGCGAACGGACATCGACCTGGTATCGTCCCGAGCATGAAATGCGCATTCTCGAGACCAAAGGCCAGTCGGCGGTCATTTTCGAGCTGCAGGGCAGCCTGTTCTTCGGCACGGCGCAGCAGCTGTATCGGTTGCTCGAACCGGAGTTGCTGACCGCCAGCTATCTGATCATCGACCTGCAGCGGGTACAGTCGGTCGATATCACCGCCGCGCATACGCTCAACCTGGTGCGCGACGTTCTGGCCGAACGCAAGGTACCCCTGATCCTGTCGACGGTGCGTGAGCGGCTGCCGAATGGCCGCAATCTGCGCGAATTCCTGGAACTGTCGGGCCTGGAATCCAGGGACGATGCGGTGATCTACCTGCCTAACCTGCAGGCGGCCATCGAATGGGTCGAAGCGCGCATTCTGGGTGAGAGCGAAATACGCGCCAGCGATGAACGACCGGCCCTGGAACTGCATGAAATCGAGATGTTCAAGGGCAGCAAGCCCGAAACGCTGACTGACCTGGAAGCCTGCCTGGAAAAACGCTGCTGGAAAGCCGGCGAGACGATCTTCTCGCGTGGAGAATCCAGCGACGAACTGCTCTTGATCCGCAAGGGCATGGTCAAGGTCATGGGCTGTATCGGACGCAGCACCAGCTTGAAGCATATCGCCACCTACGGGCGCGGCGACTTTGTCGGTGGGCTGGGCTTTCTCGATCGTTCCCCGCGCAGCAACGATGCCATTGCCATTACCGATTGCGAAATGTACGTGCTGTCTATTGAAAAATTCAACCAGCTGGCAGAGCAGCACAAGCGCATCGCTTTCGTCCTGCTGTCCAAACTGGCGCGCATGCTGGCCATCCGCCTGCGGCACACCAACAACGAATTGAGCATCCTGCAGGACAACTGAACCGGAAAAAGGCAGTTAAACCACGAAGACCATGCCGCGAAGCTAATCCCCGTGGGACGAAGTTCACCAAGAAAAACGAGGTACTTCGGCAATTCATTGACTCTCACGCCGAGTAAATTGTCTGACTGATCAAACTTGGTTCTCTTCGTGTTCTTCGTGACCTTCGTGGTTAATTGATGTTTCCAGATTGAAAACCAATGATGGCAGCGCCTGCCCTGGCTTGGCGTTATTCAGGCCGCCATTTGATCGAACAGCCGAGGCTGGGAATTTGCTGTTCCGGACCTTTTCCGGTGGTTGTGATCAGCCGCATGGCTTCGAACAGCTCACGTCGCGTTTCCGGCGTTGCAGCCCCGCGTCCGCTCGAATCGAGGCGTCCCCTGTACTGTAGTTCCAGACTGCGGTTGAATCCGAAAAAATCCGGCGTGCAAGCCGCGCCGTAAGCGCGCGCGACTTCCTGCGTGGCGTCGTACAGGTAGGGGAAGGTGAAACCGTACTGCCGGGCAAGCTGCTGCATGTTCTCGAACGAATCTTCCGGATAGGCCGTGGTGTCGTTGCTCATGATGGCGGCCACGCCCACGCCGAGCTTTTGCACCGCGGCGGCTTCGGTAGCAAGCCGGTCGACGACGGCCATGACGTACGGGCAATGGTTGCAGATGAACATCAGCAGCAGACCGTTCGGGCCGCGCAGTGCATCGAGCGTCCACTGCTTTCCATCGGTGCCGGACAGCTGGAAATCCACGGCTTTCCAGCCGAAATCGCATACGGGGGGACTGACGGCCATTCTCTGACTCCTTTTGCCTGCGTTGATGAAAGCTTGCTTCTATAATACGCGCCATGAGCGATCCCCGGTTTTTCAGTCCGCAACCCTTGTCGGTCGGCGAATGCGTCGACCTGTCGGAAAGCGCCGCCCGGCATGCCGTGCAGGTATTGCGGCTGCGGCCGGGCGATGATTTGCGGCTGTTTGACGGCAAAGGCGGCGAATATGCCGCCCGTATTGCCAGCGCCGGTCGTGGGCAGGTCAGCGCCGAGGTGCTCGAATGGCATGACCGCGAATGCGAATCGCCGATCGGGATTACCCTGGTTCAGGCGCTGCAGGCCGGCGAGAAAATGGATCTGACGGTGCAGAAGGCCGTCGAGCTGGGCGTGAGGCGCATCGTTCCCGTTTCTTCGAAACGCAGCGTGGTACGGCTGGAAGGAGAACGGGCGCAGCGTCGGGTGGCACATTGGCGCGCGGTTGCGGCGGCCGCCTGTGAACAGTGCGGGCGCAATCGCGTGCCGGAGGTCGCCGGGCTTGAGAAACTGGATCGCTGGCTGGGACAACCGGCGCAGGGAGAGAACGTCCTGCGGCTGATGCTCGATCCGGCCTCCGGGCATACGCTGGATTCAGTGCGCCGGCCGGCAGCGAACGGGCGGGTCGAACTGCTGATCGGTGCCGAAGGGGGACTGTCGCCGGAAGAAATGGAGCTGGCGGTGCGGGCCGGGTTTGCCGGCGTGCGGCTGGGGCCGCGCGTGCTGCGTACCGAAACGGCGGGTTTGGCGGCGCTGGCTGCCATCCAGTGCCTGTGGGGCGATTTCAGGACGGAGGCGGATCATGTTTGAATCGGCGGAACTCGGTCACACAATCGACAAGGAAACTTTCCGCGCGGAAGTTCCCGCGCTACGCGAAGCCTTGCTCGATGCCCAGTTCGATCTGCGCACGAACGGCACGTTTCCGGTGATCATCCTGATCAGCGGGGTGGATGGGTCGGGAAAGAGCGAAACCATCAACGTTCTGTACGAGTGGATGGATCCGCGGTATTTGTCCACGCTGGCCTTCTCCGCGCCGTCCGACGAGGAGCGCGAGCGGCCCTACATGTGGCGATTCTGGCGCGCGCTGCCGCCCAAGGGGCGGACCGGGATCTTCGCCGGATCATGGTATTCGAGTCCGATCGCCGAGCGCATTCGCGGCGAACTGTCAAAAGGCGACCTTGACCAGCGCATGGACCAGATCAACCGCTTCGAGGCCATGCTGGTCAACGAGGGCGCGCTGGTGCTGAAGTTCTGGTTCCATCTCTCCAAGGACGGGCAGCGGCAGCGCCTGAAGGCGCTGGAGAAGGATCCGCGCACCGCCTGGCGGGTGACCCGGGACAGCTGGGCGCGCCTGAAAACCTACGGCAAATTGCAGGAAGCCGCCGCTCACGTGCTGCGCATGACGAATACGCCCTGGGCGCCGTGGATCGTGGTCGAGGGCACCGACGACCGTTATCGTTCGCTGACCGTGGGCAAGGTCGTGCTCGATGCCCTGCAGAAGCGCCTCGCCGATTCGCGCGACCAGAACTTCCCGGTGGCGCCGCCGATTACGCAGAAGATTGACCGTCTGGACGTGCTGACGGCGCTCGATCTGACCCTGAAGCTCGGCAAGAAGGATTACGAGACGCAACTGGCGAAGTGGCAGGGGCGTCTTTCGGAACTGGTGCGTCATCCTGAATTCCGCAAGCATTCGCTGATTCTCGCCTTTGAAGGTTCCGACGCGGCGGGCAAGGGCGGCAGCATCCGGCGCGTGACGGCGGCGCTCGACGCGCGGCAGTACCAGATCGTGCCGGTCGCCGCGCCGACCGAGGAAGAACGCGCGCAGCCCTATCTCTGGCGCTTCTGGCGGCATATTCCGCGCAACGGCCGGGTGACCATTTTTGACCGCACCTGGTACGGCCGGGTACTGGTCGAGCGCGTCGAGGGCTTCTGCGCGGAAGCCGACTGGCTGCGGGCCTACACCGAAATCAACGATTTCGAGCATGAACTGCACGAGGATGGAGCCATCATCGTCAAGTTCTGGCTGCAGATCAGCGACAAGGAACAATTGAGGCGCTTCAAGGAGCGTGAGAAGATTGCGTTCAAGCGTTTCAAGATCACCGACGAGGACTGGCGCAATCGCGAAAAGCGAGCGGACTACCATGCTGCCGTGTGCGACATGGTCGACCGGACGAGTTCCGGAACGGCGCCCTGGACCCTCGTGGAGGCCGACGACAAGGCCTATGCGCGCGTGAAAATCCTGCGTACGATCTGCGAACGCCTGGAGCAGGCGCTTGACCCGGTTAAACCGAAAAACAGGAAGGATTGAAGAAAAATGTTCGATGCGTTGAGTGCCTCGCAGTTCGTATCGCTGTTCCGCTCCGTTGCGCCGTACATCAATCTGTTCCGCGGCAAGACCTTTGTTGTCGCCTTCGGCGGAAAGGCTATATCCGGGCCGTTTGCGCGCGCCCTGGCGTACGACGTCAATCTGCTGGCCGCACTGGGAGTGCGCCTGGTGCTGGTGCATGGCGCCCGGCCGCAGATCGAGGAAGAGCTGCGTGAAAAGGGGCTTGAATCGAAGTTCCACGCCGGGTACCGCGTGACCGATGCGGCTGCCCTGGATTGCGTCATCGATGCCGTGGGCAGCGTGTCCCTGGAAATCGATGCCCTTTTGTCACAAGGTTTGCCCGATACGCCGATGGCCAACAGCATGATCCGGGTGATCATGGGAAATTTCATCACCGCCAAACCGATCGGCGTGATCGACGGCGTGGATATGCAATATGCCGGCGCGGTGCGCAAGATCGATGGCGAAGGCATCCGCGCGCAACTGGGCATCGGCAATATCGTCGCGCTTTCCTGTCTCGGATCCAGCCCGACCGGAGAAATCTTCAACCTCGCGATGGAGGAGGTGGCCGAAGCGACGGCCAAGACCCTCGGCGCGGACAAGCTGATTTTCCTGACCGACAGCCAGGGGGTGACCGATAGCCAGGGCAGGCTGCTCGACGAACTGACGGCGGATGCCGCGGAACGTTTGATTTCGCAGGCCGACTGGTTTTCCCCCGACATCAAACGCTACCTGCCCTGTGCCGTGCGCGCTAGCCGGTCGGGCGTCGGGCGGGTGCACCTGATCGGGTTCAATGAGGACGGCACCCTGCTGCTCGAACTTTTTTCGCGGGACGGCGTCGGAACGATCATTACCCGCGAGTCGCTGGATATCCTGCGCGATGCGCGTCCCGACGATATCAGCGGCCTGGTGTCGCTGATCGAGCCGCTGGAGGAGAACGGCACCCTGGTGCGTCGTTCGCGTGAATTGCTCGAACGCGAGATCACCCATTTCTCGGTAATCGAACACGATGGACTGATTGTGGGCTGTGCCGCGCTTTATCCGTATGGCAACAATCAGGCCGAGCTGGCCTGTGTCGCGGTGCATCCGCAGTATCGCCGCTGGGGCTACGGCGAACAGTTGCTCAAGCGTATCGAAACTCGGGCACGGGCGGAAGGAATCAAACGTTTGTTCGTGCTCACCACGGTGACGGCGCACTGGTTCCGGGAGCGTGGTTTTGTCGAACAGACTCTGGCCGAGTTGCCGGAGGAAAAAAGATTGGTTTATAACCTGCAGCGCCGTTCCAAGATCTTTGCCAAGAACCTGTAGTTCCTGGCGCCGGAGCGGAACAGCAAGAATTGTTTTTTCACGGAGTCACGTTTATGGCACGAATGGTCAAATGCATCAAACTCGGTCGCGAAGCTGAAGGGCTTGATTTTGCGCCCTATCCGGGCGAACTCGGAAAGCGGATATTCGAAAATGTCTCAAAGGAAGCCTGGCAGCAGTGGATCCGCATGCAGACAATGATCATCAACGAGAACCGGCTGAACCTGGCCGATGCCGCGCATCGCAAGTATCTTGCCGAACAGGTCGAGAAACACTTTTTTGGCGAGGGTGCCGATCAGGTGCAGGGCTACGTGCCTCCCAAGGGGTGATGTGACGAACCATGCCGGTCGGGTTTTGCACACCCCTTTGCTTTTTGTCCTGTCCGCAGAGATTTGAATGATGAGAGTCCATTTCACGTATACCGCATTGCTTGCCCTGATCCTCGGAGTGGTTGTCTCCTTGTCTGCGGCTGCGCAAAGCCAGGTTTCGGCCAAAAGGAATTCGCCTCCGCTCCTGGCGTATGGGGAAAATCGCGAGAGGCTTCCAGCGCGATACGACGGCGTCAATAGCAAGGAGTTTTTCCGGGTTTTCAAGAGGAATATCGGTTCGCTCAAGAAACGGAAATCGGAAACGATCGATCAGTTCCGGGCTCGGGGTGCCGATGCGAAAACGGTTTTCAGATCGATCGGCACGACAAAAACCTATGCTTTCCGCATCAAGGGCCTGTCTGCTCAATTTGACGCTGGCAAGCAGGCGTATGTCTTTGGCGGAAAATCACGCTATGGTTGCCTCGGATCCAGCTTCCTGGAAGGCTATATCACCTGCGGGATCAGCGAGTCTGTTCCGGTGGCGAAAAAAACGGATAGCGCCCAGACCAATGCGGTAGCGAAGAAAACCGTCAAGGCACGTCATGAGGTGCACGGTCTGGCCATTCCCATCGACAGCAGTTTCGTGAGGGAAAATTTCAAGCTCGACCGGAACAAGTTTTATTTCGTCCCTGAGCTCGGAGTTTCTCCGGAAACTGCCGGCCGGCTCAAGGGCAACCGTATATCCGTCCTGTTCGTCGGCAACGTCCTTGAGGAAAAGTTCGTGAATGAGCAGGGGAAAGTGGCTCTTCCCGTTCGGACCGACCGCCGCGATGCGACTATCATCGAGTATGACGTTCCCTTCAGGGTCAGGAAGATCGTCTATTACGTTTACCAGACGGGCGAGATACTCAAGCAGATCGATTTCTGAGCGCAGACGACAAACTGCGCGGATTGTTTCTGCAGCGCCTCTGCGTGCAGAGGCGCATGTCTCCACATGATTCGCAAGCCACGAGGGGATGAGGGGATCAGCTGCCGCCCAGCTTGGCCTCGATCTCGGCGGCTGACGAATGGCGGACATTCATTCCCTTGACCATGTAAACCACGTATTCCGCAATGTTCGTGGCATGGTCGCCGATGCGCTCGATGGCTTTGGCGATGGTCAGGATGTCCAGCGAACGGGTAATGGTACGCGGGTCTTCCATCATGTAGGTGATCAGCTGACGCGTGATGCCGCGGTAGTCGGCATTGACCTGCTCGTCAAGTCGCATGGCCTCGGTGACCGGGAGCACATCCAGGCGGGCGAAGCCGTCAAGCGACAAGCGCAGCATTTTCAGCGCGGTCTCGGTCATGTGGTTGAGCTCGACATTCAGCGAGGTCTCTGCCTGGCTGTTGATGCCGATGCCGAGACGGGCGATCTTGCGGGCCTTGTCGCCGACGCGTTCAATGTCTGAAATCGCCTTGAGCACGGAAACGATCATGCGCAGATCGATGGCTGTAGGCTGCCGCTTGGCGATGATCTGGTTGCACAGGGCATCGATGTCGATTTCCATCTGGTTGATGCGTTCATCATCGCGGATGACCGTTTCCAGAAGCTGCTTGTCGCCGTTGTAGAGACCTTCGACCGCCTTCTGAACCTGCTGCTCGGCCAGGCCGCCCATCTGCAGGACGCGGGTGCGCAGGCTTTCCAGTTCAAGATCGAAATTCTTGGACGTATGGTGGTCGTTCATGCTTCTGGCTCCGGTTCTGGGTTGCATACGGGTTTCATCCTGAAATGGTAGCGGGTCAAAGTTACAGTTTTGTTTCACCCGGCAGTCAGGGTTCTGACCCCTTCAGGTGTGCCGATCAGGCAGACATCGGCCGGGCGGCGGGCAAACAGGCCGTTGCTTACCACCCCGGTGATCTGGTTGATGCGCGTCTCGAGATCGACCGGGTCGAGGATCTGCAGCCCTTTGACATCGAGGATGATGTTGCCGTTGTCGGTGACGAATCCTTCGCGCCGGACCGGCGTTCCCCCCAGCTTGATCAGTTCGCGCGCCACGTGCGCAGCGGCCATCGGGATGACCTCGACCGGCAGCGGAAAGCGGCCCAGATATTCGACGACCTTGGTTCCATCGACGATGCAGATGAATTTTTCGGCCACCGCTGCGACGATTTTTTCGCGGGTGAGCGCGCCGCCGCCGCCCTTGATCATGTGCATTTCCGGAGTGATCTCGTCCGCCCCGTCGATATATACCGGAAGGTCGCTGACCTCGTTCAGGTCGAAAACACGGATGCCGTGCTTTTCCAGGCGCTGCTTCGTGTCTTCGGAACTGGCGACGGCGCCGGCGATGCGTTCCTTCATGCCGGCCAGCGCATCGATAAACATGCGGGCGGTCGAGCCGGTTCCCACGCCGACAAGGCGGCCTTCTACAACGTATTCGAGTGCGGCACGGGCAACGGCCTGTTTCATTTCATCTTGTGTCATGGTCTTTTCTGGCTGGGACGGATAATTCATTATTCTATCCAATCGTCCGTGCCAGCCACAAAAACAAAAAATGTAATCGGGCCGTCACCAGTCTGTAACGCGTGGCTTGCACGATGGGCGGCATGGTCAAGGTCCGCTCAATCTTTCTTTCCGACATCCACCTGGGAACGCGTGCCTGTCAGGCGGATCGGCTCCTCGATTTCATGCGCAGCTACAGTTCGGAAAACGTCTTTCTTGTCGGCGATATCGTCGATTTCTGGGCCATGCGCCGGAATATCGCCTGGACGCCCGCGCAGAATACCGTGGTGCAGAAGATCCTGCGGCGCGCTCGTCACGGCGAGCGGGTGGTGTTCATTCCCGGGAATCATGATGAAGCCTTGCGCGATTACCTGGACATCCCGTTCGGCGACATCGAAATCTGCGGCGAACATGTGCATACACTGGGCGATGGACGGCGCATCCTTCTCCTGCATGGCGACGAGTTCGACCAGATTACCCGGCATCATCGCTGGGTCGCCCTTCTCGGCGACGTGACGTACGACCTGCTGGTCAGTCTGAATACGCTGCTTTCCTTCGTCCGCCGTCGTTTCGGAATGCGCTGCTACTGGTCGCTGGCCGGATACGCCAAGCGGCGGGTCAAGAAAGCGCTGCAATTCGTTTTCGATTTCGAGGAGTCAGCCCTGCGTGCGGCCCGGCAGCGGGGGCTGGACGGCATCATTTGCGGACATATTCATTGCGCCGTGATCCGCGAGACGGAAGACGGCATGGTGTATGTCAATTGCGGCGACTGGGTCGATAGTTGCACAGCCATCGTCGAGCATCTGGATGGAAGCCTGGAGCTGATTACCTGGGGCGGCATGCAGCCGCCGGCCGTGACAAGCAGGGAAGAAGCGAAGGAGCGCGAGGTGCTGGTATGCGCGTAGTGATGGTTTCCGATGTGTTCTTTCCCCGAATCAATGGGGTATCCACGGCCATCCAGACCTATCGGGAATCCTTGTCCGCCCATGGCATAGAAATTTCACTGGTAGCTCCGGATTACGACGGAGATCGTGGAGAATCATGGATTACCCGTGTGCCGGCGCGCTCCATTCCCGGCGACCCGGAGGATCGGCTGGTGCGTTGGGGCGCCATGCATGAGGCCGTGCGCGAAGCTGTCGATCTGGGGTGCGATCTGGTGCACGTGCAAACTCCTTTCGTCGCGCATTATGCCGGAGTCATCGCCGCACGCCGCTGCGGTGTTCCGGTCGTGGCGACCTACCATACGCTGTTCGAGGAATATCTTGCCCATTACGTGCCGCTGGTGCCGGCGGCCTGGCTCAAGGGGCTGGCCCGGATGTTTTCCCGTCGTCAATGCAATGCGCTGGATGCCGTGATCGTGCCTTCCTCGGCCATCAGCAAACGCCTGGCCGAATACGGAGTGGGCATTCCTCGGCATGTGCTGCCTACCGGGGTTGCGCTGCCGCCATCAAGCGAAGGCTGGCGTCACTGGTTCCGCGGGAAATACGGGATTGAGGAAAATCGACCGCTGGCCTTGTATGTTGGCCGCGTGGCGCACGAAAAGAACATTGATTTCCTCCTGGATGTGGCCGAGCAGATGCGGGAATCGGTGCCGGACATGCTACTGCTCATTGCCGGCGATGGACCGGCCCTGCCGGGGCTACGACGCTCCGTGGCGGATCGCCGACTGGAGGGGATAGTCAGATTCATCGGCTATCTCGACCGCGCCAGCGAATTGCCGGCCTGCTATGCGGCAGCAGATGTCTTTGTCTTTGCCTCGCGAACCGAGACGCAGGGACTGGTGCTGCTCGAAGCCATGTCTGCCGGGCTGCCGGTGGTTGCGCTGGCCGAGATGGGAACGCAGGACATCCTGGGGTCGCGACGCGGCGCGCTGGTTCCGGAAGATAATCCGTACGCCTTTGCCCTGGAACTCACCAGGGTGTTCGAGGACCGCGCGCTCAGGAGCCGCCTTTCCGTCGAGGCACGGGCCTATGCCCGGGAATGGTCGAGCGATGCGCTGGCCGGGCGGATGGCCGCTCTATACCGGAACCTTCTTGCCCTTCATGCCCGGCGTGACGCCCGGATTGCCGGCGGATTGACTGTCAATTGAGTCGATGCGAATGGCACGAGAAAAACATGATTGTCCAGAATGGCCGGGTATACTTGCCGCCTGCAATGGATGGCGCAAGGAGATTTTTGTGTTCGAAGAAAGCCCTTTCAAAGGGAAAACCGGTCTGACCCGCGTATGGAATGCGCTGCATTATTCATTGGCCGGATTGCGTGCCGCTTTCACCAGTGAGGATGCCTTCCGCCAGGAGGTGTTTCTGGCGCTGGTGCTTGTTCCGTTGTCCTTTTTCCTGCCGGTTTCATGGGGCGGGCGCGCGTTGATGATCGCCAGCGTTTTTATCGTTCTGATCGTGGAGCTGATCAATTCGGCCATCGAGGCAGCCGTGGATCGCGTTTCCCTGGATCGGCATCACCTGTCCAAGCGCGCCAAGGATATCGGCAGTGCCGCTGTCCTGCTGGCCTTGCTCAACGTGGCGTTTGTCTGGGCCTGCGTCCTGCTCGAGTGATGTGTCCAGGCATGCAGGTTTGCAGCCAGGAAAGGGTCAGGTGTTTTGCGGAAACAGAAAGGCCTGATGCAGGGGCTGAAAGTTTTCGTTGCTTGAACTGGCCTTGCGGACCTGATTGCGTCCCAGCTGCTTGGCTTCGAGCAGGGCAAAATCTGCCGCCTCGGTGAGCGTTTGCGCAGAACCGAATTCGGGCCAGGAAGCAAGGCCCGCACTGAACGAGGAGAACAGTGCGCCTTGAGCGTGGGCATGCGGCAATGCGGCAAAATCTTCGCGAATGCGTTCGATCACCGTGTATGCCTGCATGGGAGAAATGCCGGGCAAGGCAATCAGGAATTCCTCGCCGCCGTAACGACCGATCAGGTCGGAAGAGCGCAGGCGCCCTTTCAGCAACCAGGCGAGGCCCCGAATCACCTGGTCTCCGACCGGGTGTCCATAGGTGTCGTTGATTGCCTTGAAATGGTCGATATCGATCATGACCACGGACAAGGAGCTATCCGCGGGCATTTTTTCCACCATGGCCTTGAGTGCGGATTTGGCGGCCGTGTGATTGAGCAGTCCGGTCAGTCCGTCATGCTGGCTTGACCTTTGGGCTTCACGGAAGCGTTCAATCTTGGTCTTGACTATCGCAGCCAGCAAGACCGGATTGAAGGGCTTGATCAGGAACTGGTCGCCTCCCAGGCGCAAGGCCTCGACCTGCATTCCGACATCCGATTCGCCGGAAAGATACACAATCGGCACGGATTTGTAGGCCGACATCTGGCGCAGCACGCGGGTGGCTTCGACGCCGTTGAAACGCGGCATGTACATGTCCATCAGGATCAGGTCGGGACGGTAGGCCTGCAATTCACTGAGCAGCTTGCGCGGGTCGCGGATCGCCCGGCTGTCGATGCTGTGCTCGGAAAGCGTGCGCTGGATCAGCGTGACCGCAACCAGCGAATCTTCGACGACCAGAACGCGGAACTTCTCAGGTTCGAATTTCTGTTCGAGGTCGAGCACGCAATTTAGGACCAGCGTTGTCCCGTCCTCGATCGGAATCGTGATGTCGATTCCGGAACGCATGAGGGTGACAATATGTTCGATGGATGGGCGTGCGCCGAGATAGATCAGTTGGCTGGCGGCGCAGTTGGCGCGGATTTCAGCAATTTTTTGATGTTCGATACCGTCGGTGTTCTTTCCCGGAGCAAACAGTACGGCGAGCGGCGATTCGCCGGCCGGTAACGGGCTGTTCCATGAAATTTCCTCGGTGAGAAAACCGAAAAAATTGATTTGCTGCTTCAGCGCGTCGGCCATCTGCCTCATGTCGGGCGCAACGACCAGCCAGATGAGGCGCGGTTTGTTCCATTCGACGCCGCGGGATTCTTCCGTCAGACCTTCGCTGCGTCGTTCCGGCTTGACGAGGCGTGAGCTCTGCACGGACGCCAGAAGGGTGTCGATTTGTCGCTGCAACAAGGCAATGTCATGTGCAGGAAGCGGGTGCGATGCTTGAGAGCCGAGGCGTGTCAGCGTCAGGTTTTCCAGTCCTTCGCACATCCGGACGAGTCCCGGCAGGCGCATCCGGTTGAAATGCTCGGCCAGGCTGTTGACCGTTACGGTGAATTCGATGAAGTGGTCGAACGAGCCTTCGTTGACATAATTACTCCACCGCGTTCGCAGGACGTGAACGCGGTCATCAATGACGTTCGAGTGAGGAGTTGTCATGACGTTGGCTTTTGGCGAGACTGAACATTATGGACGAATGGTCGTGTTTAAACAATCCTTTTGAAAGGTGGTTTCATTATTGGGCTTCAAGCGAGAAAACGGCGATTACATGAATCGCCGTGTCGGACTGCTGCTCGATGAAGCCTATTTCTTTCTGGCCGGCGGCAGGTCGGTGCATGTGCCGTGGGCCACTTCCGCGGTCATGCCGATGGTCTCGCCCAGGGTCGGATGCGGATGGATGGTCTTGCCGATATCCACGGCATCGCAGCCCATTTCAATGGCCAGGCAGATCTCGCCGATCATGTCGCCCGCCGACGGCCCGACGAGCGCGCCGCCGATGACGCGGTGAGTTTCGGCGTCGAAGATCAGCTTGGTGAAGCCATATTCCGCGCCGTTGGCGATGGCGCGGCCGGAGGCGGCCCACGGGAATTTCGCGGTCTCGATGGCGCGGCCTTCCTTTTTCGCCTGCGCCTCGGTGACGCCGACCCAGGCCACTTCCGGATGGGTGTAGGCCACGCTGGGTATGACCGTCGCGTCGAAAGCGACTTTGTGCCCGGCAGCCACTTCCGCAGCGACATGCGCTTCATGCACCGCCTTGTGCGCCAGCATCGGATTGCCGACGACGTCGCCGATGGCGAAGATATTTGGCACGTTGGTGCGCATCTGGGCGTCGACCGGAATGAATCCACGCTCATCGACGCTGATTCCCGCCTTGTCGGCGCCGATCTTGCGGCCGTTCGGCGCGCGTCCGGCCGACTGCAGGATCATGTCATAGCGAACTTCCCCGGACGGCGCGTTTTCGCCTTCGAAACGGACGTACAGCCCGTCCTCCCGGGCGTCGACCGAGACGGTTTTTGTCTTGAGCATGACTTTGTCGAAGCGGTGCGCATTCTGCTTTTCCCAGACCTTGACGGCATCCGCGTCGGGGCCTTGCATCAGCCGGTCGAGCATTTCCACGACGTCCACCTGGCTGCCGAGAACGGAATACACCGTGGCCATTTCAAGCCCGATGATGCCGCCGCCGATGACCAGCATCTTCTTCGGGACGAAGCGCAATTCGAGCGCGCCGGTCGAATCGACGATGCGCGGATCGTCGGGAATGAACGGCAGGCGTACGGCCGAGCTGCCGGCCGCGATGATGCATTTCGCGAAGCGGATGATCTGCTTGCGGCCGGTCTTGTCCTGGGCGCTGCCTTCGGTCAGTTCGACCTCGACATGGTTGGCGTCGAGGAAACTGCCGTAGCCGCGCACGACGTCGACCTTGCGTGCCTTGGCCATCCCGGTCAGGCCGGTGGTGAGCTTGCCGACGACCTTGCTCTTGTGCGCGCGCAGTTTGTCGAGATCGATCTGCGGCGCGGCAAAGGCGATGCCGCACTCGGCCACGTGTTCGGCTTCTTCCATGACGCTGGCGACATGGAGCAGGGCTTTCGACGGAATGCAGCCGACGTTCAGACAGACCCCGCCGAGCGTGGCGTAGCGTTCGACGAGAACGGTCTTCATGCCCAGGTCGGCGGCGCGGAACGCGGCCGAATAGCCGCCCGGACCGGCGCCGAGCACGAGCATCTCGCATTCGATGTCGGCCTGGCCGGAGAATTGTCCGGGTTGCGGTGTCGGTGCGGCCGCCGGTGCTGTTTCCGCAACGCGCGCTGGGATGGGTGCCGCCGGGGCAACGGTTGCGGGTGGTTCGGCTTGCGCCGTGGCGCCCGCTTCTGTTGCCGTTGCGCCTGCTGCTGTCGTTTCGATGCGCGCGATGACGCTGCCTTCCGAGACCTTGTCGCCGGTCTTGACCAGCATTTCCTTGATCACGCCGGAAACGGGACTCGGCACGTCGATCGTCGCCTTGTCCGATTCGAGCGTCAGCAGCGCGTCCTCGGCGTTGACCGCATCGCCCGCCTTGACGGCGATGTCGATGATCGGCACGTTCTTGAAATCGCCGATGTCGGGAACCTTGATTTCAATGATCTGGCTCATTTTTGTTTCTCCCGGTCAGACCAGCGCACGGCGCATGTCGGCCAGCAATTGGGCGATATAGGCGTTGAAGCGCGTGGCCAGGGCGCCGTCGATGACGCGGTGGTCGGCCGACAGCGACAGCGGCAGGGTCAGGCGCGGGACGAATTCCTGGCCGTTCCAGAGCGGTTTCATGAACGATTTGCTGACGCCGAGAATGGCCACTTCCGGCGCGTTGACGATCGGCGAGAACAGCGTGCCGCCGATGCCGCCGAGGCTGGAGATGGTGAAACAGGCGCCACTCATTTCGGCCGGGCCCAGCTTGCCGTCACGCGCTTTCTTCGCCAGGTCGCCACATTCCTGCGCAATCTGGCTGACCGATTTCTGGTCGACGTTCTTGATCACCGGCACGACCAGGCCGTTCGGCGTGTCGGCGGCAAAGGCAATGTGGAAATACTTTTTCAGGACCAGATTCTCGCCATCGAGCGAGCTGTTGAACTCGGGGAATTTTTTGAGTCCCAGTTCGCAGGCCTTGATGATGAAGGCGAGCATCGTGACCTTGCTGCCGGATTTCTCATTTTCCTTGTTGAGCGCAACGCGGAAGGCTTCCAGGTCGGTGATGTCGGCTTCCTCGTGATAGGTAACCGCCGGGATCATCACCCAGTTGCGTGCCAGGTTCTGCCCGGAAATCTTCTTGATGCGCGAAAGCGGCTTTACTTCGACCGGACCAAATTTCTCGAAATCGACCTTCGGCCAGGGCAGCAGATCGAGGCCGCCGCCCAGGCTGGCGGTTGCAGTTCCCGGAACCGCTCCGGCCTGCATCACGCCCTTGACGAACGCGGTTACATCCTCCTTGAGAATGCGGCCTTTCGGGCCTGTGGCGGGCACCTTGCTGAGATCGACACCCAGTTCCCGGGCGAAGAAGCGGACGGAGGGACTGGCGTGGGTTTTTCCGTTGAACGCGCGTTCCGCCGGTTGCGAGGTGCGCGGCGCAGGGATAGGTGCGCGTGCGGCCGGAGGTGCGGGCGGGGTGGCAGGAGCCGCCGGTTTCGTTTCCGCCCGGGCCTCGGGAGGCGGTGGGGGGGCGTTCTTCACTTCGGCCGCTGCATCGGACGGCTCGATCAGGGCGATGACGTTGCCCATCGAAACATGGTCGCCGAGTCCGACGCGCACTTCGCGGACAATGCCCGACGTCGGCGAAGGAACGTCCATGGTGGCCTTTTCCGATTCGAGCGTGATCAGCGGATCTTCGGCGTTAACCGTGTCGCCCACCTTGACGCAGATTTCGATGACCGGGATATGGCTGAAATCGCCGATGTCCGGAACCTTGACTTCGATTGCTTGGCTCATGAAATCGCTCCTTTAGACCGTCATCGGGTTGGGCTTGTTGATGTCGATGCCGTATTTCAGGATGGCTTCGGCGACCTTGCTGCGGTCGATGGTTCCGTCGTCGGCCAGGGCCTTCAGCGCGGCCACGGTGACCCAGCGGCGATCCACCTCGAAGAAGTGGCGGAGCGCCTCGCGGGTGTCGGAGCGGCCGAAGCCATCGGTGCCCAGCGTGACGTAGCGGCGGTTGATGAACGGCCGGATCTGTTCGGCGTAGAGCCGGACGTAGTCGCTGGCGGCGATGACCGGGCCGGATGTGCCGTTCAGGCAGTGCTCGACATGGCTGAGCTTGGGTTTTTCCGACGGATTGAGCATGTTCCAGCGGGCCAGATCATGGCCTTCACGCGCCAGTTCGTTGAAACTCGGGCAGCCCCACAGGTCGGCATCGACGCCCCAGTCGTTCTTGAGCAGATCGGCGGCGGCGATGACTTCGCGGAAGATCGTGCCGGAACCGAGCAGCTGGACGCGCGGTGCGGCCTGCTTGCCCTTGGCCTTCGCGCCCTTGCGGAACAGGTACATGCCCTTGATGATGTCCTGCTCGGCACCCTGCGGCATTTCCGGGTGCTCGTAGTTTTCGTTCATCACCGTGATGTAGTAGTAGACGTCTTCCTGCTCCTGGAACATGCGTCGCATGCCTTCATGCATGATGACGCCGATTTCGTAGGCAAAGGTCGGGTCGTAGCTGATGCAGTTGGGAATCAGGCCGGAAAGGATCAGCGAATGGCCGTCTTCGTGCTGCAGCCCTTCGCCGTTCAGCGTGGTGCGGCCGGCGGTGCCGCCGATCAGGAAGCCGCGGGCGCGCTGGTCGGCCGCGGCCCAGCACAGGTCCATGGTGCGCTGGAAACCGAACATCGAATAGCAGATGTAGAACGGAATCATCTGCACGCCGTGCACCGAATAGGCGGTGGCGGCAGCGATCCAGTCGCTCATTGCGCCGGCCTCGTTGATGCCCTCCTGCAGCACCTGGCCGGTCTTCGATTCCTTGTAGAACATCAACTGGTCATGGTCTTCCGGAACGTACTTCTGGCCCTGCTGGTTCCAGATGCCGATCTGGCGGAACAGGCCCTCCATGCCGAACGTGCGCGATTCGTCGGGAACGATCGGAACGACGTGGCGCCCGATGTTCTTGTCCTTGAGCATGATGTTCAGCGCGCGCACGATGGACATCGTGGTCGAGATCTCGCGGCCTTCGCCGGTCGCGCGCAGCAGCGGCTCGAATGCCGTCAGGGACGGGGTCGTCAGTGCTTCCGCCTTGCGCCGGCGCTGTGGCAGCGGCCCGCCGAGTGCGGCCCGGCGCTCGCGCATGTAGGTGAGTTCGGGCGAACCTTCCTCGAACTTGAGGTAGGGCAGATCTTCGAGCTGGTCGTCACTGATCGGCAGGTTGAAGCGGTCGCGGAAGCCCATGATGGCCGCCTTGTCGAGTTTTTTCTGCTGGTGCGAGATGTTCATGGCCTGGCCGGATTCGCCCATGCCGTAGCCCTTGATGGTCTTGGCCAGGATCAGCGTCGGCTGGCCCTTGTGTTCGACGGCGGCCTTGAAGGCGCTGAAAATCTTGAAAATATCGTGGCCGCCGCGGTTGAGCAGCCAGATGTCGGCGTCGGTCCAGTCGGCGACGAGCTCCAGGAGTTCCGGCGTGTTGAAGAAATGCTCGCGCACGTAGGCGCCGTTCTTGGCCTTGTAGGTCTGGTATTCGCCGTCGACGACTTCCATCATGCGCTTCTTGAGGATGCCCTTCTTGTCACGTTCGAGGAGCACATCCCAATGACGGCCCCAGACCAGCTTGATGACGTTCCAGCCGGCGCCGCGGAACTGGCCTTCCAGATCCTGCATGATCTTGCCGTTGCCGCGTACCGGTCCGTCAAGGCGTTGCAGGTTGCAGTTGATGACGAAGATCAGGTTGTCGAGATTCTCGCGCGCGGCCATGCCGATGGCGCCGAGCGATTCGACCTCGTCGGTTTCGCCGTCGCCGAGGAAGGCCCAGACCTTGCGGTCGGAGGGTTCGAGCATGCCGCGGCTTTCCAGGTAGCGCATGAAGCGCGCCTGGTAGATGGCCTGGATCGGGCCGAGGCCCATCGAGACGGTGGGGAACTGCCAGAAGTCCGGCATCAGCCAGGGGTGCGGATACGACGACAGGCCCTGCCCGCTGACTTCCTGGCGGAAGTTGTTCAATTCGTTCTCGCTCAACTGGCCGAGCAGGAAAGCGCGGGAATAGATGCCCGGGATGGAGTGGCCCTGGAAGAAGATCAGGTCGCCTCCGTGTTTTTCGTTAGGCGCGCGCCAGAACCAGTTGAAGCCGACTTCATAGAGCGCCGCCGATGAGGCGAAAGAAGCGATGTGCCCGCCGACGTTGGTGTGCTTGTTGGCGCGTACGATCATGGCCATGGCATTCCAGCGGGTGAAATTACGGATGCGGATTTCGAGCGTGGCGTCGCCGGGGTAAGCGGGCTGGTGTTCAACCGGGATCGTATTGACGTATTCGGTCGTCGCGCTGTACGGAATGTCGATGCCTTCCGCGCGCGCTTCGGCGATCAGCTGTTCGATCAGGAAGTGAGCGCGTTCGGCGCCTTCGTTTTCAATGACGCCGGCCAGAGCGCCAAGCCATTCGAGAGTTTCCTGTGGATCCGTATCGTCGTTTGCGAGGGAGTGGTTTTGCTCTGGGACTGATGCCATGACGTGCCTCCTGGTCAGCTATGTTTGGCTTGCGGTTTGTTCATTGTAGATGAGTGCTGTAAGAGTAAATCGCCGGTGCCGCATTTGTATCTTAGGATCTTTTTTGGCTATTTACCACATAGCGGGAAATGATTTCGCAATGCGGAAAAATCAGGCCTTTATTTGTCAAACCCTTCCGGCAAAAGTTCAATTCGCGTAAGCCCCGGATGTTCCCGTACGCATTCGGAAGCGCCTTCCTGACTGTTAGAATGTTGACCAGATTGCCACAAGGAAATTCTGAATATTCCTCGTTCAGGCGAAGGCTGGAATGGCGAACCCGCAAGAAAGCAGCCTTTCCTGGGGCTCCGATTTGATTATTTGTGCTGAGGTTGCAACATCGTGATAGTGGAACTGACCCAGAATTTCGAAAGGAAACCGGCTCGGGATTTGATCGAGGCCAGCGGCCTGACGTTCGAGGAAGGCGTCGATGTCATGTTCGGCGTCTACGAGGACAATCAACTCGTGGCCACCGGATCGCGGGCCGGGAATATCCTGAAAATGCTGGCTGTCCTGCCCGAACATCAAGGCGGCGCGGTGTTCGGCGAACTGCTTACCGGACTGGTTACCAGTGGACTCAATGCCGGACATGAGACGCTGTTCGTATATACCAAGCCCGAATACGTCGTCACGTTCCAGTCGCTCAACTTCACCTTGCTGGCCTCTCAGGAAAAAGTGGCCCTGCTCGAATACGGCAAGGGCATCTCGGAATGGCTGGACCAGAACCAGCCGTTGGTCCGGCCCGGGCTGAACGGCGCGGTCGTCGTGAACTGCAACCCCTTTACCTACGGGCATCGCTACCTGATTGTCAGCGCGGCCGCTCAGGTGGAGAACCTGTACCTGTTCGTCGTTAAGGAAGACCGCTCGGTCTTCCCCTTTGACGTGCGTTACCGGCTGGTGAAGGAGGGCGTGCGCGACCTGCCCAATGTCATCGTGCTGGATACCTCGCGCTACATTGTCAGCGGCGCAACGTTCCCGACCTATTTTCTGAAGAAGGATGACCCGGTAGCGCACATCCAGATGGAGCTTGACGTCACCCTGTTCGCCTCGAAGATTGCCCCGTTTTTCGGCATTACCCAGCGTTTCGTCGGTACCGAGCCGAACTGCGCACTGACGGGCAGCTACAACCAGGCCATGAAAAAAATCCTGCCGGAGTTTGGCATTGAACTGCACGTGATCGAACGCAGGCAGGCTCAGCACGGCGTGATCAGCGCCTCCCGGGTACGCGAATTGATCGGTCGGGACGATTTTTCGGGCCTGGCCGAGTATGTGCCGCCCACGACCCTGGCCTACCTGCGCAGCGACGAAGCGGCGCCGATCCGCGAGCGCTTGCGCAAGGAATTCCTGAACAAGGCGCTGAGTGCTTGCTGATGTAGCCCGATGATCCATTACCTGTGGCGCTTCTATCCGGTAGCCGCCTTTCTGGGCGGGTTTATCTTTGACGCGCTGACGCTCGGGCGGCGCGTCAGAATCTCGGATTTCTGGCAGCTCGGCGCCTATCTCCTGGGCGCGGCTATTTTCATCCTCTGGCTGGCATGGAGGGCGCGCAGGGAGAAAACACCACCGCCTCCCGCGCAGAACCTGCGCGGGCGAACTTCCTGCCTCATCTGGCAGGCCCCCTACCTGCTCATCCAGTTCGTTTTCGGCAGCGTCTTCTCCGCGCTCTTCATTCTTTACTTCAAAAGCTCCGGGCATCTTGGTGCCTGGCTGACGGCCGCCGTGCTCGGCGTACTGCTGGTGGCCAATGAGTTTGCCGGGGAGCGGTACGGACGGCGCTTTACCCTGACCTGGGCGCTGTTCTCGCTCAATACCATCCTGCTTGCCAATTTTGTGCTGCCGCACCTTGCCGGGAGTATCAATCCGCGCTGGTTTTACGTTTCAACGATTGCCGGGGTTGCATTGGTTCATTGCCTGCATTGGCTCGCCCCGGGCCGCCCCGGTCGCATCCTGCCGGCGTGGGGCATTGCCGCAGCGCTTTTACTGGCCTGGAACCTCGGAATGATCGCCCCTGTGCCCCTGGTCAAGCGCGACATGGCGGTCGGACACGATTTCGTGCAGACATCCGGACGTTTCCTGCTGCGCGTCGATGCCGCGCCCTGGTGGCAGTTCTGGCGCGACCAGGCGACACGCGTGAAGGTTCGGGAAGGCGAGCGCCTGTACGGCGTATCGGCCGTATTTGCTCCTGCCGGGGTGACGGCATATCTCGAACATCGTTGGGAATTCCGCGAAAACGGTTCGTGGCAGATGATTTACCAGAATCGTTTTCAGAGCACCGGAGGCCGCGAACGCGGCTTTCGCGGTTATTCGTGGGTGCTCAACCCGAGCCCCGGTGACTGGCGATTCACCGTGGGAACCCAGGACGGACGGACCATCGGAATCCTGTACGTGCGCGTCGAGCGTGGCGAACCGCAGGGCGAAAGACTGGTGGAACGGGAGTTTTGAAGTGAAGAGACGTGATTTTCCGGGGAATGACGGGGGTTTGATCGCTCGAAATTGTCGCCTCAATCAAAAAAACCGTTGCCTTGAACTGTGGTTGTTATCAGGCAAGAATCGGCCAGAAGCCGACCTACGTGCATGCTCCCCAAAGTAGTCATAGACACTCGCTTATGTCCAGCATATTGATATTGTTATACTGACAGCCGAAAAATCAACTGATTAAAAATCATAGCTTTCGGTCTAATCTCTCGGCGCCATCGTTATCAATTGTTATGCGGACCCCGTTGTCCATGTAATTACGGTTAGTCTTCATGCCCGTTATGAATCTCGCTGAGCAGACTGAAGCACTCTTCCGAGCAATCGGTCATGCCGTAGTTCGGTTCCAACAGGTCGAACAATGGCTTGCGGAAGAGTTGGCCTTGCTACTCCGCATGCGTGAACGAGAAGATCAATATCTTGTCTCTGCCGCAATGAGTTTCAAACAGAAGGTGGACCTGCTTGTCGAAATCTTTCCACGGCGAACTGAGCGGCACCCGAAGCTACCGAAGGTTGATGTCACGGACGTAAGAAAAGCACTCTATGCAGCCGAGGAATACCGCAATCGGGTCGTGCATTCCTTTTACGCGGTGGAGTGCGGAGAAGATAGTTCGCGGTGGCTACGAATGAAAGGCTCATTGCGCGGTCGTACAGGCTTTTCCTTGAATTCTGTTGAAGCGAATGTGCATATTTTCGAAGAGTGCAACGACGCCTTGGCAATCATTCGCGAGTGGAGTCTTAAGGAACCCGAAATCATCCGCGCAGCTACTGCTACCTTAGTCAAGCATATGCAAAGCGGGTCGGTATGAGTTACCAGGCTAACAATCCAGTCGAATGGACCTGCGCGAAAAGTCGCGCAGACCAGTGATTTTGAACGTAGTGCGCAATGGATAACGCTCGCTCCTACTTGGTTGGCACAGCTCCCGCGGCTGAGGGAATGTTTCGCTTACTCAATGAATACGGCTGGCAGAAAATGCGAGCGTTCGTTGATCTGACCAAATCGAAGACCCGAGAAGACCTTGAGCGACACAAAGGCGAGTTCTCTAGCACCGATATTGCACGGGAAATCATTGCTGGCTCGATCCTTCAACTCGCGTACGTTGCAATCGAGCGTTTCGCGGTACGTGGTGAGAAGTCAAAGAATGCTATCCATTTTGAAACTGAGATCAATCGACTGATAAGGGAGAATCCCGCAACACGTTGGAAGGCGAAATCACCGTTTTCCTTGCCGGAAGGGTTCTGTGTCGGCCGGGATATCGGAGACCTACCGCTTGGTGTCGTGGTCTACGCAGGGCGAAACCAGTACAACCACTTCGGTAAAAAGCGACTGAGCGTATTGAACGAAGTTGTATTCAACCATTTGCACAACATGTGGCCAGTTCCAGGGAATGGAATGTCCTTTAACCTCTGTGACGGCGAGCGCCCGCGTTCATACGCTGTTCTCGCAGCACTTGGATGGACGGACAGCACTAATGACCTTGGGTACGCTGCATACAACAAGGATCTGTGTAATGTCTTGCAGATTGAGTACTAACCCTGTGGAGCAGAGGGCCTAGCGCCTAAAGCCGCGCAGGATGGCTGACCATGGACGTTCGAAAGACTGCTTCTCAATAGTCTGAAGGTCGGCTCAGAGTCGAAAAGCGCTGCTCAGTACCGCCTGATTCGCTGACTCCTAGCGATGATTAACGCCTAATACCGTCGCACTCATTTCTCCAGCAGGAACGTGAATCCGGCGCGCTGGTGAAAGTCCGGTCGGGATGATGCGTGATGCAGCGCCCAGTAGCTGTGGCTGCCGTCGACGGTGTCGGCGGCTTCGACCACCGCGGTCAGCGCGATCTGCCAGGGAGTATTGCCGGGGTTTTCCGGCAGGGCGCGCAAGTCGAGCACGGCGTCCAGTTCCAGCCGGCCGGCGTAGTTCCGGGTAAGGATTTGCGGCGGCGCAAGTTCAAGAGAATCCGGCGCGCGCTGGCGATAGTCTGAAAAAACGTAAGCCGCCCATTGGCCGGATGGGGAAAAGTTGAATTCCCGGTAGGCCGTTTCGCCAGGCAGGCCGACAAACGCCTCGAAGCAGGTGTGTTCCCAGAGCAGGTCGGTGCGTTCCGGCGTGCGTTCCGGCGGGATGCGCAGCCGCGCCATGTCGCCCCACAGGCGGTAACTGAAGGTGATCAGCCGATCGTCGGAGAAGGTGACGGCGGCTTCGATGCGGGCGATCTGCGGCGCCGGGGTGGACGGATGGCAGAGGAGGGGCTGGGGGCGGGGTTCATGGGGCATGGAACCGATTCTATCCGTTCCATGCCCTGCAGCGGAACGGACGGAGAACGCTTCCGGCATTCCCGCCCGTCGCGTTGATTCAGGCCAGTGCCTTGATCGCGGCTTCGTAATCCGGTTCGTTCTTGATTTCCGGAACCAGTTCGCTGTGCAGGACCTTGTTGTTCTCGTCGAGGACAACGACGGCGCGTGCGGCGACGCCGGTCAACGGTCCGCTGGCGATTTCGACGCCGTAGTCGTGCAGGAATTCCTTGCCGCGCATGGTCGACAGGGTGATGACGTTGTTCAGCCCCTCCGCGCCGCAGAAGCGTTTCTGGGCGAAGGGCAGGTCGACCGAGATGCACAGCACGACGGTGTTGGCCAGTTCGCTGGCGCGCTTGTTGAACGTGCGCACCGACGTGGCGCAGGTCGGCGTGTCGATGCTTGGGAAGATGTTCAGCACCTTGCGCTGCCCGTCGAATTTCAACAGCGGAACGTCGGCCAGGTCGTTTCCGACGAGGGAGAAGGATGGGGCAATCTGGCCTTTCTGCGGGAAGTTGCCGGTGATTTGTACGGGGCTTCCTCCGAGGGTAACGGTACTTGCCATGTCGGGTCCTTTGCGTGGTTTTGATTGATGGTTCTGAAAAATGGCCCTGCCTGCGGGCAAGGTGAGCCAATTTGTCAGCGGTGGCGGGCAAAAGTTCGGGAACCATTGCCTTCCGTTATCATCTTGTCTTTGTCGTCCCGAAAATTTTCCCGAAACCATTGACATGTCAAACGATACACCCAACCCCGTCCGCCTTGAAGATTATGTTCCGCCCGCTTATCTGGTCGAAAGCGTTCACCTCGACGTGGATGTCCGCGCCGGGGAAACGTTCGTTCAGGGCACGCTGAAATGCATGCGCAACCCGGCGATTGCCGGAACTCATCCCCTGACGCTGGACGGCGAGGAGCTGGAAACGCTGGCGGTCTGCATCGACGGGCGTGAACTGCCGTCCGCCGCCTATCGCCTGAGTGAAAACCGGCTGGTCATCGAGAACCTGCCCGAGCGCTTCACGCTGCAAACGCGGGTGCGCATCCGGCCGGACAGCAACACCCAGCTTTCCGGCTTCTACCGTTCCCGCGACGGTTATTTCACCCAATGCGAGCCGGAAGGCTTCCGGCGCATTACCTGGTTCATCGACCGGCCGGACGTGATGGCGCGTTACACGGTGACCTTGCATGCCGACAAGGCCGAATTTCCGGTCCTGCTCGCCAATGGCAATCCGTTGAACAGCGGCGATGAGGAAGGCGGCCGCCACTTCGCGACCTGGGAAGATCCGTTCAAGAAGCCGAGTTACCTGTTCGCCATGGTCGCCGGCAAGCTCGACGTGCTGCGCGACAGCTATCGCACGGCCTCGGGGCGCGAGGTGCAATTGGCGATCTACGTCGAACCCGGCAAGCTCGACCAGTGCCCGCACGCCATGGAAGCGCTGAAGAAGGCGATGCGCTGGGACGAGCAGCGTTTCGGGCTGGAGTGCGACCTCGATCACTACATGATCGTCGCCGTCGGCGATTTCAACATGGGGGCGATGGAAAACAAGGGCCTCAACATCTTCAACACCAAGTATGTGCTGGCGCGCGCCGACGTGGCGACCGACGTTGACTTCGAGAACATCGACTGCGTTGTCGCGCACGAATACTTCCACAACTGGACCGGCAACCGCGTGACCTGCCGCGACTGGTTCCAGCTCTCGCTCAAGGAAGGGCTGACCGTCTTCCGCGACCAGGAATTCGGCGCCGACACGCACAGCCGCGAGACGGCGCGCATTCGCGAAGTGCGCGGCCTGCGCGCCATGCAGTTCCCCGAGGATGCCGGCCCGATGGCGCATCCGGTGCGTCCGTCGACCTATGTCGAAATCAACAACTTCTACACGGCCACCGTCTACGAGAAGGGCGCCGAGGTCGTGCGCATGATCCAGACCTTGATCGGCCGTGAGGCGTTTCGCAAGGGCATGGACATCTACTTCCAGCGCCACGACGGGCAGGCGGTGACCTGCGACGATTTCGTGGCGGCGATGGGTGCTGCGTCCGGGTTTGATTTCACCCCGTTCATGGCCTGGTACCGCCAGGCCGGTACGCCGAAAGTGAATGCTCACGGCGAATACGACGCAGTGGCCAAGCGCTATACCCTGACGCTGCGTCAATCCTGCGCGCCGACGCCGGGGCAGGCGGAAAAAGTGCCGTACCTGATTCCGGTGGCGGTGGGGCTGGTCGGACCGGAGGGAGGCGATCTCGATCTGGGCGGAACAGGTACACGCATCCTGCAGCTCACTGAATTAGAACAAACTTTCGTCTTCGAAAACATTCCATCCGCGCCGGTGCCCTCGCTGCTGCGCGATTTTTCGGCGCCGGTCGTGCTCGACTATCCCTACAGTGCCGCCGATCTGGCGCACCTCCTGGCGCATGACAGCGATCCGTTCAACCGCTGGGAAGCCGGGCAGCGCCTGTTCGGGCAGCTCATCCTCGGCAACACGGCGCGGCTGATGCGTGGCGAAAAGGCCGAATGGCCGTCCAGCATCGTCGATGCCGCGCGCAAGGTGCTGTTGAGCGGCAGCGATCCGGCGTTTGTCGCCGAAGCGCTGACCTTGCCCGGCGAAGCGACGCTGGCGGAGCAGATGGACGTGGTCGATCCCGAGGCGCTGCATGCGGCGCGCAACGGGCTGGCCGAGGTGCTGGCGCGCGGGCTGGAAAACGAATTGGCCGCGCTTTATGCCCGGCTGGCGCCGAGCGGCGCCTATCGCCCGGATTCCACCGAAGCGGCGCGGCGCCGGTTGCGCAACCTGTGTCTTGGCTATCTGAACGAGATCGATAAGCCTGATTATCGGACATGGGCCAGTCGCCAGTTCGAAAGCGCCGACAACATGACCGACCAGTTCGCCGCGCTGGCGACCCTGGCCAATGTTTCCGGAGCGGAGGGGGAACAAGCGCTGGCGGCATTTTACGAACGCTGGCAGCACGAAGCGCTGGTGGTCGACAAATGGCTGGCCGTGCAGGCCGGCAGCCGCCTCGCCGGCACGCTGTCCAGGGTGGAAGCGCTGACGCGGCATGCGGCCTTCACCCTGAAGAATCCGAACAAGGTCTACGCCCTCTTGCGCACCTTTGGCGGCAACCATCGCCACTTCCATGCCGCCGACGGCAGCGGCTACCGTTTCATCGGAGAGCGTATTGCCGAACTCGATCCCGTCAATCCGCAGGTCGCGGCGCGCCTGGCGCGTTGCTTCGACCGCTGGAAAAAATTCGACGCCGCCCGCCAGGCGCATGCCCGCGCCGTGCTGGAGACGCTGCGCAATACCAGCGGACTGTCGCGCGATGTGTTCGAGGTGGTGGATAAGGCGCTGGGAAACGCCTGAAAGCCAAGGGAACGCTGAAATATTCGTCACCCCGGCGAAAGCCGGGATGACGATTCCATATGGCATCGCGCAGAATCAATAGGGGCAACACGAGCAGGCTGTTGTTCACCAGGCCTGCCTTGCCTGATTGCGTTTTCAGGTTTATTTCCCGGTCGTTCAATGAGAAAATCCTGGCCGCCTGTTTTGCGGTAATCGCGGATGCGCGGATAGAATCCGGCATTCCTGTTTTTGTTATGAAGTCTCCCGTGCCACGGGGGATTCCTTGAAATTCCCGCGTTGTTCTGAATGCCGTCCCTTTGGAGGGTGTTTCACAAAAGGGTCAAGGCATGCAGTTGCTCGTCGTTCTGTTTTCGTTGCTGGTGGCATTCCCCGCCTGGGGGATCGACACGCTCAGACTGGGCGTGTTTTCCTATTTGCCAAAAGCTGAAACGGAGGCGCGCTATCAGCCGCTGGCCGATTATCTGAGCAGCCGGGTGTCCGATACCCGGGTGGAACTCAAGGTCATGGGGGTCGGCGAAATCGAGCAGGCGCTGGATGCGAATCAGCTCGACCTGCTGTTGACCAACCCCAGTCACTATCTCGTGCTGCGTGAACGGAACGCCTTGACCGGTGTGCTGGCCACACTGGTCAACCGGGAAAACGGACGGGAGACCAGCCTGTTCGGCGGCGTTATCGTCAGTCCGGCCCGGCGCAAGGATATCGCCGGATTGAGCGATCTCAACGGCCGGACCATTGCCATTCTTGGCTCCAGATACCTGGGCGGCTATCAGGCGCCGGTCTATGCACTCAGGCAGGCAGGCGTGCGGGTGCCGGGCGACGTCAAGCTGCTTGAGACCGGCGATCATCAGGCCGTGATCGAGGCGGTGCTCTCAGGGCGGGCCGATGCCGGTTTCGTCAGAACCGGCGTGATCGAAACACTGATTCGCCAGGGCAAGCTGAAGGCGCAGGACTTGAACATCATCAATCGCCAGAAGTACGCCGGATTTCCCTATGCGGTATCAACGCGCTTGTACCCGGAATGGCCTTTCGTGGCGCTGCCGCATGTCGATTCGAGCAAGACCCGGCGCATTGCCAGCGCCCTGCTGGCGCTGGATAGTGAGCATCCGGCTGCGCTGACGGCGCGCATCGGCGGTTTCGTTCCTTCCGCCGATTACCTGCCGGTGGAAAACCTGGCGCGTGCCTTGAGCCTTCCTCCTTACGACAAGGCGGCGGAAATCACGCTGCCCGAATTGTGGAAACAGCATCGCGACTGGATCGTTGCGCTGTCCCTGATGTTCCTGCTGCTGACCATTGCCCTGGGCTGGCTGAGCTGGCAACGGCGCCAACTGCGTCGGGTCGAAGCGAATCTGCGACAGGAAAAGCAGCATCTGGCGGATGTCATCTGGGGAACAAATGCCGGTACCTGGGAGTGGAACGTCCGGACAGGAAGTACCATTGTCAACGAACGCTGGGCGGAGATCATCGGCTATCGCCTGGTCGATCTTGAACCGTTGCACATCGAAAAATGTGCGGCACTGACGCATCCCGATGATCTGGCGCGTTCCGATGCGTGTCTGGAACGGTGCTTCCGGCGCCAAAGCAGTTTTTATGTCTGCGAAGTGCGCATGCAGCATCGCGAAGGCCACTGGGTCTGGGTGCAGAGCCGCGGACGGGTCGTTGAATGGGATGAAGTTGAAGGCAAACCGTTGCGCATGTCGGGAACGTTGCAGGATATCTCCGGGCGCAAGCGCAACGAAGCCACGATTGCCGGCAGCGAGGAGCGCTTGCGTACCGTTTTCGGCATGCTTCCCGTGGGCATTGCCTTGCTCGACCGCGAGGGGCGGATCATCGAATGCAATGCCGCTTCCGAACGGATGCTCGGCCTGAGCCGCGCGGAATACCTGGTGCGCAAGCTCGACGGCGGCGAAGTGGATATTTACCGGCCGGACGGCACGCCGATGCCGCAGGAGGAATTCGCCAGCGTGCGCGCTTTCGCGGAGGGACGGCCGGTCCGGAATGTCGTGATCGAAGTGCGATCGACGGCAGGCAGCCTCTGGCTGAGCGTGAGCGCCACGCCGCTGGATCATCCGCGTTACGGCATGGTTCTGGCGTATGTGGACATTACTCAGGCACGGCAGTCGGAGATGCGCCTGCAATTGGCGGCCAGCGTGTTCACCCATGCGCGCGAGGGAATCACCATCACCGACGCCGACGCAACGATTCTCGACGTCAACGACGCGTTTACCCGGATTACCGGCTATGCGCGCGAGGATGTTGTCGGCCGCAATCCGCGCATCCTCAATTCCGGACGGCAAACCGCCGACTATTACGCGGAGATGTGGCAGGCATTGCTTGAAAAGGGGCACTGGTACGGCGAGGTGTGGAACCGGCGCAAGAGTGGCGAGATTTATCCGGAAATGCTGAACATCAGTTCCGTCCGCGATTCCGGCGGCAGTATCCGGCATTACGTCGGCCTGTTCTCCGATATCACCGACATCAAGGAGCACCAGCAGCAACTTGAGCACATCGCGCATTACGATGTGCTGACCAATCTGCCCAACCGCCTCCTGTTCGCCGAGCATCTGAATCATTCGATGGCGCTGACGGCGCGGCGCAACAACCTGCTGGCGGTGGTCTATCTGGACCTCGACGGATTCAAGGAAATCAACGACCGCTATGGTCACAAGACGGGAGATGACCTGCTCGTCGCGCTGGCTCGGCGCATGCGTTCGGAATTGCGCGAAGGCGACATCCTGGCCCGATTAGGGGGCGACGAGTTCGCCGCCGTGCTTGTGGACCTGGATGAGGCCGCGGACTGCCTGCCGATCCTGGGGCGCTTGCTGCGTGCCGCAGCGACGCCCGTTGAGATCGACGATCTGGTGCTGCGAGTCTCGGCGAGCATCGGCTATACCCTGTATCCGCGTGATGCCGTCGATGCCGACCAGTTGCTGCGCCATGCCGATCAGGCCATGTATTCGGCCAAGCAGTTCGGCAAGAATTGCTCGTGCCTGTTCGATGTGGCTCAGGAGACAGCGCGGAAAAACGAACGCGAATCGCTTGAACGTATCCGGCGGGCTTTCGAACGGAACGAATTCGTCCTGTATTACCAGCCGCGCGTCAACATGCGCACCGGTGAGGTGCTGGGTGCCGAAGCGTTGATCCGCTGGCAGCATCCGGAGCGCGGCCTGTTGTTGCCCGGCGAGTTTCTCCCGGCTGTCCAGAACCGGCCGCTGGAACTCTCGATCGGCGAGTGGGTGATGCGTAGTGCGCTGGCTCAGATGGCGGACTGGCAGGACGAGGGCGTGGATATCGGCGTGAGCATCAACGTGGCTTCGCGCCAGATGCAGCATGGCGGTTTTCTGGAGAGCCTGCGCGGATCGCTGGCCGATCATCCGCAGGTACCGTCTTCCTCGCTGGAACTCGAAGTGCTCGAAACCAGCCTGATCGACGATCTGGCGCAAGCGCGCGAGGTCATGAGCGCTTGCCGCGAGTTGGGTGTCCGTTTTGCGCTTGACGATTTCGGTACCGGCTATTCTTCGCTGACGTACCTTCGCCGCCTGCCAGCCGAAGTCCTGAAAGTCGACCGCAGTTTCGTGCGCGACATGCTCGACGATCCAGACGATCTGGCCATCGTGCAAGGGGTTCTAGGCCTGGCGAAAGCTTTCCGGCGCGAAGTGGTCGCCGAGGGCGTGGAGAGCACTGCGCACGGCGAACGCCTGATTCTGATGGGATGCGAGCAGGCGCAGGGATTCGGCATTGCCCGGCCGATGCCGGCGACGGAACTGCCGGTGTGGTTGCGTAACTGGAAGCCGGATCCCGCGTGGATGCAGTGACGCGCTGAAACTTCGCTTGTCTTCTGTGGCGTTTATCCCACGCTGCCCTTCTCCCTATGAAGAAAAGGGTTGTTTTTTTTCCGGTGCTCGTTTCTAATCAGAACCTCAGTATCTTTCTTCGAGTCCATTGACCATGTTTTCTGCCGACCTGATTGCTTCCGGATTGTTCATCGCTGCGGCGATGGCTTCTGTTGCGCTGGTCGTTTCCCTGCGTGTCGTATCGGTAGTACGCGTAGTAGAAGTAGTACGCGTAGTAGTACCGCGCGCACCGTCGAGGGACAGAAGAAGGTAAGCGAAACAGAAACCGATTCCAAAACCCCCGCCGGTGCAAACTGAGCGGGGGTTTTCATTTTCTCCTCCGCAAACGGCAAACCGGCATCCCCAGTCCCACTGAAAGGAGATGTCCATGAGCAACGAAGCCACAGAAACCCTGAGCGGGGCGCAGATTGTCGTGCGCCTGCTGGAACGACAGGGCATACGCCGGGTGACCGGCATCCCCGGCGGAGCCATCCTGCCGTTCTACGACGCGCTGTCGCAATCGAACCTGATCGAGCATGTGCTGTCGCGCCACGAACAGGGAGCCGGTTTCATGGCCCAGGGCATGTCCCGTGCCTCCGGCGAAGTGGCGGTATGCCTGGCGTCTTCCGGACCCGGTGCGACCAATCTGCTGACCGCGATTGCCGACGCCAAGCTCGACTCGATTCCCATGGTGGCGATTACTGGGCAGGTGCCGACTTCCATGATCGGTACCGATGCCTTCCAGGAAGTCGATACCTACGGGCTGAGCATCCCGATCACCAAGCATAATTTCCTGGTCGGATCGGCGCGCGAACTGCTGGACGTGATCCCGAAAGCCTTCCGGCTGGCGGCGTCCGGACGACCCGGTCCGGTGCTCGTGGACTTCCCCAAGGATGTGCAGAACGAACGCATCGAAGTCAGCGTTTGGCCTGAACCGGGATGTGCCGATCCGGTTCCCGAAGCGCCGGCCGGGCAGGTGGAACGCGCCGCAGAAATGATCAATGCGTCCCGCAAGCCGATCCTCTATCTCGGTGGCGGGGTGGTGCATTCCGGCGCTTCGGCGGCGGCCGTCGAACTGGCCGAGAAGGCCAGCCTGCCGACCGTGATGACGCTGATGGCGCTGGGCGCGATGCCGGTTGATCATGCCTTGTCGCTGGGCATGCTCGGCATGCACGGTGCCCGCTGCACCAACCTGGCGATGGAAGAGTGCGACCTGCTGATCGCGGTCGGCGCGCGTTTCGATGACCGGGCCACGGGCAAGGTTGCAGCGTTTTGCCCGAACGCGAAGATCATACACATCGACATCGATCGTTCCGAGCTGGACAAGATCAAGACGGCCCACATCGGCATCCGCGGCGATGTCGGGGAAACCCTCGGCAAGCTGCTGCCGCAGGTCAGGCAGAACATGCGCACGGACTGGCTGGCACGCGTCGGCGAACTCAAGGCCACTTGCGCGTTGCAGACGCCGGGCATCGACGATCCGCGTACGCCTTACGGACTGATCCGTGCCGTGGCCGATTGTCTGGACGACGAGGCGACGATCGTCACCGATGTCGGCCAGCACCAGATGTGGGTGGCGCAGGCCTATCCGCTGCGCCGGCCGCGCCAGTGGCTGACCTCCGGCGGACTGGGCACCATGGGCTTCGGCCTGCCGGCGGCCATCGGCGCGGCGCTGGCCCAGCCGGAACGCACCGTGGTGTGTTTCTCCGGCGATGGCAGCATCCAGATGAACATCCAGGAACTGGCCACGGCGGCCGAGGAAGGCGTCAACGTCAAGGTGGTGCTGATGAACAATGCCTCCCTCGGACTGGTGTTCCAGCAGCAGACATTGTTCTACGGCGAACGCATCTTTTCCTCGAAGTTCAAGGGGGTTCCGGATTTCCTGAAGATTGCCGAAGGCTTCGGCTGGCAGACGCTGGACCTGGATGCGGCCGGCAATCCGGAAGCCGCGTTGGCCGCGGCGCTTTCTGTGCGCGGTCCGATGTTCATCCATGCCAGCATCGATCTGCGTGAACAAGTGTTGCCGATGGTTGCTCCGGGGGCGGCGAACAAGGACATGATTGGAGAATGACGATGAATTCGATAACCAAGATGAACCATGAACCGGGGCAGGTGCAGGCTGTGCTCGAACTGGATGTGAATAACCACGCCGGCGTGATGTCGCACATCGTCGGCCTGTTCTCGCGCCGTGCTTACAACGTCGAGGGCATCCTGTGCATGCCGGTAGGCAATGGCGCGACCAGCCGCATCTGGCTGACGGTCAACGAGGATGCGCGCCTCGAACAGATGACCCGCCAGCTGGAAAAGCTGGAAGACGTGCTGAGCGTGCGCCGGCACGGAGCAGGTCATGAGATTTTCGACCGGGTTGGGGAGTTTTTCCACTAAGGAGAGGCTGAGTTATTGCAGGTTTGTCATTCGGGCGAAAGTCGGGGTCCAGTTCATTGAATTTCCTGGATTCAGGCTTTCGCCGGGGTGACGAATATTTCAGCATTTCCCCTAAATTTTCTCCCGCCTTGCGTTCTTCAACAAAAGCGTTGCGAGTGCGCGGTTTCTTCGCGGTTCTACCGCAGTTTTATTTTAGGACATGGTGAACTATTGTCCGGAGAGAAGGCGGGCGATTCGCAAGGCAATTTTTTTGTTCCTGGTAGTAGAATAGTTTGTTCCAAAAAATCATCTTGTAATTCCGTTTTTGCACAAATCTTTGTTCCAGAGAAACTCCGAAATCCCTGATGCGGAGGCGATATGGTGAGGATGTGCTTCATCGGCGAGTCAGCTCCGACTGCTGCAAGAGCGGCGGAAACGCCGTTTTTTTGTGTCCGACGCGGTGTGGTAATCCCAGAGTGGTGTCGTTTGGTTCCGAGCAAACCGGAAGGCTTGCGCCTGCCCGGTTGAATCCCCCAACCTTCATTTGGATGTCCGACCATGAAAGTCAAGAAAGCGAAGTATCCAGGCATTCCTACCGTCATCCACGGCAACGGCGCTGTCGCTTATGTCATGGGGCAGGTGTGCGGCGGCGTCATTGGTTATCCGATCACTCCCTCCACGGAAATTGCCGAACTTTACGAGGCATTCCGGGCGGAAGGCGGCATGAACGTCTGGGGCAAGCATCCCTTCTTCTTCGAGCCGGAGGGCGAGCATTCGGCGCAGAGCGGCGCGCTCGGCGCGGCTTTGACCGGCGGACAGTTCATCTCCAACGCCTCGTCGAGCCAGGGCATCCTGTACGCCATGGAGTCGCACTTCGTGACGGTCGGCAAGAAGGTCGGCGGCTTTGTGCTGCAGGTCGCGGCTCGGGTCGTCTCCAAGCATTCCCTGAACGTGATGGCCGGTCATGACGACGTCTACGCCCTGTTGCAGTCCGGCTATACGATCCTGTTCGGCTCGAACCCGCAGGAAGCGGCCGACCTCGCGGCGATTTCCTACCGCACGTCGGCGTTGTCGCTGATTCCGGTGGCCAACGCCATGGACGGTTTCGCCACCAGCCACATGATGAGCGAAGCGCTGCTGCCCGAGTCCGAGCTGCTGCGCGATTACCTCGGCGACCCAGCGGGACGCATCAAGTGTCCGACCCTGGCCCAGGAAATCCTGTTCGCCTCCAAGGGGCGCGTGTTCCAGCTGAACCAGTACCTCTCCCGCCACGCGGCCGACATCACCGAGACCCACCTCGCGGCGCTGAAGAAATATCTCGACGCCAACGCCGCCAAAGTCGAGAAGGACAACGACGGTGCGCTGGTCGACAAGACGCTCGGCTGGCTGCCCGAAGAATTGCACGGGCAGTGGCGGCGCCAGTGGCTCAATGCCTTCGAGAAGGGCACGCGCCAGTTGGTCCCGGCGTTGGTCGACGTCAACAACCCGGGCCTGACCGGACCAGTGCAGAATCAGCCGGACTTCCAGGCTGGTGCCGTCGACCATCGCACGCACTTCGCCAGCGCCGTTCCCGCCCTGGTGCGCCAGGCGATGGCCGAATACTCGGCGCTGACCGGACGCACGTACTCGCCGGTGCATACCTTCAAGTGTGACGATGCCGAAACGGTGATGGTCGGCCTCGGCTCGGTCTGCGACGACGTCGAAGCCGTTGTCACGCATCTGCGCAGCCAGGGCAAGAAGGTCGGCCTGGTGGCGATCAAGCTGCTGCAGCCGTTCCCGGAAGCGGAAGTGGTCGCCGCGCTGGCCGGCAAGAAGGCGGTGACGGTGCTGGAGCGTTCCGACCAGGCCGCGCTTACGCCGCTGATGACGCAGGCGCTGTTCAAGGCCCGCGAGAATGGTGACTTGAGAAAGGGCGAAATTGAGCGCCACGCCGGCATCCCGGCCATCAAGGCCACACCGAAAATCACCACAGCGATCTTCGGCCTCGGCGGTCACGACCTGCAGCCGCGCCACCTGATCGCTGCGTTCAAGGCCATGGAAAATGGCAAGAGTGCGTCGCTGATCTACCTCGGCTCGCAGTTCTTCTCCAGGAACCCGAGTTCGTCACTTTTGCCACGCATGGCCGAACTGCAGAAGAAGCTCAAGGCCGCGTATCCGGAAACCGAGCTGATGGCGCTGGAAACCGAGGCCAATCCTCGTCTGCTGCCTGATTCCGCCTTCCGCGTGCGCTTCCACTCGGTCGGCGGTTACGGCACGATCGCTTCCGGCAAGCTGCTCACCGACATCCTGGCGGGCGTGCTCGACATGCACTCCAAGGCCGCGCCGAAATACGGTTCGGAAAAGAGCGGTGCGCCGACCAACTACTACATCACGCTCTCGCCCGAGCCGATCAAGATCACCAACGCCGAACTGGAGGACGTCGAGGTCGTCATCTCGCCCGACCACCGCTCCTTCGTGCATACCAACCCGCTGAAAGGGCTGGCCGAGGGCGGCACCTTCATCCTGCAATCCAACGCCACGCCCGAGCAGGTGTGGGCTGAACTGCCGGCGAAAGCCCGGCAGACGATCCGCGAGAAGCAGATCAACTTTTTCATCATCGACGCCTTCGCGGTGGCCAAAAAGCATGCGCCGACGCCGGAATTGGCCACGCGCATGATGGGTATCGCCTTCATCGGCGCGGTCGCCGGGCACGTCAGGCAGGTATCCGCCGGCGCCTCGGCCAAGGCCATTCTGGAGAAGGTGCGCAAGCAGATCGCCAAGAAGTTCGGCAGCAAGGGCGCGGCCGTCGTCGAAGGAAACATGGAGGTGATCAAGGAGGGTATCGAGGCCACGATCCGCGTCGACTACGACAAGTCGGCCTTTACGAAGATCGACGCCAGGCCGGCGCCGATCGCCCTGCGCAACGTCTCGCTGTCCGCGTCGATGTGCCAGCCCGAAGGCGCATCCGCCTGCGGCCTGTTCGACCGCGAGTACTTCAATGACATGATCGCCACGCCGTTCCGCGAGGGCACCATCGCCGAAGCGCCGGTACTGCCGGGCGCGGGGCTGTTCATGCCGGCCGGCACCGCCGGATCGAAGGACAAGGGCCTGTTCCGGCGCAACGTGCCGCTGTTCGATGCCGATCTTTGCACCGGCTGCATGGAATGCACGCTGGTCTGTCCGGACGCGGCGATCCCGAACACCGTGCACGACATCCACGAACTGCTGCTCACCGGTATCCGCCAACTGGACATCACCGAAGCCCAGCGCGAGGCCATGCGCGCCCAGGTCTACGCCGTTTCCGATGCCGTGCGCGAGGCGTATCGCCAGGGCAAGGAGGCCCGTGCCTTCCATGAACTCGTCGCCGAGGCCGCCTCGAAACTGCCGACGCGGCAGGCGACACTGCTGGCCAACTTCAGCAAGCTGGTTAACGTGCTGGCTACCTTCCCGGTGGCCCGCACGCGGCCGTTCTTCGACGCCGCCGAAAAGGCGTGCGCCGGTAGCGGCGGACTGTATTCGGTGACGGTCGACCCGTGGAAGTGCACGGGGTGTCTCGAATGCGTCGACGTCTGCGGCCCGGGGGCGCTGAAAACGCAGGAGCAGGATGCTGTCTTGCTGGGTTCGTTGCAGGACCGATTCGATTTCATGAGCAAGACGCCGAACACCCCGGCGCGCTTCGTCGATGGTGCGATCCAGACCGGTGGCGAGATCAAGCGCATGCTGCTCGACCGCGACAACTACTACTCGACCACCGGCGGCCACGGCGGCTGCCGCGGCTGTGGCGAGGTGACGGCGATCCGCCTGGTGATGGCCACCAACCATGCGATCACCGAGAAGCGGCGGCGCGACCACATCGTCGAACTGGAAACATTGATCGCCGATCTCGTGGCCAAACAGGCCACGCTCGGCAAGAAAGAGAGCGAGCGCAGCCAAAGAATTGGCGAGTTGATCGCCACGCTGGAGAAGCGCCTGTACCTCTACGAAGGCGGCCCCACGGGCAACGGCCCGGCCGGTGCGGTCATTGCCAATGCGACGGGGTGCAGCAGCGTGTATGCCTCGACCTTCCCGTTCAATGCCTACAACGATCCATGGGTGAACAGCCTGTTCCAGGACGCGCAGCCGCTGGCCAAGGGGATTTTCGAGGGCGTCTCGGCGCAGAACGCACCGGATGTCAGGGCGATGCGCCTGGCGCGCCTCGAACTGGAGGATGCCTACGTGCCCGAGCAGCACGACAAGGAGTTGCGCTTCCTGGCATGGAACCGGTTCTCCAGGGAGGAACTGGCGCTCCTGCCGACAGTGATGTCCATTGGCGGTGACGGCGCGACTTACGATATCGGTTTCGGCGCGCTTTCGCGCATTCTTGCAAGCAATACGCCGATCAAGGTGTTGGTCCTGAATACCGGGGTTTACTCCAACACCGGGGGGCAGGCCTCGACATCAAGCTTCACCGGCCAGGACTCGGACCTCGCCCGGCATGGCGGGGCGCACAGCGGCAAGCAGGAATCGCGCAAGGAACTGGGCCTGATCGCCTCGTTCCACCCGAACGTTTTCGTCTGCTCGACGACCACGGCGTTGCAGGGACACTTCCTGAAGAACACCCTGGAGCTGATTTCCTACACCGATGGCCCGGCCGTGCTCGACGTCTACACGCCGTGCCAGGGCGAGCACGGGATTGCCGACAACGTCTCGGCGCGCCAGGCGCGCCTGGCCGTGGAAAGCCGCATGAACCCGGTGTTCGTACACGATCCGCGCCGGGGCAAGACGCTGCACGAATGGTTCTCGCTCGACGGCAACCCCGATCCGGACAAGACCTGGACGAAGACCTCGCTCGAATATGTCGACGACGCGGGCGCGCTGCAGCTGATGGAAGTCGAACTGACGCCGGCCGATTTTGCGCTCGGCGAAATCCGCTTCAAGAAGCAGTTCCGCAAGCTGCCCGTCGACGCGAAGAACCTGGTGCCGGTCGCCGAATACGTCGACCTGTCGCCGGACGTGCGTCAGGGCAAAACCGCGTTCGTCCATTCGGTCGATGCTAGCAAGCGGCTGGTCCGGCTGGGCGTGTCCAGCGCGATCGTCGATCTGGTCGAGGAGCGGCGCAAGAACTGGCAGATGCTGCAATACCTTGCCGGTTTCCACGTCGCGCGCATGGACGCCAGCCACCGCGCCAGCCTCGATGCGCTCAAGGCGCAGGTCTCCGAGTCCGCGAAGCAGCACGATTCGTCGCTGGATGCGATTGCCCGCGCGATGTCCGAACTCGCCGCGTCGAGCAAGGCGCCGATCGGCAGTGCGCGGACCATCCCGATCGTGCCGGTTGGCGCAGGAGCGTCTGCGCCTGTGACTGCGGAGTCCGCGACAGCGGTGGCCGACGTGTTGGTGTCGATCGAGGACTCGACCCGATGCACCAACTGCAAGACCTGCTACCAGGATATTCCGGAGCTGTTCGAGAAAACGCGCATGGTGATCAACGGCGAGAGCCGCGAAGTCGCGCGGATCATTCCCGGTGCGCTGGAGCGGGTGACCGTGACCCCCGAACTGAAGGCCCGCATCAGGCGGGTGTCGGCCAACTGCGACGCGGAGATCATTCGATGAGCAACGGAGCCTCTCAATCCGGCCGGGACGATCTGCAACGCTATCGTGAAGCCAGCAACGCGCTGGATGCCACGCGCTCGCAGGTCGAGGCCCTGGAGCAGACGCCCGCCGTCGGCACCTTCAACAAGCAGATGGATCTCTTGCGGCGACGCTTGCTCAACGATCCGCAGGCGTTCCGCGAGATGTTCATCTCCGATGGTGCGGCGGCGGTCGTCGCCGAGTTCCAGCAGGAGCAGCTTTCTTCGGAATTCATCCATACCTTCTGGGAACTGCTGCTGCGCGACGATGACATGAGCAAGGTGCTGATGCGCTTCGTGTGGGGCGTGCCGCTGGGCATGAAGCGCAAGTTCATCAGGGCGCTCGACAAACACCTCTCGGACCGCTACCCGATGTTCAAGGGATTGTCGGAGAACTGGCCGGCGGAGAGCTTCATCCCGCCGTACATCCGTTCGCCCGAGGAGCGTTCCGTCGATTTCGGGCTGGTGAACCAGGGCTACCTCGGCTACATGAACCTCGGCTACACCGCGCGCGAGGTCGACATGATCGTCTGGCTCGAAGTGCTGCGCGACAAGCAATGCGACGAGAAGCCCTGCGAAGTCGGCCTGCACGTGCCCGGCCAGTTCGAGCCGAAGGGCGGTTGCCCGGTCAAGATCCACATCCCGCAGGTGCTGGACCTGCTCGGCAACGGCCGTTTCCGCGAGGCGATGGAGCTGATCGAGAACTGCAACCCGCTGCCCAACGTGACCGGTCGCGTCTGCCCGCAGGAGCTGCAGTGCCAGGGCGTCTGCGCGCACGCCAAGCAGCCGATCGAGATCGGCCAGCTTGAATGGTTCCTGCCGCAACGCGAGAAGGTGGTCAATCCGGATGGGATCGCAGCGCGCTTTGCGGGTATTCCTGACCCGTGGGTGAAGGCCGAGAAACCGCCGATTGCCGTGGTCGGTTCCGGCCCGGCCGGTCTGATCAACGCCTACCTGCTGGCGGTCGAAGGTTTTCCAGTGACTGTTTTTGAGGCCTTCCACGCGCTCGGTGGCGTGCTGCGCTATGGCATTCCTGAGTTCCGCCTGCCCAACGAGCTGATCGACGACGTGGTCGGCAAGATCAAGCTGCTCGGCGGCAAGTTCGTCTCCAACTTCGTCGTCGGCAAGACGGCGACGCTGCACGACCTGCGTGAGGCCGGATTCTGGAAGGTCTTCGTCGGCACCGGCGCCGGGCTGCCGCGCTTCATGAACGTGCCGGGCGAGCACCTGCTCAACGTGATGTCGGCCAACGAATTCCTGACCCGGGTGAATCTCATGCAGGCGCTGCGCGAGGACTACGAGACGCCGCTGCCGGAAACCCGGGGCAAGGAGGTCATCATCATCGGCGGCGGCAATACCGCGATGGATGCGGCGCGCACCGCGCGGCGTCTGGGTGGCAACGTCACCATCGTCTATCGCCGCACGCAGAGCGAGATGCCGGCGCGCGTCGAAGAACTGCATCACGCGCTCGAAGAAGGCATCGCGCTCAAGGTGCTGCGCTCGCCGTGCGAGTTCGTCGGCGACGATAAAACCCATTTTGTAAACGCCGCCGTGCTCGACGTGATGGCCCTCGGTGAACCGGACGCTTCCGGCCGGCGCAGCCCGGTCGTCACAGGCGAGAAGGAGCTGATGAAGGCCGATCTGGTGATCATGGCGTTGGGCAATGATCCGAACCCGATCATCAAGGACTCCGAGCCGAGCCTGAAGACGACCAGGTGGGGCACCATCGACCTCGGCGCCAAGGGCTCGCAGAAGACTTCGCTCGACGGCATCTACTCGGGCGGCGATGCGGCGCGTGGTGGCTCGACGGCGATCCGTGCAGCCGGCGACGGACAGGCGGCAGCGCGCGAGATCGTCGGCGACATCGATGTGTCGCCAGAACAGATCCGCAAGATGGTCGACAGTGCCCGGCATTACACCGAGCTCGGCGCATCGCCGCAGACGATTCTCGGGAAGATCGAACTCTCGCCCGGTATCGTCGAATTCATCGTGCATGCGCCGATGATCGCCCGCGCCGCACGGGCCGGGCAGTTCGTGCGCGTGCTCGCCTGGCCGAACGGGGAACTGATCCCGCTCACGCTGGCCGATTGGGACGCCAAGGCCGGGACCATCTGCCTCGTGGTGCAGGGCATGGGCACCAGCAGCATCGAGATCAACCGCATGCAGGTCGGTGAAGCTTTTACCGGCATCGCCGGGCCGCTGGGGCGAGCGAGCGAGTTGCATCGTTACGATGCGAACAAACAGACGGTGGTGTTCACCGCCGGCGGTCTCGGCCTGCCGCCGGTGTATCCGATCGCGCGCGAACACTTGCGCCTCGGCAACCACGTCACGCTGATTGCCGGCTTCCGCAGCGCCGACCTGCTGTTCTGGACGAAGGAAAACGAGCGCGTCGGCCAGTTACAGGCTGAGTTCGGCGACCGGCTTGACGTGATCTACACCAGCAATGACGGCAGTTTCGGCATCAAGGGCTTCGTCACCACGCCGCTCGACGACATGCTCAAGAACGGCAAGAAGAGCAAGGGGCGCGAGATCGCCGAGGTGGTGGCCATCGGCCCGCCGCTGATGATGCGCGCCGTCAGCGACCTCACCCGGCCCTACGGCGTGAAGACCGTGGCCAGCCTCAACTCGATCATGGTCGACGCGACGGGCATGTGTGGCGCGTGCATGGTGCCGGTGAATCTCGAAGGCAAACTGGTGCGCAAGCACGCCTGCATCGACGGCCCCGAGATTGACGGCCACATCATCGACTGGGACAAGTTCCTGCCCCGCTTCAACCTGTTCAAGCCGCAGGAACAGGCAAGCAAGTTAAAGCACGGGCTGGGGTAACGTTCTGTAAACGAGGGAAAACGGGGCGAAGTATCACTGTCGAATGACTGCCTTGGAGCCTCCGGCAGATAGATCAGAGGATGCGGTTCCTGTACTGCGTCGGCGTCATGCCGGTTTTCTGCTTGAACGCGGTATTGAACACGGATTTCGAATTGAAGCCCGAGTCAAGCATGACCTCCAGGATGGTCTTGCCCTCTTGCCGAAGATCAAGGAGTTCCGTTGCGTGGCGTATCCGATAGTCGCCCACGAAATCGAAAAAATTCTTTGCAAATCCGTGGTTGATCACAAATGAGAGGTCGCGGGGAGGCATTCCCATCTGCTTGGCCAACTGATTCAGTGAAAGATTCGCGTTCAGGAAAGGTTTTTCGCTCTCCATGAACCGCTCGATGCGATTCTTTTGCTCGTCCGTCGGCAAGACTGTTTCCTTGTCGGCCTCGCGTTCTTCGAGTAAACCCGCTTCTTCATTCGTCAAGCCGGAAAACACCGCCGACTGTTTCAGCGCCTGAATGACCAGCACGTTGATGAAGATGAATCCGGACGCTCCGGAGACCATCAGTACGTAACCGATTTCGGCGGAACATTTGAAGATATAGAACGCCAGGCAATAGAGCAGACTAACCGTCCAGATCACCGCATATCCGGATAGCAAAACTTTCAGCCACGACATCTGCTTGCTCTCGATGTCCGAAAAAATATCCTTGACGTTCGCCGCAAATTTTCGCAAGGAATGCACGGAATAGATCAGATACGAGAGGAACACTCCATGAATGACGAGCGCCAGCGGCAGCGACGTGGGCATGCCGGGAAGGTCCTGGTCGAGAAGAATTTGGGTTTTCACCTCGACCGGTTGCAGGTAATAAGCGAAGAAGAACACTACGGCTGCCACACAAAACGGTAACAGGTGCACCAAATGCCGTGGTTTCACGGTGAAGCCACGGTACATCAGGGATTTTGTATACAGGTAGATCGCCGGCGGTTGCAAGATGGACAGCAGGGTTCCGAGATAAGCGTAATTCGGATGTCGCACGGTCACCCCGGCGCTATGGAAAAGAATCTCGGCGTATCCGGCGGCAATCGAAAGCAGAACGACAATCAGCAATCTGTTGCTCGTCTGCCCGAAATTTGACGGCAAAACGAGAAATACCGAAAGCACCACGGCTTGGGTCACGCTCGCGGCAAGCAGGAAATTCGATACGTCAATCTGCATGGTCGGTTGTTATCTCGCTTTCATCAATCCAGATACCAGAATAACGCCACTATCCCGAAAACACGAATCCGCACCGGGGATATGCCATTTCCCCCTGAAAACGTTCGGTTCTCCGTCTCGAACGTTCGAATACGTGCATGCGAACGACACTTCCGGAGCAAATGCCTACATTGGGCACCGAAGCCTGAGTGTCTGGACACGATAGTGGGTGAACGTCCGACACCATTTCTTCATGGCCGACATCGGCAAACATCATTCATTTAATCGGAACAAAGGAGCATCACCATGAGTAACCTCTTGAAAACCAAAACGACAGCAGTTGCCAGCGTATTGATCATCGCGAACTTCGTCATGGCGGGACCCGCTGCGGCTCACTGTGACGGACTTGACGGCCCGGTGATCATTGAAGCTCGGTCGGCGCTTGAGAAACAGGATGTCACGCCGTTGCTCAAGTGGGTGCCCAAAGCGAGCGAACACACGATCAAGGAGTCATTTGCCAGGACGTTGCGGGAACGGACGAAGGGCAAGGTGGCGCAGGAGGCGGCCGATCGAAAACTTTTCGAAACCCTCGTTCGGGTCCACCGCGAGTCCGAGGGGGCGCCTTTTACGGGTATCAAGCCCGCCGGGCAAATCGCGCCCGTCGTGATGGAAGCGGATGAAGCACTCGCCAAGAAGAACGTCGATCACCTGGCGAAGCATGTGGCCGGACAGGTGGAGAAATCCGTCCATGAAAAATTCGAGAAGGCCGCGCAAAGCAAGGAATCTGCCGACCAGTCCGTCGCAAAGGGGCGTGAGTTTGTGAGCAACTACGTGCAGTACGTCCACTTTGTGGAAGGCTTGAACAACATGGCGACGCAGCAACCGGAGCACCACGTTGCCGACACGAAGAAATCCGGCCATGCGCATTGAACACGCGCTGCCCCGCTCCAACGGGCGTAACTCCCGTAGCTAGGCGATGAAGGCTCCAGGATTTTCCGTACTTGGAGCCGTTCAGCTCTCTATAAACGGATCTCGTGAGGCTCTCTCGTCACTCGGTCGAAGGAGCCTTGCCAGATTAATCTCACAAAGGAGAATTTCGATGAGCAAAGCGATCAATGATCTCAAGCGCGAACATCATGCAATTCTGTCCGCCTTGCAGATATCCGAAGGAGCGAAGCGCAAATTGGCGATCAGGAACAGCTTCACGCGTTGCGCAGGAAATCGATAGCCAGGTACGTCCCCATTACCCCCTCTGGGGTGTGACAGTAACGACACGCAGTCAAGGAGAAAGTCCCAATGAACAAAGAAACCGACACGACAGAAGTTCGCAACCTCAAACAAATGCTTGCCTATCAGGAGAAGGCGGTCGTCAGCCGCATGCTGCTGAAAAATTCCGTCGGCAATGTCACCCTGTTCGCTTTTGACGGCAACGAGGGCTTGAGCGAGCACACCGCGCCGTTCGATGCTCTCGTGATCGGAGTTGAGGGCCGTGCCGAAATACCGATTGGCGGAACCAGCCACTTCGTCGGCGAAGGCGATTCCCTGATCATGCCAGCCAATGTGCCCCATGCCGTTAACCCGCAAGGGGGATTCAAAATGCTGCTGATCATGCTCCGGGGGTAGACGAATCAGACAGAGCAGTGGCTCTCCAGCGCTAGCTGCCTGGCCCGCATCGGTCTTTACGGCTCGCCCCGAAAGAAAAGCCCGCCCACCAAAAATCCTTAGCCGAACGCACCCGGATTACTCCATGCCTCCGCCCATCGCTTGGTACAGGGCGATGCTATCCACCAGGCGTTGCGCTTGGGCGCCAATCAAATTGATGGTGGTCTGTTGCGCCTGTTTTTGTGCAATGAGCAGTTGAACGTAGCTGCTTGCTCCCAACTTGTATTGATTCTGCACGGACTCCAGCGAACCTTGGGACGCGGCATCGGCGGCCGCCAACGCCGACAACGCGTGAGCATCATGCTCCACGGCACGCAGTACGTCGGCTACATTGCGCAATGATTCCAGCACTACGGACTGGTAATGGGCGGCCGCCGCGTCGAAGGCCGCAAGTGCAGCACGTTTCTCGGCGGGCAATCCGGGGTTGAAGAGCGGTTGCGTTAACTGCCCGGCGAGCATCCACACGGCCGAGCCCCCGCCGAACAACGCGCCTGTCGTCAATGCCTGCGAGCCGAGGCTGGCGCTGATGTTGATCTGCGGATACAACTTGGCGACCGCTGCGCCGTACTCGGCGTGGGCTGCGTGCAAGAGCGCTTCCGCGGCTTGAATGTCAGCGCGACGGCGCACCAGTTCGGACGGCAAAACCACCGGAAGTTCGGTGGGGATGGTGAATTCGTCGAGGGCGAACGTGGGTAACCCGCCAATTCCCGGGGCCTGGCCGACCAGGACGGCCAATAGATGATCGTTTTGCTGAAGTTGCTTGCGCAACGCAGGCAATTCGGCGCGCGCCTGCTCCACCTCCGTCTGTAAGGCCAAGACTTCGTGCGCTGCCGCCTGACCGAGGCGAACCCGTTCCCGGGTGATGCGCAATTGTTCGTCCATGGATCCAAGAATGGTCTCCATCGAATGGAGTTGCCCCGCAAGCCTGGCCTGGGTGATTGCTGTAGTAACAATATTTGCAGCCAGCGTCAGCCGCGCGCCTTCCAGCTCATAGCGTTGATACCCCGCACGCGCGGCCAGCGCTTCCAGAGCGCGACGGTTGGCGCCTGCCAGGTCAAGCTGGTAATGCACGTCGATCGAGGCGTTGTAAAGACTGAACTCGCGTGACTCGCCGGATTGCCCCTGTGCGCCTGGGTTCGTGCGTTGCCGCAGTGCGCCAAGGCCGCCGTCGACCTGGGGATAAACGGTTGCCCCAGACCTTGCTGAATAGATTTCCTTCGCTTGTCGCAACGTGGCCTGAGCTTTTGCCAGTGTGGGATTGGCTTGAAATGCCTGCTTGACGAGTGCGTTCAGTTTTGAAGAACCCAGGCGGCGCCACCACTGCGCGTTCACATTCTGCCCCAGGATGAAATGCTGCGCATTTCCCAAGCTGCCGGGGGCAGATGCCGTCTGCTCCGGCAAAGAGACCGCTGTGTAGCGCGATACGTCTGGAGCGGCCGGTCGCTCAAAATCCGGTCCGACGGCACATCCGGTCAGGAAACCGGCCAGAATGGAGGCAGCCATAAACGGGAGCATCTGGCCACGTCGTTTTTTCATGCGGTTGCTTCCAAGGAGGCTCATGGTGTCAGTTCCGGTGCGGGAAGCTAATCGTTGTGCGTTCATTCAATCCTCCTTCCTTCGCCCGCTTCTTCATGGGTCACTCCATCACGAATGTGGTAGATGCGCTTGAAGGTTGGAATGATCTTTTCATCGTGGGTGACAACGATGATCGCGGTTTCGAACTTGCGCGCCATCTCGTTGAGGATGCGGATGACGCCCATGGCGCGCTCGCTGTCGAGCGGTGCCGTCGGCTCGTCAGCCAGGATAACGGGAGGGCGATTGACCAGGCCGCGCGCAATGGCAACCCGCTGTTGCTCACCTCCGGAAAGCTGTGACGGCATGGCTTTGGCGCGGTGTTGCACATCCAGAGCCGTCAGCAATTCCAGCGCCTTGGAGCGCGCTTCGCCATTTGGAATATGTGCCAGCATCGGAATCAGTGCGACGTTATCCGTGACGTCGAGAAACGGAATCAGGTATGGGGCCTGAAACACGAAGCCAATCTTGTCGCGTCTCAGGGCGCGCAGATCCCGCACTTTCCAGCCATTGTCGTAAATCACCTCGTCGCCCAGAACCATGCGTCCCGCGGTCGGATCAATCACGGCGCCCAGGCATTTCAGCAAGGTGCTTTTCCCGGAACCGGACGGGCCGATCAGCCCCACTACCTCGCCAGGTTCCACCTGCATGTCGACGCCCTTGAGGGCATCGACGGTGGTATCGCCCGTGCCATAACGCTTTTTCAGCCCTTCGATGCGAATGCCTTTGTTACCCACGTCAGCCTCCGATGGCTTCGGCCGGATCGACCTTGAGAGCCATGCGGATAGCCACCAGGCTGGCCAGCACGCAGATCGCCATCATTGCGAGAAACCCCGCGATGGAGTCTTGAGGCACCAGGAACACATACTTCGGGAAAATCGGCGCAGAAAAGGTCGCGGCGATCTTGCCCACTACGAATCCGATGGCGCCCAGTGCCAGCGCCTGTTGCATGATCATCCAGGCAATGGTGCGATTGCGTGTGCCGATCAGTTTCAGGACGGCGATCTCGCGAATCTTGTCCATGGTCAGGGTGTAGATGATGAACGCGACGATGGCGGCGCAGACGATGGCCAGAATGACGAGGAACATGCCGATTTGCTTGGCAGACGACGCGATCAGTTTTGTGACAACGATGTCTTCCATCTGCGCACGGGTGTACACCGTCAGTCGCTTCCAGCGGCGAATGGGTTCGGCCACCTCGTCTGGCACTTGCCCCGGCTTCAATGTCACCAGGATTGCGTTGACCGACGAGTTGGTGCTTTGCGAGGAGATCACTGCATCCAGCAGTCCTGGCACGCCGGGGCGGTTGAAGGCCGGGTTGGCCCCGGTGCGGCGGCGATTTTGCCAGATGGCATCGTTGTCCTTGAGGAACTGGGCCTCCTGCGCGTCTTTGAGCGGAATGAATACCATAGGATCGCCGCTCGAAGAAACCATGCGCCGGGTCATCCCGACGACGGCGTATTGATTGCGGCGGATCGTGATGCGATCGCCCAGCTTGAGGCCCGATGCAAGGTCAGCCACGGCCTCGTAGTGGCCGCGTGTGATTTGGCGTCCTGCAACGAGGTAGGGCGGCCAGCCGGGAACGCTTCCTGTCTGACCAGGCGCAATACCAACTACCATGGCTCGCACGTCTTTTTCGTCTCTGCGAATCTGCATGGTCAGGTAGGTCACATTCGCCGCGCGGTCAACGCCCGGCATGGCCAGAATGGTCCGGTAGATGTCGTCATTGAGGCTGGACGATTCTGCATAAGGACCGAGCGTGTCTTTCTGCACCACCCACAGATCGGCGCCGCTGTTGTCTAGCAAGGCTCTGCCGTCCTCGACAAGCCCCCGGTAGACCCCCGCCATGATCAGGGTCACGCCGATAAGCAAGCCCAATCCGAAGCCCGTGAAAACAAACTTGCCCCAGGAATGGTGAATGTCGCGGCCGGCCAGGCTGATCATCGTGTGGCTCCGGCAAGCTGCTCGACGATCTTGACGCGGCTTTTCGAAGTCAGCGCCTTTTCGCTATGAGTAACGATCCTGTCGCCTTCCTTGAGACCGTCGAGGACTTGCACATTGCCATCAAGATCGGAAGTACCGAGTTTGATCGGAGTAAAGCGCAAATCGTCACCATCCAGTTGCCAGACGCCCACTTTGTCGCCGTCACGTCTTACAGCGGCGTTGGAAATGACGGGGACAACGGGGAGTCCCGGCAAATCGACCGTGATTTCGGCCAGCTCGCCGATGGCGGGCAAGGCGTCGGGTAACGTGTTGAAGACGACTTTGGCCAGCATTTCCTCGGTTACGGCATCAGCTTTCGGTTCCACCCGCAGGACATGGCCTTTCAACAGCTGATCCCGGCGCGACCGCAGCGCAATGCTGACAGGCAAGTCGGCGGCCAAGCCTGATGCGCTGATCTGGTCGAAACGGACGTTGATCCAGAGGCTCTTTGGATCGATCACCTCAACCGCCGCCTGGCCAGCAACGATTGTCGTTCCCGGGTCGGCCTCGCGCAGGACGACCACACCGTCGACCGGCGAGATCAAGCGTAAATTGCTCCGCTGTGCGACCAAGGCATCGCGATCAGAACGGGACCGGGCAAGTTCTTCCCGTGCAACCGACAAGGCCGCATCCGCGATTTGTCGCTCCTGACGTTTGGTGGCCACAATTTCTTCGCTCGTTGAGCGTACAGCGAGTAATTGCTCATAGCGCCGGGCCTGCGTTTCGGCATAGGACTGCCGCGCAGCCGCTTCGCGCAGTGCAGCTTCTGCTCGCTTGAGGCCCGATTCCTGGGAGTGAACACGATCGTCGAGATCGACAGGGTCCATCTCTCCGAGAATCTGGCCAGCCTTTACCGGATCGCCCACGTTGACGTCCAGTCGCTTCACACGTCCGGCAAACGTGGGGCCAATCTTGTACGTGTAGCGTGCCTCGATAGTACCGATACCGAATAGCGATGGTGTGAGCGTGCGCGACTCGACCTTGGCCACAGTAACGGTTACAGGCGCCAGCGGCCCCGAGCGGACGGCGGCATAGACAAAAAGAACGAGAAGCGTGATGAGTACTACCGCCAGTGCCAGGGTGCGCCTTTGTATTGACAGAAATTTCATTGTGCTTTTCCTTATTCGACTATTCCCCGTCGATAGATGGCAAATACGCGCGGCGCATCGCCAAGCATGCGTCCGACATCGCCGGCCACCAGAGCCTGCATGACCAAGCCTTGAATTGTTCCAATGAAGAGCGTGGCCGCCGCCTCGGTATCCAGAGTCGGGGACAATTCGCCGTTGGCTTTGCCCTTCTCGATCAGATTTTTCAGGCGGGCGCCATAACGTTGAAGGAGGGATTGCACGACGCGTTTGGCTGGCGTTTGCTCAGCTCGCTGAAGCTCGCTAAACACCATCCGGGGCATTCCGGGATGTTCGGCTGCGAACCTGACGTGATTCATGAACATGGCTTCCATCGCTACCAGCGGAGATTCGATGTCGCGGGCCGCGTCGTCGATTCGAACGAGGAGGCGACCCGTCACCCATTCCATGACGGCTTCCCAGATCGCGTCTTTGTTCGGGAAATGCCGAAACAAAGCGCCTTGGGTGACGTTCATGTGCTTGGCAATGGCGGCCGTCGTGATATCGCTCGGATTCTGCTCGCCGGCCAGGTTGAGTACAGCTTCAACGGTTACCGCTCTCCGCTCGGCGGCGGGAATGCGTTTTGAAGGTGTGTCCACGGTCGTCCTTGATAAGATAGTAAACGTTTACTATCTTATGTTGTCGATTATGAAAAGGCAAGAACACAATTGGCTTGCTAAAGCGAGCAGCGGCTCAACTCATGGACAGAGGAGGAGCATCATTTGCGTCATGGTACGAAGGCCGGCTGATGCTGACATGTTGGCATCACGTATTTTTGGTGCAATGCGCTGTCCGGATGCCCGGACAAGGCTGAATTTCACCGGACGTACGGCGATATCGTTTCAAGAAAAGTGCCTGATGCCGTTCAGCCTCTCCCGGCTGTAGCAACAGGCGCGCAAAATGAAGACGGGCCGGAGTGCCCCTGCAGGGTTCCGGCCTGGTTTGCGATGACCGCGTTGGATTCAGCGCAGCCCGAGGACGTCCTGCATGTCGAACAGGCCGTTTTCCTTGCTGGCCAGGAAATGTGCCGCACGCAGGCTGCCCAGCGCATAGGGCATGCGGCTGCCGGCCTTGTGGCTGATTTCGACGCGTTCACCGATGCCGCAGTACATCACGGTGTGGTCGCCAACGATGTCGCCGCCGCGCACGGTGGCGAAGCCGATGGTTGAGGGGTCGCGTTCTCCGGTCACGCCCTCGCGGCCGTAAATTGCGCATTCCTTGAGGTCGCGACCGAGGGCATTGGCCACAACTTCACCCATGCGCAATGCCGTTCCAGAAGGGGCATCGATCTTGAGCTTGTGGTGGGCCTCGACGATTTCGATGTCGTAGCCCTGCGACAGGATGCGCGAAGCAATGTCCAGCAGCTTGAATACGGCATTGACGCCGACGCTCATGTTTGGAGCGAAAACGACCGGGATGTCCCCGGCGGCTTCGGCAATGGCTTGTTTCCCCGCGGCTTCGAACCCGGTGGTGCCGATGACCATGGCTGTCCTGTGCTTGCGGCAGTGCGCCAGATGGGCCAGCGTTCCCGCCGGGCGGGTGAAGTCGATCAGGCAGTCGGCCTGGGCGATCCCGGCTTCGACATCGCTCGTTACCGGCACGTCGCAGGACATTCCGACCAGTTCCCCGGCGGTTTTGCCCAGAGCCGGGTTGCCGGGCAGGTCGATGGCGGCCACCAGTTGCGCGTTTTCGTCCTTCAGCGTCGCCTCGATAAGCATGCGGCCCATACGGCCGGTCGCACCGACGATTGCAATTTTTACCTGATTCATATTACAACCCTATGGTTTCCAATAGTTTTCCGAAGAATCCCTTGTCTTCTATGGGCGGGGCGACAGTTCCTTCCGGAACCGAACCCAGATTGATTTCCCGCATCCGGTTGACGGGCTCGGCGGAAATGTCGGCTGACTGGAGTGCTGTTACATCGCCGGAAACGCGTACCAGCCTGTCGCTGGCATCGAAGAAAGTCGAGAATTTGCGCATCTCGACTTCGCCCGTGCTGCCCTTCTGAAGGCGATAGACGTAATCCCAGCGATTGGCGTGCAGCATGTCCATCAGGACCGGGGTGCCCAGGATGAAACGCACCTGGTCTTTGGTCAGTCCGGGTTTGAGCTGGGAAACCATGTCCTGGGTAAGGACATTGCCCTGCTGGATGTCGATCTTGTACTCGCTGATAGGGCGCGGAACCCAGGAGCAGCCGGCAACAGCCGCAGCGAGAAAAAGCAAGCCTGCGAGTCGGGGAAAAAACATGCCTGTTATGTTTCTCGATAAATAATTGAAGATTGGCATTAAACTACAATGCGCATTCGGGGTCATAGAGAGCGGTATATCATAACCGAAAGATTGCTTACTTACTTCGCTGAACAACTTATGAACAAATCAACTGAACTGAGGAACATCGGGCTCAAGGTCACTTTCCCGCGCATGAAGATTCTTGAGTTGTTCGACAAGGCCGAGGAGCGGCATCTGACCGCGGACGATGTGTATCGCATGCTGCTTAGCGAAAACATGGATATCGGTCTGGCCACGGTGTATCGTGCCCTGACCCAGTTCGAGCAGGCGGGGTTGCTCGAACGGCATCATTTCGAATCGGGCAAGGCCGTATTCGAAAGAAAGGATGTGGAGCACCATGATCACATGGTCTGCATCAATTGCGGACACGTCGAGGAATTTCACGACGAGGAAATCGAGCGCAGGCAAAGGAAGGTTGCCAAGGAGCGCGGCTTCGCCATCAAGGCGCATGCCATGTATCTTTACGTCGAATGCCTGCAGCCCGATTGCGCCCACCGTGAAAAATCCCCCGCTGCGGCAAGCTTGAACAAGAGTGACAATTAGCATTTCCATTTTGCTGCTTGCCGATGACTTGAATTGCCGAGAAACAGGCTTTCCGGTATAATTCACAAATATTCAAGACATTAAGCGGGGTGAGCGTTGTGCTCGTCCCGCTTTTGCATATCTAAGCTACGGAACAGGAGTCTTTCGTGTCATTGCTACCCTCTCTTCCGCCCGCTGTTCTCATGCTCGCCGATGGAACCGCGTTTCGTGGTTACGCTATCGGTGCGCCGGGTTCAACCAGTGGCGAAGTGGTTTTTAATACGGCGATTACCGGTTATCAGGAAATCCTTACGGATCCCTCGTATTGCCGCCAGATCGTTACCTTGACCTATCCGCACATCGGCAATGTCGGTTGCAATGAGGAAGATTTCGAGTCGCGCGCCAATTTTGCGGCGGGGCTGGTCATTCGTGATTTGCCCTTGCGCGCCGAAAGCTGGCGCCTTCAGGATACCTTGTCCGATTACCTCAAGAAGCACGGGGTGGTGGCCATCGCGGGCATCGATACGCGCAAGCTGACGCGCATCCTGCGCGAGAAGGGGGCGCAGGCCGGGTGCATCATGGCCGTGGAGGTTGATGAAAAGCGTGCTCTGGAAGAAGCGCGTGCTTTTCCCGGACTGGCGGGGATGGATCTGGCCAAGGTGGTCAGCGTTGAGTCTCCGTATGAATGGAGCGAAGGCGAGTGGACGCTGAAAGGCTTCCAGCCGGTGGGCGAAGCCCAATACCATGTCGTGGCCTACGATTACGGCGTCAAACGCAACATCCTGCGCATGCTGGCGGCACGCGGCTGCAAGGTGACCGTGGTGCCGGCGCAGACGCCGGCGGCCGAAGTGCTTAAATACAACCCGGACGGGGTGTTCCTGTCGAACGGGCCGGGCGATCCCGAGCCCTGTGATTACGCCATCAAGGCCATCCGCGAACTGTTGGCGAAGGGGATTCCGACTTACGGCATCTGCCTCGGCCACCAGTTGCTGGCGTTGGCTTCCGGCGCGCGCACGGTGAAGATGAAGTTTGGCCACCATGGCGCCAACCACCCGGTCAAGGATCTCGATACCCAGCAGGTGATGATCACCAGCCAGAACCACGGCTTCGCTGTGGATCCCGAAACCCTTCCGGCCAACCTGCGTGCGACGCATGTGTCGCTGTTCGACGGGTCGCTGCAGGGTGTGGCGCGCACCGATGTGCCGGCGTTCTCCTTCCAGGGCCATCCGGAAGCGAGTCCGGGGCCGCACGACGTGGCCTACCTGTTCGACCGTTTCATCAAAATGATGCAAGACAAGAAGGCACAAGGAAAGTAACTCATGCCGAAGCGTACCGATCTACACAGTATTCTGATTATTGGCGCCGGCCCGATCATCATCGGGCAGGCCTGCGAATTCGACTATTCCGGCGCTCAGGCCTGCAAGGCCTTGCGCGAGGAAGGTTACCGGGTCATCCTGGTCAATTCCAATCCGGCGACGATCATGACCGACCCGGAGATGGCCGACGTCACCTACATCGAGCCGATCAACTGGAAGGTGGTCGAACGGATCATCGAGAAGGAGCGCCCCGACGCGCTGCTGCCCACCATGGGTGGTCAGACGGCGCTCAACTGCGCCCTCGACCTGGCGCACCATGGCGTGCTGGAAAAGTACGGTGTCGAGATGATTGGCGCCAGCAAGGAAGCGATCGACAAGGCCGAGGACCGCGAGAAGTTCAAGGATGCCATGACCCGCATCGGCCTCGGGTCGGCGAAGTCGTCCATGGCACACAGCATGGAGGAAGCGCAGCAAGTGCAGGCCGGACTGGGTTTCCCGGTGATCATCCGCCCGTCCTTCACCATGGGCGGATCAGGGGGCGGCATTGCCTACAACCAGGAAGAATTCGTCGAGATCTGCAAGCGCGGCCTGGAAGCTTCTCCGACGCATGAACTGCTGATCGAGGAGTCGCTGATCGGCTGGAAGGAATTCGAGATGGAGGTTGTCCGCGACAAGAAGGACAACTGCATCATCGTCTGCTCGATCGAAAACCTTGATCCGATGGGCGTGCATACCGGCGACTCGATCACCGTGGCGCCGGCGCAGACGCTGACCGACAAGGAATACCAGATCATGCGCGACGCGTCGATTGCCGTGCTGCGCGAGATCGGCGTCGATACCGGCGGATCGAACGTGCAGTTTTCGATCAACCCGGAAGACGGGCGCATGGTCGTCATCGAAATGAATCCGCGTGTGTCGCGTTCTTCGGCGCTGGCCTCCAAGGCGACCGGTTTCCCGATCGCCAAGGTCGCGGCCAAGCTGGCCGTCGGCTACACGCTCGACGAACTGGCCAACGAGATCACCGGCGGCAAGACCCCGGCTTCGTTCGAGCCGTCGATCGACTACGTGGTGACCAAGGTGCCGCGTTTTGCGTTCGAGAAATTCCCCACCGCCGATTCGCGCCTGACCACACAGATGAAGTCGGTCGGCGAGGTGATGGCCATCGGCCGCACGTTCCAGGAATCCTTCCAGAAAGCCCTGCGCGGTCTGGAAGTCGGCGTCGACGGAATGAACCAACGCACCACCGACCGCGAGGAGCTGGAAAAGGAACTCGGCGAACCGGGACCGGAGCGTATCTGGTACGTCGGCGATGCGTTCGAGAACGGTTTCACGCTGGACGAAGTGCATGCCCTGACGCACATCGATCCGTGGTTCCTGGCGCAGATCGAGGACATCGTGCGCATCGAGATGATGCTCGACGACATGACGCTCAACGAAATCAATGCGCCGAACCTGCGCGAGCTGAAACGCAAGGGGTTTTCCGACCGCCGTCTGGCCAAGCTGCTGCGCACGACGGAGGCCGAAGTGCGCGCGCGCCGTCACCTGTTGGGGATCCGCCCGGTCTACAAGCGGGTCGATACCTGCGCGGCCGAGTTCTCGACGAGCACGGCCTACATGTACTCGACCTACGAGGAGGAGTGCGAGGCCAACCCTAGCGACCGCAAGAAGATCATGGTCCTCGGCGGCGGCCCGAACCGCATCGGCCAGGGCATCGAGTTCGACTACTGCTGCGTGCATGCGGCGCTCGCCATGCGCGAGGACGGTTATGAAACGATCATGGTCAACTGCAATCCGGAGACCGTGTCGACCGACTACGACACCTCGGACCGCCTGTACTTCGAGCCGCTGACGCTTGAGGACGTGCTCGAAATCGTCGCGGTCGAGAAGCCGGTCGGCGTGATCGTGCAATTCGGTGGCCAGACACCGCTCAAGCTGGCGCGCGACCTTGAAGCCAACGGTGTGCCGATCATCGGTACTTCGCCGGACATGATCGATGCTGCGGAAGACCGCGAACGTTTCCAGAAGCTGCTCAACGACCTCGGTCTCAGGCAGCCGCCCAACCGCACCGCGCGTACCGAGGCCGACGCCCTGCGTCTGGCTGACGAAATCGGTTATCCGCTGGTTGTCCGTCCATCCTATGTCCTCGGCGGACGGGCCATGGAAATCGTGCATGAACCGCGCGACCTCGAGCGCTACATGCGCGAAGCGGTCAAGGTTTCGAACGATTCTCCGGTGCTGCTCGACCGCTTCCTGAACGACGCCTGCGAAGTCGACGTTGACGCCTTGTCCGACGGCGAGGAGGTCATCATCGGCGGCGTCATGGAGCACATCGAACAGGCCGGCGTGCACTCCGGCGATTCCGCCTGCTCGTTGCCGCCATACTCGCTGTCGCAGGAAGTCCAGGACGAACTGCGTCGCCAGACCCGGTTGATGGCCAAGGGGCTGAATGTGTGCGGGCTGATGAATGTGCAGTTTGCCATCCAGCGCGATGTCGTCTATGTGCTGGAAGTCAATCCGCGCGCGTCGCGCACGGTGCCTTTCGTATCCAAGGCCACCGGCCTGCAACTGGCCAAGATTGCCGCGCGCTGCATGGCCGGCCGCTCACTGGCCAGCCAGGGCGTGACGAAGGAAGTCATTCCGCCTTATTTCTCGGTCAAGGAAGCCGTCTTCCCGTTCAACAAGTTCCCCGGCGTTGATACCATCCTCGGGCCGGAAATGAAGTCGACCGGCGAAGTGATGGGTGTCGGGATGACCTTCGAGGAAGCCTTCGTCAAAAGCCAGTTTGCCACCAACGTGAAGCTGCCGACGACCGGCAAGGTCTTCCTCAGCGTCAAGGATTCCGACAAGGACAAGGTGGCGGCCATTGCCCGTGACCTGGAACAATCCGGGTTTCATCTGCTGGCCACGCGCGGGACGGCGGCTACCATAGCAGCTGCGGGCATCGCGGTGACCGTGGTCAACAAGGTGACCGAAGGCCGGCCACATATCGTGGATATGATCAAGAACAATGAAATCGCGCTGATCATCAATACGGTCGACGAGAAACGCAAGGCTATTTCCGATTCCCGTTCAATCCGGACTTCAGGCCTGGCGGCCCGGGTGACGATGTATACGACAGTGTGGGGTGCCGAAGCGGCAGCTGTGGGGATCAAGAATCGGGGTGAACTGATGGTTTACCCGATCCAGGAACTGCACGCCCAACTCGGTTAATCTTTTTAATTTTTCACCGCCGGGACCGCACGTTTTCGTGTGCCGGCGGTTTTGTTTTCTGGATCACAACGATGAACAAGACACCTCTTACCATTGAAGGCGCCGAAAAACTCCGCGTCGAACTGCATCGACTCAAGACGGTCGAGCGGCCCAGCGTGATCGCCGCGATTGCCGAGGCGCGCTCGCACGGTGATCTGTCCGAGAATGCCGAATACGATGCCGCGAAGGAGCGCCAGGCTTTCATCGAGGGCCGGATCAAGGAGGTCGAGCTCAAGCTGTCGAATGCCCAGATCATCGACCCGAAACTGCTCGATGCCGACGGGCGCTGCGTGTTTGGTGCGACCGTGGAGCTCGAAGATCAGGATTCGGGAAGCCGCGTGACCTATCAGATCGTCGGCGAGGACGAAGCGGACATCAAGTCGGGCAAAATTTCCGTCAACTCACCGATTGCGCGCGCCCTGATCGGCAAATATGCGGGGGATGTGGCGCAGGTTCAGGCTCCTGGCGGTTTGCGCGAATACGAAGTGCTGGATGTGCGCTACGAGTAAGAGTGAGACCCAGACCGGCCCGGGTTGCAAAGCCCTGTTACCGGCGTGTCGGGCGCTCTTTTCGGGAACTTATTTATGGGTGTTCCCCTGAAAGCTGCGTTTGCTCTGTCGCGGTTGGGCGCGGCGCGTGCGCGGCCTGGCCGGCTTGCTTTGCTCGGGCGCTGGGCGCCAAATGACGAGCAGCTTGCCGATATGCTGCACCGGCGCGGCGCCGAGTTGCTCGCAGATCGTGTGCAAGTAGCCGTCGCGCTCATCCCGGTCATCGTTGAAGACCCGGATCTTGATCAGCTCGTGGCTGTCGAGGCTGACGCCGATCTCCTTCATGACTGCGTCTGTCAGCCCGTTCTGGCTGATCAGCACGACAGGTTTCAGGGTATGGGCGCGGGCGCGCAGGGCGCGCCGCTGGGTGGCTGTTATCTCGAGCATGGAATGGAACCTTTAAAAAACCGCATTTTACCGGGTTTGGCGCGATGAAACGAACCAGAACGAGCAAGGCGTGGATGCAGGAACACGTCAACGACCCTTACGTGCAGCGCGCCAAGGCAGAAGGCTACCGTTCACGAGCGTCTTTCAAGCTGATGGAGATCGACGATCGCGATCGCCTGATCCGGTCCGGAGAGGTCATTGTCGATCTGGGGGCAGCTCCCGGCGGCTGGTCGCAAGTGGCCGCACAGCGCATGAAGGGACGAGGACGCGTAGTGGCGCTTGATCTGCTGGAAATGGATGGCATGCATGGCGTCGAGTTCATCCAGGGTGATTTTCGTGAAGAAGCCGTTCTGCATCAGCTTGAAACATTGCTCGCCGGGGAGAAAGTGGGACTTGTGCTTTCGGACATGGCCCCCAATATATCTGGTGTGCCTGTGTCCGATCAGGCGCGGATCATGCACCTTGCGGAACTGGGTCTGGACTTTTGCCGTCACTGGCTGAAACCGGAAGGAGCATTTCTGGTCAAAGTTTTCCAGGGCTACGGTTATGAGGACTTCGTGCGCGAGATGAAGCAGGTGTTCAAGGCGGTGGCAACGCGCAAGCCGGACGCATCGCGCGACCGCAGTGCAGAAGTCTATCTGTTGGGCCGGGGCCTGAAGGCCTGATCTGCCGGAATAAGCGGAGAAGGTTTAGAATGACACTTTATGAATTGCAGCTTTCCTGGTAATCCGGGGCTATAGAGGAAGAGGTACGGCATTGAATAACATGTTCAAGAATCTGGCGGTCTGGATGGTGATTGGTCTGGTGCTGATGACCGTTTTCAACCAGCTCAATTCCCGGCAGGTGGCGCAGGCCTCGATGGAGTATTCGCAGTTCATGGAGGAAGTCGGGCGCGGCACCATCAGCAAGGTGGTCATCGAAGGGCGGGTGCTCAAGGCCACGACGACCGACGGGCGCAAGCTGACCACCTATGCCCCTGCCGACCTGTGGATGGTGTCCGATCTGCTCAAGAACGGAGTCAAGGTCGAGGCCAAGCCGGAAGAAGAACAATCCTTCCTGATGAACATTTTCGTCAGCTGGTTCCCGATGCTGCTGCTGATCGGTGTGTGGGTGTTCTTCATGCGCCAGATGCAGGGCGGCGGCAAGGGCGGTGCGTTCTCGTTCGGCAAGAGCAAGGCGCGGCTGCTCGACGAATCGACCAATACCATCACATTTGCCGATGTCGCAGGGTGTGATGAGGCCAAGGAGGAAGTCTCCGAACTGGTCGACTTCCTGCGCGACCCGACCAAGTTCCAGAAACTGGGCGGGCGCATCCCCAAGGGCGTGCTGCTGGTCGGTAATCCGGGTACCGGCAAGACGCTGCTGGCCAAGGCCATCGCCGGCGAGGCGAAAGTGCCGTTCTTCTCGATTTCCGGTTCCGACTTCGTCGAAATGTTCGTCGGTGTGGGCGCCGCGCGTGTGCGTGACATGTTCGAGAACGCCAAGAAGCATGCGCCGTGCATCATCTTCATCGACGAACTGGACGCGGTTGGCCGCCAGCGCGGCGCCGGTCTGGGCGGTGGCAACGATGAGCGCGAACAGACGCTGAACCAGATGCTCGTCGAAATGGACGGTTTTGAAGCCAGCTCCGGGGTGATCGTCATTGCCGCGACCAACCGGCCCGACGTGCTCGACCCCGCGCTGATGCGTCCGGGACGTTTCGACCGCCAGGTCGTGGTGCCGTTGCCCGACATCCGCGGGCGCGAGCAGATCCTCAATGTACATATGCGCAAGGTGCCGCTGGCGCCCGACGTCAAGGCGGACATCATCGCGCGCGGCACGCCCGGTTTTTCGGGCGCCGACCTCGCCAACCTGGTGAACGAGGCGGCCCTGTTTGCCGCGCGCGGCAACAAGCGCCTGGTCGATATGGACGATTTCGAGAAAGCCAAGGACAAGATCATGATGGGCGCCGAGCGCCGCAGCATGGTCATGAACGAGGAAGAAAAGCGCAACACGGCGTACCACGAATCTGGACACGCCGTCGTCGCCAAGCTGGTGCCGAAGTCCGATCCGGTGCACAAGGTGACGATCATTCCGCGCGGACGCGCTCTGGGTCTGACCATGCAGTTGCCGGAAGAGGACCGCTATGCCTATGACCGTACCTACCTAATGAGCCGTATTGCCGTTTTGTTCGGTGGCCGGATCGCGGAGGAACTGTTCATGAACCAGATGACGACCGGTGCTTCCAACGATTTTGAGCGGGCCACGCAGATGGCGCGTGACATGGTTACCCGTTACGGGATGTCCGATGCGCTCGGGCCGATGGTGTATGGCGAGAACGAAGGCGAGGTGTTCCTCGGCCGTTCGGTGACGACGCACAAGAATGTGTCCGAGGCGACGATGCAGAAGGTCGACGCGGAAATCCGCCGTATCATTGACGAACAATATGCGTTGGCCAGAAAGCTGCTTGAAGAAAATCGCGACAAGGTCGAGGCCATGACGGCGGCCCTGCTGGAATGGGAAACCATCGATGCCGAGCAGATCGACGACATCATGGCAGGCAAGCCGCCGCGTCCGCCCAAGGAGCCGCAACCCAAGGCCACGGATGTTGCCGGTACGCCGCCGCCGGATGCCGCGCCCAGCGCCACGGCTGCGGCCTGACCGGGTGCCTGAATAAAACGATACCGGGGGAGGCGACTCCCCCGTTTTCCTTTCTGGAGTTGCCATGCTGCGCTGCGGCCGATTTGAGTTGTCATTGGAGCGGCCCCTGATCATGGGAATCGTCAATCTCACGCCGGATTCGTTTTCCGGCGATGGTCTGGCGGCCGACACGGCAAGGGCTGTGGCGCATGCCCGCAAGCAGATTGACGTCGGTGCCGACATGCTCGACCTGGGGGCGGAGTCCACGCGTCCCGGCGCCGTTCCCGCTTCCCTGGATGATGAAATGGAACGCCTGCTGCCCGTGCTCGATGCGCTGGCCGATTGCGGTGTGCCGGTTTCCGTCGATACCTACAAGCCGGAGGTGATGCGGGCTGCGCTTGCTCATGGTGCCTCGATGATCAACGACATCTGCGCCCTGACGCAACCCGGTGCGCTGGAGGCCGTGGCGGGCAGCGATTGCGGCATTTGCCTGATGCACATGCAGGGTCAGCCGTTGACCATGCAGCAACATCCGGTTTACGAGGATGTTGTCAGCGAAGTGCGGGATTTTCTCGCGGAACGCGTTGCCGTCGCTGTGGCCGCCGGTATCGCACGCGAGCGTCTGGTGCTCGACCCCGGCTTCGGTTTCGGCAAGACGCTGGAACACAATCTGGCCCTGCTGGCCCGCCTGAAAGATACGACCAGCAACGGTTTGCCGATCCTTGCCGGGATGTCGCGCAAAACCATGTTGGGAGCGATCACCAGCCGGCCGGTCGGCGAACGCGCGTTTGCCAGTATTGCGGCTGCACTGATTGCGGCAAGCCGTGGCGCAAGCATCCTGCGCGTTCACGATGTGGCCGGAACGCGCGATGCGCTGGCCGTCTGGCAGGCGGCGGGGGCCGTCAGCCTGTGAGCTGCGTGCAGCCGCGCTGTACGACAATAGCCTGCTCCTCTGCTACTCTCGGTGTTCTGGAATTGGACAAGGGAGAATAAAAATGCCCACGGAAATCGAGCTGAAACTGCGCCTGAACCCGGCTCAGGCCAGGCGTTTGGTGAGCCAACCTGTTCTTGCCGCCGCCAAACCCGCGAAATACCGGTTGTTCAACACCTACTACGATACGCCGGACCGGGAATTGTGGCGGCGCGGGATCGCCCTGCGCCTGCGCCGCAAAGGAAGATCCGAGTGGCTGATGACCGTCAAGGGCAGCGATCCATCGGGCGGCGCGCTGGCGCAGCGCAGAGAGTGGGAAATTCCGACGCAACCCGGGGTGTTCGATTTCGATTGCATTGACGATGCCGGTCTGCGCGCTTTTCTCCAGAAACGGCAGGCGATGCTGCGCCCGGTTTTTTCCACCGATTTTACGCGTACTGCCTGGGTGGTGGAGCGTTCCGGCGCGCTCATCGAGGTGGCGCTGGATCGCGGTCGGATTCATGCCGCCAGCGGAGAAGAGGGCGCCGCATTGGCCTGTGAGCCGATCTGCGAACTGGAACTGGAGTTGCTGGAAGGTGGTTCGCCCGATGCGCTGTTCGAGGTGGCAATTGAGCTGGCTGCCGATGTACACCTGCATCCGGCCATCGCCAGCAAAGCCGAGCGCGGTTATGCGCTGGCGGCCGGGTGTGGCGCGCCAGCGGCCAGGGCCACGCCGTCGCCGCTTGATCGCCGCATGTCGCCGGGGCAGGCGTTCCGGTCGATTGCGCTATCGTGTCTGCTGCATTTGCAGCGCAACGAAGACGGTGCGTTGGCCGGGCAAGACCCTGAATATGTGCACCAGGCACGCGTCGCCATTCGTCGTCTGCGTTCGTGTATCAATCTGTTTTCACCCATGCTGGCGCCTGCGTTCGTCGAAGTCTATGCGCCACGCTGGGCGGATCTGGCGCGCCAGCTTGGCGGTGCGCGAGATTGGGATGTCTTTCTGGCCGAAACCCTGGAGCCTCTTGAAGAAGCCTTTCCGGGCGATCCCGACCTGCAGCATTTGCGGCAACGCAGCCAGGCCATCCAGGCAGATGCGCAGGCCTCTGCGGGGGGCGTGTTGACGGGGATGGCCTACAGTCAGTTGCTGCTGGCCTTTTCCGCAGCCCTGTTCCGCAGCGAACCACCGACGATCGACAACCCGCTTGCCAAGGGAATGAAGTTGCGCAAATTTGCCGGGCGACGCTTGCAGAAGAGGCACGCGGCTGTCCGGCGCATTGCCGTGAAAGCGTCCCGCATGGGCGATGGGGGCTGGCATCGTCTGCGCATTGCCTGCAAGAAACTGCGTTATTCCCTTGAGTTTTTCGCTCCCGTTTTGCCGCACGCGAAACTGAAGTCCTACCTGCAGGGCTTGTCCGCGATTCAGGAACTGCTCGGAAAACTCAACGATCAGATTGTCGCAGAGCGTCTGATGCGGGAACTGCATCCGGCAACGGAAGCGGAAGCGGAACCGGTCCCGCTTGCCAGCGGCTGGCTCGCCGGCAGGAAGCATCTGCTGGTGGAGAACCTCTGTGTTGAACTTGACCGATTCATGAGCCGGCGCCGGCCGTGGTGACACTTCTTTTTCTTTCATGATTCGTTGCGGAAATTCCGATCATGTTTATCCGTAAGGCAAGTGAAGCTGATTTTGAGGGTATCTGGCCGATCTTCCAGTCGGTCGTCGCCAAGGGCGATACCTACGTGTTTTCGCCGGAAACCACGCGCGACGACGCTTTCGCTTACTGGTTCGGCCCCGGGGTGAGTTCGTATGTGGCGGAGGCCGATGGCCGGATCGTGGGAATGTGCAAACTGATCGCCAATCAGCGCGATCTGGGGGCACATGTGGCCAATGCTTCGTTCATGGTCGATTCCGGAGCCCGCGGGCGCGGCGTTGGCGAGGCGCTCGGGCGGCATTGTCTGGACGAGGCGAGAAAAGCAGGCTTCAAGGCCATGCAGTTCAATTTCGTCGTCAGTACCAACACGGGCGCCGTCGAACTCTGGAAGAAGCTCGGCTTCAGGATTGTCGGAACGCTGCCGGGCGCGTTCAGGCATGCATCGCTGGGTTACGTCGATGCCTACGTGATGTATCGTTTTCTCGATGCTGCGGATTGCTGATGGGAATGGAGAAATCCCCGGATATGTGGCGTCTCATGCTGCCGTCCGATATTCCAGCGGTGGCTTCCATCGCCGCCACCGTACATCCCGGGTTTTTCGAGGAGATGGCGGTTTTTTCCGAACGCCAGCGCCTGTTCCCACAGGGAACCTTGCTGCTGGAGCGCGCCGGACGGGCGGTGGGCTATGCCCTTAGCCATCCCTGGCACAGGGGCGACCTGCCGGCGCTCAATTCCTTGCTCGGCGCTATTCCCGGCAATGCTTCGACCTACTATATCCACGATCTCGCGCTGCTTTCCGAGGCGCGTGGAACACACGCTGCGGGAGTGCTGGTCGGCCAACTGATCGATCTGGCACATCGGCTGGGTTTTGCATCGCTTTCCCTGGTCGCGGTCAACGGCTCGCGCGGATTCTGGGAAAAGCAAGGCTTTCTCGTTGTCGAGCGCCCGAATCTGGTGGCCAAGCTGGCTTCCTATGAGGATTCTGCCGTGCTGATGGAAAGGCTGTTCTAGGCCGTTTTCCGCCGTTCGATGAACAGGCTGCTGCCCGGTGTCTTCTTGGCATTCTTCTTGGCCTCGGTGGCGGCGGCGGAAACCTCGCGATGCGATTCGAACTGTTCGCGGCCGGTGATGCGCACAGCGCCGATCGACAGGCAGGGAAGCGTATAAAAATCCATCTGGCCACGGCGGTTCTCCGCGAAATAGCCGTTGTCGGTCAGCAGTTCGTGGCTGACGATTTCCTGAATGCGCTGGTCGAAGAGATGCAAAGCTTCCTGGCAGTGTTTTTCCCAGTCCTCACTCTGGAACAGGACCATGAAATCGTCTCCGCCGATATGCCCGCAGAAATCCGCCAGCGGATTGATCACTTCGCCCAGCGTCTGGGCCAGCAGGACGATGACGTCGTCGCCCTTGCGATAGCCGAATACGTCGTTAAACGGCTTGAAGCAGTCGATATCGAAATAGCAGGCATGGAAAACGATCCGGTGTTCCAGCAGGCGATCGATATGCTCGTTGATTGGCACGCTGCCGGGAAGCTGGGTCAGTGGATTGGCGTAGCGCGCCGCCTGGATTTGCATTTCGGTGATCATGCCCATCAGGTCATGGGCGCTGCCGATGCCGGAATACTGCCCGTCCCGGGTGACGATGAAGCCGTCGTAGATGTGTCGCCGCGCAGAGCGGCTGACGATGAGTGCGGCTTCCTGGATGGTCGATGATTCGTCGATGCACAGCGGCCCCGCGTCCATGAACTGGGTGCAGGTTTTGCGTCCGTACAGTTCGCGGTGGTAGGGGCGGGCCATGTGGTCGATCATTTCATGCCGGTTGATCAGCCCGAGGGGCGTACCGTCGGATACGACCGGCATCGACATCAGTTCCGGATCGTCGTCGAAGCGACGGAATACTTCGTCGTTGTAAACGGCCGGCGAAACCGGCTCGACGGGGCGTGTCAGGCTACGCACGGTGATGTTGCCCGCCGGGGTGGTGTTGTTCGGAAACACGATGATGTTTCGTTGCCGGATAATCTGCATCAGCTTGACGGACGGATGCTTGCGCGGTTCGCTGACCGGCATTGCAATCAGATAGCCCTGCCCGCAGGAAATGCCCAGGTCGCGCACGGCCAGGCAATCGGCTTCGGACTCGATGCCTTCGGCAATGATCGTGGCCGAACAGCTCTCGGCCAGATTCTGCATGGCTTTGACGAAGCGATGTTTGAGGCTGTCCTCGGAAATTCCGTCGATGAAATGCCGGTCGATCTTGACGTATTCCGGATGAATCTCCGACCACATGCGCAGATTGGCGAAACCTTCGCCCAGATCATCGATGGCGATCTGGTATCCGAGGCTGCGCAGATGGGCAATGTTCTGGTGAATGTCGGGAACGTCATGAATGTGCTGGTTTTCGGTGATTTCGATGACCACGCGGTTCGGCTTGATGCCCAGCTGGAAAAGCAAGTCTTCCGTGGCTCCGTTCAGGAAAACCGGGTCACCCAGACTGTCCGGGCTGGAATTGATGAACAACTTGCCCGGCAGATGAAGGCGCGCGAAAGCGCGGAAAATCGTTTCCCTGCAGGATCGTTCGAGGGCTCTACGCACGCCAAGTTTGTCGGCCGTTTCGAAAAGTGCCTGCGGAGAATGAAAAAGTGAATCCTTCGGACCGCGTATCAGTCCTTCGAAGGCCATGTAGGCGTGACTGCGGAAATCGATGATTGGCTGGAATACAGCGGTCAGTTGCGATGTGCCGATGAGATCATGGAACAGGCGCGCATCTTCCGTTTCCGGTTCATGGGTTGGTGATTCGAACAGGGAGAAGTTCAAGGAGCGCAAGGAAGGGGCCAGGGCCAGCATGGTGGGGACTCCGCATCGGGCTAACAGCCGTGTAATCTAGGGCGGAAAGATTTCAGTACAATGACAGCCTTTGCGGCAGGGGCAGGAGGACGGGATGGCGCGGAAGTATTTTGGAACGGACGGAGTGCGCGGCCGGGTTGGCGAGGCGCCTATTACCCCGGATTTTGTCATGCGTCTCGGCTATTCGGCCGGCAAGGTGCTGGTGGCGCTAGGTGCGAGGCAGGGGCATCTGAAGGCCGGGGAACGGCCGGCGGTGCTGATTGGCAAGGACACGCGGATTTCGGGCTACATGCTGGAAGCGGCGCTGGAGGCCGGTTTCTCGGCAGCCGGGGTCGACGTCTGGCTGGTCGGGCCGATGCCGACCCCCGCCGTGGCTTATCTGACGCGGGCCTTGCGCCTGCAGGCTGGAATCGTCATCTCGGCGTCGCATAATCCCTACTACGATAACGGAATCAAGTTTTTCTCCGCGCAAGGAACCAAGCTCGATGATGCGATCGAGGCGGAAATCGAGGCTGGAATCGATGCGCCGCTGGAGTGCGTGCAGTCGGCCGCGCTGGGCCGTGCGCGCCGGGTCGACGATGCCGCCGGACGCTATATTGAATTCTGCAAGAGCACTTTCCCCAACGAGTTCGATCTGCGTGGACTGAAAATCGTCGTCGATTGTGCGCATGGCGCGGCCTATCACATCGCTCCTCACGTTTTCCACGAACTGGGGGCGGAAGTGGTGGCCATGGGGGCCGAACCGAACGGCCTGAATATCAACAAGGAAGTGGGGGCTACCTCGACGGGAGCGCTGAGCAAGGCCGTGACGGAGCATCAGGCCGATCTGGGCATCGCCCTGGACGGGGATGCAGACCGGGTGATGATGGTGGATGCCGCAGGCCAGGTGTTCGATGGCGACCAGTTGCTGCTGGCCGTGGTGCGCAGCCGTTTGCGGCGTGGTCCGGTGGCCGGAGTGGTCGGTACGTTGATGACCAACCTGGCCTTCGAGCATGCGCTGGCCGAATTGAACATTCCCTTTGCGCGCGCGGCGGTTGGCGACCGCTATGTTCTGGAAATGCTGCAGGAAAAGGGCTGGCTGTTCGGTGGCGAGAATTCGGGACATATTCTTTGTCTCGACAAGCACACCACTGGCGACGGCATCGTTTCCGCGCTGCAGGTGCTGACCGCGTTGTGCGAGGAGGGAGGCGATCTGCAATCCCTGTTGAACAAACTGGAACTGTATCCGCAAAAATTGATCAATGTACCCCTGGTCAAGGGATTCCCCTGGAAGGATCATCCGGGGATCTGTAGCGCGAAGCAGCAAGTGGAAGCCGAACTGCACGGAACGGGCCGGGTACTGTTGCGCGCTTCCGGAACCGAGCCGCTGTTGCGCGTCATGGTCGAGGGGCGGGATGAGGGGAAGGTGCAGGCGGCCGCCGAGAAACTGGCCAACGCCGTCCGTGCTGCCGTTTCCTGAAGTCACCCCAATGTAACAGAGACGTAACATTCGCTGGATAGACTGCACGCGTTGCATCCGATTGTGACGTAACTATTCCAAGGAGAGTGTTGCATGAAAATGACGAGATTCGCTGCTGTGGCCGCCATGGCGCTGACCGGCGTGACGGCTTCCGGCCTGGTTCAGGCTCAGGCTCTGGTCAAGATCGATGGTTCCTCGACGGTGTATCCGATTACCGAGGCGGTTGCCGAGGACTTCCAGAAAGCCAAGAAGAACAGTGTGCGCGTGACCGTGGGGATCTCCGGCACGGGCGGCGGCTTCAAGAAATTCTGCCGCGGCGAAACGGATATTGCCGATGCGTCCCGTCCGATCACCAAGAAGGAAATGGAGGACTGCAAGGCGGCGGGCATCGAGTTCTACGAGATGCCCGTGGCGTACGATGCGCTGACCGTGGTCATCAACCCCAAGAACGATTGGGCGAAGAACATGACCGTGGCTGAGCTCAAGGCCATCTGGGAACCTGCGGCGCAAGGCAAGATCACCAGCTGGAAGCAGGTCAATCCGGCCTGGCCGGATCGTCCGCTCAAGCTGTACGGTCCCGGTGCGGATTCGGGTACGTTCGAATACTTTACCGAAGCCATCAACGGCAAATCCAAGGCGACCCGTGGCGACTTCACCGCGTCGGAAGACGACAACGTGCTCGTCCAGGGCGTGTCCCGTGACGTTGGCGGCCTGGGGTATTTTGGATACGCCTACTTTACCGAGAACAGGGACAAGCTGACCGCTGTATCGATAGCGACCGAGGCGGGCAAGCCGGCCGTGGCTCCCTCGCTCGAAACGGTCGTCAATGGAACCTATCAGCCGCTGGCCCGCCCGATCTTCATTTATGTCAATGCCAAGGCGGCCGAACGTCCCGAAGTCAAGGAATTCGTCGAGTACTACATGAAGAACGGCGAGAAACTGACCAAGGAAGTGAAATATGTACCGTTGCCTGCCAAGGCCTATGCCTATAACCTCGAACACTTCGCCAAGGGCTCAAGGGGAACCAAGTTTGGCGGCGAGAACAAGGTGGGCATGACCATCGAAGCGTTGATGAAAATAGAAGCCAAGTGATTCTTCAGGAATGCGGCGCATGGTCTGTCTCTGTCGCCGCATTCCTGGAATGAAATAGCTCTCCATTATCCCCGGGCTTGTCCCGGGGATTGTTCAAGCCAGATTGGGAGGGGTTGGTGAATCCGAGTTTTACAGCTGCCGAAAGGACGGAAGTCATGTCCGTACCCAGTGATCGACTGAGAAAAGACCATACGCGCCATCTCAAGGAGCGGGTGATCGAAGCGCTTCTGCTGCTGGCCGCCTGTGTTTCGGTGTTCACGACGACCGCCATCGTTTATATCCTGGTCAAGGAGTCCTGGGTCTTCTTCCAGCACGTTCCGCTGACCGATTTTCTGTTCGATACGCAGTGGACGCCCCTGTTCGATGATGCACACTACGGCATCATGGTGCTGCTCTCCGGCACCATTACCAGTTCGATGGTGGCCTTGCTGGTGGCGATCCCGCTGGGAACCGTCATCGCCATTTATCTTTCCGAATTCGCTCCGTTCAGCGTCCGCGAGATTGCCAAGCCTTTCCTGGAGTTGCTGGGCGGCATCCCGACGATCATTTACGGATATTTTGCGCTGCTCTTCCTGACGCCGCTGCTGCAAGTGGTTTTCCCCGACCTGCCGGGGTTCAACCTGCTTTCTGCCGGCATTGTCATGGGCATCATGATCATTCCCTATGTGGCTTCCTTGTCGGAGGATGCCATGCGCGCCGTGCCGATGGCCTTGCGCGAAGGTTCCTATGCCATGGGCGCGACGCGACTGCAGACTGCCTTGCGGGTGGTGGTTCCCTCGGCCACCTCCGGAATTGCCGCTGCCTATATTCTCGGCGTCTCGCGTGCGGTCGGCGAAACGATGATCCTTGCCGTGGCGGCGGGGATGCAGCCAAATCTGACCTTCAATCCGACCGAACCGGGAGCTACGGTGACATCGTTCATCGTGCAGGTGGCCCTGGGCGACCTGCCGCACGGAAGTATCGGCTACCAGACGATTTTCGCCGCGGGATTGACGCTGATGTTGCTGACCCTCGGTTTCAATCTGGTGGGCTATTACATGCGCAAGAAATACCGCGAGGTGTACTGAAATGAACCAGCAGGAATTACAGACATTGCGGGCGCTCATCGCTTCGCACAAGCGTTGGGATTTCGTGTTCGGGGTGATCGGCATCCTTGCGCTGATGGTTGGAATCATGACATTTGCCGCCCTGTTTATTGACATGACGATCAATGGTATCGGGCGCATTGACATGGATTTTCTGACGTCCTTCCCGTCGCGGCGCGCGGCGAACGCCGGCATCCTGTCGGCCTGGGTCGGCTCCGTGCTGGTCATGCTGGTCACGGCCTGCGCAGCCGTGCCGCTAGGGGTTGCAGCCGGTGTTTACCTGGAAGAATATGCGCCAAAGAACTGGATGACGGACATTATCGAGATCAACGTCACGAATCTCGCCGGCGTACCGTCGATCATCTACGGGCTGCTGGCCCTGGGTTTGTTCGTTTATACCTTCGGACTGGGGCAAAGCATCCTGACGGCGGGCCTGACGCTGGCGCTGCTGATCCTGCCGGTGGTCATCGTGGCGACGCGCGAAGCCATCCGCTCTATCCCGCAAATCATTCGCGAGGGGGCCTATGCCTGCGGTGCGACGACCTGGCAGGTGGTCAGCGACCACATCATTCCCTATTCGAGTGCGGGCATCCTGACCGGAGTGATCATCGGCATGGCGCGGGCGATCGGCGAAACCGCGCCGATCATCACGGTGGGGGCACTGACCTTCATCGCCTTCCTGCCCACGGCGCCGTTTGCCGGCGATCCGCCCGCCGGTCTGTTTGACTGGCTGTTCGCTCCCTTTACGGTGATGCCGATCCAGATGTTCAACTGGACTTCGCGCCCCGAGGCGGCCTTTCTCGACAACGCCGCTGCGGCCGGGTTCATCCTGGTATTGATGACCCTGGCCATGAACGGGCTGGCGATCTGGTTGCGCTATCGCCTGCGCAAAAACATCAAATGGTAAGAACTCAACGGTGAAAACAATGACTGCTCTCGATGAAAACAATGTTGGCGAAACAGTGCCTGAACTGAAAGCAGAGGCCAGAAACCTGAGCTTTTTCTATGGCAGCTTTCAGGCGCTCAAGAACATCAGCATGCCGATTTATGAACGGAAAGTGACTTCACTGATCGGTCCCTCCGGCTGCGGCAAGTCAACCTATCTGCGCTGCTTCAACCGGATGCACGACCTGTATCCGGGCAACCGGTACGACGGCTCGATAGATTTTCATCCGGACCGGACCGATCTGCTGTCGAAAGCCGTCGATCCGATCGAGGTCAGAATGCGGATCAGCATGGTGTTCCAGAAGCCGAATCCGTTTCCCAAGTCGATCTACGAAAATGTTGCCTACGGTCTGCGGGTGCGTGGCGAGACTGCGCGTTCGGTCATCGACGACAAGGTCGAGGCGGCGCTCAGAGGGGCGGCGTTGTGGGGAGAAGTCAAGGATCGCCTCAAGGATCTCGGCGCCAACCTGTCGGGAGGGCAGCAGCAGCGTTTGTGCATTGCCCGTGCCCTGGCGACCGATCCGGAACTGATGCTGTTCGATGAACCCACCTCGGCGCTTGATCCCATCGCCACGGCCAATATCGAGGAGCTGATCACCGAACTCAAGGAAAGAGTCACCATCCTGATCGTGACGCACAACATGCAGCAGGCCGCTCGCATCTCGGACTATACCGCCTACATGTATCTCGGCGAGATGGTCGAGTTCGGCGTCACCGATCAGATCTTCATCAAGCCGCGGTGCAAGGAGACCGAAGACTACATCACCGGACGCTTTGGCTGAATAGTGCCCTTCCACGCGTGTGATGCGTGGACAGGCGGCTGGATTCGAGGCTGTATCTGCTTGTTGGGGAAAGACTGCAACGGCCGGTTTGATTGACCGTGAGCAATACGCACGGATATAATCCGTTCTTTTCGTGCAGGAAACTCTATGCGCCAAAAGCTGGTTGCAGGGAACTGGAAGATGCATGGCGGGTTCAAGGCCAACCAGCAGTTGCTTCTGGAAATTGCTGAGGGGGCAAAGAGCTTGCGCGGCGTGGAAGTTGCCGTGTGCGTGCCGTTTCCCTATCTGGCCCAGGCGCACTCCCTGCTGGCCGGAACCTCGGTGGTCTGGGGCGCGCAGAACCTGAGCGAGCAGGCGCAAGGGGCGTTCACCGGTGAAGTCAGTGCGTCCATGTTGCAGGATTTTGGTTGCCGCTATGTTCTGGTCGGCCACTCCGAGCGCCGATCCATTTTTGGTGAATCGGACAAGCTCGTCGCGGAGAAGTTTGCCGCGGCCCTGGCTTCGGGGATGCACCCTGTTCTCTGCGTGGGGGAAACCCTGGAGCAGCGGGATGCCGGGAGAACGATCGAAGTGGTATCCGCGCAGATCGATTCCGTGCTCAATCGGGTGGGGGTGGCGGCATTTTCTGGGGCGGTTGTCGCCTATGAGCCGGTGTGGGCCATTGGTACGGGTCGCACGGCGACATCGGCTCAGGCTCAGGAAGTACACGCGGCTATTCGGGCGCAGATTGCTGGAGGGGATGCTGGTGTGGCGGAAGGTTTGCAGGTGCTCTATGGCGGCAGCGTCAAGCCTGCGAATGCACGGGAGCTGTTCGCCATGCCGGATATCGACGGAGGCCTGATTGGAGGCGCCTCTCTGGTGGCTGCGGATTTTTTGGCTATTTGCGCTGCTGCGCAGTGAATCGACAAAATGAACTATTTTTTCTCAATCATCCTGACGGTGCATGTCCTGTCGGCTCTTGGAATCATCGGGCTGGTGCTGGTTCAGCACGGCAAGGGCGCCGATATGGGCGCGGCATTCGGCAGCGGAGCCTCGGGCAGTCTTTTCGGCGCAACCGGTTCGGCGAATTTTCTCAGCCGTACAACAGCGGTCCTGGCCGTGGTTTTCTTCCTGACCAGCCTGTCGCTTGCCTATATCGCGTCAGTCAAGCCAAAAACGCCTAGCAGTGTGATGCAGGATACTGTACAATCCGCGCCTGTTTCGGTGCCTGTCCCCGGTGATGGGGAAAAGGCTGGAAGCCAGCCTGAGTCAGGTTCGAAGGCAAAGGATATTCCAAACTAGCTTGAAATTGTGATGGCAGCGGGCGTAAGGATTTTCCCTCGTGTAAACTCGCTGCCTGAAGTTGTTGTGCCGACGTGGTGAAATTGGTAGACACGCTATCTTGAGGGGGTAGTGACTTCGGTCGTATGAGTTCGAGTCTCATCGTCGGCACCAAGTCAAGTCATCCGGGAAGGGTGACTTTGTCAAACTGTTAATGTTTGCGGGCGGATCATGCTGGAAAACTACTTCCCGGTATTTGTCTTCGTTCTGATTGGCATCGTTTTTGGCGTTGCGCCTGTGATCACAGGCATGGTGGTGGCGCCGTTCCGACCCAACAACGAAAAACTCTCCCCATATGAGTGCGGCTTCGAGGCTTTCGAAGATGCCCGCATGAAATTCGATGTCCGCTATTACCTGATTTCGATTCTGTTCATTCTTTTCGACCTTGAAGTGGCCTTCCTTGTCCCGTGGGCAACGATATTCAAGGAGATCGTGCAGACCGATTCGGTCAAGTGGTTCGGCTTCGTCGAAATGATTGTTTTTGTCACGATTCTGGTCGTTGGCTATGTGTATGCATGGGCCAAGGGTGCGCTGGATTGGGAGTGAGTAATGGGTATTGACGGCATCCTCCAGGAAGGCTTCATCACCACTTCGGCTGACAAGCTGATCAACTACATGCGCACCGGCTCGATGTGGCCGATGACGTTCGGACTGGCCTGTTGCGCCATCGAGATGATTCATACGGGCTGCTCACGGTACGATCTTGATCGCTTTGGAATCATTTTTCGCCCCAGTCCGCGCCAGGCCGACGTGATGATCGTTGCGGGCACGCTGACCAACAAGATGGCACCCGCCCTGCGCAAGGTTTATGACCAGATGGCCGAGCCGCGCTGGGTCGTCTCGATGGGGTCCTGTGCGAACGGTGGCGGTTATTACCACTATGCCTATTCCGTGGTGCGTGGCTGTGATCGCATCGTGCCGGTCGACATCTATGTTCCCGGCTGCCCGCCAACTTCCGAAGCGTTGATCTACGGACTCATTCAGTTGCAGAACAAGATCCGTCGCACCAGCACCATCGCCCGTTAAACAAGCCGAGAGTCTGTCATGTCCGCCAAGCTAGAACTGCTTAGCCTGAATCTGCAGAAACATCTCGGAGATCGAATCGTGTCCCTGCAGATGGCATTGGGTGAGATCTCCCTCGATATCGATGTGGCCGAGTATCCGGGTGTTATGCAAATGTTGCGTGACGAATCCGAGCTGCGCTTCGAGCAATTGATCGATCTCTGCGGAGTCGATTATTCCGCATATGGAGACGGACGATGGGAGGGAAAGCGCTTCGCTGTCGTGGTTCATCTCACTTCGATTACCCATAACTGGCGGGTTCGTGTTCGCTGTTTCGCGCCAGACGATGATTTTCCGTCGGTGCCTTCGGTTGTCTCCATCTGGAATTCGGCGAACTGGTTCGAACGCGAAGCATTCGATCTGTACGGCATTGTTTTCCCGGGGCATACCGATCTGCGACGGATTCTTACGGATTACGGCTTTGTCGGTCATCCCTTCCGCAAGGATTTCCCGATCAGCGGTTATGTTGAGATGCGCTACGATCCCGAGCAGAAGCGTGTCGTCTATCAGCCTGTAACCATTGAACCACGAGAAATCACGCCGCGGATTGTGCGGGAGGAGAACTACGGGGACGTGGAAAATGGCTGATATTCAGAACTACACACTCAACTTCGGTCCGCAGCACCCGGCGGCGCACGGTGTTTTGCGCATGGTGCTCGAGCTGGATGGCGAAGTCGTCATGCGCGCTGATCCGCACATCGGGATGCTGCATCGCGCTACCGAAAAACTCGCTGAAACAAAGACGTGGATTCAGTCGGTTCCCTATATGGACCGGCTCGACTACATGTCGATGATGTGCAGCGAACATGCCTACTGCCTGGCCATCGAGAAATTATTGGGTATCGACGTTCCGATTCGCGCTCAATACATCCGCGTGATGTTTGACGAAGTGACACGCATCCTGAACCACCTGATGTTCATCGGTTCGCACGGACTGGACGTCGGCGCACTGAGCATGATGCTGTACGCCTGTCGCGAGCGCGAGGACCTGATGGACTGCTATGAGGCGGTTTCGGGATCACGCTGGCACGCCGCTTATTATCGTCCGGGCGGGGTCTATCGCGATCTGCCGGACAGCATGCCGCAGTACAAAGAGTCAAAATGGAAAAACGGGGCCAAGCTGAAGAAGTTCAACGAGGCGCGCAGTGGTACCTTGCTGGATTTTCTTGAAGACTTCGTTACGCGCTTTTCAAAAAATGTTGACGATTACGAAACCCTGTTGACCGATAACCGCATCTGGAAGCAGCGCCTGGTCAGTGTCGGCGTTGTGTCGCCCGAGCGGGCCATGCAGCTTGGCTTTACCGGCCCGATGCTGCGTGGTTCGGGCGTGGCCTGGGATGTGCGCAAAAAGCAGCCTTACGCGGTATATGACCGCATTGATTTTGATGTTCCGGTCGGTACGGCGGGCGACTGCTATGACCGCTACCTTGTCCGCGTTGAAGAAATGCGCCAGTCGAACCGGATCATCAAGCAGTGTATCGATTGGCTGCGAGCCAATCCCGGCCCGGTCATCTCGGACAATCACAAAGTGGCTTCGCCTCCTCGAGCCAGCATGAAGTCGAACATGGAGGAGCTGATCCATCACTTCAAATTGTGCACGGAAGGCATCCATGTGCCGGAAGGGCAGGTTTACTCGGCTATCGAGCACCCGAAAGGCGAGTTCGGCATCTATGCCATTTCCGATGGGGCCAACAAGCCCTACCGCTTGAAGATACGCTCTCCTGCCTACGTTCACCTGTCAGCGATGGATGAACTGGTGCGTGGCCACATGATTGCCGACGTGGTAGCGATGGTCGGCACGATCGACATCGTTTTTGGTGAGATTGACCGCTGATGCTGACTACAGAATCCATACAAAGAATCGATAGGGAAATCGCCAAATACCCGGCGGACCAGAAGCAGTCCGCGGTCATGGCGGCTTTGGCCATTGCGCAGGAAGAATTGGGCTGGTTGCCCAGCGAGGCGATCGAGTTCGTGGCCAATTACCTGGGCATGCCGCCCATTGCGGCTTATGAGGTTGCCAGCTTCTACAACATGTACGATCTCAAGCCTGTCGGAAAGCACAAGCTGACCGTCTGTACCAATCTGCCCTGCATGCTTTCCGGTGGTGTCGATGCGGGCGAGTACCTGAAGAAAAAGCTGGGCATCGGCTACAACGAAACGACTCCGGACGGGAAATTCACCCTCAAGGAAGGCGAATGCATGGGGGCCTGTGGCGATGCTCCTGTAATGCTGGTCAATAATCGCCGCATGTGCAGCTGCATGCAGCCCGAGCAAATCGACAAACTGCTGGCGGAGCTCGAATAATGGCAATCCTCGGCGCACTCAATCCGATGCTTACCGTCGGTCTGGACGGGGATAAGGCCTGGCGGCTCGACGACTATGTCAAGCGTGGCGGTTATTCCGCACTGAAGCGGATCCTTGCGGAGAAAACTCCCCAGGAACAGATCATCAATGAAGTCAAGAAATCCGTTTTGCGCGGCCGCGGCGGCGCAGGCTTTCCGACCGGCCTGAAATGGAGCTTCATGCCCAAGGATTACAAGGGCGAAAAGTACGTCGTCTGCAACTCCGACGAAGGCGAGCCGGGTACCTTCAAGGATCGCGACATTCTCCTTTACAACCCCCATGCCGTGATCGAGGGCATGGTGATCGCGGCCTATGCCGTCGGCGCAGCCCGGGGTTACAACTATATCCACGGCGAAGTCTGGGAAGTCTTCAAGCGTTTTGAAGAGGCGCTTGACGAGGCGCGTAAAGCCGGACTGATCGGCCAGAACATTCAGGGCTCGGGATTCAGTTTCGAGCTGTTCGCCCACCACGGCTACGGCGCCTACATCTGCGGCGAGGAATCGGCGCTGCTCGAATCGATCGAGGGAAAGAAGGGCCAGCCGCGCTTCAAGCCGCCTTTCCCGGCCAGTTTCGGACTTTATGGCCGGCCGACAACGATCAACAATACCGAAACATTCGCCGCGGTTCCGTACGTCCTGAACCTGGGCGCCGATGCCTACCTCGAAGCCGGCAAGCCGAATAACGGAGGAACCAAGCTCTTCTCGGTGTCCGGTCATGTAAACCGGCCCGGCAACTACGAAATCCCCCTGGGTACGCCTTTTTCGACGTTGCTCGAAATGGCGGGAGGCATGCGCGGTGGTCGCAAACTCAAGGCCTGCATTCCGGGCGGATCCTCCGCGCCGGTAGTTCCAGGCGACCTGATGATGGAATGCACGATGGATTATGACTCGATCAGCAGTGCGGGTTCGATGCTCGGGTCCGGCGCGGTCATTGTCATGGATGAAACAACCTGCATGGTTAGGGCGCTGGAAAGGCTGTCCTTCTTCTATTACGAAGAATCCTGCGGCCAATGCACCCCGTGCCGCGAAGGAACCAACTGGCTGTACCGGGTGGTGCACCGCATCGAGCACGGCTTGGGGCGCCCCGAGGATCTGGATCTCCTGCGCAGCATCACAACGAACATCATGGGCCGGACCATCTGCGCGCTGGGCGATGCCGCTTCCATGCCGGTGCAGAGTTTCGTCAAGCACTTCCAGGATGAATTTGCATACCACATTGAACACAAGCAGTGCCTTGTTCCGCCGGATGTCCAGCGAGCGGGCAGCGGCTTTTTCAAGGCAACGGTTTAAGGTAGCGATATGCTAGACATTGAAATCGATGGCAAACAGGTGCAGGTGCCTCCGGGCAGCACCATCATGGATGCTGCGCAGCTCGTTGGCACTTATATTCCTCATTTCTGCTATCACAAGAAGCTTTCCATCGCCGCCAACTGCCGGATGTGCCTGGTGCAGGTGGAAAAAGCGCCCAAGCCCCTGCCAGCCTGTGCCACCCCCGTAACCAGCGGGATGAAGGTGTTCACGCATTCAGAACTGGCCGTGAACGCCCAGAAGGGGGTCATGGAATTCCTGCTGATCAACCATCCGCTGGATTGCCCGATCTGCGATCAGGGCGGGGAATGTCAGCTGCAGGATCTTTCGATCGGTTATGGCGGAACCACTTCGCGTTACCAGGAAGCCAAGCGCGTCGTTTTCCAGAAGGAAGTCGGCCCCCTGGTTTCAATGCAGGAAATGTCCCGCTGCATCCACTGTACGCGCTGTGTGCGTTTCGGCCAGGAAATTGCCGGTGTGATGGAACTGGGCATGGCCAACCGCAACATGCATTCGGAAATCCAGACTTTCGTCGGACGCACGGTCGATTCCGAACTGTCAGGCAACATGATTGATCTCTGCCCGGTCGGTGCCTTGACCTCGAAGCCTTTCCGCTATTCGGCGCGGAGCTGGGAATTGTCCCGTCGCAAGTCGGTCAGTCCGCACGACAGCCTGGGAACGAACCTGACGGTACAGGTCAAGAACAACCGCGTGATGCGTGTACTGCCGCGGGAAAATGAAGATATCAACGAGTGCTGGATTTCCGATAAGGACCGCTTCTCGTACGAGGCCTTGAATTCACCTGAGCGCCTGCTCAAGCCGATGGTTCGCGTTGACGGCGCATTGCGCGAAGTTGAGTGGAACGTGGCGCTCGATTACGTCTCGCATGCACTGAAGGATATCGTCAAGACGCATGGTGGCGAGGCGCTTGCTTCCCTTGGTTCGCCGCATTCAACTCTGGAAGAACTGTACCTGTTGCAGAAGCTGACGCGTGCCTTGGGGTCGGGCAGTGTCGATTTCCGTCCGCGGCGCCGTGATTTCTCCGGTGATGCAAAGTTGAACGGCACGCCCTGGCTGGGCATGAAACTATCGGAGATAAAGGATCTGGACGCCGCTCTGGTCGTCGGTAGCTTCCTGCGCAAGGATCATCCGCTGTTCGCCCAAAGGCTTCGCCAGCTGGCCAAAAAAACCGGCAAAGTCAGCCTCGTTTCAGTTACCGGCGATGACCCCCTGATCAACCTGTCAACCCGGATTTCGGTTTCTCCCCGGAAATTGGCCAAGGTGCTGGCGGGAATGCTCAAGGCGGTCGCCCGAATCAAGAACGAATCCGTTCCGCCGGGCCTGGATGCCGTCGAGCCGTGCGAAAAATCCACGGCTATTGCCGAAAGCCTGCTGTCAGGGGAAAGGAAAGCCATTTTCCTGGGCAATGTCGCCGAACAGGTTGCCGATGCGGCGCAACTGCATGCGCTTGCCGCGGAGCTGGCCAGAATGACCGGGGCCCGCTTCGGCTTCATCGGCGAAGCGGCAAACAGTGTTGGCGGATATGTTGCCAAAGCCTTGCCGACGGGGCTGAATGCCTATGAAATGTTTGCCCAGCCACGTCAGGCTTATGTCCTGCTCGGCCTTGAGCCGGAACTCGATTGTGCAAATCCGCAGATGGCTCTGGCAGCGCTCAAGCAGGCTGCGCTGGTGGTGATGTTGACGCCGTTCAGGCACCCGGCCGCAGCAGAGTACGCGGATGTGCTGCTGCCGCTGGCGGCCTTCGCTGAAACCTCGGGTACCTATGTCAGCACGGAAGGACGCGTGCAAAGTGTCAGCGGTGTCTGCCGCCCGCAAGGCGAGGCCAGACCGGGCTGGAAGGTTCTGCGAGTTCTCGGTAACGTTCTTGACTTGCCCGGATTCGAATACGACTCGAGCGAACAGGTTCGCAATGAAGTCATCCCGGCCGGCACAGCGTTTGTCGATGGACTCGATACGTCCGTCAATCTGGCGATTTCGCCAATCTCCACTGTTCAGGAAACGGAACTCCAGCGCATTGCCGATGTGCCCATCTATTTTGCCGATGCCCTGGTGCGCCGTGCCGCGTCTCTGCAGCAGACCCGCGATGCATCCCCACCGGTGGCCGCAATCAATCCGGCCACTTTGAGCGAACTTGGGCTGGCTGCCGGTATGCAGGTTAGAGTGCGGCAAAATTCCGGAGAAACGGTGCTGACAGCTGTCGCCGACGAAAAGGTTCCAGCGGGCTGTGTACGCGTCGCCGCCGCCCATGCGTCGACGGCAATGCTGGGCGAGATGTTCGGTGTGATCAACGTGGAGCGTGCATGATGGTTGAAACGTTGCAGCAATTGTTGCCAGGCTTCCTGCTCCCGCACTTCAACTGGCTGATGCAGCTGGGGCAAGACACTTTCGGGACCGCCTGGGCTGACATCGTGACCGTGGTGTGGACCGTCATCAAGGTGGTTCTGATCATCGCTCCGTTGCTCTTTTGCGTGGCTTACCTCACTTTTGTCGAAAGAAAAGTGCTTGGCTGGATGCAGGCCCGTATCGGCCCGCACCGGGTGGGGCCGTGGGGGCTGCTGCAGCCGATCGCAGATGGTCTGAAACTCCTGTTGAAAGAAGTGGTGATACCTGCCGGGGCCGACAAACGGGTATTCCTCCTGGCTCCGGTGTTTGCCTTTGCCCCGGCGCTGGCCGCGTGGGCGGTGGTGCCGTTCAACGATTTTCTAGTGCTGGCCAACATCAATGCCAGCCTGCTCTACATCATGGCGGTCACCTCGATCGGGGTCTACGGGATCATTCTCGCCGGCTGGTCGTCGAATTCGCGCTACGCCTTCCTTGGAGGCATGCGCTCTGCGGCACAGCTGATTTCCTATGAAATTGCAATGGGATTTGCACTGGTCGTTGTCCTCATGGTCTCCAACAGTCTCAATCTGGTGGATATCGTGAAGAGTCAGAGCGAGGGGCGGTTTGCGGAAATGGGGTTGAATTTCCTGTCATGGAACTGGCTCCCGCTTTTGCCCATGTTCGTCGTCTATTTGGTCTCGATTGTCGCCGAGACCAACCGTGCTCCTTTTGATCTGGCCGAGGGTGAGTCGGAGATTGTCGGCTTTCACGTCGAATATTCGGGGATGGGATTCGCGGTCTTCTCGCTGGCCGAATATTCGGCGATGATCCTGTGCTCGGTAATGGCCTCGCTGCTTTTCCTCGGTGGCTGGCTGTCGCCGGTCGGATTCCTGCCTGACAGCATCCTCTGGCTTTTTGCGAAGACTTTTGCGGTACTGTTCTTCTTCCTGTGGATACGTGCTACTTTTCCGCGCTTCCGCTACGATCAGGTCATGCGCCTGGGCTGGAAAGTGTTCATCCCCGTGTGCCTGATCTGGCTGCTGGTGGTTGGCTGCTGGATGATGTCGCCATGGAACATCTGGAAGTGAGAGACTAGACATGGGTTCGATGAAAGAAATATTCAATAGCCTTCTGCTCAAGGAGCTCTTCAAGGGATTGTCCGTGACCGGCCGATATATGTTCGCCCGGAAGATCACCGTGATGTATCCCGAAGAGAAGACCCCCCAGAGTTTCCGCTTCCGTGGTCTGCATGCATTGCGGCGTTATGCCAATGGCGAGGAGCGGTGCATTGCCTGCAAGCTCTGCGAGGCCGTGTGCCCGGCGATGGCGATCACGATTGAGTCGGCCGAACGCGAGGATGGTTCGCGCCGCACGACGCGCTACGACATCGATCTGAACAAGTGCATCTTCTGCGGATTCTGCGAAGAAGCCTGTCCGGTTGATGCGATTGTCGAAACGCGAATCTTTGAGTATCACGGCGAAAGCCAGAGTGATCTGTACTATACCAAGCCAATGCTCCTGGCCAACGGCGACCGCTATGAAGAGCAGATTGCCGCAGACCGTGAGCTCGACTCGAAATATCGCTAACAGGCGCCGATACGATGGAATTCAGAACCTTCGTTTTTTATTTTCTCGCCACCATCCTGGTATATGCCGCCTTGCGCGTGGTGACTCTGCGCAATCCGGTTCATGCCGCGTTGCACCTGGTACTCGCGTTTTTTAGTGCCAGCGGCATATGGATCCTGTTGCAGGCCGAATTTCTGGCCATTGCCCTGATTCTGGTTTACGTCGGGGCCGTGATGGTGCTTTTCCTGTTCGTTGTGATGCTGCTCGACATCAACCTCGATCGTCTGCGCGAAGGTTTCTGGAGCTATCTGCCGCTCGCCTCGATCATCGCATTGCTGGTGGCCGCTGAAATGAGTCTTGTACTTGGCGTCATGTATTCCGGAGTGTTGGAAAGTGATGTCCCGCAGGCGGATGCTGCGTACAGCAACGTGATGGCTGTCGGCCGCCTGCTCTTTACCGAATACGTATATCCATTTGAACTGGCGTCGGTCATTCTGCTGGTTGCGATCGTTGCTGCAACAGCGCTGACCCTGCGCGGCAAGCGCAAGACCAAATCGGTCAATCCGAACCAGCAGGTATTTGTCAAGGCCCGTGACAGAATCCGGATCGTGCAGATGCCAGCCGAGAAGCGTGACTGAAATTAAGGACCCTTGTCATTGTGGGTGAATGATCTGAAGAATTTCATGCGGCAGTGCGAAGAACTGCCGCTTGCAGAAGCAACCAGGGAGGCAACTTGCTAACACTGTCCCATTTTCTGATACTCGCCGCGATTCTCTTTGCGATCGGCATCGTGGGGATTTTCCTTAATCGGAAAAATCTGATCATCCTGCTGATGTCGCTCGAACTGATGCTGCTGGCCGTCAATATCAACTTCATTGCCTTTTCGCATTATCTGCAGGATCTGGCCGGACAGATTTTCGTTTTCTTCATCCTGACGGTTGCCGCGGCTGAGGCAGCGATTGGCTTGGCGATCCTGGTCGTCCTGTTCCGTAACCTGAAGACCATCCACGTGGATGATCTGGACAGCTTGAAGGGTTGAACATGGAAATGCAAAAACTCTATCTGCTTGTCCCGCTCGCTCCCTTGGTTGGAGCAATCATCTCGGGCCTGTTTTGCCGCGTGATCCCGCGCTGGCTGGCCCACTCGGTCACTATAGCCGGAGTGGCGATCGCCTTCGTTGCATCGGTGTTCATCTATCAGGATGTGGCGGCCGGAAATACCTTCAACGGCCCCGTCTATCAATGGCTGGTCTCCGGTGATTACACCTTCGAGGTCGGGTTCCTGATTGACTCGCTGACGGTCACCATGATGCTGGTGGTGTCCTTCGTCTCGCTGATGGTGCACATCTACACCATTGGCTACATGCACGATGACCCCGGGTACAACCGCTTTTTCAGCTACATCTCGTTGTTCACCTTCTCCATGCTGATGCTGGTGATGAGCAACAATTTCATGCAACTCTTCTTCGGATGGGAAGCTGTCGGCCTGGTTTCCTACCTGTTGATCGGTTTCTGGTATACCCGACCGACGGCCATATTCGCCAACATGAAGGCGTTCCTGGTTAACCGCGTGGGCGATTTCGGTTTCATTCTGGGGATTGGTCTCATCCTGGCGCATTTCGGAACGCTCGATTACCAGGCGGTTTTCGATGAGGCGAAGAGTCTTTCGGACGTTACGATCAACCTGCTTCCCGGCGCCGACTGGGGGACTGTGTCGCTCATGAGCGCTGCCTGCATCCTTTTGTTCATTGGAGCCATGGGCAAGTCGGCGCAGGTTCCGCTGCACGTCTGGCTGCCGGATTCGATGGAAGGCCCGACCCCGATATCCGCGCTGATTCACGCCGCTACGATGGTGACTGCTGGCATTTTCATGGTCGCCCGCATGTCGCCACTGTTTGAGTTGTCCGATGCAGCGCTGTCATTTGTCATTGTCATTGGAGCAATTACCGCGCTTTTCATGGGTTTCCTGGGCATCATCCAGAACGACATCAAGCGCGTGGTGGCCTACTCAACGCTCTCCCAGTTGGGTTACATGACCGTTGCGCTTGGCGCTTCGTCCTATTCGGTTGCCGTATTCCACCTGATGACGCATGCCTTCTTCAAGGCGTTGCTGTTCCTTGCGGCTGGCTCAGTCATCATCGGCATGCACCATGACCAGGATATCCGCAATATGGGTGGTCTGCGCAAATACATGCCTATAACCTGGCTGACCTCGCTGATCGGCTCGCTCGCACTCATCGGCACGCCTTTCTTTGCCGGTTTCTACTCCAAAGATTCGATCATCGAGGCCGTGAAGTTCTCGAATATTCCGGGTTCTGGATTTGCCTACTTCTCGGTCATGGCCGGCGTATTCATTACGGCTTTCTACTCATTCCGCATGTACTTTCTGGTTTTTCATGGTGAAGAACGTTTCGGAAAGGCGCATGCCGCAGAAGATCATGGTCATGACGTGCATGATGGCGATCAGGATGACGAAGAAGTTTCTCCCGATCACCATCACGGCCTTGCCCCCGGTCAGAAACCGCACGAGACGCCTTGGGTCGTTACGTTGCCCCTGGTGCTTCTGGCGATTCCTTCGGTATTCATTGGCTATGTAACCATCGAGCCGATGCTGTTCGGAGATTTCTTCAAGGGTGGCATCTTCATTGATGCCGCAGCCCACCCGGGCATGCAGGAACTGTCTCATCACTTCCACGGCGCCTTCGCCATGGCTACGCATGCTGTCAGCACGCCGGTATTCTGGCTGGCTCTGGCGGGCGTTGTGCTGTCCTGGTTCTTCTACATCAAGCAACCGGCGATTCCCGCTGCCATCAAGAAGGCCTGCGGCCCGATCTATACCGTGCTGGAAAACAAATACTATTTCGACAAGTTCAATGAACTCGTGCTCGCTGGAGGAGCCCGGCTTCTGGGCAGGGGCTTGTGGAAGGGCGGAGATGCCGGGGTGATCGATGGCCTGATCGTCAGCGGCTCCGTGCAAGTGGTGGGGCTGGCGTCACGGCTGGTGCGTCTGTTCCAGTCCGGTCACATCTATCACTATGCCTTTACGATGATCTTTGGTCTTTGCGCGCTCCTATCCTTGTGGCTCTGGCGCGCCTGAACTGAATAACGACTGGGAACAATATGTCAGGATTGCCGCTTCTCTCGCTAGCCATCTGGGTTCCGATTTTTTCCGGCCTTTTCGTCCTGTTGACCGGGTCGGATCGCAATTCGCCCCTGGCGCGCATGCTTGCCTTGCTCGGTGCGGTCGCCGGTCTGCTGGTGACGCTACCTTTGTACACAGGTTTTGATACGACGACGCCTGCCATGCAGTTCGTCGAATTGATGCCCTGGATCGAGCGTTTCAACATGAACTATCACCTGGGTGTCGACGGCATCTCGATGCTTTTCGTGATTCTGAACAGCTTCATCACGGTCATCGTCGTGCTTGCCGGATGGAAGATCATCGAGAACAAGGTTGCGCAATATAACGCCGGCTTCCTGATCATGTCCGGCCTGCTGAACGGGATCTTCGTTTCCCTCGATGGCATGCTCTTCTATGTCTTCTTTGAGGCGTCGCTGATTCCCCTGTATCTGATCATCGGCATCTGGGGAGGTCCGAGAAGGGTGTATGCGGCCTTCAAATTTTTCCTGTTCACCCTCATGGGTTCGCTGCTGTTCCTGATCTCGCTGATCTATCTGTATCTCCATTCCGGCAGCTTCGCGATCCTCGACTGGCACCAGTTGCCGATTCCCATGGGGCCGCAAAAGTGGATATTCCTCGCCTTCCTTGCCGCCTTTGCCGTGAAGGTGCCGATGTGGCCGGTACATACGTGGTTGCCGGACGCCCACGTCGAAGCGCCCACCGGTGGATCCATCGTGCTGGCGGCCATCGCGCTGAAGCTGGGAGCCTACGGATTCCTGCGTTTCTCGTTGCCGATTACTCCGGATGCCGCGCATGAATTCTCCGGGCTGATTATTGCCCTGTCGCTGATCGCGGTGGTCTATATCGGCTTCGTCGCTCTGGTGCAGGAGGATATGAAGAAGCTCGTCGCGTATTCCTCAATTGCCCACATGGGGTTCGTCACCCTCGGTTTCTTCATCTTCAGCCCGCTTGGGGTGGAGGGTGCGCTGGTGCAGATGATCTCGCACGGTTTTGTTGCGGGGGCCATGTTCTATTGCATCGGTGTCATGTATGACCGCGTGCATTCGCGCCTGATCGCCGACTACGGCGGTGTCGTCAATACCATGCCCAAATTCGCTGCATTCTTCATGCTGTTTGCCATGGCCAATGCCGGTTTGCCGGCCACCTCGGGTTTCGTGGGTGAATTCATGGTGATCCTGGCATCGGTCAAGTTCAATTTCTGGGTGGCCTTCGCCGCCGCCACGACCCTGATCCTGGGCGCGGCCTATACGCTGTGGATGTACAAGCGTGTGATTTTCGGCGCCGTGGGCAACCGTCATGTCGAAGAATTGACCGACATTACCCCGCGCGAATTCCTGGTCCTGACCCTGCTCGCCATCGGCGTGCTGGGCATGGGGCTTTATCCTCAGCCATTTACTGAAGTCATGCACAGTTCGGTCGACGAACTGTTGCGTCACATCTCCGTAAGCAAGATCCAATAATTGGTATTCGCTATGACGCTTGCCGAAATGCAATTTGTTGTTCCCGACCTGCGCCTCGCCAGCGCCGAAATATTCCTGCTGGCGATGTCCTGTCTGATCCTGATCGTCGATCTGTTCGTCAAGAACAAGCAGAGGACAACGACGTATGTGCTCACCCAGCTTGCGCTGATCGGTGCTGCCCTTATCACGGTTGCCACGCGTCCGGATCAGATCGCCTACACGTTCAGCAACATGTTCGTCAGCGATTTTCTGGCGGTTGTGCTCAAGGTGATGGTGTATGGCTCGGTGATGGTCGTGCTTTTCTATTCGCGTGCCTATGTTCTCGAGCGTCAGCAAATGGCCAGGGGGGAATTCTATGTGCTGAGCCTGTTTGCCACCCTCGGCATGATGGTCATGGTTTCGGCCAATCACTTCCTGACGGTCTATATCGGGATCGAATTGTTGTCCCTGTCCCTTTATGCCATGGTGGCACTGAACCGCGATTCGATTCCGGCTACCGAAGCCGCAATGAAATATTTCGTTCTGGGTTCTCTGGCGTCGGGCGTGCTGCTATATGGCGCGTCCATGATTTATGGGGCGACGGGCTCTCTGGAAATTTCTGCAATTGCCGCCCGCCTGTTCGGCGGGAACGGAAACGGGATCATTCTCTCCTTCGGGTTGGTGTTCGTGGTTGCCGGCATTGCTTTCAAGCTTGGCGTAGTGCCCTTCCATATGTGGATACCCGACGTGTATCACGGCGCTCCGACGGCCGTTACGCTGTTCATCGCCAGCGCTCCGAAACTGGCGGCGTTTGCCATCGTCATTCGCGTGCTGGTCAACGGGCTGATCATTGCTTCTCACGACTGGCAAATGATGCTGATCATCCTCTCCGTGCTGTCGATGGCGCTGGGTAACTTTGCCGCCATCGCGCAAACCAACATCAAACGCATGCTGGCCTACTCGGCAATCTCGCACATGGGGTTCATGCTACTCGGCATGGCAACCGGCGTGATTGGAGGGGATGGACGTTTCATCATCAACGCTTACAGTTCCTCGATGTTCTACATGGTGACCTATGTGCTCACCAGCCTGGGCGCGTTCGGCACCATCCTGCTCCTGTCGAGAGCAGGTTTTGAGTCCGATGAGATCAGCGACTTTGCCGGGTTGAACAAGCGCAACTCATGGTATGCGGGCATCATGATGATGATGATGTTCTCCATGGCGGGCATACCGTTCTTCGTCGGCTTCTTTGCCAAGTTCTCGGTTCTGCAGGCGGTGGTTGCTGCGGGCTACCTCTGGCTGGCGCTGGCCGCCGTGTTCTTCTCGCTTGTCGGGGCTTACTACTATCTGCGCGTGGTCAAGGTCATGTATTTCGATCCTCCGGCGAGCGCGGCTCCGATCAGGGCTTCTTTTGACGTGAAGCTGCTCATGTCCGCGAACGGTCTGGCCGTGGCGCTGATCGGCATTTTCCCGAACAGCCTGATGATGCTTTGCGCGACGAGCCTTTCGCGTTCAATTTCATTCTGATCGCGACCTGCAACTCCGTGTTGTACAACGCCCCGCAGGTCGGGGCGTTTGCTTATGGATACTCCGATGAAAACAACCTCCCCTGACAAAACCTGTGCGCACCTGAGCGAAACAATGCTTGAGAGTTCTCAGGTTTATCGCGGCAAGCTGCTCGATGTGCGTGTTGACCGGGTGCTTTTGCCCAGCGGAAAAGAGGGGATGCGCGAATTTGTCAGGCATCAGGGAGCCGTCGTGATCGTTCCGCTGCTGGACAACGGAGAATTGCTGCTTGAGAGACAGTTTCGCTATCCGTTGGCGCGGGTATTCCTGGAATTTCCTGCGGGAAAGATCGATCCCGGCGAAGCCATCGAGGCGACCGCAAGGCGGGAGCTGCTCGAGGAGACCGGCTTTGTCGCGAATGAGTGGAGGCATCTCGGCGTGCTGCATCCGTGCATCGGCTATTCCGACGAGCGCATCGAGATTTTTCTCGCGCGCGGGTTGATACGCCAGTCGGAACAGAATCTCGATCATGGCGAGTTTCTTGAAGTGCTGAGCTTGCCGCTGGAAGAGGCCTTGTCGGCTGTTCGTTCCGGAGAAATTACCGATGGCAAAACCATTGCCGCCCTGTTCTGGGCGGAAAAGGTCCTGCATTCGGGTTGGTGATTTCGCGCTCAGGCGCTTAAGCAGGTAGAGGCGTCGGCGCCAGCGGAGCCAGGCCGGTTTCCAGATAAATGCGGCAGCGTTCGATATAGTCACTGGTGCTTTTAGGCATCGGGGTCCGCGCGCGCGTGATGAAGAAAATCAGGTCGCGTCCGGAACGGATCAGCTGCAGTCCGTCCGAAATGCTGTGGCCTTCTGAAAGACTATCCTTTCCGGTGCTTGGAGCATCGGGAGTGAAGTTGGCCAGACGCTCTGCGGCGGTGACCAGTTGTGGCCAGACATCGAAGATGTCCGGGTCCGTGCGCAAGGTTTCCGTTTTGATGCGCGCTGCTCTGGCGAAGTCGCGAATCGGTTTTTCAATCTCGGCGAAAGCCGGGATGCGTGAGAATGTGTCGACCATCGCGTCGGCAATCCGGTCAATATCGCGTTTGGTCTGCCCGATCTTGATGTAGCGGCTCTCGTAAAATTCCTCGATGGGCACGGTGAAGGCGCGAAACGGTTCGCCCCAGAGCTCATCGATACCTTCCTCGCCGCTACGGTGCAGGACCTGGCGGCCAAGTTCCATGGCTTCCAGAAGGCAGCGGCCGCATTCGCGCATCAGGGCGTCGCTGCTCTTGATTTCTACCCCCGCAGACTGCAGTTCGACCAGGCTCCGGAAGATGTCCGTAGCTCGGTTGAACAAAGCGCCTGCCAGCATGCCGGCCTTGACCCGGCGGACGGCCGGGTCGGTTTCCGATTCATAGCTCTGACGAGCCTCGGCAAGGCGAGTGCCGGGAATATTGAGACCGTGTTCGGTATGGTTGAACAAACGCCGGGTCAATGCCTGAATCAGCTGTATCTTGGCGTCAAGGGAGTTCGCAGGAGTGGGATAAGTCTTGATCCAGTATCCGTCGTAGAACACCCGCTCGCACCCGTGCAGAATACGCCGGGTTCCTTCAGGAGGGCATTTTTCCGGATGCGGGTTCTTTTGTGAAAGGTCGTTTTTCATGATGCAAGCCGTCGTCGGCGATGTGGGTGGGCAGATGTCTGCGATGAACGGCCGGATTGTACTTCCAACGCGACTGTCAGGTATGACTTTAGGCGTGCAGCCGGAGGTCAGAAAAAAGTGTGTTGTTTTTACAAGACAATCTTTGCGATTAACCGTGCGATTTTTTGCTTGTCGATACTTCTCTCCGGTCCGGTTTGTCGGCCGGGCTTATTGCTGATTTTCCTGTAGAATCAGCCCCCTGCATTTTTCTCCAGGCGGCCATGCTCCCCGACGCCCCGAAATCCATTTTTTCCTACCGCAAGTATTGGGCGAAGCGCTTCGGCGTGGCGCCTTTTCTGCCCATGTCGCGCGCCGAGATGGACGCGCTCGGGTGGGATTCGTGCGACATTGTCCTGATTTCGGGCGATGCCTACATCGACCACCCGAGCTTTGGCATGGCGCTGGTGGGGCGGCTGCTTGAAGCGCAGGGGTTCCGCGTCGGCATCATTGCCCAGCCGGACTGGCATTCGGCCGAATCGTTCCGCGCGCTGGGCAGGCCGAACCTGTTTTTCGGCGTCACTGCCGGTAACATGGATTCGATGGTCAACCGTTATACCTCTGATCGCAAGATCCGTTCGGAGGACGCCTATACGCCCAACGGCGAGGCCAACAAACGCCCGGATCATGCCGTCGTGGTTTACGCCCAACGGTGTCGCGAAGCTTTTCCCGGCGCCAATGTCGTAATCGGTTCGATCGAGGCCAGCCTGCGCCGCATCGCCCACTACGACTACTGGTCGGACAAGGTGCGGCGCTCGGTACTGCCGGATTCGAAGGCCGACCTGTTGATCTTCGGCAACGCCGAGCGCGCCATTGTCGCGCTGGCGCATCGTCTGGCCGCCGGCGAACCGATCGAGCACATCCGCGATCTGCGCGGTACCGGTTTCATGGTGCCTCGCGGCTGGCTGCCCGCGGACGATTGGGCGGAGGTCGACTCGACGGACGTCGATGCGCCGGGACCGCTGATCCGGTATGCGAATCCCTATGGTGACCAAGGCAGCGAGGCCGGCGAGGAACAGCCGGCAGCGAGGGCTGAGCACCAGCCGGTCCGTTTCCAGCCACCTGCGGCGCGCAAGCTCGACCGCTCGCGCACGGTGGTGCGCCTGCCGTCCTACGAGCAGGTCAGAGACGACCCGGTGCTCTATGCCCACGCTTCGCGCACCTTCCACCTGGAGTCTAACCCCGGCAATGCGCGCGCGTTGGTGCAGGCGCACGGCGAGCGCGCGGGTTGTCGTGATGTGTGGCTCAATCCGCCGCCGATCCCGCTGACGACGCCTGAGATGGACGGTGTCTACGGCCTGCCGTACCAGCGCAAGCCGCATCCTTCGTACGGGGATGCCAAGATTCCGGCCTACGAGATGATCCGCTTCTCGATCAACATTATGCGCGGCTGCTTCGGCGGCTGCACCTTCTGCTCGATCACCGAGCACGAGGGGCGCATCATCCAGAGCCGTTCCGAAGAATCGATCCTGCAGGAGATCGAGGACATCCGCGACAAGACACCCGGTTTCACCGGCGTAATCTCCGACCTCGGCGGTCCGACGGCCAACATGTATCGCCTGGCGTGCAAGGACAAGCGCATCGAAACGTCATGCCGCAGGCTGTCGTGCGTGTTTCCCGACGTCTGCGAGAATCTCAACACCGATCATGCGCCGTTGATCCAGCTGTACCGCAAAGCACGCGCCATCAAAGGGGTGAAGCGCATCCTGATCGGCTCGGGGCTGCGCTACGACCTCGCCGTCCGCTCGCCGGAGTACGTCAAGGAACTGGTGACGCATCACGTCGGCGGCTATCTGAAGATCGCGCCCGAGCATACGGAAGAGGGGCCGTTGGCGCACATGATGAAGCCTGGCATTGGCACCTATGACAAGTTCAAGCAACTGTTCGACAAGTTCTCGAAGGAAGCCGGCAAGGAGCAATACCTGATCCCGTACTTCATCGCGGCGCACCCGGGGACGACCGACCAGGACATGCTGGCGCTGGCCCTGTGGTTGAAGCGCAACGATTTCCGCCTCGACCAGGTGCAGACCTTCCTGCCGACGCCGATGGCCATTGCCACGGCGATGTACCACTCCGAGCGCAATCCGTTGAAGAAGGTCGGGCGCGGTTCGCCGCGCGTCGAGACCGTGCGCGGCGGCCGCCAACGCAAACTGCACAAGGCCTTCCTGCGTTACCACGACCCCGAGAACTGGCCGCTGTTGCGCGACGCCCTGAAGCAGATGGGGCGCGCCGACCTGATCGGCAACGGCAGGAAGCATCTGGTGCCGGCCTTTCAGCCGGCGGGCACCGGCTTGCGGCACAAGGAAGGGGGCACGTCGCAGGGAAATCGGCGCCTTGATCCGCGTGCATTCGATAAAACTTCCCGGAAACCCGGCGGAAAACGCTGAGCCCCTCCCGGGCTGTGCTAGAATCACCGCCCTTTTCAAAGAGTTACCCTTCATGTCCCGTTCCGTCCGTAACATCGCCATCATTGCCCACGTCGACCATGGCAAGACCACGCTGGTCGACAAACTGCTGCAGCAGGCCGGCACCTTCGCCGCACACCAGCACGTCGCCGAACGCGTCATGGATTCGAACGATCTGGAAAAGGAACGGGGCATCACCATTCTGGCCAAAAACCTGGCGGTCGATTACCAGGGAGTGCATATCAACATCGTCGATACGCCGGGGCACGCCGACTTCGGCGGCGAGGTGGAACGGGTGCTGGGCATGGTCGACGGCGTGCTGCTGCTGGTCGACGCTGTCGAAGGACCGATGCCGCAGACGCGCTTCGTGACCAAGAAGGCGCTTGCGCTGGGCCTCAAGCCAATCGTCGTGGTGAACAAGATCGACCGCGACGGCGCGCGTCCGGACTGGGTCGTCGATCACACGTTCGATCTTTTCGACAAGCTCGGCGCAACCGATGAACAGCTCGATTTTCCGATCATCTATGCGTCGGCCATCAACGGCTATGCCACGGATGATCTGAATAAACCGTCGACTGACATGCGGTCGATGTTCGAAGCCATCCTCAAGCATGTTCCGGCGCCGCATGCCGACAATGTTGAGGGATCCTTGCAATTGCAGATTGCCGCGCTGGACTATTCGTCCTACGTCGGACGCATCGGGATTGGCCGTATCCAGCGCGGACGCATCAAGCCCGCACAGCAGGTGACGGTGATGTACGGCCAGCCGGATGCCAACGGCAATTTCGAACACGGCGCGCCGAAGAATGTGAAGATCAACCAGGTATTCGGTTTTCGTGGCATCGAACGCACGCCGCTGGAGGAAGCCGTCGCCGGCGACATCGTGCTGGTCACAGGCATCGAGGAACTGTCCATCGGCTGCACGATCACCGATACGGCATCGCCGGAAGCGCTGCCGATGCTCAAGATCGACGAACCAACGCTGAACATGACCTTCATGGTCAACAATTCACCGTATGCCGGTACCGAAGGCAAGTTCGTCACCAGCCGCCAGATCCGCGAGCGTTTGCAAAAGGAACTGCTCACCAACATGGCGTTGCGCGTCGAAGATACGGCCGATACCGACTCCTTCCTCGTTTCCGGGCGCGGCGAATTGCACCTGACGATCCTGCTCGAAACCATGCGCCGCGAAGGCTACGAATTGGCCGTTGGCCGCCCGAAGGTGATCTTCAAGACCATCGACGGCGAGCAGTGCGAACCCTACGAGATGCTGACCCTTGACGTCGAAGAGACGCATCAGGGCGGCGTCATGGAGGCGCTGGGCTATCGCAAGGGAGATCTGATCGACATGGTGTCCGATGGTCGCGGCCGCGTGCGGCTCGAATATCGCATTCCGGCGCGCGGCCTGATCGGCTTCCAGGGTGAGTTCATGAACCTGACGCGCGGCACCGGCCTGATGAGCCACGTATTCGACGATTACGCGCCGGTCAAGGGCGATATCCCCGGCCGTCGCAACGGTGTACTGATCTCTGCCGAGCATGGCGAGGCGGTGGCCTACGCGTTGTGGAAACTGCAGGACCGCGGGCGCATGTTCTCGGTACCGGGCGACCGGTTGTACGAGGGCATGGTCATCGGTATCCACTCGCGCGAGAACGATCTGGTGGTCAATCCGATCAAGGGCAAGCAATTGACCAACGTGCGTGCTTCGGGCACCGACGAGGCCGTGCGACTGGTTCCTCCGGTTCAGCTGACGCTGGAATCTGCCGTCGAATTCATCGATGACGATGAACTGGTCGAGATCACTCCGAAAAATTTGCGTATTCGCAAGCGTTTCCTGAGCGAACACGAGCGCCGCCGTGCGCAACGCAGCGAAGGAAGCTGATTTCTATTTTGTTTATTTAAAACAGGCGGTTACTCTGCTTTTCTAAAATAAGTCTCAAGTATTTTCGTCCTGTTCCGTTAAGAACTCCAGAAACATTGTGTCTCGTGGGGTTTTTGATGGAACAGGTGCAGCATGAACCGTAACAACCTATCGTCCGTGCATTCAAACAGATCGGCTTCCCGCCGGTTGCATCGACGTTCCGTGCCGCCGTCCCCGTTCCAGTCCTGTGCTACCGTGGAACGTCCCGCGATCAACGCTCCCCGGACGCTGGTTCGCCTTCCCGAAGAAGTTCTGAAAAAGGCCGGAATGCTCGAGTTGCTGGCGGCCGAATTGCGCATTGTCGAGCTGGAAAAGGCCCTCGAAGAGGCGAGAAATGCATCTCTGGTTGACCCGCTGACCGGAGCGCTGAACCGTCGTGGCTTTGGCGCCGCGTACGAACGTGAAATGTCGCGCGTCCGTCGTAACAGCGGCAAGCTGGCCCTTGCCATGATCGATCTTGATGATTTCAAGCGCATCAACGACGCCTGCGGCCATCTGGCCGGCGATCAGGCTTTGATTCATCTGGTCGGTGTCTTGCAGGCATCGATGCGGCCTTCCGATGTTCTGTGCCGTTTCGGTGGCGAGGAGTTTGTTCTCATGCTGCCTGATACCGCAGTGGAAGACGCATGCACGGCCGTGCGCCGCTTCCTTGAAGAATTCTCCGCGCGCGTGCTTCCGGGCGTTGGCCGTCGCATGACGTTCAGCGCCGGGGTGATCGAGCACGATTACTTCGAAACGCTGGATGAAGCCATCGAACGTGCCGATGCCGCAACCTATGCGGCAAAACGCGCCGGCAAGAACCGGGTGATGGCCGGCTGATTTTCCAAACCGTGGGGCAGGCGACAGAGCGTGGTAAACTCCCGCTCTCGCGAATTTCTACCGTCCTATTGGTCCCTCCATGCGCTACCTTTCCACCCGCGGCGATGCACGGCAATCGTCGAAAAAGACCTTCACTGAAATCCTGCTCGGCGGCTTGGCTCCGGATGGCGGACTGTATCTCCCGGAGACCTATCCGCAAGTCACCCGGGCCGAACTCGACCAATGGCGCGAACTCTCGTATGCCGATCTGGCCTTTGCCGTGCTGTCCAGGTTCATCGATGACATTCCGCTGGCCGATCTGAAGGCGCTGGTCGACAAGACCTATACCGCCGAGGTGTATTGCAACGGCCGTGAGCCGGAAAAGTCGCGGGAAATTACACCGGTGCGCTGGCTGGAGCCCGGTCTGGGCCTGCTCGAACTGTCCAACGGCCCGACGTTGGCGTTCAAGGACATGGCCATGCAACTGCTCGGCAACCTGTTCGAGTACGTGCTGGAGAAGAAGGGCGAGGAAATCAACATTCTTGGTGCGACGTCGGGCGACACCGGCTCGGCGGCCGAATACGCCATGCGCGGCAAGCACGGCATCCGTGTGTTCATGCTCTCGCCGCATGGACGCATGAGCGCCTTCCAGCGGGCGCAGATGTATTCGCTGCAGGATGCCAATATTTTCAATATCGCGGTGCGCGGCATGTTCGACGACGCGCAGGACATTGTCAAAGCCGTATCCAACGATCACCAATTCAAGGCGCGTTACAAGATCGGAGCGGTGAACTCCATCAACTGGGCGCGTGTTGCTGCGCAGGTAGTGTATTACTTCAAGGGGTATTTTGCCGGGACAAAGTCCAATGACGAGCAGATAGCCTTCGCCGTGCCTTCCGGAAATTTCGGCAACATCTGCGCCGGACACATCGCGCGCATGATGGGACTGCCGATCGGAAAACTGATCATGGCGACCAACGAAAACGACGTACTCGACGAATTCTTCCGCACCGGCGCGTATCGCCCGCGCGGAACAGCGGACACATGGACGACCTCAAGCCCGTCGATGGATATTTCGAAAGCATCCAATTTCGAGCGCTTCGTTTTCGATCTGGTTGGCCGCGACCCTGAGGTAATTCGCAGTCTGTGGGGACGGATTGATGCCGGCGGCAGTTTCGATCTTTCGACGACACAATTCATGGCTGCCCTGCCGGAATTCGCTTTCGTGTCGGGCAAGAGTACCCACGCCGACCGGCTGGCGACGATCCGGAATACTTATGAAAAATACGGAGTGATGATCGATACCCATACCGCCGATGGCCTCAAGGTGGCGTTGGAGAAGCGAACGGCCGAGATGCCGGTGCTTGTCCTGGAGACCGCCTTGCCGGCGAAATTCGAGGAGACGATCATCGAGGCGCTGGGACGTCGGCCCGAACGTCCGGAGGCCATGGCGGGGATCGAGAAGTTGCCGCAACGGGTCGAAATCATGGACGTCAACGTGGATGCCGTGAAACAGTTCATCGTTCGGCAGATCGAACGTTGTTGATCGGCTTTTGCCGGGGCATTCCATAAAAAGGCACGGCAGTGCCTTTTTTTACATGGGCGGACAGCGTCAGAGATAGAGAACGGCGGGGAAAACCGAGGCCGCCAGTACCAGCACCAGCCATTCAAGATTGTGTCGGGCCAGAAATCCGGTGAAGTGCAGAACCAGAATGGTTATCGCAACCACATAAAATAGTGCAAAAAGCATAAATTCACCTTTCTTTTTATCGTGCCACCGGCGAATGCCTGCAATCAGTCGGTTTCTACGGCAATTATAGTGAATTCATTAGGCCGGCTTGCTGTATTTTGCGAATCATGAGGTTTCCCGGTCCTGGAAGCGCATGGAAAGATCAAGTGCGCGCACGTCCTTGGTCAGGCTCCCCACGGAGATCCGGTCGACGCCGGTTTCGGCGATGCCCCGCACCGTATCGAGGCTGACGTTGCCCGATGCCTCCAGAACTGCCCTGCCGGCGGTCAACGCCACGGCTTCGCGCATCATGTCGAGGCTCATGTTGTCGAGCAGGATCATCGGAGCGCCCGCCTCGATGGCCTGCCGGAGTTCATTCAGGTTCTCGACCTCGACCTCGATGAATTTGCACTGCGTTGCGCCGTCCTTGACCTGTTTGGCCGCAGCCACCGCGGCGGCTATGCTGCCGGCGGCCAGGATGTGGTTCTCCTTGATCAGTATTGCGTCGTAGAGTCCGATGCGGTGATTGCCGCCGCCGCCGCAAAGTACGGCGTATTTCTGAGCTAGGCGCAGCCCGGGTATTGTCTTGCGCGTATCGACCACCTGTGCTCGGGTGCCAGCCACGGCATCGGCGAATTGCCGTGCCCTGGTGGCCACGCCGGAGAGCATTTGCAGAAAATTGAGCGCGGTGCGTTCTCCGCTCAGCAGGGCGCGCGCCGGCCCTTCGATTTCGCAGAGCCGGTGTCCGGGGGCAATGCGTTCGCCATCCTGCGCCTGCCAGGTGATCCTGATCGAGCTATCGAGCCGGGCGAAACAACGCTCGAACCAGGCGGTGCCGCAAAGCACTGCATTTTCCCGCGAGATGACATGAGCCGTGGTGGCCGGACCGGCGGGAACAAGTTGCGCGGTCAGATCGCCGCTGCCGACGTCTTCGGCCAGAGCTGAGACGACATTGCGTTCTATTTCCGCCTCGGAGAGGTAGTCAGGGAGTTGCTGGGCACGAGTATTCATGGCGGGGGCGTGCGAATCGGAAGGCGGCATTTTATCGCATCATCCGGATGGCCGTCTTTTTGCCAGGGTAGCAAAAGGTTTTTTATTGTCCGTTTGTTTGCTTTAAACTTGTCACTTTAAAGATTTTACCGATTTGATTTCAATTTCTGGAGAATGATGCGATGCAAGAATCGACGTTGGTCAAATTCGCTGCCGTAACGTTCGCTGCGGCATTTTTCGCTGCGCCCACCCTGGCGGCCGATAGCATCAAGCTTGGCCTGGCAGGTGCACATTCCGGCGATCTCGCTGCCTACGGTTTGCCGACCAAGGAGGCTGCGGAATTGGTGGTTGCCGAAATCAACGCCAAGGGAGGAGTTAACGGCAAGCAGGTCGAGCTGAAGATCATGGACGATCAGTGCAAGCCGGAGGTGGCCACCAATGTGGCCACCAAGCTCGTCTCCGAAGGGGGCAACCTCGTCATCGGTCATATCTGTTCCGGTGCCACCAAGGCGGCTCTGGGGATTTACAAGGACGCCAAGGTTATTGCCATCAGTCCGTCGGCAACCAACCCGCCCCTGACCAAGAGCGGCGAATATCCGAATTTCTATCGCACCATTGCTGCCGACGACGACCAGGGGGTCATGGCGGCGGTTTTCGCCACCGAGAAGCTCCAGGCCAAGAAAGTGGCCATCCTGCATGACAAGGGCGATTACGGCAAAGGTTTCGCCGACTACGCCAGGGACACCATTGCCAAGGGTGGCAAGGCGAAGGTGGTGATGTATGAAGGCATTCAGCCGGGCGCCATGGATTATTCCGCAGTCATACAGAAACTGAACCGCGAAAAAGCCGATGTCCTGATCTTTGGCGGTTACCACCCGGAAGCTTCCAAGCTGCTGTCGCTGATGATCAAAAGGAAGATCAAGGTTCCCTTCATCGGGCCGGACGGACTCAAGGGCGACGGATTCCTCAAGATTGCCGGCAAGGATGCGGAAGGCGTTTATGCCACCGGTCCGATGGATGTTTCCAAGCTTCCCATGAACGTCAAGGCGCATGCGGATTACAAGGCCAAATTCGGCAAGGAGCCGGGTACCTTCTTCGATCAGGCACACGCCGCCGTGGTTGCCGCCCTGAATGCCGTCAAGGTAGCCGGGGGAACCAATTATGACGCCCTTGGCAAGGCGCTCAAAAGCAGTCCGGTGGAAACCTCCCTCGGCAAGATAAAGTTCGATGCCAAGGGCGATGCCGAAGGCGTGGGTTTCTCGGTGTATCAGGTCAGAAACGGCGCTTTCGCCGAGGTCAAATAATAAAGTTGCGACTGCAGATTCGAGCCGGGCAGGGATCAAGCATCCTGCCCGGTTTTTTGATTCCCGTGCGGTCCGCATGCGGAATGATTACTGCCGGTATTTTTCATCCCAATCGATAACGGGTTATCCATGGATTTTCAGTATCTGTTCGAGTTGCTTTGCGGAGGCCTGGTCAAGGGCAGCATCTATGCCTTGATCGCTCTCGGCTACACCATGGTGTACGGCATCATTCAACTGATCAATTTTGCACACGGGGAGGTGTACATGATCGGTGCCTTCGTGGCCCTGGTCGTTGCCGGAGTCCTTACCCTGAGCGGGTACAGCGGGCTGACGGTGCTGATGCTGGCGGCGATGGTCGCTGTCGTCTATGCAGCGGCCTATGGCTATACCCTGGAAAAGCTGGCTTATCGTCCGCTGCGCAGTGCGCCTCGTCTGTCGCCGCTGATCAGCGCCATTGGCGCTTCGATTTTCCTGATGAATTATGTTCAGCTGGTGCAAACACCTGATTTCATGCCGTTTCCGGAACTCATTCCCGAATTCGGGTTCATGGAGGGATTTGTGCAGTACCTCAGTTCCGCCGATCTGGTGATCCTGGGAGTGACCACACTGACCATGGTGGCGCTGACCGTGCTGATCAAATACACCCGCATCGGCAAGGCCATGCGCGCTACACAGCAGGATCAGATCATGGCACGCCTGGTCGGCATCAACGTGGACCGGGTGATTTCCTGGACTTTCATCATCGGCTCGATCCTGGCGGCTATCGGCGGTGTGCTGATCGGTTCGCGCACCGGCCAGATCAACAGCGTGATCGGTTTCATGGCCGGCATCAAGGCCTTCACGGCCGCGGTACTCGGAGGGATCGGCAACATACCCGGCGCGGTGCTCGGCGGCCTGGTGCTCGGGATCGCCGAAACCCTCGGTGCGGGTTACATCTCCAGTGCCTACGAGGATGTCTTTGCCTTCGCACTGCTGGTCCTGATTCTCACCCTGCGTCCTGCCGGCCTGCTCGGCAAGGCGGTCAAGCAGAAGGTATAAAGCAATGACGCACTTGAAACGTTCTCTCGGCATAGGACTCTGGTTCATGTTTCTCACCCTGCCGCTGATGGTGGTGCGGGTAAATACCGTCGACCGTGAAGTGGAATGGCGCTGGATGAACCTGTTTTGGGTCGGCCTGGCCGCCTTTGTCATTGCCTGGTTCTGGCAGTATTCGATCGAGCGGCGCACGGCGCGCAGGATACAGGTGGCCGCTGACCCTCATCCGGAAAAGCAGGGGCGTTCGCTGATGCAGCGCCTGGCCGACGATCCGGTGCTCAGCCGGCGCGTGCTGCTTGCAGTCGGAATGCTGGCGATGCTTTACCCCTGGCTGGTGTCGACGGGACAGAATTTCTACCACGTGAACATCATGGTCAGCGCGCTGATCTTCGTGGTGCTTGGTCTCGGTCTGAACATTACCGTCGGGTTGGCCGGGCTGCTCGATCTCGGTTACGTCTCCTTCTTTGCCGTGGGTGCTTACACCTACGCCCTGCTCAGCAAGAACTTCGATCTCGGGTTCTGGACTTGCCTGCCGCTGGGCGGTGTGATGGGCATGCTCTTCGGCATCGTGCTCGGTTTCCCGATCCTGCGCCTGCGCGGCGACTACCTGGCCATTGTCACCCTTGGCTTTGGTTCGATCACCAAGATCGTCCTGGAGAACTGGGATACGGCTTTTGGTGGCGCCGCAGGCATTGCCGGCATTCCGCGTCCCGACCTGTTCGGGCTTGAGCTGGACGGCCGGCAGAAGGCCGTTTACAGCTATTACATCGTGCTGGCGCTGGTGGCCCTGACCATCTTTGTTACCCGCCGGCTGAAGAATTCACGTATCGGCCGCGCCTGGATGGCCTTGCGCGAGGACGAGATCGCCTGTGTGGCGATGGGCGTGGACATGGCCCGCACCAAGTTGTCGGCCTATGCTCTCGGCGCGTTCTGGGCCGGACTGGTCGGCGTGGTTTTTGCGGCGCACAACAACTTCATCAATCCGGACAGTTTTACGTTCATGGATTCGGCCATGATCCTGGCCATGGTCGTGCTTGGCGGTATGGGATCGATCCTCGGAGTGATCATTGCCGCGCTGACCCTCAAGCTGCTTCCCGAATACCTGCGTGCTTTCGCTGAATACCGCATGCTGATCTTCGGTGCGGTGATGGTGCTGATGATGGTCTTCCGGCCGCAGGGGCTGATCAGTGACACGCGGCGCAAGTATGAATGCGATACCGCCGACCTGGAGAGTGAGCATGGCGGAAAATAACGGCAGAAAACTGCTCGGGGTCAGCGGGCTGACCATGGATTTCGGAGGCTTGCGGGCCATTGACAGCGTCGATCTCGATATTTTCGAGGGCGAGATCGTTGCGCTGATCGGACCGAACGGCGCGGGCAAGACCACGTTCTTCAACTGTGTCACCGGCATCTACACGCCGACCTTCGGAGAGATCATGATCCATCCGCCGGGGGAAGCCGGCCGGCGCATCAATGGCATGAAGCCGAACCGCATCACGTCCTTGGGCATGGCCCGCACCTTCCAGAACATCCGGCTTTTCCCGGCCATGACGGTTCTCGAGAATGTGATGATCGGCTGTCATTGCTGTACCCGCTCCACCATTCTCGATGCCATTCTCGGAAGTCGCCGTGCGGTGCGCGAGGAGAAGGAGTCGGTGGAAAAGAGCTACGCCCTGCTGAAGAAAGTCGGCCTGGCCGATGTGGCCGAGGAGTTTTCGCGCAATCTGCCCTACGGTGCGCAACGGCGCCTGGAAATCGCCCGTGCCCTGGCCACCGATCCCTTCCTGCTGCTGCTCGACGAACCCGCTGCCGGAATGAATCCTCAGGAAACGCGCGAACTCGACGAATTGATCGCGCGCATCCGGGCGGAGGAGCAGATTGCCATCCTGCTTATCGAGCACGACATGAAGCTGGTGATGAACATTTCCGACCGCATCTACGTCATGGAATACGGCAAGAAAATCGCACAGGGAACGCCACGCGAGATCAAGGAAAATCCCAGGGTGATCGAAGCCTATCTCGGTGAGGAAGCTCATGCTTGAAGTACGCAACATCCAGACCTGCTACGGCAACATCCAGGCACTCAAGAATGTATCGCTGTCCATCAATGAAGGCGAGATCGTCACTCTGATCGGCGCCAACGGCGCAGGCAAGAGCACCACGCTGATGTCGATCTGCGGAGTGACGCCTCCACGTTGCGGTGAAATCCTGTTCCGCGGCGAGCCGATCCAGCATCTGTCCGCTGAGAGAATCGTCGGCATGGGCATCTGCCAGGTCCCCGAAGGCCGCCACATCTTTCCGCAGATGAGCGTGCTGGAGAACCTCGAAATGGGGGGCTATCTGCGTCACGACAAGGCCGGAGTCAGGAGCGATATCGAGCAGGCCTTCGAGCGTTTTCCGATTCTGGGGCGGCGGCGGCATCAGGCCGGCGGCACCCTGTCGGGAGGCGAGCAGCAGATGCTGGCCATTTCTCGTGCCCTGTTGTCGCGGCCTGCGCTGCTGCTGCTCGACGAGCCTTCGCTCGGGCTGGCGCCGCTGATCATCAAGCAGATCTTCGAAATCATCAAGCAGATCAACGTCGAGCACAACACCACGGTTTTCCTGGTCGAGCAGAACGCCAACCAGGCGTTGAAGATTGCGCATCGCGGCTACGTCATGGAGAACGGTGCGATTACCATGGAAGACCAAGCCGATAATCTGCTGCGCAACGAAGAAGTGAAGAAAGCCTATCTCGGGATGTAGGGAGGTAGGCCCAGGCCGCTTTTCACTGTCCGGCTGCTTATCCGGGAAGCGCGTTGCGCTTGAGCTGCTGCCCGTCCCAGGCGAGATACTCTCCGCGGTCCTCGTGCCAGTCGGACAGAACCCAGCGCTCCACGTGAATGCCGTCGATGATGTGGTCGTGCCGGGCCGGGCGATGCGTATGTCCGTGAATCAGCGTGGCATAGCCCGAATTGCGCAGGAAATCTTCGGTTGCAGCAACGTTCACATCCATTGCCTGCAAGGTCTTTTCGCGTTTTGAAGCTTCGCTTTGACGGCGCATCGCCGCGACCAGCGCCTTGCGTTCGCCAAGCGGCTTGCTCAGGAAGCTGTTGCGCCAGGCCGGCGCGCGAATCCGGGAACGGAATTCCTGGTATTCCGCGTCGTCGGTGCACAGCGCGTCTCCATGCGACAGGACGAATTGCCAGGCCGGCAGGGTCAGTACGTACGGATCGGGAATGATGTGCGCGCCGCTACGCTCGGCGAAGTGTTGCCCCAGGAGGAAGTCGCGGTTCCCGTGCTGAATTGACACGGCCGTACCGTTTCGAGTCAGTTCCCGCAGGCTGTCGATGATCTTCTTGCTGAATGAATCTTCCGGGTCGTCGATCGAATCGTCGCCAGCCCAGGCTTCGAACAAGTCTCCGAGAATATAGATATGTCCGGCCTCGCGGGCCCTGCCCGCGAGGTAGTCAAGGAATATTCGCGTTGCGCCGGGCGCATCCGGAGACAGGTGCAGATCCGACAGAAAGTGGATCACGGCGTGCCGGATCTGGCGAACGCAGCTCAGCAGATTTCCGCGCGTTCGATGATGACGTCTTCTTTGGGCACATCCTGATGGAAGCCGGCGCTGCCGGTCTTTACCCCGCGGATCTTGTCCACGACGTCGGTACCATCGACGACCTTGCCGAAGACGCAATAGCCCCAGCCGTTATTGTTTGGCGCCTTGAAGTTGAGGAATTCGTTGTCGGCCACGTTGATGAAGAACTGCGCGGTGGCCGAATGCGGATCGGAGGTACGCGCCATGGCGATGGTGTATTTATCGTTCTTCAAGCCGTTGTCGGCCTCGTTCTTAATCGGATCCTTGCAGGGTTTCTGCTTCATGCCGGGTTCGAAGCCGCCGCCCTGGATCATGAATCCGTCGATTACGCGATGGAAAATGGTGTTGTCGTAATGGCCCGCCTCCACGTAGGCGAGAAAGTTTTTCGTGGTTTCCGGAGCCTTTTCGGCGTCAAGTTCGAGGGAGATGGCGCCGAAATTGGTGTGCAGCTTGATCATGGAATTTCCTTGCTATTTGTCGGAGAGGATTTTGACGGACTGGATGAGGACAGGTTCAACCGGTACGTCCTGGTGCATGCCGCGATTGCCGGTCTGCACCTTCGCGATCTTGTCGACGACTTCGATGCCCCGGACGACCTTGCCGAACACGGCGTAGCCCCAGCCGTCATGGCCGGGAGCGTCGAGCATCGCGTTGTCCTTGTGGTTGATGAAAAACTGCGCGGTGGCCGAATGCGGATCCGGGCGGCGCGCCATGGCGATGGTGCCGCGCTGATTCCTGAGGCCGTTCTTCGCTTCGTTCTGGATCGGCTTGCCGGTCTTCTTTTCGTCCATGCCGGCAGTGAAGCCGCCGCCCTGGATCATGAAACCTTCGATCACGCGATGAAAGATCGTGCCATCGTAATGACCTTCCCTGGCATATTTTAGGAAGTTGTCGACGGTGACGGGCGCTTTTTCAGCGTTCAGTTCGATAACCATCTTGCCGAGGCTGGTCTGCATCTCGACGGTGGGTGCCGCCACCGCAGCCATGGAGAGTGCAAACGTGGCGATCGCTAGCATAAATTTCATCAGGCGCTTCCTTCAAAAATGATTTTCCAGTTGCCGCCCTCGCGGATCCAGTACTGGCGTTTCTTCATCTGGTTGTTCAGATTGTTGCTCTGGTAGTCCTGTTCGAATGTAACGACGACCAGCTCGTCCTTGCCCGGGTCGCGGAACATGGAGATGTTGGACAGTTTTACCTTGATCCATTCCTTGCCGTTGTTGACCTGGCGTTTCTGCTGGGCAAACTGCTCGAAATCCTGGTCGCGGGTTTTGAATTTTTCAGAGTAATGCTTCAAGTAGCGGTTGATGTCGCGGCTTTCCCAGTCACCGCGCCATTCCTCGATTTTTTTGTTGAGCGCCTTGCGTTCGTTCTGCCAGTCGTCGAAGGACAGCCATTCGATCGAGTTGCTGATGATCACCGGCGTCAGACCGATCTGCAGGTTCTTGGCCAGGTCGTCCAGATCGGCGTTGGACAGAACGACGCAGCCGTCCGATGCCTTTGGCGGTCGGGAATAGGTGTCCGACGGTGTGCCGTGCAGCCAGATGCCGTGACCGTTGCGTCCCTGGCGCTTGTCCCATTCGTTGGGATAGTTGATCGGGAAGGCGCCCGTGCCGTAGAAGTCGCCGACCTTCTTCGGGTTGAGGCTGGACGTCACATGATAGACGCCGGTCGGAGTTTTCTTGTCGCCTTCGCGCATCTTCCCGGCACCCAGCTTGCCGTGCGAAATGTAGTAATCGGCGACGAAGCGCGGTCGTCCCCCTGCGCTGGTGTCGTTCTGGTACAGGTACAGCCTGGATTTCTGGGTGTCCACGACAATCGCATGTTTCTGGTCCGGCCGCATCTGCAGCAGGTAACGGGGTACATAGTCGCTCGTTGCCGGGCGGTTGCGATAGGCCTTGAGCCGGGCGACGATCTCTTCGCGCAGGTCGTCGACCGATTCGCGCGATGCATTGCGCGCATTGCCGAAAGTCGAAATGGGCATGCTGCGGGCGAGCAGCAGGTCGCCCTTGATCAGGTGCGCCAACCGGAAGTTCGGATATTGCCTGAGCAAGGATTCGGTACGTTCAAGCGCCCGGTTCAGGCGGTTGTTCTCGATTTCGTCGAGAATCATTGATAACTGCGCTTCCGGACCGGAATCCGAATAGGTCAGCTGCGCTGCAGGGCGGTGGGTGGTGACGGCATAAACCACCGATCCCGCCAGGCAAACGGCAACCAGTACCAGCGGTATGGCGTATTTCCGCATCAGCCCACGCGTTCCTGCTGAATCAGCCATTTGTTACCCGATTTTACGAAAACCAGCGTCTTGCTGGTCGAAGTCTTGAGCGATGCCGAAGTGTAATGCTGGCGAAAGCGTACTGTGGCCTTGTCACCGGCAATGCTGACCTTCACGTCTTCAACAATGACCTGCAATTTTCCGGGCTTGTCGATGCGTTGCCGGCGCTCGTTTTCCCAGGCCTTGCGAGCCATTTTATTGGGCGTTTGGAAATCATTGGCGTAATAGGCCAGGTAGGTGGGGACGTCCTTGCGCGACCAGGCATTGGCCCAACCCAGGACAAGCTTGATGAGTTCGGATTCCTGGTTGTCCGCGGCAGGCTGTTTTTCGACCACAGGACTCTTGGCTTCGACGGGTTTAACCGTCGCAGCCGCTTCGGGCGCCTTGGCAACCGGTTTCACCGGTATAGCAACCTCCGGCGTTGGCGCTGCCGCCGGGGCTTGCGGTTGGGCTGCAGCGGGCGCGGCCTTGACCGGCGTTTCACTGGCCGCCGGCTTTGTGCCCGGCTTGGAGGAGGTGCTGATCAAATCCTTGATCATCGACAGCTTGGTTTGCGTTGCCTTGTTCGACGAATCGATCTGCAAGGCCTTGTCGTAGGCCTGGCTGGCCAGTTTGGCATAGACGTCGCCGAGGTTCTCGTGGGCAATGGAGTAGCTCGGATGCGTACGGATCGCCATTTCCAGCGAGGCGCGCGCCTTGTCATATTGCTTCTGCTGCGCGTACAGCACGGCCAGGTTGTTGTAAGGTTCCGGCAGTTCCGGGAAGTCTTCGGTGAGCTTGGTAAAGACGGCAATGGCATCGGCGGAACGGTTCATCTCGGTGAGGATCAGACCCTTCATGAACCGGCCTTGCGCATCCTTTGGCTTGGCTGCAATGTACTGGTCGACTTTTTCGAGCGCCTGCGGCATTTGCCCCTGTTTCATCAGGCGCTGAATGTCAGGAATTGTTTGCGCACTGGCAAAGGAAACCGAAACAGCCAGGCCGAAACCGAGGAGAAGGGCTGGAAGGCGTGCCAGATAAGGCTTATGGGAGGTGGTAAGCATCGTTATGCTATACTTTTCTAGGTTGGTAAAAACTTGCTGATTCTAGCAAGAAGCGCCTTGAAACCAAAGCATTCCTTCGTGCCCCATTTCTTTGTGGGGCCTGCCATGTGAGCCAGAAAATGTTGAGAATCTACAATTCCCTGACCCGGGAAAAGCAGGATTTTGTCCCTATCGAGCCTGGAAAAGTTCGCATGTACGTTTGCGGGATGACCGTCTATGACTTCTGCCACCTGGGTCATGCACGGGTTCTGGTCATTTTCGACATGGTTCAGCGCTGGCTGCGGGCCAGTGGCTTTGATGTGACCTACGTGCGCAACATCACCGACATCGACGACAAGATCATCAAGCGCGCCCTGGAAAACAAGGAGACGATCGGCGAACTGACCAACCGCTTCATCGCCTTCATGAACGAAGACTCGGCCGCGCTGGGCGTCGAGAAACCCGATTTCGAGCCGCGCGCAACGGAATACGTGCCGCAGATGCTCGACCTGATCGGGCAGCTCGAAAAGAATGGCCTGGCTTACAAGGCGGAAGATGGCGACGTGAATTTCCCGGTGCGCAAGTTTCCCGGCTACGGCAAGCTGTCCGGAAAGTCGCTCGACGACCTGCGCGCCGGCGAACGGGTCGATGTCGACCAGGCCAAACATGACCCGCTCGATTTCGTCCTGTGGAAGCACGCCAAGGAAGGCGAGCCCTGCTGGGAATCGCCGTGGGGCAAGGGGCGGCCGGGCTGGCATATCGAATGCTCGGCGATGAGTTCGGACATCCTCGGCAAGCAGTTCGACATTCACGGCGGTGGGCAGGACCTGCAGTTCCCGCACCACGAGAACGAGATTGCCCAGTCCGAGGGCGCGCACCGTTGCCAATTCGTGAATTACTGGATGCACAACGGTTTTGTACGCGTCGATGACGAGAAGATGTCCAAGTCGCTGGGGAATTTTTTCACCATCCGCGAAGTGCTCAAGAAATACGACGCGGAAGTCGTGCGCTTCTTTATCCTGCGCGCGCATTATCGCAGTCCGCTCAACTATTCGGACAAGCATCTCGACGATGCGCGCCAGGCGCTCTCTCGGCTTTATACGGCGCTGAAGGCGGTCGATGCGCCGGAGGTCGCGGTGGACTGGAAGGAAACGCATGCGCTTCGTTTCCGCGATGCCATGAACGACGATTTCAACACGCCCGAAGCCTGCGCGGTCCTCTTCGATCTGGCGGCCGAGGTCAATCGCGGCAAATCGACTGGTCAGGCTGGGCAACTGCGTGCGCTGGCCGGGTTGATGGGATTGCTCAAGCGCAATCCGCAGGAATTCCTGCAGGCAACTCCATCGAGCGGCGGTGACCCGGAAGCGTACTCGGTCGAAAAGATCGAAACCCTGATCGCCGCACGCATTGCCGCCAAGAAGGCGAAAAATTTCCCTGAAGCCGACCGCCTGCGCAGCGAACTGACCGCAGCCGGGATCGTGCTGGAAGACGGTCCGCAAGGAACCACCTGGCGAAGGGCATAGGCGACCGCGCTCTATTCGCAAGCGACTTGGCCGGTAATCGGCGCCAATAGCAAGGGCCTGACGGGATGACCGTTCAGGCCCTTGTTCTTTGATTTGAATTTTTCTGTCGGATGCGGTTTCAGCTTGCAAAAAATTCCTTGACCTTGTCCATCCACGATTTGGCCCGCGGATTGTGGAGCTCCGCATCGCCGCTGCTCGATTCTTCCAGTTCGCGGAGCAGTTCCTTTTGCCGATCGGTCAGATTGACCGGGGTTTCGACAACCACATGGCACAGCAGGTCCCCGTAACTGCTACTGCGCACGCCCTTGATTCCCTTGCCGCGCAGACGGAAGATTTTTCCGGATTGTGTTTCGGCCGGGACCTTGAGATTGGCTGCGCCGTCCAGCGTCGGAATTTCGATTTCTCCGCCCAGCGCCGCCGTGGTGAAGCTGATCGGCATTTCGCAGTGCAGGTCGTTCTGGTCGCGCTGGAAAACTGAGTGTGGCTTGAGGTGGATCTGCACGTACAGGTCGCCTGACGGGCCGCCGTTGATGCCGTGTTCGCCTTCCCCGGAAAGGCGGATACGGTCGCCTTCATCGACTCCTGCCGGAATCTTGACAGCCAGCGTCTTGTGCTGCTTGATGCGACCGGCACCGTGACAGCTGCCGCAGGGGTCGGCGATGAACTTGCCGGTACCGTGGCACTTGGGGCAGGTCTGCTGAATGGAAAAGAAACCCTGCTGCAGGCGCACCTGGCCGCTGCCCTGGCAGGTCGGGCAGGTCTTGGGCTGCGTGCCAGCCTTGGCGCCGGTGCCTTTGCAGGAATCGCAAGCCTCCATGGTGGGGATGCGGATCTTGGTTTCTGTTCCGAACGCCGCCTGTTCGAGGGTGATCTCAAGGTTGTAGCGCAGGTCGGCGCCGCGATAGACGTTGGAACGCCCGCCCCGGGCGCCGCCACCGCCGAAAATTTCGTCGAAGATGCCGCCAAAGGCATCCGAGAACCCGCCTGCTCCGGCACCGCCAAATCCGCCGAATCCTCCGCCCATGCCGGCCTGGGGGTCGACCCCGGCATGTCCGTACTGGTCGTAGGCTGCGCGCTTTTGCGGATCGGAAAGGATCTCGTAGGCTTCCTTGGCTTCCTTGAAGTGCTCTTCGGCTTTGGGGTTGTCCGGATTGCGGTCCGGGTGGTGCTTCATGGCCAGCTTGCGGTAGGCCTTCTTGATTTCTTCATCGGAAGCGTCGCGATTGACGCCCAGAATGTCGTAAAAGTCGCGTTTGGACATGAGAAAACCGTAGGGAATTGGGGTGAAGAGTCGAGAGTGTACGGCAAAAAGGAGTGGGGATGGCTCCCCACTCCTGGCTCTTTACACCTTACTTCTTGTCTTTTACTTCTGTGTATTCGGCGTCGACCACGTCGCCGTCATCCTTCTTCGCTTCATTGCCGGCCGCTCCGGCATCCGCTGTGCTTTCGGCTCCTGCTGCGCCGGCTTCCGCCTGCTGCTTGGCGTACATCTTTTCGCCCAGCTTCTGCGCTGCGGTGCCGAGCGCTTCGCTCTTGGCCTTGATGGTTTCAAGGTCGGCATCACGAATGGCGTCCTCGGCTTCCTTGATGGCGGCTTCGATCTTGCCCTTTTCCTCATCGGAAAGCTCGCTGCCATACTCGGTCATCGACTTCTTGACCATGTGGATCATGCCGTCGCACTGGTTGCGGGCTTCCGCGAGTTCGTGCGCCTTCCGGTCTTCCTCGGCATGCAGCTCGGCGTCCTGCACCATGCGCTGCACTTCTTCCTCGGAAAGACCTGAGGAAGCCTGGATCTTGATCTTGTTCTCCTTGCCCGTGGCCTTGTCCTTGGCCGAAACGTGCAGGATGCCGTTGGCGTCGATGTCGAAGGTGACTTCGATCTGCGGCATGC
>CAZLXL010000008.1:0-169138 GCA_964563685.1 uncultured Propionivibrio sp.
GCAAATCACTACCCAACCAAAAACCCACACCTATCGATTGTCCAGTTTTTAAAGATCTTTCAAAACAACCACTTGGCTGTTTTGTCGCTCTGCGTTAGCAGCGAAGTCGTGCATTATACAGAGGATTTTGATGCGGTCAACTCTTTTCAGAATTTATTTTTGAACCGCTTGGAGCAACTCAAAAACACCATAACCCTTTGATTTCGCTGGCGTTTGTTTCTTGCGTCACCAACGAAAGATGCGAATTATACAGGCCCAGACAGGGGCGTCAACACTTTCAAGCAACAAATTTGAATCTTTTTTACAACACTTATCCTAAGCTAATGTTTATAAACATTAAGCGCGTTTCCAGAAAACGGCCCCGTTCTTTTGATTTCCGTATCGACATGCACCAGAACAATGGATTTTCGCCACTTGCAACGGACGTAGCCAGCAGCGCACAGCTTTCCTTGATCAAGAAAAAGCCCACCGTTTGGTGGGCTTTTCGTAATGAGTAAAGTTAATGACGGTGTTTCAGAGTGCCGCCTCGCCCGTTTCTCCTGTACGAATGCGCACGACCTGATCGACCGGCATCACGAATACCTTACCGTCACCAATCTTTCCTGTGTGTGCCGCCTTGATGATGGCGTCAATGGCGCTTTCAACGGCATCATCGGCAATCACAATCTCGATTTTTACCTTGGGCAGGAAATCGACGACATATTCCGCTCCGCGGTACAACTCGGTATGCCCCTTCTGGCGCCCAAATCCTTTGACCTCCGCTACCGTCAAGCCGGTCACGCCGATTTCCGACAGCGCTTCACGTACCTCATCGAGCTTGAACGGTTTGATAATTGCCTCGAGTTTCTTCATTGCATGCTCCTGTTTGACTGGGCAAATCGTATCAGATCAATACGGGTCGCGATAGCGATTGGTAATCGGATAGCGCCAATCCTTGCCAAAGCCCCGCTGGGTCACCCTGATCCCCACCGGGGCCTGGCGGCGTTTGTATTCGCTGATCCGCAGCAAATGCACAACACGCCGGACATCGCTCTCGGCATATCCCTGGGCGATAATTTCCCGCGGGCTGAGATCCTGCTCCATATAGGCCTCGACAATGGCATCCAGAATATCGTAGGGAGGCAGGCTGTCCTGGTCGGTCTGGCCGGGTTTCAATTCTGCCGACGGAGGCCGGATAATAATGCGCTCCGGAATGACTTCGCCCAGCGTATTGCGCCAGCGGGCGACGCGATAGACCAGTGTTTTAACAAGATCCTTGATCACCGCGAAGCCGCCGGCCATATCGCCATACAATGTGCAATATCCCACCGCGATTTCCGATTTGTTCCCGGTCGTCAGCACCAGAGAACCGGTCTTGTTTGACAAGGCCATCAGGATCATCCCGCGGATGCGCGCCTGGAGGTTTTCCTCTGTCGTATCGGCAGGCAGTCCGGCAAATTCATTTTCCAGCATGGCAGAAAACGTTTTCATCGCGGGTTCGATGGGAATTTCGTCATAGCGAACCCCCAGCCGCCGGATCATGTCGCGCGAGTCGGCGAGGCTGATCTCCGCGGTATAGGGCGAAGGCATCATCACGGCGCGCACCTTGTCCGCACCCAGCGCATCTACCGCCACGCACAGCGTCAGCGCCGAGTCTATGCCTCCCGACAGGCCGATGATTGCGCCTGGAAACCCGTTTTTGCCAAGATAATCGCGCACCCCGAGCACAAGCGCGCGATAGACCTCGGGCTCTGTGGCCTGCTCGGGAACGAACGTACCCGGAACGGGCTCACCATTCGCAATTTCCACGATTTCCAGCGCTTCTTCAAATTTCGGCAGCTGGCAGCGAAGAATGCCTCGCGAATCAAGCACGAAGGAACCGCCATCAAACACCAGTTCGTCCTGCCCGCCCACCAGGTTGGCATAGACCACAGGCAATCCGGTCGTCTTGATGCGTTCGCGCAGAACATCGGCGCGCAAAGCCTGTTTGCCGATGTGGTAGGGCGAGGCATTGAGCACAAGCAGGATTTCCGCTCCTGCGTCCTTTGCCTGGTCGGCTGTGCCGGCCTCCCAGACATCGGCGCAGATATTGATGCCGCAACGTACCCCCTTGAGCGTCACCACGCAGGGTTCTTCGCTCGATTCGAAATAGCGTTCTTCGTCGAACACTTCGTAGGTAGGCAGGCGTTGCTTGCGATAGGTCGCCGTTTGCTCCCCCTGACTGATCAGCGTGGCGGCATTGAAGCACTGATCGTCCTCCACCAGAGGATGACCCACAATAAGCGAAATATCAGGCAACTTATTCGCCAGCGCAGCCAATTCATCGGCACAGGCCGTGTAAAAATCCCGGCGCAGCAGCAAGTCTTCCGGCGGATAGCCGCACAGTGCCAACTCAGGCGTGAGCATCACATCCGCCCCCAGCGCATGCGCGCGCCGCGCAAATCCGAGTATCCGCTCCGCATTGCCGGCAATATCGCCGACCACGACATTCATTTGGGCAATGGCAATTTTGAGTGACATGATCTTGTCGGGAATCAAAGAGGTGCGTTAGGAATTATTCCATGCGGCCAGAAACTCGCGCCAGTGCGCCTTGTCCAGCTGCTCCAGTTCAGCACGAATGAAGGCGATTTCCGCATCGTATTCGGCACGCGAAAGCTCGCCGCGCATCAGTCGGAAACGCAGAAAAACGAGGTAGGTATTCATCACGTCGGTTTCGCAGTAATCGCGGATACCGGCAATCTCGCCGTTCTGCCACGCCTCCCACACCTTGCTGCCATCCATGCCTAGCTTGCCGGGGAAGCCGATCAGCTTGGCCAGGTCGTCGAGCGGCGCGTTGGCGCGCGGCTGGTACAAGGCCAGCAAGTCCATCAAGTCGAGATGTCGCGTGTGGTAGCGGCTGATGTAGTTGTTCCACTTGAAATCTCGGCTGTCACCGTAGTCGCCGTCGCCGAGATCCCAGTAGCGCGGGGCTGCAACACCGTGAATCAGTCCGCGATAGTGCAGCACCGGCAGGTCAAAACCGCCGCCATTCCACGAAACGATCTGCGGGGTGAACTTCTCGACGCCGTCGAAGAAGCGCTGGATGATCTCGGCCTCGCCCTGCTCCGGTTCGGACAGCGACCAGACTTTCATATCCTTGCCCGCGCGCAGAACACAAGAGATGACGGCAACGCGCTGCAGGTAGTGCGGCAGGAAGTCGCTGCCATTCTGTGCCCGCCGCTGCTGGAAGGCCATTTCCGCCACCTCGGCATCGGACAGCGCCGGTTCGAGGTCGTGCAGGCGCCGCAATCCCGGGACGTCGGGAATGGTCTCGATGTCGAAAACGAGGACGGGTTTCATAGGCGGCCCTGCAAGAAAAGAAGTCTGGAAAAACGTTCTAAGCACAACGAACACAACGAGGAACAAAACAACTTCAATTGATTGCCTTTCGTTGCGCCCGTTGTGTCGTTGTGGTTAACGCCGTTCAAGCCGGGAAAACGCCGGTCGAGAGGTAGCGGTCTCCACGATCGCAGACGATCGTAACGATCGTCGCATTGCGGACTTCCTCAGCCAGACGCAAGGCCACGGCCATAGCGCCCCCCGAGGAAATTCCCGCAAAAATACCTTCTTCACAGGCCAGCCGACGCGTCATTTTTTCGGCATCACCCTGCGTAACCGACTCGATGCGATCGACCAAGGAACGATCGAAAATCTTTGGCAGATAAGCTTCCGGCCACTTGCGTATACCGGGAATCTGCGAGCCTTCCTCTGGCTGACAGCCGACAACGCAAACCGATGGATTCTGCTCCTTGAGGTAGCGCGAGACGCCCATGATCGTGCCGGTGGTGCCCATGCTGCTGACGAAATGCGTGACACGCCCCTGGGTATCTCGCCAGATTTCCGGTCCGGTACCTTCATAATGTGCCAGCGGATTGTCCGGATTGGCAAACTGGTCAAGAATGATGCCCTTGCCTTCATCGCGCATTTTTTCGGCCACGTCGCGCGCCAATTCCATCCCCCCGTCGCGCGGGGTGAGTACCAGCTGCGCCCCGAAGGCGCGCATCGTCTGGCGGCGCTCGACGCTCTGGTTCTCGGGCATGACCAGGATCATGCGGTAGCCACCCATCGCCGCTGCCATGGCCAATGCGATGCCCGTATTGCCGGAAGTGGCTTCGATCAGCGTATCGCCGGGCCGGATATCGCCGCGTTGCGCCGCGCGCCGGACCATCGAAAGTGCCGGCCGGTCCTTGACCGACCCGGCCGGGTTGTTGCCTTCCAGCTTGGCCAGAAGGACATTGCCCCGGGACTCGATTTTCTGGCCGGGAAGGCGCTTCAGACGCACTAGCGGAGTATCGCCGACATAATCTTCAAGTGTCTTATACACGGGAGTTCAACCATTCAACGTATTGGGCCGTACCTTCTTCGACACTGGCAAAGGGTTCCTCGTAACCGGCTGCGCGAAGTTTCGTCAGATCGGCCTGAGTAAAGCTCTGGTATTTGCCCTTGAGCGCTTCGGGAAACGGAATATATTCGATGAATCCCTGCCGCAAGAGTTCATCGAGCGACTGTTTGGGTGCGCCCTGCAATGCCCGGCAGCTGTTTACATTGGCCACGGCCAGATCGTTGAAGCTTTGCGCCCGCCCCGTGCCCAGATTGAAAATTCCTGATGTTTCGGGATGGTCAAGGAAGAACAGATTGACTTTGGCCACATCGCCGACATAAACGAAATCGCGTTTCTGCTCGCCGTTGGCGTAACCGTCGCAGCCTTCGAACAGCTTGACCTTGCCCTCATTGCGGAACTGGTTGTAATGGTGGAAGGCCACCGAGGCCATGCGTCCCTTGTGCGATTCGCGCGGCCCATAGACGTTGAAATAACGAAAACCGACGATCTGCGATTTCGCCTCCGGCAAACGCTGGCGAACGATCTGATCGAAGAGGAATTTGGAGTAGCCGTACACGTTGAGCGGCGCCTCGAAAGCGCGCTCTTCGCGAAACACGCTGCTTCCGCCGTAGGTCGCCGCACTGGAAGCGTAAAGGAACTGGACGCTCTCTTCGAGACACCAGTCAAGCATGGCCAGCGAGTAACGGAAATTGTTTTCCATCATGTAGTGGCCATCCGATTCCATGGTGTCGGAACACGCTCCCTCATGGAAAACAGCATCGATGGTGTCGTCGAAATGCCCTGCCAGCAGGCGTTCGATGAATCCTTCCTTGTCGAGGTAGTCGGCAATCTCGCAATCAACCAGGTTCTTGAATTTTTCCGCCCGCTTGAGATTGTCGACGGCAATGATTTTCGTCACGCCGCGCTCGTTGAGCGCCTTGACGATGTTGGAGCCGATAAATCCGGCAGCGCCGGTAACAATGGTATACATGATTATCCCTCAGTTCAGAGCCGCTTCAAGCTCGTCGCGAGTCACTACGGCCGTTCCCAGTTTACCAACCACGATGCCAGCCGCGACATTGGCCACATGGATCGCTTCCGCCCAATCTGCGCCCTTGGCCCGCATCGCGGCCAGGGTAGCAATAACCGTATCGCCAGCGCCCGAAACATCGAACACTTCGCGCGCCACGGCTTTCTCGTGAATCGCCCGGCCCTCCAGAAAAAGTGACATTCCTTCCTCGCTGCGCGTGACCAGCAGGGCTTCCAGCCCAAGCTCCTGGCGCAGCTCGCCGGCTTTCCTTTCCAGTTCAGACTCATCCTTCCAGCGCCCGACGACTTCACGCATTTCCGAACGGTTCGGGGTGATGATCGTTGCCCCGGCATAGACCCCATATTCGTCGCCTTTTGGATCGACCAGCACAATCTTTCCTGCCGCGCGTGCCCGCCGGATCATCTCGCTGATGTGCGTGAGGCCGCCCTTGCCGTAATCGGAAAAAACCACCGCATCGCATTCAGGCAGGCGTTGCGCGAATTCATTTAGCTTGGCGCGCAATATTTCGTGCGACGGACGATTCTCGAAATCAATGCGCAGCAATTGCTGCTGCCGCCCGATCACCCGCAATTTGACCGTCGTGGATACCGCTTCATCGACATGCAGGCTGGCATCGATGCCTTCGGACTTCACCAGACGCTTCAGGCTTTCTCCGGCTTCGTCCTTGCCCACCAGTGACAATAATGCAACCTGCGCGCCGAGGGCGGCCGCATTGCGTGCCACATTGGCTGCACCACCGGGGCGCTCTTCGCAACGCTCGACCTTGACCACCGGCACAGGCGCTTCGGGAGAAATGCGCGACACATCGCCGAACCAATAGCGGTCCAGCATCACGTCACCGACAATCAACAGTCGGACAGATGAAAGTTCGGCAAGAGTCATTAACATTTTCCTGGAAGGCAAAGAAGGCTAAGGAGTCAGATCAAATTCTTCGGTCCGCCTCGGCGAATAGGTTTCCCAGCCTCCGCAGGCCGGGCAGCGCCAGTAGAACTGGCGGGCCTTGAAGCCGCAATTATCGCATCGATAACGGGCCAGTCGACGCGTATAACCCTGCACGATGGCCTTGGACAGATCGAGATCCGCACGCGCCTCCGGCGGCGAAATCAAGAGGCGCGCTTCAATCAGCTTGTCGAAGCCGAGCAGCGTCGGGTTGCGTTTCAATTCATCGCGCACCAGGGTGTAAGCCGCTTCCGGGCCTTCGCACTCAAGTACCAGCTGGAAAACCACATCGAGCAGATCCAGCGACGGATAGCGCTCAAGATATCCGCGCAGCAGCAGCAAGCCTTCATCCCTGCGCTCCAGCTTGCGGAACGCATCCATCAGGCGCTTGGCCACCAGCGCCAGATAAGTCGGATCCTGCTGTTCGATGCGCTGCCAATCGGCAATCGCCTCCGCGGCACGATCCTGCTGCGTGGCAAGATCTCCCTGCAGCAAACTCGCACGCACACATTTGCGATTGCGCTCCAGCGCTGTTTTCAGATAGGCCGAAGCCTTTTCGGGACGGGCGCGGATCATTTCCGCAGCAGCCAGTTCGCAATAGTATTCCGCGATCTCTTTTTGCGAGGCGAAGTCGGGGAGTTCCCCAGCAATGGCGATGGCCTTTTCCCAATCCTTTTCGAGCTGATAGATTTCCAGCAGATTGCGTTTGGCTTCTTCGCCCATCGAGGAAGCGCGGAGCTTGTCAAAAATTTCTTCCGCGCGATCCAGCAAGCCCGCTTTCAGATAATCCTGCCCCAACTCGGACAGCGCTTGAAGCTTGAGATCCTCCGGCAAGTCATCGCGCTCGATAAGACTCTGATGCATGCGGATGGCCCGCTCTGTTTCACCGCGGCGGCGAAACAAACTGCCCAGGGCAAAATGCAGCTCGACCGTCTGCGGATCAATCTTTACCGCGTCGACAAAAGCTTCGATGGCTCTGTCCGGCTGCTCATTGAGCAGAAAATTGAGCCCCTGAAAATAGGAACGCGGCAAGGACCTCGACTCCTTGACCAGATGGCGGATATCGATCCGCGCTGCGGCCCATCCCAGCACGAAGAAGAGCGGAAAAAAGAGGAGTTGCCAATATTCGAATTCAATCATTTTTATGAAATACCTTGTTCTACTCTCAGGCAACGAAAATTTCTACCGACACTGTTCCTCGTCTTACTGCGGCAACGAAACGGGATTCTGCACTGCACTATCAGCCAGCCTGGCACCCCGCTGCAGACGCGAAATTTCGCGTCGCAATCCGAAAATCGTTCCCAGCAGAGCGAGAGCTCCCAATGCCACGCCGAATGCAAAAAACGCCAATACCACGATGACCAGCGGAGCCTGCCATGACGTGTCAAAAAAGAACCGGACACTGACAGGGTCGGTATTTTTCAGGGCAAAAGCAAGCAGGAACAGAAAAATGAAGATTCTGCTGCTCCATAACAAAACACGCATCACGTTCTCCCCGGCAAAGAAAAGGGCGGCAACCCCGTTGCCGCCCACCTTCAACCATCTAGACTCTTGTCATTCAGACCGCTTTGAGCGACTTATCAACCCGCTCCCGCAATTCCTTTCCGGCCTTGAAATGCGGCACCCATTTTTCCGGGACACTGACCTTGTCCCCGGATTTCGGGTTACGGCCAACGCGCGGCGGACGGTAATTCAGCGAAAAACTGCCGAACCCCCGAATCTCGATGCGATCGCCCCTGACCAAGGACTCGGACAGGGCGTCGAGAATCATTTTGACCGCAAAATCGGCGTCCTTCGCGACCAGCTGCGGAAACCGCTCCGCCAGTCGCGCGATCAGATCTGACTTGGTCATGCCTTAACCTTATTGCTGGTTATTCAACTTGGCTTTCAGCAGGGCGCCAAGATTGGTCGTGCCCGAACTAGCATTGCTGTCCGCAGAGAATTTCTGCATCGCTTCATGCTGCTCGGCCTGATCCTTGGCCTTGATCGAAAGATTGATCGAACGCGTCTTGCGATCAATGTTGATGATCATCGCCTCGACCTCATCACCTTCCTTGTAAACCTTGGTCAGATCGTCGATACGATCGCGGGAAACTTCCGATGCACGCAGGTAGCCTTCCATCTCGCCCTCGAGAGCAATCACCGCACCGCGGGCGTCAACCGACTTGACCGTGCCCTTGACGATAGCGTTCTTCTCGTGAGCGGCAATGAAGTTGGTGTAGGGATCGCCGTCCAGCTGCTTGATGCCAAGGGAGATGCGCTCCTTCTCGGTATCGATGGCCAGAACGACAGCCTCGACTTCGTCACCCTTCTTGAAGTTACGGATGGCTTCCTCGCCCGGGGTCGACCACGACAGGTCGGACAGGTGCACCAGACCATCGATGCCGCCCGGCAGGCCAATGAACACGCCGAAATCGGTGATCGACTTGATGGCTCCGCTGACCTTGTCGCCCTTCTTGTGGTTCATGGCGAAATCGTCCCACGGATTGGCCACGCACTGCTTCATCCCCAGGGAGATGCGGCGACGCTCTTCGTCGATTTCGAGAATCATGACTTCGACTTCGTCGCCCAGCTGGACCACCTTGGACGGATGGACGTTCTTGTTCGTCCAGTCCATTTCCGAGACGTGCACCAGGCCTTCGATACCCTGTTCGATTTCGACGAAAGCACCGTAATCAGTCAGGTTGGTGACCTTGCCGAACAGGCGGGTATTTTGCGGATACCGGCGGGAGATGCCGACCCACGGATCTTCGCCGAGTTGCTTGAGACCCAGCGACACGCGGTTCTTGTCCTGGTCGAACTTGAGAATCTTGGCCTGTACTTCGTCGCCCACGGCCAGCACTTCGGACGGGTGACGGACACGACGCCACGCCAGATCGGTAATGTGCAGTAAGCCGTCGATACCACCGAGGTCGACAAATGCGCCGTAATCGGTGATGTTCTTGACGATTCCCTTGACGATGCTGCCTTCCTTGAGATTGGACAGCAGCGCTTCGCGCTCTTCGCCCACCGTGGCTTCGAGCACGGCACGACGGGAAACGACGACGTTGTTGCGCTTGCGGTCGAGCTTGATTACCTTGAATTCGTAGGTTTTTCCTTCGTACGGCGAGGTATCCTTGACCGGACGCATGTCAACCAGCGATCCGGGGAGGAAGGCGCGCACGCTGTTGGTCATGACGGTCAGGCCGCCCTTGACCTTGCCGGTAATCGTACCGGTGACCAGCGACCCGTCGTTAAGGGCCATTTCCAGCGAGTTCCAGGCGGCAACGCGTTTGGCGCGCTCACGCGACAGACGGGTTTCGCCGAAACCGTTTTCCAGCTGTTCGATGGCGACCTGAACAAAATCGCCGACATTGGCTTCGAGCTCACCTGCATCGCTCAGAAACTCTTCACGATCGATATAGCTTTCGGACTTCAGTCCGGCATTGACGACCACGAAATTCTGGTCGATACGCACGACCTGAGCAGTGATGACCTCGCCTTGACGCATTTCCTGACGGGTGAGGCTGGCCTCGAAGAGATCGGCAAAACTTTCCTGCATAGTGGGATTGGCTGACATAAGAAATAGTGTGTACCGCATATTGCGGGTTGTGTTGATCAACGTCGCCGGCGGGTGCAAACGCGTTTACCGGCGACACCAAAGCAACCCGGCAGCAGCGCCGCGTTGCTTCTTTGCTACCTTGCTACCCTGCTCCACTCCAGAACCTGCGCCACCGTCTGCACGATGTTCAGCTCGGTCGTATCGAGCAAGTGAGCCCCTGCACTCTGCTGCAACGGCGCCACGCTGCGTTGGCTATCGCGCAAGTCACGTTCGCGCAGGTCCAGCAGAAGAGGGGCAATACTAGCAGCGATTCCTTTTTCGATCAACTGCTTATAGCGTCTCTGCGCACGCACCTCAACACTGGCCGTGAGAAAAACCTTGGTCTGCGCATCCGGAAAGACCACAGAGCCCATATCCCGTCCATCAGCCACCAGGCCCGGGGCCCGGCGAAAGAGGCGCTGCCTGAAAAGCAGGGCCCGACGCACGGCAGGCAAGGCCGCGATGCGCGAAGCCCCTGTGGAGATCTCTTCCTGACGAATGGCATCGCTCACCTCCTCGCCGGACAGGAAGACTGAGTTCTCTCCAAACTCGACATTCAGTTCGCTCGCAATGACAGCCACCCCGGCCTCGTCGTCCCAGGCCACTCCCGAGCGCTGTGCCGCCAAGGCTGTCAGGCGGTAAATGGCTCCGGAGTCGAGATAGTGCCACCCGAGTTCCGCGGCCACTCGCGCAGCAATCGTGCCTTTTCCGGAAGCTGACGGGCCGTCTATGGCGATGACCGGCACCGCCTGACTCACATCGGCGAAACGTGAAAAATACTCGGGGAACGTCTTGGCTACGCACTGCGGGTCGTTGATCCGCACCGGCACGCCGCAGGCCGCGAGGGAAAAGCACATGGCCATGCGATGATCGTCGTAGGTATCTATGCCGCAATGCGGGGCAAGAAGCAAGGCTGGAGGGGTGACGCGGATAAAATCCGCGCCCTCTTCAACTTCCGCACCGAGCTTGCGCAATTCCCTGGCCATGGCCGCGATACGGTCGGTTTCCTTGACCCGCCAACTGGCAATATTCCTCAGCGTCGTTGTTCCTTCGGCAAACAGCGCTGTCGTCGCCAGAGTCATCGCCGCATCCGGGATCGGGTTGCAGTCCAGCTCTATACCTTGTAGCCGCCCGCTTTCAGGCGCGCGCGCCTCGATCCAGTTCGCTCCCATCTCGATGCGGGCGCCCATCCGTTCCAGCGCATCGGCGAAATGCACATCGCCCTGAATCGAATCGCGTCCGACGCCCTCGACGCGTAATGGACCTCCACCCAGAGCGCCAAGCGCCAGAAAATAGGAAGCCGAGGACGCATCACCCTCGACGTAGACCTGACCCGGCGAACGGTAGACACTCCCTGCAGGAACAACAAAACGCTGCCAGCCATCGCGCTGCACCTGCACGCCGAAGCGGGACATGGTGGCCAGCGTAATTTCGACATAGGGCTTGGAGATCAACTCGCCGACCACTTCCACGGCCGTTTCTACGCCAGTCAGCGGCAAGGCCATCAGCAGGCCGGTCAGGAACTGGCTCGACACATCACCGCGAATGCGCACCACCCCACCCGACTGGATGTTCGCCGGACGGATCAGCAATGGCGGGTAGCCTTCGTTGAATTCGCTGACGATGTTGGCGCCAATCTGGCGCAAGGCATCAACCAGGTCGCCGATCGGCCGCTCATGCATGCGCGGCACCCCGGACAGCCGGTACTGTCCATCGGACAGCGCCAGTACCGCGGTCAACGAGCGGAACGCCGTACCCGCATTGCCGAGAAACAAATCGGCCTGCTTGTTTGGAAACACGCCCCGGATGCCACGCACGCGCCAGTCATTGCCACCCATGGATGAAATCTCCACGCCCAGCGTGGCCAGCGCCTCAAGCATGCGCGCCGTATCATCGGAAGCGAGCAGGTCGCGCACTTCAGTCTCGCCTTCGGCCAGTGCCGCCAACAGCAAAACGCGGTTGGATATGCTTTTGGAACCCGGCAGGCGCACGGTTCCCCGGGCAGAAATCAATTCCGGCAGATCGATGAACTCAGGCGTACTCATTTCGTTTTGTTTCCGTCCCAGGCACGCCTCGCCGCTCGCGCCACATCAAAGGTTTTTTCCAGAACTGCGCCATCTCCTCTTTCCAGGGCGTCGCGCAACTCATCGAGCTGGGCGCGGTAGCGGTCGAGTTCGACAAGCAGGGCTGCGCGATTGGCCAGACAAATGTCCCGCCACATTTCCGGATGACTGGCGGCAATCCGGGTGAAATCGCGGAAACCGCTCGCGGCAAAGTTGAAATAAAGGTCGCTGTTCTCGCGCACAGCCAGGTCATGTACCAGCGCAAACGACAATAAATGCGGCAGGTGGCTGACGGCAGCAAAGACGCGGTCGTGCTCATCCGGCGGCAATTCAAACATTTGCGCGCCGCAAGATTCCCAGGCGGCGCGTACTCGAGCGACATCCTGCACGGTGTTTTCCGGCAGCGGAGTCAGCACCACTTTCTTGTCGCGGTACAAGTCCGCGCGTGCTGCAGCCGCGCCGCTGTTTTCCGCTCCGGCAATCGGGTGCGCGGGGACAAACTGGCCGACCCGTTCCGCGAAATGTTCGCGCGCCGCCGCGACGACATCAAGCTTGGTGCTGCCACCATCGGTCACCAGCGTTTGCGGCCCCAGATAGGGTGCGATGCGCGCCATGATCTCCGGCATCTGACCAACCGGCGTGGCAATCAGCACCAGGTCTGCATCCACGGCTTCCAGGCCAGGATTGGCGCCCACCCGGTCGATAATGCCGAGATCCAGAGCCTGGGTCAGGGTCGACAGGCTGCGGCCAAAACCCACGACCTCCCCCACCTGTCCGGCCGCCTTGAGGGCCAGCGCAAAGGAACCACCGATCAGGCCGACGCCAAAAACGACAACCTTGCCGAACGCGGGCTCCACAGCCATCACCGCGTCTTTTCGAGCGCTTCCAGGAAGCGCCGGTTTTCAGTCTCGGTTCCGATGGTCACGCGCAACCATTCAGGCATTTCATAGCCGGCAATCGGCCGCACGATCACCCCCTGCTGCAAGAGCTTTTCGTTTATCGCCGAGGCATGGCCCGCCTTGAAGGCCACGAAATTACCATACGACGGAATATGGGCGAAGCCGAGACGCCGGAATCCTTCCAGCAGTTGTTCCATCCCCGCACGGTTCTGGGCTTGGCTATAGGCAACGAACTCGTGGTCGTCAAGCGCGGCGGCAGCTGCAGCCAAGGCCAGATTGTTGCAATTGAAAGGCTGCCGAATCCGGTTCATCAGATCCGCGATGTCACCCGAAGCCAGCGCATAGCCGATGCGTAGTCCGGCCAGCCCATAAATTTTGGAGAAAGTACGGGTAATCACCAGATTCGGGAATTCGCCCAGCCAGTCGCGCGTATCGATGCGTTCCGCCGACGGAATGTATTCGTTGTAGGCCTCGTCAAGCACGACCACGACTTCTGCGGGCACGCTTTGCAGGAAAGACTTGAGCTGTGCATAGGGCAGGAACGTACCGGTCGGGTTGTTCGGATTGGCAATCCAGATCAGCCGCGTATCCGGTCGGATGGCCGCACGCATGGCGTCCAGGTCATGTCCGAATTCTTTGGCCGGGACGGCAATCAGTTCAGCGCCGACGGACAGCGAAGCCAGCGGATAAACAGCAAAGGCATGCTGGGAAAACACGGTCGAACGCCCCGGCGCCAGAAACACGCGGGCCAGCATGTCGAGCAGGTCATTCGAGCCATTGCCGAGCACGATGCACTCCATGCCGAGACCGGTATGGGCCGCCACAGCCGCTTTGAGCTCGAAATCGTCCGGATAGCGCTCCAGGGTTGATACGGCAGCTTCCAGTGCCAACCGCGCCTTCGGGCTCATGCCGTGTGGATTTTCATTGGAAGCCAGCTTGACGATCTGCTCGACGGGGACCCCCGTTTCCCTGGAAAGTTGCGTGATCGGCTTGCCCGGTTGATAGGGGGAGATGGCGCGCACATAGGACAGCGATTGATCGCAAAGCGACATGGTCAATCCTCGAAAAAACAGCAACTGATTCAGTAAACGGCCACCGGATATGAACCGAGCACCTTGAGATAGGCGGCACGACGTTCCAGTTCGGCCAATGCTTTGGTCACAACCGGATCTTCCCGGTGCCCTTCGATGTCGACATAGAACACATATTCCCAGAGGGCATGTCGCGCCGGGCGCGATTCCAGCCGGGTCATCGACACCCCGGCATCGGAGAAGGGGGCCAGGAGCTCGCACAACGAACCGGTGCGATTGGGAGCGGACATGATCAGCGAAGTCTTGTCGCGCCCGGAAGGTCCGGCTTCCTGACGTCCCAGAACGACAAAACGCGTCGTGTTGTTCGGTTCGTCTTCGATATTCGTTTCCAGGATGGGCAAGGCATAGCGCTCGGCGGCCGCCTCGCCGGCCAAGGCTGCCGAACCGGGCGTTTCAGCCGCCATCTGTGCGGCCTGCGCATTGCTGCCGACTGAAATGCGTTGTGCATTGGGCAGGAAATGATTCAGCCACTCGTGGCACTGGGCCAAGGACTGGGCATGCGAATACACCCGGGCGATCGAATCAAGCGAGGCTTCGTTCGACAACAAATACTGATGGATACGCAGGACGACTTCGCCGCATACTTTCAGCGGCGAAACCATCAGCAGATCCAGGGTACGGCCGATGGCGCCTTCAGTCGAATTTTCGACGGGCACGACCGCATGATCGGCGTGCCCCGCTTCGACTTCCCGAAACACGTCGTCGATCGACACTTGCGGCAGAAGTTGCGCCGCATGTCCGAAGTGTTTGGTGGCCGCGCTTTCCGAGAACGTTCCCAGCGGCCCCAGAAAGGCCACGGTCAGAGGACGTTCGAGGGACAGGCAGGCCGACATGATTTCCCGGAAAAAGCAGGTGACGCTGTCGTCCGGCAACGGCCCCTTGTTCATTTCCTGAATGCGCCGTAGCACCTGCGCCTCACGTTCAGGGCGGTAAATGAAGCCAGCTTCGGCATGCTCAGCCTTGATTTCACCAACTTTCTGGGCACAGCGCGCACGGCGATTCAACAGATCGAGCAATTGCGCGTCGATGGCATCGATTTCACCGCGCACGGCAGAGAGTTTCTTTTTCAGGTCGTTGCTCATTTCAATTCCGGCAATCCTGTCGCAAGCGTATTCGCCTTGGAAAAGGGGCTATCGGGCGCTGCGCGCACGGCATGGCCGGGCACGCCTCATTCCTGGGGCTGCTCCGGTGGTGTTTCCGCATCGCTGGCACTGTCCAGATCGTCTTCAGTTTCCACGACTCTCTCCAGTCCTGCCAACTTTTCACCCTCGTCCAGTGCAATCAGGGTCACCCCCTGCGTCGCCCGACCGAGTTCGCGAATTTCCTGAACACGTGTGCGGATCAGTACGCCGCCCGTGGTGATCAGCATGATCTCGTCTTCATCGCGCACCAGGCGCGCGGCCACCACCTTACCGTTGCGTTCGCTGGCTGCAATGGCGATGACCCCTTGCGTACCCCGCCCGGAATGACGGAAGTCGGCCAGCACCGTGCGCTTGCCGTAACCATTTTCGGTGGCTACCAGTACGGTTTCCTGATGATTCTCGGCAACCAGCAACGACAGGACCTGGTGTCCCTCGCCCAGCTTCATGCCGCGCACGCCGCGCGCCGTACGCCCCATCGGCCGGACATCTTCTTCATCAAACCAGATGGCCTTGCCGGCATCGGAAACCAGTACGATATCCTGCGTGCCGTTGGTAATCTCCGCGCCGATCAGGTAATCGCCTTCGTCCAGTGCCACGGCAATGATGCCAGCCTTGCGCGGATTGGAAAAATCGGACAGCGGCGTTTTCTTGACCGTTCCCTGCGCCGTGCACATGAAGATGAAGCGATCCTCGGCGAATTCCTTGATCGGCAGGATGGCGCTGATTTTCTCCCCTTCTTCGAGCGGGAACATATTGACCACGGGCTTGCCGCGCCCGGTACGCGTGCCCTGCGGAACCTCGTAAACCTTGAGCCAGTAGACTCGCCCGCGGCTGGAGAAGCACAGGATGTAATCGTGAGTATTGGCTGTAAACAAGTGGTCGACGAAATCGTCTTCCTTGACCGAGGCCGCCTGCTTGCCGCGTCCGCCACGTCGCTGGGCACGGTAATCGCCGAGCGGCTGCGACTTGATGTAGCCCGAATGGGAAAGCGTGACCACCATATCCTGCGGAGTGATGAAATCCTCGATGCCCAGATCCTGGGTGTCGAGGACGATTTCCGAACGGCGCTTGTCGCCGAACTGCGCACGGATCCCTTCCAATTCCTCGCCGATGATCTCGATGATGCGTTCCGGGCGAGCCAGGATGTCCATCAAATCCGCAATGCGCTCGAGCAATTCGGCGAAATCGGCGACGATCTTGTCTCGTTCCAGACCGGTCAGACGCTGCAGGCGAAGTTCGAGAATGGCCTGTGCCTGCGCCTCGGAAAGCAGATAGCCGCTCTTCGACAAGCCATACTCCAGTTCCAGCCCTTCGGGGCGGGTGGCATCCAGCGGCGCGCGCTGCAGCATTTCGCCCACTGTGGGCGATGTCCATAATTTGGCCATAAGCCCGCGCCGGGCATCTGCCGGCGTCGGGGACGCCTTGATCAGGGCAATGATTTCGTCGACGTTGTCCAGCGCCACGGCCAGGCCTTCCTGGATGTGCGCCCGTTCGCGCGCCTTGCGCAGCTCGTAGACCGTCCGGCGGGTGATGACTTCGCGCCGGTGCGACAGAAAGCAGTCAAGCATCTGCTTGAGGTTGAGCAAACGCGGCTGGCCATCGACCAGCGCCACCATGTTCATCCCGAAGGTATCCTGCAGTTGTGTCTGCTTGTACAGGCAGTTGAGCACGACCTCCGGCACTTCTCCACGCTTGAGCTCAATCACGACGCGCATGCCCGACTTGTCGGACTCGTCGCGCAGGTCGGAAATGCCATCTATCCGCTTTTCATTGACCAGCTCGCTGATCTTTTCAAGCAGAGTGCGTTTGTTCACCTGGTACGGCAGTTCGTCGACGATGATCGCCTGACGGTCGTTGCTCCCCTTGACCTCCTCGAAATGCGTCTTGGCGCGCATCACGACGCGCCCGCGTCCCGTACGGTATCCTTCATGCGCACCGGATACCCCATAGATGATGCCGGCCGTCGGGAAGTCTGGGGCCTTGACGATGTTGATCAACGCGTCAACATCCATCTCAGGATTACGCAACAGCGCCAGACAGGCATCAACCACTTCATTGAGGTTGTGCGGAGGAATATTCGTCGCCATGCCGACGGCGATCCCCGAAGACCCGTTGATCAGCAGATTCGGAATTCGCGCCGGCATGATCAGCGGTTCCTGCTCCGAACCGTCGTAGTTTGGCCCGAAATCAACCGTTTCCTTGTCAATATCTGCAAGAAGCTCATGCCCGATGCGCGCCATGCGCACTTCGGTATAACGCATGGCCGCGGCACTGTCGCCGTCAACCGAGCCGAAATTTCCCTGTCCATCCACCAGCATGTAGCGCAGGGAAAAATCCTGCGCCATGCGCACAATCGTGTCATAAACCGCGGAATCGCCGTGCGGGTGGTACTTACCGATGACATCGCCAACGACACGGGCCGACTTCTTGTATGCCTTGTTCCAGTCGTTGCCCAGTTCGTGCATGGCGAAAAGCACCCGGCGATGAACCGGCTTAAGACCGTCGCGTGCATCCGGCAGCGCTCGTCCGACGATCACGCTCATGGCGTAATCGAGATATGAACGGCGCATCTCGTCTTCAAGACTGATAGGAAGTGTTTCTTTAGCGAAGGTTTCCACGGCTTGTTCCATTTTTAACCGGCGATCTCGGCGGACTTCAGAGCACAGGACCGGTATTGTCGTTCTGTCGAACTGAGGATTCTAACATGCAGTCACCTGCCCGGTCCGCACGACTCATAAGCAAAACATGAATGGACAAATCGAAAACACTCCAAATAAGCTAGCATGCAGGTGCAATACATGCGTGAACCTGAACGACCTTTTTGAAAGACGATCCGAACAATGCCATCCTCCATTGACCTCATCATCGAAGCCAAGTGGATCATTCCTGTCGAACCCGCCAATCTCATTCTCGAAAACCACTCAATCGCCATCGACCGGGGGCGGATTGTTGCAATTTTGCAACAATCCGAAGCCGAATCTCAGTTCACCCCAAAAGAAATTAAAAAACTGCCCGAGCACATCCTGATTCCGGGACTGGTCAACTTGCATACACACGCCGCAATGACCCTGATGCGAGGTTTGGCAGACGACCTGCCATTGATGGAATGGCTACAGAATCATATCTGGCCAACCGAGGCAAAACACGTCTCTCCCCAGTTCGTGCATGACGGCACCTTGCTCGCCTGCGCAGAAATGCTGCGTGGCGGCATTACATGTTTCAACGACATGTACTTCTTTCCGAAAGCAGCTGCAACAGCCGCATTGGCGATGGGCATGCGCGCCGCCATCGGACTGATTTTCATCAATTTTCCAACTGCTTACGCCGCCGACTCCGACGATTATCTGAGCAAAGGCATGGCCGTGCGCGACGAGTTCCGCGGAGAACCCCTGCTCCGTTTCTGTCTTGCGCCGCACGCTCCCTATTCGGTCAGCGACCGCGACTTTTCCAAGGTGCTCACTCTGGCAGAACAGTGCGACATGCCCATCCACCTGCATCTTCACGAAACCCGCGATGAAATCTCCGGAAGCCTTGCTCAATACGGCATGCGACCGATCGAAAGATTGCGTCGCCAGGGTTTGCTGGGGCCCGGCCTCATCGGAGTTCACGCCGTCCATCTGACGGCTGACGAGATCGCCCTCCTGGCCGGAAATGGCTGCTCAATTGCGCATTGTCCGAGCTCCAACCTGAAACTTGCCAGCGGCTTCGCCCCGATTGCCGAACTTGCCGGGAAAGGCGTCAATATCGGGCTTGGCACGGATGGAGCAACCAGCAACAACCGGCTCGATATCTTTCAGGAAATGCGGCTGGCCTCCCTTCTGGCCAAGGGAACCAGTGGCCAGGCCAATGCCGTTGACGCCCACCAGGCGCTGCGCATGGCCACTCTGGGCGGAGCCCGCGCACTTGGCCTGGACAGCGAAATTGGCAGCATTCTCTCGGGGAAATCAGCGGACTTGTGCGCCATCAAAATTAATGACGCGATGTTGGCACCGTGCTACGATCAAGCATCACTTCTTGCTTACTCGGCAGGGCGTGAGCATGTATCGGAGGTATGGGTGGCTGGAAAGGCCCGTGTTTCAAACGGCAAGCTGCTTGAAGCCAGTGAAATTGAGTTGATCAATCTCGCCGCTTTATGGCAGAATCAAATTCGTCCGCAAAATACTTGAAAATACTTGACCTAGTAATATCAACAATGCGTCCAACAAGCTGCTCGGACAATTCTGCAGGCTCTAACTAACGAGGTGAATCAAGATGAAAAAAACAGTAAAACATTCCATGATGGCCTTGATGGCCGCAACACTTGGCCTGTGCGCCTCGTTGGCGCAAGCTCAGGCCGTTGACCGCGTTTACGCCATTGACGGACGCGGAGAAGTCGTGATGGATCCGTTTGGCCTGTGCTGGCGCACCGGCTTCTGGACCCCGGCTGCCGCAGCCAAGGATCCGGCAGGCTGCAAGTGTGATAAGGATCTGTTGCCGAAGGATGTCTGCGAACCCAAGGCTGCAGCCGCCGCTCCTGCCGCTGCAGCTGCCAAGCCTGCCGCAGCGCCCGCTCGCGAAAAGGTGACCGTTGCCGCCGATGCGCTGTTCGACTTCGACAAAGCCACCCTGCGCCCCGAAGGCAAGGCCAAGCTTGATGATGTCGCCGCCAAGTCGAATCAGCTGGCTCTTGAAGTCATCATCGCCGTAGGCCACGCCGACCGTATCGGCAGTGCCGCCTACAACCAGAAGCTGTCTGAAAAGCGTGCCGCTGCTGTCAAGGACTATCTGGTCAGCAAGGGCATCCCGGCCAACCGTATCTACGCCGAAGGCAAGGGCAGCAAGCAGCCCGTTACCAAAGCGGATCAGTGCAAGGGCCCGAAGAGCGCCAAAGTCATCAAGTGCCTGCAGCCTGACCGCCGCGTTGAAATCGAACTGATCGGCACCCAGAAGTAATCCTGCCGATCTCCGAAAAGCCCTGCCTTGGCAGGGCTTTTTTGTTTGACATCCCTTTTTTGGAGCCGTGTGCCATGCAAAATACCGACCCGCACGAACTCGACAAATTCAGCCAGCTGGCCCACCGCTGGTGGGATCCGCACAGCGAATTCAAACCGTTGCACGAAATCAACCCGCTTCGGCTTGAATGGATTGATGCTCACGCCAATCTGAAAGGGAAGACCGTACTCGATATTGGCTGTGGGGGCGGCATCCTTTCGGAAAGCATGGCCAACCTTGGCGCCAGAGTGACAGGCATCGATCTTTCCGAGAAAGCGTTGGGCGTTGCAAAGCTTCACCTGCTGGAAAGCGGCAACAAGGTAGATTACCGAATGATCTCGGCTGAAGAATTAGCCGCCCGCGAACCCGGATCCTTCGATGTCGTCACCTGCATGGAAATGCTCGAACACGTACCCGACCCGACAAGCGTGATTGCCGCCTGTTGCGCTCTGGCAAAACCCGGAGGACACGTTTTCTTCTCGACCATCAGTCGCAACCCAAAGGCCTACCTGCTTGCCGTAATCGGAGCCGAGTACATTCTGCAGATGTTACCCAAGGGTACCCATGAATACACCAAGTTCATAAAACCGTCCGAACTTTCGCGATGGGCAAAAAGCGTCGGACTCGAACCCGACGACCTTATCGGCATGAGCTACAACCCGCTCACGCGGAATTACAGTCTGGGCAGCAACACCGACGTGAATTATTTAATGCACACCATCAGGTCGATCTGAAGCGCAAAGATTCTTTCCCGGCTATTCTTGCCCGGAAGCCTCAATTGCGCACAGCATCAGCCCAACAGTTCGGGGTTTCATACAGCCGGACTCGCTCAAGCCGCAGATTGTTGCCGTAAGTGTCGCAATAAACCGCGTCGAGAATCCGGAACGCTTCACCCGCAAGATTCTCCGCGGTTGGGATGCAGCCCAGAACGATTGTCTTGTGGCCCGGCAGGGTATTGAGAAACGCGACAACCTGCTTGTCTCCCGCATAAACCAGGAAGGAATGATCCCAAAGATCGACAAGGTGCTGCTGAGCCAGCAATTTGATTTCCGAAAAATCCATCACCATGCCATTGGCTGAATCACCCGCTTTTTCGATTATGTTACCGGCCAGAGTAATTTCGATGGCATAGCGATGCCCGTGCAAGTGGCGACACTGGCTTTTGTGGTCAGGAATGCGGTGACCTGCGTCAAATTCGAGGCGGCGGGTGACGAGCATGGCAAATTCGGGGGTAAAAACGGAGATTGATTATATCATTGGCTTATTGGTAAGCCTTTAATGCACAAATCCCACGAGTTGCCCATCATGCTCAATGTTTACGACCACAGCCGGGACAGCGCCGGAATGAAATATGTCTATCCGGTTGTTTCGCGTCGGGCACGAGGCGTTTCGATCGGCATCAATCTCAACACCAACAACGCCTGCAATTGGGCCTGTATTTACTGCCAGGTTCCAGATCTCAAACGTGGCGGCCCGCCAAAGATCGATTTGGCCGTGCTTGAGGATGAACTGCGGAATTTTTTGCATCACGCAACAACCGGGGACTTTCTGGCAAAGAATGCCCCTCCCGAATCAAAGCAGCTGGTAGACGTTGCTTTTTCCGGAAACGGGGAACCTACCAGTGCCAGGGAATTCCCGGCCGCAGTCGATATTGTGGTCCGCGTTCTGCAAGATTTTGGTTTGCTCCACAAAATCAAACTACGCCTGATAACCAACGGCAGCCTGCTGCATCGCCCCTACGTCCGTCAAGGCATAGAACGGATCGGAGCACACGGAGGCGAAATCTGGTTCAAGGTAGACCGGGCCACAACAGAGGGAATGTCGGTCGTAAACGGCATCAGGATCGAACCCGGAAAAGTTCGGAAAGCCATTCTGGCATGCGCCGAACTCGCCCCGACCTGGATTCAAACCTGCCTTTTCACGATTGACGGAAAACATCCCGAGGAAAATGAGTTTGCAGCCTATCTTGCCCTGCTGTCATCCATCAGAACAACTATCCAGGGCGTGCATCTGTATGGCCTGGCCAGGCCTTCACTGCAACCTCAAGCAAACAGGCTTGCGGCATTAAACGCCGCAAGCCTGTTGTCATTTTCCCGCCGCATCGCGGCGCTAGGCATTGACGTCGTATGCAACCCCTGACGTCGCCTGGCCTCAGCCGGCTTTTTTCTTGGCTTTGGCCGATTTTTTCAAGGTCTTGTAAAGCTCGGCATCTTCACTCTTGAGATATTCGATGATATCGATGTCTTCACGCTTGATACGTTGAATGTCGATCTGCTCAACATGCACCAGACGGAGCAATTCGCGAACCGGACGAGGCATGTTGCGACCGCTCTCATAACGCGACCCGCCACTTTGCGTAACGCCGACTTTTGACCAGAACTGTTGTTGATTCAAACCAAGCTTGCGACGAATTTCCCTCGGTTCGCTGGTTTTGTCGTTTGCTTTCGTGGTGTTCATTTACATCCTTTCATGCGGCATCGCGCCTTAGTAGGTCTGATAATTGGCAGAATCGAAAACTGGAATTACTATTTTTGATATATAACTTTCGTTATAGATGACGCAGTATAGAACAGCCACATATGCAATTGCAAGTGGCATTAAATCAACTGACACCAACGACCTTTCAAGGGCAACCCGAAGAAGGAAATATCCTTGTGTTTCAAATAAATGTTGGGATAGAATCGGGCACTTTCGTAGTCAAAATTTGGATCGTAAATGGCTCTGATAGTTCAGAAATTTGGTGGCACGTCGGTCGCTTCAACAGATCGAATCAAGAACGTTGCCAAACGGGTGGCTCGCTGGAAGGCCATGGGGCATGACATCATCGTTGTTCCGTCGGCCATGTCCGGCGAGACCAATCGCCTGATCGCCCTGGCCAAGGAAATCTCGACGTCCCCCGATCCACGCGAACTGGATGTGATTGCGTCGACGGGTGAACAGGTAACCATCGGACTGCTGGCCATGGCTCTCAAGGAAGCCGGCCTGAAAGCCAAGAGCTACACCGGGCCGCAGGTACGGGTACTGACCGACAGTACGTTCACGAAAGCCCGCATCCTGCAGATCGACGATGACAAGATTCGCAAGGATCTGGCCGAAGGTAATGTCGTCGTCGTTGCCGGATTCCAAGGCGCTGATGAGAATGGCAACATTACCACCTTGGGGCGCGGCGGTTCGGACACTTCCGCCGTTGCGCTGGCCGCCGCACTGAAGGCCGATGAATGCCAGATTTATACGGATGTGGACGGCGTATATACCACCGACCCGCGCGTCGAACCTGCTGCGCGCAAACTTGACACCATCACCTTCGAGGAAATGCTCGAAATGGCCAGCCTCGGCTCGAAGGTTCTGCAAATACGCTCGGTCGAGTTTGCTGGAAAATATAAAGTCAAACTACGCGTACTTTCCAGCTTCCAGGACGAAGGCGAAGGTACTCTGATTACTGTTGAGGAAGACAAGCACATGGAACAACCGATTATTTCCGGAATCGCCTTCAATCGCGACGAGGCCAAACTGACCATACTCGGCGTTCCCGACCGCCCAGGCATTGCCTATCAGGTTCTCGGCCCGATTGCCGAGGCCAATATCGACGTCGACATGATCATCCAGAACGTCGGTCACGATGGCACCACGGACTTCTCGTTCACCGTCAACCGCGGCGAGTACGCCAAGTCCATGGACATTCTCAAAGGCACGGCCGAAAAGCTGGGAGCACGCGGCGTCGTTGGTGACAACAAGATCTGCAAGGTTTCCGCAGTGGGGGTCGGCATGCGTTCGCACCCCGGTATCGCCAGCAAGATGTTCAAGGTTCTTGGCGCGGACGGAATCAATATCCAGATGATTTCAACCTCCGAAATCAAGATATCCGTCGTGGTTGAGGAAAAATACCTTGAACTCGCTGTGCGCGTCCTGCACAAGGCTTTCGGCCTGGAACAGGCGGAGTAACTCCGGAATCGTTTGACCGAAAAGCATGGAGAGGCTATCATCGCGGCCTTCCGGAGACGTGGCCGAGAGGTCGAAGGCACTCCCCTGCTAAGGGAGCATTCGGGCAAAACCTGAATCGAGGGTTCGAATCCCTCCGTCTCCGCCAAAAACCCGATAGCCGGCTATCGGGTTTTGTTTTTTCCGAACCGGTTTTTAGTCTGCACTTATTTGGAATATTCCCATGACTGCACAAATTCTTGACGGTAACGCGCTGGGGCAAAAACTGCGCGCAGGTTTCAGGCAAAAGGCGGAAGAACTCTCGGCACAGGGGATGAAACCCGGTCTGGCCGTGATTCTGGTGGGAGAAGACCCGGCATCGCAGGTTTACGTGCGCAACAAGGTCAACGCCTGCATCCAGGCCGGCTTTCATTCCGAAAAACACACCTACGCCGCCGACGTCGAACCGAATGTGGTTTTCAGCAAGATAGCCGAACTCAACGCCGACCCCAGAATCCACGGCATTCTGGTTCAGCTCCCCTTGCCCCGGCACTTTGATGCCGATGCGGTACTGGACGCGATTGCTCCGGAAAAGGATGTGGATGGTTTCCGTGCCGAAAACGTCGGAGCACTGATGCAGGGACAGCCCTGCTTTATCCCGTGCACACCTTACGGCGCGATGAAATTCTTCGAGGAGGCCGGAATCAGCCTCAAAGGCAAGGAAGCTGTTGTGGTCGGCCGCTCGAACATTGTCGGAAAACCAATGGCCATGCTCTTGTTGCACGCTGGCGCGACGGTCACCATCTGCCATTCGCAAACCAAGGATCTGAAAAGCCATTGCCAGCGGGCGGACATCCTCGTCGCTGCCGTCGGCAAGCCGAAGATGATCACAGGCGACATGATCAAGCCGGGGGCCGTGGTTATCGATGTCGGCATCAATCGCCTCGCGGACGGGAAACTTTGCGGTGACGTCGATTTCGAATCGTGCAAGGAAGTCGCTGCATTCATCACCCCGGTTCCCGGCGGCGTCGGCCCGATGACCATCACCATGCTTTTGGCAAACACCCTCGAAAGCGCAGAGCGCGCTGCAAATTCATGACCTTCCTGCTCAGGAGTAAATGACCATGTCGAATCAACCGCTTGTTGGCATCATCATGGGATCGGACAGCGATTGGCCGGTGATGCGCGCCTGTGCCGAAACGCTGAAAAAATTCGGCATCGCTTACGAGGCCAAGGTGTTGTCGGCGCATCGCACGCCCGACGCGGCCCTCGATTACGCGGCCACCGCACAGCAGCGCGGCATGAAGGTACTCATCGGAGCAGCCGGTGGTGCTGCCCACCTGGCGGGCGTCCTGGCCGCCAAGACCGAATTGCCGGTACTGGCCGTACCCATGCCCTCCAAACATTTGCAAGGGCTGGATTCGTTGCTGGCCATGGTGCAGATGCCTGGCGGAATCCCCGTCGCGACCTTTGCCATTGGCGAAGCCGGCGCAACCAATGCTGCATTGTTCGCGGTGGCCCTGCTGGCCTTGAGCGACGCTGAACTGGCGAAAAAACTCAGCGAGTTCCGCGTCAATCAAACGGCCAAAGTACTGTCCAAGACATTGCCTGACTAATCGGCTGTCCAGCACAATAAGCACGACGGATGTTTCCGACCCGATGAAACCCGATCTGGCTAAGGCCGTCAGGCTGTTGCAAAGTGGCGAACTGGTTGCTTTCCCGACCGAAACGGTTTACGGGTTGGGAGCCGACGCCGCCAACCCTGAAGCCGTGGGCAAAATCTTTGCAGCCAAGGGACGACCGGCGGATCATCCGTTGATCGTCCACCTTCCGGGGGCGGGACATCTTGAAGAGTGGGCCCAGGATATTCCCCAGGACGCATGGGACCTGGCCGAAGCGTTCTGGCCCGGCCCCCTGACACTGATACTCAAGCGCGCTCCTGGCGTGCCGGATGCCGTCACTGGAGGACAGGAAACCGTCGGTGTACGCGTCCCGGCCCATCCGCTTGCGCTCGACCTGCTGCGCGCCTATGCCCAGGCCGGCGGCGGCAGCAACGGCCTGTGCGGTATCGCCGCACCGTCGGCCAATCGTTTCGGACGCATCAGCCCAACCGATGCCGCGCATGTGCGCGATGAACTCGGCGATGCCGTAGCACTGGTACTCGATGGCGGCCCGTGTCCCGTCGGCATCGAATCGACGATCATCGACCTTTCGCGCAACGCCATGCCGCCGCGCCTGCTCCGCCCGGGACACATCACCCCGGAACACATCGCCGAAGTGCTCGGAGAACTGCCCGAGCTTCCGGAATCTGCTGTGCAAGGAATCAACGTGCCCCGCGTTTCCGGTTCGCTTGATGGGCACTATGCGCCAAGAACACCGACCATACTGATCACTGCGGCAGAACTACCCGGAAAGATCGAGAATCTGAGCCGCCAGGGACGACGTTGCGGCTTATTGGCCCACACGGCAGCCTGCCTGCCTGCGACACATTCCCAGCGGGTGCTGCCGAATAACCCCGAAGGATACGCACGCGGCCTGTATGCAGCCTTGCGCGAACTCGATCAGGCAGGAAACGAAATCATCCTCGTCGAAGAAATTCCATCCGGGCCAACCTGGGTTGCCATCGCCGACCGGCTACGCCGGGCAGCCTGCGGTTCGGGAACGGACTAAGCGACAGGGCATTTCCCTTCTTTCTATCGTAAACTCCAGGGCATGACCGGCACGGTCGAAATGCTGTTGGCGGGTGCCCCATCAATCAATTTGCGACTGATCGCCAGATACACCAACGTGCGATTGGGTTCATCCCACATGCGTATGACTCGTGTTTCCTTGAACAGGATCGATGTATCCTCGCTGAAGATCACGGCATCCTTGGGCAGTTTGTCGGGCAGCGTTATCGGTCCGGTCTGCCGACAGGCCAGTGAAAACTGTGATGGATCCTGCGCCAGCCCGAAACTTCCGCTGATCCCGCCAGTGCGCGCCTGACTGACGTGACACGTAACTCCCGGAATCTTCGGGTCGCGGAACGACTCGACACACACCTTGTGATTCGCGCCGATCAATTTCCATTCGGTAGTCACGCAGCCGACGTTTTCCGCTTTGACATGAGAAGCGGACAATACCAGAACAAGCATCAGCAAGGGCCTAAACCGCATGTTCATAAGCCGCTCCTTCGGAAATCATGAAGCAGGCGTTTTGCTTTGGGCCGCAAAATGTTTAGCAGCAACTTTTTCCGCAATCCGGATGAAGGCATAAATGCACACCCCGTGAAACATCAAAACAAACAACAGTTCGCCGAAAATGAATTGCTGCAGACGGGCGCGACTTTGCTCCAGCGAACCCACGGATAAAAAAATCATCCCCGCTTGCAACAGAAAGTCGATCAATAAAAACGAAACCCACGCCAAACCGGTCTCACCTCGGGAAAGCACAGCCATGTTCCTGCGGCAGAAAGCATGGCAAACGTAAAATGTTGAAGCCAGCAGTGCAGCTGTCGTGATGACGAACACACTTTGGTTGGCAAAATAGAAGGCCATCAAGAGGCCCAGGATCAAGGAAAAAACATAAGCAATGGTGAAGCGCAGGACAAGTCCGCAGAGGGTCATGGCATTCCTGTAAGTCGGATGAAATAAAAAATCATTTGCCGCCACTGGACGTCATGCCCCCGGCAGGTTTGTCACGCAAGCGGCATCGCGCATCAAGGTATACCGGTGGCAAGCGTCGCCAACCCGGACCCGGCGTATTCTGCGCACAGACAGTTTCTCCCGTCACCGTGCTCTGCCATCTGTACCACGGAGCCGGTCCGGCCTCAACCAGCAAAGGCAAGACCAGGAACCAAGCAAGGAAAAATCGCTCCAAAGGCAACATGAGATCACCCATCTGATTTGTCCGCAAACACATGGCGGAAGAGTCTATTGTATTGTCAAAATGCACGGAGGCTGAATATGGGACGCAAAATCGGACCAAGTCCGGAAATCAAGGCCAGCGAGATCACCCCTCGCGAAATCTTCGAGAAGCGTCGAATGATTGTCCGTGCAGCAGCAACTGGAGCATTCGGCGCCACGCTGGCTCCCTTCTTCGCACGTAGCGCGCTGGCCCAGACACTCACCTCGCCCAATCCGGGCAGCAGCAAGCTGCCGGCCAAAGCCAATGCGCAATACACGCTCAACGAAAAACCGACACGCTACAAGGACGTCACCAATTACAACAATTTCTACGAATTCGGCACAGGCAAGGAGGACCCGGCACGTTCTGCACATGCGCTGATCACCCGGCCCTGGACGATCGCTGTCGAAGGTCACGTCAAGACGCCCAAGGTTTTCGACATAGACGAACTGCTCAAGCTGGCTCCGCTTGAAGAGCGCATCTACCGCCTGCGCTGTGTCGAAGGCTGGTCGATGGTCATCCCGTGGATCGGCATACCACTGGCAGAACTGATTCGCCGCGTCGAACCAACCGGCAACGCCAAGTACGTTGAATTCACCTCACTTGCCGACGCGAAGCAGATGCCCGGGTTGTCGGTGAAGGTGCTCGACTGGCCGTATGTCGAAGGACTGCGCATGGATGAAGCCATGCATCCGCTGACATTACTGACTTTCGGACTGTATGGCGAGATCTTGCCGAAGCAGAACGGAGCACCGGTGCGCGTAGTGGTTCCGTGGAAATACGGGTTCAAGAGCGCAAAATCGATCGTCCGCATCCGCTTCACTGAAACCGAGCCGAAAACCAGCTGGCACGTGGCCGCTCCTGACGAATACGGGTTCTACTCCAACGTCAATCCGACGGTCGCCCACCCGCGCTGGAGTCAGGCTACCGAACAGCGCATCGGCGAAGGCAGTGGCAACATTCTTTTTCCGCCAAAACGCAAAACCTTGATGTTCAATGGTTACGCCGAACAGGTAGCCGCGCTCTACGCCGGTATGGATCTGAAAAAATTTTTCTGAATACAGAACCGCGTTTTCATGCCTTGGCTGAACCTTCTCCGTGTGACCGCCTTTCTCGCCAGCCTGCTTCCCCTGTTACGCCTGTTCTGGCTGGGCTGGAATGACGGTCTGACAGCCAATCCGGTCGAATTCGTGACCCGCTCGACCGGCACCTGGGCACTGGTCTTCCTGTGCTTGTCGCTGTCTATTACCCCGCTCCGGCGATTGAGCGGACAACCGCACTGGACAAAATTCCGACGCATGCTCGGCCTGTACAGCTTCTTCTACGCCGCGCTGCATTTTTCCCTGTGGTTCTGGGTTGACCATGCGCTCGATCTTGCCGAAATGTGGCAGGACGTGCTCGAACGGCCATTCATCGCCGCTGGATTTACCGCCTTCATCCTGCTGATACCGCTAGCCGTCACTTCGACCAAGGGCATGATGCGCCGCCTCGGCCGCCACTGGACCCAATTGCACCGGCTGGTGTACCTCATCGCCATCACTGCCATCCTGCACTACTGGTGGCACAAAGCGGGCAAGAACGATTTCGGCACGGTGAGCGTCTACGCAGGAGTTATCGCCTGGCTACTGGGAATCCGGCTGTGGTGGTCGTGGCGGAACAAATTGCACGGGATCTTTCACAAGATTTCTTCCAGCGCGCCAATCAGACGCATACACTGATCTTCCGTTCCGATGGTGATGCGCAGGTGCTGATCGATGCGCGGCAGTTTGAAATGCCGGACGATCACGCTGCGCTGGCGAAGGGCCGCAGCGAGTTCTGCCGCATCGTGTTGCGGATGGCGGACAAAGATGAAGTTGGCGGCCGAAGGCAACACGGAAAAGCCGAGCTTTTCCAGGCCCGCAACCAGGGCGGTACGGGTGTTCATCACCGCATGACGTGTTTTTTCCAGATAGTCTCGATCATTGAGCGCGGCCGTGGCACCGACGATAGCCAGACGGTCGAGCGGATACGAATTGAAGCTGTTCTTGATACGCTCCAGCCCTTCGATCAGCACCGGGTTACCGACGGCGTATCCGACGCGCAAGCCAGCCAGCGCATGCGACTTGGACAGCGTGCGAACGACCAGCAGGTTGGGATAACGATTGATCAGCGCAATTGCCGTCTCCCCTCCGAAATCGATATAGGCTTCGTCGATGACCACCACCGACTGTGGATGCGCTGCAACCAGCCGTTCAATCTCTGTCAGCGCAAGCAGGTGCCCGGTCGGCGCGTTGGGGTTGGCAATGATGATGCCGCCGTTCTCCCGGAGATAATCGTCAACGCGTACCTCGAAGTCCTCGCCAAGCGGAATGGATATGCTCTCGATGCCATGCAGCCCGCAATAGACCGGATAAAAACTGTAGGTGATATCAGGCAGGAGAATCGGCTTGTCATGCTTGAGCAAGGCCATGAAGGCATGTGCCAGCACCTCATCGGATCCGTTACCGACGAAGACCTGGTCCGGCGTTATGGAAAACCCGGAAAAATGATCGGCAACCGCCTGTTTCAGGCCATCGGCATTCGGATCGGGGTACAGGCGCAGGGATCCGCCGTCGATCGCAAGCTCCCGCTGGATGGCCGCAACGGCAAGCGGGGAGGGAGGATAAGGGTTTTCGTTGGTATTCAGCTTGACCAGATTGGACAGTTTGGGCTGCTCGCCCGGAACGTAGGGGGTCAGACTGTGTACGAGGGAACTCCAGTAGTGGCTCATATACGGCTCGCAAGGTCGGATGCAGCGGAAGCTTGAAATGGTATCATGCAGGACTGGTAATTGGCCCGGCCAGTCTGCTCGACAGACTGAATCAGAAATCAACAGCGACGACAAACGATCATGCGCCAAGCAGAGATAACCCGAAGCACCCTGGAAACCCGGATTACGGTTCGTTTGAATCTTGACGGAACGGGACAACACCGGTTTGCCACAGGCGTGCCATTCCTTGACCACATGCTCGAACAAGTCGCGCGGCATGGGATGATCGATCTGGACATCGAAGCGCAAGGCGACCTGCACATCGATGCCCACCACACTGTCGAGGACATCGGCATTTCCGTCGGACAGGCACTGGCCAAGGCGCTGGGCGACAAACAAGGAGTACGCCGCTACGGTCAGGCCTACGTGCCGCTTGACGAAGCGCTGTCGCGCGTCGTCATCGACCTGTCCGGCCGCCCGGGACTGACCTTCAACGTAGATTTCAGACGTGCCATGATCGGCGCCTTCGATGTCGATCTGGTCTGCGAATTTTTCCAGGGCCTGGTCAATCATGCCCAGGTGACGCTGCACATCGACAATCTGCGCGGTGAAAACGCCCACCACCAGGCCGAAACGGTGTTCAAGGCCTTCGGACGCGCCTTGCGCATGGCCATCGAGAACGATCCGCGCGCAGCGGGAAGCGTGCCGTCGACCAAAGGGTCGCTCTGATGACTTTCAAGGCGGGAACGATTGCCGTCATTGATTACGGCATGGGCAATCTGCGTTCGGTATGGCAGGCGCTGGCACATGTTGCCGAAGGCCGGGATATCGTCGTCACGGCCGACCCGGCCGTGGTGGGCGAAGCCGAGCGCGTAGTCTTCCCCGGCCAGGGCGCCATGCCCGACTGCATGCGCGAACTGGACGCCCGCGGACTGCGTCCCGCCGTTCTCGATGCAGCCAGGAACAAGCCGTTTCTCGGCATCTGCATCGGCTTGCAGATGCTGTTCGAACACAGCGAGGAAGGCGACGTAGCGGGCCTCGGCGTTTTTTCCGGACGCGTTTGCCGCTTTCCTGCCGACAAGATGCTTTCTCCTGCTGGCGAGCGGCTGAAGGTGCCCCACATGGGCTGGAACCACGTCTCACAAAACCGGTCGCACGCGTTATGGTCGGGAATAGAAAACAGTGCACGTTTTTATTTCGTGCATAGCTATTATGTCGCTCCGGAAGACAGGGGCTGCATTGTCGGCACGACCGACTACGGTATCCCCTTTACCAGTGCAGTGGCACGGGATAATATCTTCGCCATTCAATGCCATCCGGAAAAGAGCGCCCAGTCAGGCTTGGCTTTATTGTCAAACTTTGTCCAATGGATGCCTTGATTTCTGCTCGACTTTTCCGATTTTTGATTTCATTTTCTCAACCACCCTCCGTTTCTCAAAATGCTGATCATTCCCGCGATTGACCTGAAGGATGGGCAGTGCGTCCGTCTCAAGCAGGGACTCATGGATGAAGCCACCGTTTTCTCCAATTCCCCGGGAGAACAGGCCGCACACTGGCTCGAACAGGGGGCTCGCCGCCTGCATGTGGTCGACCTGAACGGCGCCTTTGCAGGCAAGCCCAAGAATGAAAAGGCGATCAAGGAAATTGTCGACGCCGTCGGCAGTGACATTCCCGTCCAGCTGGGTGGCGGAATTCGCGACCTCGACACCATCGAACGCTGCCTCGACAACGGCGTCAGCTATGTCATCATCGGAACCGCCGCCGTAAAAAACCCCGGTTTCCTGCACGACGCGTGCAGCGCCTTCCCCGGCCAGATCATCGTCGGCCTGGACGCCAAGGACGGCAAGGTCGCCGTTGACGGCTGGTCGAAACTTACACGTCACGATGTGATCGACCTCGCCAAGAAATGTGAGGACTATGGCGTCGAAGCCATCATCTACACGGACATCGGGCGCGACGGCATGCTCACCGGCATCAATATCGAGGCCACGGTCAAGCTGGCCCAGTCCTTGCGGATTCCGGTCATCGCCAGCGGCGGCCTGTCGAATATCGATGACATTAGGAAACTGTGCTCCGTCGAAAACGAAGGAATCATGGGCACCATTGCCGGACGCGCCATCTATGACGGCTCCCTGGATTTCGCCGCCGCCCAGGCCGAGGCGGATCAGGCAGGCAAAGCCTGACGCTGGCACTGTTTTTACTCTATTGATACTGAAAGCCAGCCTTGGGCCTAGCCAAACGAATCATTCCCTGCCTTGACGTCACAGCCGGCCGGGTCGTCAAGGGGACCAATTTTGTCGACCTGCGCGATGCCGGCGACCCCGTTGAAATTGCCCGGCGCTACGACGCTCAGGGCGCCGACGAAGTAACGTTCCTCGACATCACCGCCTCATCCGATCAGCGTGACATCATCCTGCACATCGTCGAGGCCTGTGCCTCGCAAGTCTTCATCCCACTAACGGTGGGTGGCGGCGTGCGTACTGTCGCCGACGTCCGGCGTCTGCTCAATGCCGGCGCCGACAAGGTCAGCATGAACACGGCGGCGGTTAACAACCCGGACCTCGTGGCCGAAGCTTCCAGCAAAGTCGGTAACCAGTGCATCGTCGTAGCCATTGACGCGAAGCAGGTAGCTCCCGCCCGGTGGGAAGTGTTCACCCACGGGGGCCGCAACCGCACCGGACTGGATGCAGTCGAATGGGCTCGCCGCGTACAACAACTGGGGGCAGGAGAAATCCTGCTGACCAGCATGGACCGCGACGGCACCAAGAACGGCTTCGACCTGGAACTGACACGCGCCGTTTCAGACGCTGTCGATATCCCGGTGATTGCCAGCGGCGGCGTCGGCAACCTGCAGCATCTGGCCGACGGTGTTTCCCTTGGCGGGGCCGATGCCGTCTTGGCCGCAAGCATCTTCCACTTCGGCGAGTACACCGTGCGCCAGGCCAAGGAATACATGCACGAGCGCGATATCGAGGTGCGTCTGTGAGCGACCTGGATCCCGGTCTGTTCTGGCTTGATGCGCTGAAGTGGGACGAGAACGGCATGATCCCCGCCATCGCCCAGGATGCCACCACGGGCCGGGTGGTCATGTTTGCCTGGATGAACCGCGAAGCACTGCAGGAGACCGTAAGCAGCCGCAACGCTGTTTATTGGTCGCGTTCCCGGCAGCGGCTATGGCGCAAAGGCGAGGAGTCCGGCCACTATCAGAAGGTAAGATCGATTCGCGCCGATTGTGACGGTGACGTCATCCTGCTGACCATCGACCAAATCGGCGGAATCGCCTGCCACACCGGCCGTGAAAGTTGTTTTTTCCTTGAATTGCACGATGACCGCTGGATTCCGGTCGACCCCGTACTGAAAGACCCGAAGGATATTTACGCAAAATGAGCACAGAAGACGTACTGTTCCGCCTTTCCGAAACACTGGCCTCACGGCGCAACGCCGACCCAAAAACCTCATACACGGCCAAGCTGTTTGCCAAAGGCCCCGATTCGATCTTGAAAAAGATCGGTGAGGAAGGGGCGGAACTGATCATGGCCGCCAAGGATGGCAAACGCGTCAACATCGTCTATGAATCGGCCGATGTGCTGTATCACATGATGGCATTGCTGACGTTCTATGGCATCGGAATCGAGGATGTGCTCAAGGAATTACAGCGCCGCGAAGGCACATCCGGCATCGACGAAAAGAAATCTCGGCCGGCCAAGCAGGAGTAACAACATGAATGACTGTCTGTTCTGCAGGATCGCACGCGGGGAAATTCCCTCGCGCAAGGCGTACGAGGACGAGCTTGTCCTCGCCTTTCACGACATTAACCCGGCTCGTCCGATGCATATCCTGGTCGTTCCCAAACGCCACATCACTTCGTTGCAGGACGCAACCCCTGCCGACGAACCAATTCTTGGCCGCATGCTGGCCGTGGCCAATAAATTGGCCAATGAAAATGGCAGTCCTGAAGGTTTTCGTGTCATCATTAACAATGGTCGGATCGGAGGGCAGGAAGTGCCTCATCTGCACGCCCACATCGTGGGCGGCGCGGAACCGGTCGGGCCAATGCTCAAGCGACTTTAAGGAGAATCAACATGGGAAGTTTCAGTATCTGGCACTGGCTGATCGTTCTGGTAATCGTCATGCTCGTTTTCGGCACCAAGAAGCTGCGCAATATCGGGGAAGATCTTGGTGGCGCAGTGAAAGGTTTCAAGGAAGGCATCCGTGACGGAAGCACCGAGAACAAGACTAACGAAACTCCGGCACAGCAGATCCCCGAGGGGCAAACCATCGAAGGCGAAATCAAGGAAAAAACCAAGTCATAATGCAGGTGGAGTTGGCAGGCACGCGCAAAACAATTAAATCAGGCTTGCCCCTGCACTTTCACCCTCGATCTTCTTTCGCTTCTCTTATGCTCCACCCATCGTATGTTCGACATCAGCTTTTTTGAACTGGTTGTTATTGGCATCGTTGCCCTCGTTGTAATCGGGCCGGAACGCATGCCCAAGGTCGCGCGCACCGTCGGTTTATTGCTTGGCCGTGCACAGCGTTACGTCAGCACCGTCAAGGCCGATATCAGCCGGGAAATGCAACTGGACGAACTGAAAAAGCTGCAATCCGACATCCGGGAGTCGGCAAGCGATTTTGAAAAGGGCATCACCAGCGAGCTGCAGGCGATCGAGAAAAACGCTGAACAGACCGTCGAAACAATCAAGGCGGACATGCCGTCCCTGACGTCAGATACTGGAATTGAGCAACAACCCGGGACGTCTGAACCCAAAGCCATTGCCGAAAACAAAGGGTAACCAAGGATGAACATACCGGAGGAGTCGTTCCTCTCGCACCTGGTCGAACTGCGCGACCGCCTGGTCCGGGCGCTCCTGTCCGTTCTGGTCATTTTCCTGTGCCTGTTCCCATGGGCAAAGGATTTGTATGCCCTGCTGGCGCAGCCCCTGTTGGCCAGCCTCCCCCAGGGCGGACAAATGATTGCCACCGACGTGGTTGGCGTCTTCCTCGTACCGATGAAAGTCGCCCTGATGGTCGCCTTTCTTATTGCCTTGCCGTACGTTCTGTACCAGGTTTGGGCTTTCGTCGCACCAGGGTTGTACGCGCATGAAAAACGGCTGGCTCTACCGCTGGTTGCTTCAAGCGTCTTTCTTTTTTTCGCCGGAATGGCGTTTGCCTATTTCCTGGTATTTCCCACGGTATTTGGCTTCATGTCCCAAGTGGCTCCGGAAGGCGTGGCCTGGATGACCGACATCGAAAAATACCTGTCGTTCGTCATGGGTACTTTCGTGGCCTTCGGTGTGGCATTTGAGGTTCCGGTCATTGTTGTGGTCCTGGTGCTGATCGGAGCAGTCAACGTATCCACACTCAAGGAATGGCGCTCCTACGTGATCGTCGGCGCCTTTATCGTCGCAGCCATCTTCACGCCACCGGATGTCGTATCCCAGCTGATGCTGGCAATTCCTCTTTGTCTGCTCTACGAGCTTGGCATACTGATGGCGCGTTTTGTGCGCAAGCCTATCAACAACAACATCGTAGTAAATAAAGGCGCAGGCGAGTGATCATCGGGGCCTGTTGCCCCGACTGCAAACGGTACAGCCGAACCCTTATTCGCGATCCAGGCGCAGCTGCGGTCGTTTGCCGACGCGGATCGTGGTTTCGATGACTGCTTTCTTGCGGCGCAACGTAAATGTAACCGTGTCTCCCGGTTTCTGGCTGGCAATCAAATCCAGCATGATTTGCGGATCCTTTATCGGCTTGCCCGCCACGGACAGCAGGATATCTCCCGGCCTTACCCCGCTCGCATCGGCCGGACTACCGCGCAGCACCCCGGCAATCAGAGCCCCTTCTGTCTCCGAAATGCCAAACGATTCGGCAAGCTCTTTGGTGATTTCCTGGGCCTCAACGCCGATCCAGCCCCGCGTAACCGAACCGGTCTGGATAATCTGTTCCATGACATTACTGGCCGTGGAGATCGGGATGGCAAACCCGATGCCCAAGGACCCACCCGAACGCGAGTAAATCGCAGTATTGATGCCGATCAGATTGCCTTGGGTATCGATCAGCGCACCTCCCGAGTTACCAGGGTTGATAGCCGCATCCGTCTGGATGAAATTCTCGAAAGTATTGATGCCGAGGTGGGAACGGCCCAGTGCAGAAACGATGCCCATGGTCACGGTCTGACCCACTCCGAAAGGGTTTCCAATAGCCAGGGCAACGTCACCCACGACAACATCGTCCATCCGCCCAAGGGCAATGGCCGGGAATTGCTGATCCCCGTCTTTCCCCGCCTCCAGCTTCAGCACCGCCAGATCGGTTTCCGGATCTCCGCCAACCGGTTGAGCCTTGAGCGTTCTCCCGTTATTAAGTGCAACCTCGATCTGCTCCGCCCCCTCGATGACGTGATAGTTGGTGAGAATATAACCATCGGGGCTGACAATTACGCCCGAACCGAGTCCTGACTTGCTTTGCTCATCAGTCTCCGCATCATCCCCGAAGAAATGCCGAAAAAGCGGATCGTTCAACAAGGGACTGGGCTGCGCTTTGACATTCTGCGTGGTAAAGATGTGCACAACCGAAGGCAAAGCCTTCTTTGCGGCCTCGCGGAATGAGCTCCCGCCAGCAAATCGTGCACTTTCTGCCGTGGCAGGCAGTACACCAGAGTTCATATTGGGGGTTATTTTTCCGAGCCATTCCGGTTTAAAAGCACCAAAAACAAACAGCACGGCAAGACTAACCGTAACGGTTTGTGCAAAAATCAGCCAGAGTCTGCGCATGTCGAATTATGTTTCCGAGGAATCAGGATGAAACGCGATGAACTGGTACGTTATCTAAATGCACTGCTTGAAATCGAGCGTTTCAAGGATTATTCCCCAAACGGTCTGCAAGTGGAAGGACGTTCTGATGTCAGGCGCATCGTGGCTGGCGTGACAGCCAGCCAGGCATTGATCGATGCAGCGATCGAACGAGAAGCGGATGCCCTGCTGGTTCACCACGGCTGGTTCTGGCGCGGGGAAGATGCAAGAATCACGGGGTTTCGCAAGGCACGCATGCAATCCCTGCTCAGGCATGACATCAATCTGATGGCCTACCACCTGCCGCTCGACGCGCACTCCGAACTCGGAAACAACGCCCAATTGGCGCACCACCTCGGCTGGCAAACCGAAGGGCGGTTCGGCGAACAGGATCTTGGCTGGGTCGGGAAAATCGACAAACCGCAAACGCTCGCAACACTCACACAAACGATTACCAAAGTCTTGCAACGTGAGCCTCTTGTCATTGCGGGAGACAATCGCCTTGTCCAGAAAATCGCCTGGTGCTCAGGGGGCGGCCAGTGCTATTTCGAGCAGGCCCTGTCCCTTGGCGTTGACGCTTACCTTTCTGGCGAGATTTCGGAACATACGGTGCACCTGGCACGCGAATCCGGTGTCTCGTTCATTGCTGCGGGACATCATGCCACCGAACGTTTTGGCGTGCAGGCACTGAGCAGGCACCTGAGACAGGAATTCGGACTGGAGTGCGATTTTGTCGATATCGACAATCCGATTTAGCCAACCCACATTTAGGACAAGAGATCAGCATGAACTACGTCATTCCTCCCTCCCCGCATAATGTGCTTCCGATTGCCGGTAGCGCAGCCGTTTTCCCCGTCCGCCGCGTATATTGCGTCGGCCAGAATTACGCCTTGCATGTCGCGGAAATGGGAGGTGACGCAAGGGAAGCCCCATTCTTTTTCAGCAAGCCGGCCGATGCACTGGTGCCGAATGGCGGCAATATAGCCTACCCGCCACGAACGGCCAACCTGCAGCACGAGGTTGAGCTTGTAGTCGCCCTCGGACGGGGTGGCTCGAACATTCCTGCCGGACAGGCTTTCGAACATGTGTTCGGTTACGCGGTCGGAATTGACCTTACGCGACGCGACCTGCAGGCTCAGGCGAAGGAAAAGGGACGTCCGTGGGATATGAGCAAGGGCTTCGACCAGAGCGCCCCGCTCAGCGCCCTGAAACCCGCAATCCCGGGAGAGCATCCGGCGGCCGGAAGAATCTGGCTGAAGGTCAACGGTGAAACCAGGCAGGACGGACGTCTTGAACAGATGACATGGGGCGTAAATGAAATCATTGCACAATTATCGACCTATGTTGCCCTTGCAGCCGGTGATCTGATCTTTACCGGCACACCGGCTGGCGTATCGACCATCGTGCGTGGCGACGTTCTGGAATGCGCTATAGACAGCATTGGAAAACTTGAAGTCAGGTTGGTCTGAAAACGGAAGCCAATGAGTATCGTGATAGCGACAAATCAAATCGCGTTCGAAGCTCAGCCGGGGACCCTGTCCGGCATTGGAGTGCCAAAACCGTCAAGCTTGCATCCTACTGGAGCCGCTGCTTTGCAAGCCTCGTGAAATATGGAAGAATGCAGGCGACCAACAAATTTGCAGGTTTAGAAAAATGCTTGATCGTGAAGGCTATCGCCCAAACGTCGGCATCATCCTATGTAACGCGAAAAACGAGGTTTTCTGGGGCAAGCGTATCCGGGAACATTCATGGCAGTTTCCGCAGGGTGGCATCAAGCGCGGGGAAAATCCCGAGCAGGCCATGTACCGGGAACTCTACGAAGAGATTGGCTTGCGCCAAGAGCATGTTTGCGTTCTCGGCAGAACGCGGGACTGGTTGCGTTACGATGTGCCGTCACACTGGGTCAAACGCGAATGGCGCGGAAGCTATCGCGGACAGAAACAGATCTGGTTCCTGTTACGTCTGACCGGACGTGATAGTGATATTTCGCTGCGGGCCAGCGATCATCCCGAATTTGACGCCTGGCGCTGGAACAATTACTGGGTATCGCTGGATGCGGTTATCGATTTCAAACGTCACGTCTATGAACAGGCGCTGAATGAACTCGCGCGCTTTCTCGACGCGGACCATCGCCGCTCGCGTCGCGATGGCGAGCGGAAGCGCAATGCAGTCAACTCAGAACTCGAGCCGAACCAATGATCATTGCTGATCGCGTATGCATGACTTGCCGCGGAACTCGTCGATGAACACCGTAAAACCGTTTGCATGGTTCCTTGCTGCCAGCCTCGGACTCTTTTCGTCAGCGGCCTTCCCGGACCGCTTCGACGATGAATTCGAGGCAACGCCCTGGACTGAAATCGAAGTCAAACTCCCTCCATTCCCGGAACAAGAAACTCTCATTCCTTTCAAGGTGGGCGCGGTATCCGACAAACAGTTCTTTATCGATGAGAAATCACTCTCGGTGGGAAACGACGCAGTCATTCGCTATTCTCTCGTGATCATCAGCTCGACGGGAGCAAGGAATATCAGCTATGAAGGAATGCGTTGTACCACGGGAGAACGCAGGCTCTATGCTTTCGGCCGACCGGACAAGACATGGTCCAAGGCACGCAACAATCAGTGGACAAGAATCCGGGGCAGCACCAATCAACATCATGTCGAACTGTTTGCCAATATCTTTTGCACCATCGGAGCACATACCATTTCGACCGCCGAAGACGCCCGGCAAGCCCTGCGTTATGCCAAATAATGCAAAGGATGACTGATCGTGTTTGACCCTCTGATCATCGAATTCGACAAGGCGCTGCGCACACTGTTTTGCAAGGCTCCAACCCTTCGCCAGGTTCCTGGGCAGGAATTGCCCGATCTGGAAATGCCGGCCAGTGACAAGGCCCACGCCGGAGCACTGATGCGCATCAATCATGTCGGAGAAATATGCGCCCAGGCGCTTTATCAGGGACAGGCCCTGACCTGCCGCGACCCGGAGGTGCGCAAGGCGCTGAATCATGCAGCGATTGAAGAGACCGAACATCTGGCATGGACCGAGCAGCGCATTGCGGAGCTGGGGGCAAGAAAGAGCAGGCTGAATCCATTCTGGTACGCAGGTGCCCTGTCGTTCGGCGCGCTTGCCGGGAAACTGGGAGACGGCTGGAACCTCGGCTTTGTGGCAGAAACCGAGCGCCAGGTCGAGGCCCATCTTGATGGACATTTGTCCAAATTGCCGGAGCAGGATGCAAAATCCCGGGCTATTGTCAGTCAAATGAAAATCGACGAAATGGCACACGCCGAGATGGCCGTGCGCCTTGGCGCACGGGAAATGCCCGTTCCTGTAAAGGCAGCCATGCGGTTAACCGCAAAAATAATGACCGCTACCGCCTACTATATCTGAGGGCACGGAGGGGCGCATTTAACTGGCTATCCATCAATTCAGGCTTCTACAAGCTCGAAGTCGTGGGTAATCACGGCAGTCTTTGCGAGCATGATCGACGCAGAACAATATTTGTCCTTGGATAATTCAATCGCCCTGGCGACCACCTCCGGCTTCAGTCCCTTCCCGCCGATCTTGTAGTGAAAGTGAATCCGTGTGAACACTTTCGGTTCGGTTTCCGCTCGTTCTGAATGCAGACTGACTTCGCAGCTGGTAACGGCATGCCTCCCTTTTTTCAGAATTGAGACAACATCAAACGCCGTACATCCTCCCGTTCCGGCCAGAAGCATTTCCATCGGGCGAGGCGCCAGATTTCGCCCTCCCGCTTCCGGCGCGCCGTCCATGGCAACCACATGATTGCTGCCCGTTTCTGCCAGGAACGACATGCCCCCCTCTATCCATTTGACTTTGCAGTCCATAATGCCCTTTCACCGAATTCAGATATCCCCTGTGAGGAGAGTTACGCATTAAAATAAAAACATTATTAAAACATTGATTGACACGATCAGGGGACTTGCAATAACATACCCGGCTTTCCGTTATCAGGCATACAAGGACGGCATTAGAAATGAAGACTTTCTCCGCCAAGTCGCATGAAGTGAAGCGCGAGTGGCTAGTGGTTGACGCCACTGACAAGGTGCTCGGCCGCCTCGCGACCGAGATCGCCCGCCGCCTGCGCGGCAAGCACAAACCCGAATTCACACCGCACGTTGACACGGGCGATTTCATCATCGTCACCAATGTGGAAAAGTTGCGTGTAACCGGCAACAAGGCAGATGACAAGATGTATTACCGCCATACGGGTTTCCCCGGCGGAATCAATGAAACGAACTTCAAGAAAATGCAACAGCGTTTTCCTGGGCGTGTGCTTGAGAAAGCCGTGAAGGGGATGCTCCCCAAAGGCCCTCTGGGTTATGCCATGCTGAAGAAAATGAAGTGCTATGCGGGTGACGTGCATCCGCATGCGGCTCAACAGCCGAAAGTTCTGGAACTCTAAGAGGTCGAAATGGCTGAAAACTACTACTACGGTACCGGACGGCGCAAAAGCGCCGTGGCGCGCGTTTTCATGAAACGCGGATCCGGCAATATTGTTGTCAATGGCAAGCCGGTTGACGAGTTCTTCTCCCGCGTCACAGGAAGAATGATCGTCCGCCAGCCGCTCGAACTGGTTGAACAAACGACCGGTTTCGACATTCTCGTCAATGTTGCAGGCGGCGGAGAGTCCGGACAGGCTGGCGCAGTCAGACACGGCATCACGCGCGCGCTGATTGAATACGATGCAGCCCTGAAGCCCACCCTGTCGCAAGCCGGATTTGTCACCCGCGACGCACGCGAAGTCGAACGTAAGAAGGTTGGCCTCCATAAGGCACGTCGGCGCAAGCAATTCTCCAAGCGTTAATCGCATTTGCAGCCAGATACATCAAAGCCGCCTCTTGGGCGGCTTTGTGTTTTTCGGATGCGCACACTATCATTCAGAACTTGCTTAGGAGGAAGTAATGATCAAGGTAGGTATTGTCGGCGGCACAGGATATACAGGAGTTGAATTACTTCGCCTGCTGGCCCAACACCCTGCAGTGGAAATAACCGCCATCACCTCGCGAGGAGATGCCGGAACCCACGTTGCCAGCATGTTCCCAAGCCTGCGTGGCCGCGTCGATCTAAAATTCGAGGACCCGGCCGCTGCCAACCTCAAGTCCTGCGATATTGTGTTCTTCGCCACCCCCAATGGCGTGGCGATGCAGCAAGCCCCCGAACTGCTTGAAGCCGGCGTTCGAGTCATTGACCTCGCCGCGGATTTTCGGATTTCCGATATAGCAGAATGGGAAAAATGGTATGGCATGAAACACGCCTGCCCGGAATGGGTGGCCAAGGCTGTATACGGCTTGCCCGAGGTAAACAGAGCCGCAATCAAGGACGCACGACTGGTGGCAAATCCTGGCTGCTATCCTACCGCGGTGCAACTGGGCTTTATTCCCCTCCTTCAATCTGGCCTGGTAGACATTGAAAACCTGATTGCGGATGCAAAGTCCGGTGTTTCAGGCGCAGGTAGAAAAGCTGAAGTATCTTCATTGTTTGCGGAAGCTTCCGACAACTTCAAGGCATATGGCGTCCCGGGCCACCGTCATCTTCCTGAAATCAGACAAGGCTTGACGCGTGCGGCGGGCGCAAGCGTGAATTTGACTTTTGTTCCCCATCTGACGCCCTTGATTCGAGGCATTCACGCCACGCTATACGCCCGAATCAAGAAAAATACAGATTTTCAGGCACTTTATGAAAAATTCTACGAAAACGAAGCCTTTGTTGACGTCATGCCTGAGAAATCGCACCCGGATACGCGCTCTGTCCGCTCATCGAATCTCTGCAGAATCGCCGTTCACCGTCCGCAGGATGGAGATACGCTGGTCATCCTTTCCGTGATTGACAACATTGTCAAAGGGGCTGCCGGGCAGGCGGTGCAGAACATGAACATCATGCTTGGCCTCTCCGAAACAACTGGATTATGGCAACTTCCGGTGCTGCCATAAAACTGAAGCGACTGCGCCAGCGCTTCGGCATCAACGCCCCGAAACTGGCCATCAAAACGCACGTTGCGTGGTATTGGCAGGCGCTGGCTATTATCGCCATAGTGGCCATATCGTTCGGCTGTGCGGTCTGGATCTACGAAGCCGGGAAAAAAATGGCCGCACACCCGACAGAGAATCCTGCAGAAGAAATCAGGTCGCTCAGGAATCATGTCATGGAACTGGATGCCGAGCTGACCAAATTGCGTACCCTGGCCGGAACAGGCGAAAGCAGTTTACAAATGGAGAGGGCCGCACTGAAACAGCTGGCAAATCAGGTAAAGGCTCTGGAAAGCGAAAATGCAGCGTTGCGCGAGGATCTGGCTTTTTTTGAAGGCTTGATGCCAGGCTCGGAAGTGAGCAACGGTGAAGCCGGCGCTGAAACCGGTCTCAGGATTGACCATTTGCGCATCGAACCCACTCCGCTCGCGGACGAATATCGCTATCGCCTGCTAGTCATCAACAATGGTGGGCGACAGGCAAAAGGCATCAAGGGAAATCTGGAACTGATTGTAAAAGTGCGGGTGGGCGGTAAAGATGCTATGATCACAGCACCTTCGGAAACGGGGAATGATGCACAACGCTTTAATTTTGAAATCAAACACTTCCACCGCCTTGAAGGGATTTTCTCCGTTCCGCATGGAGCGAGCGTCTTAAGTGTCGAAGCGCGTTTGCTGCAGGACGGAATTGTACGGGCAAAGCAATCCTGGACGCTTTAATCGGAGATGACATGTTTGGCAAGAAAACCAAAGGAACTCCCCAGAACAGCATTGACAGTCTTATAGGCGCAGGAACGCGCGTCGAAGGCAATGTGGTTTTTACCGGCGGATTGCGCATTGACGGTGCGGTACGGGGCAATATAAGCAGCGAAAACCCGATGGAAGGCGCATTGGTCATCAGTGAAAAGGCGAGCGTCGAAGGCACCATTTCAGTGGGGCACGTCGTGATTAATGGAACGGTCATCGGACCGGTATTTGCTGGAGAATCGCTGGAACTCTTCTCTTCTGCGACGGTCACAGGTGATGTTGAATACCATCAGATCGAGATGCAGCAAGGCGCCGTGATTCAAGGACGTCTGGTACATCAGGTAAACATGAAAACTGTTGAGCTCAAACTCGCATCAGGCGGTTGAAGTTGGCAGTAAGTTAGGTTATACGCAAGAATTTGGAAGGAAAAGTCGATGAACACAGCCACAGATATGCCGATGCCTTTTGTTTTTACCGACAACGCAGCCAGCAAGGTCAAGGAATTGATCGAGGAAGAAGGCAACCCCGATTTGAAACTGAGAGTATTTGTGACGGGTGGAGGCTGCTCGGGCTTCCAGTATGGTTTCACCTTTGATGAAGTCGCCAGTGATGATGACACCTCCATGGAAAAAAACGGGGTCACTCTCTTGGTTGACCCGATGAGTTATCAATATCTTGTGGGCGCGGAGATTGATTACACCGAGGGCCTTGAAGGTGCACAATTCGTCATCAAGAATCCGAACGCGACATCAACCTGTGGTTGCGGCTCTTCATTTACAGCCTGAACAAACCAGACAGAAGTACGTCATTTAAATGAAAAAGGCGACCATGGTCGCCTTTTTCATGAGTAAAACTGAGCTTATTCAGCAGAGGCCAGATTGATCTGCTTCGCAAGATCCAGGTGGGCAAGCAGCGGCCCGATCGATTTCTTGAAACGGGAAACCTGTGCTGCATCCAGCGGGACAGCAGCCGGCAAGACGGCCATCATCGGATTTACCTGCTGTCCTTTGATTCGGAACTCGTAGTGAAGGTGCGGCCCGGTAGCCAATCCTGTTCGTCCGACAAAACCGACCGTTTCTCCCTGACCGACCCGCGCCCCTTTCCTGATTCCCGGGGCAAATCCGTTCAAATGTCCATAAGCTGTTGAATATGCGCCTTGATGTTTGAGAATGACCAGATTGCCATAACCTCCCTGGCGCCCCGCGAACTCAACCACCGCATCAGCCACCGCCCGCACGCGAGTCCCAATGGGGGCTCCGTAATCTATCCCTTTGTGGGCACGCGTAATTTGCAACACCGGATGCACCCGTGCATTCGAGAAGCCGGAAGTAACGCGTGAAAACTCAAGAGGGGAGCGAAGGAACGCTTTGCGCAAGCTTTTTCCGTCTACCGTGTAATAGCCCCCTTTGCCAGAATCAGTCTGAAACCAATAGGCCTGATGTATTCTGTTGTTGTTTACAAACTCGGCAGCAAGAATGCGGCCGCTCCGGACTTGTTGACCATTATGGCTAAGCGATTCGTAAACAATCGAGAATTTGTCTCCCTTGCGCAGATCCCGGTAAAAATCAATATCGCCACTGAAGATCTCTGCAAGTTGCATAGCGATGGCATCCGGAATTCCCGCTGCATCCGTTGCCCCAAACAGTGAATTCGCAATTTCTCCCGACTTGATGTTGATCCGGGTCGACACCGTGAGCTTCTTCTCGCCGGCAACAAAACCGCTACCTGTCTTCGCGACAACAAATGTCGTGTCCGCTCCATTCAACGGAAAGAACAAAGAAATCAGCGCCCCATCCTGACTCGTTCTCGCCGTAACGACCTGGCCCGGACGCAGTTGACGGGCCATTGCTTGCGCCTCCGGATTTTGATTGATGAAGGCAAAAGCCTCCTGATCGGCGATACCAAGTCGTGTTAACAGGCCCGACATCGTGTCAGCGCGCTGAATGATCTCTTCATGCAAAAACTCGGCATCACCAGATTCAATCGGTGTAATGGCCGGCAGCGCAAGTTCTTCCAGAATCGTCTCCGATGGCATATGCGCCACCTCATGAGGAACGATAGCTGAAGCAGTAACCATTCCAAGCATGGCAACGCCACTGATACCAAGCAAAGCCCAAGGATGCCTCAGCAACCGCCCGATCACCGAATGCGAATACTTTAGAACTTTGCTCTTCCGTTTATTCATGCGCACTTACCTAGAAAAATGCTTTGCAGTCTAACAAAAACTCGATAGTTTTTACGAGTCCACGCGATAATCGGCAGAGCAGGCATGCGCCGGCAAACCTTCGCCTGTAGCCAGCCGGGAAGCCACCCTGCCAAGAACTTTCGCCGCGGATCGGGAAGCACGAATCAGACTGCTTCGTTTCTGGAAATCATAGACCCCCAGCGGCGATGAGAAGCGCGCACTGCCGGAGGTCGGCAAGACGTGATTCGGACCGGCACAGTAGTCTCCCAACGATTCTGAAGTATAGGGGCCGATGAAGATGGCTCCTGCATTGCTGATTTTTTCAACCCAGTGGTCGGCATCGGCAAGAGACAGTTCAAGGTGTTCCGGAGCAATTCGATTGGCTATGGTACAGGCTTCGTCGAGATCGCGAACCCGGATCAACGCACCGCGATTCTCCAGTGCAGTCCGGATAATTTCCTTGCGCGGCATTGTCGGAAGCAGCTTCTCGATGGACTGCGCGACCCGCTCGATGTAGGACTCATCCGGGCATAACAAGATGGACTGTGCCAGTTCGTCGTGCTCTGCCTGCGAGAAAAGATCCATGGCGACCCAGTCTGGATCGGTCAGCCCATCGCAAATGATCAGGATTTCCGAAGGCCCCGCCACCATGTCGATGCCAACCACGCCAAAAACACGGCGCTTGGCCGCGGCGACATAGGCATTCCCGGGTCCGACAATCTTGTCGACCTGAGGAACGCTTTGCGTTCCATAGGCTAGCGCACCGACCGCCTGAGCGCCTCCGATGCAAAATACGCGATCCACTCCGGACAGCGCAGCCGCGGCCAGCACCAGAGCATTGCGTTCGCCTCCGGGCGTTGGAACAACCATGATCAGCTCTCCCACTCCGGCCACTTTCGCAGGAATGGCGTTCATCAGCACCGATGAAGGATAAGCCGCCTTGCCCCCTGGCACGTACAAACCAACACGCGACAACGGAGTTATCTTCTGCCCGAGAAGGGTACCTTCCAGCTCCCCCTCCTCCTCGTACTGCCAGCTTTCCAATGGCTGGCGCAAGTGATAGCTGCGCACACGTTGTGCAGCCATTTCAAGTGCCGAGCGCTGCTCTTCGGGCAGGTTGTCGAGCGCCTGCGCAAGATCATTTCTTGAGAGCTCAAGCTCGGCGAGCGACTTTGCGGACAGACGATCAAAACGGTTGGTGTAGTCAACTACCGCCTGGTCGCCACGTACTTTCACGTCTTCAAGAATGGCCGCCACGGCCTGGTCGACTGAAGCATCCTGGGCGCCCTCAAAGGCAAGCAGGGCATCGAGCTGCTGCTTGAAGTCCTTGTCACTACTGGAAAAACGTTTAATGGCTAGCATGATGCGACGGCCCCGGCGATGGCATCCATGATTGGAACCAGTTTTTCGCGCTTCAGTTTGAGTGCCGCCTGATTGACGATCAGGCGAGAGGAAATATCCATGATGTGCTCGACAGCCACCAGATTGTTGGCTTTCAGCGTTCCGCCGGTCGATACCAGATCGACGATGGCATCGGCCAGGCCAGCCAATGGAGCGAGTTCCATGGAGCCATACAGTTTGATCAGATCGACGTGCACCCGTTTGGCGGCAAAGTGTTCGCGGGCGATGTTGATGTATTTGCTCGCCACCTTGAGACGTGCACCTTGACGAACGGCATTCTCGTAATCGAATCCTGCAGGAATGGCGACCATCATCCGGCATTTTGCTATTTTCAAATCAAGCGGCTGGTATAACCCTTCGCCTCCGTTTTCGATCAGCACATCTTTCCCGGCCACGCCGATATCCGCCGCACCGTACTGAACGTAGGTCGGGGCATCGGTTGCACGCACGATGACCACCCGAACATCTTCCCTATTGGTAGGAATGATCAGTTTGCGCGATGTTTCCGGATTTTCCAGAGGCTCGATTCCGGCTGCCGCAAGCAAAGGCAGCGTTTCTTCAAAAATCCGCCCTTTCGAAAGGGCAATGGTAATGCCATCCACAGCGCGACCCTGCTCGGTAAAAGATAGGATTTTACCGTAATCGACGACCAAACGTCGCCCGGCCATGAAATTGACGAACACAAACCCAACCGATTGGACGAAAGAAAACCCACAGGAAAGCCATCCTCTGTTACAGAAATGCAAAAGGCCCCGGCTTGAGCCGGGGCCTTTTTAAAAACACAAACGGAATGATTACTTCATGAGAGCTTCAATGAGCCCGCCATACTGAACAATCGCCGGGGCAAAGACCAGGGAGACAATGGTCATCAGCTTGATCAGAATGTTCATGGCTGGCGAAGAGGTATCCTTGAACGGATCGCCGACGGTATCGCCAACAACGGCCGCTTTGTGGGCAGGGCTGCCCTTGCCGCCATGCGCACCACCTTCAATGAACTTCTTCGCATTATCCCAGGCACCACCGGAGTTAGCCATGAAGATGGCCAGCAACACACCGGTAATCAAGGCGCCCGCGATGAACCCGGCCAATGCCGCAGTGCCCAGAATCAGGCCCATGAGCAAAGGCAGAATGATGGCCAGCGAACCAGGCAACAGCATTCGTTTCAGCGAAGCCGCGGTCGAAATATCAACGCATTTTGCGTAATCCGGTTTGCCCTTGCCTTCCATGATTCCCGGGATGGTGCGGAACTGGCGACGGACTTCCTCGATCATGTCGGTTGCTGCGTCACCAACGGCCTCCATGGTCAGAGCGGAGAACAGGAACGGAATCATTGCCCCGATCATCAGCCCACCCAAGGTCAACGGATTCAGCAGGTCAATGCTGCTCAGGCCGACGGCCTGGGCATAGGCGGCAAAAAGTGCAAGCGCTGTTAGTGCAGCTGAACCGATGGCAAAGCCTTTGGCAATGGCTGCCGTGGTATTGCCCACCGCATCCAGCTTGTCGGTAATGGCACGAATGCCTTTGGGCATTTCCGCCATTTCAGCAATACCCCCTGCGTTGTCGGAAATCGGGCCATACGCATCGACCGAGACGGTAATGCCGGTAATGGACAACATCCCAACAGCGGCCAGCGAAATGCCGAACAACCCCATGACCGGATTGCTGGCTCCATCCATGACAAAATACGAGACAAGCATGCCAACACAGAGGCAGATCATTGGCCACATGGTGGAATACATGCCAGTGGCCATACCGGAAATCAGAGTGGTGGCCGGTCCGGTTTCAGATTGCCGGGCGATATTCTTGACGAAACGATAGTCGCCGGAAGTGTAGATCTCGGTAATCTTGCCGATCGCCAGACCCGCGATGAGACCAGCGGTTAGCGCAGCAAACGCCTTCAGGTTGCCAAAAACCAGCTGGCTGAGTACCCCGGAAGCAACGACAGTGAGACCGCCCGCCACGTAGGTTCCAAGGTTGAGTGCCGCCTGAGGATTGTCGCCCTTGCTGGCTCGCGCGATCAGAATGCCGATGATGCAAGCCAGGATACCGAATCCGCACAATGCGAAGACATAGAGAACGCCTTCCCCATTCGGGAACAGGACTGCTGCCAAAGCAAACGCACCGATGATCGAGCCGACATACGACTCAAACAGGTCGGCTCCCATGCCGGCGACGTCGCCCACATTATCGCCAACGTTGTCGGCGATGACCGCCGGGTTGCGTGGGTCATCCTCGGGAATGCCGGCTTCTACTTTGCCGACCAGGTCAGCACCAACGTCAGCCGCCTTCGTGTAGATACCGCCCCCTACACGAGCGAACAGCGCAATGGAGCTGGCTCCCAAGCCGAATCCGGTGATATAGACGACATTCTGCCCAAACAGCAGAAAGAGAAAACCAAGTCCGAACATTCCCAGTCCGGCCACCGACATGCCCATGACCGCACCGCCGGAAAACGCGATGCGCAGTGCCGGGCCAATGCCGTTTTGCGCAGCAGCAGCCGTACGCACATTGGCCTTGGTCGCGACCTGCATGCCGATAAAACCGGCCAGAATCGAACAGGACGCGCCACCAAGGAAACAAACTGCTGTCTGCCAGTTGATGAACAGCGTCAGCACTACGAAAACGATGGCGATGAAGACGAACAGATACCGATATTCACGGTACAGAAACGCCATGGCGCCTTCATGGATATAGCCGGCAATTTCCTGCATGCGTGCATTGCCCGCATCGGCTTTCTTGATGCCCCCACTAAGAATAAAGGCAAACAAAAGCGCGACCACACCCGCAAGTGTGCAAAGGATCAAATAATTTTCCAAAATAGCAGCCTCCTAAAACAAGTTGTCCTGATCTCAAAAAATGCAGATCCAAATTGAAAAACCAGTGATGGACGCATCCTGGGAAGCGTCATCATGAGTGTTTGTCGCATAGTTCCCGATGCGCATTCTGCATCGTTCCCGCAAATTACTTCCGTGGCAAGCCATAGGCGCTCCACGCATCCAGCTGCTGATTCCTCGAGGAATCAATCTTCTTGATTTTGCAAACAAAAAAACAGCCCACTTCGGCACCACCTAATCCCTTGCCACTGCCAGATGAGATTTCAAGGCGGATTCTTGCGGCAATGCCAGCGAGGCACATTCATCCAGACCCCGGACAAATCAAATCATGTTGTTTTGTCCGTCTGAATATCGCGCCTGCCGAGGCAGAAAAACGTGACCAGCAATTTTTTGCCCGTGAGTGTACATGGCGAAAGCGATGACCACAAGATGCAACGACCAAACAATCGCACACAAAATCCTGCATTCGGCTCAAAAAATCAACGCGTTCGAATCAGCTCAGCAACTCAGCGAATCCGTTTTACAGAGGCTCCGAGGCGCGCAAGTTTCTCCTCGATCCGTTCGTAACCCCGATCAAGATGGTAAATCCGCTCGATCAGTGTTTCCCCCTGCGCCACGAGTCCGGCGATTACCAGACTGGCCGACGCCCGCAGATCGGTGGCCATGACCGTCGCACCGTCGAGTTTCGGGACGCCCGTAACGAGTGCGGTATTGCCGTCGATCCTGATATCGGCACCCAGCCGGATGAGTTCGACAGCGTGCATGAAGCGATTCTCGAATATTGTTTCACGAATCGTGGCAACCCCCTCTGCGACGCAATTGATCGCCATGAACTGCGCCTGCATGTCCGTCGGAAAAGCCGGATAAGGCGAGGTGCGAATGCTGACCGACTGAAGCCGCTGCGGAGCCTTGAGCGCAATGGCGTCAGGCTGGCAATCGATTTCGCATCCCGCTTCGCGCAGCTTGTCAATCACTGCATCGAGAAAATGGGCAGAAGTACGGGTCAACCGCACATGGCCGCGCGTTGCCGCCGCCGCGCAAAGATAAGTACCCGTTTCGATCCGGTCAGGCATCACGGCGTACTGTGCGCCATGCAACTTCTCTACTCCATCAATACGAATGCAATCGGTCCCCGCCCCCTCAATCTTTGCTCCCATGGACATCAGGCAACGTGCCAGATCAACGACTTCGGGCTCGCGCGCCGCGTTCTCAATCACAGTTTCGCCTTCGGCGAGAGTCGCGGCCATCATCAGGTTCTCGGTCCCTGTCACCGTCACCATATCGGTCACGATGCGCGCACCTTTCAAGCGACCGGCCCTGGCATGCACGTAACCGCCCTCAACACGGATATCGGCCCCCATGGCCTGCAATCCCTTGATGTGCTGATCGACCGGCCTGGCCCCGATGGCGCAACCGCCGGGCAGCGACACCCGAGCTTCTCCGCAGCGTGCCAGCAACGGCCCAAGGACCAGTATGGACGCACGCATGGTCTTGACCAGGTCGTAGGGAGCGAACGGATTATTGAGCCCCTTGCTATCAAGCGCCACGCCCTCGTTGCCATCCAGGGACACCGCCACGCCCATCTGCCCGATCAGACGGAGCATGGTCGAAATATCGTTCAGATGCGGGATATTGGAAAGCTGCAAGGTATCACCACACAGCAGGCCGGCGCAGAGAATCGGCAAAGCCGCATTCTTCGCCCCGGAAATCGGCACCTCGCCAATGAGCGGAACGCCACCTTCGATCAGCAACTTATCCACGCAACGCACTCCATTCTTCGGGAGACAGCGTTTTCATCGACAAGGCGTGCAGTTCGCCGCTATCAAAGTAGGAACGCAGCAAGGCATTGACCATCTGCTGGCGCTGTACCCGGTTTTTGCCGGCAAAAAGAGAACTGACAACCACTGCTTCGAAATGCTCGCCATCGCCCTCGACATGCAAGCCCTCGCAAGACATCCCTTCGCCAATGATTTTCTTGATCTGTTCGGAATGCATCATGATTCAATACCTCAACTTATAGCCTTTGCGCAGGAACACCAGTGTGGTCCAAGCCACCGCCAGGAAGGACAGGGAAGAAACAAGCAGGCTGATTTCGGGTGCCACATCGGAAACCCCGAAAAAGCCAAAACGGAAGCCGTCGATCATATAGAAGACTGGGTTGAAATGCGACACGCCCTGCCAGAAGGCAGGGAGCGTATGGATCGAATAAAATACGCCGGAAAGCATGGTCAGAGGCATGATCAGAAAATTCTGGAAAGCCGCAAGCTGATCAAATTTGTCGGCCCATATACCGGCAACCATGCCAAGCGCTCCCATCATCCCGCCACCGATCAGTGCAAATGCGAGAATCCAGGCGGGTGAAACGAATTCAAGCGGCACAAACCAGCCTGTCGCGAGCATCACTCCAGAACCGACCATAACCCCGCGCAGCATCGCCGCTCCGACATAGGCCAAAAAGAACTCACCATACGAGATGGGGGGCAAAAGCACGAAAATAATGCTCCCCGTTACCTTGGCCTGGATCAGGCTGGAGGACGTGTTGGCAAATGCGTTCTGCAGCACCGTCATCATGACCAGGCCGGGGACGAGGAAAGCTGTGTAGCGCAACCCATTGATCTCAACCCGGCTTTCCAGGACATGCGCAAAAATGAGCAGATAGAGCAAGGCTGTCAGTACCGGCGCCCCCATGGTCTGAAAACCGACCTTCCAGAATCGCAGGACCTCCTTGTAGAGCAGGGTACGAAAACCGCTCATGGCCTTCCCCCGTTGCTTCCTCGATCATTTCCCCGCATTACATCGACAAAAACATCCTCCAGATCTGCTTCAACCAGGCGCATGTCCCGGATGCCGCAGCCAGATTCCCGAATTGACGCAAGCAGGGGTTCAATCTCGTCATATCCTCCGAGATTGAAATTCAGGCACCCTCCACCCTCTGTAGCACGCAGATGCAGCGCCTGCGGAAGTTTCTCCGGGTGATCCAGGCGCAGGCTCAAGGTGTGCCCTGCAAACCGCTCCAGGAGATTACGGGTGGAATCCAGTGCGACAACCCGCCCCTGCTTGAGCATGGCGATACGGCCACACAATGTTTCTGCCTCTTCCAGATAATGCGTGGTCAGGATTACCGTATGTCCTTCAGTATTGAGGCGCCTGACAAACTGCCACAACCCCTGGCGCAGCTCGACATCCACTCCGGCTGTCGGCTCATCAAGGACAATCACAGGCGGCTTATGTACCAGCGCCTGGGCCACGAGCACGCGTCTTTTCATTCCCCCTGACAGACGGCGCATATTGGTATCCGCCTTTGCCGTCAGATCGAGGTTCGCAAGAATTTCATCGATCCAGTCATCATTGTGGCGAAGACCAAAATAACCGGACTGAATACGCAGGGTTTCCCGCACCGAGAAAAACGGATCGAAAACCAGCTCCTGGGGAACCACCCCCAAACAGCGACGCGCTTCGCGGTAATCTTTCTGAACATCAAATCCCATTACGCCCAATTTCCCCGAATCCGGCCGGACCAGCCCAGCCAGACAGGAAATCAGCGTAGTCTTGCCGGCACCGTTGGGGCCCAGCAATCCAAAGAATTCTCCTTCGGAAATCTGCAAGGAGACATCATCCAGCGCACGCAGGCTACCGAAGGTCTTTACGACTTGATGAATCGAAACAGCGACGCCCATGGCATCCGAAACCTTCGACAAGAAACGCCTGTAGGTCAGGCAAGGGGAAGCGAATCGGAAACGCCGTACAAGCCGGCGAGACTGATCAGGCTTGCCGGCGGGTTGGCAATACGCAACTCCATGCCTCGTTCCCTGGCGGAACGAAGCAGGCCAAAGAGAACTCCCAGCGCTGACGAGTCGACTTCTTCGACCGATGCCAGATCGAAAATCACCTCAGAACCGGGTTCATCCAGCAAAAAACCACGTCCGGCTCCGAGCAGGTTACGCGCATCGGAAATCAGCATGGGGCCGGTCATCACGTACCGGTTTCCACTTTTCTCAATCATTTCTTTCCGGCTTCGAGCTGCTTGTTTTTGGCGGACAACATCTGGATCAGTCCATCCACGCCATTGGCGCGCACCTCCTGATTGAATGTGTCGCGATAGTTTGTCACCAGGCTGACTCCGGCAACGATCACATCATAGACTTTCCAGCCATCAGGCTGCTTTTCCAGCGAATAATCAAGCTGAATCGGCTTGTTTCCGGGCTGGACAATCTCAGTCTTTACGACGACATCCGCATCATTGCCCTGCATTTTTGTCGGCTTGTAACGCAAGGTCTGATTTTTATACCCAGTCAGTGCATTGGAATAGGTGCGCACGAGCAGCGTCTTGAATTCCTCCGACAAACGGGTCTTCTGCTCCGGACTGGCCTTGTTCCAGTCGCGTCCCATGGCCAGAGCAGTCATGCGCTGGAAATTAAAATGCGGCAACACCTTGGCTTCGACCAGATCAATCGCCTTGCGTGTATTTCCGCTCTGGATATCCTTGTCCTGGCGGACGATGCTCAGCACTTCTTCCGTGACCTTCTTGATAAGCGCATCCGGCGATTCCTCCTGGGCGAATGCGCAAGATCCGGACAGCAGCAAGCCAAAAAACAACGCGAAAAAACTCTTCATAGATTCAGACATCCCAAAAACTCACATCGATTCACATCGCAGGCCACCGCTCAATCTTCGCGTGGCGGCGGGTTTCCATCATGAATCGCGCTGCGCCGGTTCTGCAGGTACGCATCGCGGATATAGTTGTACTTGTCGAACGCAGCTTCTTCGACCACCTTGTCTGCCGGCAGGAGACTGGCGCGCAGGTCGATGAAACGAATTCCCGCCAGGGTATTGCGTGCCCGAACGTCATCGACATGAGCCACAGGATCAACAGAGGCATCGACGGCAAATCCGAAAGTATCCCGCAGTGTACGCGGACCGATGACCGGCCAATACAGATATGGCCCATCACCAACCCCCCACTTGCCAAGTGTCTGCCCGAAATCCTCGGCGTGTTTTTCCAGGCCCATTTCGCTGGCAACATCAAAAAGGCCGATGATGCCAACAGTCGTGTTGATCAAGACTCGTCCGATATCGGAAAATCCTTCAGTCGGCTTGCCTTGCAGAAAATTGTTGCAGGCAATCCAGATGTCGGCAAGATTGCCGAAGAAGTTGCCGACCCCGGCCTTGACCGGCATCGGAGCTACCGTGTCATAGCCCTTGGCAATCGGCTTGACCACCACATCGATGCCTTCGTTGACCGTGAACATGGCGCGGTTGAACCCTTCGAATGGATCCTTGGGATTATTGGCCGTTGTTGCACACCCGGTCAGTCCGCTCAGAACAACAACTACCGCTGCAATGAGAGACACGCACTTTGTACGATGACTATTCACGAAGCATTCCTTATGGTCGTTTATTTACTGCTGTCCGGAGTTTCCGATGCCTTGTTGAACATGAACTGGCCAATCAGTTTTTCCAGCACCACGGCGGACTGCGTCTTGGAGAACACGTCTCCAGGCTTGAGCATTCTCTCATCGCCGCCGGCATCGAGTCCAACATATTGCTCACCAAGCAACCCAGCCGTCAGGATCGAAGCAAATGTATCCTTCGGAAACTGATAACGGCTGTCAACCGTCATGGTGACCAGGGCTTCATAGGTTTGCGGATCAAACCGGATATCCGCGACGCGCCCCACAACCACCCCCGCGCTTTTGACCGGACCACGCACTTTCAGGCCGCCGATGTTATCGAACTTGGCTGTCAGCTGATATGTTTCGGCAAAGTTGGCCGAGGAAAGGTTCCCTACCCGCAGCGCCAGAAACAGCACCGCAGCGAAACCGATGGCTACGAAAAAACCCACCCAGAGATCTAGCAACTTGCGACTCATCAAACCCCCCGGAACATGAACGAGGTCAACACGAAATCCAGCGCCAGAATGGCCAGCGCCGAATATACCACCGTTCTTTTAATTGAACTCGAAACACCCTCGGCCGTAGGAACGGCGTCATAGCCCTCGAAGACGGCAATCAGGGAAACGGCCACGCCAAACACGAAACTCTTGACGATGCCGTTCCATACGTCAAAACGAAAATCCACAGAGCCCTGCATCTGTGACCAGAATGCCCCTTCATCGACGCCGATCAACACAACGCCGACCAGATACCCGCCAAAAACGCCAACAGCGGAAAATAGTGCCGCCAGCAACGGCATGGAAATGACACCGCCCCAGAAACGTGGCGCAACAACCCTGGCAATCGGATTGACCGCCATCATGTCCATCGCCGTCAGTTGCTCGGTAGCCTTCATCAATCCGATTTCAGCGGTGATCGACGATCCTGCGCGTGAGGCGAAGAGCAACGCTGCCACGACAGGGCCCAGTTCCCGGGTCAGCGACAGCGCCACGAGCACGCCCAGGGCCTCGGACGACCCATAACGCTGCAGGGTCTCATAGCCTTGCATGCCCAGCACCATGCCGATAAACAGTCCGGAAACCAGAATGATCAGCAGCGACTGAAAACCGCAGAAATAGATTTCGCGAATCGTCAGATGGAGACGACGAAACGATTGGCCCGAATACGCCAGAATCATCATGAAAAAACGTGCCGCAAAACCGAGCGTCTGCAAGGCATTGTTCATACGGTGTCCGACGGAACGGACCAGTTCGATCACGATCGAGAACACTCCATTAAGCATCAGCAGACTCCCGCATCAATTCCTTCTCGAATGGAGCTGCCGGATAGTGAAAATGCACCGGACCATCGGCCTCGCCAAAAACGAATTGATGCACAAAAGGATCAGAAGAAGCCCGGATTTCATCGGGCGTCCCCTGCGCGACAATCTGGCCGTCAGAGACGAAGTAAACGTAATCGACGATGAGCAGCGCTTCCTGCACATCATGGGTAACCAGAATCGTCGTGGCCCCCAGCGCATCGTTGAGCTTGCGGATCAACTGGCCGATGCCCCCCATGGAAATCGGATCCAGGCCGGCAAAGGGCTCGTCGTACATGATCAGCATCGGATCGAGGGCAATCGCCCGCGCCAGCGCCACACGGCGAGCCATGCCGCCTGACAGCTCTGCCGGCATAAGATGATGCGCACCGCGCAAGCCCACGGCGTTGAGCTTCATCAGCACCATGTCACGGATGACTTCTTCCGGCAGGTCGGTATGTTCGCGCATCAGGTAAGCCACATTGTCGTAAACCGAAATATCGGTAAACAGGGCACCAAACTGGAAGAGCATTCCCATGCGCCGTCGCATGGCGTACAGCTCGTCATGATTCATGCCTGGAACGGATTGTCCATCGACCAGCACCTCCCCATGGGTAGGCCTGAGCTGCCCGCCGATCAGGCGTAGCAGGGTCGTCTTTCCGCACCCCGAATTCCCCATGATGGCCACGAGCTTCCTCCGGGGAATCTCCAAGCTGATTCCCTTGAGGATCGAACGATCATCATAGGCAAAGTTGACGTCAGTAATCTTGACCAAGCTATCTGCCGGCACAACTGTTTCCCGTGGCAAAAATAAGTTGCAGATTATACCTGAATCATCCGGAATGCTCTGCCCAGAGGAATGGGGACATATTTCATGCCTCCAGGCGCTCTCCGTCGCAACAACCTCAATTCTTCTCCACGTATTATTTGTGGAATAATGGGTTGCCACGTTTCCCGGATCGATGCCCCCGATGATCGACGTTCCGAACGCCACGCACACTGCTCTCCCGCTCCTGCTGATTGTTGACGATGATCCGCTGATCACCGATACGCTGGCTTTTTCCCTAAGCCCTTCGTTCGAAATCCTTAGCAGCCATTCGCGGCCACACTGCATTCAGCTGCTTCGCCAACTGCGGCGACCTCCCGAGCTGGCGCTGGTCGATCTTGGGCTTCCTCCACAGCCTCATCGTCCGGACGAAGGTTTTGCCCTGATTTCGGATCTGCTCAACCTGGCGCCTGGCATCAAGATCGTCGTCCTGTCCGGCCAGAACGACGCGGGCAACGCCCGCCATGCCCGCGCATTGGGAGCCTCGGACTTTGTCGCCAAGCCTTGCAGCCCGGGCGATCTGCGCCAGATTCTCGAACGCGCCTTGAGCTATCGGACTCTTGAAGCGCGTCAACCGCCTACGCCGGCTCCCTCACTTCTGATCGGCAACAGCCCGGCCATCGAGAAGCTGAAGCAGCAGTTGCTGCAATATGCAGAATCTCCCTTTCCTGTCCTCATCGAAGGCGAATCGGGTACAGGCAAGGAAATTGTTGCCGCCAGTTATCTGCACCAGCGGACACGCCGTGGCAACAAGCCTTTTTTAGCCCTGAATTGCGCAGCCATTTCACCAACCCTTGTCGAACCCACCCTGTTTGGTTACGCCAAAGGAGCCTTTACCGGCGCAGCAACTGCAAAACCCGGCTATTTCGAGGACGCCGCCGACGGAACGCTGTTTCTCGACGAAATCGGCGAACTGCCCCCCGAAAGTCAGGCCAAACTGCTGCGAGTGCTTGAGAACGGGGCTTTTCATCGGATTGGCGAGACACAGGAACGCACCAGCCAAGCCAGGATCATTGCCGCAACCAACCGCGACCTGCGCAAGGAAGTCAAATCCGGTAATTTCCGCGCCGATTTATACCATCGGCTGTCAGTCTGCACGGTCAGCGTTCCGCCATTACGCGAGATGGAAGGCGACAGGCTCCTGCTGCTCGAGCACTTCCGCCAGCGCTTCGCCGACCAAGCACAACTCCCCCCGTTCACGCTTTCGGATCAGGCCCGGAATCTGTGGTCCAACTACACTTTTCCAGGGAACGTCCGTGAATTACGCAACATTGTCATTCGACTGACGGCGAAATATCCCGGCCAGCTTGTGGATCACCGCGAACTGGAAGCGGAACTGGACCTGCAGGACGAACCGCTTCCTTCGCCGCCGCCGGCCATTTCTGCAGCGCAAACCGACAGCGAGACATGCCTGACGTCAGCCATCAGCCGCTTGCAACAGCAAGATCCGTTCAACCTGGACCGCCTGCTCGCCGAAACCGAGCACAATTACATCGAAGCCGCGCTGCGCCTGGCGCATGGCAACGTCAGCCAGGCCGCACGCCTGCTTGGAATCAATCGCACCACGCTCTACAACCGCATGGAATCCTTCGCCAGGGAGCGCTGATGTATCTCGATCACTTTGGACTGCGCGAAGCCCCGTTCAGCATCACGCCGCACACGGAGTTCTTTTTTACCGGCGCCAACCGTGGAGCCACCCTCGAAGCGCTGATCTATGCCATCACCCACGACGAAGGCATCGTCAAGGTCAGCGGCGAAGTCGGCAGCGGGAAAACCATGCTCTGCCGGATGCTTCTGGAAAAGCTGCCCAAACACGTCGAAACGGTCTACCTGGCCGCGCCATCGCTTTCTCGCGAAGATATCCTGCTCGCCATTGCCGATGAACTGCAGATCGAGCTTACGGATTCGCGCATGCATCAAATGATGCGCGCGCTGCAGAAACGCCTGCTCGAAATTTACGCGGCCGGTCGACAGGTTGTTGTCATGGTCGATGAGGCACACGCCATGCCTGCGGAGACCCTGGAAGAAATCCGCCTGCTCTCCAATCTGGAGTCGAACCGACACAAGCTCCTGCACATCGTTCTTTTCGGGCAACCGGAACTGGACGAACGTCTCGGCGAAAAGAGCATGCGGCAGCTGAAAGATCGCATCACGCACAATTTTGCCCTCGAGCCCCTGCGCCGCGCCGACATAGGTCATTACCTGATGTTCCGCCTGCGTGCCGCCGGATACCATGGTCCGGACCTGTTTACCGCGACCGCCATCCAGCTCATAAACAAAGCCTCGCAAGGGTTGACGCGCCGCATCAACATTCTGGCCGACAAAGCGTTGCTCGCCGCTTTCGCGGAAGGTCGGTACCAGATCGACCGTCGCCAGGTCAAGGCGGCCATCGACGATGCCCGACTCAGCCCGGAACGTGACGGACCGTCATGGGACAAACGCTGGGTTGCCGGCGCAGCCATCGGGGCGGTGCTGGCCATTGTCACCTGGAATATCGCTCCGTTCGGCAACCCCGCGCCGACAAGATCCACATCGCCCCTGGCCGTCGCGTCCCCATCGCCCGTACCCGCCAGCGGACAAGCTGCGGCCTTGCCCGTCGTCCATTCGCCGGTTTCGTCGCCCGCTGCGTCCGCATCCGGAAAACCGACACTGACCGAGCGCATTGCCGCTACTGAAGAGTGGCTGAAAAAAACGCCGGACTCTCATTACTTCATCCAGTTGCTAAGCACCGACGCAACCAATTTCCGGGCAGTTGAATCATTCCTCGACAACGACGCCGCAACTCTTGATCCGCAACAGCTTCGGGTTTATCGCTCAGACTTGAGTGGACGCGATCGGCTTGGCGTGATCTACGGCGACTACCCCACACGTGAACTTGCCAATGAAGAACTGGCAAGGCTGGTCAAAACCAATCCGACGGGAAACCCCTATATCCGCACGGTGGACAAACTGAAATAAGAGAACGCGGAACGATCCCTCCGCCTCATAATCAAGCAATACAAATCAATCACTTGAAGAAAAAACTTTACGTGATATGATAATTTCAATTTCTACCGGATGACATAAAGCATGCTGAGATTCGTAGGCACCATCCTGACCGGGTTGCTTATCACTGCGTGCGCCCCGACGACGCTGAGCGGAGGGCCGTCTGCCGGGCATTTGCGCACCGAAAATGCTGTCAGGACACAGGGAACAATTCCTCAGCCGGTCGAGCAAGGCATTCCGCTGCCTCGCCCGCACGCCACAGGCAAAACAGAAACTTACAGCGTCGTGGTCAACAATATCAAGGTGCATGACCTGCTGTTTGCCCTGGCCCGTGACGCCCGCCTGAATGTGGACATCCACCCGGGAATTACGGGCAACGTCACCCTGAATGCCATCGATCAGACCCTGCCGCAACTGCTCAGCCGTATCGCCAAGCAGGTCGACATGCGCTTCGGACTGGACGGCCCCAATCTAGTCGTCATGCCGGATTCCCCCTACCTGAAGCATTACCGGGTCGATTACGTCAACCTGGCCCGCGACGTTACCGGAACGGTATTCACGAACACCCAGATATCGACCAGTGCCTTGTCCGCCAGCGGCAACACACCGGGCAGCGGCAATGTTTCCCGCATCCAGATCGAGAACAAGTCGCGCAACCGTTTCTGGGAATCGCTCGAGAAAAATCTCAAGGATCTGCTCCACGAAACGGACAAGGTATTCCCAGAAGGCTCCACCGAAACCGTTGTCGAACAGAATGCAACACAAAGCACGACCGGTACCGGCGCGCCCTATCCGGCAGGAACAGCCAGTTCGCGCGGCAGTCAGGCACAGCAAACCCTGGCCGCCAGCCCCAACCCGGCTGCCCTGCAAAACAACGGGGCAACCGTGGTCAAGCGAATGACTTTCCGTGAGGCCGCTTCGGTAATCTCTAACCCTGAAACGGGAGTCATCGCCGTCCGCGCCACCTCCCGACAACACGAAAAAGTCCGGGAATTCATCGATCGCATCATGCAAAGCGCACGCCGCCAGGTGTTGATCGAAGCCACGATCATTGAAGTCAACTTGTCCGACAGCTACCAGCAGGGCATCGACTGGACCAAGGCCGAAACCCAGACCGGCTTCTCGCTGGCGCGAGCCACCAACACGCAATCAGCCAGTTCGACCGTGGATCCCTTCAAGCTGGTTTACAAGAACATTTCGGGCGGACTCGACGTTTTTGTCGACATGCTCCGCGGGTTCGGCACAACCAAAGTCCTGTCCAGCCCGAAAATGACCGTGCTGAACAACCAGACTGCGACGCTCAAGGTTTCGGAGGATTTCGTTTACTTCAACGTCAAGCAGGACATCGCGGCCGGCAATACCAACACCAACGCGGTCACGACAACGACCACAACGCCGCAATCGGTTTCGATCGGTTTTTTCATGAGCATCACGGCGCAAATCAGTGACGACGATGTGGTAACGCTCAATGTTCGCCCTTCCATTTCCAGCATCGCCGCTCTCAAGCAGGATCCCAATCCGGCACTTAGCGTGGCCAACGAGGTACCTCAGATACGCACCCGGGAAATCGAATCGATGATGCGCATCGCGAGCGGTGATATTGCTGTGCTGGGCGGCCTGATGGAAGACCGGATGGACAACAAGAGCGGACGTTTCCCTGTAGTCGGGGACATTCCTCTTTTCGGAGAAATTTTCACGACCCGCAATAACGCCTCCACCAAGACCGAGCTGGTCATCGTCCTGCGCCCCACCGTGATCAAGGATGCCTCCATCCACGGCGATTTCGCCGGACTGGCCACTGCGTTGCCAAACCGCGACTTCTTCGAAACCGACAAGGTTTACCAGCCGTTTTCCGGCCCCACTCCATTGCAGGAGCCGCTCAAATGAGCCTGCTGATGGAGGCGCTCAAGAAGGCTGAAGAGGCCAAGCGCCAGGCAGGAGAACGCCAGAACAGTCACGCGCCACCGACTGATGCGCAGAACCCGGTGTCAGGCAATTCACCTCTACCGGATCTCTCGCTGCACATCGATGCCGTTGACGCTGAACTGGCTGCGGCATCAACTCTCGCCTCTCCTCCATCCCTTTCTCCAGCCGAGCGCGAGCAGGCCGCACGAACAGCAGCGCATAGTCTTTTTGCTGCCAAAAAGGCACCCCGACCGAGCCATAGCCTGTGGCTGCTCGCAGGTCTGAGCGGAATGGGCGCCTTGGGGCTGGGGGGCTACTTCTGGTGGCAATTGCAGGGGATTACCACGCTGGGAATGGCTCCTGCGACTCAAGCGTTTTCAGCAACCGCCAGCGTTCAACCCTTCGCCCAGGATCACCGCGACACCCAGGCCAACGTGGAGGAAAACAATACCGCCCCTGCATCACCCGATGCTGACAAGTCTAGCGAAAAGGAAAGAAATTCGGTCCAACCCGATCAGCCGGTCGCTCCTGCTTCGCCACAGACGGCCGTCATGAGCCGTAAAACCGGATTTTCCTCGCGCACTTCGGCACCGCTCCGTCCGGAAACGGCCGACAGTCCGATTCGCCTGAGCCGGACCGCACCCCGTACGAACCCGTTACTGGAACGAGCCTACGACACATTGCAAACCGGTCGCCTGGATGATGCGCAACTCGACTACGAACAGGTTCTGCGCAGCGATGCCAAGAGCACCGATGCCCTGCTCGGCCTGGCCACCATTGCCGCGCGGCGCGGGCAGACCGAGTCAGCACATGCCTACTACCTGCGCGCGCTCGAGTCTGATCCGAATGACGCAACCGCCCAGGCGGGGGTCATCAACACGCGCGGACAGGCCAACAGCGAATTATCGGAAAACCGGCTGAAAGCAGCGATCTCGACACGGCCTGAAGCCACCGCGCTGCATTTCGCACTGGGCAATCTGTACGCCCGCCAGGGACGCTGGAGCGAAGCACAACAGGCTTATTTCCGGGCTTACGCAGGCGAACCGGACAATCCCGATTTCATCTTCAACCTGGCCGTCAGTCTGGACCATCTGCGCCAGGACAAACTGGCCGGACAATATTACCGTATGGCGCTGGACGCCGGGCAGGTGCGCACCTCTGCTTTCGATCCGAATCAGGCCCGAACCCGCCTTCTTGAACTGCGGCCATAACCACGTTTCACGTTTAAAGACAGGCGCCCGATGAACGCCCCCCAGCAAAGACAACTTGGACAGGTCCTGATTGCCAAGGGCATCCTCAGCGAGGATCAACTGCGCATCGCCCTGCTCGAGCAGATGAAAACCAACCTGCCGGTAGGCAAGCTGCTGGTCACGCTGGGTTTCGTCACCGAGGCCACCTTGCGCGACGCCCTGTCGGAAAGTCTCGGCAAACAGAGTATCGATCTGTCCAACGCCATCATCGATCCTTCGGCATTGGCACTGGTTCCGCGCGAACTGGCCAAGCGCCACCACCTGCTGCCACTCGATTATGACGAAGAGCACCACCGTCTGACCGTGGCGATTGCCGACATCAACGACATCGTCGCACTCGACAGGATTCGCAGTCTGTCCAAGGATGCCATCGACATCGACACATTCCTGGCCGGCGAAACCGAAATCGCCCGGGCCATCGACCAGGCCTACGGCTACGAGTTGTCGATCGACGGCATCCTTAATGAAATCGAGACCGGCGAGATCGACTTCCGCGGCCTGCAGTCCTCGTCCGACGAATACAGCCAGCCGGTGGTCCGGCTGATCGACTCGATCCTGACCGACGCGGTCAAGCGCGACTCTTCGGATATCCACTTCGAGCCCGAAAGCGGCTTCCTGCGCATCCGCTACCGCATCGACGGCATGCTGCGCCAGATACGCTCGCTACACCAGTCCTACTGGCCGGCGATGGCCGTGCGCATCAAGGTCATGAGCGGCATGAACATTGCCGAAACCCGCGCCCCGCAGGATGGGCGCATCACGCTCAACATCCGTGGCCGGCAGATCGATTTTCGCGTTTCCGCGCAGCCGACCATTCATGGCGAAAACATCGTGCTGCGCATCCTCGACCGCCAGAAGGGCCTGGTGCCGCTGGAAGGACTCGGACTGACCGAGCAGCAGCTGGATTTGCTCAAGCTGATTATCGCCCGGCCGGAAGGCATCATCCTGCTGACCGGACCGACCGGCAGCGGCAAAACGACGACCCTTTATTCCATCCTCAACCACATCAACTCCGAGGGCCTGAACATCATGACCCTGGAGGATCCGGTCGAGTATCCGATGCCGCTCATTCGCCAGACCTCGATTGCCGAATCGGCCAAGCTCGATTTCGCCAACGGCATCCGTTCGATGATGCGGCAGGATCCGGACGTGATTCTGGTCGGCGAAATCCGCGATGCGGAAACGGCAGAGATGGCCCTGCGAGCCGCCATGACCGGACACCAGGTCTATTCGACGCTGCACACCAATTCAGCCATTGGCGCCATCCCCCGCTTGCTCGACATCGGTATCCTGCCGGACATCATGGCCGGAAACGTCATCGGCGTAATCGCCCAGCGTCTGGTCCGCCGCCTTTGTCCGCACTGCAAAACCCCCTATCAGGCGGAGGATCACGAAGCGCGTCTGCTGCGCAGTCCGGCGGAAGCTCCTCGCCCCGTACTCTTCCGGCCTTGCGGCTGCGAGCGCTGCGATTTCCAGGGCTACCGCGGCCGCCTGGCCATCATGGAAATTCTGCGCATGAACAGCGAACTCGACGAACTGGTGGCCCGGCGCTGCACGACGCGTGAAATACGGCAGATGGCCATCCAGCTCGGTTTCGTGCCGCTGGCGGACGACGGCTTGCGGCGCGTACTCGACGGATCCACCTCGCTTGAGGAGCTTGCACGCGTTGTCGATCTGACTGACAGGATGTAAACAGGATGCCGCTGTACAACTACAAGGCGGTCGATCCGGACGGACGCTCGGTTGCCGGGCGCATCGACGCATTGAATATTGTCGACCTGGAAATGCGTTTGCGGCGCATGGATCTGGACCTGGTCGACGGCAACCCGGTAAGCAACCGGAATCTGCTCGGATCGAGAAACATTGAGCGCCGGGAGCTGATTCATTTCTGCTTCCATCTGGAGCACCTCGTTCGGGTGCGGGTACCCATACTCGACGGCCTTTCGGACCTGCGCGACAGCATGGAGAATCCACGCTTCCGCGAAATCATCGCCAATCTGGTCGACAACATCGAAGGGGGGCAAACCTTGTCGCAGGCCATGGAAGCGCATCCCAAGGTATTCGACAAGGTATTCGTCAGCCTGATCCGGGCTGGAGAAACCACAGGCCGCTTGCCGGAGGTGCTGCGCAGCCTGACCGAGACATTGAAGTGGGAAGACGAACTCGCCTCGCAAACCAAGAAGCTGGCCATGTATCCGGCCTTCGTCGGCACCATCGTCGTTGCCGCCACCCTCTTCCTGATGGTTTACATGGTGCCGCAACTCAAGCAGTTCGTGAATAACATGGGAGAGACCCTGCCGCTGCAAACCAAGTTACTGTTTTTTGTTTCCGACACCCTCGTGGCCTACTGGTATGTCGCGCTGCTACTGCCCATTCTGGCGCTCATCATCCTCAAGATGGTGCTGAACAACAATCCGCTGACCCGTTTCCGCTTTGACGGATTCAAGCTCAAACTCCCCTTCGTCGGGGAAATTCTGCGCAAGATAATACTCTCCCGTTTTGCCAACACATTCGCACTGCTGTACTCATCGGGAATCCCCATTCTCGACTCGATCCGCACGACGCAGGACGTGGTCGGTAATCTTGTCGTCCGTCGCGGTCTGGAACGCGTCGAGCAATTGATCGACGAAGGGCAGAACGTCACCTCTGCCTTTCAGCGCACTGGATTTTTCCCGCCACTGGTCATCCGCATGCTGCGTGTCGGCGAAAACACCGGAGCACTGGATGAAGCGCTGGTCAACGTCAGTTACTTCTATAATCGAGACGTCAAGGAATCGGTCGAAAAGGTGCAGCAATTGATCGAACCCATGCTGACACTGGTGCTCGGTTGCCTGCTCGGCTGGATCATGCTCTCCGTCCTGGGACCGGTATACGATGTCATCAGCCGGATCAAAACCTGAAACCCGAATGCCATGAAACCCCAACGCCTGCTTTATCTCAGCGCGCATCAGATGACTGCCTACCACTGGCAGGCAGGCGAGCTGACATGCGAGGAAGTGTTCTCGGTATCGGAAAGCGGGGTACAGCAGTTTGCGCATTACCTGGCCAGAAACATGCAGAGCATCTTTTCTCTACTGGCCAACGTTTCCGAGGAAGGGTTTCACATTGAAACCATTCCGTTCCTGCGCGGAAACGATCGAAAAGCGGTAATCCAGCGCAAGCTCAGCCAGATTTTCTTCAATGCCCCGCTGAGCGCCGCGCTCTCGCTGGGGCATGAAAAAAGTCGGCGCAAGGATGAACGCATCCTCCTGACCGCACTGAGCAACTCGGCCTTTTTCCAGCCCTGGCTGGACATTATCCGCGAGTCGGAAGTTGCGTTCACCGGTATCTTCTCCTTGCCCCTGCTTGCCTCGACCCTGATCAGAAAATTGCGCCTGCCTCAAGAGCCGTGCCTGCTGCTGACCGTACAGGATCAAAGCATCCGGCAAAACTATTTCGAGAAAGGGGAATTGCATTTCAGCCGGCTGACGTCCCTGCAGCACAGCAGCATCGGCAGCCTGGCCCAGACCTTTGCCACCGAATCGCTCAAGCTGCAACAATATCTCGCCAGCCAGCGCCTGATCGGGCGCAACCAGTCAATCACGGCCCATATCCTGGCGCATCCGGGCGCCTTGAAAACCATCCAGAACAGTTGCATCGACACCCCGACAGTTCATTACAACGTTATTGACATTCTGGACTGTGCCAGTCGCATCGGACTCAAGACTCCTCCGGCGGACACCCATTGCGAACCCCTGTTTCTCCACCTGCTGGTCGCCACGCCCCCGGCGATCCAGTTTGCCGGCGACGACCTGCGCCACAATTTTCATCTCACCCGGATTCGTTCGCTGCTTCATGGACTCGGCGTAATAGCCCTGGCCGCCTGCCTGCTGCTGTCCGGGAAACTGCTTTTCGATGCCTATTCCGTCAGACAGGATGCCGCCGCCTTGAAAACCGAAGCCGATCTTTCCCGGCAGCGTTACAGCGCAATCGAAAAGACCTTCCCAACGCTTCCCCTGGACAACGAAACACTCAAGCGCGTCATGGACCGCTACAGGATTTACGAGCAACGAAGCACCTCCCCAAAGGGTCTGTATCACACGGTCAGCCGGGCCTTGCTGGCAGCACCGGCCATCGAGCTGGACAATCTGGACTGGAAAACAGGAGGCAACGACACGGAAGCGGGGGTCCCCTACAGACAGACTGCAGGCGCCAGAACGATTTCCGAAGACAGCGAGAGCATCATCCTGCGCGGAACACTGATGCCGGACGGCCGCGCCAATACGCGGCAGCTGCTTTTCACCTTCAGGCGTTTTGTTGAACATCTGAAAACCGATCCGAACCTGCACGTCGAAGTACTCCAGCAACCTTTCGACATCGAACCGGGCAAATCCCTGCGTAGTGGCGACACCTCTCCGGAGGAAGGAAAACCGCGTGCGTTCAGCCTGCAAATCACCAGGAAAATCGGTACATGAAACTCGGCCCGGCGGATATTCCAAAACTCCAGCACAGCCTGCTGACGGCCCTGCTGATGGCCGCACTGGGCACGTTTTCCATCCTGTTCTCTCTGGACCGGGTCAAACTTGCAAATGCGGCTTTTTCCGCCGCACAAAGCGAACGCAACGAGTTTGACGGCAAGCTCAGGCAGGTACGCAGCGAAGAGAACGAGATACGGCAAAAGGCAGCCCTGTTCAAGTCACTGCAGGCGCGCGGCATGATCGGGGAAGAGCCGCGCCTGGAATGGGTCGAGTTGCTCAACGGGATTCGCAACAGGCATCAGCTACTCGAAATGAATTATGAAATCGCTCCGCAGCGTGCGCTGGAAAACTCGCCGCCGGGACAACTGGCCCTGTACGCCAGCACCATGAGATTGCAGATCAGCCTGTTGCACGAGGAAGACCTGACCCGCCTGCTCGATGATCTGCGACAGCAGGCCAAGGCTCTGATCCAGATCAAGCGCTGCGATGTTTCGCGCCTGCCAGGCACAAGCATGGCCTCGGATAAAGCTCCTCAGCCCTTGCTGCAGGCCGAGTGCCTGATTGACTGGATCACCCTGCGCAACACTCCCGATAAACAGGAGAAGCCATGAAATGAGCCGATCTCAACGCGCTTTACTCCGCCCCGAAAATCTTTTCCTGAGGATCACTTGCTGCCTGCTGGCCCTTTCGGCACTGCCGTCACCGGTTGTCAGCCAGGAACTGGGTCGCCTGTTCTTCACTCCCGAACGCCGGCAAATGCTGGACCGCCAGCGGCAACTCAACCTCCAGGAACGTCAGGAGGCTCCGGAAGCCTCGACGCTCACCATCAACGGCGTCGTCGCCCGTAGCAGCGGCAAACGCACGGTGTGGGTCAATGGAGTTGCACAGGAAGAAAAAAGCGTTTCCGGTGAATTCAACGTAATTCATAACCGTAAAAACCCGGAAAAAATAGTGGTGCAGACTGGCGGTGCAACATCAACGACAGCCAGAGTAGGGGATACTGTCAGTCGAAACACCGGAGAAACGGCCAATATCATAGGCAGCGGGAAAATCCTGATCAATTCAATCCCCTCAGGGGGACGATAGTATTTTCCAAAACATGGCGGCGCCATACCCTAAAATCAAGCTTGGCCCAAGAACTTGCAAAGGGCCCTGGAAATTTTGCGCATATTTCCAGCCTCGGCAACAAGGTGTCGCATTGATTCTCCTTCTGACAGTGCTGACCCTTTTGGGATTAACTCTATTTATTCGACAGTTCAGTAACGCGCAGTATCAAATCAGGAGCATGCAGAATTCTAGCCAGGCGCTCGCTGAAGCAAAGGAAGCACTGATTGGGGACGCCATTTCCAGAATCCACGTAAGTGATGTCGCTTACTTGCGGCTACCGGACATAGGCCAGAATCTGGCCGGAAATCCCACAGAGGGAGTTGCGTCTCTGAATTTTACGGGCAACACCAAAAACTATTCCGTTCTTGGAAAATTCCCGTGGAAAACCCTTCGCACCCCCCTCTTCGCGATGGAAGCTCAGAATGCCTTTGGTACATCGTATCCGGACGATACAAGATCGACCCTCCAACCGACGCATTGAATTGGGATACATCCGGTCAAATCGACGTTATCGACGGCAATGGAAACACCATTGCCCTCAACCTTGCGGCATTGATCGTGGCGCCGAACAAACATCTCAATGAGCAGAACCGAGCACTGTCAGATTTAGCCTATACACAATGCGGCGGAAATTACGATTCGCGCAACTATCTTGACACCTACAACCCAGTAAATGCGATATCGGGCGAAGTAAATTACTTCTCCGAAAGCGCCAATAACCGGGTTGCAGCCAACGAAAACAATAAGCGTTTTGTCATGGCCAATTCCGACTATTACAACGACCAATTCATGTTCATCACCGTTGACGACATTTTTCTATCTCTGATCCGGCGAAGCGATTTCGGTATCGCCATAGGCAATCTATTGGACAATCCGATTTTTTCCACAATCCCGATTATTGGAAGCAAAGGCACAGACAAACTTGATTGCAAGGTTGCGGGCATGGACGAATTATTCTGCAAAAACTGGAAAGAAATGCTCTTTCTCACCCAGTTACCTACTCCAGCTTCAATAAGCATTGATGGAGCGCAATCGGGAAATTGCAACCGGGTCCTAATCTTCTCCGGAAAGAAAATTTCCGGCCAACGTCGTGATACAGCAGCTGAAAAATCAAGCGCAAGCAACTACCTTGAGGGAATAAATATCGCTTCATTCAACGCTCCAACAGCCAATGCATCGAATTTTTCCGGCGCTTCTACTTTTGACTGGCGCTTACCGGGAACTGACATCATCAGGTGCCTGCTATGACCGAAACACAAATTCGCCCAATTCTGAATCGTGGCTTTTCGCTGACTGAATTGGCCATCGTTCTGGTCATTCTGGCGTTGCTGATTGGAGGAATGCTGGTGCCACTTTCAGCCCAAAGGGATATCCACAACATCACCGAGACAAAAAGACAATTGATTGAAATAAAGGAAGCCCTCCTTGGCTTCAGCATAATTCACGGCCGACTTCCTTGTCATTCAACAACAGTCGATCCGGCAGACCCCAAATACGGGGACGAAGACAATCCCTGCAACGACGGGGTTGAAGGGTATCTGCCATGGAAGGCACTGGGAGTCAGTGAAATTGATGCATGGGGCACGCATCGTTCTGCAGAAACCGACTCTTTCAACGGTTATTGGCGTTACCGTGTTGTTAAGGCCTATACGGCACCCATTACATTCGCCCCTCCTATCCCTTCTTCACCCCTTGTCGTGCAGGACGCTTCAGCAATCCAATTGACAAGCAGCGCTCCCGACGGACCTCTCGCAATTATTTACTCTACTGGGCCAGACCTCGTACCCAATGGACAAAATGCAACGCTGGATACAATCTATCAAGCGGGGGAGCGTTCACCCGGGTTTGACGACATCCTCGAATGGATTAGCCGCCCCGTTCTTTTCAATCGCTTGATTGCCGCACGCAAAATTCCCTGAGAGCAGCAACACTCACTCAGGCATCTTGACCGTCCTCATGGATTAAGGTCCAATCGATTCAGTCATAATGACAACGCCAAATTCCTCATGAGCAATCAACGCAATTTCCTTGAAAGTGTCCGCCACGCCGGAATTCTGCCGACCGACGGCGAAGAATTGCGGCTGCAAAAGTCGCTGTTGATCTTCGCCACCGGCCTGATCAGCTTTGCCTCAATGTTCTGGTTGTTCATCTACTGGCAACTCGGCCCGCAGATTTCCTCGACAATCCCCTTCGTCTTCCAACTGCTGCTGATCGGTAATCTCGCGTTTTATCTCAAAACACTGAATTTCAATCTTTTCCGGCAAACCCAGCTGGCGCTGTTTCTCTTCATGCCGTTTGTCGCCCAGTGGAGCATGGGCAATTTCATCACTGCCAGCGGCCTCAGCCTGTGGGCGCTGCTCGCTCCGATCGGGGCGGTGCTGTTCATTGGAGCACGCGAAGCGCTGGCCTGGTTCTTTGCCTACATTTTCCTGACTGCGCTGTCCGGCGGCTTCGATTACTACCTTGCCGACACGGCACTGCCGGCCCCCGTCAGAATTCCCACCAGCACGACGGTTTTTTTCTTCGCCCTCAACTTTGCGGCCGTCTCCACCATCGTTTTCCTTCTGCTGCGCTACTCGGCCATTGAAAGGCAGAAAGCCAAGCAGCGGCTGGAAGAAGCGCATCACCTGCTGCAGTTGGAACAGGAACGCTCCGAAAGGTTGTTGCTCAACATCCTCCCCGGCCCCATCGCCGAACGGTTGAAAACCAGCAACCAGACCATCGCAGACGGCTTTGCCGATGTTTCAGTGATGTTCGTGGATATCGTCAATTTCACCCGCATTGCCGAAGGCCTGAGTCCGCAACAGGTCTTTACCATGCTCAACCGGATTTTTTCATCGTTTGACGAACTCGCTGAAAAATACGGCCTGGAAAAGATCAAGACGATCGGCGATGCGTATATGGTCGCTGGCGGGCTGAACGACCAGTGCCATGATTTCACACCGGCACTGGCCGATCTGGCCCTGGAAATGCACGATTTGCTGCAACGCGATTTTCGGGTCAACGAAATGCACCTGGAGGTGCGCATCGGCATCGGAACCGGCCCGGTCGTCGCCGGCGTGGTCGGCAAGAAAAAGTTCATCTACGACCTGTGGGGCGACACCGTCAATCTGGCCAGCCGCATCACCAGCGAAGGTACGCCCGGGATGGTGCAGGTGGATGAGGCGACCTACCGGAAACTCCGCAATGACTATGATTTCGACGCGCCTCAGTCCCTCTATCTCAAGGGCAAGGGCAATACGGTCGTATATCGCATCATCGGCCGGAAGAGCGCTCAGGCATCGATACAGGAAGCAGCGATCGAGAGTTAGCAGATTACCAGGTTGTCCCGGTGAATCATCTCCGGCTCATCAATATACCCCAGGACTGTTTCGATTTCCTGGCTGCCGTGTCGGGCAATCCTGCGCGCATCGCTGCTGCCATAGTTGATCAGCCCACGCGCGATTTCCTGGCCCTCGGTGGACAGACAAGCCACCACGGCTCCACGTTCGAATTCGCCCATGACTTCGACAACGCCGATCGGCAACAGGCTTTTCCCCTCGCCTAGCGCCTTGACGGCGCCTGCATCGAGGATGAGTTTGCCATTGAGTTGCAAATGATCGGCCAACCACTGCTTGCGGGCATTGAGCGGCTGCATCTCTGAAATCAGCAGGGTACCTATCGATTCGCCACGGGCCAGGCGCGGCATCACGTCTTTTTCCCGGCCGTTGGCAATGACCGTATGCGTCCCGCTGTTGGCCGCACGCTTGGCGGCGATCACCTTGGTAATCATGCCGCCTTTGCCATATTGTGTCCCCGCCCCTCCGGCCATGGCCTCCAGATCCGGATCTCCAGCCCGGGCCTCGCAAATCAGCGTCGCGAGCGGATCCTTGCGCGGATCAGCCGTAAACAATCCCTGCTGGTCGGTCAGAATGATCAGGCAATCGGCATCGATCAGATTGGCGACCAGGGCTCCCAGCGTGTCATTGTCGCCGAATTTGATCTCGTCGGTAATGACCGTATCGTTCTCGTTGATGATCGGCACGACGCCCAGACCGAGCAGCGTGGACAAGGTCGAGCGCGCATTCAGATAACGCTTGCGATCCGCGAGATCTTCGTGCGTGAGCAGGATCTGGGCGGTATGCAAACCGTGGCTGGAAAAAGCGCTTTCATAGACCTGCACCAGTCCCATCTGCCCGACCGCTGCACAGGCCTGCAGATCCTGCACGGCGTCCGGACGCTTGCTCCAGCCGAGGCGCTGCATGCCGCAGGCGATGGCTCCCGAAGAGACGAGCAACACTTCCCGGCCGCGCGCACGCAATTCGGCAATCTGCCGCGCCCATTCCCGGATAGCGGCGGTATCCAGCCCCTCTCCGTCATTCGTAATCAGCGCGGAACCCACCTTGATGACCAGGCGTTTCGCTTCGGCGATGCGTGTTGTGCTCATGATCATGATTCGCTTATTTTTCTTCGTGCTCCGGATCTTCGTCAGGGAAATATTCGTTCGTCGAATCTTCGGCTGCCGGAATAACAGGCGCCATATTGTCCAGCACCTCCTGCAAGGCAAAAACCAGCGGCCGGCAACCGTCGCCATTGATGGCACTGATTCTGAAACAGGGGATGTCTGAAGTTGCCCCATAGGATTCCAGGAATCCGGCGACACGCTGCTCGCGCTCATCCTCGGGAATCAGATCGAGCTTGTTGAGTACCAGCCAGCGCGGCTTTGCGGCCAATTCCGGACTGTACTTCTCCAACTCTCCGACAATCGCCCGGGCATCCGCAACCGGATCGGCTTCCGGATCGGGCGGCGCCATATCAATGATATGCAGCAACACGCGGGTACGTGCCAGGTGCTTGAGAAAACGTATTCCCAGACCAGCGCCATCGGCCGCCCCTTCGATCAGTCCGGGAACATCGGCAATGACAAAACTCTTGTTTTCGCTGACACGCACGACCCCCAGATTCGGGTGCATCGTGGTGAAAGGATAGTCGGCCACTTTCGGACGTGCCGCGGAAACCGCACGGATGAACGTGCTCTTGCCGGCATTTGGCAAACCGAGCAAGCCGACATCGGCCAGCACGCGCAATTCGAGGCGCAGGTCGCGCTCTTCGCCCGGCTCGCCCTTGGTGCATTGGCGCGGAGCCCGGTTGGTGCTGGACTTGAAGTGGATGTTGCCGAGACCGCCCTTGCCTCCCCTGGCAATCAACAACTGCATTCCGTCGGCATTCAAGTCGGCGATCACCTCATTGGAATTGATGTCGGTGATCACTGTCCCGACCGGAACGCGCAGAAAAATATCGTTGCCTCCCTTGCCGTAACATCCGGCGGAAGCACCGTTTTCGCCGCGTTGCGCGACGAATTTCCGGGTATAGCGGTACTCGACCAGCGTATTGATGTTGCGATCGGCAAGCACGAAAACACTGCCGCCACGACCGCCGTCACCGCCATTCGGGCCACCCTCCGGCTCATATTTCTCGCGCCGGAACGAGACGACACCATTACCGCCGTCGCCAGCGGCCACGTATATTTTCGCCTCGTCGATGAATTTCATGAATCTGCTTTCTACAAAGTAAAAAGCCCTACCGCAAGGATAGGGCTTTCATGCCGCCAACGCGGTGACAACTTACACCGGATCAGGCAGCTGCCGGAACGATGCTGACCGTACGCTGGCGCTTCGGCCCCTTGAGGGCGAATTCAACGTGTCCGTCGGCCAGGGCAAACAGCGTGTGATCCTTGCCGATGCCGACGCCAACCCCCGGGTGGAACTGGGTGCCGCGCTGACGCACGAGGATGTTGCCGGCCAGAACCAGTTGACCGCCGTAACGCTTGACGCCAAGGCGTTTCGATTCCGAGTCGCGGCCGTTACGCGAACTGCCGCCTGCTTTTTTGTGTGCCATGTCTCTATTTCCTTTCCGTTAGGCCGTGTAATCAGGCAGAAATCCCGTCAATGCGGATTTCGGTGTAATTCTGACGGTGGCCCTGATGCTTCTGATAATGCTTGCGACGACGCATCTTGAAGATCTTGACCTTGTCGTGACGGCCTTGCGAAAGCACAGTAGCCTTGACTGCCGCGCCAGCGACCAGCGGGGCGCCGATTTTCACGGACTCGCCCTCGCCGACCATGAGCACCTGGTCAAGCGTAACTTCTGCGCCAACTTCTGCCGGTATCTGTTCTATTTTCAGTTTTTCGCCAGCGGCAACGCGATACTGCTTGCCACCGGTTTTTATGACCGCGTACATGTTGGACTCCAAAGAACTAATAAAAAAGTGAAGCGAAGAACCGCGCATTATACGTATTTTTCCTGCCAAGTCAAAGAGTTCGCTTTTCCGAACGGATTCGGGGCAACAACACGCCAGCTACAGGATACAAGCGCGGAACGGCCGCACATGGAAAGTGCGGGCGCTTCGGTCGACGATGGCTTCCCATCGCATCTTGGCCGATAACGTGAATCATCGAGTATCATCTAGCGGTTTTTCACCGTTGCCCAAGTGCCTTCACTACGCCATGAAAACACGTATCCTGCTGGTCGAAGACGACGACCGCCTTGCCAAGCTGACTTCCGAGTACCTGCAAAAGAATGATTTCGAGGTCGCCATCGAAGCACGAGGCGATACAGCCGAAACCCGTATCCTCGCCGACGATCCGGATCTGGTGATTCTCGACATCATGCTTCCCGGCAAGGATGGTTTCGAAGTTTGCCGGGCAGTGCGTGATCGTTACAAGGGCGTCATCCTGATGCTCACGGCGCGCGATGAGGATCTCGATCAGATTCTCGGGCTCGAACTCGGCGCTGATGATTACATTGCCAAACCCGTTCAGCCGCGCCTTCTGCTCGCACGCATCAAGGCCCTGCTGCGCCGAACGCCAGGAAACGCTGCACCGGAAGGTTTTCCTGACTCCGGGGAAGCGGAAGAACTTTCTTTCGGCAATTTCCGCATCAGCCAGGCAACCCGCAGCGCTCACCTTGGCAATGAAACCATCGACCTGACGACAGCCGAATTCGACCTGCTCTGGCAACTGGCCCGTCATGCGGGCAACATCCTCTCGCGCGACGATCTGCTGCAGCAGTTGCGGGGCATCGGATTTGACGGGCTCGACCGCTCAATTGACGCCCGCATTTCGCGCCTGCGTCGCAAGCTTGGCGATGACCCGGAGAATCCGACGCGCATCAAGACCGTTCGCGGCAAGGGCTACCTGTTCAGCAAGCATGACTGGCAATAGCCGAAGCAGCGCCCTGCTCAATATCCTGGGACGCTACAAACACGCCCCCTGGCGCGGCAGCTACAGCCTGTCGCGCCTGTTCCTCAGCTTCTACCTGCTGGTGATGGGATCTTTCGTCGTCATCGCTTTCGTGGCCGACCTGGTCATTTCCTCGTCGATCAAGGGCATCACCGACGATTACACCAGCCGCTTCATGCGCGGCACCATCGTTCTGATCGAGGAAACGCTGTTCCGCAAGCCCAGGTCGGAATGGCCCACCGTCATCAAGGAACTCGACACCAAATTTTCCTACCGGCTGGGCATCGTCGAACGCTGGACGCTGAAACTCAAACCCAAGCAGGCAGAGAAGCTCGACGCGGGCGAACTGGTTGTCGATTCCGAAGGCGACATCATCTACCACCGCCTGAAGCAGACGCCGCAGATTCTGGTAGTCGGACCAATATCGCCGGACGCCAATCCGGACCGTCCGCGTGCCATGCCTTTGGATCTGCGCATCCGCCTGCTGACCTGGAGCCTGATCGGCCTGTTTCTGGCCATTGCCGTATGGTTCTGGGTACGCCCTGTCTGGCGCGACCTGGAGGCGCTACGCAAAACCGCACGCGCACTTGGCGAAGGGCATTTCGAAAGACGCGCCCCCGAAGCCAAAAGCAGCGCGTTTGAACTGCTCACGGAAACGCTCAACGGCATGGCCGAACGAGTACAGCGTTTGATTGCCACGCAGAAAGAGCTTTCCAGCGCAATTTCCCACGAATTGCGCACCCCTATTGCGCGCATGCGGTTTGCCCTCGAGATGCTCTCGGAAGCGCCCGAGAAGGAAGAACGTGAGCGCCTCTGGCAGTTGATGGAAGACGATCTGGATGAACTGGAAGAACTGATTGAATCAAGCCTGACTTACTACCGCTTCGAGCGTGAACAACCGGCGCTACATCTTACCTCGGTCGAGATGGCCAGCTGGCTGAATGACGAAGCGGAGTCTGTTCGCATTCTGGGGCGGAACATCGAATTGTCCGTCGACATGAGCGCACTGCCCCCCGGACAACAGGTTGAACTTGATCTGAAAAGCATGCCTTACGCCATTACCAACCTGTTGCGCAACGCGTTCAAGTACGCCAGTTCGAGGGTAATACTGAGCGCCGAAGTGGTCGGCAAGCATATCCGCGTCCATGTTGACGACGATGGCATCGGCATTCCGCCCGATGAGCGCCAGCGCGTTTTCACCGCGTTCACCCGACTGGATCGATCCCGGGATCGAGCTACCGGAGGCCACGGGCTGGGACTGGCTATCGTCCGGCTGGTTCTGGAACAACATGACGGTACCGCGTTCGCCGACGAATCGCCATTGGGAGGCGCACGCTTCACACTCAGCTGGCCGCTGTTACAAAGCGTCACATTATCGTGACGAAAGCACCCAAGACAGGTTCAGGCTCCCTGATTATGATTTTTGACGAGATTTACCGGGTGGCCGATACGCGTGAACGTCCCCGAGCATCTGACACCCGCTCCCGGTTTCCCAGACATTGCATTTCTTCCGCCACTTGCCTGTTGCACTGAGGCGTTTTCGAGAAATACAAAAACTTGAACTCTACACGTCACCTCACCACGAAATTCCCGCTTGCGGAAGGCGTCGGCATTTTTGTCGGAGTTCTGGCCTGGGACTTGTTGAGCGAAGGTCGGCTTGACGTCATCAAATCCCTGATGATTGCCATTCCCTGCACACTGGTCTGGTTTGCCGTGCGTTGCTGGAAGCAAAAATCGGGAAACAGACAGCAGAACTAACCCCTCTGTTACAGCTGTTACACACCGTCACGCAATTGCCGCACAAGAGCAACAGACATGCCGTCGGCAACTCCCTAGAATGCAATCATTGCTTCAGCGTCCCCCGCTGACAATGTTTGACCCTCCCTGACCCATCGCCAATGATGGGACTTTTAATCCCGTGCCACACCGGCATGGGATTTTTTTTGCTCATCGCGGAGTCGCGTTTATTGCCGCTCCATCACCGCCGCGAAAAACCCGTCCGTTCCGTGACGGTGCGGCAGCAAACGCAAACGCTCACCTGCCTCCATTTCGATTCCCTGCCGGCCCAGCACCTCGGATGCCGGCAACGTGACGAATTCCGGGTGTGCCCTTTGAAAGGCTGACACTATCGCTTCGTTCTCCGCATCGAGCAGGCTGCAGGTGGCGTAAACCAGCCGGCCGCCCTTTTTCACCAGGATGGCTGCGGATTCGAGAATCGAGGCCTGTTTAGCCGTAAGTTCGCTCACGCTTTCTGGAGTTTGCCGCCATTTGAGATCAGGATTGCGGCGTAGCGTCCCCAGCCCCGAACACGGCGCGTCGACAAGCACCCTGTCCAGCTTCCCGGCCAGACGCTTGATGCGGATGTCGTGCTCCGAATCGATACGCACCGGATGCACATTCGACAGGCCGGAGCGCGCCAGTCGCGGTTTCAGCTTGGCCAGGCGCTTTTCCGCAACATCGAATGCATAGAGCCGCCCCTGCGAACGCATCATGGCTCCGAGCAGCAAGGTTTTCCCACCGGCGCCCGCACAAAAATCCGCGGCCATTTCCCCGCGTTTAGGCTGCAGCAGAAAACCGAGCAACTGACTGCCTTCGTCCTGCACCTCGAAGCTGCCGTCGAGAAACAGGGGATGCCGCGACAACGCAGGCTTGTCGGCAAGGCGGATGCCCAGGGGGGAATAGCGGCAAGGCTCGGCAGCCAGGCCATCGGCGCGCAGTTTTTCCAGTACGGCATCGCGTTCGGCCTTCAGCGAATTCACCCGCAGATCGAGCGACGCCGGCTGATTCAGGCTGCCTGCGAGCTTCTCCAGTTCATCCGCTTCAAACTGTTTGGCCAGGATTTCGAAAAGCCAGTCGGGCAGATCGAGGCGAACCGCAGGAGGCTGCTCCTCGAGCCTGACGGCTTTGGCCAGGGCCAGCCACTTTCCTTCGGTTTCACTCAGCACCGGCTCCAGCTCGCGCCGGTTCAACCCTTGCAGACAGGCCAGCGTCGACAGAATCAGGCGCCGGGACGTCACATCATCGAGGCAGCGCACGCTCAGGGAACGCTTGTGGCGCAATACCGCATAGACTGTTTCGGCGATGAAGCCCCTGTCCTTGTGCCCCAGCTCGCGGTGTTGCCGGAAATAATGGGAAACCACCGAATCGGCGGCAAATGTAGAGCGCAGCAATTCAGACAGCAGCGCTTCGGTATGTTTAAGCTGGGCGGGGGTAAAACGCATAGTTGATCAGGATCCAAATAAAATTTCGGCGGCCACCTGCACCAGGATGCCGCCCTTGTTGTCGACGTGGCGAATTTTAACCGGCAGCATCCGGTAATCATAAGCCAGCCATAGTTCGGTCGTATTCACATTCTCTCCGGATGTGCGGAAATGCCGTGTACGCAGAACACCCAGAGGAATCTCGATGGTTTCATCCCCCAGATTTTCCAGACGATACACTCCGAATTTTTTTCCGGTAGCGACGGGGAGGGTCAAGAAGGGCTGAGTCAGATCCATGAATCCCAACTGGTAATAGAACGAAAGCAGATCCTGCGCCCCATCGACAAGCGCCTGATCCGGCCGGTCGGCGACGCGAATTCTCATGGAATCCCAATCGAACAGCGCCCGTTCCCTCGCTTTTTTCCCACCGCGCCGAACCCCGAAGACATCCGGCTTCAACCCTGCCTCCGAGTAAACGCCCAGGCTTTCCATATCGATGGACACGGAGCGTAGCAACCAGGCCAACCCCGTGGTCTCGACCACAGAACGCAAACGATACCGCCCTTCCTCGATTTCCCAGGCGTGGCGTGCAACTCCAATCTCGAAATCCGCATCGCCGTAATCGACGCGAAAACGGATTGTGCCCCGCGCCGGCAGACGGGGTTCCGCCGGAGTCAATCCAGACGCAGGCACGGCAAGTTCTTCACTGGACTCAGGAGCCTCAGGCTCATCAGCTTTTTCCTGTGCAAGCGGCCATGCAGAGGAAGCTTGCTCCGGCTCAGACTCTGGAAAACTCATCACCGGAGCTGCAGAAACAGAGGGGGCTCGGGAAGAAGAAAAGCGGCGTTTGCCTGGCGGCTTCGCCGGCAATCTTTCCGGCACAGCCACCGTAGTGGGCTGCGCAGCGGGCGCGGGCTGCAGTTCCGCCATAATCGGCGGCAAGGGTTCAGGATCTGCGGCCAGTTCGATATCCGTCCCGAACAAGGCCGCCGCATGGATACCCAGCGAAGCGGCAAAGGCGAGGATCAGGGCGAAGGGCATACGGCCCGCACCTATGGATGATCCGTCACCCGAGGCGCTATCAGCGCAGCCGCGGATTCCTGTGGCGCATCCAGAACGGCACGTCCGCCAACCAGGCGCAGTTTGCCGTCGGCAAACCAGCCCACCGCCAGGGGATAAATCCGGTGCTCCTGCTCCAGGACACGGGCCGCGAGAGCCTGTTCATCGTCGTCATCGAGCACCGGTACCGCCGCTTGCACGATGATCGCGCCGCGATCGAGCAAGGGCGTCACGAAATGCACGGTGCACCCGTGAATGCGCACCCCCTCTTCCAGCGCGCGCTGGTGGGTATGCAAGCCCGGGAACGCCGGCAGCAGGGAAGGATGGATATTCATCAGGCGTCCTTCGTAGCGCCGGACGAATGCCTCGCTCAGGATGCGCATGAAACCGGCAAGCACCACGAGATCAGGAGAGAAACTGTCGATGACTTCAGCCATAACCGCATCGAACGCTTCCCGGCTTGCAAATTGCCGGTGATCGACAACCTGTGTGGGGATACCGCGCGCTGCGGCAATTTCCAGCCCCCTGGCGTCGGGGCGGTTGGCAAGCACCGCAGCCACACGTATGCGCAATGCTCCGGAGGCGGTGGCATCGAGCAGCGTTTCCATGTTGCTGCCACGACCGGAAATAAGGATGACGATGGATTTCATTTTATTCCAAGGGCTCCGACCGGCAGGAAAAATGCCGAGGCCAGATTTTGCGTGATGCGTGAGACGGTTCGCCCGTGTTTGTCGGCCACCACCCTGGACATGAAATCCAGCAGACCGACGACACGCCCATACTCACGCTCGAAACTCAGATTGGGGTTTTGCGCATCCAGCTCATTGGAAAACAGCAGCGGCTCACCTTCGAGCGTCTTCGTTGAAGACATCTTCCAGACGGCTATCTCGATATTGCGGGCGCAATTGTAGAGCTTTTGCTCGTTCAGATCGTCCAGCAGATAAAAATCGGACTTGTGTTCGAATGCCGCATCGACCATGCCGATCAGTCCGGCCATCACGGCCAGCACGCGGTCGCCACGGTAATCGGCACTGAACGCAAAAAGCGCAGCGGCGCCTTCGCGCCGCCCGGCCAGTTCGGGGAAGTCGACCGTTCCGGAAAACAGTCGTTTCAATGCCGCCTCATGACTCGGCTGCCCGGATTTTTTCCACTCCCTGGGATTGCGCTTGTAAAGCTTTTCGGCCAAACGCTGCATCCCGGCCATGACTTCGGCCCGGTTGGCATCGATGACCCGGTCGATATCCGACTTGACCAGATAGCGCGGAGAAAAACGGGTTTCCAGCATCCCGTCCGCTCCGCGTTGCGTCGCGCAGGCAGAAAGGAGCAAAACCACCAGGGCAAGCAGAGGGAAAGAAAGCAAGGGGGTAAGCATGTCCAATCATAACGCATGATTTCGCTTCCTGAACAAGCACCCCCCTGCCGTAAAGCCGGTATCTCGCCCAGCAGTCCGCGAACTCAATCCGGCGCCGCAATTCCCTCGAGCAACTGCTTCAATTCGCCGCTCTGATGCATTTCGCGCATGATGTCGCAGCCGCCGATGAATTCACCACGAATGTAAAGTTGTGGAATGGTCGGCCATTCAGAATAAATCTTGATGCCGTCGCGAATTTCCTGATCTTCCAGCACATTGACGCTGAAGAACAGCGGCAGATTGCAGGCTTGCAGGATCTGCACCGCCGTGGCCGAGAAACCGCACATCGGCGCCCGCGGCGTACCCTTCATGTAGAGCACCACCGGGTTGCTCGTGACCTGTTCCTTGATGATTTCCTGCACGTTCATTCGATACCTCTTTCATTAAACCAAAAAATCATTTGATCGTAGCGCGTTGTATCGGCTTCAGCCCTTCAAACCCATGCAGCCCCCGCTGACGCGCTCTATGCCCGCGTCGTCGCGCCAGGAAGCAACTTCGCAAAAACCGGTTTCCCGCAACAAGCTGCGTACTTCGACCGCCTGATCGTAGCCATGTTCCATCAACAACCAGCCGCCGGGCTGCAGATGGAGCGGGGCGCCTGCAATGATGCGCTCGATGCAGGCCAGCCCTCGCCCGCCGGAAACGCCATCGGTCAAGGCGCACTGCGGCTCGAACGGGAGTCCGTTCTGTTGCAGGTGCGGATCGCCGTCGGCCACATAGGGAGGATTGGAAACGATCAGGTCGAAGCGCTCCTCTCCCAGCGGCATATACCAGTCGCCGGCGAGAAAACGGATGTTCGCCCCATGCCGCAGGGCATTGGTGCGCGCCACTTCGATCGCGGCAGCGGAAATATCGACCGCACTCACCTTGGCCTGCGGACACAGCCCCGCAAGCAGGATGGCCACAATGCCGGAACCGGTACCCAGATCGACGATGCGTGGCCGTTCGAGTCTTTGTGCCCGCTCGACCGCCTGATCGACGAGCACCTCGGTATCGGGGCGCGGGATCAGCACAGCCGGCGTGACAGCGAATTCAAGGCCGTGGAACCAGGCGCTGCCGACAAGGTAGGCCAGCGGCTCACCCGCGGTCCGGCGCGACACCAGCCCCTCGAAACGAACGGCCTGCGCTTCGGTCATCTCGAATTCGGGATGCGCAATCAGCTCGGCATGCGTGCAGCCGCGGACATGCTCCAGCAGCAGGCGGGCGTCAAGCCGGCCGATCCGCCGGGCAGCCTGCCGCCAGGCGTCGCCGATGCGCAACACCCGGTTCATTCCGCGTCGGCCAGCGCCGTCAGTTGTTCGGCCTGATGCTCGGTGGACAGCGCATCGATCACGTCATCGAGGTCGCCGTCCATGATCGCATCGATCTTGTACAGCGTCAGGTTGATGCGGTGGTCGGTCACGCGCCCCTGCGGGAAGTTATAAGTACGGATGCGTTCCGAGCGGTCGCCGCTGCCGATCAGGCTCTTGCGTTCAGAGGCGATTTTCGCGTTCTGCTCGCTCTCCTGGGCATTCTTGATGCGCGCGATGAGCACCGACATGGCTTGCGCCTTGTTCTTGTGCTGCGAACGCCCGTCCTGGCATTCGACGACGATGCCGGTCGGCAGATGGACGATGCGCACGGCCGAGTCGGTCTTGTTGATATGCTGACCGCCAGCGCCGGAGGCGCGAAAGGTGTCGATACGAATATCCGCGGGATTGATCTGCACGTCTTCCAGTTCGTCAGCCTCGGGCATCACGGCGACGGTGCACGCCGACGTGTGGATGCGGCCCTGCGCCTCGGTTTCGGGAACGCGCTGCACCCGGTGGCCGCCGGACTCGAATTTGAGCTTGGAATAAACCCCGCTGCCGACGATGCGCGCGATGACTTCCCTGTAGCCTCCCAGTTCCGACTCATTGGCGGAAACCACTTCGACCTGCCAGCGCTGACGCTCGGCGTAACGGGTGTACATGCGGAACAGGTTGCCGGCAAACAGCGCCGACTCGTCGCCGCCCGTGCCGGCACGGATTTCGAGGAAGACGTTACGCTCGTCGTTGGCGTCCCGGGGCAGCAGCAGTTTCTGCAATTCAATTTCGATTTCCGGCAGGCGCTCCCGGGCCGCCTGCATTTCCTCTTCGGCGAGATCCTTCATCTCCGGATCGGCCATCATTTCCTGCGCCGATGCGAGATCGGCCTCGGTCAGCTGCCACTGCTTGTACAACGCAACGACCGGCCCCAGCTCGGCATGCTCGCGCGTCATCTTGCGGTACTGATCCATGTCGCGCGTCGCCTCGGCGCTCGACAGGATGCGGTCAAGTTCTTCAAGACGGCCGACAAGGCCTTCCAGTTTGTCGCGAATGCTTTGTTTCATGGGATGTCGATCAATGTGGTTCGCGATACAGGTTGAACAGCCTGGTCACCAGGTTCTGCATCTCCTCGCGCCTGTTCTCGGCCTGATTGAGCGCCTGCGTCGGCGCGTGCAGATATTTGTTGGTCAGCCGCTGCGACAATTGCTCCAGCACCGCTTCCGGCGGCTCGCCCTTGCCCAGCAATTTCAATGCATGCTCCACCTCGTGACGGCGCATGCGTTCCGCTTTGTCGCGCAAGGCGCGGATGAGCGGAACGCTTTCCCGCGTATGCAGCCATTGCAGAAAATCCTCGACGCGCAAATCGACAATGGCTTCGGCATCGACCACGGCCGACTGTCTCGATTCCAGGCCTGATTCGACGATCTGCGCGAGATCATCGACGGTATACAGGAACACATCGTCCAGTTCGCCGACTTCGACTTCCACGTCGCGCGGCACCGCCAGGTCGACCATGAAAACCGGCCGGTGGCGGCGCGCCTTGATGGCCCGTTCGACCAGCCCCAGCCCGATGATCGGCAACTGGCTGGCTGTACAGGAAACGACGATATCGAACTCGGCCAGGCGCTCGGCCACGTCCTCCAGGCGGATGGCCGTCGCTCCGTAGCGTTCGGCCAGCTCGCGCCCGCGGTCGACGGTACGGTTGGCGATGACGATTTGTTGCGGCTTTTGCGCGGCAAAATGCGCGGCACAGAGTCCGATCATTTCCCCCGCTCCGATGAACAGCACGCGCTGTTCGGCGATGTTTCCGAAAATGCGTTCGGCCAGATGGACCGAGGCCGCGGCCATGGATACGATATTGGCACCGATGGCAGTGGTCGAACGCACATCCTTGGCTACGGAAAACGATTGCTGGAACAATTTGTTCAGCGTCGTGCCCAGTGAGCCTGCCTCGCGTGCGATGCGCACCGCCTCCTTCATTTGTCCCAGAATCTGCGGCTCGCCAAGCACCATCGAATCCAGGCCGCAGGCTACACGGAATATATGGCGTACGGCATCGCGATCCGGATGGGTATACAGGCAGGACTCAATCTCGTCCAGCGAAAGCCGGCGGTATTCCGCGAGCCAGCGCGCTGCGGCCTGAGGATCGTCCGCCTGGCAATAAAGCTCGGTACGGTTGCAGGTCGACAGGATCGCCGCTTCCAGCACCCTCCCGCTGCCGGTCAGGTCGTTCAGCGCCTGGCGCAACTCCTCGGCATGAAACGCCACCTGCTCACGCAACGTGAGGGGCGCCGTGCGGTGGTTTATACCGAGAGTAAAAAGCGCCATGCAGTCGGAAAAGTAAAAGAAATGGGCCCGGATGCGCGACGAAGCGGGTGACGGATTATACCACCCGCTTCCGGCACCTCCGGACGATGATCGGCAAGGCGATCGGACACGTTGCTCCGCCCGTGGTTTCAGGAAGTTGCGTTGCGCGTCTCGCGGAACAGATCGGCGGAATCCCGGACCACGTCGTGCAGATTCTTGTGCGTCGCCTGGCGGGAGCGCAGCCATTCTGCTCCCGATGATCCGGCCATCAGCAACTTGCGCAGCATGTCCAGCCATTTCTGGCAGCCCAGCGCCTTCGCTTCCACGACGAGAATGTCCAGCAGATCCTCCAGCGTGTTTTTCAGGACATCCTGCCGGCGCTTCTCCGGACAGGAAATTTGCGCTTCGAAGCCATAGCGGCAGGCCTGAAACTTGTTGTAGCGCGCCACCTGCAGCGCCCGGCCAGCGTGAAAGGCAGGCCGCTCGCGCAACAACCAGCGGGCCAGGCACTGGGCCAGGGCCGCCAGGGCGGCGGCATGTGCGATGCTCAACGGCGTATCGCACACGCGGATTTCCACGGTGCCATATTCAGGCTTGGGGCGGATATCCCAGTACAGGTCCTTGATGCTGCCCACGATGCCACAGTCGCGCAGGAACGCGTAATGCGCGAGAAAATCGTCCCAGTCCGCCAGGTCCGGACACTGGCCGCTCAACGGAAAGGCCGAAACGGCATTCAGGCGTGCCGACTGAAAATAGGTATCCACGCCGTCCACATACGGCGACGAGGCCGACAAGGCGATGAAATACGGCACATACGGGCCAAGGGCCTGGGTCAGCCAGACGGCATCGTCCGCCGAGGCGCAGCCGATATGGATATGCTGACCGAAGACGGTGAATTGCTTGGCCAGATAGCCATAGCGCTCGTACGTCTGCTCGTAGCGCTCCCCCGGAGATATGCGACGGTCCGGCCAGGAATGGAAGGGGTGCGTCCCGCCGCCGCAGACGGCGATATTGTTGCGTGCGCAATGAGTCACCAGCGTCCCGCGCAAGGCATCCAGGTCGGCAGCGATCTCGTCCACCGAAGCACGCGCCTGGGTATTGATCTCGATCATGCTCTCGGTGATCTCAAGCTTGATGTCGCCATTGGCTCCATCGTAGTTCATCGAGTGCAACAGGTCCGACGCTCCGCGCGTGAGGTCATAATCACGGGTGGTAAGCAGTTGCAGTTCGAGTTCGACCCCCAGGGTCAAAGGCTCGCTCCGGTTGAATTCCAACGCATTGTTCATAGCACGCCTCCCGGTGCTTCTTTTTCCACGGCCGTTTCGCCCGCGCGGTTCAGGGCGAAGCGGCACAGGACCGGACCGGCAATGTCCATGATCGCTGCGGCAAAGAAGGCCAGGATCAGAGAAGAGGCCCCGATTTCCGGATACAAACGGGATATCTCGAAGGCCATGAATACGGCCGTCGCCGACAGCGGCTGGATGCCAACGCCGGTGAGCAGCCGTTTACTCAGTGGCAGACTGCCGCCGGACAGGGCCATGGCAAGCAGCTTGGCCAGCGCCCGCACGCCGAGCAATCCGATGGCCTGCAGGCCGGTCAGCCAGGTAAAGTCGCGCCACGGTAGCGAAGCTCCCACCACCACGAAAAGAATGATCGCCAGCATCCAGTGCGCTTCGGGCAAGCTGGTATAGCTCAGTGTTTTCGCCTCGTCGCGCAGCGACAGGATCACCCCCATCAGGAACAGGGTCAGGAAGACCGGAACCGCCAGCATGCGGGCCAGGCCTACGGCCAGCAAGGCCATGGCCACCAGGACAAAAACTTGGGACAACGAACGCTTGGGCAACATTCCTGCAATCGCCAGGGTCAGCCGCGAGATCAGCCAGCCGATCAGGCACGCCCCGCCGCCAGCCCACAACGGATGCACCAGGGTGTTGATCCAGTTCTCGCTCTGCTGCGAATGCACGACCCCCAGGACCACGACAAACACAACAAAGGACGCGGCCGAGCTCAGGGAGGTATACAGAAGAACCCGCTCGGTGACCTGCCCCTGGGCACGGGATTCCTCTGTGATCAAGAGCACCACGGCAGGCGCCGAGGCCATGGTTACGGCGGCCGTCGCCGCGGCCCAGGCTGCCGACAGCCCGACCACTCCATAGGCAAAGAAATAAATCGCCAGAAACGAAAGAACAATATCGCCCGCGCACCCCCGCAACAGGTCACGATTGCGCAACATCCAGCGCAAATCCAGCCGCCTGCCGGCTTCGAGCAACAGCAGTCCGTGTGCCGCGTCGGCCAACGGACGGATCTGCACCAGCGTGTCATGGTTGATCCAGCCCAGCAACGGCGGGCCGAATACGGTGCCGGCAACAACATAGCCGAGCACGCGCGGCCAGCCCCAGTGGCCACGCAGCCATTCCGCCACCAGCAAGCCAATCACCAGCAAGATACTCAGCAGGGCGAGCGTATCCAGCCGTTCGGGGAAAGGGGGCAGAAATTGCAGGTATTCCTGAAAAACCGTCCAGATTTCCCGGACGGGAGAAAAAATGAAATCAATCATCGTTTGCGCAATCCCGTGGATCGTTTACCAACGTCGGCCGCGTGCGGCATTGAGAAATTCGTCGAGAATGGGCGTACAGTCGAGCAGATCCGGAGCTCCGGGCGGATGGAATTCGGGGTGCCACTGCACGCCCAGCACAAAGGGTTTGCCCTCCAGGCGGACCGCTTCGATCACACCATCCTCCGCGCTGGTCGCCTCGACCCTCAGACCCCGCCCCAACGCCTTGATCGACTGATGGTGAATGGACACCACCCGTCCGCTCGTCACTCCCGGATACAGTCTGGCAAAACCAGATTCCGCCCTCCATTCGACCGCATGCGAATGCCGGTCATAGTCGTCATGCACGTGCGTTGCGGCATTTTCGACCTGCATGGCAATGTCCTGGTGCAGCGTGCCGCCGAGTGCCACGTTGATCAATTGCGCGCCGCGGCAGATGCCGAGCACCGCCTTGCCGGACTCCATGAATTCATGCAGAAGCTCCATTTCGTAAGCATCGCGCACACGGTCGCCCGCCCACTCCGGCTGCAATGGTTCTTCTCCGTAACACTGCGGGCTGATATCGGCGCCGCCTTGCAGCACCAGCCCGTCCAGGTACTGGGGATAATCGCTCAGACGGATGCTGCTGCGGTGCACCATGCCGTCGCCGCTGACCGAAGGGATCATGAAAACCATCACGTCACGCGACATGACCCAGTGGGCAACAGATTGCTCAAGGTACTGCAACGATTTCGACTGCAGCCCGGTCGCCCCGGCCTGGGGGTGATAAATCCTGGCCGACAGGCCAATGCGCAATGGGCGCCTGCTCATGATTGAGGCCTCCTTCTTCCGGTTTCGGGACACAGGGCCTCGAGTACGATGCGTACGGTACGTACGAGCCGGTGTCCCGCTGTAGTTTGGTTTTCCTGTAACAACCGGAGTCGCCGGCGCAGACAGGGCGCAAAGCCCGATAACTGGCGACGGGGAAAACAAGTGAGAGCGATGGAAACGAGGGTCGTTTTCCGATCGCCCAAAGCTAGACTTCAGGCAAAAAGTAAACGATTCGCGCTGAATGCGCAACCCGCAGACCGTTCACACCACTACTATCCGGAGCGACAGGGGATGGACGCGGAGAAGCCTCCGCCCCAATCATTATCCCGGCACGAAGCTCAGATTCCCGAGCCGCCTTCTTCCAGAGCGGTTTCCGGCACGTTGAACACTTTGACCTGGCGCGGCTTGAGCCAGACCACCTGACCACGTTTCAGGTTCAGCAGGCTGGCACGTTCCCGGGTCAGCTCCACTTCGATCAACTCCGCGGCATGCGCCAGCTCGACCCGCACCACCGGCCCGATCGCGTGCACATCCTGCACGGTCGCCTCGATGCCACCCGGCATCGGCACATGCTCGATGTCGATGTCGTGCGGCCGGACAAACGCCAGCGCCTCGTTGCTTCCGGTATCCGCAGGCTTTTCCGAGGGTTCGCGCTCGACCTGGGCCCAATCCCCGTGCAGGCGGCTGTGAAACACGTTGACGTTGCCCAGGAACTGATAGACGAAGGGCGAGGCCGGGCTGGAATAGACTTCGTCCGGCGTGCCGATCTGTTCGATTTTCCCGTGGTTCATGACCACTACGCGATCAGCCACCTCCAGCGCCTCTTCCTGGTCATGCGTCACGAACACGCTGGAAATATGCATCTCGTCGTGCAGGCGGCGCAGCCAGCGGCGCAGCTCCTTGCGCACCTTGGTATCCAGCGCGCCGAAGGGCTCGTCGAGCAGCAGCACTTTGGGCTCGACGGCCAGCGCGCGGGCCAGGGCGATGCGCTGACGCTGGCCGCCGGAAAGCTGCGACGGGTAGCGGTCGGCCAGCCAGTCGAGCTGGACCAGTTTGAGCAGATCGAGCACGCGGCGGCGGATTTCCGCATCCGACGGACGCTCGTGCTTCGCTTTGACGCGCAGGCCGAAAGCCACGTTCTCGAACACCGACATGTGCCGGAACAGCGCGTAATGCTGGAAAACGAAGCCGACATTGCGGTCGCGGGCATGCAGATGCGTTGCCTCCTCGCCGGCAAAGCTGACGTGGCCGGCATCCGCCGACTCCATGCCGGCGATGATGCGCAGCAGCGTGGTCTTGCCGCACCCGGAAGGCCCGAGCAAGGCGACCAGTTCGCCGGTCGGAATGTGCAGATTGATGTTGTCGAGCGCGACAAAATTACCGAAGCGTTTGCCAACGCCGTTGATTTCTATGCTCATGGTCTCATTCCGTCTTTTCGGGCGGCAAAGCCGCTTCCAGCATGGTTGTTTCCTGGCGGATCTTCCATTCGACCAGGGTCTTGGCCACCAGCGTCACCAGCGCCAGCAGCGCCAGTACCGAGGCCGCGGCAAAGGCGCCGATCGCGTTGTACTCGTTGTAGATGATCTCGACATACAGGGGCAGCGTATTGGTTTCGCCACGGATGTGCCCGGACACCACCGACACCGCCCCGAACTCGCCCATCGCGCGCGCATTGGCTAGGATCACGCCGTAGAGCAAGCCCCACTTGATGTTCGGCAGCGTGACGCGGAAGAACATCTGCCAGCCGGATGCGCCGAGGGACACCGCGGCCTCCTCCTCGTCGCGTCCCTGCGCCTGCATCAGCGGAATCAGTTCGCGCGCGACGAACGGGAAGGTGATGAACAGGGTCACGATGATCATGCCGGGCAGGGCAAAGACGATCTTGATGTCGTGCTCGGAAAGCCACGGTCCGAACACGCCCTGCGCGCCAAAGATCAGCAGGAAGACCAGGCCGACGACCACCGGCGAAACGGCAAACGGCAGATCGATCAGCGTGATCAGCAGGCTCTTGCCGCGAAAATCGAACTTGGCGATGGCCCACGCCGCGGCCACACCGAAGGCGATATTGAACGGCAGCACGACGAGGGCGATGAACACGGTCAGCCCGATGGCCGACAGGGCTTCCGGATGGCTCAGCGCCTCGCGGTAGGCATTCCAGCCGCCGGTAAAGGCCTCGGAAAACACGGCCACCAGCGGCAAGGCCAGGAAGAAGAACAGGAATCCCAATCCGGTGGCTGTCAGCACCCAGCGCAGCCAACGCGGCTCGGCAGTGGCCTGGCGTACGGTTGTCGCGCTCATATGCTGACCCTTTCCTTTCCGCTATGCCTGTTCGCCGCCCACCACTGCAGGCCGTTGACCGCCAGCAGCAGGACGAAGGAAATCGCGAGCATCACGCAGGCCAGCGCCGTTGCCCCGACCACGTCGTACTGTTCCAGCTTGGAAATGATCAGCAGCGGCGTGATTTCCGAAACCAGCGGCATGTTGCCGGCAATGAAGATGACCGATCCGTACTCGCCAATGGCACGCGAAAACGCCAGCGTAAACCCGGTCAGCAGCGCCGGAAAAATTCCCGGGAGAAGCACCCGGATGAAGGTTTGCAGGCGGGATGCGCCAAGGGTAGCGGCGGCCTCCTCGACCTCCGGCTCGATGTCCTCGATCACCGGTTGCAGGGTACGCACCACGAAAGGCAGACTGATGAAGGTCAGCGCCACCACGATGCCCAGCGGCGTGAACGCCACCTTCAGCCCCAGCGGTTCCAGGTGCCGTCCGACCCATCCGTTGCCCGCATAGATCGTCGCCAGCGTGATGCCGGCCACCGAAGTCGGCAAGGCAAACGGCAGGTCAACCAGCGAATCGACAAAGCGCTTGCCCGGAAACGGATAGCGCACCAGGATCCAGGCCACGATCAATCCGAACACGGCGTTGATCAGCGCCGCCAGCAGGGACGCGCCGAAGGTCACCCGGTACGCCGCCAGCGCCCGCTCCCCGGTGGCGATGCTCCAGAACTGCTCCAGCGTCAACGAACTGGCCTTGAAGGCCAGCCCGGAGAGCGGCAGCAGGATCAGCAGCGAGAGATAGACCAGCGTAAAGCCCAGAGACAGGCCAAAGCCGGGAAGCACGCGTTTCATTGGTCAGAAACCTTTGTTATGAAATTCGATTTACCACAACGAACACAACGGGCACAACGAAATACAAGGTCAAACCCCTTCGATTCGTCACTCCGGCGAAATCAGGAGTGACGGGCTGAGTATCCGGGGTCATGGGTGATTTTCTTGCTTTTCATTGTGCCCGTTGTGTTCGTTGTGGTTAAACATCATTTGCTCTGATAAATCTGATCGAACGTGCCGCCGTCCTTGAAGTGCGCCGGGAAAGCCTTGACCCAGCCGCCGAACACATCATCGACGGAGAAGGTCTTGATCGCCGGGAACTGGGCTGCGTACTTCTTCAGTACCTCGGCATCACGCGGACGCAGATAATTTTGCGCTGCGTTTTCCTGCCCTTCCTTCGACCACAGGTATTCAAGGTAGGCCTGCGCCTGCTTGCGCGTTCCCTTCTTGTCGACCGTCTTTTCGACGATGGCCACCGGGAATTCGGTGAGGATCGACAACGAAGGATAGACCACGTCGAATTCGCCCTTGCCGAATTCCTTGGCGATCAGCTCGGCCTCGCTTTCGAACGACACCAGCACGTCGCCGATCTTGCGCTGCATGAAGGTCGTGGTCGCATCGCGTCCGCCCGAAGCGAACAGCGGCGCGTTCTTCAGCAGCTTGCCGACGAATTCCTGCGCCGTCTTGTCATTGCCGCCGGGCTGCTTGAGCGCGTAGCCCCAAGCGGCCAGGTAGGAGTAACGCCCGTTGCCGGTATTCTTCGGATGCGGCAGGATCACCTGCACGCCGGGCTTGACCAGATCCGACCAGTCCTTCAGCCCCTTCGGATTGCCCTTGCGCACGATGAAGACCATCGTCGAGGTGTAGGGCGAGGCATTGGTCGGGAATTTCCTGGCGTAATCCTTGGCCACCAGTCCTTTTTCAGCCAGGAAATCGACGTCGGAAGCCTGATTCATCGTGACCACATCGGCTTCCAGCCCGTCGGCCACGGCACGCACCTGCTTGCTCGATCCGGCATGCGACTGTTTGAGTTCGAGTTGCTCGCCGGTCTTGGCTTGCCAGTATTTCTGGAACAGCGGGTTGTAGTCCTTGTAGAAATCACGGGCAACGTCATAGGAAACGTTGAGCAGACTGCTTTGGGCGAAAGCGGGCAGCGCCAGCGCGGTCAGCGTGGAAAGCAACACACAACGAATCAGGCGGGACATTTTGGCTCCTTCAAGCTCAGTTGGACGACTGAACTATAACGAAGCCTTATAGAACCACAAAGTCTGTTTTTTTATTTACTTATTCGTTTCAGGAATATTCAAGTAATGCCGCCTTGCGATGCCGCAAACGCCCCAACAGCCGGATCCAGCTTTCCGCGCCGCAGGACATCCACAATTTCCGCAGCAGGAAGCGGACGGCTGAAATAGAACCCCTGAATCTCGTCACAACCGTACTGGCGCATGAAGTTCAGTTGCGCCTCCGTCTCAACCCCTTCCGCAACCACCTTGAACCCAAGGTTATGCGCCAGACTGATGATGGCACGCACAATCGACGCATCGTCGCTGTCCTCCGACACATTGCGGACAAAGGAATGATCAATCTTGATTTTATCCACGGCAAAGCGCTTGAGGTAGGAGAGCGATGAATAGCCGGTGCCGAAATCGTCGATCGACAGGCCAACCCCAAGCAGTTTTATTTGCTCAATGCTGGAAAAAGCGAACGCGATGCTCTCCATGGCCACGCTTTCTGTCAGTTCCAGTTCGAGCAGTTCAGGCCCGACACCATGGGTCTGCAATGACTTTGCCAGTCGTTCATAAAGATTGGGCTGCTTGAACTGGGCCAGCGACAGATTGACGGCCACCGGCACAGGCGTCAGGCCTGAGTTGATCCACGCGCGCATCTGCCGCAACGACTCCTGCAGCACCCAGGCGCCGATCTCACGGATGATCCCGCTTTCTTCGGCAACAGGAATGAACTGACCGGGCGGAATCAGGCCGCGCACCGGATGCATCCAACGCACCAGCGCCTCCAGCCCGACCAGACGCCCGCTGGAGGCTTCGACCTTGGGCTGGTAGTGGAGAATCAGTTCATTGCGCTCGACGGCATGACGCAGGCTGTTTTCGAGGAGCATCAGCTCCTGCGCATGCTGGTGCATGGACGCCGTGAAAAACTGGAAATTGCCACCCCCTGCCTGCTTGGCCCGATGCAGCGCGGAATCGGCGCTACGCAACAAGGTATCGTAGTCGGTTCCGTTTTCGGGATATTCGGCGATCCCGATACTGACAGTCAGGACAAGTTCGTGGCCGTCGATGACAAATGGCCGGAGAATCGTCTCGAGGATACGTTCGGCAAGGTGCGCAGCGGATTCCGCATCGTCGCCGGGAAGCAACAGCATGAACTCGTCCCCGCCCTGGCGCGATGCCGTGTCTCCTTCGGCCAGCAACGCCTGCAAACGCCCGGCCATCTGCAACAACACCTGGTCACCAATAGCGTATCCGAGGGAGTCGACAATGTTCTTGAAACGATCGAGATCGATCAGCATCAGGGCGACTTTCGTTTGCGCCCGAGCGGCGGAGGCCAGGGCAACATTCACGCGATCCCTGAGCAACGCACGATTCGGCAGGGAGGTCAGCGGATCGAAATAGGACAGAAAGGTAATCCGCTCTTCGGCCGCGCGGTCCCTGGAAAGATCCGAAAAAATGGCAATCCGCTTGACCACCGATCCATCTTTCCCGTGAATCTCATTGACCGACAACCATTGCGGAAAAGCCTCACCGTTCTTGCGACGACTCCAGACTTCACCCCGCCAATACCCCTGCTGCTGGAGGATTTTCCGGATCGACTGAAAAAATTCCTCATCGATGAGCCCCGAGTAAAGGCGTCGCGGGCTGCTTCCGACAACTTCTTCTGCCGAAAATCCGGTGATTCCGGTAAACGCCGGATTGACCGAAACGATCCGGTCTTCGGGGTCGCTAACAAAAATACCTTCCCTGCTCGCATTGAAAACCGACATCGCGATGCGCATTTGTTCCTCCGCCTGCCGGCGGCGGCGGCGTTCGGCAATGACAAACACGACCAGTTGAGCGCTGCTGAGCAACAGCAGCGCAGTCAGCGCGGCCAGCAACGGACTCTTTTGCTGCCAGGCGTGAATCAGCCAGAGATTGACGGACCACGCCAGGACGCAGGCAACCAGGAATTGGAGCCCCACGCCCAACGGGGTCGTTCGGCGACGAAAACAGAATCCGACAGGCACGGCCAGGACAGCCGTCAGCAACAATGCCGTCGACAGCGGCCCGGACGGCTTCAGCAACAGGTCATGCAACAGATTCTCGTGCGTCACGGCCAGCAGATAGGCGCCCGGCATCAATCCGCGCGGAGTATTCACCGCGTCGGCCTGCAGGGCCGTGCTTCCGACAATCACCAGCCGCCCCTTGATCCAGCCGCCTGCTTCCGGCGCTTGAGAAGCTCCCAGTGCGGCCAGCGCGAGTTCGTGGAAGGGAATCGATTTGAGTGATCGGAGGTCGCGAGGAAAACTGAGCGATACCCGCCCGTCCTCATCGATTGGCCAGGCATGCCCTGCCCAACGCACCTCAAGGCGATCGCTGTCATACCCTGCCGCCGGACGGGAATCGTCCAGATCCATTGCCGCCAGTGCCAGCGTCGGCAAAGTGGCGGCCTGTGCGCGGTGGAACAGTGGAATCCTGCGCACCGTGCCATCCGCATCCGGCCACAGGGATGCAATACCAACGCGCCCCGCGCGACTTGATGCATCCGGCACCACCGGAAGATTGAAATCCGCCCACGCCTCCACCGGAAGCGTGTCCGGGACCTGCCATGAAAGGCGATCAAGGCGTTCACGTCGAGCCGCATCGAGCGGCTGCGCAGAGCGTGAAGCAAGCGCGGCAATCACCGTATGCGGATTGCGTTCGATCGCCCGGGAAAGTTGCGCATCGCCTTGTCGACGTTCGCTCATGAGCACGTCGAAGCAGACGGCACGCGCTCCCAGCTCGTCGAGATAGTCGCGCACCAGGGCATACACATCGCGCTTGTAGGGCCAGACGCCAAGATAAGGCTCCAAACGCCGCAGCGATTCCTCATCGATATCGACAACCAGCGTCTGTGCAAAGGGCATCTCGCGTGCAACCAATCCTTGCTGCAGGTCTCCCAACCAGAGCTCGACTCTCTGAAAGAACGGAGACAGCGACAGCGCAGCGGTCAGCAGCAGCGCCCCGGCGACAATTAGCGCGGGTCGCATGAAGAGCAAGCAGCGCGCGATCAAAGTGCTGCCGGCAGAAGTAGTAACAGAAGCCACCAGACAGAAGTTCCGGGAACAGTAAATTTCTGCGTCGCACCGAAGGGCCCGGCAAAACCGTCGGCCTCGATCGCTTTCACGCGCATGAAGTAATCCCCGGCCTCGGGGCGCGGCACCGTGATCTCCGATTTATCCGTCGACTGCTCGAGCAGCAGTTCACTGAAATCCGGCTTGGCGGACAGCTGCAGCAGGTAGTGTTGCCCCGGTTCGCCGGCGCGCCAACTGAAGCGCAGCCGGTCCTCGCTGATTTCCGGCGCTTCGGCTTGCGGACTGGGCGGCACCGGGCGTTGTTCGAAGGCCACGGCGTCGCCGAACGGGCCATGATCGGTCCCCTCGATGCTGGCCACGCGCCAGTAGTAGCGGCCCGGAGCGAGCGGCAAAACGATACGGCTAGCGGTCAGCACCGGCTCGTCGGTCAGCAGGCGGGTAAACGCTTCATCGCTCGCCAGTTGAAAATGATAGGAATCGCTGCCGGTCGTTTGCGTCCAGGAGAACTGCGTCGATTCCCCATACGCCTTGCCTGTAGGCGCACTGGAAAAAGGCGGTTCGGGACGGGCGTTGAGGGTGAAGGCATGCAGCGCATCGACGCCCTCCAGGCGGTCATTGCCGATGCCGCGGACACGCAGGGTATAACCGCCGTCGGGCAGATCGGACCAGCGCGCGGCGCTGTCCTGGAACACGCCGTCCAGCATCAGGTTGTCCGAACTGTCGAGAACCTGAGCCCGGTAACCCCGGGAATCCGGCAGCGGATTCCAGGAAAAACGCAGCGGAACACGTTCATGGAGCGCCGGCAAGGCCGTGAGTTCAGGAGCGGCAAGCAGCCGCGAAGGCGCCACAGGAGGCTTGCCCGGCACCGCGGAAGCACCGAAACCGGCGCCGAGCATAATCACCTTGCGGCCACCGCTGACCCCGACCCGGCCGCTCAGCACTTCGCTGCGTGACTGAGCGCTGCGTGAATCGGCGGATGCGCGGAAATGGGTTCCGCGCACCGACATCCGCAGCGCCGGAGTCTTGATCTCGTACTGCTGCGTACCATCGGGTGAAGGCACGACATTCGACTCCATCTGTCCTTCGTGCAGATCGATCAGAATCCGGTGCAGGCTGCTCTGGCCAACGCGCACTGCACGGCTCAAAGTAAATTTGCTGTTTTCCAGCACGAGTACCCGCGACCCATCGGGAAAACGCAGACTGAGATTGCTGCCACTGGCGACCCGAACCCGGTCTCCCGCCTGCAGGACATCCCCCGCGACCAGCGATTTTTCCGTTCCACTGGACGAAGCGAGAATCACCTGCCCGTTGACCAGCAAGACACTGGCTTCCACAGCTTCCGTGCGCAACAACCTGGCAGGAATATGCAGGCGCGTGCCCACCGGAATCCTGCGCGGATCGGCAATCCGATTACGTTTCTGAACAATCGGCCAGGCCTGTGGATCAACCAGGTAATTTTCGGCGACGCCGATCAGCGTATCGCCCCGGCGCACCACATAATTCCATTCATCATTGGCTGCCAGCGCACTCCCGCCGGCCAGCCCGGCCACCAGCAGCGACACGATGGATCTGAGCACCCATCCGGCATAAAAATCCGCATTAACCGACCTGCCTGTCATGACCCTTCCCCTGAGGCTTATCGTAAAAAACGCAACCAGGTTTCGAATACGAAGATCATAACATCGAGATCCGGGGCATCGCATAACGCACCACTTCAATTATGCATGGCCTTTGTCTATAACTTTTAAACGTGTGCCTCATGAATTCAAGGAACAAATTCATGAAACTTCCAGTCAGCGAACAAGAGCAGGAAAATTTCACGATTCGCATGTGTAGCGTCATCCGCGGCAATCCGGTTCAATCCGCCCGGCAAACTTCGAAACCGGATCGCGCACCGCGGCCAGGCCACCGTTCAAATCAGGAGTAACTTCCGATGTTCTGGCAAAAGCGCTTGGAAAAAATCACCGGCCGACTGAGCCTGCACAACATTCCCGTACGTATTGCGTTGTGGGATGGCCGGCATTACGACCTGTGCGAACGTTTCAGCGTAACCATTCGCGTCAATTCACCGGCGGGGTTGCGGCATTTGCTGAGACCCAGCCTGGATGCGCTCGGCTCGGCCTATGTCGAAGGGTTGCTTGATGTCGAGGGCGATCTCGATCAGGTATTCGAAGTAGCCGCCCAGCTGGCCCGACATGCGGTAAAACCGGTCGGCCGCTTCGGACGCATCGTACGCAGCGTGCGGCACACACGCCAACTGGATGCCGAGGCCATTGCCTACCACTATGACGTTTCCAACGACTTCTACCGGACCTGGCTGGACACCCACATGGTCTACTCCTGTGCCTATTTCAAGGACCGTAGCGACAGCCTGGAACTGGCGCAAATCCAGAAAATCGACCACGTGCTGCGCAAGATCCGGCTGCAACCCGGCCAACGGCTGCTGGATATAGGCTGCGGCTGGGGCGCGCTGATCCTGCGCGCCGCCGAAAAATACGGTGCCCGCGCAACCGGAATCACACTCTCGCGCCATCAGTACGAGCTGGCGCAGGAGCGCATCGCCGCCGCCGGGCTGGCAGACCGCTGCCAGGTTCTGCTCACCGACTACCGCGACATGAGCGGCCAGTTCGAGCGCATCACCAGCATCGGCATGTTCGAACATGTGGGCCTGAAAAATTTGCGCGGCTATTTCGCCAAGCTGCGCGATCTGATGACGGACGACGGCATCATGCTCAATCACGGCATCACCTCGACGGACCCGGATTCCGGCAGCGTTCCCTGGGGAGGCGGCACCTTCATCCAGCGTTATGTTTTCCCGCACGGCGAATTGCCGCATATCAGCCTCGCCGTCCGGGAGATGAGCGCTGCCGGACTGGAAGTCACGGACATCGAAAATCTGCGTCGCCACTACGCTCTGACCCTCACGCACTGGGCGCAACGCTACGAAGCCGCCGCCGAGCGCATCCGCGCCCTGGTCGGTGAAACCCGTTATCGCATCTGGCGGATGTACCTGGCCGGCTGCGCGTATTCCTTCGACCATGCCTGGACCGCAATCCATCAGGTCCTGGCCGTCAAGGCGGAACATCCGCGCCTCGACCGGCTGCCGCTCACCCGCGATTTCATGTACCGGGAAACTTCCTGATCCGGCAGCAGGTCTGAGTGCTGTTACGGGACGAATTAACCTGCGGCTCAACGCAGACCGAGTTGGGGGATAATCCACCCCGGCCGAAAACACCGCCGGCAATCAACGCTTACGAACCACGTACCGATGAACCACGCACCCGATCCTCTTGCCCTTTTCAACGGACGCCGCTATTACGCCTACAACGACTGGGTGAAGCGCGAGCACGGCGGACGTCTGCAAAAGGTTTCCATCGATGCGGGATTCACCTGCCCGAACCGGGACGGAAAACTCGGCGTGGGCGGCTGCACGTTCTGCAACAACGAAGGCTTTACCCCCAGCTACTTGCGCGAACAACGCGACATCCGTACCCAGATCGATACCGGCGTGGCTTTCATGCGCCGGCGCTACCCGGAAACCCGACGCTTTCTCGCCTATTTCCAGAGCTACTCGAACACCTACGGGGAATTGGACCGTCTCAAGAAACTCTACGAAACCGCACTGGCGCATCCGGACATCTCCGGGCTGGTGATCGGCACGCGTCCGGACTGCCTGCCCGAAGAAACGCTCGAATATCTGGCCGAACTCTCGAAAACAACCCTCGTGGAACTGGAAATCGGCATTGAGTCGTGCAACGACGAAGTGCTGCGCGAATGTCTGCGCGGACATGACTTTGCCTGCACGCAGGATGCCATCCGGAGGGCCGCTCTGCGCGGTCTGTTCATCACCGGCCATCTTTTGCTCGGACTGCCGCGCGAAACCCCGGAAAGCCTCATCGCCGGAGCAAAAACCCTGGCCCGGCTACCCCTCGACGCGCTCAAGTTCCACCAACTCCAGATCGTGCGTGGCACACGCCTGGCCAACCAGTACCGGGCCGACCCGGCGAAGGTACCGTTGCTTGGACCGGAGGCTTACCTGGATGCCGTAGCCGACGTCCTGGAACACCTTCCGCCCCACTTCAAGATTCAGCGGCTGGGCAGCGAGGTACCTCCTGAACAGCGGGTATCGCCCGACTGGGGGATCCGTCTCGCGAAATTCCCGGGCATGCTTGATGCCTGCCTGCTTGCACGCAAAACCTGGCAAGGAAGGCTCTATTCCAATGACTGAACGCACCGCATCCGCCAAGCCGCTCGCCGCGCCAGAACCTGAAGGAAAAAACCCGCCCCAGCCGGCGCAAATGTCACATGCAAATCATGCGATTGCTGCTACCATTCGGACTGATTACAAGAAACCCGAAGAACACGCGCCTCTTGTTCTTGCCATGTTCAAATCTCGTAGCAAGTTTTTTCTCCATGCCCAGGTCGGACGAGCCGATTCCGAAGAGGAAGAATTCGACGACGCCCAGGCAGGCCATCCTATCGAACGCCGGCTGAACCGACTGGAGCGGGTGTCTTCCGCTTACCGCGGACAGATCGGCCTGCGCTTCAGCAACGGCATGCTGGTCACCTTCGAATCCGCTGACGCCGCCTTGCTCGGCGCCTGCGAGATGCAGCATCGGTGTTCCGTCCTGCCCCAGGTATCGCGGAAAAAACTGGTCCTGAGCATCGGCATTCACCAGGGTATCGTCAAGCAACGATTGAAGGACGAGGCCAACGACACGCGTGAACGCGCCGCACAGCTGGCGCGCATCCAGGATGGCATCCTCGTTTCACAGGCCATGTTTGACGCGCTCAGTCCCGAGTTGCGCAAACTGGCACGCCCTCTTGAAGACGCCAACCCGGAAGAGCGGGCTTTCATCATCGACTGGCGGCGGGAAATACCCTCAGGCGCATACGGCGGCGAATCGTTCTGGCCGACCACCATGCACTCGCTTCCCGTTACTCCGTACCTGTATCTGCATTTCGGTCTGAAAACCCTGGAAGTATCGGAAAGCACCCCGGTTGCGACCATCGGCCGCGATCCGTTGAACGACCTGGCGTTGACCGATATTCATGTTTCCCGCAACCATTGCCGGATTGAACGTACGCCTGCGGGAATCGTGCTGACCGACCTGAGCACCAACGGCACCACCGTGGTTTGCGACGACGGCACGGAATTCCTGGTCAAGAGCAATAGCGTCACGCTGAAAGGCAAGGGCCTGCTGTTCTTCGGCCGCCCTTTCAAGGGCGAACGGCGAGGCAGCGTCAGATTCGAAGCCTACTGACCTTGCTGACGTCGACAAGCCGCGCCGGAAACTAGCCTCCGGCGACCTTCATTTCCGACACCAGGATCGAGCCGACCTGCTTCGAGCCGCGGACCAGAACGTCGTTACCGACTTCAGCGATGTTCAGGAACATGTCGCGCAGGTTGCCGGCGATCGTGATCTCTTCGACGGGATGCTGGATTTCCCCGCCTTCGACCCAATAACCCGCCGCTCCACGCGAATAATCCCCGGTAACGTAATTGACTCCCTGCCCAAGCAGTTCCGTAACAAGCAGGCCGCGCCCCATCTTCTTGAGCAGACCGCGCAAATCGTGACGGCCGGGATGCACGATCAGGTTATGGCAGCCTCCGGCGTTGCCGGTCGGCTGCATGCCCAGCTTGCGCGCGGTATACGCGCTCAGGAAATAGCCCTGCAATACCCCGCCCACCACAAGTTCGCGGTCGCGCGTGGCCACGCCATCGTTGTCGAACCTGCTGCTCGCCAGCGCGCCGGGAAGATGCGGCCGTTCGCTGATATTCAGCGCCTTCGGGAAAATGCGCCGGCCGAGGCAATCCAGCAGAAATGACGTCTTGCGATACAGGCTGCCGCCGCTGGCGGCATGCACAAAATTGCCAATCAGGGAAGCGGCCAGCGGCGCCTCGAACAGGACCGGCACTTTGCAGGTCTTGATCTTGCGCGAACCGAGCCGAGACAGGGCCCGGCGCGCCGCATAATCGCCGATGGCTTCGGCCGGGGCAATCTGCTGCGGATCGCGCGAGGTCGAATACCAGTCATCCCGCTGCATGCCATCATCCTTCCCCGCAATGACGGAACAGGACAGATAGTGCCGCGAGGTCGGGTATCCCCCCATGAAACCGAGGCTATTGGCGGAAATGAACTGCCCCTCCTGGATCGAAACCGAAGCGCCTTCGGAATTGGTCACCAGCGGGCTGACAGCAAATGCCGCCTGCTCGCAACGACGCGCCAGGTCGACCGCGCCGTCGACCGAAAGCTTCCAGGGATGGTACAAATCCAGCTCGGCAAAACCCTGCTCGCGCGACGCCAGCAAAGCCGCATCGGGCAGGCCCGCACAGGAATCCTCGGCGGTGAAACGGGCAATATTCAGCGCTGCCGAAACGGTTTCGCGCAGTGCCGCCGCCGAAAAATCAGAGGTGCTCGCATGTCCCTTGCGCTGTCCGAGATAAACCGTGACGCCGATGCCCTTGTCACGGTTGTATTCGATGGTCTCGACTTCACCGCAGCGCACGCCGACAGACTGCCCGAAGCCTTCGGAAACGTCGACCTCGCAATCGCTGGCGCCCGATTTACGGGCGTGATCCAGCACATCCTGGGCAAAGGACTGAAGCGTATCGAGCGAATGACTGAATCTCGACCCGGAACTGAACGGAACGGTTTTGCGTGGCATGGATAACGGCACGGATGACAAAAACGCTATCATAGCAGCCCCAAAGCCCACTCACCTTCCCCGGATCGCCCGGAGGAAAAGCATCGCAGGAAGAAAAAATCGATGGACAGCAACCAAGACGACCGGGCCTTACCGTCCAAGACACAGCGCAAGCAGGCGATGGAAGAGCTGCAATCGCTGGGCGAAGCGCTGGTTGGCCTGCCGGCCGACCGGCTGAAGAAAATCGACCTGCCCGACGATCTGCGTGAAGCCATTGCGGCGGCACAGCGCATGACGCGGCTCGACGAAGCCAAACGCCGTCAGATGCAGTACATCGGCCGCCTCATGCGCAGCGCGGAGATCGAACCGCTGCGCGCGGCGCTGGCCGATGCGCGCGGTGAATCGGCCAGCGAAACGGCGCGGCTGCACCGGCTGGAACGCCTGCGCAGCGAATTGCTGGAAGATGAAAAAAAGATCCAGGAGATCGCCGCGCTTTACCCGGCCATCGACCTGCAGCACCTGCGCTCGCTGCGCCGCGCAGCCATCAAGGAACACGAACTGAACAAACCGCCGAGGAATTTCCGGGCCATCTTTCAGCTGCTCAAGGAAGCCGACCAGGATCAGGACACGGGAAGTAACGCTTAATCAAGCGCCTGTTCGCGATAACGCCCGATTTCGAAATTGCTCCCGATCTCCTCGAGTTCCACCGGAGTCAGGAGGGTTCTGCGCGTTCCCTGAACAAACTCCAGGCTTTCGCGCACGTCGAAGCTTGCCCGCGGCAAAACCAGACGGGCCTCCCCTGGCGCCGCTTCATCGCGCAACCAGATGCCGGGGATGGCATCGCTGGCCGAGAACCCGGAGGTTCGCGGATGCAATTCGAGGCTCAATGCGTTTTTCGAAAGCGTCTGGATGCCGACACTGGCACGCGCATCCTCCCCGATGCTGCAACGCCTGACCCTGCCCAGGACCCAGTTGTCGCCCCCCTCCGGCTGGATGCACAGCAGGACACCGATCTTCAGCCATTCGCCGATTTCGTCGACACCGGCCCGGAACCCGCCCAAGCTGACGTTCTCGACAACCCAGCTCTCCGCTGAACGCTCGATACCGAGCCGCGCCACGTTTCCCGCAAAGACAGCCAGACAGTCGTCGAACCCCTGCAGTACCGAAATCCGCGTTTTGACGGCGTGCCGGGCATGTTCACGCTGCGGCGGAATGGCCGCCCAGTAAAGAGACAGATGCCTCAAGACCTTGAGCAGCACGGCCGCCGGGTAATCACCGCCCAGATTGATATCCGACGGCACCGCCCCCCGCTCCACCGTCCGCATCAATTCTTCCAGCGCCTTGGGCACGGTTCCGGGCTGAAAGAAACGCAGCGAAGGAGAAGGATGCCCCGGCGGCAAGGCCAGGCGTTTCGGCGGACCGCCCGTGGCGGCGTCCGTCCAATAAACGCTCCCTGGCAGGCACTCCCGCGAAAAGACAAAACCCGGCAGGAAATGGGTGATCAATTTATCCGTCAGTTCGATTTCCAGCGGCAGCAAGGCATCGGTCGACGAAGCACTGCGCAACAGTACCTGCAGGTATTGCTGTGCCACGCTGGTCATTCCCGGAACGGCAGGATAGATCTGTACGGATTTCTGGGCAAAACCATCGGCCTCGGCCGCGAGGTATGGCCGCCCAAGGCCAAGCCAGAGATCTTCGCCTACCGCACCGTAGCGGAATTCGATCCACTTGATCTGGTTGGAGCGCGCCGCCAGCAGGCGGGTCGTGGCCAGAGGCAACACGTTCTTGAACGATTCATTCCCTTTGTCCTTGGGATGCTGCCGGTAACGCTCCACGCAGCGGGCATAAAGGCCTGAAACTTCGCCCCAGTAATTGAAGCAAATCGTCCATAGACGGCGTTCGTCGTTTTTCGACAACCGGGGGGTCTGCAAATAGTCGCGGCTGAGCCGGCGCAAATGCTGCTGTGCTGCCTCATCCAGCCGGCCGACCACCTCGAACAGTTGATCCAGGCGGAAGTCGTCTGCCAGACGCAACGATTCAAACCACCCGTAAATCTCATCGACCGCCTTGAAGGAATCCAGCGGCAGGTCAGCCAGCACCCGCTTGAACTCCATGGCATCGCCAAGGGGATGATCGGGACGCGACGAAAAGAGATTCAGGATCATGCAAGCCCGTTCCGCCGGATTGAGCTGCCGGCCATCATGAACGACAGAAGGAAAATCAAGTATCCCAGAAGTATAAATGGAATAACGAAAGCTGCAAACCGGCGGAGGCCCGCAATCAATGCCGGCAATCCATTACAATGTCCGCTCGATCCCGTCAGTCATCCCAAATCCCATGAAAGCCTACCTTGACCTGATGCGCCATGTGTTCGAGCATGGCACACCCAAATCCGACCGCACCGGCACCGGCACACGCTCGGTGTTTGGCTGGCAGATGCGTTTCGATCTGGCGGCCGGCTTTCCCTTGTTGACCACGAAAAAGCTGCATCTGCGCTCGATCATCCACGAACTGCTGTGGTTCCTGCAGGGCGACACCAACATCCGCTACCTGAAGGAAAACGGGGTGCGCATCTGGGACGAATGGGCCGATGCCAGCGGCGACCTCGGCCCGGTTTACGGCCACCAGTGGCGGCACTGGAAAACACCTGACGGGCGCGAAATCGACCAGATCGCACAACTGGTCGAAGGACTGAAGAAGAACCCCGATTCCCGCCGGCACATCGTTACGGCATGGAACCCCTCCGACGTCGACCGCATGGCCCTGCCGCCGTGCCACACCTTCTTCCAGCTCTATGTAGCCCCTGCGGACGTCAACGACGCCGACCCGCGGCCGAAGCTTTCCTGCCAGCTCTACCAGCGCAGCGCCGACATTTTCCTCGGCGTGCCGTTCAACATCGCCTCTTACGCCCTGCTCACGATGATGCTGGCGCAGGTGTGCGGCTATCGACCCGGCGACTTCGTGCATACGTTCGGCGACGCGCATCTGTACTCGAACCATTTCGACCAGGTGCAGCTGCAACTTGCACGCGAACCGCGCCCACTTCCAACCATGCGCATCAACCCGGACGTCACCGACATCTTCGCGTTCCGCTTCGAAGACTTCACGCTGGAAGGTTACGACCCGCACCCGCACATCGCGGCTCCAGTTGCGGTTTGATTTGAAGTTTGAACTTAACCACAACGAACACAACGGGCACGACGAAATGCAAAATGCGAAGAATCGGGGATCAAGCGATTTGCCGGAACCTGATTGGCTTTTTTCGTTGTGCCCGTTGTGGTTAACAGTCCATTTCTAAATATGTTATCGCTAATTGCTGCCGTTGCCCGCAACCGGGTCATCGGCAAAGACAACCAGTTGCTCTGGCATCTGCCGGACGACATGCGCCACTTCCGCGAAACGACACGCGGCAAGCCTGTGATCATGGGGCGCAAGACCTGGGAATCGCTACCGGAAAAATTCCGGCCTCTGCCGGGGCGGCTGAACATCGTGGTCAGCCGCAACCCCGTCTATCCGGCACCCGGCGCCACGCTGGCCGGTTCGCTGCAGGAAGCCGCGGAAAAAGCCGGCAATGCGCAGGAGGTTTTTGTCATCGGCGGCGCCGAACTCTATCGGCAAGCGCTGCCGCTCGCCGACCGTCTCTACCTCACTGAAATCGCGGCGGATTTCGAAGGCGACGCAACCTTCCCGGAAACCTCAAGCGAAGACTGGCAGGAAATCTTGCGCAGCCCCCCCGCCCGCCACGACGGCCTGGACTACGCTTTCGTCGTTTACAAGCGCACGCAATCCACGAAATAGTTCGACTTGCCGTTCACGACTTCCTTGACCAGGCCATGGATGTCGGTCTCGAAGCCAGGAAACTGCTCGTTGAAATGGCGTGCAAACTTCAGATAGCGCACGATCGTCGCATTGAAGCATTCTCCCGGAATGAGCAGCGGGATGCCCGGAGGATAAGGCGTCAGCAGCATGCTGGTAATGCGTCCTTCCAGTTCGTCGATCGGCACGCGATCCACCTCGCGATGCGCCATCTTGGCGAAGGCATCGGTCGGCTTCATTGCCGGCACCATGTCCGAAAGATACATTTCGGTGGTCAGGCGGGCCACGTCGTTGACCGCATAGACCCCGTGAATCGTATGGCACAGGTCCCGCAGCCCGATCCGTTCATAGACGGGGTGCTTGGCAACGAATTCGGGCAGCACCTTCCAGAGCGGCTGGTTCTTGTCGAAATCGTCCTTGAACTGTTGTAGTTCGGTCACCATGGTATTCCAGCGGCCCTTGGTGATGCCGATGGTGAACATGATGAAGAAGGAATAAAGACCGCACTTCTCGACGATGACGCCATGCTCGGCCAGATATTTGGTAACGATGGCCGCCGGAATGCCACGCTCAGAGAATTCGCCGTCGACGTCGAGTCCCGGCGTGATCACCGTGGCCTTGATCGGATCAAGCATGTTGAAGCCTTCGGAAAGCTGCTGGAAGCCATGCCAGCGCTCGCCCGGCTTCAGCATCCAGGACTCGCGCTCCTCGATGCCTTCTTCCGACAGGTCGTCCGGCCCCCAGACCTTGAACCACCAGTCAGCGCCCCATTCCTCGTCCACCTTGCGCATGGCGCGCCGGAAATCCAGCGCCTCGGCGATCGATTCCTCGACCAGCGCCGTGCCCGAAGGCTCTTCCATCATCGCCGCGGCCACGTCGCACGAGGCGATGATCGAATACTGCGGCGACGTCGAGGTATGCATCAGGTAGGCCTCGTTGAAGATGCTGCGGTCCAGTTCGCGCTCTTCCGAGTTCTGCACCAGAATCTGCGACGCCTGCGACAGTCCGGCCAGCAGCTTGTGCGTCGACTGCGTCGAGAATACCATTGACTGCTTGCAGCGCGGACGATCCGCTCCGATGGCGTGATAATCGCCATAGAAATCGTGGAAGGCGGCGTGTGGCAGCCAGGCCTCATCAAAATGCAGCGTATCGATCTTGCCGTCCAGTTCGGCCTTGATTTCCTCCACGTTGTAGAGGATGCCATCGTAGGTCGACTGGGTGATGGTCAGCACCCGCGGCTTCGCCTTCTTATCCTGCGCAAACGGATTGGCGGCAATTTTCTTCTGGATGTTTTCCCAGGCAAATTCGGATTTCGGGATCGGCCCGATGATGCCGTAATTGTTGCGTGTCGGCATCAGGAACACCGGCACCGCGCCGGTCATGATGATCGAATGCAGCACCGACTTGTGGCAGTTGCGGTCGACGACGACGATGTCGCCCGGCGCAACGGTCGAGTGCCAGACGATCTTGTTCGACGTCGATGTGCCGTTGGTCACGAAGTACAGGTGGTCGCAATTGAAAATGCGCGCGGCATTGCGCTCGGACGCCGCGACCGGTCCGGTGTGATCGAGCAGCTGGCCGAGTTCCTCGACGGCGTTGCATACGTCGGCGCGCAGCATGTTCTCGCCGAAGAACTGGTGGAACATCTGGCCGACCGGCGACTTGAGGAAGGCCACGCCGCCCGAGTGGCCGGGGCAGTGCCAGGAGTAGGAACCGTCCGCCGCGTAGTGGGTCAGTGCACGGAAGAACGGCGGCGGCAGCGAATCGAGGTAAGCTTTCGCTTCGCGCTTGATGCTGCGCGCGATGAATTCCGGCGTGTCCTCGTACATATGGATAAAGCCGTGCAATTCGCGCAGTACATCGTTGGGGATATGGCGCGAAGTGCGCGTCTCGCCGTGCAGGAAGATCGGAATCTCGCGGTTGCGGTGGCGGATCTCGGTGACGAAGGCGCGTAATTCAGACAGTGTTTCCTCGGGCTCCAGGGCCAGTTCCTCGTCGTCGATCGACAGGATGAAAGCGCTGGCCCGCGACTGCTGCTGGGCAAACGAGGTCAGGTCACCGTAACTGGTCACACCGAGGACCTCCAGACCCTCGTTTTCAATGGCAGCAGCCAGGGCGCGAATGCCGAGGCCGCTGGCGTTCTCGGAACGGAAATCCTCGTCGATGATGATGATCGGAAATTTGAAGCGCATAAGAAACTCCTACACCGCTAACCACAGAGACACGGAGGCCCAGAGATAAACTCGAAAAAATCTCTGTGTCTCTGTGGTGAAATGGTTTTGACTAGATTTTAGGCAGCGTCACGCCAACCTGGCCCTGATATTTTCCGCCGCGATCCTTGTACGACGTTTCGCAGATCTCGTCGGACTCGAAGAACAGCACCTGCGCGCACCCTTCGTTGGCATAGATTTTCGCGGGCAGCGGCGTGGTGTTGGAGAATTCCAGGGTCACGTAGCCCTCCCATTCCGGCTCGAACGGCGTGACATTCACGATGATGCCGCAGCGCGCATAAGTGCTCTTGCCGAGACAGACGGTCAGGACGCTGCGCGGAATGCGGAAATACTCGACCGTGCGCGCCAGGGCAAACGAATTGGGCGGGATGATGCAATAGTCGCCGGTCACTTCGACGAAGGAATTCGGATCGAAGTTCTTCGGGTCAACAATGGTGGAATTCAGATTCGTGAACAGTTTGAATTCGTTGGAGCAGCGGATATCGTAGCCGTAGCTCGAGGTGCCGTAAGAGACGATCTTGTGGCCATCGACGAAGCGCACCTGACCCGGCTCGAACGGCTCGATCATGCCATGCTGCTCCGCCATGCGACGGATCCACTTGTCGGACTTGATGGACATTGCGAGAACCCTGGAAAGCGTTAAATAAAGGCGGGTATTTTACGGTTTCCCGGCGTTTGTGGGGAAATACCTTGAAAACGGCGATTTCCCTTTAAAATGGCGCATTCGGCTCGCCTGCGGTCGAGCCCGACGAAACCCTTCCAGCATCTGCCCCTCCCCGAATCCACCATGAACAAGCTGCATCCGGACCCGTCCAGCAACCCCCGCTTCGTGCCATGGATTGTTGCCATGGCCCTGTTCATGCAGACGCTGGACGGCACCATCCTCAACACGGCGCTGCCGGCCATGGCCCGCTCGCTGCATGAAAGTCCGCTGCGCATGCAATCGGTCATCATCAGCTACCTGCTGACGGTGGCCATCCTCATTCCCGCCTCGGGCTGGCTCTCCGACCGCTTTGGTTCGCGCCGGGTATTCATCGGCGCCATCGTGCTGTTCGCACTGGGTTCCTTGTCCTGCGCCCTGTCCACAACCCTGAACGGCCTGGTTCTGTCGCGCATTGCCCAGGGCGTGGGCGGCGCCCTGATGATGCCGGTGGGACGGCTGACCGTGCTGCGCAGCTTTCCGCGCTCGGAACTGGTACGCGTCCTCGGCTTCGTGACCATTCCCGGCCTGCTCGGCCCCTTGCTCGGTCCCACCCTGGGCGGCTGGCTGGTGCAGTACGCATCATGGCACTGGATCTTTCTGATCAACATCCCGGTGGGCTTCATCGGATGCATGGCCGCCTCGCGCTTCATGCCCGATATCCGGAGCCCGGAGAAAACCCCCTTTGACTGGCTGGGTTTTGTGTTGTTCGCCACAGCCATGGCGCTTATTTCCATGGCTTTCGAGGGCATGGGGGAACTGCGACTGCCACAGGCCAGAATCCTGCTCCTGCTGGCGGCCGGACTGGCCAGCCTGACCGCTTACTACCTGCACGCGACGCGGCATGCGACTCCGCTGTTCAGCTCCCGGCTGTTCAGCATTCACTCGTTTGCCGTGGGTATCGCCGGCAATCTCTTCGCGCGACTGGGCAGCGGCGCCATGCCTTTCCTGACACCGCTGCTGCTACAGGTCGCACTGGGTTATTCGCCGATGGAAGCGGGTATGTCGATGATCCCGCTGGCGCTGGCCAGCATCGCCGCCAAGCCGGTGGCCACACGCCTGATCAACCAGCTCGGCTTCCGCCGCGTGCTGACCGCGAACACGCTGCTGCTCGGACTGATGATTGCGGGCTTTGCATTGATCACGGCAGACACGCCGAGAATCGCCCTTTACGCCTACCTGGCGGTTTTCGGCGGCATCAACTCGGTGCAGTTCACGGCCATGAATGCGCTGACCCTGATCGACCTGGACAATGAAACGGCCGCCAGCGGCAACAGTCTGCTCTCCGTCGTCATGCAGCTGTCGATCAGCCTGGGCGTCGCCTCGGCCGCCGCATTGCTCGGTGCTTTTGTCGATCTGCGCGAGCTGCCCGGCCAGCCCGAGATTCTTCAGGCATTCCACAAGACTTACCTGTGCGTCGGTCTGATGGCCGCGTTTGCCGCCGGAGTCTTCATGCAACTGCAGCGTGACGAGCGAGCCAGCCCCACCCCCGGAAAGATCCGCGAAGACGACGAACTTTGATGCGGCAATCCCGGGCCATCTAGCCCAGAACCGAGCCCCCACATGTCGCGGGTTTGGCAAAGCAATCGCAACCCGCTTCTTCTGCTATCACCTTGCGAAGATCGGCAAATCGTTTCTCCGTCTGGGAAACGAAGAGAGGATCGACAGGCGCCTGCATCAACAACGACAACGCCGACACATCGTCCCAATCCGCCTTTGACAATCCGGTTTCGGCCAGGGGGAAAAGTGCCATTTCCTCAACGGCCATATTGTGCCGGAGGCGTTCGGCATAAAGGCGCGCACTGAGAGCAACAGCAGGCCAGGTTGTCGATTCTTCGCGGGCAGCTGACTCGAGGTCGCGCATCAGATCCGCGCCTTGTTTTGCCAGGACCCGATGCTGTCGTCCGATTTCTTCTTTCAACTCCGGTGAAAGCAGGTTTCTGGCATGCATCCGGTCGGTGATTCGATCCTCGACCGGATGATGACGAACATCCGGGAAACTGGTCAGGTAGGAGAACGCATCCACCAGCAGAGCCATGTCGCGAAACCCGGGGGAATTCTGGCGAATCGAGAAACTATCCAGAAGACCAATCAGCTTTTCCAGATTCCGATGCTCTTCCAGCAATCGAGAAATGATTTGGTTCACGGGGCCTCCGTACGACCGGAAACCAGGCCAGGAAAGACTGGACACCCTGCATCCTGGCTCTGGTGTGCTTCGGCTTGCTATCTTTTATTGCATATCGCTTCAATAGGACCCGAAGCAACATCAAATAGTTCGCCGCAAAGCCCGGCAAGCCGACCCCAGGGCCACCCCTCCGTTATCATCGGGACAGCCCCCGCTGCAGGATCAGGTGTTCTGCACGACGATATTCGGAAACTTCCCGCTCATGTCCTTGGCCCGCTCGGCGATCTTTACGCCGATACGCCGCGCGATGGCGCGGTAGATCTCGGCTGCGCGCGAGGCCGGAGCGCCAACCACCGTCGGCTTGCCGGCATCCGTCAGCTCGCGGATTTCGAGTTCGAGCGGCAAGGCGCCGAGCAATTCCGTGCCGTAGTCCTGGCACATCCGCTCGCCGCCGCCCTGGCCGAAAATATGCTCTTCATGCCCGCATTTCGAGCAGATGTGGATGCTCATGTTCTCGACCAGCCCGAGGATCGGTATGCCGACCTTCTCGAACATCCTGAAGCCCTTGCGCGCGTCGATCAGCGCAATGTCCTGCGGCGTGGTCACGATCACCGCGCCGGTCACCGGCACCTTCTGCGCCAGGGTCAGCTGCGTGTCGCCCGTGCCCGGCGGCATGTCCACGATGAGGTAGTCGAGATCCTGCCAGTTGGTCTGGTTGAGCAGTTGCTCCAGCGCCTGTGTGACCATCGGGCCGCGCCAGACCATCGGCGAGTCGATATCCACCATGAAGCCGATCGACATGGCCTGCAGGCCGAACGCCTGCATCGGCTGCATCGTCTTGCCGTCTTCCGATTCGGGCTGCTGCCCCGTCAGGCCAAGCATTTGCGGCACTGACGGGCCATAGATATCGGCGTCGAGCAGGCCGACCCGGGCGCCTTCGGCGGATAGCGCCAGCGCAAGGTTGACTGCGGTCGTGCTCTTGCCGACGCCGCCTTTGCCGGAAGCCACGGCAATGATGTTCTTGACGCCCGGCAGGGGTTTCAGGTTGCGCTGCACCGCATGCGCCACGACCTTGGCGGACACGTTGGCTTCGACGCTACCCACTCCGGGAACGGCTTTCACCGCATCGACCACCGCCGCGCGGATCAATTCCAGCTGCGTCCTGGCCGGATAGCCCAGTTCGATGTCGAGCGACACCTTGTCGCCGTCGATCCTGATATTCCTGGCCGCACGCGTCGAAACATAGTCCTTCTGCATGTTGGGATCGACATAATTCTTCAACGCCGCCTGGACGGCCTCCACCGTTACTGCCATGTTTCTGACTCCTTGTTGATATACCCGACTAATTTTGTCTAGTTTAACCGAAAAGCCTGCAGCCGCCCAACACGGAGGTCAACCGCGCTGACGAAAGATCGCCGCACGCATCAGCAGCATCGCAGTCACCGGCGAAGTCAGAAGAATGAACAAGGTGATCAGCATTTCATGTATCACCGGCCGCTCCGCCAGGGCCGAGGACACCAGCATGGAAGCCACCAGCACGCATCCGGCGCCCAGGGTGCTGCCCATCGTTGGCGCATGAATGCGCGCATAGAACGAATCCAGGCGCAGCAGGCCAAACGAGCCCACCAGCACCAGCAACCCGCCACACACCAGCAACGCCGCGGCAGGCAGTGCCGCCCAGAGAGGAACGTCGGCCGCGCTCATGGTTCGATCACCTCGCCGCGCAGGAGGAATTTGGCCATCGCTGCCGAACCGACGAATCCGAAGAGCGCGATCAGCAAGGCGATATCGAAATAGATGGCCGACCCGAAACCGATGCCGAGCATGAGAATGGTCAGCATGCTGTTGATGTACAGGGTATCCAGCGCCAGGATGCGATCCTCGGCGGCGGGGCCGCGCAGCAGACGGATCAGTGCGCAAAGCATGGCCATGGCAAAACAGGCCAGTGCGAAATGCACGGCCCAGGGCAGGATGGCGTTCATTCGAATATCTCCATCAAAGGACGTTCGTAACGCTGCTTGACCGTGCGCACCCAGAACGCTTCGTCGTGCAGGTCAAGGACATGCAGGGTCAGCACCCTGTTTTTCGCATCGTGCCCGGCCCACACGGTGCCAGGGCAACCGGTGATGATAATGGTCAGCATCGCCAGTCCGTGCGGGTCGCTCATATCAAGCGGAATCTTGATGAAACTGATGTTCGGCTGGCGCCGCGAGGCGCCAAGAATGATTCGCCCGACGTTCAGGTTGGAGTGCACGATATCGACAAAGACATGCCAGCACAGCCCGATGGCGACGTACAACCGGCGTGGCCAGGCAGGCAAAGGGCGCAGCCGGGCAATGGCAGCGCTGATGGACAGGGCAAAGAGCACACCGAGCCCAATGTCGGCAGGCGACAGGCTGTCATTGAGCAGCAGCCACATCAACAGGAGGAAAAACGGCAGCAGCGGAATGATCGGACGGCGTTTCAAGGCGCACCTCCCTCCGAGGAAGCTTCCGGCAACACCGAGCCGACATAGGCCGGCGCATCATGCAGCGCCTGTGCAGCGGCGTTGAAGAATGTCATGGCCGGCCCTGCAGCGAAAGCCAGCACCGTGCATAGCAGCACCAAGCCTCCGACCGGTCCGGCTTCGATCCATTGCAGGCGGGGTGCCGGGCGCTCAACGTCCCAGAAAATGCGGATGCCGAGGCGCGACAGGGCAATCACGCCGGCCAGCCCGGACAACAGCAGTGCCGCGACGAAAAGAACAGCATGCAAAAGAGGTGCTTCCGGTGGTGCGGCCAGAGCGGCGGAAAGCAGAGCAAACTTGCCGACGAACCCCGACAGCGGAGGCAAGCCGGTCAACAGCAAGGCGCATGAGAAGAAAGCGAGGCCGAGGAAGGCCATGGCTGCGGGAATGGCCACGCCGGACATTTCGTCCGCGTGCTCCGAATCATATTTGTCCTGCAGGCCAAACGCCTCGAAGCTGATGGCCAGCAGATCGGCGGCCGCCGAGCGGTTGCGTTCGGCCATTTCTATCAACATGAAAAAAGCGCCGCTGCCGAGTACGGAACTGACCAGGTAATACAGCGCCGGACCGGTCAGGCCGGTACCGGTAAAACCGAAGGCGGCCAGCAGGGTGCCGGAGGACACGATCACCAGAAAACCGGCCAGACGATCGAGTTTCTGGGCGGCAAGCAGGCCGAAAGTGCCCATGGCTATGGTCGCCAGCCCACAATAAAACAACCAGTCGCCGCCAAAAGGCGCGGGCGCTCCGGCATCCTGGAACAGGATCGCAAAGCGCAACAGGGCATAAACCCCGACCTTGGTCAAAATGGAAAAAACGCCCGCAACGGGTGGCGTCGCAACCCCGTAGGCCGCAGGCAACCAGAAATTCAGCGGCCAGGCACCGGCCTTGACTAAAAATACAATGCCGAGCAACACGGCGCCAATGTCGAACAGAACTCGATCACCGGCATCAAGCGCGGCCACATTCTGCGCAAGCTGGGCCATGTTCAGCGTTCCTGTGACGCCATAGATCAGCGCGGCGGCAATCAGAAAAAGCAGCGAAGCGGCCAGATTGACCACGATGTAATGCATGGCCGCCTTGACCCGCAGCGGGCCCGATCCATGCAGCGCAAGTCCGTAGGAGGCCGCCAGCAATACCTCGAAGAAAACGAACAGATTGAACAGATCGCCGGTGAGAAAGGCTCCGTTCAAGCCCATCAGGAGCCACTGAAACAGGGGCAGGTAATGGCTTCCGGCGCGCTCCCAGCGCGCAAACGAATAGATCAGCGTGGCCAGTCCGAGTATCGCGGTCAGCGTCAGCATGATGGCCGCCAGAGCGTCCACCACGAGCACAATGCCGAAGGGCGCAACCCAGTTGCCAAGCGCATAGACCCCGACCTGACCGGACCACGGCGCAGCAACGTACCCTCCTGTCATGAGCAACAGGACTATCCCGACCAGCAACTGGGCCAGTGTCGAGATCAGTGCGATCAGCGCACGACTTCCGCGCTGCGTCTCGCGGGACAGCAACAATATGATGCCAGCGCACAACGGCAGCAGCACCGGCAGGATGGGCAGGTGGTGTTGCCAGCCGTTCATGAACTCCCCCATGGCGACCGGTACAGAAAGCTGGATGCAACAGGACGATACGGCATCATTCCCTCTCCGGCTCGCGAGCGTCGACGTGATCCGTGCCGTTCAGACCGCGCGATGCCAGCAGAACGACGAGAAACAGCGCAGTGGTGGCAAACCCGATGACGATGGCTGTCAACACCAGCGCTTGCGGCACCGGATCGGCCAGCAACGCGGGATCGCTGGCGCGCTGGGGGTCGATCACGGGCGAGGCGCCGATACGCAGGCGGCCCATGGAAAAAATGAACAGGTTGACCGCATAGGACAACAGCGACAGGCCCATGACAACCTGGAAAGTGCGCGGACGCAGCAGCAGGTAGATCCCCGATCCGGCCAGGACTCCCACGGCAAGGGACAGGACTATCTCCATCAGGAAGCTCCTCCACCGGGTTTTCGCGGATGGGTGCTGCTGCGCAGCGACTGGTGGGCGATGGCGATCAGCATCAGCACTGTCGCGCCAAGAACCAGCATGTAAACACCGAGATCGAACAGCAGAACGCTCGACAGATGCAGCTCGCCCAGCAACGGCAATTCGCCGTGCCAGGCCTGGCTGGTCAGGAAAGGCGTATCCATCAACCCGGCCATCATGCCCGCCGCCGCCGCGCAGAACAGGCCGGAGGCGATCCAGATCAGGGGATGGATACGCAGATGCGACTCGACCCACACGGTCCCGCCCACGAGATATTGCAAAATCACGGCAGTAGCCAGCACGAGTCCTCCGACAAAACCGCCACCTGGCGCGTTGTGACCGCGCAGAAGGAAGTACAGCGAGACCAGCATGGCCATTGGCAGCAACAGCCGGACCAGCACGGCAGGCAGCATCAGGTAGCCTTCAGGCAGTTTCGCCGACGGATCGGGCACCTTGTCTTCCCCGAGACCTTCGGCAGCGTCCTGCTCACGTTGCTGACGCGGCAAGGGAACGCTTTCCGGAGCGGGACGGAAACGACGCAGCAACGCGAATACGGTCAGCGCGACAATGCCCAGCACGGTGATTTCGCCGAAGGTATCAAAGCCGCGGAAATCAACGAGAATGACGTTGACCACATTGAGCCCCCCGCCCAGCGGCAGGGATTGTTCGACGAAGAAGCGGGAAATGCCGTCCACCTCGGGGCGGGTCAGCACGGCATAGGAAAGACCGGCCAGGCCGACGCCGCAGGCCGCGGCCAGCAGGACGTCGCGCAGACGGCGCAGGCGGGTTGTGGCCACCGGCCCCTGCCCCAGCCGGTAATGCTCGTCACGGCGCGGCAACCAGCGCAACCCGAGCAGGATAAGCACAGCGGTAACGACCTCGACGGTCAACTGGGTCAAGGCAAGGTCGGGTGCCGACAGCCAGACGAAGGTCAGGCTCGTGGCCAGACCGGCGCCGCCGGAAAAAATGAGCGCAGCAAACCGATGGAATTTGGCCTGCCAGGCGACCGCCAGCGCGCACATGCCGCCTATCACCCAAAGCAGCACGAACGCTGGAGCGGCCGGGGTTGGCGCGCGACTCCCCCAGGAAAGCCCCTGAGTCAGGACGAGCAGCGTCGATCCGCCGAGCGCAACGCCGAAGAACACCAGCAGTTGCGTCTGCAAGCGCGGAGAAGACAAGGCTCTCATGCCCAGGTCAGCGCCCGCGGTCAGCTTCGAGAGGAGCCAGTCGAAGGCGTTCTTGCCATCGATGCGTTCAAGCAGCGGCACCGTTTCGCTGGTACGCCAGAGAAACACGCGATAGAGCACGGCGCCGCCTCCCAGCGCGGCAAGACTCATATACAGCGGCAGATTGAGGCCGTGCCAGACAGCCAGGTCATAATCCGGCACCTCCGCGCCGAGAATCGCTTTGACCGCGATCTGCAAAAAGGCACCCACAGTATGCGCGGGAAAAATCCCGACCAGAACGCACGCAGCCACCAGCAAGGCACTGGGCAGCAGCATCCAGCGCGTCGGCTCGTGCGGCGCATGTGGCAAATCCTCGGCCGGCGGGCCAAAGAACACCTGATGGATGAAGCGCAGCGAATAGGCCACGCTGAACATGCCGGCGAGCGTTGCCGCCAGCGGCAGTGCGATCTGCTGCCAGCCGGGGCGGTCGAGAAAAACGGTTTCGGCAAAGAACATTTCCTTCGACAGGAAACCATTGAGCAGCGGCACGCCAGCCATTGCCGCCGCGGCCACCATGGCCAGCGTGGCGGTAATCGGCATGGCGCGGTAAAGCCCGGAGAGACGTTGCAGGTTGCGCGTACCGGTTTCGTGATCGACGATCCCGGCCGCCATGAACAACGTGGCCTTGAAGGTGGCATGGTTGACGATATGGAATACCGCGGCGACCAGCGCCAGCGGGCTGTTCATTCCAAGCAGCAGGGTGATCAGACCCAGGTGGCTGATCGTCGAATAGGCCAGCACCCCTTTCATGTCCTGCTGGAAGATGGCCAGATAGCCGCCGATCACCAGCGAGCACAGGCCCGCACCGCCGATGATCCAGAACCAGGCGTCGCCCCCCGCAAGCACCGGCCACAATCTGGCCAGCAGGAAAACACCCGCCTTGACCATGGTCGCCGAGTGCAGGTAGGCCGAAACCGGAGTCGGCGCGGCCATGGCATGCGGTAGCCAGAAATGGAAAGGAAACTGGGCGCTCTTGGTCAATGCGCCGAGGGCGATCAGCGTCAGCGCCGCCGGATACCAGGCGTGTTCCTTGATCGAACTGGCCGAGGCCAGCACCGTATCCAGGTCATAGCCGCCCGCCATGTGCCCCAGCAACAGCACGCCGCCGAACAGCGCCAGTCCGCCTCCGCCGGTGATGATCAGCGCCATGCGCGCGCCGCGCCGGGCATCGCCACGGTGATGCCAGTAGGCAATCAGCATGAAGGAGGCAAGGCTGGTCAATTCCCAGAACATGGCCATCTGGATCAGGTTGCCGGACAGCACGACGCCAAGCATGGCCCCCATGAAGGCCAGAAAGAAGGAAAAGAAACGCGGCACGGGGTCGGTAGGCGACATGTAATAGCGGGCATAAACCACGACCAGCGTCCCCATGCCCGAGACCAGCAGGGCGAACAGCCACACGAAACCGTCCATGCGCAGCTGGAAATCCACGCCGAGCCCGGGAGCCCAGGGGATGGTCATGCGCAGCACCCCTTCGGAAACGACCTGCGGATACAGGGAAGCGACAAGCACCGTGGCGGCCAGCGACACCAGTCCGGCCAGCCACGCTTCGGCATTGCGCGCATTGGGTCGCAGGAAAGCCGCGCAGAGACTGCCTAGAAAGGGAAGCAGGATGATCAGGAGGAGCGTCATGGGTCCGAGTTTATCGCAGCTCACGGAGATATTTGAAACAGACAGACGACCTTGCCGCTGATTTTTCGTTCAAATGCAATCTCCTGGTGCGCTTTGCTAGAATGCTTGTTTTACCGTGCGCCGCTTCCACGCTCCGCCCGAACCCACACCATCCCAGGATCGCAGTCCATGTCCCGCAAAATTCTCGTCACTTCCGCCCTGCCCTACGCCAACGGCTCCATCCACCTCGGCCACCTCGTCGAATACATCCAGACCGACATCTGGGTGCGCTTCCAGAAGATGCAGCCGCAGGACAAGGTCGCCGAATGCTGGTACGTCTGCGCCGACGACACGCACGGCACACCGATCATGCTGCGCGCCGAAAAGGACGGCATCACGCCGGAAGCGCTGATCGAACGGGTGCATGGCGAGCATTCGCGGGATTTCGCCGGATTTCACGTCGCCTTCGACAACTTCTACAGCACGCATTCGCCGGAAACGCAGGAATGCGCCAACACGATCTATGGCCGCCTCCAGGACGCCGGGCTGATCGAAAAGCGCACCATCGAGCAGTATTACGATCCGGTCAAGCAGATGTTCCTGCCCGACCGCTTCATCAAGGGCGAGTGCCCGAAGTGCGGTGCCAAGGACCAGTACGGCGATAACTGCGAATCGTGCGGCGCAGCCTACACGCCCAACGAACTGAAAAATCCGTATTCGGCCGTATCCGGCGCCACGCCCGAACTGCGCAACTCCGACCACTATTTCTTCAAGCTCTCCAGCGCCAGCTGTCAAAATTTCCTGCGCCGCTGGACGCGCGAACCGGGCCGCCTGCAGTCCGAAGCGTCGAACAAGATGCAGGAATGGCTGGGCACAGAGGGTGAGAACAAGCTGACCGACTGGGACATCTCGCGCGATGCGCCGTATTTCGGCTTCGAGATTCCCGACGCGCCGGGCAAATACTTCTACGTCTGGCTCGACGCGCCGATCGGCTACATGGGCTCGTTCAAGAACCTGTGCGGCAAGAAAGGGATCGATTTCGACGAGTACTTCAAACCGGACTCCCAGACCGAGCTGTACCACTTCATCGGCAAGGACATTCTCTATTTCCACGCGCTGTTCTGGCCGGCCGAGCTGCAGCACGCCGGCTACCGCACGCCGAGCGGCCTCTTCGTGCACGGTTTCCTGACTGTCGACGGCGCCAAGATGAGCAAGTCGCGCGGCACCTTCATCACCGCCGAAAGCTACCTGACGACGGGCCTCAACCCGGAATGGCTGCGCTACTACTATGCCGCCAAGCTCAACGCCACGATGGAAGACATCGACCTCAACCTCGAGGATTTCGTTGCGCGCGTCAATTCCGATCTCGTCGGCAAGTACGTGAACATCGCCAGCCGCTGCGCCGGCTTCATCGGCAAGAAGTTCGACGGCAAGCTCGCAGCAACGGATACCGAATGGTTGAAGCCGTTGCGCGAAGCATCTGCCTCAATCGCACAGGCCTACGAGGCGCGTGAATTCAGCCGCGCGCTGCGCGAAATCATGGCGCTCGCCGACGCCGCCAACGTGTTCGTCAACGACAAGAAGCCGTGGGAACTCGCCAAGCAGGAAGGCAAGGAGGCCGAACTGCACGCCGCCTGTTCCGAAGCGATCGAAGCCTTCCGCCTGCTCACGCTGTACCTGAAGCCGGTGCTGCCCAAGGTCGCCGAAGCCGTCGAAGCCTTCCTCAACATCTCGCCGCTCGTCTGGACGGATGCCGCCACACCGCTGCCGGCCGGTCACGCGATCAACACCTACAACCACCTGATGACGCGCGTCGATCCGAAGCTGGTCACCGCGCTGGTCGAAGCCAACAAGGCCTCGCTGGCCCCGACACCGGAACCCGCCGCGCAGAAGCATGCCGAAAAACAGGAGAAGGCAGCGGAAGCCGCAACCGCTGCCGCGGAGCTCGGCAAGGACAAGGGGCCGCACATTTCGATCGACGACTTCATGAAGGTCGACCTGCGCATTGCACGCATCGTCGATGCCGGACACGTGGAGGGCGCCGAAAAGCTGATCCGCCTGTCACTCGACATCGGCGAAGAAAAACCGCGGCAGGTCTTCGCTGGCATCAAGTCGGCCTACGATCCGGCGCAGCTGATCGGACGCATGACCGTGATGGTCGCCAACCTCGCCCCACGCAAGATGAAATTCGGTCTTTCCGAAGGCATGGTCCTGGCGGCATCGGATTCCGATGGCAAATCACCCGGCATTTATCTTCTTTCCCCCGACACTGGAGCTCAGGCCGGCATGCGCGTAAAATAGCCGGTCATGCAAGACACGCGCCCAAACCAGCGCCCCCGACTGACGCTACCCATCCTGCTCTTCGCCGCCGTCGATATCGCCGGAATGGTGCTGTTCGCCACCGGCGCCATGTGGTTCGCACATGGCACACCGCTATTCATACCGGACTACCCGGACAATTCATTTCAGGCAGGAGTTGCCCTTGTGGGCGGCCTCTTGCTGATGTTCTGGGCCGCGGCGCGCATCCTGCGCGAACTGCTCAAACAGAACGCCCGGAAAAACGCGGAGCAAGGCCAGTAAATGTCCGGGCTGACACTGATCGACTGGCTTCTGGCAAGCGCCCTGGTCTGGCTGGGCATCGGTATCACCGGAATTTTCCTCGCGCACCGTTTCACGCTGGTCAGCCGCGTGCTCTTCCCGCTGGGCGCACTGAACAGCATTGTCCTGGCTATCCTGGCCTTGACCGGCATCGTTGCCGACCCGCAGGTACTGATCCTGCCCGTGGGCCTCCCCGGACTGCCTTTCCATCTGCGCCTCGATGCGCTGTCATCCTTCTTCATGTTCCTGCTCGGCGCGACATCGGCCGGAATTTCGACCTACGCCGCCGGCTACTTCCGCCATGGCGAAGGCACGACGCCTGGCCTGCAATGCCTGCTGTATCACGTCTTTCTCGCCAGCATGGCCTTCGTCCTGCTGGCCGACGACGGCTACGCCTTCATGGTGGCCTGGGAAACCATGGCGCTCAGCTCCTTCTTCCTGGTCACTTCCGATCACCGCCACGAGGAAATCCGACGCGCCGGCTACCTGTACCTGCTGATCGCCCATATCGGCGCCGTGGCCATCCTGCTTTCCTTCGGCGTCATGGCCGGCAGCGCCGGCGATTACACTTTCGATGCGATGCGCGAGTTTGCCGGCAGCGAGTTCTGGAAGACCGTGGCCTTCCTGCTCGCACTCTTTGGTTTTGGGGCCAAGGCCGGGCTTCTGCCCGTCCACGCCTGGCTGCCCGAAGCCCACCCGGCCGCACCGTCGCCGGTATCCGCCATGATGAGCGGCGTCATGCTGAAAACCGCCATTTACGGACTGCTGCGGGTCGGTTTCGATCTGTTGCACGCCCACACCTGGTGGTGGGGCATGCTGCTCCTGCTCGTTGGTCTGGCCACTGCGTTGTTTGGCGTTATTTTCTCGGCGGTGCAGACCGACATGAAGCGCCTGCTTGCTTACTCCTCGATCGAGAACATCGGCTTGATCGTCCTGGCCCTGGGGCTGACCCTGATCTTCCGCTCCTTCGGCATGACCGCCTATGCCGCGCTGGCACTCACCGCCATGCTCTATCACTGCCTGAACCACGCGTTTTTCAAGAGCCTGCTGTTCCTCGCCACCGGTTCGGTGCTACACGCCACCGGAGAACGCAACCTCGGCAAGCTGGGCGGCCTGATCCGCCAGATGCCCTGGGTGGCCTGGCTGACACTGATCGGCGTGCTGGCCTCGGCGGGCATGCCGCCGCTCAACGGCTTCGTTTCCGAATGGCTGCTCCTGCAGAGCTTCCTGTTTACCTCCGGCGTACCGCACGGCTACCTGAACATGTTGCTGCCGCTCTTTGCCGCCGCCATCGCCCTGATCGCCGCGCTGGCCGGTTTCACCATGGTCAAGTTTTTCGGGGTTATTTTCCTCGGACAGCCGCGCGAGGAGAAACTCGCCCAGGCACACGACGCCTCCCGCCTTTCCCGCCTCGGCCTGCTCTGGCTGGCTTCCGGTTGCGTCCTGCTTGGCTTGATGCCCAACGCGGTCATCGCCCTGCTCGACCCAGTCATCTACCTGCTGCTAGGGTCTGGCCGGCAGCTTGAGGCGTATGCAGGAAACTGGCTGTTTCTGGCACCGTTCCACGCCGACCGCGCCAGCTACAGCCCGCTCATCTTCTTCTGCGGGATTGCCGTGCTGACGCTGCTTTCCTGGATCATCGTGCGCCGCCGCTACCACGGCCGGGCTCAACGCGTCCCGGCCTGGGATTGTGGCTTCCCGCTGCAGACCGGGCGCATGCAGGATACGGCGGAAGGTTTCGGGCAGCCGATCCGGCGCGTGTTCTCGCCCTTCTTCAAGCGCACGCGTCAGCATCCCTCACCGTTCGACAGCCAGCCGCGCTATCGAAGCATCGTCGAAGACCCGCTCTGGTACTGGCTTTACCTGCCGGTGGCCTGGGTCGTTGAACGACTGACGCGCGTAGTCGATTTCCTGCAGCGCGGGCGTATCGCCATCTATCTGATGTACAGCTTCGTCACCCTGATCACTCTCCTGGTGCTGACCCGCGGATGAACCTCTACGCCTTCCTTGCCCAACTGGTCGAATTGGTCGCGGCGCTGCTGCTGGCGCCGCTGCTCGTCGGCTGGGTCAACCAGTGCCGCGCCTGGCTGCAGAACCGCTCGGCACCGCCGCTGCTGCAAACCTACTACACGCTGCACAAGCTGTTCCACAAGGACGTCCTGCTGGCGCATAACGCATCGCCCTTCTTCCGCGCCGCACCGTATGCCATCTTTGCCTGCATGGCCCTGGCCTCGGCCATCGTGCCGACGCTGTCCACGAATCTGGTTCTGGCACCCGCCGCCGACGCCATCGCCCTGGTCGGCCTGTTCGCGCTGGCCCGCATTTTCATCGCACTGGCCGGCATGGATGTGGGTACCGCCTTCGGTTCGCTGGGATCGCGCCGCGAAATGTTCATCGGCTTCCTGGCCGAACCGGCCCTGCTGATGATCTTTTTCACGGCCTCGCTGATTTCGCACTCGACCTCGCTGGCCACCATCGTGCAGACGCTGGCGCGCACCGATCTGATCATCTACCCCAGCCTGGCCTTCGCCGGCACGGCCTTCGTCATGGTTTCGCTGGCGGAGAACGCGCGCGTCCCGGTCGATAACCCGACCACGCATCTCGAACTGACGATGATTCACGAAGCCATGATCCTCGAATACTCGGGACGCCACCTGGCCCTTATCGAATGGGCCTCCAGCCTCAAGCTGTTCGCCTACTCCAGCCTCGGGATCGCCCTGTTTGTTCCCTTCGGCATCCCCGACACCGCCACGCCGCTGGCGTTGCTCGGCGCTCTGGCGATCATGCTGATCAAACTGGCGGCAGGCGGATTCGCGCTCGCCCTGATCGAAACACTGAGCGCCAAGATGCGTGTCTTCCGCGCTCCGGAATTCCTTGGAACGGCCTTCCTGCTGGCGGTTCTGGCCATGCTCGTGCATCTGCTGCTGGAGGCGGGCAAATGATCGCCATCTCTCCGGCCATGAGCAGCCAGCTGATCAACCTGTGCGCGGCCTTCATGCTGCTGCTCGGCTTCGCCATGCTCACGCAGCGGCGCATCCTGTCGCTGATCAACCTGTTCATGATGCAAGGACTGGCGCTTTTCGCCTCGACCATGATCGTCGCCCTCTCCACGGGCCAGCACCATCTCTACGGCTCGGCCGCGCTGACCCTCCTGCTCAAGGTCATCGCCCTGCCCTGGATCCTGCACCGGCTGATCCGCAGGCTGTCGGTCAAAAGGGACGTCGAAACCATCATCAACATTCCGACCACCATGCTCGTCGGCATCGCGCTCGTCGTCGTCGCCTTCAACGTCGCCAGCCCGATCTCAGAACTGTCCGGCACGATCATGCGCGCCACCATCGGCATCGCGCTGGCCTGCGTGCTGCTCTCCTTCCTGATGATGATCACGCGCAGCAAGGCCGTGCCACAGGTGATCGGCTTCCTGGCCATGGAAAACGGCCTGTTCTTCGCCGCCACCAGCGCCACCTACGGTATGCCGATGGTCGTCGAACTGGGCATCGCGCTCGATGTGATGGTCGGCATGGTCATCTTCGGCGTGTTCTTCTTCCAGATCCGCCAGCAGTTCGACAGCCTGGACATCCGGCATATGGAAAGGATCAAGGAAGAATGATCATTGAAAAAGCAGCTAACCACAGAGGGCACGGAGAACACGGAGAGAAAACGAAGTGTCAGCGCGAGATGAACGCTCAATCCATGAGTGAAAGCAGTAGCTCGCGGAGCTCCAGCATTTCTCCGTGTTCTCCGTGGTTGGAACGGGGGCTTTTAGAATGATCGAATTTATCCTCGTCCTGGCCATTCCGCTGCTCGCATCGGGCGTCCTTGCCTGCTTCGGCCATCGCCGCTTCGCTGCGGAAATCAATATCGCGGGCAGTCTGCTTACATTGCTTTCTGCGGCGTTACTGACCATCCGCGTAATCCGCGACGGTCCGTTGAGCACCCTCAACGAACAGTTCTTCGTCGACCCGCTGAACGTCTTCCTGATCGCGCTGACCGCGCTGGTGGGGTTCACCACCTCGGTTTTCTCGCGCCCGTACATGCGCGTCGAACACGACCATGGAAAACTGTCCTCCGGCCGCCTGCGCCTCTACCACAGCATGTTCCAGATGTTCATGTGCACCATGCTGGTCGCGCTGTCGACCAACAACATCGGCATCCTGTGGGTAGCCATGGAAGCGGCCACGCTGACCACCGTGCTGCTGGTGGCGCTTTACCGTACGCCGGAAAGCCTGGAAGCCGCGTGGAAATATTTCATCCTGTGCGGCGTCGGCATCGCCCAGGCGCTGTTCGGCACGATCCTCATCTACTTCGCCGCGGAGCAGGTATTCGGCCACGCGCCCGGGGCCATGTTGTGGACGCACCTCTATGCCTACCGCACCGAGCTTGAACCGACCGTCCTGTCGCTGGCGTTCGTGTTCATGATCGTCGGCTACGGTACCAAGACCGGGCTGGTGCCGCTGCACAACTGGCTGCCCGACGCCCACGCAGAAGGCCCGACGCCCGTCTCCGCCGTGCTTTCCGGACTGCTGCTCAACGTCGCCCTGTACGCGATCATCCGCTGCAAGGTGCTGGTCGACGGCGCGCTCGAAACCCATTTCGCGGGCTACCTGATGATGGGCTTCGGGCTGCTCACCGTGGTTGTACCGGCCTTCTATCTGTCGCGGCAGAAGGACATCAAGCGGCTGTTCGGCTTCTCGTCGATCGAGCACATGGGCATGATCACCTTTGCCTTCGGCATGGGCGGCGGAGTGGCCAGCTTTGCGGGATTGCTGCACATGACCGTGCATTCGCTGACCAAGTCGGCCATCTTTTTTGCCGTCGGCCATGCGGCGCAAATGGCCGGCACACAGGCCATCGACGACATCAAGGGCCTGATCAAGCGCTCGCCGACCATCGGCTGGGGCCTGATGCTGGGCACGCTGGCCATCCTCGGTATGCCGCCTTTCGGCGTGTTCACCAGCGAATTCATGATCCTGACCACGGCCATCAAGCACTACCCCTGGGCCACCCCGGTTCTGTTGCTGGCCCTTGGCGTGGCCTTCGCCTCGATGTTCGGCAAAGTGCAGCACATGGCGTTCGGCGAACCGACGGTGCGCCCGCTGGCACATAATCCGGCCCTGCTGCCGGTTTTCGTCCACCTCGGACTGGTGCTCATGCTCGGCTTGTGGGTTCCGCCCTACCTGAGCGAATGGTACCGCCAGGCCGCTCAGTTGCTCGGATGAACGCCATGCCACTGCTCGACCAGACCATCGCCTTCGAACGTCTCGCCGGCCATGCCGTACCCGTGCATGCGGCCCGCGTCGACGAGGAAGCCCTGCTGCAATTCTGCTCTGCCGCGCAAGCCGCGGGGCGGCGCATCGTGGCGCTGTGGGGCAGCGACGAGCGTGATCGTGAAACGCAAGATTCCGGCAACGGATTCGCCTTGCACGTAGCATTTGACGACGACAACGGACTGGTCTGCCTGACCCTGCCGCTGCCCGCCGACAATCCGGTCTTCCCGGACATGTCGCCCTTCTTCCCGGCCGCCAACCGCATGCAGCGCGCGGCCATGGACATGATCGGCATCCAACCGGGCAGCGGCGACACGCGCCCCTGGCTGCGCCACGCCAACTGGCCCGCCGACTACCATCCGTTACGCAGCGACGCACCCGATGCCCGCCATGCGGCAAGCAATGAGGAGTACGCCTTTGTCCGCGTCGAGGGCGACGGTGTGCATGAAATCGCGGTCGGCCCGATCCACGCCGGCATCATCGAGCCTGGACACTTCCGTTTCTCGGCCATGGGCGAAAGCGTGCTGCGACTGGAGGAACGGCTCGGCTGGAAGCACAAGGGCATCGAGCGCCGCTTTGCCGGCATGAGCCTTGCCGACGGCGCGCGGCTGGCCGGGCGGATTTCCGGCGATTCGACGGCCGCCTATGCCTGGGCCTACAGCCAGGCCGCCGAAGCCATCGGCAACGTCTCGCCACCACCGCGCGCTCTGTGGCTGCGTGCCCTGCTGCTTGAGCGCGAGCGCATCGTCAATCATCTCGGCGATCTCGGGTATATGGGCAACGACGTGGCACTAGCCTTCGGACTGATGCAATTCATGCGCCTCAAGGAAGACTGGGTGCGTCTCAACGCCCGGTTGTTCGGCCACCGTTTCATGATGGACCGCATCGTGCCCGGCGGCGTCACCGTCGATCTCGACAGCGCAGGCAGACAGGCCATTGCCGATCAATGCGACGATCTGGAACGCGAACTGCGCGTACTCAAGAACATCTACGACGAACACGCCGGATTGCAGGACCGCTTCCTGACCACCGGACGCATCACACCGGCCCTGGCCAGGCAGCTGGGAGTCATCGGCCTGGCCGGGCGCGCCAGCGCGCAAGCCTGGGACATGCGCTGCACGCATCCGTGCACGCCCTACGACCAACTGGCCCCGCACATGGCCCTTGAACGCAACGGCGACGTCGCCGCGCGGGCGCTGGTGCGCTTTGCCGAGATCAAGGAATCCCTGCGCCTGATCGGCATGATCCTGAAGGGAATGCCCCCGGGGCCGATTCGCAGCGATGTGCGCAGCGCGCCTGACGGGCGCGGCTTCGGCTGGATCGAGGGCTGGCGCGGCGACATCCTGGTCGCGCTCGAGACCGGCTCCGACGGGAAAATCCGGCGCTGCCACTGCCACGATCCGTCCTGGCAGAACTGGCCGGCGCTCGAACATGCGGTGATCAACAACATCGTTCCCGATTTCCCGCTGATCAACAAATCGTTCAACCTGTCCTACGCCGGACCCGATCTCTAGGTTGCCACCATGTTCCCGATGCTTCGAAAAATATTGCGCACCGGCGTCGTCAGCGAATCGCCCCCCGAAGCCGACGAAGCGTTGCGCGTCACGCAACAGCGCCTGTCCGAGGCCATGCTCAAGCAACTTGGACGCGCCCTGGTCATCCGTCATGTCGACGCCGGCTCGTGCAATGGCTGCGAGCTGGAGATCCACGCGCTCGCCAACCCTTATTACAACCTCGAAGCACTGGGCATCAAGTTCGCCGCCAGCCCGCGTCACGCCGACATGCTGCTGGTCACCGGACCGGTGGCGAAAAACATGGAAGTCGCTCTCAAACGCGCCTACGACGCCACGCCGGAACCGAAGCTGGTAGTCGCCGTCGGTGATTGCGGCTGCACCGGCGGTATCTTCGGCGAAAGCTACGCCTCCTGCGGGCGTGTCTCCAACGTCATCCCGGTCGACGTCGCCATTCCGGGCTGCCCGCCCACGCCGCTGCAACTGATGCAGGGCATCCTGGCCGCCATCGCCCCTGGAATCGCGCAAACAAAATAAGCATGGCGACGCTGACCCGTCGTTTGACCATCCACGGACGCGTCCAGGGCGTCGGATTCCGCTGGCAACTGACACGCGAAGCGGAAAAATCGGGACTTGCCGGCTGGGTGCGCAACCGCAGCGACGGCAGCGTCGAAGCCCAGGTCAGCGGCCCTCCCGAGGCAGTGGAAGCGTTGACGGCATGGGCGCACCGCGGCCCGCCCCAGGCACTTGTCGAGCGTGTGCTCTGGCAGGACGAACCCGACGGTGCAGCGGCCGAAGCCGACACAACCGGCCGATTCATCCAGTTTCCCACCCTCTAGTTTCGCATCTCGCCTAGCCGGCACAGTCGGCAATTCCTGGCCGCACGCGCACCTTCGCAGCAAAGACGCCCCCTGATTGTAGTTTTCAGAAGACGGCTGCACTGAACGTCAGAAGTCGGTTGCACTACAGCAGCGAAGGGGGTTGGATTCATCCGGCAACGACGGGCGGCTGCCGGCCAGGAACTGCCCTTTGGATTAAGTTATGGAACCGTCGGCTTGCTGCAATTAGCAGCCATTGCTGGATTGCTGGGCGCTCGCCTCGAGAACTCGGCGCAGACCTTTGACTGCATCCATCAACTGTGGCCCGGTAAAACCACCGAAGCCAAGCATTAGCCCAGAGAGTTGTCGATTATCCGAACACATCGGCGACAGAGCGCGCAAGGCAATGCCGGCCTTACTTGCAGTTGATGCAATGGCTACATCGTTCAGCCCGTCAGGGAGCCAGACCACGATATGCATACCTTGGTCGGCGGGCTGGATGCTCAGGTTGGGCAACTCACGTTGAAGCGCATCAATCAACACTTGGCGACGCTCGGCATAGAGCCCCCGAATCCGCCGGATATGCGTCTCGAAATAGCCCTCCTTCATGTAGGCTGCGACGACATGCTGCTCCATCAACGGTGAGCCGCGCCCCATCAGAGCACGCGCCCCGACGAACGCTTTGATTGCATATTTGGGTGCGACGACGTACCCGAGACGAAGTGACGGGGCTAGTACCTTGCTGAAAGTGCCCAAATAGACCACTCGGTCGCTGTCCAGACCTTGCATGGCTGGGAAGGGCTGGCCTGCATAGCGCAGTTCACTGTCGTAGTCGTCTTCGACAATCCATCCGCCATGCTGTTGGGCCCATTCAACGAGCGCCAAGCGTCGGGGCATGCTCAGTGGCATCCCTAGCGGATATTGGTGCGATGGCGTAACGAAGGCGACCTTGGCATCGGGGCAAGCTTCGATTGCGCTTGTCACGTTCAGCCCATGGCTATCAACGAGTGCCCGGTGCATTCGAATGCCGCCATCTTCCAGAACCGAGGTCAGTCCGGGGTAGGCGGGGTCTTCCGCCCACGCCGCTTCTCCGGGTGCCAACAAGACCTTGCTGGCCAAATAGAGACCTTGCTGTGTGCCTTCTGTAATAACGACGTTCTCGGGGCCGCAACTTACCGCCCGGGCTCGGCGCAGATAATTGGAAATGGCTTCCCTGAGAGAAAGAAGACCTTGAGGGTCTGCATACCCCGATGGCGCTGCCGAAGGGGAAGCACGAACCCGATTGTTGAGCCGACGCCAATGGTCGTCCATGGCGACATCGCCTTCTGGGACGGCCACCGAAAACGGCAATGACGGCAGTGGAGCCAGTTGGTCAGCCATTGCGGTGTAGCGTGAGGAGAACGCTGGCGGCGACAACGATTGGCCCGCTTGTTTGCTAAGGTGGAACGGCGGGGCTTTCAGCGTTTCTCGAAGCCCGATGGCAACTCGTGTACTGGAGCCGGCTCGGGCATCCAGACAGCCTTCTGCTATCAATTGTTCATAAGCTTCAGTGACCGTTCCGCGTGACAGACCCAAGGAATCCGCCAAAGCCCTAGTGGACGGCAATCGTTCCCCCGCCTTCAGCTCTCCCGTGGCGATGGCCTTGCGAAACGCGTCAGCGAGCTGTCGCCCGATATTGCCTCTAGTGCGGTCAATTGCCCCGAGCGCAGGAATCTCAATTACCAGCTGCCGCCTTGCCATCAATTTCTTCCTTCCGGGCGACATCTAAACTGGCCCAATAAATTATATTCTATCCGGCCCTGATTGTTAGTCCAGTTGTTGGCGAAAATAGCCTTACTGACTTACTTATGAAAGGAATTGCGATGCACTGCCCAAGCATGTTTAGAGAAGAGCGCCAGGAAGTTCTCCATGGCTTGATGAGTGCTCATCCACTAGCGACCCTTATCACCTCGGGTAGCGACGGCCTGGTAGCTAATCTGATTCCGTTCTCGCTTCACGAGGGCGGAGAACGCGGGATACTGCGCGCCCACCTAGCACGGGGAAACAAGCAGCTTGACGCGCTACGCGAAGGCGCCGAGACCTTAGTGGTCTTCCAAGGGCCTGAGTGTTATGTGACACCTTCTTGGTATCCCTCCAAGGCCGAGCACGGGAAAATGGTGCCAACTTGGAACTATGCAGTGGTTCAAGTCCGAGGCAAACCGAAGGTGATTGATGAGCCGCAATGGGTGCTCGCGCAGATAGAACAGCTGACCAACAACCATGAGGGTGGTCGCAAGAATCCTTGGAAAGTCAGTGATGCTCCCGATGACTTCATTTCGGCACAACTCAAAGCCATCGTCGGTATCGAAATTCCCATACTTTCCATCGAAGGAAAGTGGAAGGCCAGTCAGAACCGACTACCGGCAGACCGCCAAGGCGTTATTGACGGGCTGAGAGATGAAGGCAGCTGCCCTGCGATGGTGACATTGATGGAACAAGCATAGGAATGTCTGTTTCGAGGACGCTTGCAGCCGTTCTCTCCGGCATGGAGGAATGGCTGCAAGGGGGCGACAGCGGCAATCGGATCGTTGCCGCACTCCACTGAACAGCGCCTCGTTCCAGGTCGCCTCCATTTATCCGGCTGAACAGCGGGATAGCAGCTTTACTCCGTCTGGCCGCAGTTCGCCCTTGGGCGACACATGCCGGTAAAGCGTCTGCCGAGTAATCTCAAGTTCTTCGCAGAGATCGCCGACCTTGGTTTCCGGTTGCCCCATGCTGGCCATCGCTAGGCGCAGCTTGGCGGCCGTCATCTTGAATGGCCGGCCGCCTTTGCGCCCACGCGCCCGTGCCGACGCCAAGCCCGCCAGCGTGCGCTCGGCGATCAGCTCGCGCTCGAACTCGGCCAACGCCGCGAAGATGCCAAAGACCAGCTTGCCGGCGGCGGTCGTGGTGTCGATGGCCGCGCCGTGGCCGGTCAGAACCTTGAGACCAATGCCGCGTCCGGTCAGGTCGTGCACGGTGTTGATGAGGTGACGCAGGTCGCGGCCGAGGCGGTCTAGTTTCCACACGACCAGCGTGTCGCCTGGCCGTAGTGCCTTCAGGCAGCTCGCCAAGCCAGGGCGATCCTCACGCTTGCCGGACGCCTGATCCTCGTAGAGATGGGCCGGATCGACGCCGACAGCAATCAGCGCGTCGCGCTGCAAGTCGGTGGCCTGGGAGCCATCCGCCTTCGACACTCGCATGTAGCCAATCAGCATTTTGCATCTGTCACATATACGTTCGATTATGTGACAGTGTGGGCCAGAAAGCTCCGGCCGTCAAAAGTTGTCACTTAACCCGTCATTCAGACTACGGCATGCAAAGGGTCAGTCAGGCACATAATGTGACAGAAATTCCAGCGGGATGCCCTCCTTGGCAAACGTGACGCGCAAGCGCTCCAGGGACTCGGGGTCGTGCCGCCCATAAGAGGCCAGCGCGAACAGCGAGCGGGCCGTCTCGGGATTGTGTCGCGCCTCGATGATGGCCTCGTCGATTGCTTTGACGGCTTGCTGCCAATAGTTGATCGGCTCCCGCTTCCGCTCGACTGCCGGCAGGCCGTTGGTGAACCCGGTTTGCGGCTCCGGCAGGAACAGCACCGCCTGTTCCCCGCGCGCGCTCAACACCTTCGATTCGATCAGGTCGATGGCGGAGGCCGCTGCTTCCAGCATCTGCAACTGCACCGCCGGGTCCAGAACTTCGTAGGGACGCCACAGGCTTTGTCCGGCCCGCAGCGGATGGCCGCAGCGTTCCCAGACATAGCGGATGCCCCCGGCGCAGGCCCCACAATGCGAAAGCGGGGTGTTCAGTTCATCGAGCAGCGTGCGCAGCAGCCGGAACCAGAGGCCGGCATGGATGCGCCGGCGCGGTAGCTCCACATACCCCAGCGTTAGCGCCTGCCAGGTGCGCCGGTCCATCGCCACAATCGCGTCACTGGCGGTGTGCGGGGCAGCGTCTGCCTTCTCCCAGCCGAGAAAGCGCCCCGGTACACCCCAATAGGTTTCCAGCCAGCAGCCATGCACCGGGCAACTCAGCATCAGGGGCAGCTTCCACGCCATCAGCACGGCTTGGTTTGCCGCATCGTTAAGGCAGAGTGGGCACGCACGGCGGATGGGTTGGCTGGGCAGCCACGCGCGCCAGCGCGTGATCGATCTGGTCTTGCGGTTGCGCCTGGGCAGCAGCACCGAGAACTGGAACGCATAGGTTTCCAGGGCGGACGGCACCGAATCGTCGAGGCTGTCCAGCAGCCACGGCGCCCAGCCGGCGACGCTCATGCAGCGCAGCCGGTCCAGCTCGATGCCGCTTCGCCGGGAGAGCGCCGTCAGCAGCGACTGCGGCGGTGCGGTGTCCAGGTCATCGACCTGGCCGTGTCCGAAGTCATTCTCCAAAAGGTCGCACACGTCCATCTGGTAGCAGGCGGCGACACGATGGAGCCAGGACGATAGCGCCTCGCCTTCCTTGGGCGCCGGATGCAGCGGCCAGCGTGGTGCCGGCTTCACATCAGTTCCCGCTCGAACTGGCGTCGCCGCTCGCTGGGGCCGGTGTAGTCGGCCATGCTGAGCGTGCGGTGGTTGATCGCCTCGTCGCCGCTTTCCACGGCGGCAACGGCTGCCGCCATCAACAGATGCGACAGCTCGCCGATGGTGCCCTCGCTGCGCGTGAGCAGGTAGCGGGCCATGTCCAGCGTGGCAATCGGAGAGGGCCGCCGCAGCGGCAGCGAAGCGGCGAAGCTGGCCAGCAATGAGCAGCAATCGTCGTTGGCCTCCCACACCGGCAGCATCATGGGCTCGAACCGATTTTCCAACTGGTCGTCCGAGCGGATGGCCAGGTAGGCGTCGCGCGTGCCGACCCCGACCAGCGGGATGCGCAGTTCGTTGCCGAGAAAGCGCAACAGGTTGAGGAATTCCCGGCGGTTGACGCTGTTGCCGGCCAGGACGTTGTGCAACTCGTCGACCACCAGCATGCGCACGCCAACCTTGCGCAGCAAGGCCAGCGCCAGTTGCTCCATTTCCGGCAGCCGTGGGCGCGGGCGCAATGGCGCGCCCATCGCGGCGAGCAGCGCGACATAGAAGCGGATCACCGACGGCTCGGAGGGCATCTGCACGACCAGTACCGGAATGTGCTCCTGGTCGGCGTCGGCGCTGGCCGGATGGGAGCGCCGGAATTTCTCGACGATCATCGACTTGCCGTTGTTGGTCGGGCCGACCAGCAGCAGGTTGGGCATGCGCTGCTTGTTCGGCCACGCATACAGGGTTTCCAGCCGGTTCAACGCCTCGACCGCTCGCGGGTAGCCGATCCAGCGGTCGGCACGGATGCGCTGGATGCGCTCGTCCGCCGGCAGCCGGGCTAGTCCCTGCGCCGCTGGCAGCAGGTGGGACAAGTCGATGATGGGATATTCGTCCACGGCTACCACTCCTCGATCTGGTCGAACGGTTTGGCCGGCGGCGATCCGCGTCACGTCGCGCCTTGCGCGTGGCCTTCTGCGCGGTGGTCACGATGTCGCGCATCTGGCCGATCATGCGGAACAGCGCCGACTCATCCACTTGTTCACGCCCTTGCTGCCGCAATTTCACCAGCGCCTGCCGTTGCTCCCAGAGGGTGACGGCCGGGTGCGACAAGGTGCGGTAGGGGATTTCCAGATAGTGCTGCCCCTCCGGTTCCAGCACCCAGATGCGGCTGATGTCGCGCGGGTCGCGTCGGATCAGGAAAGCGGGCAAGCGCTCGCGCCGTGCGATCCACGGCTTGAGCGCGTCGGCGTAGTAGTGGATGTGGTCGATGACGAAGCCGGTGCGGGTCAACGTGCGGCGGATGATTGGCAGGAAATCGACCAGGAAAGCCGTGGCGCGGGTGACGACGGCCGGCACGCCGGCACGCGCTACGGCCTCGGCCCAGCGCGCGGCCGGCGGCTGGAGCAGGCCGTTGTGCACCGAGCTGTGATAGGTGCCGACCGCTAACGCAAGCCAGCGCTCCAACTCGCGCAGCGTCAGGGCAGCCATCTTCTCGGAGGCGTACTCGCCGCGCTGGTCGGGATTGGAGAAGGTCGTTCCCGGCAATTCGTCGTGGATCATCTGCATCGCCGTGCCGATGATCCGCTCCACGATGCCACCGTAGTGCGGCTGCCCGAGCGGACGATAGTCCAACCGGATGCCATGCTGCTCGCAGCCACGGCGCAGCGCCTCGCTCTTGAATTCGGCCGCGTTGTCCAGGTAGAGCTGCATGGGTTTGCCGCTCATCGGCCAGTCCATTTCCACGTCCAGCCCCTCCAGCCAGGGACGCTTGTCGCAGGCGACATGCGCGAGGCACAGGCCGACGGAGACGGCGGACGGGGCTTCCAACGTGACCACCATGCCGAGCACGCAACGGGTGAACACGTCGATGGCGATGGTGAGGTACGGACGGCCAATCGGCTGCCGGTCGCGCTCGTCCACCACGATCAGGTCGATGACCGTGTGGTCGATCTGCATCTGCTCCAGCGGCGCGGTCACGGCGGGCGGCTCGCCGCCGGCACCTTGCAGGCTGCGGGATGCGTCTTGGCCTTCCCGACGGCGAGTGGTCTTGAGTGGATCGAGGTTGGCGATCCGCAGCGCCACGGTGTTGCGCGCCGGCACCCGCAGCTTTTGCGCTTTGCAAGACTGCGCGACCTCGCGGTGGAACGCCGCCAGGCTGCGCTTCTGCTTGGTCAGGAAGCGTTTTTGCAGCAGCTCGCGGATGATGCGTTCGACTGGCTCCGACAGACGCCCTTTGCCCTTCCCGCCGCCGGATCGGCCGCGAACCAGGTCCGTCACGAGCCCCGCGCCTTGCCGGGCGCGGCGGATCAGGACATACACCTGCCGCCTGGACAGGCCAAGCGCTCGGGCAGCGGCGTCGGCGGCTTCATGGCCGACCACCTCAAGCGCTGCCAGCGGCCCGATGATCTCCGTCCGGTGTCGGGCCTGTGCCCATGCCTCGTCGGGCAGGGTGGCCACGCCTTGCTCGGCAATCGGTGGAGTGTCTGACGCCATGCCCACACCTCGCTTTGGTGCACACGAGTATTGAGCATAGTCGAGATTGGTGCAGATGACTTCTGATAGTGGACTGTCAGGAGCCGGCTGCACACCTGGCGTTATGCCCCATCATTTGGTGCAGTTATCTTCTGAAAACGACACTGATGTCCCGGACTGAACGGATTAAAAAAAATCGCTTGCGGGTTTCCGGCAGAAATTGAGAAGATAGGTCGGCACAAGGATTGAATTCGCGACCCGGCAATAACGAGAAGTCACATGAGTCCGCTCAACGACCCCAGTCCGCTGGAAACACGGCAAGCGGAAACCGGCCCTGCCCTGAGGCTTGTCGCCACTTACGCAGGTTTCTCCTTCCTCTGGATATTTCTTTCCGACGAAGCTGTTGTCCTTCTTTTTTCCGACCCCGGAAAAATCCTGCTGGCCAACACCCTGAAGGGACGGCTGTTCGTCGCCGTCACCTCCTTGCTGCTGTTCGTTCTGATACAACGGCTGATCCGCCAGATCCGCCTGGCGGCCTTGCGCGAACGGGAAGCGCTTTCGGAAAGCCACCGTTCCCACATGTTGCTGGCCACCATTGCGGATAGCTCCAGCGATTCCATTTTCGCCAAGGATAGGCAGGGCCGCTATCTGCTGTTCAACCGGGAAGCCGGACGGGTAACAGGCAAACCTCCCGAACAGATGCTCGGGCAGGACGATTCAGTCATATTCCCCTACTCGCAAGCCGAACTCATCCGCGCCCACGATCACCGCGTGATGGCCGAAAACAGGACAGACACTTACGAAGAAACCCTGTCCACGACAGACGGGGAGCGCGTCTTCCAGGCCACCAAAGGCCCCCTGCGCAATGACCAGAACGAGATCATCGGTGTTTTCGGCATCTCCCGCGACATTACCGAACGCAAGCGTGCCGAGGAGACCCTGCGCAGGAGCGAAGCAAGTTTCCGCAGCCTGTTCGAGGACAATGCCTCGGTGATGCTGCTCATCGATCCCGAAAGCGGCGACATCGTCGATGCCAACAGGGCGGCAACAAACTTCTATGGCTATGCAGAAGACAGGCTGACAGGCATGAATATCGGCGAAATCAACATGCTGCCGCCAGAACACGTTCAAGAGGAAAGGCGCCAGGCCGCGAGTTGCGAACGAAAAATCTTCTATTTCCCCCACCGGCTTGCCTCCGGCGAGGTACGCGACGTGGAAGTACATACGACGCGGATCAACAGGGAAGACAGACCCTTGATCCTGTCCATCATCCATGACATCACCCGGCGCAAACAGATCGAACAAGCACTGCGCGAAAGCGAGGAGCGTCTGCGCCTGGCCATGGCGGCATCGAACCAAGGATGGTTCGATCTCGATCTGGAGAGCGGGAATATCACGGTCAGCCCGGAATATGTTCTCATGCTTGGCTACTCTCCGGACGAATTCCAGTCCAATCTCAAGCTATGGCTGGAGAATATTCATCCGGAAGACCGTGATTCTGTAGCTTCGGCGCTTCAGGCATGCGCAGAAGACGATGAGCCTTGCACGATGGAATACCGGCGCCGGACAAAATCCGGTCCCTGGCGCTGGCTTCGCTCGACCGGAAAAATCGTGCAAAGGAATGCACAAGGCAAAGCAATACGCATGATCGGCATCCATACCGATATCACCGAACGCAAGGAGATGGAAGACCAGATCCGCCAGCTGGCCTTCTTCGATCCGCTCACGGGCCTGCCCAACCGGCGCCTGCTCATTGACCGCCTGAACCGTGCCATGGCCACCAGCAAGCGCAGCGGCCGCTACTGCGCCGCCATGTTCGCCGACCTGGACAATTTCAAACCGCTCAACGACATGCACGGGCACGACGCGGGTGACCTGCTGCTGATCGAAGTCGCCGAACGCATGAAGAACTGCACCCGCGAAATGGATACCGTGGCCCGTTTCGGCGGCGACGAATTCGTGATCATGATTTGCGAACTGGATACCAACAAGGCCGAATCCGCGACACAGGCGGGAGCCGTCGCCGAGAAAATCCGCATGGCCCTGGCCATGCCTTATGTGATCACCATCCAGAGCGAAGATGGATCCACCAAAACCATTGAACACCGCTGTTCCGCCAGTATCGGAATCGCCCTGTTCATCAATCATGAAGCCAGCCAGAGCGAAATCCTCAAGGAAGCGGATCATGCGATGTACGCGGCCAAGATGGCCGGCCGCAACATGATCCGCTTTTACGATGCCGTAACCTGAATTCCAGCCATCCTGGTAACAAAGCCGGCAGTCATTGCCGGATTCCATTGGCGCGGGAACTTGCCTGTCGCATTCACAGACTAAGTTCAGTTGAGTCGAGACTCTTTCGTTCAAACCTGACATTTTCGACAACACGCCAATCAAGGAGAAAACCATGGCCGTTCTCGTTGGAAAACCCGCTCCCGATTTCACCGCCAATGCCGTCCTGGGCGACAACACGATCCGCAGCTTCACCCTGTCCAAGGAAATCCAGGGGAAATATGCAGTGATCTTCTTCTACCCGCTCGATTTCACCTTCGTCTGTCCGTCGGAACTGATCGCCTTCGATCACCGTCTCGACGAATTCAAAAAGCGCGGAGTGGAAGTCATCGGCGTCTCGATCGATTCGCAATTCACTCACCTGGCCTGGAAAAACACCCCGGTCAATAACGGCGGCATCGGCCAGGTGCAATACCCGCTGGTGGCCGACGTCAAGCATGAAATCTGCCGCGCCTACGACGTCGAATTCAGCCCTGCCGGCGTGGCTTTCCGCGGCTCCTTCCTGATCGACCGGAACGGGACCGTGCGCCACCAGGTCATCAACGATCTGCCGCTCGGCCGCAACGTCGACGAAATGCTGCGCATGGTTGATGCCCTGCAATTCACCGAAGAACACGGCGAGGTCTGCCCGGCTGGATGGAACAAGGGCAAACCCGGCATGAAGGCATCGACTTCCGGCGTTGCCGAATACCTCGCCTCGCACGCCAAGGAACTGTAAGCCACAGACAACGCGGCGCGTGCCGCTGCAAAAGCAAATGGCCACGGAACGACTGTCCGTGGCCATTTCGTTTCCCGGGCAAGTCCGGGGTCAGCGCGTCGGATTTTCTCGATTCCGGCCTTCGCCGGAATGACGCCTCCGGAACAAATCAGCGATGCCGGCTTCCCGTCCTGTGCGCCCCGCCACCTCCGCCGCCCGGCGTGCTTGCATTGACGGATTTCCCACCGGAGGGCCTGGCTGCGCCCCGCTGCCCGGAATTACGCCCGGCACGGTTGCCCTGCGGGCGCGGCGCCCCGCTCCGCGTTCCGGACGAGCGAATCTGGATCGGCTCGGCCCGGATGGAAGGATCGGGTTCATAGCCGGGATGAACCCGTGCCTCGATCGGCTTCCGGATCAGGCGCTCGATATCCCTGAGCAGTTTGTGCTCGTCGACGCAGACCAAAGAAACGGCCGTCCCCTCGGAACCGGCGCGCCCGGTGCGGCCGATGCGGTGCACGTAATCCTCGGCGACGTTCGGCAACTCGTAATTGACCACGTGCGGCAACTCGTCGATGTCGATGCCGCGTGCGGCGATATCGGTCGCCACCAGCACGTGCAGCTTGCCGTTCTTGAAGTTGTCCAGCGCCCGGGTACGCGCGTTCTGGCTCTTGTTGCCATGGATGGCATCGGCCTCGATGCCCGCCTTGAGCAGCTTCTCGGCCAGCCCGTTGGCGCCCCACTTGGTACGGGTAAACACCAGCACCTGGTGCCAGCTTTTCTCGCGGATCAAATCAACCAGCAAATCGCGCTTGCGCTCGCGGTCGACCTTGTACACATACTGCGTGACGAGTTCGGAGGCCGTATTGCGCCGCTCCGACTCGACATAGTCCGGGTCGATCAGGAAATTGCTCGCCAGCGCGCGGATTTCATCCGAGAAGGTCGCGGAGAACAGCAAGGTCTGCCGCTTCTTCGGCACCAGCGCGATGACACGGCGGATATCGTGGATGAAGCCCATGTCGAGCATGCGGTCGGCTTCGTCGAGCACCAGCACCTCCACGCCCGAAAGATCAACATTGCGCTGTTGCGCGTGATCGAGCAGGCGGCCCGGCGTGGCGACCAGGATGTCGACGCCTTTCTTGAGCGCCGCGATCTGCGGATTCATCCCCACGCCGCCAAAAATGACGAGCGATCTGAATGGCAAATGCGCGCCATAGGTGCCGACGCTTTCGCCGACCTGAGCTGCCAGTTCGCGGGTCGGCGTCAGGATCAGCACGCGGATCTTGCGCGGCCCGGTACTTTTACTGCGAGCCAGACGATCAAGGATCGGCAGGGTAAACCCGGCCGTCTTGCCGGTGCCGGTCTGCGCGCACGCCATCAGGTCGCGCCCGGAAATCACCACGGGAATGGCCTGGGACTGAATCGGGGTAGGCGTTTCATAGCCCTGTTCGGCAATGGAACGCAGGATCTCGGGCACGAGACCCAGTTCGGAAAATTTCACTTGTGGTAACTCCAGGGGTTTGCCATGCGTGCGCGAATGAACGCAATGCACGAACCAGTCTGGGCAAACACACAGGGATTTGTGGGTAAGGCAAAGCAGATTTGCTGAGCCAGATCGAACCAGCGCCAAGACTGATGAATGGCGCCATGAAGAGCCGACATGCTAACACGTCGCCACGGGACTTGCCCGAAATTATTGCAGGAAAAAGATGACATAGGCAAACACAGGAATTTCAGACCCTCCTGCAGAATGAGCGGATCAGCCCTTGAGTACTTGACCGGGGCAGGGATAGGCGTTCGGCGCAACCTGCAAACATAATTTCGACCTGAGATCCGGGGGCGTGGTGGAGTTGTGCAGACATCGCCACAATCGAAGCTTTGACAGTACCGTTGGCGCAGGTACAACATGGCTCCATGTCGTGGTTAAAAACCTGACACCTGCGTCTCGAATTTTTCTACAACCAGACCAAGGAGTTCAGAAGAATGGCAAGCGAATTTGCGGGAAAGCTAGTCGTCGTCACCGGAGGCAGCGGTGGAATTGGTCGAGGCATCGCCGAAGCATTTGCCCTTGAAGGCGCACAGACGGTACTTGTGGCTCGTACAAACCTTGAGGAAGTTGCTGCGGCCATCGCAGGGAATGGGGGTCTCCGCCCGGACATATTTGCCGTCGACTTGCGCGGGGAAGAAGGCTGCAAAGCGGTATTCGATTTTGTAGCGAGACACCACGGACGTTGCGACATTCTCATCAACGCCGCCGGAGCCACGCGTGCCGGAGCATTTCTCGAACAGTCCATAGAAGAATGGCATGACGGATTCGCTCTCAAATTTTTCGCATGCGTCAGCCTTTGCCGAATGTTCTGGCCTCTGCTGAGAACAGCCCAAGGACATGTGATCAACATCATCGGCGGCGCGGCACGCACGCCGGATTCGGGGTTCCTGATCGGTGGATCAGTGAATGCGGCCATGCATAACTTCACCAAGGGACTTTCGTGTCTGGGCAAGACCGATGGAGTCAATGTGAACGCAATCCTTCCGGGCCTGACGGAAACCCCACGCGTGGCACAAATATTCCAGCAGCGCGCCGCAGCAGGCGGGAGAACGGTAGAACAGGTGCGCGCAGAGCAGATTGCCAGGGAGGGGCTCAATCGCCTGGGCCAACCCGAAGATGTCGCAGCGCTCGCCCTGTTCCTCTGCTCCGGGCGGGCGCGGCACATTCAGGGAACGGCCATTGCCGTTGATGGTGGCGGCACTCCAGGACTTTACTGAAAACTCAGCAAGCCGTCGTAAGAAAAAATCCGTCCTACTTGAGATTGTGCGCCGAAAGCAGCATCACCTGCCCGGCCACGAAATTGACGGAAATCCCCTGTTGTTCGTTCCCCCAGGTGCAGGTACGGATTCCCAGCGTTTCGTCGCAACGCGCCGGCTCGCCGAGAATCTGTTTCACCTCGTCGTAGGACTGCCCGGTCTTGAGCTTGTTGTAATTATCCAGACTCACGTTGCTGCTGCAGGCAGCAAGGAGAAGGGTTGCGAGGACGAAGCCGGAGCATCGAATGAATGGAAAAGCGCACATGTGACCCCCCCTTGCAATCGCACGAACTTCAGTTGTAATCGACCCGGACACTTTCGTTGCTCAACCAGTCACCCAGCGCCGACAGCAGTTCGTCTTCCAGCCGTACACGGCAGCTGTCGCCGAGCGCCAGTTCGCACAAGGCGTCGGCGTTGCGGTAGGTCAACAGCACCGGGCAGTTGCCGGGCGTAAAGGGCATCAACAGACTGCGCAAGCGCTGCGCGGCTGCCGGAGCATTGGCGCCGCTGGCTTGGCCGTTGAGGGCGATGCGCAGGTGCCGGGCGAAGCGTCCGCGCGCTTCGGCCAGCGTCAGCAGCCGGTCGGCGACGACGCGTACCTTGCCCTCGCCGGCGAAGTCGTCGCGTTGCACCTTGCCCTCGACGACCAGCACCTCGTCCTCGCGAATCTTGTCGCGCTCGGCATCGAGCGTTTCGCTGAACACCTGGACTTCCTGCATCGTCGTACCGTCGTCGAGCTGCACGAAAGCCATCTTGCCGCGCGAAGTGATCTTGGTGCGCACGCCAGTCACCAGACCGGCGATCAATTGTGGCTCCTTGCGCGGTTCCAGCGCAGCCAGCGGCTTGCGAGCAAAGCGCGCCACTTCCTGCTTGACCTCATTGAACGGATGCCCGGAGAAGAAGAAACCGAGCGCCAGCTTTTCCTCTCGTAATTTTTCCCGTTCCTTCCAGCGCGGCACGTCCCGGTACTGCGGATTGAATGTCTCATCTCCGGCACTGCCGAACGCATCGAACAGGCTGACCTGCATGGCATTGCGCTCGGCTTGCTCGGCCGCCTCGATGGCAATCCCGACCGAAGCCATCAGCCGGGCCCGATGGTCGTCGAGCGAATCGAAGGCGCCGGCGCGGATCAGTGCCTCGATCGTGCGGCGGTTGACCATGCGCTTGTCGACACGCTGGCAGAAGTCGAACAGATCCTTGAACGCCCCCCCCTCGTTGCGCGCCTTGATAATGACATTGACCGCCTGTTCGCCGGTGCCTTTCACCGCGCCGAGGCCGTAACGGATGGTCTGCCGGTCGACCGGCACGAAGCGGTATTCGGAGGCATTCACGTCCGGACCGAGCACGGTGAGCTTGTTGGCGATGGCATCGTCGTAGAAGATCTTCACCGTGTCGGTGTTGTCCATGTCGGACGACAGCGTCGCGGCCATGAACGCCGAGCAGTGGTGCGCTTTCAGCCAGGCCGTCTGGTAGGTAACAACGGCATACGCCGCGGTGTGCGACTTGTTGAAGCCGTACTCCGCGAACTTGGTCATCAGGTCGAACAACTGTTCGGCCAGCGCCGGGTCGTAGCCCTTTTTCTTTGCCCCCTCGGCGATGGTCTCGCGGTGCTTGGCCATTTCCTCGGGCTTCTTCTTGCCCATCGCCCGGCGCAGCATGTCGGCACCACCGAGCGTGTAGCCGCCGATGATCTGCGAGATCTGCATCACCTGTTCCTGATACACGATCACGCCGTAGGTCGGTTCCAGACAACCCTTCAGGTCGTCGTGGAAGTAGTCGATCTTCTGCTGCCCTTTCTTGCGCAGGATAAAGTCATCCACCATCCCGGAACCGAGCGGGCCGGGACGATAGAGCGCGAGCACGGCGATGATGTCCTCGAAGCGGTCGGGCGCCAGCTTCTTGAGCAGCTTCTTCATGCCCTCAGATTCCACCTGGAAGATCGCCGTGGTGTTGGCATCCTTGAGAATCTGGTAAGCCCGTGGGTCGTCGAAGGTCAGCGCGTCGAGGTCCGGCCGGTTGCCGGTCAGCTTCTCGATGTAATCAACGGCCAGTTTGATAATCGTCAGGTTGCGCAGGCCGAGGAAGTCGAACTTCACCAGGCCGACCTTCTCAACGTCGTCCTTGTCATACTGCGACACGACCGAAGCCCCCGCATCAGCCGAATACAGCGGGCAGAAGTCGGTCAGCTTGCCGGGGGCGATCAGCACGCCGCCGGCGTGCATGCCGACGTTGCGTGTCAGGTCTTCGAGGCGGCCGGCCAGTTCGAACAGCTCCTTGACTTCCTCTTCCTCCTCGAGCCGCTGCTTCAGCTGCGGCTCGGCCTCGATGGCCTTGGACAAGGACAGCGGCTTGTTCTGTTCGACCGGAATCAGCTTGGAGAGCTGGTCGCAGAAGGTGTACGGCATATCGAGCACGCGCCCGACGTCCCGGATCACCGCCTTCGACGACATGGTGCCGAAGGTGGCGATCTGCGACACCGCGTCATGGCCGTACTTGTCGCGCACGTACTCGATGACCCGCCAGCGGTTGTCCTGGCAGAAGTCGATGTCGAAGTCGGGCATCGACACCCGCTCCGGGTTGAGGAAGCGCTCGAAGAGCAGCGCGTAGCGCAACGGATCGAGGTCCGTGATACCGAGCGAGAAGGCAACCAGCGAGCCCGCCCCGGACCCTCGACCCGGCCCGACCGGAACGCCGTTTTTCTTGCCCCAGTTGATGAAGTCCGCCACGATCAGGAAGTAACCGGGAAAGCCCATCTGGATGATGGTCTGCGTCTCGATTTTCAGGCGGGCCTCGTAGGTCGGACGCTGTTTTTCCAACTCAACCGGATCGGGATACAGCTGCTTCAGCCGGCGTTCCAGCCCCCGCTCGGCTTCCATGACCAGAAAATCGTCGAGCGAAATACCATCCGGCGTCGGAAAATTCGGCAGGTAGTTCTTGTACAGACCGATCTGCAGGTTGCAACGCTTGGCAATCTCGACTGAATTCTCCAGCGCCTCCGGCAGATCCGCGAACAGCTCGGCCATTTCCTCGGGCGACTTGAAATATTGCTCTTCCGTGTACAACCGGGGACGGCGCGTGTCGCCGAGCATATACCCCTCGGCGATGCACACGCGCGCCTCGTGCGCCTTGAAGTCGTCACGATCGAGAAACTGGATCGGGTGCGTGGCGACCAGGGGCAGCCCCAGCTCGGCAGCCAGGCGCGCCGTCGCCGCAACCAGCGTTTCCTGCGGGCCTTGCCCGCGCGGATGCGGCCGTTGTACCTCGAGGTAGAACGCCTGCGGAAACAAATCGGCCCAGTAGCGCGCCCGCCTGGCCGCCAGCCCGGCATGTCCTAGTGCCAGAGATTCTCCGACATCGCCCAGCGCGGCTCCGGACAGCGCAATCAGACCATCGACTCCGACATCAACCAGCATGTCCCGCGTGATTTCGGCGCGACCGCGCACGCGTGGTGCCAGGTAAGCGCGCGTCAGCAGTTCGCAGAGCTGCAGATAGCCTTGATGCGAACGGCACAGCAAAAGCATCCGGTAGGGGCGGTCAGGGTCAGCCTCATTGGCCAGATGGATGTCGCAGCCAAGGACCGGCTTGATTCCCTTGTCCCGCGCCGCCAGGTAGAACTTGACCAGGCCGAAAAAATTGGCCAGGTCGGTGAGAGCCAGCGCCGGCATGCCGCAGGCAGCCGCACGTGCAACGGCGTCGCCGATGCGCACGATGCCGTCGGTTACGGAGTATTCGCTGTGCAGGCGGAGGTGGACAAAACGGGGATCGGACATCGCGCTATTTTACCCCCAGCCGACGCCGTCAAGAGACGTACCTTGATTGCCCTTGCATGCGCCATGGAAACAATCCTTTACACATCCTTACTTCGCCGCCACACATGCCACAAGGGAAATGGCTATGCTGAACCCGTCACGAATCAGTCAGGAGAACATCATGAAAAAGCGCATCGGCATCATCCTTACCCTTTCGCTGGGACTGCTTTCCACCCAGACTGTCCTGGCCAGCGACGCAGTTCTGGGAGCGATTGTCGGCGGAGGGCTGGGCGCCGTGGTTGGCAATCATGTCAGCGGGCGCAACGGAGCGGTGATTGGTGGCGCCGTAGGGGCTGCGACCGGCGCCGCGATCGCATCGGATGGCCGTCACCACCGTTCCTCGCACTACACCTACGTCGCTCCGGCCTACGCTCCGGCTCCGGTTTATGTCCCGGCTCCGGTTTATGCCCCGGCGCCAATCTATTATGGCCCGCCCCCGGTCCGGGTCGTGCGCGCTCCGGTTGTTTATGCCCCGGTTTACAAAGGCGGATGGCACTACGACCACCGCAATGACCATCGGCATGGATACAAACGCCATGATCGTAATGATCGGCACTGGCGCTAATTCTTCAGAACCTGCTGACCCCTTTCAGCTTTCCGCCCAATCGAGGATAGGCCGCCACTGAACCATGTCCCGTTCGCTCCGCGAAGCCGGAAGATCGAACAGGGTCATGCCATTGGCGGCCAGTTGCACATACAGCTGGCTATCCCGGATGAAGCTCAAAACCGGCAAGTCATAGGAAGAAAGAAAGCGTTCCAGTTCGCCGGCCGCACGGGTGCGCGCATCGACACGCATGCCGACCACGGCAACAAAGGTCTTCTCCTTGCGTATGGCTTTTTCCTGCAGCAGAACCTCCAGAAAGTCGCGCGTCGCCAGGATATCGAACAGCGACGGCTGTACCGGCACGATAACCCGGCTGACCTGACGCAGCGCGCGTTCCAGCGCCTTGCCGTGCAGACCTGCCGGAGTATCCAGCACAACATGGGTCGTGTCGCGAGGCGGACGCAGCGGCTGATCCTTCTCGGCGGTCCACCCACGGATGGGTGGCAATATGGTCGGCCGGATCCTGAGCCACTCGCGCGAAGAGTGCTGGCGATCCGTGTCGCCCAGCATCACGGTGTGGCCGCACTGCGCGAGATAACCCGCCAGGTTGGTGGCCAGCGTCGACTTCCCCGATCCGCCCTTGGGATTGGCAATCAGGAATGATTTCATGGCCGGCCTTTCATCTGTGCACGAAAAAACGTGAATTGGATCATAAACATGCTCATCAGGGTTTCAGGATGGTTGATCCGGTGGTCTTGCGTGCCTCAAGGTCGCGGTGCGCCCGGGCTGCGTCGGCGAGGGGGTAAATCTGGTTTACCGCAATTTTCACCCGGCCGGAAACAACAACATCGAACAGTTCGCTACCCAATTCTTCCAGCTCGCTGCGCATGCTGGTGTAATGCGCCAATCCTGGCCGGGTAATGAACAGCGAACCCTTTTGCATGAGCAGCAGCGGGTTGAACTGCGGAACGGGACCGGAGGCATTGCCGAAGGAGACCATCATCCCGCGCACGCGCAAGCTGTCCAGCGAAGCCATGAAGGTATCCTTGCCCACCCCGTCGTAAACCACCGCAACCCCTTCGGCGGTAATCTCGCGCACGCGTTTGGCGACATCCTCTCGGGAATAGAGAATGACGTGGTCACAGCCATTGTTCCGGGCCAGTTCGGCTTTGGCTTCTGTAGACACCGTGCCGATCACCGTCGCGCCCAGCGCCTTGGCCCACTGGCAGGCGATCAGCCCAACCCCGCCGGCTGCGGCATGGATCAGCACGGCATCGCCCGGCTTGACGACATAGGTCCGGCGCAGCAGATAGGCCGCGGTCAAACCTTGCAGCATCATGGCCGCCCCTGTCTCACAGGTCAGACGGTCCGGCAGCTTGAGCAACCGGTCTGCTGGCAGGCAGCGCACGTCGCAGTAGGCGCCAAGCGGACCTCCGGCGTACGCCACCCGATCGCCCGGCTGCAGGCCGGTTACGCCCTCCCCGACGGCTTCGACGACCCCCGCCCCCTCGGTTCCCAGCCCCGAAGGCAAGGGCAAGGGATACAGCCCACTGCGGTGATAGGTATCGATGTAGTTCAGCCCGACCGCCTCGTGCCGAATGCGCGCCTCGCCCGGCGCGGGATCTTCGACGGTGATTTCCTCCTTGAGCAGGACTTCGGGACCTCCGGTCTGGTGGAAGCGAACGGCATAGGGCACAGCAATCTCCTCGGCAATGACGGATATCGGTTGGGGAGTTTACAGCCGTTCAAGGGGTTATGGAATCTCGCCACCACCTGCCGGGGGAATCCGGTCACCCTTTGAGCAATTTCTCTTCGGCCTGCGCCAGCGCTGCCGGGCTACCCAGCAGCACGACCACGTCGCCCGCTTCAAGACGAGTATCCATCGACGGTTCCTGGGTGCGGATATCGCGCCGGCGGACCGCGGTCACTTCGGCTCCGGTGGTGGCGAGCCCAAGATCGCCCAGCGTCCGGCCAATGCCGAAGGCGCCCTCATTCAGGGAAACGGAACGCAGCCGTGCCTCCTCGCCGTCGCGCTCGTTTTCGTTGATATCGTCTCCGTGGAAAAAGCCGCGCAGGGTCCTGTAACGCGCGATCCGGGTCTGACGAATGCGCTTGAGCACACGATTGATCGGCACGCCGGCATGTAGCATGGCGTGCGAGGCCAGCATCATCGCCGATTCCAGCGTTTCGGGAACGACTTCGGCGGCCCCCGCGAACAGCAGGACATCGAAATCCTTTTCATCGACCGTGCGCACCACGACCGGCAGACCCGGTGCAATTTCCCGCACATGATGCATGACGCGCTCGGCTGCACGGTTGTCGGCAAAGGAAATGACCAGCACACTGGCCCGCGCGAGGCCCGCGGCAAACAGCGTCTCGCGTCGTGTGGCATCGCCATAAACGACGTTCTCTCCGGCAGCTGCGGCTTCGCTGACCCGGTCCGGATCGAGGTCGAGCGCCAGGTACGAGACTCCTTCCTGGGACATGAAGCGCGCCAGATACTGGCCGTTGCGCCCGAAACCGCAAATGATCGCGTGCTTTTCGGTACGCATGGCCTGCACCGCCACCTTGGTCAACTGCATCGAACGCAACAGCCATTCGCTGCTGGCAAAGCGCAGGACCAGGCGCTCGCTGTACTGCACGATGATCGGTGCCAGCAGCAGGGAAATCACCAGCGCGGCGAGCACCGTCTGCACAACCGTTTGCGATGCCACGCCCGACTGCTGGATCAGAGACAGCAGGACCAGTCCGAATTCCCCTCCGGCGCACAGCCACAGGCCGCTGCGCAGGGCGCCGCCCGGGGTGGCACCGAACAGGCGCGATGCCCCGAGCACCACGGCAAACTTGACCGTCAGCAGCCCCGCCAGAATGGCCAGCACCAGCAGCAGATTTTCCATCACGAGCGCCAGGTCGAGCATCATGCCGACGGTAACGAAAAACAGCCCCATCAGCACGTCGCGGAACGGCTTGATGTCTTCTTCCATCTGGTGCCGGAACTCGGTTTCGGAAATCAGCATGCCCGCGACGAAGGCGCCGAGAGCCAACGACAGCCCGGCCAGTTCGGTCAGGTAGGCCAGCCCCAGAGTGACCAGCAGCACGTTGAGCATGAACAGTTCGGAGGACTTGCCGCGCGCCACGATAAAAAACCAGCGGCTGAGCACTCCCTTGCCGAAATGCAGCACCACCAGCAGCAGGACCGTGACTTTGAGAAGGGCAATGCCCATCAGCCAGGCCATCGCCCCCGGAGTCTTGGAAAAAGCCGGGATCAGGATGAGCAGGGGAACCACGGCCAGATCCTGGAACAGCAGCACGCCGATCACCTCCCGCCCGTGCGGGGCATCGAGTTCCAGCCGCTCGGCAAGCAGCTTGGTCAACACCGCCGTGGATGACATGGCCAGCGCCCCGCCGATCGAAACACCCGCCTGCCACGACAACCCGGAAAGCATGGCGATTCCCGCCACGGCCAGCAAGGTGCCGCCTACCTGCAGAGCGCCCAGCCCGAAAACAATGCGCTTCATGGCAAACAGCTTGGGCAGTGAGAATTCCAGACCGATCGAGAACATCAGAAAGACAATGCCGAATTCGGCAAGGTGCTGCACATCGGCGACATCCGTCACCAGATTGAAGGCATGCGGACCGACCAGCGCGCCAACCAGCAGATAACCGAGAATCGGCGGCACATTGAGGCGCCGGAAAACAATGACCGACACCACGGAAGCGCCGAGCAGGATCAGGATGACGGGAAGGGATTGCATGAATTCCTGGAGAATCAAATGGTCGCAAAGCCGGCCATGAGCAGGCTTCTGCTATACTTTGCATAATCATAACCGCTACTTTTCCATGAGCCAAATCCAACCTTCACCCAAAGCGCTCGAACTGGCACGCCAGGTGCTGCGCATCGAGGCGGATGCCGTTCTCGCCCTGTCCGGCCGAATCGACGAATCTTTCCTGCATGCCCTGTCACTGATATTGAATTGCCATGGACGCGTCATTGTCTGTGGCATCGGCAAATCCGGACATATCGGGCACAAGATCGCTTCGACCCTCGCCAGCACGGGTACACCGGCCTTTTTTGTGCACCCGGCCGAGGCCAGCCACGGCGACCTGGGCATGATTACCGCCGACGACGTCGTGATTGCCATCTCCAATTCCGGAGAAAGCACCGAACTACTGAACATCCTGCCTTCGATCAAGCGCCAGGGCGCCAAACTGATCGCCATGACCGGGAATGCGAAATCCTCCCTGGCACGTGACGCCGACGCGCATCTCGATGCGGGCGTAGTCCAGGAAGCCTGCCCGCTCAATCTGGCGCCGACCGCCAGCACCACCGCCGCGCTGGCGCTTGGCGACGCACTGGCCGTGGCCCTGCTCGACGCGCGCGGTTTTGGCGCAGAGGACTTTGCCCGTTCGCATCCTGGCGGTTCGCTCGGCAAGCGGCTGCTTACCCGCATGCGCGACGTCATGCGCACCGGGCAGGCGATTCCGGTCGTCGCTCCGCAAGCCGGCATGGCCGAAGCCATCCGTGAAATCACCCGCTGCGGCATGGGCATGACGCTCGTCGTCGGTCCGGATCGCCGCGTGCTCGGCATGTTTACCGATGGCGACCTGCGCCGCGCCATACTCAGACACACCGACCTGCAGAGCCTCTCCGTGAGCGACGTGATGACGCCCAACCCGCGCGTGATGGGACCGGAAAAACTGGCCGCCGAAGCCGTCGAGATGATGGAAAAACACAAGATCAACCAGATTCCGGTGGTCGACGATGACGGCCAACTGGTCGGCGCCATCAACATGCACGATCTTTTCCAGGCCAAGGCCGTCTGATGAAATCCATGGAAGAGTGCATCGCCCGCGCCAGCCGACTCAAGCTGATGGCTTTCGACGTCGATGGCGTACTCACTGACGGTTCGCTGTACTTCACCGATACCGGCACCGAATTCAAGGCGTTCAATACGCGCGACGGACATGGCCTGCGGATGCTCCAGGATGCCGGCCTGACCCTGGCCATCATCACCGGGAGAAAAGCGGCCTGCGTCGATTGGCGCATGAAAAACCTGGGAATCGAGTACGTTTATCAGGGCGTCGGCGACAAGCTGACGGTTTTCCGCGAGCTTCTGGCCAGGCAGGGGATCGAGACACACGCAGCCGGATACATGGGCGACGATCTTCCCGATCTGCAGGTGATGGCCGCCAGCGGGTTTTCGGCCACCCCGGCCGACGGCCACGACCTGAACCGGCAGCACGCCGACTTCATCTCATCGCTTCCCGGCGGACGCGGCGCTGTGCGTGAAGTCTGCGAATTCATCCTCGCCGCGCAGGGCCGGCTCGATGAAGCGTTCGCCCCCTTCCTGCCGGCCGTGCAAAAATGAAGCACTGGGGCAGCGCGCTTTATCCGCTGAGCATCCTGCTGACGCTCACCGTCCTGACATTCTGGCTGCGCTACGCGACGGAACTTCCCGAACTGAGCCGCGACGGCAAGCACCGCCACGATCCGGACTACATCGTCACGGATATCGTCCTGCGCAAGCTCGACGAGAACGGTCGCCTCAAATACACCCTCAAGGCGACCGACGTCCGGCATTATCCCGACGACGACACCACCGACCTGCTCAATCCGAATGTGGTCTACCAGTACGTCAGGAAGCCGCCGCTCACCATCAGTTCGGAACGCGGACATGTCAGCGAGGATGGAGACCGGATCGATCTGACCGGCAATGTGCATCTCTATCGGCCACCATCAGGGCGCGATGAAGAGTTGACTGCGCGCATGCCGGATCTCACGGTTTTCCCTGACGACGAACGCGCATTCACCAAAAGCCCGGTAGTGATCACCCGCGGCAATTCCTGGCTGAAGGGCGTTGGGCTCAAGGTCGACAACCGGGCGCAAACCTACATTCTTGAGTCGCAAGCGACGGGCTTATTGGAAAGCAAACACGCAAGGAACAAGAAACCATGACCTCCCTCCGTTTTTCTGTCGCAGCGGCGATATGCCTTGCAGCCTTTTCCGCACATGCCGAACGGGCCGATCGCGAAAAGCCGATCAACCTCGAAGCCGACCGCGTCAGCCTGGACGACATCAACAAGGTCCAGGTCTTCGAAGGCAATGTCGTCCTGACGCAGGGCACGATGCAGATCCGGACCGACAAGTTGGTGGTCACGCAGGACGCCGACGGCTTCCAGAAAAGCGTCGCCACAGGCGGCCCGAAGGGACTGGCGCGCTTCCGGCAAAAGCGCGACGGCAAGGATGGCTACATCGAAGGCGAAGGCGAACGCGTCGTGCATGACGCGCGCAGCGAAAAAACCGAATTTTTTGTACGCGCCTGGATCAGGAACGGACAGGACGAGGTCAAGGGACATTACATTTCCTACGACGCCCTGAGCGAGAAATACCTCGTCACCAACAATTCCGGCACCACGAAATCGGCCACGGGGGAAACCCAGGCCCGTGTGCGCGCCATCATCCAGCCGAAGAGCAAAGCTGCGCCGACCGAGGACAAGACCGAACCCCTGCCGCTCAAGCCATCCGACACGCCCGCGCCAAGCTAGAAAACCAACCACCGCGGACACTGCGAACGCGGAGAAAAAGATTCCGGCTGTTTCTGATCGAGCACCCTCCCGGGTTACTACGAACGGCTTGTTGCTGATTCGCTTCTCGCCGTGACCGCTGTGTTCGCCGTGGTTATCTTTATCATCATTCCCGCCACGTCCAGTCGACCCCCCTCCGCTCGACTTCCTGGCGAATTTCCTGCATGGCCTGATCGACCCGCGCCGCCTCGCCTTCCACGCCCAGTTCGAGGTGCCGCCGTTGCTTGTCCGGACCCATCGAGGGCAGGCTGAACAGACGCAGGTCGGGATAGTCGGCCACGATGCGCTCCATCAGATCAAGCAGGGCGCTTTCGTAGGCATTCGATCCGGTCAGCAACAGGGCTTTGTCCACAACCGGCTTGCTGTTGAACAGGTGCGCATAGAAGGTATCCAGCACCCATTCCGCCATCGGGTGGGCCATCTGCGGAAAGCCGGGCAGAAAATAATGATCACGCACGTAAAACCCGGGTACGCGGTTGAACGGGTTGGGCACAATGGCCACGCCGCTCGGCAGGGTTCCGAGGAGCAGACGCTGCGGCGTGATGTCATCGGCAAAGCGGGCGCGGATCTCGCGCTCGGCATCGGGATGCAACACCAGTTCGACGCCCAGCGCCTCCGCCGCCGCCTGCCGCGTATGGTCGTCCGGCGTATTGCCGATACCGCCGAAGCTGAATACCACGTCACCCGCTGCAAATGTGCGTTTCAGCGTGGCCGCGATACGCGCCCGTTCATCGCCGATGTACTCGACCCATGACAGGCGCAGACCGCGTTCGCCCAGGAGTTCGGCGAGCTTTGCGAAATGCCGGTCGCTGCGCTTGCCGGACAGAATCTCGTCACCGATGATCAATGCGCCAAAGTTCATGGTTCTCTCCACGTTTTATCCAGAACTCACCACGGCACCGCGCCGCAAGGCGCGCAAGGCCTGCAGACAGAAATGGATATAAACCAGCGCCGCCAGCGAAGGCGCAAACAGGCCGAGGATGGGTACGTGCGTCAATGCGGCCATGGCCAATCCCAGCATGAACAGGGGCATCGCCTGCCGCTTGCGCAGTGCGCGCCATTCGTCGGGAGTGGCATGCGCCGCCAGCGCATCGTAGGCAAAGGTGCGCCGGTTCAGCCAGGCCATCCAGAACAGAGGCAGCAACAGGCCCAGGCCGGGAATCAACCACAGCGGCAGGGTCACCAGCCAGCCAGCGACAAAGAGTACCGCCGCCCAGACGCTGTTCCACGCCCCGGCAATCACACTGTCCTTTCCCATGCGCGCCAGGTCCGGGTAATCCGCCTGCGCCAGGAGATTGAGCAGCAGGGGCAGGACCACGAGCGCGGTCAACAACATCGCCACCAGATAACTGGCCGAGAGAATCGCCAGCCAACCGCCCAGCACGGCCAACGCTTTGGCCAGCCAGAAGGCGCCCCATTCGGCAAGCCAGCTCATCGGCGGCTGTTCGATGAAAGCGGTGATCAGATAATCGAGCAGAGCGACCGAAAGCACCACCATGAACAGCAGGGCCGCCAGCGCCGGGCCGAGGAGATAAAACCACACCCGGCCTCGCCCCAGCGAGGACAGGCTGCGCTGGAACGCCAGAATCATTTCGGACATTTATTCCCCACACGCAGACATTTGTGCCAGTTATAGCGCAAATAACGCAGCCTTTGCAGCCTTTATTAACCGGCCAGAAAATTCATGCCTGGCGCCACGGCCCTTTCCGGCAGAAGGATTACGGCTGCACCTGATCGATCACCAGCCGGACTCCCTGGCTGCCGACCCGGGTTCCCTTGAGCGTGCCGAACAGGTCGCCACTCGAAATCTGCGCCATGCCGGCCTTGGAAATACGGGCTTCAATAGTCACGCTGCTGAAGTCAGAAAGTTTTTGTCCGCCGGCCATCGCCGTCGCGTCGTCCAGGCGGAAGCTGAACGGCAGGTCGGCCACCCGGGCGCGCAACACGGCGATGGGCATGCGCGATCCTTCATCGGCGCGGGCAAAGACAAAGAGCAGATCGTCGGCCTTGGCCTGGCCGGACAGTTTTCCGCTGAGAATGACTTCGCCGGAAATGATTTTGGCGGCCGTAGCTGTCGCACCGGGCTTGACGGGTTGAGTCGCGGGCTTTACCCCCTGACTTGCGAGTTTGTCCCGCGCCTGATTGACCGCGGTTTCCAACGCCAGGGCATCTTGCGAACCCGGTTCAACCTGCAGCAGCAAGCGGCCCCAATAATCCGCCACGCCCGCGAAATCCTGTCGCGACTCGGCCGCCAGTCCTGCCGAATACAAGGTCTGTGGATCTTCCGGGTTGAGCTTCAGCGCCCGTTCGACCATCTCCTGCGGTTTGCCGTCGAAACGCCCCCCGTTGGCCAGCGCCAGCGTCTCCGCGTAGTCTGATAGCAGTGCAGGCTCGGAATTCAGCCCCGCACCAACCTTTCCAAAAGCCTCCGCGGCTTCGGCATAACGTCCGAGCGACTTGTAGGAACGGGCCAGCATGATCCAGCCCTGGGCATCGTCGGGATTGGCCTTCAGACGGTCGGCCAGGCGCTGCAGCAGCCCGTCGAGTTCATGCGCATTCATCGATGTCTGCGCATGCACCGGATCCAGCGCCTGCGGCGTCCCCAGCAACGCATATCCGCCCGCCCCCGCCAGGGGAATAGCGACGAGCAAGGCCAGCGCCGTACGCCGTCCTCCGGCCCAGACTGTCGCCGGACGGCTCTGAGCCGGCTCCACGGAAGCTTCGACCTCTTCCAGCAGACGCCGCTGCAACTCGCGCCGCGCCTGTTCAAAATCGTTTTCGCTCAGCGTACCTTCGTCGCGGTTGCGTTCAAGTTCCTGCAACTGGTCGCGCAGGATGTCCAGATTGGCCTGACGGCGATCGACGGCAACGCCGGCCTTGGGCGCGCGCAGCAGCGGACGCAGCAGGATGGCCACTACGGCGATGACCAGCACCGCTGCGGCAAGAATAAGTCCGGTCATCGCACTCATGATTTCGGCTCGCTGGAATGAAGCAGTTGTTCGGCCTGGCGCTGCTCGGCATCGCTCAGCGGGGCATCCGGAATGATGCGCGCACGGCGACGCAAAAACAGGAACAACCCACCCAGCCCGCCGGCAAAAAGCAGCGCCGGTCCGAACCAGAGCAGCAACGTGGTGCCCTTGAGCGGCGGGCGATAGCGCACGAAGTCGCCGTAGCGGCTGACCATGAATTCCATGATCTCGTTGTCGCTCTTGCCATCCTGGATCAGCGCGCGGATTTCCCGGCGCAGATCATGCGCCAGTTCAGCATTGGAACCGGCCAGGGACTCGTTCTGACAGACCAGGCAGCGCAGTTCGGACGAGATCGCATGCAGCCGCTTCTCGGTCAGCTCGTCCTGAGCCCGCGGCGCAGCTTCCTTGGCAAAACCCGTATTAACCACAGAGACACAGAGAACACAGAGAAAAACGAGGCGGGCCAGAAGGTTTCCTCTGTGTCTCCGTGCCTCTGTGGTGAATGGTTTGATCATTTGTTCAACTCCGCAACCAGCGGCAGGATCCTGCCTGAAAAAACGTCGGGGGTGATCGGACCGATGTGCTTGAGCCGGATCACGCCGGCCTTGTCGATGACATAGGTTTCCGGCACGCCGTAGACGCCGTAGTCGATGCCGACCCGCCCGTCGAGGTCGACCACCGATAGCGCATACGGATCGCCATGCCGTTTGAGCCAGGCGCTGGCGCGTTCGACGGCCAGGCTTCTTTCCGAATCGGGAGACATCCTGGCCATATTGAACCCGCCATCCCCACGCACTTCCTTGTAGTTCAAACCGACCAGCGTGATCGATTTGTTCTTCGCCATCTCGACCAGAATCGGGTGCTCCTGCCGGCAGGACACGCACCATGAGGCCCAGACGTTGAGCAGCCAGACCTTGCCCTGCATGTCCGCGGGCGAAAAACTCTGCTCCATGGCACCCAACTTCGGCAACGCGAACGTCGGCGCCGGCTTGCCGACGAGCGGCGAAGGCACCTCGCGCGGATTCAGGTTGAGCCCCACGGCCAGCAGGGCCACAAGCACGACGAAGCCGATCAGCGGCCAGAGAAAGCGGTTCATGCTCGGGTCTCCTTCTCGTTCAGGGAAACACCCGAACGCTTGCCCACCCGATAGCGGCGGTCGCAGATGGCCAGCAGTCCGCCCAGCGACATCAACAGGCAGCCGCCCCAGATCCAGTCGACGAAAGGCTTGAAATAGACGCGCACAATCCAGGCGCCGTCCGCACGCGCCCGATCGATCGGTTCACCGAGCGAGACATAGACATCGCGCAGGAAGCCGACGTCGATGGCCGCTTCGGTCATCGGCATGCTGGAGGTCGGATAGATGCGCTTTTCCGGCAACATCTTGCGCAGCACGCGGTCGTTCCTGATCAGATCGATATCGCCGACCAGCGCCTGGTAATTCGGGCCATCGACCTCACGGATTCCATTGAAACGGAACGTGTAGTCGGCGAGAGTGACCGTATCGCCAATCTCCATCTTCACGTCCTTCTCGAGGTCGTAGCCGTTGATGATCGCCACGCCGACAACGAACGCGGCCACTCCCATATGCGCCAGGTGCATGCCCAGGAAACTCGCCGGCTGGTTCATGATGGCCGCCGGGAGCGACTTTCCGGCACGGGTCGCTTGCGCACGTTCGACGATGTTCACCAGACTGGTCAGGACGATCCATGCCGCGAGCAGCAGGCTCAACGCAACGAGCGGCTTCCACTCGCCGAGCAGGAAGGGGGCAACGACTCCGACCACAGCCGCACATAAAAAGGCCCAGCGCAGGAGACGCACAAGCTCGGACAGGCTGGCCTGCTTCCAGCGGGCGAAGGGCGCCACGCCGATCAGGAACAATGCCGGAATCATCAGCGGCGCGAAGACCGAATCGAAATAGGGCGGCCCGACCGACAGCTTGCCCAGGCCGAGGGCGTCGATGAGCAGCGGATAAAGCGTGCCGAGCAGCACCGACGAGCAGGCCACAACCAGCAGCACGTTGTTGGTGAGCAACAGCGATTCGCGCGAGAACAGCCCGAAGCGCCCGCCCAGACCGACCTTCGGCGCGCGCCAGGCGAACAGCACCAGCGAACTGCCGATGACGACAACCAGGAAAGCCAGAATGAAAATGCCGCGGCGCGGATCGGTGGCAAAGGCGTGGACCGAGGTCAGCACACCCGAGCGCACGAGGAAGGTGCCGAGCAGCGAAAGCGAAAAAGCGGAGAGCGCCAGCAGCACCGTCCAGTTCTTGAAACAGCCGCGCTTTTCCGTCACGGCCAGCGAATGCACCAGCGCGGTACCGACCAGCCAGGGCATGAACGAGGCATTCTCCACCGGATCCCAGAACCACCAGCCGCCCCAGCCGAGTTCATAGTAGGCCCAGCCCGAACCCAGCGCGATGCCCAGTGTCAGGAAGATCCACGCGGCCGTCGTCCAGGGCCGCGACCAGCGTGCCCAGGCTGCGTCAAGCTGCCCGGAAAGCAGCGCGGTAACGGCAAAGGCAAAGGCCACCGAGAAACCGACATAGCCCATGTACAGCATCGGAGGATGAATGATCAGGCCCGGATCCTGCAGCAGCGGATTCAGGTCGCGCCCTTCCTGGGCGCCGGGCAGGAGGCGCTCGAACGGGTTGGAGGTAAACAGGATGAACAGCAGGAAACCAGCGGTAATCAGGCCGAGCACACCGATGACGCGGGCGATCATGGCCGCGGGCAGCGATTTCGAGAATACAGCAACGGCCAGTGTCCATAGTCCGAGCATCAGCACCCACAGGAGCAACGAGCCTTCATGCCCGCCCCATACGGCGGCGATGCGGTAAGGCAACGGCAGCATCGAATTCGAATGATTTGCCACGTACTGCACCGAGAAATCGTTCTGCACGAAAGCCGTGGTCAAACATAGGAAAGCCACTACCAGCATCAGGTTCAGCGCTCCGGCCGCAGGCCGCGCCACAGCGATCCAGCCGGCATTCTGCCGATGTGCGCCGATCAACGGCAGGAATCCCTGGACGAAGGCCACGACCAGGGCGAGAATCAACGCAAAATGTCCGATTTCGGGAATCATTGGGCCACCGTCTCCTGCGCTTTCTTGATCAGGGCTCGGGCATGCGCCTCGCCGACGGCCTGTGCGGCTTCCGGGGGCATGTAGTTTTCATCATGCTTGGCCAGCACTTCGCTGGCGACAAACACGCCGTCATCTCCGAACCTGCCCTGGGCGACGGCTCCTTTTCCTTCCCGGAACAGATCGGGCAGGATGCCCTTGTAGCGGACAGGCATTTCCTGCTCGGTATCGGTCACCACGAAACGCAGGGTGACCCCGTCCGCTTCGCGCTGCACGGAACCTTCCTTGACCATGCCCCCGATGCGGAACGGCTTGCCTTGAGGCGCCTCGCCCGCGGCCACCTGGGTCGGCGAAAAGAAAAAGACCAGATTGCTCTGGAAAGCGTTGAGCACCAGCGCGGCAACGGCGCCAAGAATGGCCAGTCCGGCCAGGATGAGCAGCAGGCGTTTATGACGGGTTTTCAAAGGCTTTCCTTGCGGGTTGCAGTGTTGTTCATGCCGCGATCCGCCTTTTCGGCGCGAAACTGACGCCGCAGGCGGACCACGAGTTTCTTCCGACCGCGCACCAGCAGGGTCGGTTCCAGGACCATCAGGATCGCCATGACGATGAACGATCCCCATACGTAGACGCCATGGGTGCCCATGGCCAGAAAATCGGAAAAACTGTTCCAGTGCATGCTTAGTCCTCCCCGGCTGCCAGTTCGGCGCGCACCCACTCGGTGTGCCGCTCGCGTTCAAGCATGATGATCCGCACGCGCATCAGGGCCACGGCGATGGCGTACATCCAGCAGGCCAGCGCGCACAACAGCATGCCCCAGAGCATGACGGTGGCCATCGACGACTTGGCCAGATTGACCGATGAGCCCTGGTGCAGGGTGTTCCACCACTTGACCGAGAAATAGATGATCGGGATGTTCACCACGCCGACCAGCGCCAGAATGGCGCCGGCCTTGTCGGCGCGGCGCGGATCGTCGATCGCCGACTGCAGGGCAATGAAACCGACGTAGAGGAACAGCAGGATCAGTTCGGAGGTCAGGCGAGCGTCCCACACCCACCAGGTGCCCCACATCGGCTTGCCCCACAGCGCGCCGGTCCATAGTGAAAGGAAGGCGAACATTGCCCCGGTCGGCGCCAGCGCCTGGGCCATCATCCCCGACAGACGGAAATTGAAGGCCAGCCCGAGTCCGGCCCAGAAGGCCATGACCAGGTAGATGAACATCGACATCCACGAGGCCGGCACATGCAGGAAGATGATGCGATAGCCCTCGCCCTGCTGCGCGTCGGTCGGCGCGAGAAGAAAGCCAACATACAGTCCGGCGATGCCGAACACGGCGGCCAGCGCCCAGAACCATGGGATCATTTTTCCGGCCAACGGGTAGAAAGCCTGCGGGCCGGCGTATTTGTACCAGTTGATGAATCTATCGCTCATTTACGGAAACCTGTGAAAAGTATTGTCTTCATTCCAGTGCAATCCTCAACGCCGCCGCCGTCGGCCAGGGAGCGAAAAACACCGCGGCGAGGGCCAGTGCGCCCAGCAGAGAAAGATGCGCCTGTGCGCCAACTCCGCTCACTGCCGCATCGACGGCTCCGGCGCCGAATATTAGCACCGGAATGTAAAGCGGCAGGATCAGCAGCGACAACAGGACGCCGCTGCCACGTACGCCAAGCGTCAGCGCCGCGCCGATGGCGCCGATGCCGGACAGCGCCGGCGTGCCGATGAGCAGCGAGCCGGTCAGGACCCACAACGCTTCGCCGGAAAGATCGAACTGGATGCCGAGCACCGGGGCCAGCAGAGTCAACGGCAGCCCCGAAATGAGCCAGTGCGCGCATACCTTGCCGAGCACGATCAGCCCCAGCGGTTGAGGCGCCAGCGCCAGCTGTTCGAGCGTGCCGTCGCGATGGTCGTCGGCAAACAGCCGCGGCAGCGAAAGCATGGTGGCCAGCAGGGCGGCGACCCACAGCACGCCGGGAGCCAGCTTGCGCAACTGTTCAGGCTCCGGCCCGATGCCCAGCGGAAACAGGCTGACGACGATGATGAAGAAGAACAACACCGAAACGATGTCGGCCTGCCGGCGCAGCGCCAGGCGCAGGTCGCGGGCAATGATGGCGGAGACGGGGGTCAGCATCGTCCGCTTTCAGCATCAAGCACCAGTCGATGCACCGTTCCGGCGGCGATATCGACAACCTGATGCGTGGTCAGCGCGGCCAGGCCGCCCCGCTGCAGATGCGCTCCGATCAGCCCGGCGACCAGTTCGACAGCGGCCGCATCGAGCGCCACGAAAGGTTCGTCGAGCAGCCACAGAGGACGCCGCTCGTTGACCAGGCGCGCCAGGGCCACGCGCCGCTTCTGCCCCTGCGACAGGTAACGGCAGGCCAGATCCTCGCGCCCGGCCAGACCAAGCAGTTCGAGCGCCTCGATGGCAGCGCCCTCCTCGAGGGCTTCGCCGGACAGACGGGCCGAAGCCATCAGGTTCTCCAGCGGCGTCAGCTCTTCCTTGATGGCGTTATGGTGGCCGAGAAAACACAGCTTGCGCCGGTAGTCCTCGCCGAGCCGGCGAATCGGCTCACCGCACCAGCGGATGCTACCGGCAGCCGGCGGCATCAGTCCGCACAGCATGCGCAACAGGCTGGTCTTGCCTGAACCGTTGCGGCCCTGCAGATGAATCAGTTCGCCAACGCCCAGACGCAATTCGACGCCGGAGAAGATCCGTCGTTCACCACGCTGGCATTCAAGATCGGAGGCTTCGAGCATGCTGGTTTCGGGTAAGCGGTCAGGGCCCATTGTGCAGCGGCGAGTTTAACCGGGGTTTGACCAGTGTCAAATAAAACGAGGAAAGGGTGTCGAAAACCGATGATATGATGCCTCCACTCCAGCGCCGTTCCGACAGACATGAAGATCAGGCCCTGCCTGAACTGGCGGCATGGATTCCAGTTCCCACGATCATGCGAAACAGGGGCATCCGGTGCTGAAAAGGGTATTGCGGCTGACCGAGCTAAGCGAATTCCTGCAGAAGTTCCCGTCGGCGGGGGCCGTGCTTTCGCTCTCCGTCGTGATGATCCTGGCCACCGTGATTTCGACAACCGCGTTGCTTCTCGACCTGCGCAAGAACGAACTGGAGCGTGCGCGCAGCGAAATCGCCACGCTGAGCCGTGTGCTCTCCGAACAAACGACACGCACCTTCGAAGGTGTCACGCTGACCTTGCGCGGCACCAAGGATCGCCTCTCCGACCCTATCGGACGCCGCCTGGAACTGGACAGCCTTCCTGTACACTTCCTGCTGCAGGCCCGCAGTTCAGGGCTGACGCAAGTGAAATCCATTTTCGTGGTGGATAGCCAGGGATTGGGAGTCAACTCCTCCCGGCCGGACTTCATTCGCCGCCTGGACATAACGGAAAGGACTTTTTTCCGTTATTTCGCCGACGGGGGAAACGATGAAATCTATATCAGTCCCCCGGAAAAAGCGCGGGTTGACAATCAATGGACCTTTTACGTCAGCACCCGCCTGGACGATCCCGACGAACAGTTCCGGGGCATCCTGGTCGCAGCCATCAGCATCGACTATTTTGAGCAGCTTTACGAAAGCATCAGCCTGGACTCGGTCGGCCGTATCCAGTTGCTTGACCTCAACGGTGTGCTCATGGCGGGCAAACCGCATGACGAACTGGAATGCGGCATGCAGATTGAAAACCAGGCCATGTTGCAGCGAATGCTGGCCCTGCCCGGCAACGGTGCGGCCCAGGTCCGTGAAGAACATGCGCAAGGTACGCGTCTGGTCGCCTACAGCCGGGTAGCACAGTTTCCTCTGGTCGTCCGGGTATCGATCGACGAGGCGGAAGCGCTCGCCCCCTGGCGAAACGTCATGCGCCCCATCGTCGGTGTCGTCGCCGTGATGCTGTTCTTCGTGCTCGCCGCGACCTTCCTGATGGTACGCAACCTGGTTCGCAAGGGTCTGCTGGAAACGGCGTTGAAGGAAAGCGACGAACAGTTGCGGGACATGGTGCAATCGGTCCAGGACGGCATCGTGACAATCAACTCCGCGAGGTCCATCGTGGTCTTCAACAGCGCCGCGGAGCGGATGTTCGGCATTCCCGCCGACCGGGCCATCGGCCGCAACATGGAGGAGGTGCTGTCGCACCGGCTGCCGCCGGGTCAACTGCAAAGTCTCCTGCGCCACCTGGAAGAAGGCTTGCATTCAAATGCGGGACAGTCTCCTCTGGGCATCATCGAACTGGAGCATGACGGACAGGAACTCCCGGTCGAGCTCAGCCTGTCCAGCACAACCTTCCGCGGGGAAAGGTTGTTGACGGCGGTGTTTCGCGACCTGACCGAGCGCAAGCGGACCGAGCTTGAACTGCTCGAAACCAACCGTCAGCTGCACTCGCTCTCGGCGACCCTGCAAAACTACCGGGAAGAGGAACGGGCGCGGATCGCGCGCGAACTGCATGATGAACTGGGACAGTTGCTGACCGGCATCCGCATGGAAGTCTCCTGGCTGGCGGGGCGCCTGACTCCGGATCAAGGGCGCCTGAGCGACAAGATCGCCTCGGTCAAGGGTCAGATCGATCAGACGATCGGCACGGTGCGGCGCATTTCTTCGGAATTGCGCCCGCTGGTGCTGGACGATCTGGGCTTCGCCGCAGCGGCCACCTGGTATGTCGACCAGTTCTCTGCACGCACCGGAATTCGGGTGGAACTTTCACTGCCCGACGCCGATCCGTCACGCGGTGACGCAGTCGCCACGGCGCTGTTTCGCGTGCTGCAGGAATCCCTGACCAACGTCGCACGGCATGCCGAAGCCTCCAAGGTCGAGATCCGGCTGGAATTCGCCGACGGCAGCTGGAGACTGAGCATCCGGGACGATGGACGCGGGTTTGTCCACGAGCCGGAAAAAGGCGGCGATATCGGCCTGGTCAGCATGCGCGAACGTGCCCAGAACCTGGGCGGCCGGTTTGCGGTCAACTCCGCGCCCGGAGCCGGTACGACGGTGGAGGTAATCATTCCGTACAAAAAACTGCAGGAGGGGAATTCGTGGAAAGGCTGAGAATACTGCTGGCAGACGATCACACCATCATCCGCGACGGACTGAAGCAGATCCTGGCCGACACCGAGGATCTGGTCGTCGCCGGTGAAGCGGCCAACGGCCTGGAAGTCATGCAGAAAGTGCGCGAAGGCCACTGGGACCTGTTGGTCCTCGACATTTCCATGCCCGGCCGGAACGGCCTGGAACTGATCCGTCTGATCAAGGAGGAAAAGCCCGAACTGCCTATCCTCGTACTCAGCATGCATCACGAAGAACAGTACGCCGTGCGGGCGCTGCAGGCGGGCGCACTCGGCTACCTGACCAAGGAAAGCGATAGCGATCTGCTGGTCACCGCCATCCGCCGGGTGGCCAAGGGCGGCGTCCATATCAGCGACAAGGTGGCTGAGCTGATGGTGCGCGGCATCCGCCCCACCGACAAGCTGCTGCCGCACAACCTCCTGTCCGACCGGGAATACCAGGTGTTCAACATGCTGGTGCGGGGGCGCAGCCTCACCGAAATCGGTACCGAGCTATCCCTGAGCGTCAAGACCATCAGCACCCACAAAACCCATATCCTGCAAAAAATGAACCTGTCCGGCACCGCCGAACTCATCCGTTACGCTGTTGCGCACAATCTCGCCGACCCAGCCGATTTCTGATTCCAATCCAGGCAGTTCCGATTCTCAGTAGGAAAATTCCTACCCTCAAATTAATCCCCCTCTGATATTGGGGACATTACCCATTCCTTTACACTTCTTCACGGGTCTTGCACGGCTCTTAACCTGGATAAAACAAGAGAATCCGGGTCGGGTTCCGGGTCCATATGCTGCTGGACACGTGGTCAGGCAGGGTAAACAACGAGGGGGGCACAATGAGGCATCTTCGACAATTGCTGGCAATGACGGCTCTGGCGGGCACGGTCTGCTTCGGCTCCAGCTTGGCGTTGGCGGCAGAACCAACCAACGACCTGGTTCTGAAGGGCGACGCGAAATGTACCGGCTGTCACGATGAAGTCGACGACGCCAAGCCGACCATGCTCGACCTGCACCCTTCCGTGCTGTCGATCGGCAAGACCAAGCACGGCACCCAGGCGGACGGCCGCACCCCGACCTGCATCGACTGCCACGGCGAAAGCGAAAAGCACCTCAAACACCGCGGCAGCGGCACTCCGCCCCTGACCGACCGCGATTTCCGCAAACAAACCAAGACGCCTGCGGAAATTCGCAATCTGGCCTGCACCGGGTGCCACCAGGGCGGCAATCACATCGCCTGGGAATCCAGCGCGCACGGTTCGCAGGATGTCGCCTGCACTTCCTGCCACCAGGTTCACACCAAGAATGACAAGGTATTAAGCAAAACGACGCAACACGAAGTCTGCTTCACCTGCCACAAGGAGCAACGCGCGCAAGTCAACAAGCCGTCGCACCACCCGATCATCGAAGGCAAGATGACCTGCTCGTCCTGCCACAACGTGCACGGCGACAACCCGAAGCAACTAGTCAAGGCCAGTACCAACGACACCTGCTACACCTGCCATATGGAAAAGCGCGGCCCCTTCGTGCATAACCACCAGCCGGTATCCGAGGATTGCGGCATCTGCCACCAGCCGCATGGCACCACAGTAGCCGGCATGCTCAAGGCACGCTCCCCCTTCCTGTGCCAGGAATGTCACAACCATGACAGCCATCCCGGACAGCCTTTTGGACTACCGAACAATCGTGCCGCAGCCGGAACCGGAACGCTGGGGACGGTTGCCAGAGGCTGCCTGAATTGCCACACCAACATCCACGGCGGCAACAGCACGCAAAACTCTGCGACAGTCGGACGTTTCCGTCGCTGAAAAGGGAAAAGGGAAATCATGAACTCACAACAACATGTTTTCAGATTGACCATGCTTTCAGCGGCCTTGGCGGCTCTGTACGGTCCGGCGCTGGCGGAAGAACTCAATGTCGACGAACTCACCAAACCGGACAGCTCGGTATCTGTCGGGATTGGCAGCTGGTCCGGGGAACGCCATCAGCAAGGCATGTACGACGGAATGCGGGACGACAAGACTTACGGATTGCTGGATGCCGACATCGCCAAGCGTGATGACGCCACGGGCACCTGGTTGAAGCTGAAGGCCAGCAATCTTGGACTGGACACGCGGGAGATCAAGGGTGAATATCTGCGCCAGGGGAATTTTGGTATTTCTCTGGAATACAACCGCACCCCGTATGACAACCCGAACACCTTTACCACACGCTTGCAGGGCATAGGAACGACAACCCAGATCGTCAGCACGAACGCCCTTCCAGGACCTTTGCAGAAGACCAGCCTGGGAACCGAGCGCGACCTGACCAGCCTCGGGTTTTTCAAGAACCTGATGCCCGGGCTGGATTTCAAGCTCAGCTTCAAAAACGAGGAAAAAACCGGCACGCGTGCGTGGGGTCGGGGATCGGCCTCGGAGTTTGTCGTCGAACCGATCGACAGCACGACGCGTCAGCTTGAAGCCACCCTGAACTATGTAACGAAAACCCTGCAACTCTCGGGCGGCTATTACGGCAGCTGGTATGACACGAAAAACACCTTGGTCACCGTCTATACAGGCGCGATACCCACATCGCCCACCTATCTCTCGCTACCGCTCGACAATCAGGCCCACCAGCTTTTCCTGAACGGTGGCTACACGTTCACTCCCAGCACGCGGGGGACATTCAAGCTGGCTTATACGCGGGCCACTCAGGACGAAACGCTGCCGACGCAAGGTATATCAGGCCTATCGCTTGCCGGATCGCCCAAAAGCCTGGACGGAGAGGTGAACACAACGCTGATCCAGTTGGGTCTGACATCTCGGCCGACCAAGCAATTTTCCTGGCTCGCCAACCTGCGTTACCACGATGTGGATGATCAGACGCCCATCAATCGCTTCGTGCAGACCAATGCCGCGTGTGGTTCAGGGCAATGCGTAGACAATTCTCCACTTTCCTACAAAACGCTTTCGGGCAAACTGGAAGGCACCTACCGTTTGCCTGACGGATACAGTCTCACCGCCGGACTCGAGGAGCGCCGGCAGGATCGTGACATTCCCGTATCGAATGCCAACGGCGCGGGAGGAGCGGATACACAACGGGTTGTTCCTTTCCGCTACAAGCTGAACGAGACCACTTACCGGCTCGCCTTGCGTCGCTCTTTATCGGATACGGTCAATGGTAGCATTGCCTATCTGCTCAGCGACCGGACGGGATCGAGTTACGGGAAAGCCGGGGCCGGTCCGGGGGGAGCCGCCAGCGATTTCATCAACCCGATCAACATTGCCGACCGCAAGCGCGACAAAGTGCGCATGGCGCTTGACTGGTCGCCCATGGACAACCTGACCATCCAGTTCAACATCGAGAACGCGCGCGACGACTACGCTTATGACAACCCCTACGGAGTGCGCAAGGGAACGGCTCGACTTTACGGCCTGGATGCCAGCTATACACTCAGCGACAAATGGGCGTTGAACGCCTGGTACTCCTACGATCAGAATAAAGCCGAAATGTTTAATTCCAGGACACATCCGACCTCCACCAAGGATGTCGATCTCCAGGACACGGGACACTCATTAGGGTTCGGACTGCGCGGAGAAATGACCGAACGGCTGAAAATGGGCGCGGATGTGCAATGGATGCGCAACAACAGCGAATACAGGCAGGTGCTGAATGCAGCTCCCCCGGCAAATTTCACGGTCGATCTGCCGGACATAAAGAACCGCATGATCCGGTTGAAATTCTTCTCACAGTACGCTATCGACAAGAATTCGGAAGTCCGGCTCGACCTGATTCATGAGCGCTGGAAGACCAATGACTGGACGTGGATGTTTGCCGACGGATCGCCTTATATTTATGGTGCATCGCCGAATGACGGAACAACTGTCACTGCCGACCAGAAGCAAACATCCAACTTCATCGGTGTCCGCTATATCTATACATTCCAGTAACAGTAACCTGCACGACGGTAGCTCTTGCGAAAGGGGCGGGCAACGCATGCCCCTTTCGGGCGCTGTCGTCTGGACCGGACGGGAGAGGCGATGCGGTCAATCTTGAACAGAAAACTGGTGCTGGTTGCCGGGAGCATGCTCGCACTGGCCATGCCCCTGATCTCGTGGTCGCAGGAACGCCCCATGAGTGCGGAGCAGCAGGAAGCCATCCGCCAGTCGAACCAGGAATGTTTTTCGTGCCACACGGCGGCGGGGCTGCAGAGTCCGCCGAAGGACGGGCTGGACCTGGGCAAGCTGCGCGGGCTG
>CAZLXL010000009.1:0-167586 GCA_964563685.1 uncultured Propionivibrio sp.
AGGCTGCACCGAAGGCCGCCGCCAAGCCCGTAGCGAAGAAGGCTGCACCGAAGGCTGCCGCCAAGCCCGTAGCGAAGAAGGCTGCACCGAAGGCTGCTGCCAAGCCCGTAGCGAAGAAGGCTGCACCGAAGGCTGCCGCCAAGCCCGTAGCGAAGAAGGCTGCACCGAAGGCCGCTGCCCCCAAACCCGTTGCGGCTCCCAAGCCCGTGGTCGAAAAAAAGGACGTCGCGCCGCCGGTAGTTACCGCACCGACCCCGACCCCTTCCACAGCAGCCACTCCGGGAATAAAGTCGGCTCTGAACCCTACCGGCGCCTGGCCGTTCCCGACGGGATCGCGGCCGAAATAACCGGCACCCGGCCGGCGGGGCCATCGCGCCTCACCGGCCAACGCAGTCGACGACTCACCACGTGAGGCGCAGCGAAATATCGTTGCGCCTCACGCATTCCGGTCTCCGCATTCTCACGGAAAAACCCGGCGCCGTTCATTCCCCTTCGCGGTAATTCCGGGCCTGCTCGCGCAACCAGCTGCAGAAAGTCTGCAGCGACTCCGACTCCATCTTGTCCTCCGGGTAAACCAGGTAATAGCTGCGCTGGTTCTGCAGGACAAAAGGACAAGGCACGACCAGTTCGCCCGAGGCAATCTCACTGAGCACGAAGAAGCGCGGCATCAGCGCGACGCCCAGGCCGGCTCTCGCCGCCTCGACCAGCATGGCGAAGAGCTCATAGCGTGAGCCACCCATGGCATTGACATTCGACAGCCCGGCGACCTCGAACCACTCGCGCCAGGCATCCGGCCGCGCCGATTGGTGCAGCAGGGGCATTTTCTCCAGTTCCGACGGCTCCACCGAGGTCCGCCCCTGCAGCAGAGCCGGTGTGCACACCGGCACCATTTCTTCGCCGAACAGGTATTCGGTAATCGCCCCCGGCCAGACCGGATCGCCAAAATGGATGGCCGCATCGAAAGGGGTATCGATGAACATGAACGGCTCGGCGCGCGTCGTCAGATCGAGCGTGATGTCCGGATACAATGACTGGAAATCGGCCAGCCTCGGGATCAGCCAACGGGTGGCAAACGTGGGAATGACGGCCAGTTCCAGCACCCGGCCGGCGCTCCGGTGCGCCATCAGGGACAAGGTGTCATGTTCGATCTGCTTGAGATTCTCGCGCACCTGTTTGGCATAGATCTTCCCTGCAGCAGAAAGCGTCACGCGCTTCTTTACCCGGTTGAACAACATCACGCCCAGATAATCTTCCAGGGCCGATATTTTCCGGCACACCGCGCTTTGTGTCAGCGACAGCTCCTCGGCCGCCCGCGTGAAGCTCTGGTGCCGCGCAGCTGTTTCAAAGGCTACCAGAAGGTCGGTGCCGGGAATCTTTCTTCGCATGGGTTCATTCCAAAACAGAACAATCTGGTGAATATACAGGGTTTCACAAGGCGTGAAAACGGGCGCGAAATAGACTAGGTTTAATTCACGCGCAAATCACACCCGCACCATCGAAGCGACAAATCCAGACACCCTCTCCGACCATTCCACCAACCGCCATCCGAGGCGAGGAGATCAAGATGAGCAGCGACTCAAAATCCGGCAGCAGCCTGCAACGCAACCTGCGCGAGATTTCCGGACGGCAAAAGATTTCTCCTGCGTTGGCCGGCCATCTCGAACACTATTTTTCCGACATTGATCCCAGCAACTTCGTCGAAGCCGATCTCGAAGCGCTGCATGGCGCCGCCATCCAGCACCACCGGCTGGGCCTGTCGCGCCCGCCGGGGAAAGCGACCATCGCTTTCTACACGCCCGATTTCGACCGGCACGGCTGGCACTCCCCGCACAGTGTCATCGACATCGTCACTGACGACATGCCCTTTCTGGTCGATTCGGTCACCATGCTCATCCAGCATCACGACCTGACCATTCATCGCCTTCTGCACCCGGTGCTCGGCATCGAGCGCGACGCGACAGGCGCCCTGTTACGCACCGCACCGCGCGGAACGGCAGCCACCCGCAGCGAATCATGGATGCATCTGGAAATCGACCGCATCGGCGACAGCCAGGAGATTGACGCTCTGCGTGCAGCGATTGCGGGAGTTCTGGACGACATCCGCGCCGCTGTCGACGATTTCGCCGCCATGTACGAACGCATTCCCTGCGTGATCGAGGACATCGGCACCGCGCCCGGCGAAAGGGAGGAGGTGGCCGAATTCCTGCGCTGGCTCTCCGCGGAGAACTTCGTTTTTCTCGGCTACGCCCACTACCGCGCCACGCCTGAGGGCAGCGCGGCGGACAGCGGCCTCGGATTATTGCGACGCGCCGACCATCCGCGCTTCGGCCATTGCCGCGACGGCATCCCATATCGCCTGGCGGACCTTGAGCAGCGCCCTTCCGTGCTGACCCTGGTCAAAGCCGATGCACGCTCGATCGTGCACCGCCCCGGCCACCTCGATTTCATCGGCGTCCTGCAGCGCGACGCGGACGGCAGAATCATCGGCGAGCACGTTTTCATCGGGCTTTACGCCGCACACGTCTATCATGTCTCGACGCACGAAATCCCGGTAGTGCGCCGCAAGGTGGAGGAAATCCGCGCCGCATGCGGCTTCGTGCCGGGCGGCCATAACGACAAGTCCCTGCGCAATGTGCTGGAAACCTACCCGCGCGACGAGTTGATCGAGATCGGCGCCGACGACCTGCAACGCATTGCCCGCGACATCGTCATGCTGCACGAACACCAGCGCGTGCGCATCTTCCTGCGCAACGACCGCTGGTGCCGTTACGTTTCCGCGCTGATCTACATTCCGCGCGACCGCCTCGACACCACGACGCGCAAGCGCATCACGGCCCTTATCTGCGAAACCCTGAAGGCCGACAGCGTCGATTTCTTCCTGACCATCAGCGAATCGAGCCTGGCCCGCCTGCACCTGATCGTCCGCACGCCGGACAGCACCGGCTACGCCTACGATGCCGCCGCAATCGAGAGCGAAGCCGCGCGCATCGTGCGCGGCTGGCAGGACGAATTGCAGCACAACCTGATCGAACATTTCGGCGAAGAGCGCGGCAACGCCCTGCTGCGCCGTTATGGCACGTCCTTGCCCCTGGCCTATCAGGAACAGACGCCTCCGAGTTCCGCCGTCTCCGACCTGGAGCGCCTTGAAACAGCCGAAAGCAGTGGGCGCATCGAGGTCAAGCTCAACGCACCCTACGGCGACGATGGCTCGCACCAGCATATCAAGCTGTTCCTGCACGGACAGTCCCGGCCGCTGTCGGACATCCTGCCGGTCTTCGAAAACCTGGGCCTGACGGTCCTGTCCGAACAGCCGTTCAAACTGACCGACAAGCCGCTGCACATCGCCGACTTCGCCGTCACCCTGCCGCATCCCGATGCGCTCGACGACACGGCCATCCAGCGCGCCTTTGTCAGGTTGCTGGAACAGCTGCTGCGCGGCGAAGCCGAAAACGACGGCTTCAACCGCCTGACCCTGCTCGCCGGGCTGGACGGCCCGCGCATCGCCATCCTGCGCGCTTGTGCCCGCTACCTGCGCCAGGCCGGGCTGCCCTTCAGCCTCGTCTACATCAAACGCTGCCTGGCTGCTCATCCCGCCATTGCCCGTCTGCTCTCCGATCTTTTCACCGCCCGCTTCGCGCCCGACGGGAACGATGCGGTCGCGGAAAAAATCGACAACGAACTGGCCGACGCCCTCGCCCGGGTCAGCAATCTCGACGACGACCGCATCCTTTCCGGCTACCGTACCGTCATCCACGCCATCGTGCGCACCAACGCCTGGCAGACCGATGCCGCCGGACAGCCGAAAGATCACCTGTCCTTTAAGATCGACTCCCGGCGCATTCCGTTCCTGCCGCAACCGGTGCCGCTTTACGAAATCTTCGTTTACAGCCCGCGCATGGAAGGCATCCACCTGCGCGGTTCCAGCGTTTCGCGCGGCGGCCTGCGCTGGTCCGACCGCATGGAGGATTACCGCACCGAAGGACTGGCGCTGATGAAAGCCCAGATGGTCAAGAACGTCGTCGGCGTGCCGCTCGGCGCCAAGGGCTGCTTCGTCGGCAAGCGCCTGCCGCCACCCGGCGAGCGCGACGCGTGGCTGGCCGAAGGCATTGCCTGCTACCGGATCTACATCAGCGGACTGCTCGACCTCACCGACAACCTCGTCGACGGCAAGATCGTGCCGCCACCCAATGTGCGCCGGCATGACGCTGACGACCCCTACCTCGTCGTCGCCGCCGACAAGGGCACGGCCTCCTTCTCCGACATCGCCAACGGAATTGCCATCGAATACGGCTTCTGGCTCGGTGACGCCTTCGCCTCCGGCGGATCGGCCGGGTACGACCACAAGAAAATGGGCATTACCGCGCGCGGCGCGTGGGAAGCCGTCAAACGCCATTTCCGCGAGCTTGGGCGCGACACCCAGCAGGAACCCTTCACCGCCGTCGGCATCGGCGACATGTCCGGCGACGTCTTCGGCAACGGCATGCTGCAATCGGACAAGACCTGTTTGCTCGCAGCCTTCGATCACCGCCACATCTTCCTCGATCCCGACCCCGCCCCGGAACGCAGCCACGCCGAACGCCGACGCCTGTTCGAGCTGCCGCGCTCGTCCTGGGACGATTACGACAAATCGCTGATCTCCGAAGGCGGCGGCGTCTGGCCACGCAGCGCGAAGCGCATCCCCGTATCGCCACAAATGCGCGCCCGCCTGGACATCACGACGCAGGAGCTGGCGCCGGACGAACTGATCCGTGCCATCCTCAGGGCGCCGGTCGATCTGTTCTACAACGGCGGCATCGGCACCTACGTCAAGGCCAGCAGCGAAAGCCAGCTCGACGCCAACGACCACACCAACGACGCTGTGCGCATCGACGCCAGCGAACTGCGCGCCCGTGTGGTCGGCGAAGGCGGCAATCTCGGCTTCACACAACGGGCGCGCATCGAATATGCCCTGGCTGGCGGACTCATCTATACCGACGCCATCGACAATTCCGCCGGCGTCGACACCTCCGATCACGAGGTCAACATCAAGATCCTCACCTCCAGCCTACTGGCTTCCGGCGACATGACGCGCAAACAACGTGACGCCCTGCTTGCGGAGATGACCGACGACATCGCGCGCTGCGTGCTCATCGACAACTACCAGCAAACCCAGGCCGTGTCGCTGGAAACCGCCGCTGGCAGCGAACTGCTCAACGCCCATGCGCAACTGATCCGCTGGCTTGAAACCCACGGCGGACTCAACCGCGCCGTCGAGTTCCTGCCCGACGAAAAGCATCTCATCGAGCGCCGGCAGATGAACCGAGGGCTGTGCGCTCCGGAAATCGCCGTCCTCCTGGCCTACACCAAGATCGCCCTGAAAGAACGCATCCTGGCCACGCCTCTGCCGGACACCCCGGAATTCCTTCCCTTGCTCGCGGACTATTTCCCCGTCGCGGCCAACGAAAAATGTGGCAGCCAGCTGTCGACACACCCGTTGCGCCGCGAAATCATCACCACGCAGATCGTCAGCCGCCTGGTCAACCGCATGGGTACGCCGTTCATCATGCAACTCGGCGACGAGAGCGGCGCGCGGCTGGAACAGCTCGTCAGCGCCTGGCATGCCGCGAGCAAACTGCTGCAGGCCGAAGACTTGTGGCGGGATATCGAAGCACTCGATCTGAAAATACCCGCCCCCCGGCAGCTGGAGCTGATGGCCGCCTTGCGCGACCTGGTGGCAGCCGCGACGCGGCAACTCCTCGCCTGGCCTTCCGGCAGCAGCGAAGCCGTGGCCAAACATGCCGCACCCTTTATCCGCCAGGCCCAGCAGTCTGCCCGGCAGGGCGCCAGCGGTTTGCCCGCCGTGGAAGGAATACTGGCAGCCCGTGCCGGCCTCATCGCCGCCTTTGAGTACGCCGAACTCGCGCTGACCCTGGGCCAGCCGATCGAGGAGGTAACGGAGGCTAGTCGCCGCCTGGCCTCCGCGCTGGATCTCGACTGGCTCGGCGAGGCCATCGGCCGGCTTCCCGCCGACAACCGCTGGCAGGCCCGCGCTCGCGCTCAACTGGCCGGCGAATTGCGCCGTCTCAGGCAGGATTTGATGCAGGCGGATCAGGAAGGGCTAGCGGCGCGGCTGGCCGAAGCTGCCCGGGTCATCGACGATCTAAAACGCAACGGCCCGCAGGACCTGGCCATGCTCTCGGCGGGACTGGCGGAGATCCGGCGGCAGATGGGCGCATAGTACGCGGAAGTACGCGGGCCGGTAGCACAACCCGCAAACAGAACGAGCGCCCTGTTATCGGACGCTCCCCAAAAGAAAACGGACGCCGAAGCGTCCGTTTTCACACATGCTAACTAACTGGTCAGACCAGATTAGAAGGAGTGCTTGACACCAACCTGGAAGGCTTGGGACTTGTCGCCGGAGTCGATGACGATGCTCTTGTTGACGAGGCCGTTGTCTTCGCTGGCCTTGATTTCGCCGTACCAGGTATAGATGTGGGTACGCTTCGACAGGTTGTGCTTGTAGCCAACCGCCCAGCCCTTGCCACCACGGTCATCTTGGGAAGCCTGACCATATTCAGCCATCACGAGGCCATTGGAACCAACCGGAGCCGTGGCGAAGGCAACCCACTGCTTGCCGTCATAGCGGCCAGCGCCTTCAGTATCAACCTTTTGCTTTTGGAAGCCCAGACCGACACGAACGACCTTGAAGTCGTAGGCGCCGCGGATACCCCATTCTTTTTTGCTGTCATCGGCAGCGGTAGCGCCATTGTCGGACACGCCACGATAAACAACAGCCGCGTCGATCGGGCCATTGGTGTATTGCAGGTGAGCCACGGTCACGCCGTACTGGTCTTGCGTGGTGCCGTTGTTCGACTCGAGCTCGCCAGAGAAGCTGTACGAAGCGCGGGCGACCAGGCCGCCGAAGTTCGGCGAGGTGTAGGAAATCGTGTTGTCCAGACGGTCAGCCGCGCCGCGGATGTTCGCGCCGAAGGCCATGTTGGCAACGTCCTGCACGTCGACGAAGCTGCCCATCGGACGCATGGCGGCGCCGAAGTTTTCAGCAGCGGTCTGCTGGCGGCCGATCAGGAAAGTACCGACCGACTTGCTGGACAGGCCGACCACAGTGTTGCGCGCACCGGCCATGCCGGTACCGGCATCAACAGCCAGCGAGCCGAATTCGAGGTTGAACACAGCCTTCAGGCCATTGCCCAGGTCTTCCTCACCACGGAAGCCCAGACGCGAACCCCAGTCGCCACCGGCTTCAACGCCGCTGAACTTCTTGACTGCAGTGGCAGCAGCAGGATCGCTCTTGACATAAGCATAGCCAGCGTCAACAACGCCATAAACGGTCACGTTCGATTGCGCGAAGGCGGCGCCGGAAACCAGACCGGCAACAGCCAGTGCGATGATTTTCTTTTGCATTTGTGAATCTCCTCTAGGTTTAAGATCAGCGGCACCGGAGGCACCGCCAAACTGGACCTCTCATGTTTGAGAAGCTGAATGCATCATCGCAAAGGGAACGCCGCCCCGGCAACCTAGTTGCGTCAATTACGGGGATTACGGCCGCTGCTTGTTGTTAAATTGCAACAACCCGTTCCGGCGACGGCACCAAAAGGTCCGCATGGAGGCGAGATGGCTTTGGTCCATATCCCTTGTCAAAATGATACAGGGGATATAAATCGGAAAAAGGCCAAGTTATCCCGGGAAAACTGGCAGGAAGTCCGGCGCACCGGACATCGACGCTTCCCTAGGCAGTCTCGACCTTCGGGTCGCGACTGAGCAGCTTTTCGACGGCATCCCATGCCGGTTCGCCCCGGTGCAGGATGGCGTCCACGGCCTGGGTGATGGGCATTTCGATGCCCAGTTGCCGGGCCATGCCGGCCGCCTCGCGGGCCGTGCTCACGCCTTCGGCGACGTGGCCGAGTTCCGCGAGGATTTGCGGGAGTTGCCGGCCCGTCGCCAATGCCAGTCCGACGCGCCGGTTGCGCGAAAGGTCGCCGGTACAGGTAAGGATCAGGTCGCCCATGCCGGCCAGCCCCATGAAGGTCGCCGGTTGCCCGCCCAGCGCCACGCCGAGGCGGGCGATCTCGGCCAGTCCGCGCGTCATCAGGGCGGCCCGGGCGTTGAGGCCGAAACCGAGCCCGTCGCAGATGCCAGCGGCGATGGCCATGACATTCTTCAGGGCGCCGCCGATCTCGGCGCCCACCAGGTCATCATTGGCATAGATGCGCAGGCGGCCGCCATGCAGTTGCGCCGCGATGCGCCGCGCGAAATCGGCGTCGCGCGAGGCCAGGGCCGCTGCGGTCGGCAGCCCCTTCGCCACCTCTTCGGCAAAACTCGGGCCGGTCAATACGCCGCAGGAAACGGCATCACCCAGTTCTTCGGCCACGACCTGGTGCGGCAGCTTGCCGCTGCCCGGTTCGAAGCCCTTGCAGACCCAGACCAGCGGACTGAGCGGGCCGGTTTCGTGCAATTGGCGCAGCGTGGCGCGCAGCCCAACCAGCGGCGCAGCCACCAGCAGCAATTCGGCGTCCGCCACGGCTTCCGGCAGGCTGCTGGCGATGCGCACCGTTTCCGGCAGGAGGAAGCCGGGCAGGAAGCGCTTGTTCTCGCGCATCGCCAGCATGTCCCGGGTCACATCCTCTTCGCGCGTCCATAGCGTCACCGCGTGGCGGGCGCTCAGGGTGATGGCCAGCGCGGTACCCCACGCTCCGGCGGCGATGACGGTCAGCTTCAAGTTCAGAAACCCCAGATCTGGCTGACGCGCACGAAGCCGGTGGCTCCGTCCGCGTGGCGCACCTTGACCCAGCCGCTGGGAGCCGTTTCGAGATAGTCCAGCGCGACGTTCCGGTCGGCCTCGAATACCAGCGGCGCGCCCTCTTCCGCTTTCTGCCGGATTTCGGCCCGATCGGCGCGGACGATGACCGTGCGCCGGTCGGAGAGGTATTTTTTCTCGATCCAGGCCAGCCCGCCTTCGGCGTCGCGCACCTTGGACCAGCCTTCGATATTCACCACCACTTCCACCGGCGTGTCGCGGTGGATGACGAACAGCTTGACGCCGCGTTGCGAGGGGGCGTCATAGAGCACCGTCGCCGCATCCACCGTGCGATAGTCAATGGCCGCCGCCGGCAGGGCCACTGCGGCGGCGACACAGGCAAGCAGGGAAGTCAATCGCGGCATGGCGGCGCTCCTTGTGAAATTGCGGATCAGGCGCTGGCCGTGGACGCTTCTGCCTGCCCCGCCTGTTCCTGCTGCGCCCGCGCCGCGTACATCGCCTCGAAATTGACCGGCTGCAGGATGACCGGCGCGAAACCGGCGCGCGTCACCGCTTCGGAAATGACTTCGCGGGCATACGGGAAAATGATGTTCGGACAGGCAATCGCGAGCAGCGGCTCGAGGTTTTCTTCCGGGATGTTGCGGATGCGGAACAGGCCGGCATAGCCGACTTCCACGAGGAACACGGTCTTTTCGCCGATCTTGGCGGTCACCGTGGCAGTCAGCGTGGCTTCATAGACGTCGTCGGCGACTTTGATGCCGTGGGTCTGCAGCTGCAGCCCGATTTCCGGCGCCTCGCGATCGAGGAAGATGGCCGGGGCGTGGGGGACTTCCAGCGAGAGGTCCTTGACGTAGAGTTTTTCGATGGCAAACGAGGGGGATTCTTGTTCGGTCATGGTGTGTTTTCTGGTAGGGGTGGAAGAGTGTGGCGGTTCAGTGCGCTTCGCCGGAGAGCAGCGGCAGCAGCTTGCCGGCGCGGTCCAGCGCAATCAGGTCGTCGCAGCCGCCGACGTGGGTGTCGCCGATGAAGATCTGCGGCACGGTGCGGCGCTGCGTCCGCTCCATCATTTCGACGCGCCGTTGCGGATCGAGATCGACGCGCACTTTCTCGATTTCGGTCACGCCGCGCGCGCGCAGCAGATTCTCGGCGCGCACGCAGTACGGACAAACCGCGGTCGAATACATGAGCACACGCGGCAGCGAAGCTTCGCTCATTTCTTGGCGCCCTTCTTGAGCGGCATGCCGGCGGAACGCCAGCCCGAAATCCCGCCTTCGAGGTTGTTGACGCGGGTGAAGCCGAGCTGGGTCAGTTTCTTGCAGGCATCCGCGGATCGCGTTCCGCTCTGGCAGACCACGATCAGCGGAGTGTCCTTGAACTTGCCCAGTTCGCCGGCGCGTTCATCCAGATGTTCCAGCGGAATATTGCGCGCCTCGGGCAGGTGCCCGTCGACATAATCGTCGGATCCGCGCACGTCGATGACCTGTGCGTTCTCGCGATTGATCAGGAGTGTGGCCTGCGTTGGCGTAAGCCCGTTGCGGCCGGCAGAGTTGCGGAAGGACATGACGAGCAGGGCGACACCGCTGCCCAGCGCGAGGAGGACGTAACCCAGGTTTTGCTGAATGAATTCCAAACGAGGCTCCGGAAAGAGTTGATGAATTTGAAAAATCTGACGGAAATCAGTGTGAAGCAGGGCCTGCGGGCATTCCGCCCGTCAGGTTCTGCAGAACACGTCCTGCATCATGCCGATCAGCTGCAGGATGCGCGGATCTCCGACGCGATAATAAACGCGGTTGGCGTCCTTGCGGGTCACGAGCACTCCCTTGTCGCGCAGGATCGCCAGATGCTGCGAAATGTTGCTTTGCGAGGTTCCCACCGCATCGACGATATCCTGCACGCAGACTTCCTCATCGCCGAGCACGCACAGGACTTTCAGACGCAACGGGTGCGAGATCGACTTCAGCGCACGCGCTGCCTGTTCGATGTGTTCTTGTTTGTCGCTGAAATTGACTTGCTTGATCACGGTGCCTGACCCTCGTTAAACAGGGGGAAACATTATAGAATAATTCCCGAACCCGGGGGCGGCCCCAGAGAACCCTCCCCACCGAGCGCATGCAGCCATCCTCCTCAGCACAATTCCCGGCAAGCTTCGCAACCAGCGGCGCGTCCTGCCGCCCTGCCTTCAGCCTGTACAGCCTGACCGTCGTCGTGTGCTGGGTCGTGTTCGTATCCGGCCCGGCCATGTCCAGGGAAAAGAAGGCGGCTCCGCCCACCCGTGCGGCAGTCGCCGAAAAGCAGACCGACCTCAAGGAACTGCGCGGCCATATCGAATCGTTGCGCAAGGAAGTGTCCGCAGCGGAAAGCCGGCGCGCCAGCGAGGCCGACCAGTTGAAAAATCTGGAACGCGGGATTTCCGCCACCCAGCGCGAACTGAACGCGTTGTCCAGTCAGCGCGGCAGGCTGCAGGAAAGACTCGGCGAACTCGGGCAACAGTCGCGGGAACTTGCAAGCCGCCTGGGCAGTCTCCATTCGCAACTCGAGAATCTGACCTATCGCCGTTATGTGCAGGGCAAGCCGGATGCGCTGCGCCTGCTGCTCAACGGCGAGGACCCGAACCAGATGGCGCGCGATCTTTACTACCTTTCGCTGGTTGGACAAAGCCGCAGCCAGCTGGCGCACGACACCGCAGTGCTGCTCGAGCGGAAAAAATCCGTTGAAGAGAACATCCGCGAGCGCGCCAGCGAGCTGGCGACGGTCGAGGCCCGGCAGAAGGAACAGCACGGCAAGTTGCTGGAACAACGCGCCCAGCGCAAGGCGATGCTGGAAAAAATATCGGCCCGGATTGCCGTGCAGCGCAAGGAAATCGGCAACCTGCAGCGGGATGAGAAACAGCTCACGCAACTGATTGACCGGCTGAACCGGACCATTGCCGCACAGCAGGCGGCGGCAAAAAAACGCGCGCAGCAGGCACAGCGGGCCGCTAAGCCGACGCCCGGGAAGGCGCCGCAGGTGGTCAACGAGAACACCCCGGTGCCTGTTGCCGCGGGCCAGTTTGCCGCCTTGAAGGGGCGCCTGCGCCTGCCGGTGCGCGGCGTGGTCACCAACCGGTTTGGCAGTTCGCGGCCCGAAGGCACCGCCTGGAAGGGGTTGTTCATCCGCGCGGCGGAGGGCAGCGAAATCAAGGCCATCGCCAATGGGAGCGTGGTATTTGCCGACTGGATGCGCGGTTTCGGCAATCTCCTGATCGTCGACCATGGCGGCAATTACCTGTCGATCTACGGCAACAACGACGCGTTGCTGAAGCAGGAGGGCGACAGCGTGCGCGGTGGCGACTCCGTGGCCACCGCGGGGAACAGCGGTGGCAATCCGGAATCCGGTTTATACTTCGAACTGCGTCATCGCGGGCAGCCGATCGACCCCATGCCGTGGGTCAGCCTGAAGTGACATACATTTTTGTGGAGTGCAATCGATGGGCAAGTTGAAACAGGCAAGTCTGGTTTGTGCCGGCGTGGCAGGTGGCATCCTGATCAGCCTGCAGTTTTCGGCGCTCGCCGAAAGGGAAACGCAAGCCAAGCTTCCCATCGAGGAATTGCGCACCTTCGCCGAAGTGTTCAACGCCATCAAGCAGGGCTATGTGGAACCCGTCGAGGATAAGAAGCTGATCACCCACGCCATCAGCGGCATGCTGTCCAATCTCGACCCGCATTCGGCCTACCTCGACGCCGACGCGTTCAAGGATCTGCAGGTGGGTACCCAGGGCGAATTCGGCGGACTGGGCATCGAAGTCGGCATGGAGGACGGACTGGTCAAGGTCATCTCGCCGATCGAGGACACCCCGGCCGACCGCGCCGGCGTCAAATCCGGCGACCTGATCTTCAAGCTCGACGACAAGCTGGTCAAGGGCATGACCCTGACCGATGCGGTCAAGCGCATGCGCGGCAAACCCAAGACGCAGATCAAGCTGTCCATCATCCGCAAGGGCGAGCCCAAGCCGATCGAGATCACCCTGACCCGTGAAGTGATCAAGGTGCAAAGCGTCAAATCGACCCTGGCCGAAGAAGGCTACGGTTACCTGCGCATCACTTCCTTCCAGGAGAATACCGCCGCTTCGGTGGTCAAACACCTGAACGACCTTTACAAGAACGGGTCGCTCAAGGGGCTGGTGCTCGACCTGCGCAACGATCCGGGCGGCCTGCTCAATTCGGCCATCGGCGTTTCGGCCGCGTTCCTGCCGCCGAACACGCTGGTGACGTCAACCGACGGCCGCGTGCCCGACGCCAAACACCAGTATTTCACGCAAGCCGAGGATTACCTGCGCGGCAGCCGGGACGATTACATCCGGAACCTGCCGGGCGAGGCGCTGAAAGTGCCGATGGTCGTGCTGATCAACGGCGGTTCGGCCTCGGCCTCGGAAATCGTTGCCGGCGCGCTGCAGGATCACAAGCGCGCGGTGATCATGGGCACCACGAGTTTCGGCAAGGGATCCGTGCAGACGGTCGTACCGCTGCCCGGCAATGCCGCAATCAAGCTGACCACGGCGCGCTATTTCACGCCTTCCGGCCGTTCCATCCAGGCGAAGGGCATCGTTCCCGACATCGTTGTCGAGGAAACGGTCAACGGCACTTCGTCCATGCGCCTGCGCGAAGCGGATCTGGAAAATCACCTGGCCAACGGCAAGGAAGACAGCAAGGAGAGCCCGGCCCCGCAGACCAAGCCGCAGGGCAAGGCGCCGCTGAAGCCGAAAGCCGCTCCGGGCAAGGACGAAACGAACGAAGATTCCGAGCCGCCGACCCGCGAACTGGCTTCGAAGAAGGATTACCAGCTCAACCAGGCCATCAATCTGCTCAAGGGCCTGCAGATCATGCAGAAGAAGTAGCGCAGCGGACAGGAACCCCGACATGAGGCGCCCGGCCGAAGCCCCCCACAAACCGGCTCCGATCCGCAAGGAACGGTCGATCCAGTTTGCCGAAATCCCTCCGGGGCAGCTGCCGGAAGCGGTGGACTTTCTCGGCGGACTGGAGCGGCTGGAAATCAGCCCGCGCAGCGAGGATCTGACGATCGATGTGGCCTACGACCTGCACGACCATTCGCTCGAAGAACTCGAATCGGCACTGGAGGACAAGGGCTTCCATCTCGACTGTTCGCTGCTGAACAAGTTGATCCGCGCCCTGATCTATTACGTCGAGGAAACGGAAATCCACAACCTCGACGCGCCGACGCGCCTGCTCAAGAAATCCCAGAACGAAGCCTATACCCAGGCCTGGGAACGCCACCCGCACGGCGATCACGACGATACGCCGCCGGAATGGCGGGAATACAAATAACCCGCCGGGGAAAACGCGACCCGGTCTTCCCGCACCATTCCTTCCACGGAAATGAACGACGAACAACTGCTGCGCTACAGCCGTCACATCCTGCTTGACGCCATCGGCATCGAAGGACAGCGCCGGATCATCGAGGCCCGGGTACTGGTCATCGGTGCCGGCGGACTGGGTTCTCCCGCGGCGCTGTATCTGGCGTCCGCCGGGGTCGGCCAGATCACGCTGGCCGATGGCGACACGGTCGACCTGACCAATCTGCAACGGCAAATCCTGCACACGCAGGAGCGCATCGGCCAGCTCAAGGCGCTTTCCGGGAAAACGGCACTGTCGGGCGTCAACCCGGAGGTGCGGGTCGACGCGGTCAGCGAACGGCTGGTGGGCGAACGACTGGAAAGGCAAGTCGCCGAGGCCGATGTCGTGCTTGACTGCTGCGACAATTTCGACACCCGCCACGCCGTAAACCGGGCCTGCGTCAGGCAGCGCACACCGCTGGTTTCAGGGGCGGCCGTACGCTTCAGCGGGCAGATTTCGGTGTTCGATCCACGGCAGGAAGATTCACCGTGCTATCACTGCCTGTTCCCGGAAGGAGAGGATGTCGAGGAAATGCGTTGCGCCGTCACCGGCGTTTTCGCGCCGCTGACCGGGATCATTGGCGCCACGCAGGCGGCGGAGGCCCTGAAAATCCTGAGCGGCGCCGGAGAACCCCTGATCGGCCGCCTGCTGCTGCTCAACGCACTGAGCATGGAATGGCGCAGCATCCGCTTCGGCAAGGATCCTCATTGCGCCGTATGCGGCGCTAACTGAACCTGGCCAGAATCCGCAAGTCGCTTCCCACCATGCGCATGTCACGGAGGGTCAGTTTCCGCCTGTCGTCGAGCGACGCCAGTTCGGGCAGGTCGAACATACCGCGCGCCCTGTCACCGACCAGACAGGGCGCGAGGTAAAGCAGCAACTCATCGACCAGCCCGGCCGCCAATAGCGCACCGTTGAGCCGGAAGCCGCCTTCGACATGCACTTCGTTGATGCCGCGCCGGCCCAGTTCAATCATCAATGCAGCCAGATCGACCTTGCCTTCGGAATTGGGCAGAGACACTATTTCCGCCCTCAAGCGGCGCAGGACGTCGACTTTTTCCCCCGCTCCCGCAGCGGTCGCCAGCAGCAGGTTGCCACCATCCAGCACACGCGCAGCGGGCGGGATTTCCAGGCGGCTATCGACCACGACTTTCAACGGTTGCCGGGGCGTATCCACTCCGCGCACATTGAGTTGCGGATCGTCGTCCCGTATGGTGCCGATCCCGCTCAGGAGGGCGCAGGCCTGCGCCCTCCAGCGGTGGCCGTCCTGCCGTGCCGGTTCCCCGGTAATCCATTGGCTGGCGCCGTTGAGCAAGGCTGTCTTGCCGTCCAGACTGGCCGCCAGTTTCATCCTGACCCAGGGACGGCCTCGCGACATGCGCGAGATGAAGCCGAGGTTCAGTTCGCGCGCCTCGCTTTCGAGCAAACCGCACTCCGCAACGATACCGGCAGCCGCCAGCATGGCCAAGCCGCGCCCGGCCACCTGCGGGTTGGGATCCTGCACGGCGGCGACCACGCGGGCCACGCCGGCCGCGATCAGCGCATCCGCACAGGGAGGAGTTCTTCCGTGATGACTGCACGGTTCCAGCGTGACGTAAACCGTTGCTCCGTGCGCAGCCTTTCCGGCCGCCTGCAGCGCATGCACCTCGGCGTGCGCTTCGCCGGCTCGCTGGTGCCAGCCTTCGCCAACCACCCGGCCCTCCCTGACGATCAGGCAGCCGACCCGCGGATTGGGGCTCGTCGAATACAGGCCGCGCCCGGCCAGACGCATGGCGTGCGCCATGAAGCCGTGATCAGCCGCGCTGAACATGAGGTGTAAAACTATCTGGCGCGCCGCTGGCCCGGGCGCGAAACTTCACGGACGAGATCGGAGAATTCGTCAACGTCCTCGAAGTTGCGGTAAACCGAGGCAAAGCGCACATAGGCCACCTTGTCGATCTTCTTCAGTTCGCGCATGACCATTTCGCCAACCTTCTCGGAGGGTATTTCACGTTCGCCCTGCGTCAGCAGTTTTTCCTCGATGCGCATGATCGCCGCATCAACGGCCTCCACCGTCACCGGCCGCTTGCGCAGCGCCAGCCACAGGCTGGCCGAAAGTTTTTCCCGGTCGAAATCGACGCGCGAGCCGTTCTTCTTGACCACCTGCGGCAAACGGATTTCCGCCCGTTCATAGGTGGAAAAACGCTTGTCGCAGGACAGGCAGCGCCGGCGACGGCGCACGATGTCGCCGTCTTCGTTGATGCGCGTATCTGCGACTGTCGTGTCGGACGCACCGCAGAATGGGCATTTCATGGCGGATCAGGCTCCGTATACCGGGAATTTCCTGCACAGTACCGCCACCTGGCCACGCACCCGCGCCAGCACCGCCTCGTCATTCGGGGCATCGAGCACGTCGGCGATCAGGTGCGCCACCTCCTCGGCCTCGAGTTCGGTAAAGCCGCGTGTGGTCATGGCCGGCGTGCCGATGCGAATACCGGAGGTGACCATGGGTTTTTGCGGATCGTTGGGGATCGAATTCTTGTTGACGGTGATGTGCGCCTTGCCCAGCGCGGCCTCGGCTTCCTTGCCGGTGATGTTCTTGGCGCGCAGGTCAACCAGGAAGACGTGCGATTCGGTACGCCCGGAAACAATGCGCAGCCCGCGTTCTTCGGACAGCACGCGCGACAGGACGCGGGCGTTGGACACGACCTGTTCCTGGTACTCCCGGAACTCGGGCGTTGCCGCCTCCTTGAAGGCCACGGCCTTGGCCGCGATCACGTGCATCAGCGGCCCCCCCTGCAGCCCCGGGAAGATGGCCGAGTTGATGGCCTTTTCATGCTCGGCCTTCATCAGGATGACGCCGCCGCGCGGGCCGCGCAGGGTCTTGTGCGTGGTCGAGGTCACGACGTCGGCGAAAGGCACCGGGTTCGGGTAGCAATCAGCGGCAATCAGGCCAGCGTAGTGCGCCATATCGACCCAGAAGATGGCGCCGACGGCCTTGGCCACTTTGGCGAAACGCTCGAAGTCGATGCGCAGCGAATAGGCCGAGGCGCCGGCGACGATGATCTTCGGCTTGTGCTCGCGGGCCAGTGCTTCCATCTTGTCGTAGTCGATCGCTTCCTTGGCATCGAGGCCGTAGGAGACGACGTTAAACCATTTGCCGGAGAGGTTGAGCGGCATGCCGTGGGTCAGGTGCCCGCCTTCGGCGAGGCTCATGCCCATGATGGTGTCGCCCGGCTTGGCGAAAGCCATGAGTACCGCTTGGTTGGCCTGCGAACCGGAGTTCGGCTGCACGTTGGCGGCTTCCGCGCCAAAGAGTTTCTTCAGCCGGTCGATGGCAATCTGCTCGGCGACATCGACGTATTCGCAGCCGCCGTAGTAGCGCTTGCCGGGATAGCCTTCGGCATACTTGTTGGTCAACTGCGAGCCTTGGGCTTCCATGACCGCCTTGCTGACATAGTTCTCGGAAGCGATCAGTTCGATGTGATCCTCCTGGCGGCGATTCTCGTTTTCGATCGCCTTCCAGAGTTCGGGGTCAACTTTCGCCAGGGTATCTTTCGCGGAAAACATCTTGCGCCTCACAAGCCATTGAAAAGAAGCGGATTGTATCATGCAGACGGTTTCAGGATGGGCAATTGAAACGGTCTGAATCGCGACGGTCAGTCAAGGTGACCGGTATCTGCCCAACTTTCGATCATCCAGTCGTCGTCATTGATCGCTATCCAGTTGATTCCGGCATTGGGAATCGGGTAATCGCGCGGCGACTCCAGAGGCAAGCGCTTCGCCCGGCGGCGAATCACATCCAGCACTCCGCCGTGCGTAATAACCACGACGGTTTGCGCCGGATGAGCCCGGGCCAAGGCCTGAACACAGTCCAGAACCCGCGTCTGATGCTGCCTGCGGCTTTCTCCGCCTGACGCGGCAAAATCGGGATTCCCGGATTCGATGGCGCGGGCATCCTCCGGTGACTGCGCCGCGATTTCCCGCAGGGTCAGTCCTTCGCAGCGGCCAAAATTCCTTTCCCGCAGCGCTTGTTCCACCCGGATGTCCAGATCCAGCGCGCGGGCCACGGGTTCTGCCGTTTGCCTGGCGCGCAGCAGGTCGCTGCTATACAGCGCGGTGGCCTGCCCACGCAGAAACCGCCGCGCAAGCGCAAGCGCCTGCGCCATGCCTTTCGCGTTGAGCGGCTGGTCGACATGGCCCTGCACGCGCTGCTCGACATTCCAGTCCGTCTCGCCGTGGCGAATGAAACAAATCCGAGTGATTTCCGGCATCGATTGCCTTCCAATAAAATCTTTCATAACAATGACATACACAGGAGCCGCTGGACCGGCCCGTGTTCGTCATCCCTGCTTGCGGGAAACAATCTGTGCGATAATCCCTGCCCTGTTTCGCAGGCAAAACAAGATTCCTTTACAGGGAAGGAACTACCCGCCAGGCCTTGGTACCTGCCTGAACCGATTCTCCACCTGCTGAATTCTGACATCAAACAAGGATTTTCCAGTGAACGCTCTTCTCAAGTTGTCGCGGCAAATCGATGCGCTGACGGAGCGCATTGGCAAATCGTCAATATGGCTGGTCCTGATCGTCGTCCTGGTCAGCGCCGGCAATGCCGTAATGCGCTATACCATCAGCTATAGCTCGAACGCCCTGCTGGAAATCCAGTGGTATCTGTTCGGCGTGATCTTTCTCGCCTGCTCCGGCTACACGCTCCTGCGCAACGAGCACGTGCGCATCGACCTGATTGCGGGAAGATTTTCCCGGCGCGTACAAACCTGGATCGACATTTTCGGCATCCTGTTTTTCCTGATGCCGATGGCTATCGCCATCCTGGTCCTTTCCTGGCCGGTTTTCATTCACGCCTTTGAATCGGGTGAGATGTCCAACAGCGCGGGCGGACTGATCGTCTGGCCCGCCCGTTTGATGGTGCCGGTCGGTTTTCTGCTGCTCATCGCCCAGGCCATTTCCGAACTGATCAAACGCGTCGGATTTCTCAAGGGACTGTGCCCCGACCCCACTGAAAAGAAAAAGACGACAACCCATGAAGAAGAGCTCGCACAGATCATCAAGGCTCAAAAGGGAGAACAATAATGGCCGAGTTCCTGATCGCCAACATGGCTCCGATCATGTTCGTTTCCATGGTGGTTTTCCTGCTCGTGGGCTTTCCGGTGGCCTTCGCCCTGGCGGCCAACGGTGTGGTGTTCGGCCTGCTCGGCATCGAACTGGGTCTGCTCGGCCCAGAGCTTTTTCAGGCCCTGCCGGACCGCATTCACGGAGTCATGTCCAATGAGACCTTGCTGGCCGTCCCCTTCTTCACCTTCATGGGCCTGATCCTTGAACGATCCGGCATGGCCGAAGACCTGCTCGACACAATCGGCCAGCTGTTCGGCCCTATCCGTGGCGGCCTCGCCTACGCGGTGATCTTCGTTGGCGCCATGCTGGCCGCCTCCACTGGCGTGGTGGCCGCCTCGGTCATTTCGATGGGGCTGATCTCCCTGCCCATCATGCTGCGCTATGGATACGACAAGCGCCTGGCCACGGGGGTCATCGCCGCGTCGGGCACACTGGCCCAGATCATCCCGCCATCGCTGGTGTTGATCATCATGGCCGACCAGCTCGGCCGGCCGGTCGGGGACATGTATGCCGGAGCGGTCATTCCCGCCCTGATCCTGACCCTACTCTATGTCGGGTATGTCTTTATCATGTCCATTGTCAGGCCGCACTGGGCTCCAGCGCTTCCTCAAGAAGCCCGCACGCTGCACGGCAGCAGATTGCTGCTGCGCGTACTGACGACGCTGCTGCCTCCCCTGCTACTCATTTTCCTGGTGCTCGGCACCATTTTTCTGGGAATCGCCACCCCCACCGAAGGGGGAGCCATGGGTGCAACGGGCGCGCTGATCCTGGCCCTGGTGCGCAAGCGTCTGAACCTTCAATTGCTCCGGCAGGCCATGGAAAGCACGGCCAAACTGACTACTTTCGTGGTCTTCATCCTGATTGGCGCACGTGTTTTCTCACTGACCTTCTATGGCGTTGACGGGCATCACTGGGTGGAACACTTGCTGGGCAATCTGCCCGGAGGGGCGATCGGTTTCCTGATCGTGGTGAACCTGATGGTTTTCATCCTGGCCTTCTTCCTCGACTATTTCGAACTGACCTTCATCATTGTCCCGTTGCTTGGCCCCGTGGCCGACAAGCTGGGCATCGACCTGATCTGGTTCGGGGTACTGCTGGGGATCAACATGCAGACCTCGTTCCTGCATCCTCCCTTTGGTTTCGCGCTGTTTTTCCTGCGTTCGGTCGCACCGGCTTCGGTCAGAACCAGCGACATCTACTGGGGCGCCATCCCCTTCGTCTTCATCCAGATCCTGATGGTCGCGCTGGTCATCGCTTTCCCGCAGATGGTCACGTCCAGCCTTGACAAGGAAATTGAGGTCGATGTCGACTCAATCCGGATTGAAGTTCCCGCCTACGACGATTACAGCACGCCGGAACTGGAATTCGACGCACAGCCTGCTGATACGCAAGCGCCACCAGCAACGGAATAAAGAACACAGCTGCGGTACAAATGCAAACGGGGGCGACTGCCCCCGTTTGCATTCCTGCCCGTGCGCAAGATATCAGGTCTTGCGACTGAACATGAAATTGGCGTAAGAGCCTTCAGCCACCCGGAACCAGGAGTTCTGCTCATCCATGAACTTCTTGTAGTCCCCATAGATTCTCTTGAAATCCGGGTTCTTGGCCGAAATTTCAGCATAGAGCTCCATGGCCGCCTTGTAGCAGACTTCCATCACGTCTTTCGGGAAGGGCTTCAACTGGGCGCCGCTGGCAATCAATTGCTTGAGCGCCGCAGGATTTCTGGAATCGTACTTGGTGCGCATCTCGGTATTCGCATCAGCTGCCGCCGCCTGGAATGCCGCCTGATAGGCCTTGGGCAATTCAGCCCATTTCTTGGAATTCACGTACACCGACACCTGCGGTCCGCCTTCCCACCATCCCGGATAATAGTAGTACTTGGCCACCTTGTTGAAACCCAGCTTGAGATCGTCATACGGACCGACCCATTCGGCGGCATCGATGGTGCCCTTTTCCAGGGAAGGGTAAATGTCCGAACCGCCAATCTGCTGCGGAACGACACCAACCTTCTGCAACACCGCACCGGCCATGCCGGCAATGCGCATCTTCAGACCTTGCAGGTCCTTGACCGACTTGATCTCCTTGCGGAACCAGCCTCCCATCTGCACGCCGGTATTGCCGCAAGGGAAGGCAACGATGTTCGATTTGGCAAAGAATTCTCCCATCAGTTTGCCGCCGTTTCCATCGCGGAACCAGGCATCGGTCTGGCGGTTGTTCATGCCGAACGGAATGGCCGTGTCCATGCAATAAACAGGATCCTTGCCATAGTAGTAATACCCGCAGGTGTGTCCCATTTCCACTGTTCCGTCACGAACAGCGTCATGCACGCCCGCGCTGGGAACGAGTTCTCCGGCCGCGAAATGCTGGATCTGGAATTTCCCGTCAGTGATATCGAAAATGCGCTTGGCCAGGAACTCACCCGTACCGAACAGCGTATCCAGGCTCTTGGGGAAACTCGAAGCCATGCGCCATTTGATCGTCGGCGCATTCTGCGCAAAAGCCGGCGCAGCGACTGCTCCCGCCGCCAGGCCAACCCCCGCCTGTTTCAAAAAGGAACGTCTTTCCATGATTTGTTATCTCCGTAACGTTTATTGAACCTGCTCCAGACAACCAGTTGATTATAGTCAAACCAGCAAAAGCCGGCGTCTTTCTCGTCTGCATCTGGAAATTGACGAAAAAATGGGGCCTGAAGGAGAAACTCTATCGTCTCTATTGTCCGAAAACAAATGGACATACAACGAATTAAATGATGTCATTGCAAAAAAATATGGTTGCTTCAATGACGACGCTTTACCCAAAAAAGACATCACCGATCCAGCGAATGAATCGCCTTGCCGCCACACAGCTGGTCGCATTGGTTGGTTTTGTCGCATGGTTTTCCTGGCATGCTTGGCAGACCGAAAAATCCTTCGTAATCCGGGAACAGGAAAATGTCCTTGAATTTGCTTCCCGACATGTGGATGGCTATTTCCTGCGTATCGAAAGCGGATTCCTGAGGCTTAGCCTGGAGCTTACTGAGGGCCGAGGACAGCAAACAAACATGGCCAGTTTACTGCTGAACGGATTGAAAACCCGAAACCGGGATTTTCTTCACCTCAGTCTGAAGCTGGCAGACGGAACAACTCTCATGACAGGCGGACGGCAAAGTGACGAGGACAGGCCGCTTCCCCATCCGGAAGCCAACTTTGATCCAGACGAAAAATCCGGGCTCTATCGGAATTTCTGGAATGCAGAAATACAGGAGAAATTGCAACTCGCCATCGAGCAGGAAACAGGGGAGTTCGCAGATGAAACGCAAACGCTGATCACGACCTACCATCATTCGGATGAAACAGGACGGTTCCGGCACACGCTCAGCGGCATCCTGAGGATGAGCATCCTTCACGACTACTGGCTATCGACAGAGACGCTTAAGCAATCCCACTTCTGGATCGCAGGAGACAATGGCAGCCTGATTCAGCTCTACCCCGCCAGAACGGATACGGGGGAGGAAATCGAGCGTAACAGAACCATCGCCACGTCACTGCAGGATCGCCTGCGCCAATCCGAATTTCCCATAAAGGGAAAATTCGAGAAACAATGGGACGCCAGAGAGGGCAGTCAAGTCGCCGTGTTTCAGCGTTTAAAAAGCTATCCCTTCACGGTCGTCCTCTCGGTTCCTCGGACGATAATTCTTGCCCGGTGGTGGCACCAGGTTCAAACCCCCTTTGCTTTGGCTTTCATGTTTTTCCTTCTCGGTCTGATTTCCTATCTGAACACGGTAAGGAATCAGCGAATCAGGGAACTAGAAGCACAGCGCATACAGGAACAATTTCACATCAACAACGAGCGCAGAAAACTTGCGCTGGAATGTGCCGAAACCGGGCTTTGGGAAGCGAACCTCCATTCGAACGGAATTTGCCTTACCTGGCAAGCACCGGATATAGCCGACTTGCCGGAGAGTTCGGAGAACGTTCCCCTTGCGGACTGTATCGGACTCGTCCACCCCGAAGATCGGAGCGCTGTGCAAGAAAAACTGAACCATTACTTTTCCAGCTCAACTTCCGAATTCCAGATCGAGTTCCGCCTGCTTGGCAAACAAAGGCAGTGGAAATGGCATCTTGCCCGCGGCAATGCCATCAAACGGGATCACGACGGAAAGCCCATTCACGTATTAGGAACATTGACCGACATCAATCTTCAGAAAACTCATTTGTTGCAACTTGAAGAACGCGAAGGACAATTCAGGCAAGGCTTTATCCTTTTCCCCACAGGCGTTTGCGTTCTCTCGAAGAGCGGATCAATCATCGAGGCCAACCCTGCTTTATGCCGCATGTTTGGTTATTCCGAAGGTGAGATGGTCGGCGTTCAGCTTGAGCACTTTTTCGAAAAGGGGAAAGTAAACGGCAATTTGTTCGACCTCGATTTTTCTACAACGGAGAACCATTTTCTTACAACGCTTGAAAGGTCTGCCTCCCATAAATCCGGGTACCGCTTTCCCGTTGTCTGCAAACTTTCAGCGATATCGAGAAAGGATGGAGAAACACACAACTTCATTGCGCAGATTGAGGACCTTTCGGAACGCAAGCAGATACAGCTGCAAGACACGGCCAAGGAAGTACTGCGTGCGCAGGAGCAGGACAGGGCGGAACTCTCCCGAGAATTGCACGACGAAGTGGGGCAATCGCTGACCGCATTGAAATTAACCCTCAAGCTCACCCAGGATGGCCTTTCCGACGTACAAAAAACCGGGATGCGGCTTCATGAAGGGCAACGAATACTCGACGATCTGATAGGAAGCATTCGCAACATTGCAAATCGCATCCGACCCTCCACCATCGACCAGCTAGGCCTGGTTTCCGCGGTGCGCGCCTACCTTGCCAAGAACATCCGGCCCCTGGGACAGCAGGCAATGCTCACGGAGAATATTGGCGAGAGCAGACTCCCAGAAGCCTTAGAGCTTTGCTGCTTCCGGGTCATACAGGAAGCACTGACCAATTGCCTGCGACATGCCCAGGCATCAAGCATCAATGTTTCACTGACACTGGAATCATCCAAATTCCTGCTTTCGGTGCAAGACAATGGGGCAGGTTTCGATATCAGTCATTACTACGCATTACGGGGAAAAACCCGATCGCTCGGTATCATAGGCATGCACGAACGTGTTGCAGCCGTGGGAGGGCATCTTCAGATTCGCTCCACCCCCGGACAAGGCACGGAAGTCGTTGCCGCATTCGACCTGACAGGAGCAACTTGATGACAATCCGAATCGTTGTGGCAGAAGATCACCAACTCGTTCGCGCGGGAATCACCGCAATCATTGGCAACATTCCCGACGTTGAGGTAGTCGGCGAGGCGAACGACGGGGCTGAGGCGATCAAGATGGTTGCCGAACTCAATCCGGACATCCTGCTCCTGGATCTTGTAATGCCCACCCTGTCCGGCCTTGAAGCATTGACACGCATTAACGAAGCGCAACCGCACGTGCGAGTCATTGTTCTCTCCATGCACAGTGACGAGGAACATGTGTTACGCGCATTGAAACTGGGCGCCGTCGGTTACATGCTCAAGGACGTGGCACACGACGAGCTGCCCCAAGCCATCAAGGCTGTCTCGCAAAAAGGCGCATGGCTATCCGCTGCCATTTCCAAAACCGTCATTTCGTCCTATCTGGAAGAGAGCGGATGCGCAACCTCTCCGGTCATGCTGACCTCGCGCCAGAACCAGGTGCTCCGCATGATCGCAGAGGGATACAGCACCAAAGATATCAGCTACACGCTGAATCTAAGCACCAAGACAATCGACACCTACCGTGCCCAGATCATGGAGAAACTTGATATCCACAGCATTCCGGGCTTGGTTCGCTACGCCATTCGGCAAGGCATCACCCCCTTATGAGCGGGGTGATGCCAAGGCAAACACCCTGTACGGAAATCCCACTCGGTATTTAGACGAACACAGAAAAATTTCTAAATATCCAGATAAGTCCACTCAAAGAGAAGAAGGAAACGACGGTCGCCAACAACAAGGCCGCCGCACTCGAATCCTCCTGCCCGTATGCCTGCGCCAATGTCGGATAAATCCCCATCATCGGCATGGCGGCCATGAGTACCGCGGCCATGCTCAATTCCGGGTCGATTGCGACGATGCCGGAGCGGGACAGAACCAGGATGGACGACAGAACGAGCAATGGATGCAGGAACAGTTTTCCCGCAACGATGGGAAGCACCTGTTTTCCCAGGCCGCGAATGGGCAGTCCGACCAGTGTTCCGCCAATGATGAAAAGTGCCACAGCGATTGCCGACGCGGAAATCAGATTCACCGTCTGCACAATCGGCGCCGGCAATTCCCATTCCAGAACGGCAACACAAACGCCGGCCAGCAAGCCAATAATCATCGGATTGGAAAGCACACGAAAAAACGAAAGCTTCAATGTACGCAATACCCCGGTGCCTCCGCGGCTATACTCCGCCATCAGAAGCAGGAAGGGAATCACAACCAGATTTTCAAGCATCAGGTTGAGTCCCAGTGACACCCCGGCCACCGAGCCCAGCGTCAGCAACAGGATCGGATATCCCATGTAGCCGCTGTTCGAGCACGTCATGCCGATTACGTAAAAGGTGCTGGTGGCAGGATGCAGACGGGCGGTCTGCCTGAACCAGAAAAACCCCAGGCCTATCAGGGCGAAAGTTCCAGTCAGATAGGCAAGCAAGTAATCGACATTCAGGATTTCGGAAATCCTGCGCTCGTAGATTGACCTGAAAAGCAGCGCTGGCAAGGCCAGGTTAATCACGAATTTCCCGAATACCCGCATCTCCTGTTTCGAAAACAGCCCTGCGCGCGTCAACAGGAATCCTAAAAGGATGATTGCGTAGATCGGGCTGGTAATTGTCAGGATTTCAAACATCGGCACATCCCAGAAAAGGACAACACGCATGCACAAGAAAGCACAAAGCCCTGAATCACAAATAAAATTGCAATTCAGGGCCTTGGATATACGTTGGTGGTGATGGGCAGAATTGAACTGCCGACCTATGGGTTATGAATCCATCGCTCTAACCAACTGAGCTACATCACCAAGCAGGGCGCGAGATTATAAAATCGCAGGTGGGGAATGGTCAACTTCTCAAAACCCACAAGCGCTAAAAGCTTGTTTATAATGCCCGCATGCCATTGACAGCTTCCCTTATCGCCTCCATCGTCAGCGCCGTCATCGAAACGGTCGCACAGGGTTCTGCCGTGTCGACTGCGCAATACGACACGTATATCGCCCGTCGGGTTCTGCCACCCGAGGTGAAGGTCGGTATCATGCAGCCTCCGCCGGGGGATGGAAGCATAATCATCAATGGCACCGCCCTCCCCCTGTCCCCGGTCGCCCAGTTCCGCAACCAGCAGAACCTGATCGTCATGCCCATGACCATCCAGCAACCGACCGACGTGGTTTACCTCAACGACAACTTTGGTTCCGTGCATCGCATCTGGCTGATCAGCCAGGCGGAAGCCGATTCCCTCAAGAAGAATTGAACTAGATCCAATGGCAAAAAAACTGTTCATCCGCACCTTCGGGTGCCAGATGAACGAGTACGATTCGGACAAGATGGCCGACGTGCTCGCTGCTTCTGAAGAAATCATCAAGACCGACTCGCCCGAAGACGCCGACATCATCCTGTTCAACACCTGCTCGGTGCGCGAAAAGGCGCAGGAGCGGGTGTTCCATGATCTCGGCCGGGTGCGCCTGCTGAAGAAGGACAAGCCCGACCTGATCATCGGCGTTGGTGGCTGCGTGGCCAGCCAGGAAGGCGAGGCCATCGTCAAGCGTGCCCCCTTCGTCGATGTCGTTTTCGGCCCGCAGACGCTGCACCGCCTGCCGCAGCTGATCGCGGAGAAGCGGCTCCAAGGCAAATCGCAGGTCGACATTTCCTTCCCGGAAATCGAGAAGTTCGACAACCTGCCGCCGGCCAAGGTCGAGGGTGCTGCCGCTTTCGTCTCGATCATGGAAGGCTGCAGCAAGTTCTGCACGTACTGCATCGTTCCCTACACGCGCGGCGAGGAAGTCTCGCGCCCCTTCGACGACGTGCTGACCGAGGTGGCCGGTCTGGCCGCACAGGGGGTCGGTGAGGTCACGCTGCTCGGCCAGAACGTCAATGCCTATCGTGGCACGATGGGCGATTCCGACGAAAAGGCTGACCTCGCGCTGCTCATCGAGTACATCGCCGAGATTCCCGGCATCGAGCGCATCCGCTACACCACGTCGCATCCACGCGAACTGACGCAACGACTGATCGATGTCTACGCCAAGGTACCGAAGCTGGTCTCGCACCTGCACCTGCCGGTGCAGTCCGGTTCCGACCGCGTGCTCGCGGCAATGAAGCGCAGCTACACGGCACTGGAGTACAAGAGCCTGGTGCGCAAACTGCGTGCCGTGCGCCCCGACATTTCCCTGTCGTCCGACTTCATCGTCGGCTTCCCCGGCGAAACGGCCGAGGATTTCGAAAAGACCATGAAACTGATTGACGATGTCGGCTTCGACGCGTCGTTCTCCTTCATCTACAGCGCCCGCCCCGGCACACCGGCCGCCGAACTCACCGACGACACACCGCGCGAAGTCCAGGTTGAGCGGCTGATGCGCCTGCAGGCACGCATCGAGGAACTGGCGCAGGCTGTCTCGCAATCGATGGTCGGCAGCGTGCAACGCGTACTCGTCGAAGGGTTGTCGAAGAAGGACGACAACGAACTCGCCGGACGCACCGACAACAACCGCATCGTCAACTTCGTCGGCAATCCGCGTCTGGTACACAAGTTCGTTGACGTACGCATTACCGCCTCGCTGCCCCACTCGCTGCGCGGCGAAATCCTGACCCGGGAATCATGAGTACAAAACCATCGACAAAACCCAAGGCGATTGATCTGCTGCTCTCGCCGGTCAACAACGTGCATCTGGCCAACCTGTGCGGCGCCCTGGACGAAAACTTGCGCCAGATCGAAACCGCGCTCGACGTCTCCATCGCCCGGCGCGGCGAGCGTTTTACCCTGCGCGGAGAGAAGGAACAGACGGCGCGCGCTTCGGAGGCGCTGCAAATGTTCTACGCCCGCGCCAAGGACACGCTCACCATCGACGAAATCCAGCTCGGCCTGATCGAACTGATCAACCGCCCGGTGCGCAAGGATTCGCTGACCGGCGGCAATGCGCCGATGCTGATGACGAGAAAAACCGAACTGCACGGGCGCACGCCGCGCCAAGTCGAGTACCTCAAGCACATTCAGGAACACGACATCACCTTCGGAATCGGCCCGGCCGGCACCGGAAAAACCTATCTCGCCGTCGCGTCTGCGGTCGACGCCTTCGAGCGCGAACTGGTGCAACGCATCGTCCTGACCCGTCCGGCGGTCGAAGCCGGCGAGCGCCTCGGCTTCCTGCCCGGCGATCTGGCGCAGAAGGTCGACCCCTACCTGCGTCCGCTCTACGACGCGCTCTACGACCTGATGGGCTTCGACAAGGTCGGCAAGCTGTTCGAGCGCGGCGCCATTGAAATCGCGCCTCTCGCCTACATGCGCGGCCGTACGCTGAACCACGCATTCATCATTCTCGACGAGGCGCAGAACACCACGCCTGAGCAGATGAAGATGTTCCTGACGCGTATCGGCATCGGCGCCAAGGCGGTGGTCACCGGCGACGTCACCCAGATCGACCTGCAGCGCGGTCAGAAGAGCGGCCTGATCGAAGCGCGCAAGATTCTGAAGGACGTGCGCGGCATCGCCTTCACGGAGTTTCAGAAAGAGGATGTCGTCCGCCACCCGCTGGTCGCACGCATCGTTTCCGCGTACGAAGCACACGCAGCGCTGGAGGAAAGAAATGACGGCAAGCACAATTAGACGGCGCCTCAACCTCAGCGTGCAATACGCCTGCAACGCTGAAGGAACACCCTTGCGCCCGCAGATTCGCGCCTGGGCCAGGCAAGCGCTGAACGTTGACGGCATGCGCGGCGGACAGATCACCATCCGCCTGGTGGACGCGGACGAAGGGCAGGCACTCAACCGTGAATTCCGACACAAGGACTACGCCACCAACGTCCTTTCGTTCCCGTACGAAACCGAACCGCTGGTTTGTGGCGACCTGGTCATCTGCGCGCCGGTCGTCGCACGCGAAGCGGCGGAACAAGGCAAGACGCTGGAAGCTCATTACGCCCACCTGATCGTACACGGGCTGCTGCATCTGCAAGGCTACGACCACGAAACCGGCGAAGAAGACGCACGCAACATGGAAGCAAAAGAACAGGCGATTCTGGCATCATTGGGATTCGCCGATCCGTATTCTGACGAAAGGTGAACCGGCCGGATTCTGCTGTTTTTTTCCGCTTCACCGCACACAAAAACATGGACCCTGACAGACCAACCTTTTTCGAACGACTTTCCTCCCTGCTTCTGCGTGAGCCGGAAGACCGGGAACAACTGATACAACTCCTGCACTCGGCTCACGAGCGCGAGCTGCTCGACGCCGACGCGCTGTCGATCACGGAAGGCGCCCTGGCCGCCTCCGAAATCCCCGTACGCGATGTCATGGTTCCACGCGCAAGAATGGAAGTCCTGGACATCGAAGACCCGCTCGACCGGATCATCGACCAGATCAACCATACCGGTCACTCGCGTTTCCCGGTCATCGAGGAAAACCGCGACAACGTGATCGGCATTCTCCTGGCCAAGGATTTGCTGCGCATCCGGCATGAAAAGACTTTCAATCTGCGCGACTGCCTGCGTCCCGTCGTGTTCATCCCGGAATCGAAGCGGCTGAACGTGCTGCTGAGGGAATTCCGCGTGTCGCGCAACCACATGGCCATCGTCATCGACGAATACGCCGGCGTCAGCGGACTGATCACCATCGAGGACGTGCTCGAACAGATCGTCGGCGACATCGAGGATGAATACGATTTCGACGAAACCGAAGACAACATCCGCCAGGATCAATTCGGACGTTATCGCGTCAAGGCGCAAACCACGATCGAGGATTTCAACGCCGAATTCGGCACCGGGTTCAGCGACTCCGAATGCGATACCGTCGGCGGACTGATCCTCAACCATCTGGGACGCGTTCCCAAGCGCAAGGAGGAAGTCGACATCGACAACCTGCACTTCCAGGTGCTGCGCGCCGACCGGCGACGGTTGTATACCCTTCTCGTCACCCGCCGCTCGCCGCCGGATGCGTTGGCCTGAGCCCTTCGCTCTCCGGATACTGGCGGCGCTGCTCCTCGGTGCAGCCAGTGTTACGGCATTCGCTCCGCTCGGCTGGTTCCCGGTCATCTGGCTGACCCTGGGCAGCCTGTTCGCCCTGCTCAACAAAACGTCGGACGAACAACGTCCTCCCGGCGCGGGCGCACTCCTCGGTGTCGCCTTCGGCTTCGGCCTGTTCATCGCAGGCGTATCCTGGGTCTACGTCAGCCTGAGTGTCTTTGGCGGCATGCCGGCACCCGTAGCCGGGCTGGCCACGCTGCTCTTCTGCGCCTTCCTGGCGCTCTACCCGGCGCTGGTTGGCGCCTGTTTCGTGCGTTTTTCCCCCGCGCCAGTCTGGCGGCGCGCCTTGCTTTTCACCGGCTTGTGGACGCTTTCCGAATGGCTGCGCGGCTGGCTGCTGACCGGCTTCCCCTGGCTCGCCGTGGGCTATACGCAAACCCCGCCCAGCCTGCTCGCCGGATTTGCCCCCGTCTTCGGCGTCTATGGCGTTTCGCTGCTCACCGCGCTCGTATCCACCCTTTTCTACGCCACCTTTCGCCAAGGGGGATGTCGTTTGTGCGGACAACTGCGCACCGGCATCCCGATGATCCTCATGGCGCTGTTCCTGAGCGGAGGCTGGCTGCTGAATCGCCCCTGGACGACAGCGCAAGGTGAACCGCTGCGCGTTGCGCTGCTACAGGGCAACATCGCACAGGATACCAAATGGCGCCCGGAGAAATTCCAGGAATCGCTGCTCACCTATTACCGGCTGATGCGCGACAATCCGGCACAACTGACCATCCTGCCTGAAACCGCGCTGCCGGTATTTCTCAGCGACGTTCCGGAGGACTATCTCGACGAACTGAAAAAGCTCGCCGCCCGCGAGAATGGCGACCTGCTTCTGGGCATCGTCACCGGTGATCTCGACGGTTATGCCAACAGCGCTGTCGCTCTCGGCACTTCGGGAGAACAACGGTACGCCAAATCGCACCTGGTGCCCTTCGGCGAGTTCATCCCGCCCGGCTTCGCCTGGTTCATGGCCATGGCCAACATCCCCATGTCATCCTTCACGTCCGGCGCGGAAACACAGCCCCCCCTGCATATCGGCGGACAAAGGATCGCCGTCAATATCTGCTACGAAGATGCCTTCGGCGAGGAGATCATCCGCGCGCTGCCCGAGGCCACGCTGCTGGTCAATATCTCCAATGTCGCCTGGTTCGGCGATTCGCTGGCGCCGGCGCAACACTTGCAGATCGCGCGCATGCGCGCCCTGGAAACCGGGCGCATGATGCTGCGCTCGACCAACACCGGCATGACCGCCATCATCAACGCCGACGGAACACTTCAGTCCGTTCTCCCGCCCTTCACTCGCGCCGCGCTGAACGGTGAGGTGCGCGCCTACGCCGGCAGCACGCCCTACGTACGCTGGGGCAACGTCCCGACGGTGATCGTGTCGTTGCTGCTGACGGCTTTCGCCCTGCGCCGCAAAACGCTATTCTGACCAGCTCCAACCACACCCCTCAGGGAGCATCGAATGCCTATCCGGAATATCAGCGAACAGCAACTCCACGCGGCCGGAATCCAGCTGACCGATTCGACCCGGTTGTATCCCGCGTGGCATCAACCGGGCGATGCCGGCCTGCCGATGCTATCCATCGCCAATCAACTGGGCCGCGCCGTCGTCGCACTGCAGGGAGCGCACCTGATGTCCTTCCAGCCCTCCGGACAGCGCGAAATGCTCTGGCTGTCGCCCAAGTGCGTGCTGCAACCCGGACAGCCCATTCGTGGCGGCATCCCGCTGTGCCTGCCCTGGTTCGGACCGGGCCCGGACGGCAAAAGCATGCACGGCTTTGCCCGCGTCAATGAATGGAAGGTAATCGCCGCGGAACGCATGCCGAACGGAGCAACACGACTGGCGATGGAACTGGGCGGCGATGCGACAACCAGCGCGCTCTGGCCGCACGACTTTCTTTTCCGCCTGGAGATTGAAGTCGGACAGAAACTGAAATTGTCATTGAGCGCGGAAAACAGAGGGATCGTTAATGTGCCAATGGCCTTCGCCTTCCACACCTATTTCGCTGTGCCGGATGTCGCAAAGGCCACGGTTTCGGGCCTGGAAAACACGACCTACATCGACAAGATGGACAATTTCGCCCGCAAGCAGCAGGTCGGCGAGATAGCGATCCGGGACACGACCGACCGCATTTACCTCGATGTTCCGGCGCGCCAGACACTGCGGACCAGCGACGGCAACATCAGCATAGAATCAGACACCCGCTGCGCCGTGGTCTGGAACGCCTGGACCAACGACGCCAACATTCCCGATCTCGGCGCGGGCAACCATGTCGGCTATCTCTGCGTCGAGCGCGGCGACGTTGCCGACCGTGCACTCGAACTCGCTCCGGGTGAAAAATATCAGGCCAGGATGATCCTCGCCTGCTGAGCCGGCACAGCGCCTTCTTGTGGCCCGGAAAACCAAGTAAAATCGTCGATTGTCACGTTTTCCAGCAAAGCCTTTCATGCCTACTTTTCAGGAAGTCATTCTGCGTCTCCAGAGCTTCTGGGACAAACAGGGGTGCGCACTGCTCCAGCCTTACGACATCGAGGTCGGTGCCGGCACGTTTCATACCGCCACGTTCCTGCGTTCCATCGGACCCGAGCCGTGGAACGCCGCTTACGTGCAACCCTCGCGCCGCCCGAAGGATGGCCGTTACGGCGAAAACCCGAACCGTTTGCAGCACTACTACCAGTACCAGGTCGTTCTGAAACCCTCGCCCGACAACATCCAGGAGCTCTACCTGCAGTCGCTCGAAGCGCTCGGCATCAACCTCAAGGAACACGACATCCGCTTTGTCGAGGACGACTGGGAATCACCGACGCTCGGCGCCTGGGGCCTCGGCTGGGAAGTCTGGCTCGACGGCATGGAAGTCACGCAGTTCACCTACTTCCAGGAAGTCGGCTCGCTGACCTGCAAGCCGGTGCTCGGCGAAATCACCTACGGCCTTGAACGGCTGGCGATGTACCTGCAAGGCGTGGAAAACGTTTACGACCTCGTGTGGACCGAAGCCAACGGGAAGGTGCTGACGTACGGCGATGTCTATCACCAGAATGAAGTCGAGCAGTCGAAGTACAACTTCGAGCATTCGAACGTCGAAATCCTCTTCCGCCATTTCAGCGACCACGAATCGGAAGCCAAGCGCCTGATGGGCCTCAACCTCGCGCTGCCGGCCTTTGAACAGGTCATGAAGTGCTCGCACTGTTTCAACCTGCTCGACGCGCACGGCGCCATCTCGGTCACCGAACGCGCCGCCTACATCGGTCGCGTCCGCGCCCTCGCGCGCGAAGTCGCGCAGTCCTACTACAACTCCCGCGAAGCGCTCGGCTTCCCGATGTGCAAGGGAGGCAAATAACATGACGACCGCCGCATTTGCCAACACTCTGTTAGTTGAACTCCTCACCGAAGAATTGCCGCCGAAAGCCCTGTCGCGTCTGGGCGAAGTTTTCTCCGCACAAATCCACGCCGGCCTCGCCGCGCGCAAGCTGCTGACTGCCGGCAATCAATACCAGTGGTTCGCCACACCACGCCGCCTGGCGATCCAGGTGCCGGGCGTGCTCGCCGTCGCGCCGGACGCCAGCGTCACCGAAAAGATCATGCCGGTCAGTGTCGCGCTCGACGACGCCGGACAACCGACCCAGGCCCTGCTCAAGAAACTGGAAGCCAAGGGCATCCCGGTTGCCGAGATCGCCCGATTCGAGAAGCGCATGGACGGCAAGGCGGAGGCCCTGTTCTACGAAGCTACGGTCAAGGGCGTGGCGCTCGACGAGGTGCTTTCCGGCATCGTCGCCGACGCGCTCAAGAAACTGCCGATTCCGAAGGTCATGCGCTGGGGCGACACCGACCACCAGTTCGTGCGTCCGGTCCACGGCCTCATCCAGTTGCACGGCGATCGAGTCGTGCCCGGCGAACTGCTCGGCCTCACCAGCCGTGCCATCACTCGCGGCCACCGCTTCCTGTCGTCCGGCGACATCGCGATCAAGCACGCCGACACCTATGCGGACGTGCTCAAAAACGAAGGCAAGGTCGTGGCCAGTTTCGCCGAGCGCAAGGCCGCCATCGCCGCGCAACTCGACGCCAAGGCCGCCGAACTCAAGGCCACGATCAATCCGTCGGAAGGCCTGCTCGACGAAGTCACCGCGCTGGTTGAATGGCCGGTCGTCTATGTCGGCGAGTTTGAGTCGGAATACCTCGACGTACCGCAGGAGTGCCTGATCCTGACGATGCAGCAGAACCAGAAATACTTCCCGCTGCTCGACGCCTCGAAGAAGCTGCTCAACAAATTCCTGATCGTCTCCAACATGCAGGTGGACGATCCGAAACACATTGTCGGCGGCAACGCCCGCGTCGTGCGACCGCGCCTCTCCGATGCCCGCTTCTTCTTCAACCAGGACCGCAAGGCGACGCTCGCCTCGCGCCTCGACAAGCTGGCCAACGTCGTCTATCACAACAAGATCGGCTCGGTGCTGCAGCGCGTCGAGCGTCTGGAAGCCCTGGCCGGAAAGATCGCCGTACGGCTCGGCGCGGATATCACGCTGGCTTCGCGCGCCGCGCGCCTGGTCAAGGCCGACCTGGTCACCGACATGGTCGGCGAGTTCCCCGAACTGCAGGGCATCATGGGCCGCTACTATGCGCTGCATGATGGCGAGGACAAACAGGTCGCCGACGCCATCCAGAGCCACTACCAGCCGCGTTTCGCGGGCGATGCGCTGCCTCAGGGCAATATCGCCTGCGCTGCCGCGCTGGCCGACAAGCTCGACGCCCTTGTCGGATTCTTCGGCATCGGCCAGATTCCGACCGGCGACAAGGACCCGTTCGGTTTGCGCCGCGCCGCGCTCGGCGTGCTGCGCATCCTGATGGAAACGCCACTGCCGCTCAACCTCGCCACGCTGATCGCTGACGCCCAGGCCGGTTTTGCCGCCGGCACGCTGACGCAGCCGGTGGCCGAACCGCTGCTGGATTTCATGCATGACCGCCTGCGCGGTCTGCTCAGGGATGCCGGCCATGCACAGGAAATCGTCGAAGCCGTGCTGACCCAGCGTCCGACGCGCATTGATCTGGTTCCGTCGAGGCTGGACGCCGTGCGCGACTTCCTCAAGTTGCCGGAAGCACTGGCGCTGGCCGCCGCCAACAAGCGCATCGGCAACATCCTGAAAAAAGCCGAGGACAACCTGCCGGAACCGGACGTTGCGCTGCTGAAGGAACCTGCGGAGAAAGCGCTGTTCGAACGCGTCGTGCTGATCGCCCCGGTGGTCAGGTCGCATGTCGCCAACGAGGCCTACGCCGACGCGCTGAAAGTACTCGCTTCGGTGCGCGCCGAAGTGGATCGCTTCTTCGAGGACGTGATGGTGAATGTCGATGAGCCGCTGCTGCGCGCCAACCGGCTGGGCCTGCTCAAGTCCCTGTTCGATCAACTCAATGCTGTAGCCGACATCTCGAAACTGGGCGTATGAAACTTGTCATCCTCGACCGCGACGGCGTCATCAATTTCGACTCGCCCTATTTCATCAAATCGCCGGCCGAGTGGGAACCCATTCCGAACAGCCTGGAGGCCATTGCGCGGCTGACCCAGGCGGGCTATCGGGTGGTCATCGCATCCAATCAATCGGGGATTGGCCGGGGGCTCTTCGACATGGACACGCTGAATGCCATCCATGACAAGATGCACCGTGCTGTCAAAGCTGTGGGAGGACGCATCGACGCGATTTTCTACTGCCCGCACGCGGCCGATTCGAACTGCAATTGCCGCAAGCCCAAGCCGGGCATGTTCGAACGCATTGGCAACTGCTTCAACGTTGACCTCGGCAACGCCTATGCGGTCGGCGACTCCCTGCGCGACCTGCAGGCCGCGGCCGCGGCGGGAGCGAAACCGCTGCTGGTCCTTTCCGGGAAAGGGCAAACCACGCACAGCGAGGGCGGTCTTCCCGAGGGAACGCTGGTTTTCGATGATCTGGCCGCCGTTGTCGAACACATCCTGAAGTCATGACCTCATGATCGCGCTGCTCCGCTCCACGCTCTTCCTGCTGCTCGCCATTCTCATCACCGCGCCGTTCGGGCTGCTCGTCACGCTTTCCGTCGTGCTGCCGATGCGCTGGCGCTTCCGCATCATTGCCGTCTGGCTGTCCGGGTTCATGGCGTTATGCAGCTACGTCCTTGGATTGCGCTATCGCGTCGTCGGACGGGAGAACATTCCGCGCGTGCCGTCGGTAGTCCTCTCCAAGCACCAGTCGGCCTGGGAAACCGTGGCCCTGCAGGCGATTTTTCCTCCGCTGGTGTTCGTGATGAAACGCTCACTGCTGCTGATCCCGTTTCTTGGCTGGGCCTTTGCCGCCGTGAAAATGATTTCGATCGACCGCAGCGCGGGAAAGAATGCCTTGCGGCAGGTGGAAAAGCAGGGACGCGATCGCCTCAAGGCGGGCTACTGGGTGGTGATTTTCCCGGAAGGAACGCGAATTCCCCCCGGCGAGAGCCGCCGTTTCAAAACCGGTGGGGCGCATCTGGCCGTTGCCGCCGGCGCACCTGTCGTTCCCGTAGCCCACAATGCTGGCGAATTCTGGGCAAAAAACGCTTTCATCAAGAAGCCAGGACTGATCACCGTCAGCATCGGGCCGGCCATCGATACCGCCGGCAAGACCGCCGAACAGGTGACGACCCTGGCCGAGCAATGGGTCGAGGCCGAAATGCGCCGGCTTTCGCCGCACCGCTATCCAGAAACAGCGCATGCCGTGGCAAGCTGAACTTCCGTTCGCCCTGGACAAGCCGGCCGAGGGCGAAACGACGCGGACGATCGCCTTGGGCGACCGCATTGTTCCCTATACCCTGCGCCGCGCCCGCCGGCGTACCATCGGCCTGACTATCGACCACCGCGGCCTGCGTGTCGGCGCACCGCACCGCGCCCCATTGAAGGAAGTCGAAACGCTGATCCTCAAGCACGGTGAGTGGGTCGCGCAAAAGCTGGATGAATGGCGCGAACGCCGCCGCCCTGCCCCGCAGCCCCTGGCCGACGGAACGCGTCTGCCCTTCCTCGGCGCCTGGCTGGAAATCCGTCTGGCTGCCGGTAACAACCGGGGAGTCTGGTCGGAGGGTGAGCCACCGGCGCTGACGCTTTTCCTGCGCTCACCGGATGACGCACCGCAAATTCTGGAAAAGCATTTGCGCGGCAAGGCGCTGCAAGAGTTTGGCGTACGCCTCGCGCATCACGCCGGCCGTTTCGGCCGGCCGGTGCCGCCGCTCGCGCTCTCGTCGGCGCGCACCCGCTGGGGAAGTTGCAGCCTGAAATCCGGCATTCGCCTGAACTGGCGGCTGATCCACTGCGCGCCGCACATTATCGATTACGTGATCGTTCATGAACTGGCCCATTTGCTTGAAATGAACCACAGCGCCCGTTTCTGGTCGATTGTCGGCAACTATTGCCCCGACTACCGCACCATCCGCGAGGAATTGCGGAAACTCTCCGGCCATTTGCCGGGACACGCCTGAACCCCTGGAAAAACCTGAAGGAAGACCCCCATGCGCATCGAACAGGACCTCAAACTCGACTTCAAGGATGTGCTCATCCGCCCGAAGCGTTCCACGCTGACCTCGCGCTCGGAAGTCGACATTTCCCGTGAATTCGTTTTCCTGCATTCGCAGAGGAAGTATCACGGCATCCCGATCGTCGCCGCCAACATGGACGTCACCGGCACCTTCGGCATGGCCCGGGCACTGGCGAAACACAAGCTTTCGGCCGCCCTGCACAAGCATTACAGCGAAGCCGAACTGCTCGCCTTCTTCGCTGAACAACCGGCCAGCGCCACGACGTTCTATTCGATGGGCATCACCACGCCCGATTTCGACAAGTTCCGCCGCGTCATGGAACAATCCAACGGCACCATCCACAGCGTCTGCGTCGATGTCGCCAACGGCTATACCAAGGCTTTCATCAGCTTCATCCACAAGCTGCGCGCCAAGTTCCCGGATATCACCATCATGGCCGGCAACGTAGTGACCGGTGAAATGACCGAGGAGCTGATTCTCGACGGCGTCGACATCGTCAAGGTCGGCATCGGCCCCGGCTCCGTATGCACCACGCGCAAGATGGCCGGCGTCGGCTACCCGCAACTCTCGGCGATCATCGAATGCGCCGACGCCGCGCACGGCCTGCGAGGACTGATCTGTGCCGACGGCGGCTGCACCTCGCCCGGCGACCTGGCCAAGGCGTTCGGCGCCGGCGCGGATTTCGTCATGCTCGGCGGCATGCTGGCCGGGCACGACGAATGCGGCGCGGACATCGTCGAAGTCGACGGCGTGCGCAAGATGCGCTTCTACGGCATGAGCTCGCGCGAAGCGATGAACAAGTATTCCGGCGGCGTCGCCGAATACCGCGCCTCGGAAGGCAAGGAAGTCCTGCTCGATTGCCGCGGCCCGGTCGAAAACACCCTGCAGGACATCCTCGGCGGCATCCGCTCCGCGTGCACCTACGTCGGCGCGGGCAAGCTCAAGGAATTGTCAAAGCGCACTACGTTCGTCCGCGTATCGCAGCAGTTGAACGAGGTTTTTGGCGCTTCGTAGGGCGCGATTTGCCGGAGTCGACGACCTTATGCGACGATCCGGCTCACTGAGCCCATGATGAGGAAATCCGCTTATGCCTGTCGGCCCGGCAATCAACATCGAAGCCCTGCTCGCGCGCATCCCGCTGTTCAGCAGCCTGAGCCCCGAAGAAATCGCCCGGATCGCGCGCGGCACGCGTGAAATCCACGCCCTGAAGAACGATGTTCTCTTCCACAAAGGCGACCAGCCGACGGGATTCCACCTGATCGCCTATGGCCAGATCAAGCTCGGTTTCACCTCCCCGCAAGGGAGCGAAAAGGTCATCGACATCATGGGCCCAGGCCAGACCTTCGGCGAAGCGGTCATGTTCATGGACAAGCCCTACCCGGTCTTCGCCCAGGCCCTGAGCGATGCGCAACTGCTGCACATCTCCAAGCAGGTCATGCTCGACGAACTTGAGCGCGACCCACTCTTCAGCCGCAAGATGATCGCTTCGCTCTCCGTCCGCCTGCATCACCTGATCACCGACGTCGAATCGTTTTCGCTGCACTCCGGCCGCCAGCGCATCATCGGCTACCTGTTGCGCGAAAGCCCGGAAAGTGGCGCCCGCGCGCTGACCGTGACCCTGCCGACCAGCAAGGGCACCATCGCCTCGCGCCTGAACCTGACGCAAGAACATTTCTCGCGCATCCTGCACGAACTCTCCGAAGCCGGTCTGATCGTCGTGGAAGGCCGCAAGATCGGCATCCCGGACGTGGAAAAACTGCGCGGCTACGACTTATGACCTTCTGAAATGGCCACGCAACAATCGGCGGCTACCCTCCGGTCTTTTACCGAGGAAACAACCATGGACCTCCTGCTCTGGCGCCACGCCGAAGCCGAAGACGGAATTCCCGACAGTAAGCGCAAACTCACCTCCCGCGGAGAAAAACAGGCCCGGCAGATGGCCGCATGGATCAAGTCACGCGCCCCGCAGAATCTGCACATCCTCGCCAGCCCGGCCAAGCGTTGCCAGCAGACCGCCGAAGCGCTCGGTCTACCCTTCGTCACCGAACCGAGCCTTGGAACGAACGGCAACGTCACCGACCTGCTGGCCGCCGTCGACTGGCCGGACGGCGGCACGGAAAAACATCACACCGTTCTTGTCGTCGGCCATCAGCCCACCCTCGGCCGGACTGCTGCCCTGCTCCTCTCGGGCAAGGAATCTGACTGGTCGGTCAAGAAAGGAGCGCTCTGGTGGTTTACCAACCGGACGCGTCAGGGAGAGACGCAGACGGTACTGAGGGCGGTCATACCGGCAGAGATAGCGTAAAAGCCGCTTGCACCCCGACAAACTTTGACCTAATGTGACAAAAATCGTCAATGTCATCGGGCCACTAAAAGCCAAGCGCTTAAGAAACAGCCCGATATGCTCGAAATTGCGATGGCACGCATGTTGCTGTAGTAGAACCGAACACATCGCGTGTTTGGATGAATCATCAAAAATTGTCACCGAAGGAGAAACTGTATGAAACGCGTTCAACAAGGCTTTACCCTCATCGAACTGATGATCGTCGTGGCGATCATTGGTATTCTGGCAGCGGTTGCACTGCCGGCGTATCAGGACTACACCGTACGCGCAAAAGTTAGCGAAGTGATTCTTGCCGCATCCGCCGGAAGAACCACTGTTTCCGAGTTTTATAGTACCGCTGGCCACATGCCGCTAAACGAAACCTCGGCCGCAATCGAGACAACTGGCTCGAAGTATGTTGCATCGGTCGCTTATGCCCGTACCGGCGATGACAATGCCACCATTACGGCGACGGCACAAAACGTAGGTGGCTCCACGCCAAGTGGCACGGTCATTTTGACTGGCGTTGGCACCCCCGAAACCGGCAAGGTTGAATGGACTTGCGGCCCGGGCGCAGGCAGCGCCGGGATGAATCGCAAATATCTCCCGTCCAGCTGCAAATAATCCATTCAGTAACATATGAAAAATGCCCTACGCTGTAGGGCATTTTCTTTTTCATAGTCCAGTTACCATATCGCGCATGACCAGACAAGCAGTCTGAACATTTAATCACAGGATTCGATTATCCATTCCATGCAATGGCGATCTCTTATGCACAGGTCTTCCTTAGCCACCTTCGCTGGTCTGTTATTTAGTTCATTGATTCTGCTCGGCGTCTACTGGAATGGACTTCATGGCAGCTTCCTCTTTGACGATGGCCCCAGCATTCTTTTCGCAAAGGGAGTTCGCATGGAAACACTCTCCTTTGCCTCTTTGCAGGAAGCGCTGACATCCGGCATCAGCGGCCCGACGCAACGTCCCGTCTCACAACTGAGCTTCGCCCTCAACCATTACGTGAGCGGCTTTGATCCATTCGCATTCAAGTCGACGAATCTGGCCATTCACGCGATAAATGGCATCCTTGTGTTTCTGCTTGCGCTTCGCTTGATCCGCGCTCAGGGAACAACCCAGAAGATTGCCGCCGCGGCCATAAGCATGGCGTGGTTGCTGCATCCGATTCAGCTTCTCCCTGTCCTGCATGCCGTTCAACGCATGACCAGCTTGTCGGCGTTGCTTCTCCTCTCCGCGCTTCTGCTTCATATCAACGCGCGGGAGCGCGGCTGGTCATTGAACAAAGCGCAATTGCTGATCGCCTGGCTGTTCCTGTGGCCCTTGTCGGTATTAACCAAGGAAACCGGGCTGCTCTTCCCTCTTTTAATTTTGGCGTGGGAATTGATCATCAGGTCAGCCAATCAGGGAACAGATCGTTTTACACGAGGATTTACCGCCGTCATTTCAATCTTCTTATTGGGAACCACGGTCTATTTGTTTCTCCCGGCGAGCAACTGGCTTTGGGCAGGTTACCAATTCCGTGATTTTTCTCTTTTGGAACGCCTGTTCACAGAAGGGAGAGTCCTTTGGTTCTACTTCTCGCAAATTGCCTTTCCGCGACTTGCCGTCTTCGGTTTGCAACATGACGACATAGCCATCTCAACGAGCCTCTATTCACCCTGGACGACTCTTCCCTCTATCCTTGGCCTGCTCGCATTGTTGTGGATTGGCTGGATATCGCGCAAACGCTTGCCCCTTGTATCGTTTGGCATTTTCTGGTTCTTCATCGGGCATCTCATGGAATCGACGATTTTTCCTCTTGAGATTGCCCATGAACACCGAAACTATTTGCCGCTCTTCGGTATTTTGTTACCTGTCTTTGCCTTACTAACGCAATCTCTTGCAAAAAAAGGGATTAGCCAAACCCTAGGCATTGCACTTGCCCTATCTTCCATCATGTATTTCGGCCTCATTACGGCCTTGCGCGCTCACGCTTTTGGCGACAACCTCAGGTTGACTCAAATGGAAGTGGCAAACCACCAGAACTCGCCTCGGGCGCAATATGAAGCCGGTCTCGCATTGGCATCGCTTCCCGCAGCATCCAACCCTGGTTCGCCAATTTACGCTTTCGCACGCAAACACTACGAGGAAAGCACAAGACTGGACAGCGTTTCAAAACACGGGCTGGTCGGACTCATTCATTTGAACTGCCAAGCCGGCATTTCCGTTGAGAAGCCCTGGATCGAAACCCTCGCAAAACGACTTGAGAAGGCGCGATTTGCTCCTGGCGATAAATCTTTGATGTTCAACCTTAAGGAAATGGCGATTTCAGGAGCTTTTTGTCTAGGTCGGAATGATATCGAAAACCTATTTGACGCAGCGCAAAATAACCGAACAATACAACCTAATATCCGCGCCTGGCTGCTATCTTCGCGCGCGGACTATCTCTGGCTTGGACAGCGCGATCTTGAAGCCGCAAAATTGGCTTTGCGCGAGTCGCTAACCCTCATGCCAAGCGCCCCGAGCAACCACCTGAAATGGGCACAGTTGGTTTACCTGTCTGGCGATAAGGAGCAAGCCCGACAGTTGCTTTTTGAATTACGTGGCACAACCCTCTCAACCGAGGAGCGTAACACGCTTCGCGAACTTCTTTCAGATATCGGCATTGCCGAGCGCTGATTCGATGGGTATTCTTCGCTGATGCTTTCGCACTCAATTTCCATCATCCTGCCAGCGCGCAATGAGGCAAAAAGCCTTCGCCTCTTATTGCCAAAGCTGGTAAACCTCATGCCGGACGTGGAAATTCTCGTTGTGAATGACGGTTCCGACGACGACACTACAAAAGTGTGCTCGGAATTCGGGATCAAAACGTTCCTACACCCCTACCCAATGGGCAACGGCGCAGCGATCAAGACTGGCGCCCGCACGGCAAAAGGCGATGTCATCGTCTTCATGGATGCCGACGGCCAGCACCAGCCGGAAGACATTCCGGCATTACTGGGAAAGTATTCCGAAGGCTACGACATGGTTGTCGGAGCTCGCCAAGCGGGTTCGCATGCCGGAGCCCATCGGGCCGTTGCCAACGATATATTCAGTCGGGCTGCCAGCTGGATGGTGAAGCACACGATCGAAGACCTCACCTCCGGCTTCCGCGTCGTCAATGCCAGGCGCTTCAGGCAGTTTCTCTACCTGTTGCCGAACGGGTTTTCCTACCCGACAACGATCACCATGAGTTTTTTCCGTGCCGGGTACCGGGTTGCCTATGTGCCGATCCACACCCCACGCCGGATCGGCAAGAGCCACATCCGCCCACTCCGCGACGGCGTGCGTTTTCTCATGATCATCATCAAGATCGGCACGCTCTTCTCGCCGCTCAGGCTGTTCCTGCCGATCAGCGCAAGCCTCTTCCTTGCCGGACTGGGCTATTACATATACACGTTCCTGAGCACTGGGCGCTTCACCAACATGAGCGCGCTGATGTTCACTTCGAGCATCCTGACTTTTCTTATCGGCATTGTTTCAGAGCAGATTTCCGCGCTGCATTACAAAGACATCGACGTTGCAAACGACAAGGATTGAGTGCGTGCGGATTCTGATGACGAGCACTTCCTACCCGGCTTCTGCCGAGGACTGGCGAGGACGTTTCATCGCCAATCTGGCGGCAGCGCTAGCGCAAAGAAAAGAGATATCGCTTGCTCTCTGGGCTCCGCCGGGCGACCTCCCAGACAATGCCATTTCTGCAACTACGTCAGCCGACAAGAACTTCCTGGAACACCTGTCGGAACGCGGCGGCATGGCCCATTTGTTGCGGACACGCAGGATCATGGCACTGGGTATGGCATCTGAGTTGCTGTTTCGGCAGAGACGCGCATTGCGCAGGCACAATCCCGACGTCGCGCACATCAACTGGTTGCAGAATGCCCTGCCGCTTTGGGGCACGACAACGCCCGCGCTAATCACCGTTCTCGGCACCGATTTCGCTCTGCTGCGTCTGCCGGGGATGAGACTTGCGCTACGCTGCGTCCTGCGCCAGCGTAAAGCCATCCTCGCCCCGAATGCCGAGTGGATGGCAAGTGAGTTGGAACGGTCATTCGGCGATCTCGCCGAAATCCGGCCAATCCCCTTTGGCGTGGATAAACCGTGGTTTGATGTTGTGCGTCAACTGACTCCGCGAAACACGCGTCACTGGCTTGCCGTCACCCGGCTGACGAAAAACAAGATCGGCGACCTGTTTTCCTGGGGCGAGGGTCTGTTTGGCGAGAATCGACGGCTGCACCTCTTCGGCCCGATGCAAGAGCAGATGGAAATCCCGGAATGGGTCGACTACCACGGCCCGACACATCCCGACGAATTGCTGCAAGACTGGTTCCCCAAAGCGAGCGGTCTCATCACACTGAGCCGTCACGACGAAGGACGGCCACAGGTCATGCTGGAGGCGATGGCCGCACGCTTACCAATTCTCGCTTCGGATCTACCTGCACACCGGGATTTCGTTCGACACAAAGAAACGGGTTGGATTGCCTCGTCCCGAGAGGAAGTTGTCCAAGGGCTCGATTGGTTGGAATGCCAGGAGCATGGAGCGCAGGTTGGTAGCACGGCGCACGCATGGGTGCTTGACGAATTCGGAACGTGGGCACACTGCGCCTCCCGTTACCTCGAAGCCTATCAGGACCTTTTGAGGGTTTGAAATGGCACGAGATGTTATTCTGATCCTCGGGGGAAGTGGTTTCATCGGGCAAGCATTGACACAAAGGCTTGCTTCGACATCGAACGTTTTTGTTGTATCGCGTACTTCAGTCAGGCATTTCGAAGGCATTCGCTACCGCCAAGGCAGCCTCGATGATGAATCGCTGCTCGGCGAAATTCTCCCGCAATGTCGAGCTGTAATTCATCTTGCATCAACGACCACTCCCGCAAAATCCGCGCAACACCCGACACTGGAAATCGAAAATATAGAAGCATCGTTGCGCCTGCTGGAGTATTTGCGCAGAGCGCCATTAACCAACCTGATCTATTTTTCATCCGGCGGAACTGTCTATGGCAATCCTGGCCATTCCCCTGTGGCTGAGAAAGAACCTCGCAACCCTTTGTCATTCCACGGCGCTGGGAAAGTTGCCATTGAAGCATTCATTCAGGCGCATCGAAACCAAGGGGGCAATGCATGCATTATTCGCCCAAGCAATGCCTACGGCCCAGGACAAGCGCTTAAACATGGCTTTGGCTTGATTCGCACTCTGCTCCAGCATGCACGGGAACGTACGACATTCGAGGTTTTGGGTGATGGAGAAACCGTGCGAGATTTCATTTACATTGACGACCTCATTGACGCGGTTGTCGGTGTTATTCAGCACCCCGACGATTCGCAAACATACAACCTTGGCAGCGGCCAAAGCCACAGCATCAATCATGTCAAACGCATCGTTGAGCAGGTGACTGGCGTAAGAATTCCCACACGCCATTTACCGTCACGAAGCATCGACGTTCGTGAGCTGATCCTTGACTCCTCCCTCATTGCAAATCGACTGGGATGGTCCCCCAAGGTTTCACTCGATGAAGGCATCAGACGTACATGGGACTGGGTGGTAAATCAGGGATGAGCGATTCACGCGAGAAAATCGGCGCATTGGTTGTCAGCTATTTTCCCGACCAGGATTTCTTTCGCCGTGTCGAAGTCATTGCCTCACAGGTAGACCTCTTGATCATCGCCGACAACACCCCTGAGCCGGAACATTTCAGCCCAAGCCTACAATCTTTCCCAGAACACATAAGCCCCCGACTGGAACATATACTCAACGGGAAAAACCTTGGACTCGCCACAGCACTTAATCAAGGATTACGAGTCGCAGCTCGACACAATTGCTCGTGGCTTTTGACACTCGACCAAGATTCGCTTTGTTTTCCTGATGCAATAGCCACTCTCGTCAAGGTAAAGGACCTGTGCAACCCGCCGCCGATGGTCATAGGTGGAAATTACTTTGACCGTCACAACAACAAGCCAAAAGTCAGCACAAACAGCGCAAACGAGTGGCTGGAGCAGACAACAGTCATAACCTCCGGCAGCCTTATCAACGTGGCCTTCGCATTGAAAATTGGTGGATTTCGAGACGATTACTTTATCGACCAGATCGACCACGAGTTTTGCCTTCGAACCCGTGCGCACGGGGGCAAGGTCGTAATCAGTCGAAAACCCGTGATGGAGCACGGCGTAGGAACAAGCGACGGAGCATTCGTGCCATTTTTAGGAAGAATGCCTGGCCACTCCGCGACGCGGAAATACTACATCGCCCGAAACTCGCTGGTTACAATCGCGAACTATTGGCGTACCGAATTCAATTGGGCTATGCGACGCGCCATACGGCTCGCGCTGGGCCTGATACTGATGGCCACCCTCGAGAAGCAACGTACTGCCAAGGTCATGGCTTTTTTTCGCGGCATCCGGGATGGATTTCGCAGGCACATGGGACCAATGGAATCCCACGGGAAATAGTCCCGTTTACATCAATTGGATTTTTCACCTTCGTGTTTCCAAGGCCATCTAACGCGAGGGGGCATTGCCAATCGGATACGGGATCCATCTAACTCAAGGTTAGGATTCCAGGCGGGATCGTTGGCAAGCAAGCTTCCCCAGCGATCCCCCAACCGAGCAACTTCTGCCTGGAAGCGAGCCTGCCTGTCGGGCGTGTTGTCGTTGCCCCGACTCGCTGATTCGTGATGATAAAGTACAGAATCAGGAACCCACAAGTTCCGGAATCCGTGTTGCTCCACACGCAGGCAAAAGTCGACATCATTAAACGCAACGGGAAAATTGTTCGCATCCATCCCGCCGATTTCATCCCAGACTTGCTTTCGCACAACCAGACATTCCGCTGTAACCGCAGAATAATTCTGGGTCAAACGCGCACGATTTGCATACCCAGCTGAGTTTCTTGCCCATCCACAATAGAAATGCCGAGCTGCGACCCCATCAAGAAGGATACCGGCGTGCTGGATTCTGCCATCCGGATACAATAATTTTGCGCCGACAGCACCTACCTCAGGGCGAAGCGCATGCCCCACCATTTTATGCAGCCATCCAGGTTCAATTGGCTCAACGTCATTTTTCAGCAAACACAGCAAGTGCCCAGACGCCTTCTGTGCAGCCCAGTTGTTGATTGCCGCGTAGTTGAAAAGACCGTTGTATGGCAAGACATGCGCAATGTTTTTATCTTGTAGTTCCTGAAGATAACTTTGCGATTCGGAATCATCCGAATTGTTATCAACAACAATAATCTCAATAGACGGATAGCTTGTCCGTTTGCAAATCCCCTCGATACAACGCCGAAGCAGCTCGCAATGATTCCGCGTCGGGATGAGAACAGATACCGTCGGTGAAGGAGAAGGAACGAAAAAATCAGACACAAAATGACCATTATCGGAGTGCCTGACTACCACCTCGGCGCCTTTTCGCTGCCAGTATTCCTCAAGAGCCTTCTGCGCCGCATCAACAGCATAACTTTTTGCATCAACTGAAACAGCTGTCGATCCAGCTATAGCACGCCAATGGTACAAAATGCAGGGAATGTGTTTTATTTTTTCTCTTTCTGTGACATCGAGAAATCGTAATGCAAAATCCCAGTCCTGGGACCCCTCGTATCCCTCGCGGAAGCCGCCAATTTTTAGCGCAAGACCTGTCCTATAAACGCCGAGGTGTGAAATCAGGTTCTGGCAAAAAAACAGGTCAGGATTCCAATCCGGTTTGAAATAGTGGCCATACCGTCGCCCACGAGCGTCAATCTTATCTTCATCGCTGTAGAGCAGGTCGAGCGTGGAGTTTTCGTTCAATGCTACGGCAACAAGGTAGAGGGCCTTATCAGCCAGTTCGTCATCATGATCAAGCAGCGCAATAAACTCGCCTCGCGCCATCTCTAGAGCGGTGTTACTCGCCGCCGAGATGTGACCGTTTCTCTCCCGAAAATTTATGCGGATGCGTGCATCTGCACGTCTCGCATCCTCCAGAATCTGGCGAACATGCGGCAGGGACGATGCGTCGTCGGCGATGCACAATTCCCAGTGGGGGTAAAGTTGTCGCCGCACGGAGTTAATCGCTTGTAAAAGAAACTCGGCGGGGGGGTTGTATACCGGCATCAATACCGATATTAGCGGCCTGTAAGATAAACTCTCAACATGATGGACAATCCGATTGCGATCCTCATCGCTCAGGGTGTCATAGCAACGAATCCAATGCGAATAAGAAATTCCAAACAAATCCCCAAATACACGCCAAAGGCCTTGAAGTCCGTCTCTGCGTAGTAGGCGACAAGCTTTGGTTATAAGCTCGATCGGCTTACGTCCGGTGACAAGTCCTCGCAACGCCCTGAGAAAATCAATCATCCGAGACATACCATAGTTCGTCATGACGTACATCAAGATAGTTTTCGAACAAAATTCCAGATAACTCGAAGCGGTGAAGTGAGTTTCCAAGAAACCGTATTTTTAAGCCGATTAATCTCGTGAGCTTGAGTGCGTGCCGTCTCATAATAACGCTTTGCCTGCATCGCATCTTCACGAGCCATCGCTGAACAAAACTGCAGTATTTTTTGTTGCGGAACAGGAAGGCTTGACACAGTCTTTCTCGCAACCCTCCTGTAAATATCAAGCAAACGAGGTAAATTCAATTCCAACGCGAACTGTGTCAGCGCAATTTCTCGCAGACAATGACCGTGGTCTTGGCGATATTTTTGAAACTCCTCAACCAAATTTCCGACTGAGTAGTCCATCCCGGAATAACGCCCGGAAAAATTGCAAGTTTTCAGCTCATGTAAATTCTCGGGAGTAACCAGACCATCCCCCCCGTGTATATCGAATACAAGAGGAACACGACCGCACAGCATGGCTTCGACAACACCTCTACCAAGTGTAACGACGACGTCAGCATCATTAATAGCATCACACAGCTTATCCTGCGGAATGGTGGCAGCAGCGCCAACGAACTTAATGGAAGCTCCAATAATCCGCGCCGCTGCACGCAAAATTATTCTTCGCTCCTCATCAATCTTGTTGCTCAAAACTAAGATTCTCTCGGGACGCTGCCTGATGGGGGTTTTGGGAAAGAACCTCTGGGTACTTACCAGGTTACGAATAATTGTAATTGCGCGTTCAGGCACCCCTTGCCCAATTAAATTTTTCGCGACCTCTTCACTAATAGCCAGATAATGCGATACCCCTGCATCAAACGGAACAGGTTGTTCAAGGAATGGCAATATGCCAAGTGACGAAAACAGAATTGGAAGGTTGGGAAAAACAGCTCGAATATCCACCACGCAAGAACAATGCTGGACGTGCGCCAAATCAAATTTATTCTCTCTTACAACATCAAGACTATCGATCAATCGGACACCACGATCAACATGCTGCCCGACCCATTCTTTATCGAGATACCGCGCGTAAACGACCAGTTCACAGTCACTAAGCAAACCTTCGACCAAGGTAAGCAAGAGTGTCTCTGATCCCGCCCAATAATAGAGGTGATCGGTGGCCAGTAATATTTTCAAGCTCTTATAACCAACATTTAAAACGCCATACAGGCGACAGGATGCCGACTTGCAAACCAATCGCAATTGCCTGCACCACTCGTTTATTCTTTTCCACTACCATCGCCAAACGTGCTCACACGCAACATCGCCTTCCCAACGCGACATCCCTCGCTTATTCCATTCATCAGTAACATCGAAAAACATACAGTGTTCGACTTTGTCAAAAGAGAACAGCACATTGCGATCACATGCATTTACCGAAACCCAGTAACGGCCCGGAGAGAGTCTTATTTTTGGCAAATGCAGTTCTAGCTTCCGGACTTGGCCGGAAAGCACGATGTCGTCACGCACCGTATTAAACAATGTCACTAATCTGCCCGCAGCATTATGGACAATTACACCAAATCCAAAATCTGACGAGAACTCCTCCGAAAAGTGAAGCTGAAACTGCAGGTCCAGACTTCCACCGACAGCTACCGAAGACTGATCAGAGGAAGCGGAAATAATTGAGATGAGCTTCTCTCGTCCAGAAGGGTGATGCTTTGTCTTGGAAATAAACGTTCGTGACCATTGATGCTCACTCTGTAAGTGCTTACCAATTTCTCCTTGATAAGCAATACACACATCACTTGCGTCACCCATCAGATTTATTTTTCCATGCTCCAGCCAAACAGCACGTTGGCAGAAATTTCTGACTGCTGGAATCGAATGACTCACAAAAAGAATGGTGACCCCTTTCTGCTGCATCGATTTCATGAACGAAATTGATCGTTCCTGAAATTCAGCATCCCCCACTCCTAGAGCTTCGTCGACAATCAAAACCTCTGGATCGATATGTACCGCGACCGAAAACGCCAGCCGTACAAACATCCCACTCGAATACGTTCTGACCGGCTGATCGATGAATTCGCCAATGTCCGCAAACGCGGCGATTTCGTCGAAGCGGGCATCCATCTCCTCTTTCGATATACCTATCACGGCACCCTGAAAATATACGTTCTCCCGCCCGGTAAATTCGGGGTTGAAGCCCGCGCCCAGTTCGAGCAGTGCGGAAATTCGACCATTGACCTTCACCGATCCGGTCGTGGGCTTGAGGATGCCGCAAATCAGTTGCAACAGCGTGCTCTTGCCAGAACCGTTCCGCCCGATGATGCCGACCGTTTCACCTTTTTTTATGTCGAACGAAACGTCGTGCAGGGCGGTGAATTCATTGTGGTATTTCTTCATCCCCAGCGAGAGGAATTGCTTGATGCGATCGCCGGGATGGCCGAAGAGACGGTAGGTCTTGCCGAGGTTCCGCACCGAGATGGCGATATCGTCAGAGGACATCGGCGAACTCCTCGCGGCTGTGCTGAAAGAACAAATTCCCGAGAATGGCCACCACCAGCGAAATGGCAAGGGCCATGCTCCAAACAAACCAATCCGCCGGTTGGCCGGTTACCAGGCCACGTGAAAACTCGATGACATGGCCCAACGGATTGAATTGGTAAAGTGGCTTAAGAATCCCTGGCACCGCACTTACAGGATAGAAAACTGGCGAGAGAAACATCAGCATCTGGATGAATACGGGGACGATCTGCGTCATGTCCTTGATGAAAACACCCCATGCTCCGAGAAACCAGGCAAAGCCCATCGCCAGGAATACAACGGGAATGAGGGCGACCGGAAACAGCAGCGCCTGAGCATGAAAGTTTCCGGTCCAGGCCAGTGCCGAAAGCAGAATCAGAAAATTGAAAAATCCGTGAACCAGCGCCGCGCCCAAAGGCACAAGCGGCAATATCTGGACAGGGAAAATGATTTTCTTCACAAAACTCGGATAACCGCGCACGGAGGCGGGCGATCGTGAAACGGTTTCCGAAAAGATATTGAAGACGATGAGTCCGCTGTAAAGGAAAAGCCAGAAGGGAAGCGTATTTTCCGTAACACCGCCCCGCGCCTGGAAAACGTGGCCAAAAACGTAGGAAAAAATGGCAAGCATCAGCAACGGACTGAGGAATATCCACAGGACGCCGAACATCGCCCCACGATAACGGAGCAGGACATCCCGTTTGACCAGTTGGCCCAGCAGATAACGGTGGCGCCAGATATCTGTCACAATTCGGAAGGGATTCAAAATCATGGGCCGATTTTACAGCCTTTTGTCATGCGTACGAGGCATCGCGCAGATGATCATGCGGAGCATATGAACTTTGGAAAACATACCTCAGTCTGAGCAAGGCGGATCGCATCCCCGAAGATTGCGGCGCGCCCTCTTATCTTTGCCACCCAACCGGTTTTCAACATGGCCATAAGCAAGAAATACCAGATTGACGTCACCGCCATCCCGCAATACGTTTCCGAGCAATCGGATCCCGAATCGGAGCGTTACGTCTTTGCCTACACCATCACCATAGAAAATGTCGGTACGGTGACGGCGCAGTTGATTTCCCGCCACTGGATCATTACCGACGGAAATTCAAACGTTCAGGAAGTGCGCGGTCTGGGCGTGATCGGGGAACAACCGCTGCTGCAGCCCGGAGAAAAATACGAATATACCAGCGGCTGCCAGCTCGATACGCCGGTGGGCGTCATGCGCGGCAGCTACCAGATGATGGCCGAGGATGGCACCGCCTTCGAGGCCAACATTCCAGCCTTTACCCTGACAATTCCACGGGTGCTGCATTAAGTCGGGCGTCCAACGAGTAGCGCCACGCTCCTGGGACAGCTGGACTGAGCCGGACGCCCGTGACTCCCTGACTTTGCTGGATTCCGGCTTGCGCCGGAATAACGGCAGCGCGTCAAATCAGCTCCGGTAATCCGCGTTGATCTTCACGTAGTCGTAGGAAAAATCGCAGGTATACACGTTGGCTTGGGCCGTTCCCCGCCCCAGATCGACGCGCACGCGGATTTCGCTGGCCTGCATGATGCGCGCACCGTCTTCCTCGCGGTAGGTGGCCGCCCGGCCGCCGTTTTCCGCAACCAGCACTTCCTCCCCGGAGCTGCCGAGCCAGACACGGACCTTGTCCACATCCAGTGTGTCGATGCGCGCATAACCGATGGCCGCGAGAATCCGGCCCAGGTTGGGGTCGGAGGCAAAGAAGGCGGTCTTCACCAGCGGTGAATGGCCGATCGCATAGCCCACGTTCTTGCATTCTTCGCGGTCTTTCCCGCCTTCAACGGCAACGGTGATGAACTTGGTGGCGCCTTCGCCGTCGCGCACGATGGCTTGCGCCAGTTCACGCGCCACGCCGATGATCGCCTCGCGCAACTCGACATAGCCCGGGGCCGAAGCGTCGGCGAATTGCGCTTCCGACTGGCCGCTGGCAATGAGGATGAAGGAGTCGTTGGTGGAGGTGTCGCCATCGACGGTAATGCAGTTGAACGATTCGTCCGCCGCTTCGCGCACCAGCTGTTGCAGGAGCGGCACGGCGATACCGGCGTCCGTCGCGACAAAACCGAGCATGGTGGCCATGTTCGGCTTGATCATGCCGGCGCCCTTGCTCATGCCGGTGATAGTGACCGTCTGGCCGTTGATTTCGACCTTGCGCGAGGCCGCCTTGGCCACCGTGTCGGTGGTCATAATGGCATGCGCGGCGGCATGCCAGTTGTCGGCCTTGAGCCCTGCATGGCATTGCGGGAGCGCGGCTATCAACCGGTCGACCGGCAGCGGTTCAAGAATCACGCCAGTCGAAAAAGGGAGGACCTGGCTCGCATTGATTTCCAGCAGTTTCGCCACGGCGGAACAGGTTTCCTGGGCTGCCTGCATGCCCTGCTCGCCGGTTCCGGCATTGGCAATGCCGGTATTGATGACCAGCGCCCGGATTCCACTTCCGGCATTCAAATGTTCGCGACACACATGCACCGGGGCGGCACAGAAGCGGTTCCGGGTAAACACACCGGCCACGTTTGCCCCGGGATCAAGCGCCAGCAGGGTCAGATCGCGCCGGTCGGCCTTGCGGATGCCGGCCTCGGCAACGCCCAGGCGCACGCCGGAGACGGGGAAGAGTTTTTCTGGAACCGGGGTAGCGTAGTTGACTGGCATGGAATGAACCTCTTGACTCTGCCGTCACCCCGACGAAAGCCGGGGTCCATTTCATCGATGTATCTGGATTCCGGCTTTCGCCGGAATGACGGTGACTGAAATACGTTGGCTGGTTAGCTCAATTTCCCGTGGCACTGCTTATATTTTTTCCCCGAACCGCAGGGACATGGCTCGTTGCGGCCGATTTTCTGGGAGGCCTGCATCGGCGACAGTGGCGGCAGGCTTTCCTCGGCGGCAGCAAGCGCTTCCTCGTAGTCGGCATGGTGGTACTGCACATTCTGCACGGCCGCTTGCGGAGCGGTTTCCTGGACATCCTCGGTGCGCACCTGGAGCGTCACCAGCAAGCGGGTCACCTCGACACGCACGCTTTCGAGCAGCATCTGGAAGAGATCGAAGGCTTCGCGCTTGTATTCCTGTTTTGGATTCTTCTGCGCATAGCCGCGCAGGTGAATACCTTGCCGCAGGTGATCCAGCGCCGCCAGGTGTTCGCGCCAATGCGTATCCAGGCTCTGCAGCATCACGTTGCGCTCGAACTGGTGGAATGCTTCGGCCCCCACGAGCTCTGTCTTGGCGGCATAGGCGGTATCGGCCTGGTCGATGATGCGCTTGAGGATGGCTTCGTCACCCAGAGTCGGCTCGCTGCTGACCCATTCGGCAACCGGCACGGAAAGCTGCAGATCGCTGGCCAGTTCCTTTTCGAGCGCCGGCATGTCCCACTGCTCCTCGACGCTATCCGCCGGCACATGGCGGCGGAAGACGTCGTGCAGGACGCCGTGGCGCATGGCAGTGATCGTTTCCGAGATATCGTCGGTTTCGAGCAGTTCGTTGCGTTGGGCGTAGATGACCTTGCGCTGGTCGTTGGCCACGTCGTCGTATTCGAGCAGTTGCTTGCGGATGTCGAAGTTGCGGCCCTCGACCTTGCGTTGCGCGGATTCGAGCGAACGCGACACCATCGGATGTTCGATGGCCTCGCCTTCCGGCATTTTCAGCCGGTCCATGATGGACTTCAGGCGCTCGCCGGCAAAGATGCGCAGGAGCGGATCGTCCAGTGCCAGGAAGAAGCGCGACGATCCCGGGTCTCCCTGGCGACCGGAGCGGCCGCGCAGCTGGTTGTCGATGCGCCGCGACTCGTGGCGCTCGGAACCGATGATGTGCAGGCCACCGGCAGCAACGACCTGTTCGTGCAATTTTTGCCATTCAGCACGCAACTCTGCGGTACGCGCTTCCCTGGCGGCTTCATCCAGCGATTCGTCACTGCGGATCGCGGCAAGCTGTTTCTCGATACTGCCGCCGAGCACGATGTCGGTTCCCCGGCCGGCCATGTTGGTGGCGATGGTGATCATGCCCGGACGCCCGGCCTGGATGACGATTTCGGCTTCGCGGGCGTGCTGCTTGGCGTTGAGCACTTGGTGCGGCAGTTTTTCCTTGTCCAGCAGGTTGGACAGCAGCTCGGAATTCTCGATCGACGTGGTGCCGACCAGCACCGGCTGGCCTTTTTCACGGCAGGCGCGGATATCCGCAATGATTGCGGCGTATTTCTCATCCGCGGTGCGGAAGATCTGGTCGTTCAGATCCAGGCGGACCATCGGCAGGTTGGTCGGAATGACCACCGTTTCCAGACCGTAGATCTGCTGGAATTCGTAGGCTTCGGTATCGGCCGTGCCGGTCATCCCGGCCAGCTTGCCATACATGCGGAAATAATTCTGGAAGGTGATCGAGGCCAGCGTCTGGTTCTCGTTCTGGATGGCCACGCCTTCCTTGGCTTCGACGGCCTGATGCAGCCCGTCCGACCAGCGGCGCCCGGCCATCAGACGGCCGGTGAATTCGTCAACGATGATTACCTCGCCGTTCTGCACCACGTACTGCTGGTCCTTGAGAAACAGGGTGTGCGCGCGCAGGGCCGCATAAAGATGGTGTATCAGCAGGATGTTCGCGGCGTCGTAGAGGCTGGTCCCTTCCGGCAGAAGGCCCACGCGGGCGAGGATTTCCTCGGCGTGCTCATGACCTTCCTCGCTCATCAGCACCTGGTGGGCTTTTTCGTCGACCCAGTAGTCGCCGGGGCCGTTTTCTTCCTGGCATCGCGTGAGCATCGGCGCGACCTGGTTCATGCGCACGTACAGGTCGGTGCGGTCCTCGGCCTGACCGGAAATGATCAGCGGGGTGCGTGCCTCGTCGATAAGGATCGAGTCGACTTCATCGACGATGGCAAAGGCGAGCTTGCGCTGCACCCGATCCTTTGCCGCGTAAACCATGTTGTCGCGCAGGTAGTCGAAGCCGAATTCGTTGTTCGTGCCGTAGGTGATGTCCGAGGCGTAGGCCTCCTGTTTCTGGTCATGCGGCATCTGCGACAGATTCACGCCGACCGTCAGACCGAGGAAACGGTGCAGACGCCCCATCCATTCGGCGTCGCGGCTGGCCAGATAGTCATTGACCGTGATGACGTGTACGCCGTTTCCGGAAAGCGCGTTGAGATAGGACGGCAGGGTGGCGACCAGAGTCTTGCCCTCGCCGGTGCGCATTTCGGCGATCTTGCCGTCATGCAACACCATTCCGCCGATCAGCTGGACGTCAAAGTGGCGCATGCCCAGCACCCGCTTGCCCGCTTCGCGGACGACCGCAAAGGCCTCCGGGAGCAACGCGTCAAGCGTTTCGCCATTGGCTATGCGCGCCTTGAACTCGGGGGTTTTGGCACGCAATTCATCATCGGTGAGAGCGCTGATTCCCGCTTCCAGCGCATTGATCTGGCGGACGGCCGCCGAATACTGCTTGATCAGCCGGTCATTGCGGCTGCCGAAAATCTTCTTGAGGATGCCGGAAATCATTCTGGAATAGTGAAGGCGCGTTGAAAGAGGGCGATTCTATCACGCTGCCCCAACCCGGGAGTTACCCTCGTCACATGAGCAGGGAGCGTACGAGAAATCAGGGGCGGCGCGCGTCAGCTTTTGCCGGAACACTGCGCTCCGCTACGTGCGACGAAGAAACATAAGCGGTCGGCTTTCCTTGCTGGAGAAAGCGGGCAGGATTCTGTGCTGCCCCCTTGAAACGCACTTCAAAATGCAGATGAGGGCCGGTCGAGCGCCCGGTATTGCCGCTGGCGCCAATGGCCTGTCCGCGCCGGACGATCTGTCCTGCCTTGACCTCCAGCTTCGACATGTGGGCATAGCGCGAGGAAAAGTCATTGCCATGATCGATCTCGATCATATTGCCGTATTGCGGGTGATATTCGGCAGTCACTACCACTCCGCCGGCCGAGGCGATGATCTGCGTTCCCGTCTCGGCGACGAAATCGATGCCCTCGTGCATGGCGCCAATGCCGGCAATCGGATCGATGCGCCGGCCGAAAGTCGAACCAATATGGCTGGCCCTGATCGGGACAATGGTCGGCAACAGCGAACTCTTGATGCGCCGCTCCATGAGCTGCGATTCGAGCGCGGTGAGTTCTTCGCTGCGCTGTTCGATCATTTCCGCAAGGCGGTCGATTTCCTGCTCCAGTTCAATGGCTGACAGCGGGGCCGCGGGCTTGACCAGAGGTCCGCCCTGGCCGTCCTTGCCGGTGTTCGCCGGCTTGCCGACAAACTGTTCGTTCTTCGGCAGCGGCACACCGGAAAGTTTGGAAATCCGCTCGCTCAACGAATCCAGGCGCAGCACCTGCGCCTGCATTTCACCCAGCTTGACCGCCATCGAGGAAACATTCTCACGCAGGTATTCCTCGGTTTTCTGATGCTGCTTTTGCTGCACCAACGCCACCAGATCGGTCGCGAACGGCAGGTTGAAACGGATGCCCAGCCAGGAAAAAACAAACGAAGAGGCAAACGACAGGAAAATGAAGGCAAACACTGCTCCCGCCAGCAGGCGCGGTGTAACATGAAGCGTTTTCGCAGTTTTCAGATGACTGGAAACCAGAATAATATTCACACGGTCCCTCCTCATAGCTCCCGATGCCAAACACCCTCGAAAATTTCCTCGAAAGCGCCGATGGCGCCGGCAAGGTGCTGGCACACGCCAGGCTGCTGCAGCGGCTGACGCATCTTTATGCAGAAATCGCGCCGACACATCTGCATCAGGCCAGCACGATTGCGAATTACAAGTCAGGAATTATTGTTATTCACGCCACGAACGGCGCTGTTGCGACCAAGTTGCGCCAACTTGCGCTGACCCTGGCCGACGGTTTTCGCCAACGAGGGGTCGAGTGTAGCGGCGTTCAGGTCAAAGCGCAAGCAACAGGAACATCAACACAATCAAGGAGTTCCACAGTCAAGCCTATAAGCGGAGAATCCAGCAGGGCTCTGGAGAATCTGCGCGACGCGCTTCCGGAGTCATCGCTACGCCAGGCTGTGGATACCCTGCTCCAACGCTCGGCTAGAAAGGAATGACGGCCACTCGCTCCAGAATCAACAGCGCGAAAACCAGCAGGGCCACCACAACCGCAGCGCGGAATACGCGCCAGGAAAAACTCAGATAGACGGGGTTGCGCGTCAGTACGTAGGCCAGTACACCGCCTCCAACTGCAATCAGTGTCAGGATGCCCAACAGACGCAGCAGCCACATGCCGGGACCTATCCGCTAATGCGCCGGTTGCGCCAGCCAGCGCACGACACCCTGTGGCGCCTGCGCCTGATCCTCGAAGGAAACGAATTCCCAGGCATCGGGATGGGCAAGGAGTTCGCGCGCCAGCAGGTTGTTCAGGGCGTGCCCTGACTTGTGCGCGGTAAAGGATGCGAGCAAGGGATGACCCAGTAGATAAAGGTCGCCGACGGCATCGAGCACCTTGTGCTTGACGAATTCGTCGGCGTAGCGCAGTCCATCGGAGTTGAGTACGCGGTATTCATCAAGGACCACGGCATTGTCGAGGCCGCCCCCTTGCGCGAGCCCGTTCTCGCGCAACCATTCGACTTCCTGCATGAACCCGAAGGTGCGCGCACGCGATACTTCACGCACATAGGACTGCTCGGCGAAATCGAAGGTCACCTCCTGGCCCGTCCGATCGATCGCCGGATGGTTGAAAATGATCGAAAAGGTCAATCGATAACCGTCGTAGGGCTCGAAACGCGCCCACTTGTCACCCGTCCGGTCGCTCTCACGCACCTCGATCGGGCGCTTGACGCGGATGAATTTCTTCGGCACCGGCTGCTCTTCGATACCGGCCGACTGGATCAGGAAAACGAAAGGCGAGGCTGACCCGTCGAGAATCGGCACCTCGGCGGCGTCCAGATCGATATAGGCGTTATCGATGCCCAGACCGGCCAGCGCGGACATCAGATGTTCGATGGTGCCCACCTTGACACGAACTGACCCAACTTCGCGCTCCAAACAGGAACACATGCGTGTATCGCCCACGGCCAAAGCCGACGCCGGCAGATCGACCGCCGGGTCGAGGTCGACACGCCTGAACACGATCCCGGTATTCGGGGCGGCCGGGCGCAGAATCATGGCCACCTTGTCGCCCGAATGCAGACCGACTCCGGAAGCCCGTATTACGGATTTGAGTGTGCGCTGTTTAAGCATGTCTTTGAAAAAAAACAGGGAATTGGCAGATTCTAGCACAATCCGCCAATCCCCCTTTTGCAGAGAAAGAAAGTATTACAAACTCTTTACCGGTCTTTACGGTCGAGCGATCGCCAAGCGCAGCCGGCCGTCAGTCGGCTTGCTTGCGCAGGAAGGCCGGTATGTCATACCGATCCACCCCGCTGTTGGCCAGCGCTTCGACCGTCGTGCTGTTGCGTCCCTTGCGAACGACTGCCGGCACATCGAGCTGGCTGTAATCGATACCGTTTGCCTGGACGAAACCGCCGTCGGTGCCTGTCGCCTGCATCACCGGCGTATTGATCACCTCGAACGGCTGCCGCTTGCCCTGGGCCTGCCCCAGACCGGTAGCCACCACCGTCACGCGCAGTTCGTCGTTCATGCCCTCGTCGTACACCGCACCGAAGATGATGTGCGCGTCGTCCGCGGCAAATTCGCGCACGGTGTTCATGACCTCGTTCACTTCCTTCATCTTCAGGCTGCGCGAGGACGTGATATTGACCAGCACGCCCTTGGCTCCGGAAAGATTGACGCCTTCGAGCAGCGGCGAAGCAACGGCCTGTTCGGCGGCGATGCGCGCGCGGTCGACGCCGGAAGCGTAGGCCGAGCCCATCATGGCCATGCCCATCTCGCTCATGACCGTACGCACGTCCTCGAAGTCGACGTTGACCAGCCCCGGGAAATTGATGATCTCGGCAATACCCCCAACGGCGTTGCGCAGCACGTTGTCGGCGGCCTTGAAGGCTTCGTCCATCGACACGTCGTCACCGAGCACATCCATCAGCTTGTCGTTGAGGATGACGATCAGGGAATCCACATTCTTCTGCAGATCGACAATGCCCGCTTCGGCGATTTTCGAACGCTTGCCTTCGAAGGCGAATGGCTTGGTGACCACGGCCACCGTCAGGATGCCCATTTCTCGCGCCACCTCGGCGACGATCGGCGCCGCCCCGGTACCCGTGCCGCCGCCCATGCCGGCGGTGATAAATACCATGTGCGCTCCCTTGAGCATCTCGGCGATATGCTCGCGTTCCTCGACGGCCGCGTTGCGCCCGACTTCCGGCTTGGCCCCGGCGCCGAGCCCGGTTTTGCCCAGACGCAGTTTCTTGTGCGCGACACTGCGCTTCAATGCCTGTGCGTCGGTGTTGGCGGCGACGAACTCGACCCCCATCACTCCCTCACGGATCATGTGATCCACGGCATTGCCGCCGGCCCCACCGACACCGATCACCTTGATCACGGTTTCGCAATCAATGGCGGCGTCTTCCTTCTCGATGATTTCAAACATGGTCATGGCCTCTCTCCTCTGCAAAAAACTCGAATAAACCGATCAAAAATTCTTTTCAAACCAGGATTTCATGCGCCCGAACAGCTGCCGGACATCCCGGGTCTCGCGCACCTTCAGGCCGCGCTTGCGCTGGGTATGCGCCTCCAGCAACAGGCCGTAAGAAGTGGCAAAGCGCGGGTTCTGGATGACATCGGCCAGCGCCCCGGTGTACTTGGGTATCCCCAGACGCACCGGCATGTGGAACACCTCTTCGCCGAGCTCGATCATTCCCGGAATGACCGATGACCCCCCGGTCAGCACGATGCCCGAGGAGAGCACCTCCTCGAAGCCCGAGCGGCGTAGCTCCGCCTGGATCAGTTCGAACAATTCCTCGACGCGCGGCTGAATGACATCCGCCAAGGCGCGTCGCGACAGCTTGCGCGACGGGCGGTCGTCGACCCCGGCCACGTCCAGCACGTCCTCGGGGTCAGCCAGATCAGACAAGGCGCAACCGAACTTGCATTTGATGTCTTCAGCCTCCCGCGTCGGGGTGCGCAGCGCCATGGCAATATCGTTGGTGATCTGGTCGCCGGCGATCGGAATCACCGACGTGTGGCGGATCGCGCCCTGCGTCCATACCGCAAGATCCGTCGTGCCGCCGCCGATATCGATCAGGCACACACCCAGATCCTTTTCGTCATCGGAAAGCACCGCATAGCTTGAAGCGAGCGGTTGCAGCACCAGATCGTTCACTTCCAGGCCGCAACGGCGCACGCACTTGACGATGTTCTGGGCCGCAGAGACGGCGCCGGTGACGATATGCACCTTGACCTCCAGGCGGAAACCGCTCATTCCGATCGGCTCGCGGATGCCGTCCTGGTCGTCGATGATGAATTCCTGGGTCAGGATGTGCAGGATTTCCTGGTCGGCGGGAATGGGCATGGCACGCGCCGTCTCGATGACGCGCTCGACGTCCATCGGGGTCACTTCCTTTTCCTTGATGGCCACCATGCCGTTCGAATTGAAGCTGCGGATATGGCCGCCGGCAATGCCGGTATAAACATCCCGAACCTTGCAGTCGGCCATCAGCTCGACTTCCTGGATCACGCGCGAAATGGTCGCTACCGTATCCTCGATATTGACCACGACCCCTTTCTTGAGACCGCGCGAATTCTGCGATCCCAGGCCGATGATGTTCAGCCGGTCGTCCCCACTCACTTCGGCCACCAGCGCCACGACCTTGGTCGTTCCGATATCCAGTCCGACGATGATTTCCTTGTTTTCCCTGCTCATGGCTTCCCTTTTTTGTCAGTTTCCGGCGCAGCGGCCAGTGCATTGACGCGCAGCGCAAACCCGTTCGGATAGCGCATATCCACAACCGCCGGCGGCAAGCGCATCCCCGATGCAACGCTCGGGTAGTACGCAACAAAACGCTCCAGCCTTTCCCGGATGGGCGCCTTCGCCTGCTGCCGTCCGAGTTCGACGACCATTCCATCGTCCAGCTTCAGTTGCAGCGCCAGCCGTGGCGACACAATCAACGCGCGCGGCGTGCGCCCGATCGATTGCAGCAGCGCCTCGGCCTGCTGGTAATAGGCGAGCATTTCCTGGGCGAATCCACTCGGCCCGGACAGCACCGGCATGACTCCTGCCGGGGGAGCGCTCATTCCGGCGGTAAAGATCTCGCCATATGAATTCACCAGCTGCCCCGTCGCCTTGCCCCAGAACGCCACCGGAACGTGTTCCTCGATGCTGATCTCGATACTTGCCGGCCACTTGCGCCGCACCTGAGCACTCCGGACCCATGGCAACTGTTCCAGGGACAGGCGCACGCTCTCCAGATTGATGCTGAAAAAATTCCCGCGCAGCCGCCCGGCCAGCGCCCGTTCGACCTCGCTGCGCCGCACTTCGCGCAATTCGTGCGTCACCACCACGTCGTGAATCGGAAACAGGGGCAGGCGCGTCACTCCAACCGCAAGGGCGACAAGCATGGCGGCCGCTCCGGCCATGAAGAGCAGGTCGGCCACGTCCTTCATCAATTGCGGTCGGTTCCACATCGATCATCCCGGCTGCGCCAGCGACAAGACGCGCATGACCAGTTGCTCATACGACAGACCCGCCACGCGCGCCGCCATCGGCACCAGCGAGTGATCGGTCATGCCCGGCGAAGTATTCACTTCCAGGAAATACGCCTTGCCGGTCTCGTCCATCAGAAAATCCACCCGCCCCCAACCCCGGCAGCCGAGGGTGCGGAACGCTTCCAGCGCCTGCCCGCGCAACTCCTGTTCACGCGTTTCTGGCAGGCCGCAGGGACACAGGTACTGCGTGTCATCGCGCAGATACTTCGCTTCGTAATCGTAAAAATCGGTGGCCGGCACGATCTTGATGATGGGCAGAACCTCATCGCCGAGAATGCCGACGGTAAATTCACCCCCCATCACGCCTTGCTCCGCAATGACCAGGGAGTCGTGCCTGGCCGCTTCGCGATAGGCCGCGCGCAATTCTCCAGACCGGGTGACCTTGGTCACTCCGATGGAAGAACCCTCGCAGGCCGGCTTGACGAACAAGGGCAAGCCCAGGCGCTTTTCCACCGCCGCGAAATCGCTGCTTTCGTCGAGCATCTCGAAGTCCGGGATCGGCAGCCCGACCGAGCGCCACAGCAACTTGGTCCGCAGCTTGTCCATGCCGATGGCCGAGGCCATGACGCCGCTGCCGGTGTAGGGAATGCCCATCAACTCAAGCGCGCCCTGGATCGTCCCGTCCTCGCCATAGCGGCCGTGCAGCATGACGAATGCGCAGTCGTATCCGGCCAGCTCATCGAGCTTGCGTTCCGCCGGATCGAAGGCGTGCGCATCGACACCCTGCCGCAACAGGGCGTCCAGCACGCGCGCACCGCTCTTCAGCGAAACTTCGCGCTCGGCCGATTTGCCGCCAAAGAGGACTGCGACTTTTCCGAAATCAGACATACGAAAAACCTTTCACCACAGAGGCACAGAGACACAGAGAAAAACAGCAGGGCAATACCCTCTGTGCCTCTGTGTCTCTGTGGTTAATGGTTTTCAACCTTTTCATAGAGCAGCCAGCTTTCCCGGGACGCCGCCGATCGACCCGGCCCCCATCGTTATCACCACGTCGCCGTCGCGGGCGACTTCCAGAATTGTTTTCGGCATGTCGGCGATGTTCTCGACGAACACCGGGTCGACCCGGCCGGCGACGCGCAGGGCGCGCGCCAGCGTCCGTCCGTCGGCGGCGACAATCGGCGCTTCACCGGCGGCATAAACCTCGGCCAGCACCAGGGCATCGACCGTACCCAGCACGCTGACAAAATCCTCGAAGCAGTCACGCGTCCGCGTATACCGGTGCGGCTGGAAGGCCAGCAGCAGGCGCCGCCCCGGGAACGCGCCGCGCGCGGCGGCAATCGTCGCGCGCATTTCCGACGGGTGATGGCCATAGTCATCGACCAGCGTAAAACACCCTCCGCCCGGAAGATCCACCTCGCCGTAGCGTTGAAAGCGGCGGCCGACCCCTTTGAATTCAGCCAGCGCCTTGGCGATCGCCGCGTCTGAGACACCAACTTCTGTGGCTACGGCAATGGCTGCCAGTGCATTCAACACGTTGTGCATGCCCGGCAGGTTGAGCGTGACCGGGAAGCGGCTGACACTGCCATTGGCTCGCACACAGTCGAACTTCATGCAGCCGTCTTCAGCCACCACGTTTTCCGCGCGGATATTGGCGGATTCGTCCAGGCCGTAACTGACGATCTGCTTGCTCACCTGCGGCATGATTTCGCGCACGTTCGCATCGTCGGCACAAAGCACGGCCACCCCGTAGAACGGCAGGCGCTGCAGGAAGTCGACGAAGGTCTGCTTGAGCTTGCCGAAATCGTGGCCATAAGTTTCCATGTGGTCGGCGTCGATGTTGGTCACGATCGAGATCACCGGCGACAGGTAAAGGAACGAAGCATCCGATTCATCGGCCTCGGCCACGAGGAAATCGCCGGACCCGAGACGGGCGTTGGCGCCGGCGGCGTTGAGCCGCCCCCCGATGACAAAGGTCGGATCCATGCCGCCTTCGGCCAGAATCGAGGCGACCAGGCTGGTCGTCGTCGTCTTGCCATGAGTGCCGGCCACCGCGATGCCGCGTTTCAGGCGCATCAGTTCAGCCAGCATCTGCGCACGGGGAACAAGCGGAATCTTGCGCGTGCGTGCCGCCTGCACTTCGGGATTGTCTTCATGCACGGCGGTGGACACCACCACGGCATCCGCGCTGCCGACATTTTCCTCGGCATGCCCGGTCGCCATGCGCACGCCCAGTCCCGCCAGGCGGCGCGTCGTGGCATTGTCGGCCAGATCGGAACCGCTGATGCCGAAACCGAGATTGACCAGCACTTCGGCAATCCCGCTCATACCCACGCCACCCACACCAATAAAATGGATGTTCTTTATCTTGTGTTTCATTTCCTGCATACCTCCTCGCACACCCGGGCGACCTGCGCCACTGCGTCAGGCCGGGCCAGCGCGCGCGCGCGTTCGGCCATCTGCAACAACTGTCCGCGGGTGTAGTTCCGGATCAGGCTCACCGATTCCGGGCTCATTTCGTTCTGCGGCAACAGGAATGCGCCGCCTGCCGTCGAAAGGAATTTGGCATTGGCTGTCTGATGGTCGTCCACGGCATGGGGGAACGGCACCAGGATGCTGGCAATGCCCGCAGCCGCGAGCTCCGCAACGGTCAGGGCGCCCGAACGGCACAGCACCAGATCGGCCCATTCATAGGCCCCCGCCATGTCCTCGATAAAAGCCACGCAATTCGCGCGCACTCCGGCGGCGGCATAGTTGGCTTCAAGCGTCGCCAGATGTTTTTCGCCGGCCTGATGCACCACGACCGGACGCAATTCCTCGGGGATCAGCGCCAGACCTTTCGGCACCGTCTCATTGATCGCCGCGGCTCCCAGGCTACCGCCCAATACCAGGAGGCGCAGCGGTGATCCTTGTCCTTCATCCCGCCCGGCAAAGCGCACCTTCGGTTCAGCCAGCCCGGCAATTTCCGGACGCACCGGATTACCCACCCATTGACTCTTGGGCAAGGCCTCCGGAAAACCGCAGACAACCCGGTCCGCCACCTTGGACAAAACGCGGTTGGCCAGCCCGGCAATCGAATTCTGTTCATGGATGACCAACGGCCGGTTGAGCAGCACGGCCATCATGCCCCCCGGGAAACTGACATAACCGCCCATGCCCAGCACGACGTCCGGCCTGATCCTGCGGATCTCGCGAAAGGCTTGCCAGAACCCGGAAAGCAAAGCAACCGGCAGCATCAGCTTGCGCACCAGTCCCTTGCCGCGCAAGGCACCGAAGCGCACCCAGGTCATTTCGTAGCCGCGTGCCGGCACGGTCCTGGCCTCGAAACTGTCGGGGTTACCCATCCACACGACCTTCCAGCCGCGGCTGGTCAGCAGATCAGCAACGGCAAGACCCGGGAACACGTGACCGCCGGTGCCGCCGGCCATGACGAGAAGCGTCTTGCTCATGATTTCGCTCCACGCATCGGTTGACTGTTTTGGTTGCGGCCGCGCTGCGCGCTTAACTTGCTGCGCAAGCGACCGCCTTGCTTCGATGTGTGATTTTGGCTACGGCATAACACCGGCTGCGCCGGGTTAGCCTTCGCCGAAACAAGCAGCACAAAAACTCGTCTCATAGTTTTGCACCTCGCATTAGCTGCCTGTTTTCCCAATCCACTCTCAGCAGTACCGCCAGTGCCACGCAGTTGGCGAAAATCCCCGAGCCGCCGAAGCTCATCAGCGGCAGGGTCAGTCCCTTGGTCGGCAGAAGACCCATGTTCACGCCCATGTTGATGAAGCCCTGCACCCCGATCCAGATCCCGACGCCTTGCGCCACCAGCGCCGAATACAGACGATCGAGCGCCACGGCCTGACGGCCGATGACGAACGCGCGCTGCACCAGCAGGCCGAACAGAACGATGACCAGCACGACGCCGGCAAAGCCCAGTTCCTCGGCGATGACCGCCAACAGGAAATCGGTATGCGCCTCCGGCAGATAGAACAATTTTTCGACACTGCCCCCCAGTCCGACTCCAAAAAGCTCGCCACGGCCAAAGGCGATCAAAGCGTGCGAAAGCTGGTAGCCTCGCCCGAAGGCATCCGCCCACGGATCCATGAAGCCGAAAATGCGATCGCGGCGATACGGCGAAAAGACGATCAGCAAGGCGAACGCCACCACCAGAACGGCAATCAGAATGGCGAACAAACGCGCACGCATGCCTCCAAGAAAGAGGACGCCGATGGCGATCATGATGATCACCACGAAGGCGCCGAAATCCGGCTCCTTGAGCAGCAGCACGCCGACCGCGACCATGGCTCCCGCCATCGGCAGGAAGGCCTTTTTCAGATCGTGCATGTGCGGCATCTTGCGCACCGTGTAATCGGCCGCATACAGAACGGCAAACAGCTTCATCAATTCCGACGGCTGCAGGTTGGCCACTCCGAGAGGAAGCCAGCGTCGCGCTCCGTTGACCTCGCGGCCGACCCCCGGAATCAGGACCAGCGCAAGCAGGACAAACCCGGCAATGAAGAGCCAGGGCGAAATTTTCTGCCAGGTTGACAATGGCACCTGGAAAGCCAGCCCGGCCGCAATCAGACCGATGGCCAGGAAAACCGCGTGTCGCACGAGGAAAAAAGCCGGGTGATTGCCGGTGAACTTGCCCGCCTCGGCAATGGCGATCGACGCCGAATAGACCATGACCATGCCCAGCAGCAGCAGGATCAGGCTGCTCCACAGCAGAGTCAGATCGACTTCCGCGGGAACCCGGCGCGAGGTCTCGAACGAGGGCAGCATCAGCCAGCCTCCTTCTGCAGCGTGTGCACGAGATCGATGAACACCTCGGCGCGATGCGCGTAATTGCGGAACATGTCGAAGCTGGCACAGGCCGGCGACAGCAGCACCGCATCCCCCGACTGTGCCTGGGCAGCGCACCAGCGCACGGCCGCTTCGAGATCGGCACATGACCGTACCGGCACGCCACAACCCTCGATGGCCCGTCCGATCAACGAGGCATCGCGGCCAATCAGCGCCACGGCGCGCGCATGTTCGGCCAATGCCGGCTTCAGCGGCGAAAAATCCTGCTCTTTGCCCTCGCCACCGAGGATCAGGAGGACCTTCCGTCCCATTCCCTGCACGGCAGCCAGCGTTGCACCGACGTTGGTGCCTTTCGAATCGTCGTAATAGGAAACGCCATTGATTTCGGCAACGAATTCGACCCGGTGCGCCAGCCCGCTGAATTCGCACAAGGCCGGAATCAGCGACGCAGGAAGCGCACCGGCGGCTTCGCACAGGGCCAGGGCAGCCATGGCGTTGGCCGCGTTATGCAGGCCCGCCAACCGGAGCCGCTCCAGCGCCACCAGTTTTTCGTTGCCGCGCACGATCCAGCCGTCAACGAAACCGTAATCGCCGGGGAGCGGCGCCGGATTCAGACCGAAGCTCACCGTCTTGCGGTCGCTCCTATGCCATCCGTTGCAACGTGCATCGTCGCGGTTGAGCAGCATCACTCCGTTGCCCTGAAACACGCGTGCCTTGGTCGCCGCGTAGTCGTCCATGCCGGCGTAGCGGTCGAGATGATCTTCGCTGACATTGAGCACCGTTGCCGCATCGGCATCCAGCGTATGCGTCGTTTCGAGCTGGAAGCTGGAAAGTTCGAGCACCCACGCCGCCGGCTGGGCTGGATAACCCGTTTCCCCGTCCAGAACGCCCATCAGCGCATCGAGCGCGGAAGGCGAAATATTGCCGCAAGCGACCGCCGGAATTCCGACAGCATTGAGCAGGTAAGCCGTCAGGGTTGTTGTCGTAGTCTTGCCGTTGCTGCCGGTAATGGCGATCACCTTGGCCTGCGGCGTGAATTGACGTATTCCCCAGGCAAACAATTCGATTTCGGAGATCACCGGCACGCCGCGCGCCATGGCCGTCTGGACCTCTGGCGTCTGCACCGGAACCCCCGGGGAAATGGCGATCAGGTCAATGCCTGAGAATGCGGCTTCGGAAAAATCACCGGCCACGATCACAACACCGGGAACCGCCGCGCGCAGGACTTCCACGTTGGGCGGCGACTGGCGGCTATCGGCCACCCGCACGACGGCACCCTGGCGCCCGACCCACTTGGCCATGGCCAGCCCGCTCTCGCCGAGTCCGATCACCAGTACGTGTTTTCCCTTGAGTTCCATAGCGGGTTATCAGCGAATCTTGAGTGTGGACAGACCGACCAGCACCAGCATGATGGTGATGATCCAGAAACGGACGACGACCTGCGTTTCCTTCCAGCCGCCCAGTTCATAGTGATGATGCAAAGGCGCCATGCGGAAGATGCGCTTGCCGCCGGTAAAGCGGAAATACAGCACCTGCGCCGCCACCGACAGCGTTTCAGCCACGAACACACCGCCCATGATCGCCAGCACGATTTCCTGGCGCACGATGACCGCCACCGTGCCAAGGGCTGCGCCGAGCGCCAGCGCACCGACGTCGCCCATGAAAACTTCCGCCGGGTAGGCGTTGAACCACAGGAAACCGAGTCCCGCCCCGGCCATCGCACCGAGAAACACCGCCAGTTCCCCGGCTCCAGGGATATAGGGCAGCAACAGATACTTGGCAAAAACCGAGCTGCCGGCCACGTAGGAAAATACGGCCAGCGCGGCGGCGATCATCACCGTCGGCATGATCGCCAGCCCGTCCAGGCCGTCGGTCAGGTTGACCGCATTGCTGGTGCCGACGATCACCAGATAGGTCAGGACGACGAACCCGATCACGCCGAGCGGATAAGAAACCGTCTTGAAGAACGGCACGATCAGCTGCATCTGCGCCGGAACGGTGGATGACCAGGCGAGATAGATGGCCACCGTCAGTCCGATCACGGACTGCCAGAAATATTTCCAGCGGCTGGCCAGCCCTTTCGGGTCGCGGTAGACAACTTTCTTCCAGTCGTCGTACCAGCCGATGCCCCCGTAGCCCAGGGTGACGATCAGCAGCACCCACACGTAGCGGTTGGTAAGATCTCCCCACAGCAAGGTGGTAATGCCGATCGAGATCAGGATCAGCACACCGCCCATGGTTGGCGTCCCGGACTTGACCAGATGCGTCTGCGGTCCGTCCTGGCGCACGGCCTGGCCGATCTTCTTGGCTGCCAGCCAGCGGATGACCCGCGGCCCGGCAATGAAGGAAATGATCAATGCGGTCATTGCAGCCAGCACCGTGCGTAACGTGATGTAGTTGATCACGTTGAAACCGCGCACATCCTGCGACAGCCATTGCGCAAGCATCAGCAGCATGATTTACCCTCCCCGTCCTGCGGAGCGGCAATGGCATCGGCCACCTGCTCCATGCGCATGAAACGCGACCCCTTGACCAGCACAATGCTCTCGGGCGTGAGTTCGGCAACCAGCGCGGCAAGCAGGTCCGGAACTGTCTGGAAATGCTGCCCTCCCGCGCCGAAATTTCTTGCTGCCAAGGCGCTGGACTCGCCGATGGCCAGCAGGCGGTCAATGCCCTGGCTCTTGGCATACCCGCCTACCTCGTCATGAAACTGACCGGTCATGTCGCCTATTTCACCCATGTCGCCGAGCACCAGAATCTTTCGGCCGACCGTCGCAGCCAGCACGTCGATCCCGGCGCGTACCGAATCCGGGTTGGCGTTGTAGGTGTCGTCCAGAAGCACCGATCCGTGCAGTCCTGCGCGTCGCTGCAGGCGTCCCTTGATGCCGCGGAAGGCGTTCAGTCCGGCGCATACGTCATCCAGTGAAACTCCGGCAGCCAGAGCGGCGGCGGCAGCGCCCAGGGCATTGCGTGCGTTATGCTCGCCAGGCAACGCCAGCAGCACTTCGATCTCCTGATCATGCGCGGAAATGGTGACCCGATTCTCCAGTCCATGCACACGACAATGCCCGCTCACGTCAGCAGCCTGGTCGAGAGCGAAACAGAATCGCCGGCAATGCGCACTTTGTGAATTCCAGAGCTCGGCCCATGGATCGGCGGCGTTGAAAACTGCTACGCCATCCGGCCCCAGTCCGGCAAAAATGCTGCCCTTCTCCGCAGCAATTGTCTCCACGGTCCCCATTCCGGCCAGATGCGCGCGCTGGGCATTGGTCACCAGAGCCACCGTTGGACGGCCAATGCGCGTCAGATAGGCAATTTCTCCCGGATGGTTCATGCCCATCTCGATCACGGCTGCGCGATGTCGGGCATCGAGTTTGAGCAGGGTCAGCGGCAGGCCGATGTCATTGTTCAGATTGCCCTGCGTGGACAACACCGCATCCTCGCCAAACGCCGCCTTCATGATGCTGGCGATCATTTCCTTGTTGGTGGTCTTGCCGTTGCTGCCGGTCACACCGATCACCGGCAGAGTAAAACGAGCGCGCCAAAATGCCGCCAGCGCACCCAGGGCCAGCCGGGTATCGGCCACCACGACCAGCGGCAATCCGTTCTCCTGCAGGGACGCGGCGCCATCGGCATCGACCACGGCCGCGACCGCACCGCGCTCACGCGCAGCTGCGACAAATGAATGCCCGTCGAACTTTTCTCCGCGCAGGGCAATGAACAACTCCCCTGCAGCCACGGTCCGGCTATCGGTTGACACGCCGCTAAACGGTATATTGCCGCCCACCAGTTTTCCGGACATTTCCCGGGCTGCGCCCAGCAAGTCCATCGTCACGCTCATTACTCTTTCTCCCGCTTGTTCTGCCAGCAAGCCAGGGCAGACCGCGCTGCGCCGGCATCCAGGAAGGGGTGACGCACGCCCGCGATTTCCTGATAAGGCTCATGTCCCTTGCCGGCCAGCAACACGATGTCCCGCGCTTCGGACGCCAGAATCGTCCGGCGGATAGCCTCGGCACGTTCCTCGATGACTTCCGCAACTGGAACAGCCACACGAATGTCTTCAAGAATCGCCGCCGGATTTTCGCTGCGCGGATTGTCACTGGTCAGGACGACATGATCGGCAAGGCGCCCTGCCACCTCACCCATCTGTGGCCGCTTTCCGCGGTCACGGTCGCCGCCGCAGCCGAAAGCCACGATCAATCGCCCGCCGCGATTTTCTGCCACTCCCCGCAAGGTACGCAGCACGTTTTCCAGTGCATCGGGCGTATGCGCATAATCGACGACGACCAGCGGCAGATCCTGTCGTCCCTCTACACCGACAACCTCCAGCCGTCCTGGCGGCGACGCGAGATCGGCAAAGCGTTGGGCCACTTCGGCCGGCGAGAATCCGGCATCGATCAATACCGCTGCCGTTGCCAGAAGATTGGAGACGTTGAAACGACCAATCAAGCGCGTTTCAACCCAGGCCTGTCCGTCAGGTGCAAGCAACTTGAACCGCAGTCCATCTGCAATTTCTTCGACCTCTTCGGCACACACGGCGCCCTGATGCTTCAGGCTCCTGTCTGTCTGCGTGTAGGGCATCACCTTGCCCGCCGTGGTGCGCTGCATCAAGAGACGTCCGAACGGATCATCGGCATTGATCACGGCCAGGCGCAGACGAGGCCAGTTGAACAGTTTTTCTTTGGCATCTGCGTAGCGCTGCATGGAGCCGTGATAGTCCAGGTGGTCGCGCGTCAGATTGGTAAACACCGCGACATCAACGCGCGCTCCATCGAGCCGCCCCTCCTCGATTCCAATCGAGCTGGCTTCGAGTGCGCAGGCTTGCGCTCCGGCGTCGACAAAGCCAGCCAGCGACCGGGCCAGCACCGCCGCTTCCGGCGTGGTGAACCCCGTCTCGACGACCTGCTCCGGAAAGCCGGCCCCCAGTGTTCCGATGACGGCGCAACGGCGCGGGTGCAGACCGGCCAGCCACTGGCTGATGCTGGTCTTGCCATTGGTCCCGGTGATGGCGATCAGGGACATGCGTTCGCACGGATAAGCGCAAATCGCATGCGCCAGAGGACCGCTGAGGGAACGCAATGCAGTCTCCGGAAAATTGGGAACATTCCATTCGCTGCTCCAGGAGAATCCATCGCCGACTTGCCACAGCACGGCGCAAGCTCCGCGTGCGATAGCCTCGGGGATATACCGACGGCCGTCGGCGGAATCGCCTGGAAATGCCAGAAACAGATCGCCTGGACGCACCTGGCGACTATCAGTGGCCACGCCCTGTGGCTGCACGCCGCAACCGGCGAGTTGTCCTAAAACCCGGGAAGGATCGGCAAAACGAAGCGGCGAAATCACAATTTCTCCTTCGCCGGATTTCCGCCCTGCGCCATTTGCAAAGGCAGATCCTGAGGGATGCCCAGGGTGCGCAAAGACCCGGCCATGACATTCGCAAACACCGGACCGGCCACGTCGCCCCCGTAGTAGGAGCCGCTCGTCGGCTCATCGATCATGACCGCGACTACCAGCCTCGGATCGGATGCCGGAGCAAAGCCGGCGAACGAAGCCACGTATTTCTTGACGTATTGCCCGCCTTCAATCTTGTACGCCGTACCGGTCTTTCCTGCGACGCGGTAGCCGGGAATCTGTGCCTTGGGTGCCGTGCCACCGGGCTGGACCGCCATTTCCAGCATGGTGCGCACTTCGCGTGCAGTCTGCTGGCTGAAAACCGGCGTCGTACCCATCGGCACCGGTTCGGTCTTGACCAGGCTCAGCGGAATCATGTCCCCTTCGCGGGCGAAAATTGTATAGGCCCGCGCCAGCTGGATCAGCGACATCGAGAGACCGTGCCCGTAAGACATCGTAGCCTGCTCGATCGGCCGCCAGCTCTTCCATGGACGCAGACGGCCGGCCACTTCACCGGGAAACCCGAGTCCCGGGGGCCGCCCAAGTCCGATGGTGTCGAACATTTTCCACATCTGCTCGGGCGCAAGCAGTGCGGCAATCTTGGCCGTACCCACGTTGGAAGACTTCTGGATGACCTGTGCGACAGTCAGTTCCTTGTGCGGATGCGAATCGGAAATTGTCGCCGTACCGATGGTCAGGCGCCCCGGTGCACAATCGATCACCGTATCGAAACGCACTTTGCTGTTTTCAAGCGCCAATGCGGCGGTAAAGGGCTTCATGACCGAGCCCGGTTCATAGGTATCGGTGATCGCGCGATTGCGCAACTGCGCCCCGGAAAGGCGCTCGCGGTTGTTCGGGTTGTAGGTCGGCCAGTTGGCCAGTGCGAGGATTTCGCCGCTCTTGGCATCAAGGACAACAACCGCGCCGGCTTTGGCCTTGTAGGCGCCTACAGCCTGCTTGAGATGGCTGTAGGCCAGGTACTGGATTTTCGCATCGAGCGACAGCCGGATATCCTTGCCGTCCTGCGGCGGCCGGATCGAACCGACATCCTCTACGATCTGGCCGCGCCGGTCCTTGATCACGCTTCGGCTGCCCGGATGCCCGAGGAGCTGGTTCTGAAAGGCTAGTTCCACTCCTTCCAGTCCCTTGTCGTCCACTCCGGTGAACCCGACGATGTGGGCCGTCATTTCGCCGCTCGGATAAAAGCGTCGATACTCCTTGTCCTGGCCGATGCCCGGCAATTTCAGCGCCGCCACGCGCTCGCCGATTTCCGGGGGCAGTTGCCGCTGCAAGAAAACGAAGGACTTGTCGCTGTTCAGCTTGCGCTTCAGTTCCTTGACGTCCATTTCGAGCAGGCCGGCCAGCTGTTTCTGCTGTTCCGGAGTCAACTTCGCGTCCGACGGAATGGCCCAGACCGATTTCATCGGAGTGGAAACGGCCAGCACATCCCCGTTGCGGTCGGCAATGCGGCCGCGCGACGCCGTGATTTCCAGGTCACGCCGATAACGCGACTCTCCTTTTTCCTGCAGGAAATCGTTATTCAGCACCTGCAGATAAAAGGATCGACCGATCAGCACGGCGAAGCAGGACAGGATCAGCAACGCCATCAACCGCGAACGCCAGCCTGGCAAGCGCAGCTTGAGTACCGGGCTTTCGGCAAACTTGTGAGCGCGTGCACCACTGAAATTCATCATCGCGCACCTCCGGGGCTGGCCATGATGATTTTTTCCATGTCCGGCGCCCGCATTTTCAGCTTCTCGCGGGCAATTTTCTCGATGCGCGGCGAGGTCGCCCAGGTTGAAAGCTCAAGCTGCAGCTGCCCGAATTCGACTTCCAGCTGCCGGGCGCGCTCCTGCTCAGCTTCCAACGCCTGGAACAATTTGCGCGCCTTGTGCTGCGAGGTCACCACACTCAGGGAGCAAACGAGAATCGCCAGCAGCAGGAAGATATTGATGCGCACCATGTCAGGCCACCTTCCGTCCCGTAGAACCGGAAAGTTTCTCCGCAACGCGCATCACGGCGCTGCGCGCGCGCGGGTTTCCAGCCACTTCGGCAGCATCGGCCTTGATCGGCTTGCCCACCCGGCGCATGCACGGCGGCGGCAGATCGGCCGAGCGCAAGGGCAGGTTTTTTGGCAAGTTGTCGTGACTGGCCTGCTCGCGCATGAAATGCTTGACGATGCGATCTTCGAGCGAATGAAAGCTGATCACCACCAACCGCCCCCCCGGAGAAAGAATTTCCAGCGCCTGCGGAAGCGTCAACGCAAGCTGCTCGAGCTCCTGATTGACGTGAATCCGTAGAGCCTGAAAGGTACGCGTCGCCGGATCCTGGCCGGGCTCGCGGGTCCGCACGGCTTCGCGTACAAGCGTGGCGAGCTGGCCTGTGGTTGTAACAGGCCGCTCGATCCGAGCAGCCACAATCTTCTTTGCAATCTGGAAAGCAAACCGTTCTTCGCCATAGTTTCTTATCACCTCCGTGATTTCTTTCAATTCCGCCCGCGCCAGGAATGACGCAGCCGTTTCCCCCTGCGAGGCATCCATGCGCATATCCAGCGGCGCATCAAAACGGAAACTGAACCCTCGCCCCCCCTCATCGATTTGCGGAGAAGACACCCCGATATCGAGCAGAACGCCATCCACAACAGCGAACCCCGCCTCTCTCACAGCCGCCCGCAATTCCGCAAAGGGGCGGTGCATCACCGTCAAGCGCCGATCGCTGATTTTCCTGGCCGCGGCTATGGCTTGCGGATCACGATCAAGCGCCAGCAGACGGCCATCCGGCCCCAAACGCTCAAGAATCGCGCGCGCATGACCGCCGCGGCCGAACGTGCCGTCGACATAAGAACCGGAAGGTTTTACCGCAAGCGCCTCGACCGCCTCCCGCAACAATACGGTTTGATGCGCCAGGACAGCGCTCACAGCGCCAGATCCTCAAGTCCAGGAGGCAAGGACTGATCGCCCATGCCGAGGAAGACTTCCTGCTGCTGCTGCCAGCCGGCATCGGACCAGATTTCGAAATGACTGCCCTGCCCGACCAGCCAGACCTGTTTTTCAAACTGGGCGAACTGGCGCAGTTCAGGAGAAACCAGCAAGCGTCCGGCCGAATCCAGGGTTTCATCACGCGCATTACCCACCAGCAGGCGCTTGATAGCCGCCGCCTGAAGGTTCAGGCTGGAAGCAGCCAACACCTTATCCCGGATGGGTTCCCAGGCCGCAGCGGGGTAGAGCAGCAGACAACGATGGGGATGTGCAGTGAGCACAAGCTGACCACCGGAAGCAGCCACGAGCCCGTCCCGGTGGCGGGCCGGTATGGCCAGCCTCCCCTTGACATCGAGACTCAGTGCTGTTGCTCCCTGAAACATCAATTGCGCACCCCTTGCCGATCACCGAAAAACCCCGGATTCCCCACTTTTCACCACTTGGCCCCACTTTAAGGCAAAGATTTTGGCAAAGCAAGCGGTTTTTTTGTGTTTTTTCCAATGGCGACAAGGACTTATAGCTCATTTATGAGAAATTTTATTCAAAAAATTCTCTTAATAAACAATGATAAAAAAAACATACTTAAAGTCATTTATTACAAGATCAAAAGCAAAAGACTGAAAAACAGAAGTTGTATGCACTACACAACAAAAAAATTGCGTGACAAGCCACTGGATGAACAAGTCCGACACGGCTATCTCCGGCATGACGAACCGCAATCCGCGGGACTCCCGGAATAAATTCCAGATGTGGAAATGGGGTATGGAGGGGGAAGCCGGCCGATAAGCCGGGTTCTGTCGTGGGCAACCATTCCTCTAGGCATACCGTTACCGGTACACTCAAGCAGCCTACCCGGAAGCAACGCGAGCCACGCCATGCGCTTCCCTATTTGGCCTTGCTTCGGATGGGGTTTGCCGTGCCGTCCGTGTTACCACGTCCGCGGTGAGCTCTTACCTCGCCGTTTCACCCTTGCCGTTCCGGGTTTCCCCGGACTTGGGCGGTCTACTCTCTGTTGCACTTTCCGTCACCTTGCGGTGCCCGGCCGTTAGCCGGCATCCTGCTCTATGAAGCCCGGACTTTCCTCTCCGTGCCGAAACACGCAGCGGTTGCCTGGCCGACTTCCCGCCGCGATTATATACGCAGCACGCCAAGAAGATTTAGTTGGATGGTTGTGCCGGAGGCGCGGCGATAAATACCAGGGTGTCGTTACGCATCGCGAAGCTCCCCATCAAGGCCCCCAACCCGCCTTCCGGAACAGCATCCAGACTGGCAAAGCCTTCACAGGTGCGCGTTTCGACCACGTACATGCGGCCACTCTGGCGCAGAATCCAGGCATTGTTGCCCGGCGAGAACACTTCTACCTGGGCATCCCGCGGCGCATCGGGCATGGCGTGCCGACGCATGCAATCGGGCATGCGCGCGGCGACGACGGAATATTTGGCGGTTTTTTCCCACGGCATGCCGGTGATCCGGATCAAACTCAGTGCATGGGCCGTTCCATCAATCTGAAACGTGGCGCGCAGATCCGAACAACCGGCGAGCAGCGGCAGAAGGAATAAAGACACTAAGCGGATCAGTTTCACGGCAGGACTCCGGTTCATTCAAGACTCGATCGTCAGTCGAGGAATTTCCATGACAAGGACTCTCCGGCCCGCAAGGGGACCAGACGATCGTCGCCGGCATAAGCCAGCTCCGCCGGGAGAATCCACTCCTCTTTTTCCAGCGTCACTTTCCCGGTATTGCGCGGCAGACGGTAGAAATCCGCGCCGTTGAAGCTGGCAAAGGATTCCAGCCGGTCCAGCGCCCCGCCTGCTTCGAAAGCCTCGGCATACAACTCCATCGCCGTCAGCGCCGTATAGCAGCCGGCACAACCGCATGCAGCTTCCTTGGTATGGCGCGCATGAGGCGCCGAATCGGTCCCGAGAAAGAATTTCGGATTGCCCGACGTCGCAGCCCGCAGCAAGGCCGCACGGTGCGTCTCGCGCTTCAGGACCGGCAGGCAGTAATAATGAGGCCGCACACCGCCGGTAAAAATTGCGTTGCGGTTGTACAGCAAGTGGTGCGCCGTAATCGTGCCCGCCACATTTTCTCCAGCCGACACAACGAAGTCCGCCGCATCCTGCGTGGTGATGTGCTCGAACACCACACGCAAGCCAGGCCGCCGGTCCAACAATGGCTCCAGCACGGTTTCGATAAACACCTTCTCGCGGTCGAAAATATCGACCGCGGGGTCGGTCACTTCACCATGCACCAGCAGCGGAATCCCGGCCTTTTCCATCTCGGCCAGCGCCGCATCGCACCGGGACAGGTCGGTCACACCCGCATCCGAGTTGGTTGTCGCCCCGGCCGGATACAGCTTGACCGCCTTGACGAATCCACTGTCGATGGCGCGGTGGATTTCGTCAGCGGGCGTGTTGTCGGTCAGATACAGGACCATCAACGGATCAAAGCGCATCCCTGATGGCAACGCCGCCAGGATACGCTGGCGGTAACTCGCAGCGGCCGCCACTGTTGTGACGGGTGGACGCAGATTGGGCATGATGATCGCGCGGGCGAACTGGCGTGCGCTATGCGGCAAAACCGCTTCCAGCGCCTCGTCATCGCGCAGATGCAGGTGCCAATCGTCGGGACGGGTAAGTGTTATTTTCATGGCCTGTGATCTTCATGCAACAGACGAATTCTAGATGAAAAGCATTCAACCACAATGAACGCCGTGGATACTGAAGAGGACTTTCGATGTCGTGAACGGGCAGGGCAGCCAACAGGAAAGCCGAATCAGGACTTTCTCAACTCCAGCGCCAACTCGTACATTGCGTTTTTCCCCGCTCCGGTAATCGCATGCGTCAGCCTGGCGGCTTGCTTCACCGGGAGTCCTTCATCCAGCAGCAAGTTCAGCACCCGCAGCCCTTCGCCGTCATCGCCTGATTCCACCGCGCCGGAAACCAGCACCACGAATTCTCCACGCTGCCGGTTGGCATCGGCCTGCAACCAGGCCAACGCCTCTCCCAGCGGGCAGGAATGGATTGTCTCGAACAGCTTGGTCAGTTCACGCGCCAGCACCAGCGTACGCTCCGCTCCAAAAACCTGCGACAACGCTTCGACCGTTTCCAGAATCCGGTGCGGCGCTTCGTAGAACACCAGGGTATAAGGCAACTCCACCAGAAGGCGCAATTCTTCTTCGCGTTGACGGGTTTTTGCGGGCAGGAAACCGTAGAACAGGAAATGCGCATCGGTGAGTCCGGACGCAGACAAGGCCGTCACTGCGGCACAGGCCCCAGGCAGCGGCACGATGCGGTAGCCGGCCTCGCGCACTCTCGCCACAAGGCGCGCACCCGGGTCCGAGACGCCCGGCGTTCCCGCATCGGACACCAGCGCCACGGCTTCGCCATCACGCAGCCTGGCGATGACCTGCTGTGCCGCAGCCTCTTCATTGTGCTCGTGCGCCGGCAGCATGCGCGCCGACGAGCCAAAATGCTTGAGCAACGGGGCGGTATGGCGCGTGTCCTCGGCGGCCACCCAGTTCACCCGGCGCAAAACATCGATGGCGCGCTGCGTCATGTCGCTCAGGTTTCCGAGCGGCGTCGGGACTACATATAATGCAGGAGATTCTTCTGTCATGGCGCTTACGAATTCGATGAGCAGCAACGATACCACGACCGGAACCGGGCAACTCGCAGAGAACTTTGCCGCAGGCTATCTGGAACAGCACGGATTGCTCGTGTTGACGCGCAATTATCGCTGCCGCGGCGGCGAGATCGATATGATATGCCGTGACCGGAAAACCCTGGTCTTCGTCGAAGTCCGCCTGCGCCGCAATGGCCGTTTCGGAGGCGCCGCGGCCAGCATCACGCCGGTCAAGCAGCGGCGGATCATCCTGGCAGCCCGGCATTATCTGATGACACAAAGCCAGGGCGATTGCGACTGCCGCTTCGACTGTATCCTGCTCGACGAAATGAACGAACGTCACATCGAATGGATCAAGGATGCGTTTTCTGCTGAATAGCCTGGCGGCACTGTGCTTGCTGACAGCATCTGCGGCTCATGCCGGCTCGGTGAAGATCCTGATCCAGCATTCGCCGCTGGCCGGCAGCCAGTATTACGCGGTCAGCCGCGTCTGGACGGACATCCGCGCAGGCGACCGGCTGACATTGATCCGCGAAGCGGACAACCGGCATGACCGCAACGCGATCCGCGTCGAGTGGAACGGCCACAAACTCGGCTATGTTCCCCGCGCCGAAAACCGGGCGATCGCGCAGGCGCTGGACGCCGGCGAAACCCTGGAAGCCCGGGTCACCGGGCTGCGCGACGACCCCGACCCCTGGCGGCGCGTGGAGTTTGCGGTGTATCTGAACCTGTGATGTTAGACTACCCGTCTGTTATCTACCCCCGATGAAGACCATGGATTTGATTTCGCGCATCAGCCAGCATTTTTCCGACAGCGCCCAGACCAAACTCGACGCCATCGAGATGCTCGCCGCCCCGTTGGCCGGCGCCACCGAACTGATGGTGGGCGCCCTGGTGAACAATGGCAAGATCCTCGCTTGCGGCAACGGAGGTTCGGCGGCCGACGCCCAGCATTTCGCCGCCGAACTGGTCGGCCGGTTCGAAAGGGAGCGCCAGGGGCTGGCAGCCATCGCCCTGACCACCGACACGTCGATCATCACCGCTGTAGCCAACGATTACAGTTACAAGCAAGTATTCGAAAAGCAGGTGCGCGCCCTCGGACAACCCGGCGACGTGCTGCTGGCCATTTCCACTTCGGGCAACTCGTCCAATGTGATCGAAGCCATCCACGCCGCACACGACAACGATCTGCACGTGATCGCCCTGACCGGGAAGGGCGGCGGCGAAATCGGGCAACTGTTGCGCGATTCCGATGTCCACATTTGTGTTCCTTCCGACCGCACCGCACGCATTCAGGAGGTCCATTCACTGGCCATCCACTGCCTGTGCGACGGTATTGATTGCCTGCTTTTAGGAGTTGAAGAATGAGAAAGAACGTCATCGCAGCCTTGCTGTTCAGTGTCGCAGTCCTTCCCGCCCTGCAGGGCTGCTTCCCGATCGTGGCCGCCGGCGTCGGCACCGGCGTTGTGGCCACGCTGGATCGCCGCTCGCTCGGCACGCAGACCGAAGACGAATCCATCGAATGGAAAGCCGGCGCACGCGTCGGCGACAAGCTCAAGGACCGCGGCCATTTCAATTTCACCAGTTACAACCGCAAGGTGCTGCTGAGCGGCGAGGTAGCCTCGGAAGAGGCCAGGGCGGAGGCCGAGCGGATCGTGTCCGGCATTCCGAATGTGCAGAGCGTGTATAACGAACTGGTCATCGGATCGCCTTCGTCGCTGACCTCCCGTAGCAATGACGCCTTTATTACCTCTAAGGTGAAGAGCCGTTCGGTCGACACAGGCAAATTCAACCCGCTGCACGTCAAGGTCGTCACCGAGGCAAGCACCGTTTTCCTGCTTGGAATGCTGACCCAGGCCGAAGCCGATGCGGCCGTCAACGTCGCGCGCACCACGGCTGGCGTAAGAAAGGTTGTCAATCTGATCGAAATCATTACACCGGCCCAGGCGCGTGAACTCGATGTTGCCCAGTCGGACAAAAAGTCCTCCTCGGGAACGGCCCCCGTCGAATCGAGAGCTCCCTGAGGCTTCCCGGGGCTGATACCCATCAGCCCTTTCTCCTGCCCCCCGCATCGCTGTTGCGCTACACGGGCATCCCTCATGTCCCGCTGACCGGAGCCTGCGACTGGTAGAATTGCCGCTCACGCATGCCAGGCATCCGGAGCACTATCGATGAATTTCCCTCCCCCGAGCTTTGAAACCAAGATCGTTGCGCCGCACGATCTTTCTTCCTGCCTCGCCCGGCTACCCCGCCCGCTGGTGTTTACCAACGGCTGCTTCGACATCCTGCATCGCGGTCATGTCACGCTGCTGGCACAAGCCCGGGCGCTTGGCGCATCGATGATCGTGGCACTGAATAGCGACGCCTCGGTCAGGCGCCTGGGCAAAGGCGACGACCGGCCGGTCAACGCCTTGGACGACCGGCTGGCGGTCATGGCCGCACTCGAATGCGTGTCGCTGGTTACCTGGTTCGATGAAGACACCCCGATCGAACGCATCCGCGATTGCCACCCCGAGATCCTCGTCAAGGGAGGCGACTGGCCGATTGACAGGATTGTCGGCAACCGGGAAGTCACCGGCTGGGGCGGACGCGTCGAGTCCATCCCGTTCATTCACCAGAAATCGACAACAGCACTGCTGGAAAAAATACGCCGGCTTTGAAGCCTCTTCACCTCATCGAAAACAGGAATGATCATGACTCAGGAAGAAACCGCAACAATCCCCCTGCCGCCGCCGCAAACCCAAGGCGGCAGACCCCTGATGGATCTCCTCAAGGAGCGACACTCGAAACGTGAGTTCAGCGCCCGTCCATTGCCGCCGCAAACACTCGCCAACCTGCTATGGGCGACCATTGGCGTCAGTCGCCCGGAGAGCGGCAAACTGACGGTGCCCAATTCCCGCGAACGGCATGAAATCGACGTCTTCGTCATCACCGCCGAGGCCGCCTACCGTTACGACAACAAGCAACACGCTCTGCTCACCGTGCTGCGCAAGGATATCCGCGTCCTGGCCGGGAAACAGGACTTCGTCGCCACTGCGCCGCTCAACCTTGTGTACGTGGCCGATTACGCGAAAATGCCGGAGCTCAATAAAGAACAACAGCTGGTTTACGGCTCGACGGATGCCGGATTCAGCGTGCAGAACGCCTATCTGTTCTGCACCTCCGCCGGCCTGTCGACGGTAGTGCGCGGATCCATTGACCGCGAGGCTCTGGGGCAGGCCCTGGGACTCGGGCCGCAGCAACGCATCATTCTTGCCCAGAGCGTGGGTTACCCCGCTTAACGTCCTCCAAAGCTTTCTGCCAAAAAAACGGCCGCACCTCAAAAGGGGCGGCCGTTTCCCGTTCGAGAGTCGGAAACGTTTACAACTTCTGTTCCACCCAGGCCTTGACCGATGCCAGCGCCGCCGGCAGTTTGTCAGGTTCCGTACCCCCCGCCTGGGCCATGTCCGGACGCCCGCCACCCTTGCCTCCCACTTGCTGGGCGACGTAGTTCACCAGCTCGCCGGCCTTGACCTTGCCGGTCAAATCGGGTGTCACACCGGCAATCAGCGTCACCTTGCTTCCATCCGTCGAGGCCAAGACAACAGCCGCACTCTTCAACTTGTCGCGCAGCTTGTCCATCGTCGCGCGCAGGGCGTTGACATCGGCATCATCCAGCACGGCGGCCAGCACCCTGGCTCCTTTTACAGCGACGGCGTCATCAATCAGGCTGTCGCCTTGCGCGGCCACCTGCTTGCTCTTGAGCAGCGCCAGCTCGCGTTCCAGCTGGCGCACCTGGTCGAGGATTGAATAGACGCGCGCCTGCACGTCGTTGGGCTGGACCTTGAGCGTGCCCGCCACGCCGCCCAGCGCCGTCTCCATGCCCTGCATGTAGGCCAGGGCCACATCGCCGGTGATCGCCTCGACACGCCGGATACCCGCGGCGACGCCCCCCTCGGCCACAATGCTGAACGGCCCGATGTCACCCGTGCGCTGCACGTGGGTGCCGCCGCACAGTTCGCGCGAGGAACCAATGTCGATGACGCGCACTTCGTCACCGTACTTTTCGCCAAAAAGCATCATCGCGCCCAGTTTCTGTGCTTCGCCGATCGGCATCACCCGATGCCGGCACTCCACATTGTCCAGAATTTCGGCATTGACGATGTTCTCGACACGGTTGATCTGCTCGTCGGTCAATGGCTGGTTATGCACGAAGTCGAAACGCGTCTTGTCCGCATCGACCTGCGAACCCTTCTGCTGCACATGCTCGCCGAGCACTTCGCGCAGGGCCTTGTGCAGCAGGTGCGTGGCCGAATGGTTGCGCATCGTGCGCTTGCGCGCCACGACATCGACCTTGGCATTCACTCCGTCGCCGACCCTGAGCGTTCCGGTCTTTAGCACGCCTTGATGGCCAAAAACGGCAGCCTGGATCTTTTGCGTGTCCTCTACAGCAAAAATTCCTTGCGCCGATTGCAGTACGCCGCGATCGCCAACCTGACCTCCCGATTCGGCATAAAACGGCGTTTCATCCAGGACGACCGTCCCGGTATCACCTTCGCCGAGTTCCTGCACCGGCGAACCGTCCTTGTAGAGCGCCAGTACATGGCAATTGAATTCAAGCGCTTCGTACCCATGAAACCGTGTTTCCGGGCCGCTGTATTCCAGGGCCGCGGCCATTTTGAACTTACCGGCGGCACGCGCCTGCTCCTTCTGTCGATTCATCGCCGCCTCGAAACCCGCGGAGTCGACCGTCACGCCACGCTCGCGGCAGATATCCGCCGTCAGATCGAGGGGAAAACCGAAGGTGTCGTGCAGCCTGAAGGCCATCTCGCCGTTGAAAACTCCCTTGCCACCCATGGCGGCCAGTTCGCCTTCGAGAATGGCCATGCCGTGCTCGATGGTGGCGAAAAAGCGCTCCTCTTCCTGCTTGAGCACTTCGGTAATGCGGGTTTCACCGCTGACCAGCTCCGGATAGGCCGCCCCCATCTCGGCCACCAGATCGGGCACCATGCGATGGAAGAAGGCGGCTCGGGCACCGAGTTTGTACCCGTGGCGGATGGCGCGGCGGATGATGCGGCGCAAAACGTAACCACGCCCTTCGTTACCCGGAATCACCCCGTCGGCAATCAGGAAGGAGCAGGCGCGGATATGATCCGCCAGCACGCGCAACGACGGGCTGGACAGATCGGCCGTGCCAGTTTCGCGGGCCGCCGCCTTGACCAGGCTCTGCAGCAGATCGATGTCGTAGTTGCTGTTCACATGCTGCAGCACGGCGGTAATGCGTTCCAGGCCCATCCCCGTATCGACCGAAGGTTTGGGCAGCGGATGCATGACGCCTTGTTCATCACGGTTGAACTGCATGAACACGTTGTTCCAGATTTCGATGTAGCGGTCCCCGTCCTCGTCGGGCGTACCTGGCAGGCCCCCAGGAATATGCTCGCCATGATCGTAGAAAATTTCGGTGCAAGGACCGCAGGGGCCGGTATCGCCCATCATCCAGAAATTGTCGGAGGCATAGCGCGCACCCTTGTTGTCGCCAATGCGAATGACGCGCTCGGCCGGAAGACCGATGACTTTGTGCCAGATCTCGTAGGCTTCGTCGTCTTCGGCATACACGGTCACCCACAGGCGGTCCTGGGGCAGCTTGAAAACTTCGGTGAGCAACTCCCAGGCGTATTTGATCGCGTCAAGCTTGAAGTAGTCGCCGAACGAGAAATTGCCGAGCATCTCGAAAAAGGTGTGATGCCGCGCGGTGTAGCCCACATTTTCCAGATCGTTGTGCTTGCCGCCGGCACGCACGCATTTCTGAGAGGTGGCAGCACGCGAATACGGACGTTTGTCGAAGCCAAGGAAGACATCCTTGAACTGGTTCATCCCGGCATTGGTAAACAGCAGGGTCGGATCCTCGTGCGGCACGAGGGAGCTGGAAGCCACGATCTGGTGGCCCTTGGATTCGAAGAACTTGAGGAACTTCTCGCGGATTTCGGCGCTTTTCATCGGTTTCGGTCCTTAACACGGACGGATTACATGGACCGGGAATTCTAGCATTGAAAGCCCTGGCTTCCGAAGCGTGGCAATCCCTTGGCGCGCAATTGCCGCAATCGCCCAACAAAAAACCCGCCGCAGCGGGTTTTTTGACCAGCGTCCAATCATTCAATCAAGCCGGCACAGCCTATCTCGCGACCCGGGTCCTCGCCAGAACCGTGTGCAGGACAGCGTTCCCGCGCTGCACGGCATGATCGAGCGCCTCCTTGGCGGGCTTGCGATTGTCCCAGACCGATTCGAGCTCTTCCTCTACAATCCTGCGCACGGCTTCGATTTGCGATACACGGATTGCGGGAGCCGACGTCGCACCCCGAAGTTGCGAATACGCGACCTGCAAGCCATCGAGGTCGGACTTCAGCAACTTGCTGCCCGCTGCCGTGCGCGCCACGCTGGTCATCGGAAGGAAACCTCCGGCCAGCGTCATGTTGATCTGCACTTCCGGACCCAGCACGTAAGCGATGAACTTGGCCACCCCTTTCGTTTCCGCAGGCTTCATGCCACCGGCAACCCACAGCGAGGCCCCGTCGGCCAGCGTATTCTGCGGCGCCCCGCGCACATCGTCATGATAGGGCAGTGCGGACACACCCACCTCGACCGGGCTGTTTTTTGCCAAATTGGCATAAAGCGAAGAAGAACTGGTCAGCATGCCGCATTCGCCGTTGGCAAACCGCCGGTCCGCTTCGTCATGACGCCCGAAATAGGAAAAATACCTGGACTTGTACCAGGTCGCCATCATGGCCACATGCTTGATCTGCAGGAGTCCGTTGAAAGCCAGGTTACCCTTGGCATCATTGACATCCGCACCATTCCAGGCGCTGATGTTGTCGATCAGGACCCAGGCCGGCCAGGAAGTCGTATAAGCACACTGACTACCGGCCGCCACCAGCTTGCCGGCCGCATCCTGCGTCTCGGCCCAGGTCCTGGGGGGAGATTCGGGGTCAAGGCCGGCCTTGCGGAACGCATCCTTGTTGATGTACAGCACCGGCGTCGAGAAAGCCACGGGCAATGCAAACAGCCGCCCCTGTTTATCGACGATGCTGTCTCGCAACTCAGGAGCCAGCTTGACCGTGTCGAACGTGGCTCTGGCCTCGCGCATCACCTGATGCAGCGGTTTGAAACTGGCTTTGTTCTCCAGAAATCGCGAATACTCGTCGCGCGTAACGAGATTGATCTGCCTTGGCGCGTCACCCTCGACGCGCCTCACCAGTTTCACCACGACATCCTTGTGCTGTTCATTGAAATTATCGATGACCGGCTCCAGACGCTCGGCCTGTATCTCGTCGAGGCGATGCGACAGTTCGATCGTGACCGGCCCGCTTGCAGGAGCCGGCTTGGGCGCTGCCAGCGTCGAAACGGAAGCCGCCAGAGCGCAACAGACCATGATGGTCCTCGAAAACAACATGGTTTTACCTCGAAAAATGGAAACAAGCGGGGATTATAGAACCAGAAGGATTCCAGGACACCATCGCAAATTCATACCGGCAGCGACCGCCCCACCCTCCCTGCGGGTTTTTATGGTAAAAATGCCGCTTGTTCCAACCACCATTCAGGGATCATCGTGCCGGAGAAATCGTGGGCCGCATTACGGACTGTCATGATTGCAGGATTATTGACTGTCGCATTGCCTGGCTGTGACATTATCCAGCAGCAAATGGGAATCGAAGACCCCGCAGCCAAGGTGGCGCGTGCTGATGCCGAAGGCAGGGCGGTGGGCGGCGCCTGCCGGCAATCGGGCCGGGCCATCGAGGATTGCTATGCCATTTACTCATGGCTGCCCAAGGCATCGGTTTATGAAGGCTGGCGCGACATGGACACCTACATGCGCGAAAACAAGCTGGAAACCGTTGAACCGCAACTGCCTCCGGTTGCAGCGCCAGGTTCCCGGAAAAGGACAGCATCGACTGACAGTGCTGTTGAAAAACCGGTGAAAAAGACCGCTGAAAAATAAGCTCCGGCTGACGGGGGACCGCTTTCACCCGACGGAAACCCGGCAACACAGCCTCTTGCCAGGAGAACACCATGCCAGCCCCCCTAGACCCTGATCCAACCGGGGCCAACCCGCCCGATTCATTTTTCGTACTGAAGGAATGCCGTGAGCTGTTCATCCGTCGCCTGACAGGTATTGTCCGGGAGTGCGGAATTGCAGACAGCCGCATCCTCGACGCCATGTCCCGGGAAGTCGGCGAGGCTCATGACGAACTGGCCTCGGCCGCTCCGCAGGAAGGTTTCGAGCAAACCCGCGGCCTCACTGCCTCCCGGATTTCCCTGGTGGGCAACGACGACCTGGAGCTGGATATCCGCATCGGTGAAATTGTCAGTCATCTCAGAGACGACGAGCGCATCGACCACTGGCGCGCCCAGCTGCGATATATGACGCTACTGCAGCGTCCCGGAATGACTGCTGAAGAAAGCCCCATCGGGCTGGAAACGATACGACGCGGACTCTGGGCAATATGTCGTGCAAGCGGCAGACTCCTTGACCAGCAGTTTGAACTCCTGCAGCGCCTGGAAGACAGGCTCAAGGAAAAACTCCCCGAAGTCTACATGGAAACGAACCAGTTGCTCGAACGCCGGGGGATCCTGCCCGCGTCCGTCCAGATGGTTCGCCAGGGCGGCGCACGCGTGCCATCCGCCGCGCAGCCCCTCAGCTCGACGCCATCCAACGCATTATTCATGCTGCAACAAGCCGTGCAGCAACAACCGGGAAACAGCTTCCCGCTTCAAGAAGGCCAGGACATAGGAACAGGAAGCCCAACCGCCCGGATTGATCACCCGATGCTCACCGCATCGACCCTGGTCATGCTCAACCATCTGAACGAACGCTTGAACTCATTTGAATTGCAGCAGACAACCGCAGGCCCTGCAGCCTCTCCGCAAGCGCTCAAAGCGAAAGACCTCGATCTGCCGCTGGGCCAACCGGCGGCCGTCATCCTGGATACCCTGTCGCTCATTTTCGAAGCCATCTTTTCTTCGCCCGACCTGCCGGACGCAATCAAGACTTCCATCGGCCGTTTGCAGATTCCCCTGCTCAAACTGGCGATTCTTGATCCGGAATTCTTCGCCAACAGCAGCCATCCCGGACGCGTGCTGGTCAATCGCATGGCCCGGGCCGGGCTGGGCCTGCCCCAGGACTGCGGACAGGAACACCCGCTTTGCCGGGATATTTCCGGAGTGGCCGATGCCGTCAGGATCGCACTGGAAAATGTGAACACTGACCTCACCCCTTACCTGGACGAGCTCGATGCACTGATCGCCGGTCGCAATGCAGCGGTCCAGGATTCCGCCAAGCCCTATATCCGATTGCTCGCCCAACACGAAATCCGCCAAGCCGCCCAAGCCCGGGCACAGGAATGGCTGCAGGAAATCCTGCGGAAAACCACCGCGCCGGCCATTGCCCATTTCCTTTCGGAGCATTGGGTCAGCGTCATGGAGAGCGCCTGTCTGGAAGGCGGGACAGAAAGCACAGCCTGGCAGGAAGGCCATGCCGCCGCCACCGAGCTGCTCTGGAGCATTCAGCCCAAACAGACCCCCGAGGAACGCAAGCAGCTGATGGCCCTGATTCCGGCACTGATCCGCAAAATAAACGCCGGACTCGATCGGACCGGTGTGTCTCAGGAAAAACGAAAGCCCTTTCTTGACGCCTGCTTCGAACTGCAGACCAGCGTCTTGCGCGGCCAGCCCGGCGAGACCATTTCGCCCCATCCGGTACCCGCGCAGCCAACAGCACAAGGCGACCGCACTGCCGCCTGCACTCCGGCCACCCCCAGCATCGAAGCGAATGGCCTGATCGTGCGCTACCTGGACGCGCCGCGGTCAAACCAGCCTTCCTGGCGCATCGGCCAGCCGCCCGCAACCCCGGGCGACTGGCTGGCCATCACCCTGCCTGACGGGAAACGCCTGTGCGGGCGATGCTGCTGGCAGGGAAGCGACTCCCGAACATTGCTCACATTCAATCCCGAATGGGGCTTCGCTGCCGCCTTCTCGCCCCTGTTTCTCGAAGAACAAATCCAGGCTGGAAATGCGCGCGTTATCACGGACATATCGCTATTCGACGAAGCGGCCGAACAGGCCCTCGGCCGGCTCAAGGCCGGTTGAACCCCCTGCTCCGGCCTACCCATACTTCCGCTCCGGCGAAATCGCGCCTCGGGGAACCCGGTAAAGCGTGTATAATTGATAGTCTATGCCTTTGATTCCTAATTTATTTGCAGGCGTTTTCAATGCGTTTTGATGAACTCGGCCTAGCGCCCGAGCTGTTGCAAGCTGTTTCCGACCAGGGTTACACGACCCCGACACCGATCCAAGCGCAAGCCATTCCGATCGTTCTCTCCGGCAAGGACCTGATGGGCGGCGCCCAGACGGGAACCGGCAAAACCGCCGCCTTTACCCTGCCGCTGCTACAGCGCATCCTGCCCTTCGCCAGCCCGAGCCCCTCGCCCGCGCGCCATCCGGTGCGCGTGCTGATGCTGGCGCCGACGCGCGAACTGGCCATCCAGGTCTACGAGTCGGTCAAGAGCTACAGCAAATATATCCCCATCCGCAGCCTGTGCGCCTACGGCGGCGTCGACATCAAGCCACAGATCGAGGAGATCCGGCTCGGGGTCGAGGTGCTGGTGGCCACCCCCGGGCGTCTGCTCGATCTGGTCGAGCAGAAGTGCCTCAACTTCGGCCAGGTGCAGGCGCTCGTTCTCGACGAGGCCGACCGCATGCTGGACATGGGGTTCATCCCCGACGTCACGCGCATCATCAACCTGCTGCCCGTGCAGCGGCAAAGCCTGCTTTTCTCGGCCACCTTCTCGGAAGAAATCAAGAAGCTCGCCGACAAGATGCTGCAATCACCCGTGCTGGTGGAAGTGGCCCGGCGAAATACGGTATCGGAAACCATCACGCACCGCGTCCATCCGGTCGCTGCCGAAGCCAAGCGCGCGCTGCTGGTAAAGCTGCTCAAGTCCTCCGAATTCAATCAGGTGCTGGTGTTTACGCGCACTAAGATCGAGACCAACCGGCTGGCCCGGGAACTGCAGCGTGCCGGAATCGCCGCCGATTCGATCCATGGCGACAAAAGCCAGCTGGACAGGCTGAAGGCACTTGAAGCCTTCAAGGATGGAACAACCCTGGTGCTGGTCGCCACTGACGTCGCCGCCCGCGGACTGGACATCGACGAACTGCCGCACGTCATCAATTTCGAGATTCCGCACACGCCGGAAGACTACGTGCACCGCATCGGGCGCACTGGCCGCGCCGGAAAGCAGGGGAACGCCATTTCCCTGGTCTCTGCCGATGAGGTGCAGTACCTCGTGGATATCGAAAAACTGATCAAGATGCAGATCGGGCAGGTCATCATTCCGGGATACGAACCGGAATACGATTACGAGTACCCGCCCAGCGGCAAGAAAAAACATCATCGCCGTCCGCCTTCTCCCGCCGCCACTTCGGCCCCCGTCGTCCGACCGCCGCAACGCGATCGGCAGTCTGGCAGAGGTCGTCCCAGCCATATCGCCCCGGACGGTTTCGATTTCAGCAAACCCTACGAAAGTGCCGAACCGCATCCTGCCGCGGCCCCGGCCGAGCCCGAAAAGGCACGGACGATGGCGCACGCAGAACATCCGCACAAGCCCCGCCGCGTCGTTGCCACCCTGCTGGGCGGACTGGGGCGCAAATAAAAGGGATGACCTTCCCGGCGAGCAAATGCGCCGGGAATCAAGGCATCTTGCGCAACTTCAACGTGATGCCATAAGCGGACAAGCAGTCCGCAAGGACAGAATCAGCGCACCGGCTTCTTCGGCTTTTCCTGCGCCTCGACGAGCTTGATAATGGCCAGTGAGACGTTGTCGCCCTCGCCTCGAGCGCGCGTTCGCGCCCGGTTGATCAACTGGTCGGACGCTTCGCGCGCTGGATAGGCGGACACCAGGCTTCCCAGCTCCGCATCACTGAAATAGCTCCACAACCCATCCGAGCAGAGGACAAAGGAATCGTCGGCCTGCAAATCCCCGCTTTCCCCGTAATCGATGCGCGGCGGCTCGTTCCCCCCCAGGGACGTCAACAGGATGTTCCGGTTGGGATGCACCAGCGCCTGCTCGGGAGTAATCCTGCCCTTGGCCACCATATCCTCGACATACGAATGATCAACCGTACGTCCCAACAACCGGTCGCCGCGGAAACGGTATAGCCGGCTGTCGCCGCAATGTGCCCAACTGACCTTGCCCGGCTGCAGCAGCAGCATCACCGCGGTACTATGCGGATCCTTTTCGTTGATGAAGCGCGAAGCCTTGATCAGCAGATGCGCTTCCTGGAAACTCGATTCGAGCAGTTCCTTCGGCAACTCCGTGCGCACGGAAAACTGGCCGAGATTGGTTCCCGCCGTATGGATCACCTGCTGGGCGGCCAGCACCCCGCCGGTGTGTCCGCCCATTCCGTCCGCCACCACCGCCAGCGCCACTCCGCCCCCCTTCGGGTGTGGCAATAGTGCCGCGCGATCCTGTTGCTCCCTGCGATCTCCCTGGTGCTGCGCGACGCACGCATCAATCATTATTGGCATAAGGTCTGCAAATGAATTGCCCGTGGCAGGCAGGATAACAGATCATGGGTGGCGCCTGATACCGCCAGCGCACCGCTTGTCCGGAGACTCAAACCACCCGGCGATCGATGCGACACCTTTCCGAACCCGAGCCCCTGCATTAGCGGATGATGGCTCATGGATTCGGTGTTGCGTGATGCTGCTCAAGCACGATGTCGATCAGCTCCGGAAGCGTATCCTCGCGCAACCCCAACTCGTCGAGCACATCGCTGCGAATGGACTCCCATTCCGGATCGTCCACATGGCGGTCAAGGTGATAGATATGAATCGCCAATTGCAGGATGGCCACCATTGTCCTCGCCGCATGGTTTTCCAGCCGATCCATCTCATGGTGATGGCGAATGGCGTCGCAGATGAAATCCGGCAGCTTCCAGTGCTTGCCAACCAGATAGCCGATGACGCAATGATCGGCATTGAAGCGCCGGTCTTCCTCGGCCAGGTCGATCCACCGCCCGGGCTCGTCCAGGCGCATGTCCTTGCAGTAGGTGGTGAAGCGCTGCATCAGCACGGGCACTCCGCAATCGTGGAACACGCCAGCCAGACAGGCCTGATCGGGAAAGATGTTGCATACCGTCACGCGGTCCTCGGCGATCAACATGGCCAACTCGGAAATCGCCTGTGAACGCGACCAGAAGGCTTCAAAAGCCTTGCGGTTGTGCTTGGCAGGAAGCGCCGAAGAAAGTGCGATGGCACGCACCAGGGTAGCTGTTTCCTGCAAACCGAGCGCCTGCAGGATATGCTCGACGGACTTGAACGGATGGAAGCGCCTGAAAATCGGGCTTTGCGCCACCTTGAACAACATGGCGACGAGTCCCGGATCCTGTGCGAGCACCCTGGAAAACACCCGGACATCGGTCACGCCGTTCATCAGTTTCTGATAAAGATCCTCCAGCACCCGTGGCTGCGGCGGTATGCTGATGCCTTTCTCGATCAGTCGCTTGACGGCCTTGCTTTCGTCCTCGGTCAATTTCGCCAGGTGTGATGTATCAAACGCCATGATTCCCTCAATGATTCGCATCGGGCAGACAACAGGAGAAGATCCACCCTCCTCTTCCGAGGACAGTCAGGAACCTTTCGTTATAATCGCCCTCCTTATCTGACTCGACCATTCTCCTCAGGAAAACCGTTATGGGCAACCGTCTCAGCAAAATCGTCACTCGCACCGGCGACGCCGGAACCACCGGACTTGGCGACGGAACGCGCGTCAGCAAGGATTGCCTGCGCATCGACTGCATCGGCGAAATCGATGAACTTAACTCAACGCTTGGTTTAGTGCTTGCCGAAACCCTGCCGGAAAGCGTTCGCCAGGCGCTACTGGCCATACAGAACGACCTTTTCGATCTGGGCGGAGAGATCTGCATCCCGAATACGACACTCATCGGCGAGGAGCACATCCTGCGTCTCGAAGAACTGGCCACGCAGTTCAACGCCGATCTGGCTCCTCTCAAGAATTTCATCCTGCCCGGGGGAACCCGGCCGGCCGCCCTGGTTCACCTGGCCCGCTCAGTCAGTCGCCGGGTCGAGCGACGCATCGTGCAGCTCGGCAACAGCGAACCGGCCTCCGAATCGGCCCGCAAATATCTCAACCGGCTTTCCGACCTGCTGTTCATCCTCGGACGCACCCTCAACCAGGCGGAAGGAAGGGGCGATGTGCTTTGGGTACAGGCCAAGGATCGATAACCCAGAAGGCCAGCCCCGGTCACGGACATCTGTTCGCGGCCCGACGCAAAGCGAGGGCCTTGCACTGCGCACCAGACTCATTCATCAACGCAGTGTCCAGTCATGAAGATGCAACACGGTTCTGAAGCCGCTCCGGCTCCGGTATCATGTCGCGTTTATGTCCATCCTTCCCGATTTACTCTGCTTCGCGCCATGAATACAACAAACATACGAGGCATCCTGCTTTTTCTGACCGGACTCTTTCTTTTCTCGGCAGTCGATACGACAGCCAAATACCTGACTTCCTTCTACAGCGTCCAGTTGCTGGTATGGGCACGTTTCGCCGTACACCTCGTGATCATGCTGGCCGTCGTTGCTCCGACGATGGGCCGCGAACTGATCGTCACACAACGTCCTGTCCTGATGACCTTCCGCGCATTGTTACTGGTGCTCTCCAGCCTGTTCATCCAGAGCGCGTTCCGCACCTTGCCCATCGCCGAAACCACCGCCGTGTTTTTTGTTTCTCCGGTACTCGTGGCACTCCTTGCAGGCCCCATGCTGGGAGAAAAGGTCAGCAGGAAAATCTGGCTCGCCACGCTGGCCGGATTCTGCGGGGTTCTGGTGATCGCCCGGCCGGGGGGCTCCCTGCTTGGCAGCGGTCTGCTCTATACCCTGACTGCCGCTCTCTGCTATTCCCTGTACCAGATCCTGACGCGCAAACTGGCGGACACAGAGCCGACCATGCGCCAGCTTTTCTACACGGCGCTCATCGGAACACTGGCCATGTCAGTCGTCATCCCCCCCTACTGGACAGGGGAAATACCTTCCCCCATGCACGGATTGCTGATCGTATCCCTGGGAGTCTGGGGCGGACTGGGACACTTCCTGCTGATTGGCGCCTACCGCACGACACCGGCCTCGACACTCTCCCCCATGACCTACTTCCAGCTGATCTTTGCCTCGCTGCTCGGCTGGGCCGTATTCGGGCAGTTTCCCGACCTGATTTCGCAGCTTGGCATGCTGATCATCGTGGGGGCCGGATTGAGTCTGGCGCTGCGCCGCTCACGACGAGCATGATTCCCGCAGGGGGCAATCGCACGCAGGCTACGGACCCGGCGGAAAACATATTTGCGCCACATTCGATAGACTGGCACTTATCGACTCTGCCGATGACCAAATCCAGAGCCCCCTAGAAGCAACGTCTGACAAAGATTTTTCGCGGAGCAACCATGGCCCAACCCAACATCATCCGGCTGCATGCCAACGACGACGTACTGATTGCCGCCCAACAGCTGACTCCCGGGATGCACGTCGAAAATGAACAAATCAGCGTACGCGACCTGATTCCTCCCGGCCACAAGATGGCTGCGCACGATCTCAGGGCCGGCGATGCGGTTCGCCGCTATAACCAGATTATCGGCTTCGCCAAGACCGGGATTGCTGCCGGGCAACACGTTCACGTGCACAACCTGGGCATGGGCGAATTCGAGCGCGATTACGGCATCGGCCGTGAGGTGCATGACTTGCCGAAAACCGACCGACTGGCCACTTTCATGGGCTACAAGCGGCCAAACGGCAAGGTCGGCACACGCAACTACCTCGCCGTGATCGCCTCGGTGAATTGCTCGGCGACAGTAACCCGGGCCATCGCCAACCACTTCACGCAGGAACGGCTGGCGGCCTATCCGAACATCGACGGGGTGATCGCCCTGCCGCATCCGCTCGGCTGCGGACTCAACGTGGCCGGAGAAGGCATGCAGATACTCCGCCGCACGCTGGTCGGCTATGCCCGGCACCCGAATTTCGCTGGAGTCCTGTTCGTCGGGCTAGGCTGCGAACAAAACCAGATCGCGCCGCTGGTCGAGATGATCGGCCAGCACGAACCGCGCATGCTCCAGCACCTGATCATGCAGGCGGAAGGCGGCACGGCGGCAGCCATCAAAAAGGGAATCGAGTTGATCACTGGCATGCTCGATCAGGCCAATGCCTACCGGCGCGAAGAGGCCCCCGTCAGCCACCTGATCGTCGGCCTCAATTGCGGCGGTTCCGACGGCTATTCGGGGATCACGGCCAATCCCGCGCTTGGCGGAGCGTCCGACATGCTGGTGGCGCATGGCGGCACGACCATCATTTCGGAAACTCCGGAAATCTATGGAGCCGAACATCTGCTGACGCGCCGTGCGGCAACCCCCGAAATCGCCCGCAAGCTGCTCGACCGCATTGCCTGGTGGAAGGAATACACGGCGCGCGCGGGAGGCGAACTGGACAACAATCCATCCGTCGGCAACAAGGCCGGAGGACTGACCACGATCCTGGAAAAGTCGCTCGGCGCGGTCGCCAAGGGAGGCACCAGCAACCTGAATGGCGCTTACCTCTATGCCGAGCCGGTCGACGCCAAAGGGCTGGTGTATATGGATACGCCGGGGTACGACCCGGTTTCGGCGACCGGCCAGGCGGCCGGCGGGGCGCAGGTCATCTGTTTCACCACCGGACGCGGCTCGGCGTTCGGCTGCGCCGGCGTGCCGACGATCAAGCTGGCGACCAACAATGCCTTGTACGAGCGCATGCGCGACGACATGGACGTGAATTGCGGCGACCTGATTTCAGGTGTTCCGATGCCGGAGATCAGCCAGCGCATCTTCGATGCGATCATCCGCCACGCTTCCGGCGAAAAGGTGCGCAGCGAAGTGCTCGGCTACGGAAACGACGAATTCCTGCCCTGGCAAGTCGGCGCCGTCATGTAGGAAACAGCCGTCCGGAGAGCTATTCCGTTCCGCCAACGGTCAGACCATCGATGCGCAGGGTCGGCTGCCCGACGCCGACCGGCACGCTTTGCCCGTCCTTGCCGCACATGCCGACGCCCGGGTCGAGCTTCATGTCATTGCCGATCATCACCACCCGGTTCATGGCCTCCGGACCGTTGCCAATCAGGGTGGCCCCTTTCACCGGATAAGTCACCTTGCCGTTCTCGATCATGTACGCTTCGGACATCGAGAAAACGAATTTGCCGTTGGTGATATCCACCTGACCGCCACCGAAATTGACCGCGTAAATCCCCTTTTTCACCGACTTGATGATTTCCTCGACGCTCTTGTCGCCGTTCACCATCGTGGTATTGGTCATGCGCGGCAGAGGCAGGTGCGCAAAGGATTCCCGGCGCGCGTTGCCGGTCACCGGCACGCCCATCAGGCGCGCGTTCAGGCTGTCCTGCATGTAGCCGCGCAGGATGCCATCCTCGATCAGCACCGTGCGCTGCGTCGGGTTGCCCTCGTCGTCGATGTTGAGCGAACCGCGTCGGCCGGGAATCGTGCCGTCGTCGACCACCGTCACGCCCTTGGAGGCGACGCGCTGGCCGATCTGCCCGGAAAACGTCGAACTGCCCTTGCGGTTGAAGTCTCCCTCAAGGCCATGCCCCACGGCTTCGTGCAACAGGATGCCAGGCCATCCGGGCCCCAGCACCACGGGCATCTTCCCGGCCGGCGCCGGTCGGGCGGCGAGATTAGTCACCGCCTGATGCACTGCGGCCCGCGCATATTCGCGCAACACCTCGTCGGTGAAGAACGCGTAATCGGTACGCCCGCCTCCCCCCGACGATCCCTGTTCGCGTTTGCCTTCACTTTCTACGACAACCGTCATCGACACCCTGACCAAAGGCCGGATATCGGCGGCAAGACGGCCATCGCTGCCGGCCACCAGAACGACTTCGTACTCGCCGGAAAGGTGCGCCATGACCTGGATCACCCGGCTGTCCTCGGCGCGTGCGAGGGCTTCCAGCCGCTCGAGCAGTTTGACCTTGGCTGTCGCATCGAGCGAAGCCAGCGGATCCTGCGGCAGGTACAGCGCGTGCCCCGGGGTTCTGCTGCGCAACGCATCGGCCCGGGCACGCTTGTGCTGCCCGGCTGCGGCAATGGAACGCACCGCCGACGCGGCATCGGCCAACGCCGGCAGACTGATGTCGTCGGAATAGGCAAAGGCGGTTTTCTCTCCGGAGACGGCACGCACGCCGACGCCTTCATCGATATTGAAACTGCCCGACTTGACGATCCCCTCCTCCAGGCTCCACGCCTCGCTCCGGCTGTACTGGAAATACAGGTCGGCGTAATCGACATCATGGGTCATGATCTGCCCGATGATCCGCGTCAGGTCGGACGCATCCAGGCCGTAAGGCGTTAGCAGGGTTTTCTTGGCCTGCAGGAGCAGGGATTGAGCTTTGGCGGTCATGAATTTTCCGTTAGTCAAGAACTGCAATTAACCACAACGAACACAACGGGCGCAACGAAATCGATTGCAGCAAAGTCAAGAAACCGGGCTGATCGACAGACGATTTGCCCCCTTCTGGTTCTCGTTGTGTTCGTTGTGTTCGTTGTGGTTAAAAAACGCTCTTCAAGTTTCAAGTTGATTGAGATTACTACAGCACCCGGTGCGTCAGCGCGGGCAGGCTGCTACGTACTTCGGCAATGCGCGCGTGATCGAGTTCGCCGATAACCACGCCCTCGCCCTTGTCACGGCGCACAACGACCTCGCCCCAGGGATCAATGAGCATGCTGTTGCCGTGCGTCTCGCGGCGGTTCTCGTGCAGTCCGCCCTGACCGATGGCCAGCACATAGCACTGGTTTTCGATGGCTCGGGCACGCAGCAGGATTTCCCAGTGCGCACGCCCGGTCACTTCGGTAAACGCCGCCGGCAGGATCAGCAGATCGACTTCACCGAGCGCGCGGAAAAGCTCGGGGAAACGCAGGTCGTAGCAGATCGACAGGCCCACCCGTCCGAACGGCGCATCGAAGCTTACCGGCAGACGACCCGGCTCGATGGTCGCGCTTTCGTTATATCTTTCTTCGCCTTTCTGGAAGCCGAAGAGGTGAATCTTGTCATAGCGGGCCACACGAATGCCCTGCGGATCGAATACCAGGCAAGTGTTGAGCACCTTGTCGGGCACGCTGGCTTCCAGCGGCAGCGACCCGCCGACGACCCAGATGCCGTGCTTGCATGCGGTTTCCGCCAGAAAATCCTGGATGGGCCCGCTGCCGTCGGCCTCGCGCACGGCGATCTTGTCGGCATCGCGCCGTCCCATGATCGCGAAGTATTCCGGCAGCGCCACCAACTCGGCCCCCCGGGCAGCCGCTTCGGCGATCAGGGCTCCCGCGGTTTGCAGGTTTTCCTCGACGCGCGGCGTCGAAATCATCTGGATTGCGGCGACACGTGCATTCTTCACATTGCGTTTCAGTTCATCGGGCAGGTTCATTGGCAACTCCAGGTGCATTCATCGTCCCTGCGGGCACGTTTTTCGACAGCTTCTCGACCTTGGGATCGTCCCAGGTCCCGGTGATCAGGTAATCGTAACCGAACATCTGATTCAATGGATTCTGCAGGATCTTGTGCGCCAGCCAGGTGGCCACTCCGGCCGCCGGATTGACGATGGCCACCCCGAGTGCCGCGGTGTTGCCCAGCTCCGGCTGGACATTGACATTGAGCCGTTGCGTCTCGCGCTTGAGGTCGACCTCGCCGCGCATGACGACGCGTGCTGAAGGACCGTCGATCTGCAGGCGATCGGTGCGCATGACGCCCTTCTGCACGGACAGTTTGCTGGCTATGCTGTCGAAGGCGAAGCCCTCGCTGAACACATCCTTGAAATCCAGGGCGATCCGGCGCGGCAGGTTTTGCAGGCTGATCAGCCCGAGCAGCTTGCCGGCGGCGCCCGGATCGAGCTTGAGGAATTGCCCCCTGGACGCTTCGAGGTTCATGTCGCCGCTCATCGAGGCAAAATCGGGGTCTGTCGGCGCACCGTTCCAGCCCAGGTTTCCTTCGATCCGCGCTGTTCCGGCACGCACGGCGCCGGGATAACCCATGCGCCCGAGCAGGTTCCCGACATCGTCGCTGTCCAGCTTGAACGCCAGCTGTGTACGACTCGCCCCGCCTGCGCCTTGCCACTGCCCGCTCCCGGTAAACGTGCCATACGGATTGGTGGCGTGCACCCGGTTCAGTCGCCAGACTCCACCCTCATTGCGTGCCTGCAGTTCAAGTCGGCCGAAACGCAGCTGGCGCAGGGAAAAATCCTCGGCCGTAATATCCAGGGCGGGCAGCTTCTGCATCGGTTCGCTCGCCGGGGCGCTGCTCTCCGGCGAACTCTCCCGGTCGATCGCCAACCGGCTGAGACGGGCCAGCAGCCGGCCATTTCCCGCATCATCCCAGACCAGATTTCCCGTAGCCTGGCGTGAATCGAGCCGAATTTTCCACTGCTTCTCGCTCGGGGTGGCCCACAGGTCGACATCGTTCAGATGATGGCCGCGCAATACCAGATCAGCCACCTGCACGCTCACTCCATCCGGCAGAGGAATGGGAGAGGAATTGTCCGCTGAATTCGTGGCGGACAGATCGAACGCCTTTTGCCACGCATCGAGATCAAGGCGCTTGCCCCCCAGCAACACGACAAGGCCTTTATCCGGCAATTGCAACGGCCGTCCGACAACAATCGCGCCTTTCTCGATGGACATCGCGTCGCCGACCTTGCGGCGGATCACTTGCATCTCAAGGCTTTTCCCCAAGGTCGCGCTAAGCTGGTCGCGCACAGTCGGGGCGGCCCCACCCGCAACATCAAGAGCCGGCAGAAATTTCTTCTCGAAACGCAGAGGCAGCGCTTCGCCTGCCGTCTTCCTGAATGGTTCGGGCAGGGTCGAAGCCAGTCCGGCCAGCGATGATTCAACCACCAGGTCGGCATTGCGCCTGTTGATCCGCACTTCACCGCGGTAGGAAGTTGTCCCCGACAAGCGGGCCAGCAGCGGATGGTCGCTCTGCTTGCGCATCTGCGCAATGTTGGCCGCCCCACTGAGCGCGATCAGCACCCGGCCATCCTTCTGCAGCCCCCCCTGAATCTTCAGGGGGCCGCCGAAAAGAACGGCGTTGATCTCGGGCACACGCAAATCGCTGCCCGAAAACTGGATGCTGCCATTGAGCTGGCGCAGAGGCGGCAATACGGGATCGACGGTAATTTCGTTGTTGCTGAAGCGATAGCTGCCGGAAATTTTCGATTCGTCCAGTTTTTCCTCGGCCAGCGGAATGACCAGATCAATATCCAGATGTCCGTTGCCGCTGGCCCGCATCCCCTCGGTGAAACGGTCGATTCGGTCGGCAACCGGACTCTGATCGATGAATTTCAGGAATTCCGAGGTCGGACCATCGGCCTGACCCTTGACGTACAGCGTCGACACCGGCGCATCAAAATCGGGAATGCGCACGTGCGTGTTCGACAGCCGGACGCCAAGAATCCTGCCCCGCTGCGCCTCGACGATCATGCCATTCCCTTCGAAGCGCAGTTCCCCGTAAATCCCGTCGATGCGCGGCCAGCCCTTGCCGTAATCGACGGTCACGTCGTTTGCCTTGACCGTGACCAGGAATTGCCCCTTGCTCTTGTCAAGAAACGGGAAGTCCTGCAGCCTGCCCTTCAGGATCAGTTTCGTTTCGCCGGCCTTCCCGGCCAGCAAGGAATCATGCAGCCAGTGCCGCGCCCCCTCGCCGACGACATGCGGCATATAGCTCCACACGGCGCGCGCATCGGCACGTGTCAGCGCCGCCGTCATATCGATACTGCCCGGTCCGTCGGTTTCCGTCCGGTAGACCCCTTGCGCCGATCCGGCGGCTTCGGGACCGGAAAATTCGGCATGAGTCAGTTCAACTTCCAGCTGACCCTTTTCGAACTTCCAGCGCGCCTGCGCCACCAGGGAGTCGAAGCGCGTCCGCGGCTCGGGGAATACATCGGGCAGATCGATCGACGACTTCCCGGAACGCAACGCCAGCTTTCCACTGCTTTCGCTGGCTTCCAGCGTACCGGAAATGCCGGAGAAACCAGGAAGCTTGCCTTGTGCTGCCATTCCCAGATCCTGCACGCCGGCTTTCAGCGAATAGCTCAGCAGTTTCTCGTCACGGACTTTCCAGCGTGCGCTCAGACCGCTGACCTGGCCGCGAGGTGCATAGTCGTTCAGCAAATTCCGTGACTGCGTGTCGATCGGCAGGTAATTGGCCAGCCTTGACAGCATTCCAAGATCCATCCGGGTGATGCTGACGTTGCCGAGGCCGTTCTTTCCATCCGCATCAGGCTGCCAGATGACTTCAAAATCGGTCGGTTCAATTTTGATCCCGGCATCCGCACTTTCCGGCATCTTCGTCCCCGAAACCAGCTCGACGCCCACCCCTTTGACGCTCAGCCCCGTCTCCGGAAAGAGCGCCTGCAGACGCCCCGACATGCGTTCCAGCTCAAGCTCGGGCAAATCCTGCGCCAGTTTCAGATGAACATCCTGCAACGACACATCGGCGGTGATCTCCTGCAATGCACCGTCAGCAAAGCCGGCCCAGGCGCGCAAGGCACCGTGTCCGTGCGGCAGGGTCACCGGATAATCGATCCACTGTCGCCACACCGCCAGATCGGTGTAATCGAATTCGGCATAAACCTGGCCGGACCACTTTTCCATGCGCTCGATATCGTTGCCCCGGAAATCGCCGCGAATGTCGATGCGTGCCGCAAGCCCCTCGGGCGGTTGTGCCGTCAGACCGAAGCGATGCCGTCTTCCATCGTTATCCAGCCCGAGACTCAGATCCTCGAGCACCAGCGTCGGCGCCTGTCGCAATTCGTCATCCCAGACCAGCGTCGCTCCATCAATACGGATACGACGCTGTTCCAGCACCCATGCGGCGACATCGCTGTCGCTCCCATCCTGGTTGAGCGGTATGCCGGCAATGAAATACCTGCCCTCGGCATTGCGCCGCAGGTGCAGCGTCGGTTCCTTGATGCGCAACAGACGCAGGCGAAGCTGCGCGCTCGGTAGCGACCACCACGACAACACGGCTTCGACGCGTGAAAAGGCCAGCGCCGGACGTCCCTCGGCATCCTGCACGCGCACGTCATGCAGGGTCAGATCCGGATTGAGCCCGGCCCAGCTTGCCTCGATCCGCCCGATGCCGACTTCCTGCCCTATCCCTTCGCTGACCAGGCGCTCGATGTCCGGCCGGTAATCCTCGATGTGCGGCAAAATGGCGTAGCGCAAAGCCAGGACGAGCAGGACAAACGAAAAATAGAGCAGCCAGAAACCCCAGACGAGCAGACGCCCGAACCTGTGCACCACGGGGTTCGCAATAATGGGAAGCAAGCGGTGCAAGCGGTAATACAACGCTGCACGCAGACCGTTTCCGCTCATCATGAATTCACCACCCGCGGAAAGCTTTGCCTGTTTTTGATAAACGTCACTAGAATGATGCGCAACCTGTCAGACCATCAGGCACCAATTGTAACGGCTTTGACCCGCGAACCGCATAACGAAGGGCCGGAAGAGACATCTTCCCTGTCCCTCCCACAGCCCCCGGACATAGCAATAAATCATGAACGATTTCTCCGATCCGCTTCCCGACGCCTGGCAACCCGCCTTGGCACACAGCCGCTTCCTGCGCCAGCTTCTTGCGGGCCGCCCGGAAATCATCGACTGGCTGAAAGAGCATGGCCAGGCTCCGCTTTCGATGGAGTCGATGCGGCATTTTCTGGCGGCTGAAGCCATCCATGACGAAGACAGCCTGAAGCGCGCCCTGCGCCGCCTGCGCCAGCGCGTCATGGCCGTGCTTATCGTGCGCGACATCGGGGGGCAGGCGGCACTGGAAGAAGTGATGGAAACCATGACCAGCCTGGCCGACGTCACAACCAATCATGCGCTCGATTTCCTGCACCGCATGCTGGCCGGACAATTCGGAGAACCGCTCGACAGGCAAGGCAGCCCGCAGCGCCTGCTGGTCATCGGAATGGGCAAGCTGGGCGGGCGTGAATTGAACGTCTCCTCGGACGTGGACTACATCTTCATTTATCCCGAAGACGGCGAAACTTCGGGCACGCCGGACGGCGGACGCAAGATCGAAGCGTTCGACTTCTTCACCCGCCTCGGCAAGCGCCTGATCGCAGCCATCGGCGAAATCACCGGCGACGGACAGGTCTTTCGCGTGGATATGCGCCTGCGCCCGAACGGCGATTCCGGTCCGCTGGTCGTCTCGATCACGTCGCTGGAAAACTATTTCATCACGCAAGGCCGCGAGTGGGAGCGCTACGCCTGGATCAAGGCGCGCGTAATGAATGAAGGCGACAATCTCCATCCCCAATGGATTCAGGCTCTGGAGCAGATTGCGCACCCGTTCATTTTCCGCAAATACCTCGATTTCGGGGCCATCAACGCCATGCGCGACCTGCACGCGCAGATCCGCCGGGAAGTGGCGCGCAAGGACATGGCCGACCACATCAAGCTCGGGCCGGGGGGAATTCGCGAAATCGAATTCATGGCGCAGGTATTCCAGCTGATCCGTGGCGGGCGCGATGCGGCGCTGCAGATTCGCCCCACGCTCAAGGTGCTGCAGCTGCTGGTCGAGCGGCGCCTGCTGCCGCCGGACAGCGTGGGCGAGCTGGCCGAAGCCTACGCCTTCCTGCGCCGGCTGGAACACCGTCTGCAATATGTCGACGATGCCCAGACGCACATGCTTCCGACAGCAGAACCCGAGCGCGCGGGAATGGCCCGGTCCATGGGCTTCTTCGACTGGCAATCCATGCTGGCGACACTGAACACGCATCGGCAGCGGGTGGCACAGCACTTCGAGGAAATATTTTCCGCACCGGAAGAAGGTACGCATCTTCTGACCAACCTCTGGTTCGAGCAGGTGGAATCGGACGAAGCGCTGGAGATGGTCAGCGAACTCGGCTTCCGCCATCCCAAAGGCATGCTCGAACGCCTGCACGCCTTGCGCCAGAGTGCCCGATACCACCAGATGCCTGCGGAAATCCGCGACCGCCTGGATGCCATCGGACCGCGCCTGATCGAGGCCGCTGCGGCCACCCGCACGCCCGACGCCACCTGGCAGCGCGGACTGGACTTCATCGAAGCGATCGGCCGGCGCGGCGCTTACCTCGCCCTCCTGCAACAACATCCCAAGGCCTTGGGCAAGGTGGCCGAAATCATCGGCAGTTCGGCCTGGGCGGCCAACTACCTGACACGGCATCCGATTTTGCTTGATGAAGTGCTCGATCCGCGCCTGTACGACATCGCCACCGACTGGGAAACCTTCAGACAGGACCTGCTGGCTCGCCTGGCCAACGAAACCGGCGACACCGAGAGGGAAATGGACATCATGCGCGAGGAGCACCATGCCCAGGTGTTCCGTCTGCTGGCCCAGGATATCGCCGGCCTGCAGACGGTCGAACGCCTCGCCGACCACCTGACGCAGCTCGCCGACATCATTGTGCAGACCACACTCGACCTGTGCTGGCAGCGGTTGCGCGACAGGCACCCGCATCCGCAGCAGGCGCCTAAATTCGCCGTCATTGCCTACGGCAAGCTGGGAGGCAAGGAGCTGGCTTATGGCTCGGATCTGGATCTCGTCTTCCTGCACGACGACCCCGAATCGGGTGTTGGCGAGATTTATGCGCGCCTAGTCCAGCGCATCAGCACCTGGATGTCCAGCCAGACTTCCGCCGGCATGCTTTTCGACACCGATTTCCGCCTGCGCCCAAACGGCGATGCGGGCATGCTGGTCTGTTCGGTCGCCGCATTCCGCGATTACCAGCTGAACCAGGCCTGGGCCTGGGAACACCAGGCCTTGACGCGCGCCCGCTTCTGCGCCGGAGACCCCGCGGTCGGCCAGTGCTTTGAAGCCGTGCGCACCGAAATCCTGCGCCAGCCGCGCAACCTCGAGAAACTCAGGGAAGAAGTGCTGGCCATGCGCCAGCGCATGCTCGACGCACACGCCTCGAACAGCGAGGAGGTCTTCGACATCAAGCAGGATCCGGGAGGACTGGTCGACGTCGAGTTCATCGTCCAGTACCTCATCCTCGGACATGCGCACGCGCACGAGCGCCTGTGCGGCAACCTCGGCAACATCGCCCTGCTTGGCATCGCCGCCGAACTCGGCCTGATCCCGCAGGAACTGGCCGACCCGGTGCGCGGCATCTACCGCAAATACCGCCGCATGCAGCACGCCTTCCGCTTGGACGGCATCCGCGGCGCCCGCGTCGAGCGCGACGCGCACCTCAAGGACATCGAGACGGTGCGGGCGCTGTGGTCTTTTGTTTTTGGATGAACCACGAAGAACACGAAGTTCACGAAGAAATACAGAGTAGCCACGTGTTTTTCATTCCGTCGCGTGGCGAGAAACAGCTACTCGCTGCTGTTATTTGCTTTTCTTCGTGTTCTTCGTGCACTCCGTGGTCAGGTTCTATTTTTTCAAGCTATCCCGGATCTCGCGCAACAGCACGATATCTTCCGGCGTCGCAGGCGGAGGAGCCGGCGGTTCGGCTTTGCGCAGACGGTTCATCTGCTTGATCATCATGAAGATGATGAAGGCCAGAATGATGAAATTCACCAGGATGGTGATAAAGCTGCCGTAAGCAAACACCGGAACCTGCGCCTTCTTGAGGGCATCCAGGGTCATCGCCGTGCCGGGAGGCACATCGCCCAGCACCAGGAACAAGCCGGAGAAATCAAGTCGCCCGCCCATGATCCAGGCCACGATCGGCATGATCAGATCGCTCACCACGGAATCGACGATCTTGCCAAATGCACCGCCAATGATCACGCCGACGGCCAGATCCATGACATTGCCCTTCATGGCAAATTCTTTGAACTCCTGTATCACGCTCATAAAACCTCCTGTTAATGAATTGACCGAAGTACCCGGGTACAACAACCGCCTTCCGTCATTATGCAAATCACGGTCAGCGGGAAATCTGTCAAATGCGTCTCAGAGCCGGCGCAGCTTCTCCGCAGCCGCGATCAGCGTCCTTTCCTGCTTGGCAAAACAAAAGCGCACCACACGGTCATCGCGCCCATCCGGGTAGAACACGGAAACGGGGATCACCGCCACGCCGATCTCCCGCGTCAACCACCTGGCGAATTCGCGGTCGGGCATATCCGTGACAGCATCATAGCGCGCCAACTGGAAATAGGTACCCCGGCAGGGCAGCAATTCAAACTTCGTCCCCTGCATCTGCGCGCGGAAAAAATCGCGCTTCTGTTGATAGAAGGCGGCCAGGCCGAGATACCGGGAAGCATCGCGCATATATTCGGCAATCCCATACTGGCACGGCGCATTGACCGTGAACACGTTGAACTGGTGCACCTTTCTGAACTCGGTCATCAGGTCGGCACCCCCCAGGACGTAGCCGATTTTCCAGCCGGTGATGTGATACGTCTTGCCAAAGGAGGAAACAACGATGCTGCGCCTGGCCAATTCCGCATGTCCAACCACGCTGAGATGGCGGGCTCCGTCGAAAACAATGTGCTCATACACTTCGTCGGAAAGGACCACGATGTCCGTATTGCGCGTCAATTCCGCCAGCGCATCCAGATCGTCGGCATCGAGCAGGCTGCCGGCGGGGTTGTTCGGGGAATTGACGATGATCATCCGCGTGCGCGGAGAAATCAGGGAGCGCACCCGGTCCCAATCCGGACGATAATCCGGGAATGTCAGCTGCGCATACACCGCGCGGCCGCCAACCGTCTCGATCGCCGGTACATAGCTGTCATAAAAAGGAGCGAGAACGATGACTTCATCGCCGCCGCGCACAAAGGCCGCAACAGCGGTGAACAATGCTTGTGTTGCACCGGCGGTCACAGTGATTTCCCGCTCCACGTCAAAACAGACGCCATGGAGCGACTCGACCTTGGCTGCAATTGCCATGCGCAGCTCGGACACACCGGCCATGGGCGGATACTGGTTGCGCCCCTCGCGCATGGCGTGCATGACGGCCTCGAACAGCTCCGGCTCGGCCTGAAAATCGGGGAAACCCTGCGACAGGTTGATGGCGCCGCAATCGGCCGCCAGCCGGGACATTTCGGTGAAAATTGTCGTGCCAACCCAAGGCAGCTTGGAATCAATGGCGACGGATGAAGGAATCATGAAAGCCGGTCCGTGGTGATAATAAACGCGTGCACTCTAAGGTCAGCCGAAAGGCTAGGCAAGAAATACGGCTTCATGCCGGCAATTCATAATTTTTCCGGTGATTTTCTTCATACGCCCTAGCGCATTCCTCGCATCGCCTTTACCATTGCGCACAATCTTTCCGAGATTCACCCATACGCACCAGGATCATCCCGCCGCACCATGGACAACTACTCCAACGAGGAAATCGAACGCTGCACCCTGACCAACCCGCACGAGATCGTTTTTCAGATCAAAGGCCTGATCAAGCGCAATGAACGGCTATCGGTCATCTTCCAGGAAGGCCGGCAAAGTTTTCTGACCGTTCTGCTTGGCATATCGACCCGGGATGGCCTGCTGTATTTCGACATCGGCGGCAGCAACGAAATCAACGAAGCGTTCCTCAAGGCAGAAAACTGCACGTTCACCGCGTTTGTCGACGGCATCCGCTACCAGTTCCCGGGCAAGCAGTGCCGGGAAACAAAACTGCACGGCGAACCCGCTTTTGCCGTGCAGATCCCGAAAAGCCTGTTGCGCCTGCAGCGTCGCGAGCTCTTCCGCCTCGAACTGCCCACCACCAAACCCTTCACCTGCCGCGTCCTTCGCGGCTCGCCGCGAGAAGAACTACTCAGCCTGCACGACATCTCCATCGGCGGGATCGGCATTCTGTCACGCACCCCGCTCGATTATTCGCAATTTGAAAAACTCACCAACTGCTGGCTGGACCTGCGCGAAAGCGGCATGATCCATTGCACGCTCGAAGTGCGTTACATCAAGACCCTGGAAAACCGTACCGGCAAGCCCCTCTGGCACATGGGCTGCAAGTTCGTCGACCAGCCCCCGGCCGACGAAACATTGATCCAGCGCTTCATGGCCCGGATCGAGGCCGAACGCAGAGCATTGGCCGCCGGTTAGCCTTCCTCCAGCAGGCCGCCAACCAGACTGTCTGCAATGTCACCCCCTTCAGGCGCTTGCGCCCTCGGCGAGATCCGATTCATTGATTCTCTCGTCGTCCTGTTACTGAATCAGAAACAAACCCGCTCAAAGATTGATTCCCAACTCAGTCTTTCGTGCGATGCGCCCGGGTCGCTTCGACAGCGATTATGGAAGTACAAAAACAATATAAAAATAACTCTACTATAAATAAATAATTTCAAAAGATAAAAATATAGATATATTATATAAATAAATAATAAATCTGTTCTTTTGACTATAATGTTTATATATTTTTATATGTCCAATATTATGTCTATACAAAACAACACAGTCATGAGCACCGACGACTGGCAAAAATTCGTCGGGGACCAATTCAGGGCCATGCGCATCCGTGCCGACCTGGAGCAGACGGAGCTGGCTACTCGGGCCGATGTCAGCGTGGGCGCCATCAAGAACCTCGAGAATGGCAAGGGGTCGTCGCTCCGGACGTTGATCCGGGTTTGTCGCGCCTTGCGCCGCACGGACTGGCTCGAAGCATTGGCCCCCCCGGTTACGGTGAGCCCGATGGATATGCTCAGAAAGCAGGGGCAGGGGAAAGAGGTCCGCATGAAGGTGTTCCGTCCCCGCGTACAGGCGGCCAAAGGATAAGTCATGTACAAGCCGGTCGATGTCGTCGAAGTCCGCGCCTGGGGGAAGACGGTGGGGGCGGTGACTCTGGAACCCCGGCTTGGCTACTACGTGTTCGAATATGATCCGCGCTGGCAGCGCCTCGGAATCGAACTCGCCCCGCTCACCATGCCGGTTGCGCAATCGCAGCATGTTTTCCCGCTGCTTCCCAAGTCCACCTTCAAGCGATTGCCCGCCATGCTCGCAGATTCGCTGCCCGACGATTTCGGAAATGCGCTGATCGATGCCTACCTGGCCCGGGAAGGCGTGCCCAAAGCGGCCATCACCCCCCTCGATCGCTTGGCCTACATGGGTACCCGAAGCATGGGAGCGCTGGAATTCCGGCCCGTTCGCGGGCCGCGCAAGATCAAGCCCACCGCGCTGGAGATTTCAATGCTGGTGGATGCCTCGCGGATGGCGCTGCGCGGGCGTTTCGATGGCGACCGGGAGACGGAGGCGGCCCTCATGAACCTGATCCAGGTCGGCACATCCGCCGGTGGTGCCCGGGCCAAGGCGGTGATTGCATGGAATCCGGAGACGAAAGAGATGCGTTCCGGTCACCTCGCGGCCGATCCGGGATTCGATTACTGGCTGCTGAAGCTGGACGGGGTCGGGAAAGACAAGGAGCTGGGGACCGGCGGTCACTACGGGAGAATCGAGTACGCCTATTACCTGATGGCGCGTGCGGCAAAGATCGACATGTGCGAGTCACGGCTGCTCGAGGAAAACGGACGGGGGCATTTCATGACCCGCCGCTTCGATCGGCAACGCGGCACGAAGCAACATATCCAGACGCTCTGCGCTATGGCGCACCTGGATTTCAAGCAGAAAGCCACGCATGACTATGCGCAGTTCTTTCTGAGCATCCGCGATCTCAAGCTCGGCGACGAGGCGCTGAAAGAAGGTTTCAAGCGAATGGCGTTCAATGTGCTGACGGCCAATTGCGACGACCACACCAAGAATTTCTCGTTCCTGCTCGACGAATCCGGCACGTGGCACCTTGCTCCCGCATACGATGTGACGCATGCGTTCAACCCGGGCGGCGAATGGACCTTCCAGCACCTGATGTCGGTGAATGGCCAATTTTCCGGCATCACGCGGAAGGATATCGAATCGGTCGGCGACCGCTTCCTGGTCCCCGGGTACTCCGGGCTGCTGCGCAGCGTGGAGGAGGCCATCGCGGAATGGCCCCGCTTTGCCGGGGAAGCCGGGTTGCCGCGTTCCGAGGCGGACCGGGTACAGAAGGATTTTCCAAGGCTGTAGTTTGTTCCCGATCTGCTGCCGGATGATCAGGCAGAACTATCGCCCCAGCTCCGGCTGTTAAAATCCTTCCATGCAAACCCACAATTTTCCAACCCGCACGCTTTGGCCTGTGCCCAATGCCCGCGCGATCGAAATCATCGACCAGACGGCCTTGCCCCACACATGCCGCGTCGTGCGGCTTTCCAGCATGGAAGACGCAGTGCACGCCATCCGCAGCATGCAGGTGCGCGGCGCTCCTTTGATCGGCGTCACCGCAGCCTATGGCGTGGCACTGGCGCTGACGGAAAAGGATGACGAAGCGACGCTGGCGGCCGCGCTGGCTTCTCTGGCCGCCACCCGCCCGACCGCCGTCAACCTGCACTGGGCGCTGACGCGCATGCAGGCTCGCCTCGCTCCCCTGGCCGAAGGATCGCGCGCCGAGGCGGCCTGGCAAGAAGCCGCGCTCATCGCAGAAGAGGACGCAGAACAGTGCCGGCGTATCGGGGAACACGGTCTGGCCTTGCTGCGGCCCCTTGCAGAACGGCGCGGTCGGCTCGACCTGATGACCCACTGCAACGCCGGATGGCTAGCCACCGTCGGCTCCGGCACGGCGCTGGCGCCGGTCTATGCCGCCTGCGCAGCGGGGATCGACGTGCATGTCTGGGTTTCCGAAACCCGTCCGCGCAACCAGGGCTTGCTGACCGCGTGGGAACTGCAGCAGCGCGGCGTACCGTATACGCTTTTCGCCGACAACGCTGCCGGCCTGTTGCTGTCGCGCAAAGGGAAACCGGCGATCGACGCCGTCATCGTCGGAGCGGACCGTATCGCCGCCAACGGCGACGTAGCCAACAAGATCGGCACCTACCTGAAAGCCCTGGCCGCGCGCGAGGCGAAGGTCCCGTTCTACGTCGCCGCCCCCTGTTCGACCATCGACCCGGCCTGCCCGGATGGCGATACGATTCCGATCGAAGAGCGGGCTGGCGATGAATTGCGCTTCGCGCACGGCCTGGATGCCACGGGGCAGGTTGGCGCAATTCGCCAGATTGCTTCAGAAGCCTCTGCCGCCAATCCGGCGTTTGATGTTACCCCCGCCCGTTTCGTCAGCGCCATCATCACCGAACACGGCAGCTGTGCGGCCACGACAGAGGCCCTGCGCGCACTTTGCATGGAGAAGCCACATGAATGAATCGCTGCGCCTGCAACTGATTGACACCGCTCGCCGCATGGCTCCAGCGGCGCTGAATCGCAGCGGCGCCGGCAACCTCAGCGTACGTTGCAGCGAGCGGGGAGAGAACGGCTACCTGATCACGCCGACCGGCATGGCCTACGCGACGCTGAAACCGGAGGACATCGTTTTCATGGCGCTTGACGGCACGCATTGCGGACGCCGCCTGCCCTCATCCGAATGGCGCTTTCACCGCGACCTTTACGTCGCGCGCCCGGAAGCCGGCGCCATCCTGCACGCACATGCGCCGTTCGCCACCAGCCTGGCCTGCCTGCGCCGCGACATTCCCCCGTTTCATTACATGATCGCCCGTTTCGGGGGCGACAGCGTGCGTTGCGCGCACTACGCCACGTTCGGCACGCAGGCGCTCTCCGACTGCGTCCTGGAGGCCATGGAAGACCGCTACGCCTGCCTGCTCGCCAATCACGGAATGCTCGTCTTCGGGGCCAATCTGGAGCAGGCCCTGGCCCGCGCGGTCGAACTTGAGGACCTTTGCGAGCAATACTGGCGAGCCAGCCAGCTGGGCCAGCCGGTGCTGCTCGATGCCGGAGAGATGGCCGCCGTTCTCGAAAAATTCGCCAGCTACGGGCAACAGGAACCCAGCCGATGATCCGCATCAATGAACTCAGACTGCCGCTTGAACACCCGCCGGAAGCGCTCCCTGCCGCCGTCGCGGCGCGGCTGGGCATTCCCGAACAGGCCCTGCGCAGCCTGACCGTTTTCAAGCGCAGCCACGATGCGCGCAAGAAAACCGCGCTGATGTTCATCTACACCGTCGACATTGCAACCGACGACGAGCCGACCCTGCTCCGCAAATTCGCCGACGATCCGAAGATCGGTCCGACGCCGGACACAAGCTATCACTTCGTCGCCCGGGCGCCGTCCGGGCTGACCTCGCGCCCGGTGGTCGTCGGGTTCGGCCCGGCCGGTATCTTTGCCACGCTGGTGCTGGCGCAGATGGGTTTCCGCCCGCTCGTGCTGGAGCGGGGCAAGGCCGTGCGCGAGCGCACCAAGGACACCTGGAAACTCTGGCGTGAAAAACAGCTCGACCCGGAATCGAACGTGCAGTTCGGCGAGGGCGGCGCCGGCACCTTCTCGGACGGGAAGCTGTACAGCCAGATACGCGATCCGCGCCATCTCGGACGCAAGGTGCTTTCCGAGTTCGTCAAGGCCGGCGCGCCGGAGGAAATCCTTTACGTGGCCAGGCCGCATATCGGCACCTTCCGCCTGGTCAGCATGGTCGAACGCATGCGCCATGAGATCGAATCGCTCGGCGGCGAGATCCGCTTCCAGAGCAGGGTCACCGGGCTGCGCATCGAACAGGGCCATGTGCGCGGAGTAACGCTGGCGGGCGGCGAAGAAATCTCAGCCAGCCATGTCGTTCTGGCGCTTGGCCACAGCGCGCGCGACACGTTCGAGATGCTGCATGCCAGCGGCGTGTTCATGGAACCCAAACCGTTCGCCGTCGGTTTCCGCATCGAACATCCCCAATCACTGATCGACAGGGCGCGGCTCGGGCCGAATGCCGGCAACCCGCTGCTCGGCGCGGCGGACTACAAGCTGGTTTATCACGCCAGCAACGGGCGTTCGGTTTACAGCTTCTGCATGTGCCCAGGCGGCCAGGTCGTGGCGGCCACTTCCGAGCCCAATTGCGTGGTCACCAACGGCATGAGCCAGTATTCGCGCGCCGAACGCAACGCCAACGCGGGCATCGTGGTCAATGTTTCCCCCGAGGACTTCGGAGGAACGCCTGGCGACCCCCTGGCCGGCATCGCTTTCCAGCGCCGGCTTGAGGCGCGCGCCTTCGAACTGGGCGGAGGGACCTATGAGGCGCCCGGGCAACGGGTCGGCGATTTTCTGGCCGGCCGCCCATCGACGCAGCTCGGTTCGGTCACGCCGTCCTACCAGCCGGGCGTGCATCCGACCGACCTGTCCACGGCATTACCCGACTTCGCCATCGCCGCGATCCGCGAAGCCATTCCGGCCTTCGAGCGGCAAATCCGCGGATTTGCCCTGCCCGACGCCGTGCTCACCGGCGTCGAAACGCGCACCTCATCGCCTCTGCGCATCACGCGCGGAAACGATTTGCAGTGCCTGAATGTAAGAGGGCTTTATCCGGCGGGAGAAGGCGCGGGCTACGCAGGAGGCATCCTGTCGGCCGGAATCGATGGCATCCGCATCGCCGAAGCCGTGGCTCTGGATATGACCGGGCAGCCATTCCCGACATCGCAAGTAAAACCATGAGTTGAAGCAGCCGCCTCTATTACCAAGGTCAGATGCTAGAATCTCGTCTGCGCCGCTAAATTCATAGGAGACTGAGTTGTGACCCCTCCCCTCGACCTGCTCAAAGCCATCCGGACAGGTCAGCTTTCCGAAGTCGTCACTGCCCTGGATGCCGGAGTGCCAGTGGAGCTGGAAGATGGCAAGGGTGACCCGGGACTGCCTCTGGCCATGGCCTGTTTCATGGGCCATGCGGAAATCGTCCGCGAACTGGTCCTGCGCGGAGCGAAGGTGAATTTTCCCGACAACCGCATCCCGTCATCTCCGCTCTCGATGGCCGTCCGTGCCGGGAAAACCGAAGTCGTCAAGGTACTGATCGAGCACGGCGCCGAAGTCCCCGCCGGAATGAATACCGGTCTCAAGGAAGAAGAACTGATGTTGGCGCGCTGGAAAGCGCAGCATTTCGGATCAAGTTCCGGGGACAGCGCCCCGGTCATTGAAGAAATCCAGGTTGGCGGCTGCTATGGCACCGACACCGACGTGCTCAATTCGGAAATGCGCCGGGCGGTCGAGGAAATCTCGCGGAAGAAATAAGCCTTGCCTCCTGCTCCATCGTTCCTTGCCTCGGCACAGCCGAATCTGCCCCGCCTGTTTGAGGTCAGCATGCCATTCGGCAAATACAAGGGTCGGGCCATCGCCGATCTGCCCGGCCACTATCTGAACTGGTTTGCCCGCGAAGGGTTTCCGCCGGGGGAGCTGGGCCGGTTGCTGGCGCTTATGCACGAGATCGACCACAACGGCCTGTCCGATCTGCTCGTCCCGCTGCGCCGCGAAAGATAAATCACGCGGAATATCCTCGCCCCCCTTCAACAAGGGCGCCGCCGGTTTATTTGCGTTTTGCGCGAGGATGCGCGGCGTCATAAACCTTGGCCAGATGCTGGAAATCGAGATGGGTATACACCTGCGTTGACGCGATGCTGGCATGTCCGAGCATTTCCTGCACCGCGCGCAGGTCTCCGGAGGACTGGAGCACATGCGAGGCGAACGAATGGCGCAGCATGTGCGGATGCACGTTGACCGGCAAACCCTGTGCAAGGGCACGCCGCTTGAGCCGCTCTTCGATGACGCGCATGTGGATGCGGGCGCCGCGCTGACCGACGAACAACGCCGTTTCCTCCGGGCGCGCCAGTTCCGGCCGCCGCTGCATCCAGCATGCGATAGCCTCACGCGCCTTGCTGCCAACCGGTACCAGACGCGTCTTGTTGCGCTTGCCAAGTACCCGCACTTCGCCATCGGCAATTTCCTGCGCGCTCGCCACATCGAGTGCGGCCAGTTCGGCCAGACGCAGGCCCGACGAGTAGAAAAGTTCGAACATGGCCTGATCGCGGGCATCCGCGGCCTCGTCCCCCGAGTGCTCGAGCAGGCGGCTGGCCTCGTCGGGAGAAAGCGCTTTCGGCAAAGGCTTCGGACTTTTCGGTGCGCGCACCCCTTCCACGGGATTGACGGCCACCTCTCCGCGCAAGCCCAGCCAGCGGTAAAAGCCGCGCCATGCGGAAAGCATCCGTGCCAGGGAACGCCCGGCCAGACCGCGCGCGTGCAGTTGCGCGATGAAGCGCCGGACGTGATGGGTTTGCAGCGTCTTGAGCGTGAGGCCGCCTGCGGAGTGCGCGAACTCTGCAGTCAGGCGGCACAGCACGTCGAGATCGCGCCGGTAATTGCTGACGGTGTGGGGCGACTGCCGGCGCTGTTGCGCCAGTTCGTCAAGATAGCGGCCAACCAGTTCGGCCGGTTCCATCTCAGGACAGCTGTAGGACCCGTGCCAGCGCCGCCGAGGCCATCTCGCCCAGGCGTTCGAGGTAGAGCGTGCCCATGCCGGCGTAGAAGCGCTGTTCGTCCTCGCTGCCCAGGGCAATCATGCCGATCGTGCCGCCCCCGTTACGCAAGGCGATCAAGCCCTGCGAACGCACCTGCGCGGCGATCGCTCCAAACCAGGAGGCGGTCTCGAAGCCGGCCGTCGAGCCGCAATACGGTTGGTTCAGGGTTTCGGCAAAGGCCTGCAGCCCGTCGCTGACGCGGGTGAATTCGGGCAGTTCCGCTACGTTATCGGGACGGTGCCACAGGCGCAGGGCAAAATGCGGAATGGCAAAATCGTCGCGCAGGTGAAAGTTCAGCGTATGGATGACCGACTGGAAGGTCCCCGCCGCGATGATGGCCACGCCGAGGCGATGCATCTTTTCGCTGATGACATCGTTTTCCTCGCCGAACTGCAGCAACTCGCCCATCTTGCCTTCGAGCTGCCGGTTCTTGTCACGCAGGCTGAGCATCTGGCGCTCGGTGATCGAGATGGCGCGACCACCGTGCGGGTGAGGAATGACCAGGCGCGACACCAGATCGACATGCTCCTCGAAAAACTGCGGGTGGTCCTGCAGGTACTGCGCGACATCTTCTGACTTCATGGTTCGATTTCTCCGGTAAATACGGTAACAGCCGGACCGGTCATGAAGACAGAGGATCCGGCGCCTTGCCAGTCAATGGTCAGTTCGCCGCCGCGCGTGACAACGCGCACGGGCGTATCAAGCAATCCGCGAGCGATGCCCGCCACGGCAGCCGCGCATGCGCCGGTGCCGCAGGCCAGCGTCTCTCCCGCTCCCCGTTCAAACACGCGCAGCCGGATTTCATGGCGCCCGGCCACCTGCATGAAGCCGGCGTTCACCCGTTTGGGAAAGCGCGGATGGGATTCGATCAACGGCCCCTGAAGCCCGACCGGAGCCGCGTCCACATCGGCGACAACCTGTACGGCATGCGGATTGCCCATGGAAACAGCGGTAATTTCAATCTCTTCATCACCAACGCGCAACGGCTGGACGAGGTCGGAGGCCGGACTGATAAAAGGGATTTGCTCCGGGGCAAAGACCGGGACACCCATGTCGACGGTGACGCTTCCGTCCGCCTCAAGCCGTGGAGCAATCACGCCGTTCATGGTTTCAACGCGGATTTCCCGCTTGTCCGTCAATCCTTGCTCATGTACGAAACGCACGAAACAGCGTGCTCCATTGCCGCACTGCTCGACCTCGCCGCCATCGGCATTGAAGATGCGATAGCGGAAATCGACGTCGGGACGCCCGGCCTTTTCGACGAGCAGCAACTGGTCACAGCCGACACCGAAATGGCGATCGGCAAGCAACCGTATCTGCGCGGGCGACAGCGCAATCGACTGGCGAACGCCGTCGATCACCACAAAATCGTTGCCGAGGCCGTGCATCTTGGAAAAACGGATTTTCATGAAAGCCTGTCGCGAGTTGCACAAGTGCGGACATTATAAGGGGAAGCGGAACGCACGTTCTGCCCGACGGGTATGGTGCACGGGCTCAAATGGAAATACAATGCCGCGCCTGCCCTCTGTGCCACAATGCGGACAGACCGCTTTGCACTCTTTGTACTTTGTGAACTCCTGACAACACCATGCTTCGTCGACTCTTCAGCCAGCCTGCCGTATTCCTGTTCTGGCTCCTGCATTTTCTGCCGCTATCGGCACTGGCCGCACTCGGGGCTGGCGCCGGCCAGATGCTGTACCGTTTTGGCCGTTACCGCCGCAACGTGGTGAACATCAACCTTGAATGGTGTTTCCCGGAGCTGAACGCCGAAGAGCGAACACGCCTGGCACACAGGCATTTCAAGGCACTCGGCCGGTCCATCGTCGAGCGCAGCATGCTCTGGTGGAGCAGCCAGGAGCGGCTGAAGGAGATGATCCGCATCGAAGGCGATGAAAAAATCCGCGCCCTGCTCGGCGCCGGCCAGCCGGTCATCCTGCTCGCCCCGCACTTCGTCGGACTCGATGCCGGGGGTGTCGCCGTGGCCATGCGTTTCGATTCGGTCAGCATGTATGCCGCACAAAGCAACCCGGTATTCGACAAACTGTTCCTGCGCGGCCGGCATCGCTTCGGAGACCAGTTGCTACTGACCCGGCAGGACGGATTGCGCGCCACGGTCAAGGCCATGAAGGCCGGACGTCCCTTCTATTACCTTCCCGACCTCAACGCGCGCCGGCGCGATGCCGTTTTTGTGCCGTTCTTCGGCATCCCGGCGGCCACGATCAGCGGGCTTTCGCGTCTCGCCCGCGTCGCCGGTGCCAGGGTCGTTCCCTGCGTCACGCGCATGCTGCCCGACGGGGCCGGTTACGTGACTGAAATCGGCAATGCCTGGGAGAATTTCCCGACGGAAGACGTCGAAGCCGACACGGCGCGGATGAACTCCTGGATCGAAGACGTCATCCGTACCATGCCCGAGCAATATTACTGGGTGCATCGCCGCTTCAAGACGCGCCCCGAAGGAGAGCCGAGGCCCTATTGATGCCCGGTCTCATGCAAGCGCATTCAAGGCCGGCGCGTAATGCGGAACAACTTCAGTTCGTCGATTTGCCGGATTGATTCGACGGCAGCATGCGGCAATTCAGGCGGGGCCTCGCCGACCAGCCACAGTTCGGCATGTTGCCCGAGCAGTTCGGAAATTTCCTGCGCATCAACCGGCCTGACCACCCGCTCTGCGTAAAACGACAGTTCGCCCCGCCCGGGCTTCGGTCCGCTCTGGAACAGGGGGGAGTATTGCGCCGCTTCGCGCATCAACGCCTGGGCCGCAATCTTGTGCGGCTCTTTCGAGAGTGTCGTCTCGCCATAGAGAAATGCCATTGCGGTTACTCCGGCGACTGCCAGCACCGACGCGGATAGAACACTGTCGCGCAGCAGGCGCTGCATCGCAAGGGGAATAACTGGCAGCAGCAGCCAAAGCGCGGCATGGGGTAGCTCGGCTGTCTTCCGCATTGCAAAAACGACTCCAGCCAGGACAATCAGGAAAAACACACCGAACAGAATGCGATTGGTCCGCGCGAATCCGCCCTGCGCCTGCACCAGATAGTGCCCAAGAATGATGGCCAATGGCGGAGCAAACAGCAATGCATATTGCATCTGCTTGTTGACAGTCGCCGTCAGCAATATGAAAACCACGCCCAGCCAGACCCAGGAAAACCTGAGCAATGGCGGCATTTCAATATTGCGCTGGCGGTAAGCCATGATTCCGGCCGGTACCAGCAATACTCCCCAAGGGGCGAAAAATTCAAACCAGTGCAACAAATACCACCAGACAGGCTTGACATGATTGCCGCTGACAAAGGTTTCATCGATCTGCTTGCCGAAAAACTGCTGTGAGATTTCCGGAAGCTGCCAGATTATCCAGATATACCAGCCAAACGCCGCCACCAGCATCAACACCAACCCAGGGCCACTGAAAAGACGTTGGCCAGACGGCCATCCTCGACCGGACCGTTTTTCCAGTACAGCCATCGCCAACAGGGAAAACAGCGGAATGGCCAACGCAGCGGGCCCCTTGCTCAGGAAGCCAAGACCCAACGCCAGCCCAAACAGCGCGCGTCGAGGCATATCCCCCTTGCCGCGTAGCAGGTCATATCCCAGCAAGGAGGCGGCGCTGACAAAGAACAGCAAAACGGAATCGGCTTCGCCACTGCGGAAATAGCGCAAACCAAGATAGGAGACAACCAGCACCAACACACTATTCGCCGAGATTTTCAGCCCAGATTCTCGCTTCACCCAGGCCCCTATCAACAGGGCTGAAAACAACCCGAACAGCACGGCAGGCAAGCGCGTGGAAAAGGCCGACACCCCCAATAACTGATAGCTGGCCGCAGTTATCCAGTAGGGCAGCGGCGGCTTTTGCAGGCGCAATTCACCGTTATAGCGCGGTACGACCCAATCGCCGCTGGACAGCATTTCACGGGCGGTTTCCGCAATTCGCACCTCCTGTATCTTGTACACCGGACGCTCGCCCAAGCCGAGCAGCAATGCAGGCAATAGTAATGTCGGAAGGATCAGCAAGATCTTGATGGATGGTTTCATGTCATCTCGTTGTAAGCCAACCGGTTAGTGGAACCGGGCATTTCTTGATCGTAAATAAAACATACAAACTATAACTCCGGCCTTAAGTCATGCTTAACCCGGAAATCAGGCAAGACGAGTATACTTGGCAGCCCCACTGGCAGGACATGGCTCCACTGGACAGCGAAGCACAATTTCCCGAAAGAACCGAACTTGGCACTGACAATACTTGGATTATCCGGCGCACTGACGCACGACCCGTCCGCGGCACTGTACATCGACGGCAAGCTGGTAGCAGCCGCTGAAGAAGAACGTTTTGTACGCGACAAGCACGCGAAGGGCCGGATGCCTTACGAGTCGGCGAAATTCTGCCTGCAGTTCGCCGGCATCAAGCCGTCGGACGTCGACGCCGTGGCCATTCCGTTCGCGCCGATCAGCATCACCGAAAAGGCGAGATGGCACTATGCCCGGCGTTATCTCTACGCGCCGGATCGTTCCCTCGACGCCATTTTTGCCGGCAACCGCCGCTTCCATCGCTACAAGAAGCGCATCGAATGGTGCCTGATCCAGCTCGGCTTCGATCTGAAGAAGGTCGAGATCGTCCCAGTCGAACATCACCTGGCACACGCCGCCAGCGCCTACCACTGCTCGGGATTCAAGGAGAAGACGGCGATCCTCGGCATCGACGGCAAGGGCGAATACGCGACCACCTTCTTCGGCTACGGCGAGAACGGCAGGATTCACAAGATCAAGGAATTCTACGATCCGGATTCGCTCGGCGGCCTGTATGGCGCGATTACGGAATACCTTGGCTTCGAGATGCTCGACGGCGAATACAAGGTCATGGGCATGGCGCCCTACGGCGATCCGGACAAGTACGATTTTTCGCGCCTGGCAAAATTCGAGAACGGCGAACTCGTCATCAACACCGACTACGCCAACGTGATCGGCTTCCGCCGCTATAAGGAGAACGGCAAGGGCTACTACTTCTCGCCGAAGCTGATCGACTGGCTCGGGCCGAAGCGCTCGGGCGACATCGCCGACGACCCGTACATCCATTACGCGGCGAGCATGCAGAAGCTGTTCGAAGATTTGTCGCTGCAGATGATCGACTACTACCTCGGCGACATCCTGCGCGAGACCGGCAAACTCGCTTTTTCGGGCGGCGGCGCGCTCAACGTCAAGCTCAATCAGAAAATCATCGCCCGTCCGGAGCTCAAGGAACTGTTCGTGCAACCGGCCTCCGGCGACGCCGGCACCGCTGTCGGCGCCGCCGCCTACGTATCGGTCGAGCGCGGCGTGCCGGTCGAGAAGATGGAACACGTCTATCTTGGCCCGTCGTTCAGCAACGAGGACGTCATCGCCGCCTGTGCGCGCCATCCGGCACAACCGCAGTGGCAGAGAATCACGAACGTGCCGCAGGAAGTGGCAAAAATCCTGGCCGACGGCAACCCGGTCGCCTGGTTCCACGGACGCATGGAATTCGGTCCTCGCGCCCTCGGCGGGCGTTCGATCCTAGGCTGTCCCAGCGCGCCCGGTGTAGCCGACCGTATCAACGAACAGATCAAGTTCCGCGAACGCTGGCGTCCCTTCTGCCCGAGCATGCTCGACACCGTCGGCCCGCAGATGCTGGGCAGCGACCACCCGGCGCCGTTCATGACCTTCACCTTCGAGGTTGCGCCGGGTTGGAAGGAGCGTGTACCGGAGGTGGTGCATGAAGACGGCACCTCGCGCGCCCAGGTTCTGAAACGCGAATTCAACCCGCGCTACTACGACCTGATGCTCGAACTCGAAAAGCTGACTGGCAGCGGTGTCGTGCTCAACACGTCGCTCAACCGCCGCGGCGAACCGATGATCTGCTCGCCAACCGATGCACTGAACATGTTCTACGGATCGGATTTGGAGTATCTGGTCATGGAAGATATTCTGGTCGTCAAGCACTCGATGAAAAATACCGGGAACTGAGGTAGCAATGACGGAGAACATCAAGGAATACTATCTGGCCGACCGATCCGAATTCGCGGCATTTCTCGGACCCTACGGTCCGTTTGTCTCGGCTTTGGACATCGGTTGCGCAGGCGGGAGGCTGGGCGGCGAATTGATGCGCAGCGGTGCCGTAACCTTCTGCGATGGCATTGAGCCACACCCTGCAGCGTCCGAAATAGCGCGAAAAACGCTCGGTTCCGTTTGGGACGGATCCCTCGAATCGGTGGTCAGCGAAGTCCCTTGGTCAAAGTATGACTTGGTGATCATGGCCGACGTCCTTGAGCATCTATTCGATCCTTGGGCGGCACTGCGCCTGCTTCATGAGAAGACTTCGCCAGGTTGCCGGCTGGCGTTGAGCGTTCCCAACATTCGCTACTACAAAGTCCTGCTGCCGCTCTTGTTCCGGGGTGAGTTCAAGTATCAGGATGAAGGCATCATGGACCGCACGCACCTGCATTTTTTTACGCGTGAGAGCCTGAACGAATCGCTCGAAGACAATGGCTGGACAATGTGCGGCATTCACGCGCACATGCGCAGCCGCTACCGGCGCTTTCCTTACCCGGCCCGACGGATCGAGCCCTTCGTGGCCGTACGCTACTTACTTATTGCCGAAAAAAAATGAACTTGCCTCTCGTCAGCATCGCAATTCCTTCCTACAACCACAGTGCATTCATCGAAGCCTGCCTGGCCTCGGTCTGCGAACAGACTTATCCCGAACTTGAACTGGTTCTGATCGACGACGGATCCACCGATGGCACCTTCGAAATCGCCCAGCGTTTCCTTGCGCAATTTCGTGATCGCTTCCGCCGGGTGGTGCTTGAGCGGAGAAAAAACCAAGGGGTCAGCGCCAACTCCAATGCCTGCATCGAAGCATGTCAGGGCGAATGGGTTCATCTGCTTGGATCGGACGACATTATTTACCCGAACAAGGTCGAGCGGATTCAAGAATACATTGCAACGTGGAATACCCCGGACCTGGCGCTGGTTCATGCGGATATCGATTACATCGACCAGCACGGTGGCCCGACAACCCGCTCGCGGCAAAAGGGGCGCCCGTCCCCCGGTCCACTACGTGACGGCTATCGCGATCTGTTCATGGAAGAATATTTTGTCTTCAATCCGACCGTTACCCTGCGGCGCGATGCTTTCCTGAGTATTGGCGGCTTCGATCCAAACCTTCGTCTTGAGGACATTGATTGCTGGCTGCGCCTTTCCGTCGGATACAGTATCGCGCGCGTCCCTGAAGCGCTTGCCAGTTACCGGAAACATCCCGGCAACACGTCGCGCAAGCGCACGATGATGCTGTCCGCGCAGTTCCTGACCTATGCGAAATTTCTCGAGAGCAATCCGGGCTTGATTTCTGACGAAGACCTTCGCCATCATTTCCGGCGGAAAATGAAAAGATACTGGCGCCGCTCACGAAAGCAGAAACCCTGGCTTGCCCCGCTGGTTGCAGCCAAGGTGCTTCAAAGTTTCGTCCGCTCTCCAAGTGCCGGAGATTATCGCCGCTGTGGCGAGAAACTTGCACTCCTGAAGACCTGAAAATAACAAACAGAACGAGGCTTCGCCCAGCATGCAACTTCGCCGTTTTATTGACACATTCTCTCCGACACAGGCTGCCTTTCTGGGCAGCCTGCTTCTTTCACTGGTCGCCCTGCTGACCAGCCCGATCATCAATAGAGACGGCCTGCTTTACGTGGAAACTGCCAGGATATTCTTGCAATCGGACCTGGCGACAGCATTAAGCACTTTTGACTGGCCGTTCCTTTCTGTTCTGATGGCGCTTTTCTCAAGACTGACAGGTATCGGGCTGGAAAATTCCGGGCATATCCTCAATGCGTTTTTCATGGCAGGAACTTGCGCGTTGACCGTCAATTGCGCAGAACGCAGAATGCCTGAGGCAGCCTGGGCGACTTGCCTCGTCGTTCTTGCCCTGCCCGGCTTTAACCATTATCGCGAGGAGCTGATACGTGAATATGGCTGCTGGTTCTTCACGACCCTTTCATTCTGGCTGGCGCTTCGCTGGTCGGAGTCGCCCAGGTGGAAAGGCGGCCTGCTGATCCAGGCCTCATTGTGCGCTGCCGTCCTGTTCCGGCTCGAGGCACTGGCTTTCTTCGCTGCACTGATATTGTGGCAGTTCTGTTCAGCTCCGGCAGGGGAGCGCATCCGGCGTCTCCTGATGATCGGCAGCATACCGTTCTCCTGCATTTTTGCCAGCATGTGTCTGATCCTGGCGAAAAAATTGGCCCCCACAGGCAGACTGAACATTTTTGCCGACTTCTTTGACCTTGCCAGAAAAAGGGAATTGTTCGATATAAAAGTACAAGCGCTTTCCGCTGCGCTGATTCCCTATGCCAGGAATCAGGCGGAAACGATCCTGTTCATGGGTTCGCTTGCGATCATTCCTCTGAAATTCATCCGGCAGCTCGAACTGTTCCTGATTCCTTCACTGTTCCTGTTCCGTGGCTATCCCTTGCGGCAAACGCTATCAAGGCTGCCGCTTTTTGCCTGGGCTTTCATGGCACAGGTTGGCGTTTTGTCCTTTTTCGTGATCGACATGCAGTTTCTGGCCGGGCGCTATGTTGCCGTGCTTGGGTTGCTGGCGGCCCCGTTCATCGGATGTGGGCTGAAAAAATTGATGGACTGGTACCCGAAGTGGAACGTGATTATCCTGTTGCTATGTTTCCTCACCATGGGTGACAACGTCATTTCCTGGAACCGTGGGCAGACGCACCTGCTGGATGCCGGAAAATGGCTCGCCGCCAATGTGCCCGCTGATGGTCGTATTTATATTGACAGCAACCGGACCGCTTACTACGCAGGCTGGAAATTGGGCAAGGTACGTGCTTACGAGATCCGCGAGGAAGCCATCGGGGAAATGCAGCGTGGAGATTTCGACTGGGTTATCGTTGAAATACCTGACGACAATGGGGGAATCGATATCTGGCTTGAGCGGGCCAATCTGCAACAGCACAAACGGTTCAGCAACGCCAAGAAAGATTCGGTGATCGTAGCCGTTCCGAAACATGTTCCTTAAGGCTGCAGGCAGCATCGCAAGGCCACTACTGAAAATGGATCACAACGAAATCCTGCTGAGCATCGTCATACCTGCCTACAACTATGCTTCCACGTTGGAGCGTGCAGTGGCCTCAGTAAGCAATCAACTTGGCCCGTACCATGAGCTGATTGTCATTGACGATGGTTCGACAGACGATACGCCATCCGTCATTGCCCGGCTGGAATCTCGAACCCAAGGCAACGTCCGCTTTTTTCGCCAGGAGAACGGAGGCATTTCATCGGTCAGGAACCGGGGCATACGGGAGGCACGTGGCGCCTATCTGATTTTTCTGGACGCAGACGACGAACTGGCGCCGGATGCTCTCCGTAAGCTCGATGCACATATCGCAGACAATCCCCAGACTCGGTTCATCATCGGCGGACACGTTTCGATCATGCCGGATGGAAAGCGGCGCATTCACTCGACTCCAGGGCTACCCGACTCGGCGGAAGGACGGTTGAAAGGGTATCTTCTGGGAAAGAGCATCATGCTGAGCAATGGCGCTTGTGCGATGCACAAGGATGTCTTCAGGCGAGGGCTCTATCCCGAGTCGTTCAGAGGCGCGGAAGATATTCCCGTTTTTGCGCAAACGCTTGCGTATTACCCATGCACGCTACTGCCTGAACCCTTGGCGCTGATCTACAAGCATCCGGACAGCCTGCGTCATCAGTTCTGCTTTGCAAAAGCCGGAGGCATGACCCTGGTCGATGAAATATTCTCCACAGCCCGCCTTGGAACGGAATTCATTCACCTGAAAAACCGCTTTGCCGTGCAGCGGAATCTCTCCCTGTTCCGGAGCGCTTATCTGGCGAAAGACTATACTTCAGCCAGAAATTTCTATTGTTCCGCCTTCCGGAGCGACTGGCGGGTCCTGTTCAAGTTTTCTTACACGAAAAAAGCGCTGCGCTTGTGGCTCACGCAGAGAAATCAAATTCCCGAAGATGCGTCCATTCAAGACTGACAGGTCCACGACAATGAGCAAGGCAGGCAACAATTCCGCTTCATCATTCCGTATCTACCTGAGGCTGCTCGGCTACCTGCGCCCGTTCGTTCATCTGTTCGCCATCAGCCTCCTGGGATTTATCATTTTTGCCTCGGCGCAACCGCTGCAAGCCACCATCCTCAAGTACTTCGTGGATGGTCTGGTCATGACGGACGAGTCAACATTCCACACGATCCCGGTGATCGGGAAACTCGATCTGGCCTTCGGCGTGCCATTGATGCTCGTGCTGATCGTCTTCTGGCAGGGAATTGGTTCATATCTCGGGAATTATTACCTGTCGCGCGTATCGCTTGGACTCATCCATGATCTGCGGCGCGCGCTGTTCGACAGCCTGTTGCGTCTGCCCAATACCTATTTCGACCAGAACAATTCAGGTCACCTGATTTCGCGCATCACCTACAACGTGACGATGGTTACCGGCGCGGCCACCGATGCCATCAAGGTCATTGTCCGCGAAGGGCTCACCGTCGTTTTCCTGTTCGGCTATCTGTTATGGATGAACTGGAAACTGACGCTGGTCGTGGTGGCCGTCCTGCCGGTCATTGGCGTCATGGTCGGAAGTGCCAGCCGCAAATTCCGCAAGCAGAGCAAGAAAATCCAGAGCGCCATGGGCGACCTGACGCACGTCGCCTCGGAGACCATCCAGGGCTACCGGGTCGTACGCAGCTTCGGCGGCGAGGACTACGAGTCGGAACGTTTCCGCGCCTCCAGCGAAGCCAACACCAGCAAGCAGCTGCGCATGGAACGGACTTCGGCGACATTCACCCCGGCCTTGCAGCTGGCGACGTTCAGCGCCATGTCCGTCATGCTGCTGCTGGTGTTGCTGCTGCGCGGCGACGCTTCGGCTGGCGACCTGGTGGCCTACATCACGGCTGCCGGGATGCTGCCCAAGCCGATCCGCCAGCTCTCCGAAGTCAGCTCGACAATCCAGAAAGGCCTGGCCGGCGCCGAAAGCATTTTCGCGCAACTCGACGAAGAGCCCGAAACCGATCACGGCACGGTCGAACGCGAACGGGTATCAGGCCGGATCGAAATCAGGAACCTGTCGTTCAGCTACGGCGAGGGAAGCCAGAAAGTGCTCGACGACATCAGCTTCACCATCGAACCCGGGCAGATGATCGCCCTGGTTGGTCGTTCGGGCAGCGGAAAGTCGACCCTGGCCAGCCTGATTCCGCGCTTCTACCACCACGAGCACGGGCAGATCCTGATCGACGGCATCGAAGTCGAAGACTTCACCCTGCGCAACCTGCGCCGCCATATCGCGCTGGTGACCCAGCAAACTTCGCTGTTCAACGATAGCATTGCCAACAACATTGCCTACGGCGATCTGGCGGGGACGCCGCGCGAAGCGATCGAGCGGGCTGCGGAAGCGGCCTACGCCAGCGAATTCATCGAAAAGCTGCCACAGCAGTACGATACCCTGGTCGGTGAGAACGGCGTGTTGCTTTCCGGCGGACAGCGCCAGCGTCTGGCCATTGCCCGTGCCATTCTCAAGGATGCCCCGATACTTATCCTCGACGAAGCGACTTCGGCGCTCGATACGGAATCCGAGCGCCACATCCAGAAAGCGCTGGATCATGTCATGAAAAACCGCACTACGCTGGTCATCGCCCATCGCTTGTCGACCATCGAAAAGGCGGACGTGATCATGGTCATGGACCAGGGGCGTCTCGTCGAACGCGGCGCGCACGCCGAGTTGTTGGCGCTGAACGGTCACTATGCCCGCTTGCATGCGATGCAGTTCAACGAGAAGGAAGTCTCTGAAGGTGTCGGCGCCAGCCATTACAGCCCTTTGCCTAAGGAACGTACCCTGACATGAAAATTCTCGTTACCGGGGCTGCCGGCTTCATCGGCATGCATGTCGCCCGTCTGTTGCTGGAGCGCGGCGACGAAGTCGTCGGCATCGACAACCTGAACGATTACTACGATCCCAGGCTCAAAGAGTTACGCCTCACGGTGCTGGAGGCTTTCCCGGGATTCCGCTTTGAACGCATGGATATTGCGGACAGCGTTTCAATCCTCCGGCTATTTTCCACCGAGAAATTCGATCGCGTTGTCCACCTGGCCGCCCAGGCAGGGGTCCGCTATTCGCTGACCAACCCGCAGGCTTACATCCAGAGCAATCTGGTCGGGTTCGGCAACATCCTCGAGGGCTGTCGCCAGGCCGGGGTCGGGCATCTGGTCTATGCCAGCAGTTCAAGCGTCTACGGCGCCAACACGAAGATGCCTTTCTCGGTGCATGACGAAGTCAATCATCCCGTCAGCCTCTACGCCGCGACCAAGAAATCGAACGAGTTGATGGCACACAGCTACAGCCATCTGTTCGGTTTGCCGACGACCGGGTTGCGCTATTTCACCGTCTATGGTCCCTGGGGCCGGCCTGACATGTCTCCCTGGCTGTTCACCAAGGCGATCACGGAAGGGCGCCCGATTGACGTGTTCAACCACGGGAAAATGCGCCGCGACTTCACTTTCATCGACGATATCGCCGAAGGCACCGTGCGCGTGCTTGACACGATTGCGGCACCCAATCCCGCCTTTGATGCCGATTGTCCGGATGCCGGAAGCAGCCGTGCGCCCTACCGTGTCTACAACATCGGCAATCACCAGCCGGTCGAGTTGATGGATTTCATCGGAACCATCGAAAAGGCCGTCGGTCGCCTTGCCGAAAAGAATTTCCTGCCGATGCAGGCCGGCGACGTCATGGCCACTTACGCCGATATCGAGGACTTGCGGCACAATGTCGGCTTCGAGCCGAAGACTCCGCTTGCCGAGGGCATTGCTCGCTGGGTGGAGTGGTACTGGGAATACACAACAGAGCAATAACCCCCGCAGGTGTCTTCCTTTTTCGCCACCCGCATCAATGACAAGAAGAAAATATAAAAATCATGAATACTCCCGCTGACACAAATCCCAAACTTTCCGTTGTTGTCCCGGCCTTCAATGAGGAAGAAAACATCATTCCCCTGGCCGAGGAAATCATTCGCGCGCTGACTCCGCTACCTGGCGGATTCGAACTGATCCTGGTCGACGATGCCAGCACCGACGCCACGACGCGCATCATCCACGAATACCGGCATCCCTGTGTGCGCGCCGTGTTTCATCGCGTCAATGCCGGGCAGAGCGCTGCCGTGGCCAGCGGATTCCAGGCCGCGCGCGGCGAATGGGTGGGGACGCTGGATGGCGACGGGCAGAACGATCCCGCTGATCTCCCCGGCATGCTGGAACAGGCACTCGCCAAGGGCGTCGATTGCGTTACCGGCGTTCGGCGCAAACGCCAGGACACCTTCATCCGGCGCCTCTCGTCAAGAATCGCCAACGGCTACCGCAACTGGATCACCGGCGACCAGGTGAGCGACAGCGGTTGCGGCATCCGTGTCGTGCGCCGGACGGCGCTGCGCGAGATTCCCGTGTTCAACGGCATGCACCGGTTCATGCCCACCCTCCTGCGTGGACAGGGATTCACCGTTGTTGAGCGCACGGTCAATCACCGCGAGCGGCTGCGTGGTACCTCCAAGTATGGAGTGCATAACCGTCTCTGGCGCGGCATCCGCGACTGCTTCGGCGTCCGCTGGTATCTCTCGCGCTCTGTCCGGTCGGACCGTATTGAGGCTCCCTGAAATGGATGCTGTCTCTTCCGACAAGGGAAAAACCGACCTTTGTGGCCCCGATTCAGCGGTCGAAGATTCCATTCAGGAACTGGAACAGGTCGCCGAGAACACCTCGCGCAAGTTGCTGCTTCTGCTGGGCATGGGCGCCATCCTGTTTATTGTGCTCAATACCACACCCCTCGGCGAGCAGGTGCGCGACTGGGATACCTTGGCGCGCATCTTCAGCACCGGCGGTTTGTGGGCCGAAATCAATTTCATGCTGATCAGCACCCTGCTGATCACGATCGGCGTTCCACGCCTGCTTTTCTACGCCCTCGGAGGATTCGCCTTTGGCTTCTGGGAAGGCTTGCTCTGGTCCCTGTGCAGCAGCCTGATCGGGTCATTCATCACCTTTCGCGCCGCACGCTGGGCAAGCCGCGAATGGTTGATCGAACGCTTCGGCAAACACCGCTTCTTCAACCGCATTGTCCATGCCAAGCCCACGATCGCCTCGGTGGCGCTGATGCGCATGCTCCCAGTCAGCAACGTCATCATCAACTTCGGACTGGCGCTCAGCCATGTCGGCAGCCGTGCTTTTCTGCTCGGCTCACTGGTCGGCTTTCTGCCGCAAGGCGTGGTGGCCGTGATCATCGGCAGCGGCATCGCCAAGGACGTTCCCTGGGCGGGAGCCATCCAGATCGGTGGTGCCGCCATTCTGTTGACCGGTCTGCTGGTCTGGTCTTCGGTGAAACGCTCACGGCGTCCCTGAGCGCGCATCGCGATCAACTGACGGGCTTTACCCGTTTCCTCGCGACCAGCTTTTCGCTGACCGCCACGATGCTCGGGACGTCCATGTGGTATTTTTCGTAGAGCATTTCGCTCGGACCGGACTCTCCGAAAACATCAGGGATGCCGACACATTTGACCAGGCACGGATAGTGTTCAGACAGCAGTTGAGCAACCGCTGCGCCCAACCCTCCGATTGTTGAATGGTCCTCGAGCGTGACGATCGCGTTTGTCGCTTTGGCCGCTTCCAGCACGGCGGCCTCATCGAGAGGCTTGAGCGTACTCATGTCGATAACGCGCGCCTTGATGCCCTTGGCCTTGAGCGCATCGGCCGCATCCAGCGCTTTTTGCAACATGATTCCGGTACTTATCAGCGCCACATCGTTGCCATGATTGCGAACCAAGTTGGCCTTGCCCACTTCGAACTTGTAAGAGCCGTCATAAATCACCGGCGACGGGTTGCGGTGGAGACGCACATACAGAGGACCGGTAAATTCATGCGCCGCATGCGCAATAGCCCTTGCTGACACGGCATCGGCGGGTTGAATGATGGTCATATTGGGCATGGAACCCATGATGGCCACATCCTCCACGGCCGCATGCGTTGCACCATCTTCCCCGACCTGCAGCCCTGTGTGCGTACCCACCAGGGTTACGTCAAGGTTTGTATGGCAGACGAAATTCCGTACCTGTTCGCAACAGCGCATCGTAAGGAATACAGCGAAAGTGCAGGCAAACACCTTGTAACCGGACGCAGCCAAACCGGCCGATACATTAATGAGGTTCTGTTCGGCAATGCCTATTGAATAAGACCGGGTCGGGAAAAGATCGCCCATGGCCTCGATGCCGCACGCTTTGGTGTCAGCATTGCAGACCACGAAATCATCATGGTGCTTCGCAATTTCCAGTAATTCCTTACCAAAGGCAAATCGGGTCGCTTCCATTACAAAGTCGCTCCTTCTATCTCTTTGATAGCCAGTTCCAGTTCCTTGTCGTTGGGCGCGGCACCATGCCACTTGACGACATCCTCCATGAAAGAAACCCCCTTGCCCTTGACGGTGGCAGCCAGGATCGCCACCGGTCCGTCCATCCGTTTTGCCTTGTTGAGCGTGGCTAGCACCTGGTCCATGTCGTGACCGTCCATTTCCATGACCTTCCAGCCGAAGGAGCGCCATTTGTCTGCCAGCGGCGCGACATTCATGACCTGGTCGGTCGCACCCAGGATTTGCAGGCGATTAACGTCCACGATAGCGATGAGATTGGCGAGCTGATGATGGGACGCACACATCGCGGCTTCCCAGACTGATCCTTCCTGACATTCGCCGTCACCCAGCAGGACGAATATCTTGTGAGCCTTGTGCTCCACCTTCCCCGCAATGGCCATCCCGATGGCGCAGCCCAGGCCGTTACCAAGAGTGCCCGCGCTCATCTCGACACCAGGGCACTTGTTCATGTCAGGATGACCCTGCAGCTTGCTCCCGAATTTGCGCAGCGTGTTCAGCTCGGCAACATCAAAAAAGCCGCGGCGAGCCAGGCAGGCATACAGCACCGGGCAGCAGTGACCCTTCGAGAGAACAAAACGGTCCCGGCCTTCCCATTTGGGCTGTTCCGGTTTTATATCCAATACGTTGAAATACAGCGCGGTAACGATATCGGCCGCGGAAAGACTGCCACCAGGATGTCCCGAGCCCGCAGCATGAACCATTTTTACAATGTCCGAGCGGATGGTACGGGCCATCTTCTTGAGCTCGTTCACATCAAGTTTATGAAACGTTTCCATCGTTTTTCCTTCTTCCAAATCCGTTACTTGCTCTTATGAAAACAAGCAGAGCTGTTCGCTATCAGAAATTCAGCTCTTTGACTCCTGATCCTCTCGGCACATCTCTTTCACCCTTTCAATGACTGCATCCAGCCCGGAATAGAAGCTGCACAGCACCGGGGTTTTCGTGCCTTCCAATTCTGGAAGCAACGCTCTCATGCTGACCTGAGCCATCACGATGGCATCAAAGCCCTGTTTATCCAGTTTCCGGATGCTGTCGATCAGAATTTCGTTGTGTCGCTTGCTATCTCCAGCGTTAAGAGCTTCCCAGGCGGGCTGGTCAACAACTTCGGTGAATTGGATATCGCGCCCCATGGCTTTGCCATATCGATCAATGGATCTTCGGCTTGGCCCCAATGTGGTCGGGAGAGACGCGATAAGGGCAATCTTGTTGCCAAGCCTTGCTGCCTGATTCGCCATCGGGTCGTCGATTTTCAACACGGGCACGGATACAACCTGGGAAAAGATGTCGGCGACCTCTCCTACGGTCGAACAGGAATTCAGGATCAAATCAGCGCCCATGGATTCAGCGGCCATGGCATAGAGTGTCATTCGCCGAATAACGGACGGAGTAGGTTTTCCCGCTTTCCGTATTTCCGGTAATAGCGAACTGTCCGTTATGAAATCGATACAGATCCCGGGCAGGTTTTTTTCGAGATAAGCAATCGTATCCTCTCGCTTTGCAAAACTGGTTTGCAGTATGACGATATGCTTTTTGAACTCCATGAAAATCTCCTTTTGCAGCCTGATTCCTTAATGTGTTGCTCTCATTTCATCCTTCTGGAACCCTTGTCATTGCTGACGGTTTTTACCCGCTCCGCGGCGCGATGCCGCCACCAGCAGGCCTCCTGCAACGACCACCATCATTCCGACCAGCGTCACGGCATCCGGGAAATCGCCGAAAACCAGTGCGCCGAGCAGGGTCACCCATACCAGTTGGACGTAGGCAAAGGGTGCCAGCAACGAAGCCGGGGCATACTCAAGCGCCTTGATCATCGCGTAGTGCGCAATTCCCGACGTCACGCCGATCAACGCAAACACACCCGCCCCCTCCAGCGTGGGTGTACGCCAATTGAAGGGAAGCGCCAGACTCATCACCGCCGCCCCGACAAGCAATACGCAGGACAGTGAGTTGATCGAATCTTCTTTGCGGGCTGCGATCACCCGGGTAAAAATCTGATACGAGGAATAGCAGAGCGACATCGCCAATGGAAGCAATGCGGCCGGAGTGAACAGGCCACCGCCTGGCCGCACGATGATCAGGACTCCCGAGAAACCCAACAACACCGCAACCCAACCGAGACGGGAAACCCGCTCGCCGAGGAAAATCACGGCCAGCAGGGTCAGCAGCACCGGATGAATGAAACTGATGGCATGTGCTTCGGCAATCGGCATCAGGCGAAAGGCGATCACAATAAAGATCGTGCCGGCCAGAAGCAGGAGGCCGCGTACCAGCTGTACCATGGGATAGGCCGAACGCAGCATGCGGATGCCCCTGCGCGGCATGAAGAACACCAGAATCAGTGCAAGCGGCACGGCATAGCGCGCCCAGACGATCATTCCGATCGGGTAACTACGAGCCTGGTATTTGGACAGGGTATCGGCGACCGCAAAGAATACGGTCGCCAGCACGGCCAGCACGATGCCGCGTCCTGCAAAATGATGACCGGGCAGCCCTTTTTGAAGCGCTTGACTCATTGAACCACCCGGCCTCCTTCGCCATGCGGCCTGATTACTTCTGGTTGGCTTGTACGGCAGAAACGGCGGCGCGCAGAGCCAGCAGGTAGCTATCGACGCCGAAGCCGCAAATCTGGCCATTGACGATTTCGCCAAAGCACGAGTAGTGGCGGAATTTCTCGCGCGCATGGATGTTCGACATGTGCAGTTCGACGATCGGGCAGGTCAGGATGGCCAGCGCATCGCGGATGCCGTAGCTGTAGTGCGTCCAGGCGCCGGCATTGATCAGCACGGCATCGACGCCGTCCAGGAAGCCCTGGTGGATGCGCAGGCACATGGCGCCTTCGTCGTTGGTCTGGAAGCTCTCGATCTCGGCGCCCAGTTCCTTGCCCAGCTTGCGCAGGCTTTCATCGATTTCGGCCAGGGTGATCGTTCCGTATTGCTTGGGATCGCGCTTGCCGAACATATTGTGGTTGATGCCATGCAGCATGAGGACTTTCATGATGATTCTCCAATTTCAGGGTTAAACGATACAGCAAATGAATTCGGTTCCAGCGGAATTTAAACCAGCGGCACGGTCAGGGTTTTAATCATCGGAGCAGTTTCCGGACGAATACCGCGCCACCATTCAAACGCTTCCGCCGCCTGCTCGACCAGCATGCCGACACCGTCGGCCAGGCGTTGCGCACCGGCCCCCTGCGCCAGGCGCAGGAACGGCGTCAACCCTTTCCCGTAAGCCAGCTCGTAGGCCAGGCAACCCGGCGCGAAAACCTCCGTATGCACCGGCGGGAGCTCACCGCGCAGGCTGGCCGACGTGGCGTTGATGACCAGATCGAATTTCACCGGGGTGTCCGCAAGTTCCGGATAGGAGCAATAAGAGTATTCGCATTCGGCGTAGGGCGAAAATTGCTCGACCAGTGCCTGAGCCTTGCTCACCATGCGATTGACGACAAGCAACTGCGCCGGTTTCTGCTTGAGGAAGGGCAGCATCGCCCCACGTGCTGCGCCGCCAGAACCCAGAAGCAGGACACGCTTTCCAGCCATCGCACGGCCGAGGTTATGCACGATGTCGCGCACCAGGCCGATGCCATCAAAGTTCTGCGCAAAAATCCTGCCATCCTCGAATTTCAGCGCATTGACCGCTCCGGCCAGCCTTGCCTGTTCGGACAGGTCCGTGGCATAGGCGAAGGCATCGAGCTTGAACGGCGCGGTCACGTTCATGCCGCAACCACCGGCCTCGCGGAAAATTTCCGCTGCCTCACGAAAACCGCCAAGCGCCCCCTCGATAAGGGTGTACTCCATATCCTGCCCGGATTGCCGGGCGAAGGTCGAATGAATCAGCGGCGATTTGGATTGTGCGATGGGATTGCCAATCACAGCATACTTATCGGTCATGAATCTTTCTCCGCTTATTTCCCGGCCAGATTGCCGACCGCCGCTTCCGCGTACAGCACACCCTCTTGCACCATGGCCTCGATCTGCTCCTGCGAATAACCGAGCCGGGAGGCGATTTCACGGTTGTGCTGACCGAGCAGGGGGGCCGCGGTCCTGATGGTCGTATCGCAGCCGGAAAAGTGGAACGGCAGATTCGCCAACTGCACCTTGCCGAGCACCGGGTGATCCTGCTCGACGACCATGCCGCGGGCCTGGATCTGCGGATCGGCCAATACCTCATCGATATTCTGCACCTTGGCACATGGCACATCGATCTTGTCGAGCATGGACAGGCATTCGACAACGGAATATTTCTCTACCCAGGCCCGCACGATCCCCAGGATTTCCAGGCGATTTTCGTTGCGGCCGGCCGACGAATGGAAGCGCGTGTCGCCCGCAAGCGCATCGCCGCCAACGAGTTGTGCAAATCGCTTCCAGGCATCGTCGACCTGCGCTGCAATCACCACGTACCCGTCAGTGGCAGAAAATACGCCATACAACGTGGACGTCGGCAGGTCATGCCCGGTCTGCTGCGGAATCTCCTTACCGCCGGACAAGGTGTAACACTGCACGGCGTATTCGTGCATCGACACCAGGCAGTCGTACAGTGCCAGGTCGATATGCTGGCCGCGTCCCGATTTCACACGGCCAAGCAGTGCCGCGCAGATCGCGGCGACGGCATTTGCTCCGGTATACATGTCGCCAAGCGCGATGCGCAGCAGCGGGGGAGCCTCGCCCGGCGAGCCAACCATGGCCATGATGCCGCTCTTGGCCTCGGCGATCAGTCCGAATCCGGGACGTGGCGCATCCGGACCGGTGTGGCCGTAGGCGGAGACCGAGCAATAGACGAGGCCGGGATTGGTCTTCGACAGATCCTCGTAGCCGAGACCGAGTTTCTTCAGTGCACCGGGACGGTAGTTCTCGACGAACACGTCGGCCGAATCGACCAGTTTCTTGATCAGTTCCAGACCGCGCGGATCCTTGATGTTCACACACAGGCCTTCCTTGCCCATGTTCTGCTGCAGGTAGTAGCCGCTCTGTCCATTGATGAAATAAGCGTGCGCCCGCCCGGCGTCGCCTTCTTTCGGACGCTCGACCTTGATGACCTCGGCGCCGAGTGCCGCGAGGCAGCGAGAAACGAAAGGACCTGCGAGAAAATGGCTGTAGTCGACAACGCGGATGCCGGCGAGGGGGAGTGCTTGGGTGCTCATGGTTTGTCCTGGAAAAGGCGGTTAACCACAGAGGACACGGAGATCACGGAGAAAGAACAATGCGTTGCCATGAGATGAAGGCTCACCCAACGGGTGAAGACGACAATTCAAGAATCTCCAGTATTTCTCCGTGCCCTCCGTGTTCTCCGTGGTTTGAACTGAGGTTTTTGGGTTTATTCCTTCGGTTTGCAGGGAACCATCACGCGGTGCTCGCCCTTCTGGACGACTTCGCCACGCTGGTTGATCAATTGCACGGGAACGACAACGATGCCCCAGCCCGGACGGCTCTTCGATTCGCGCACGCTCTCGACGTAAAACTCGATGTGGCAGGTGTCGCCGATCTTGATCGGCAGCACGAAACTCCATTCCCAGCCCAGCGACATCCCCGGCTGGAAGCAGTACTCGCTCTGCGTCTTCAACCCGTCGGCGACCGACAGCCCGAACAGCCCGTGCGCGACACGTGTGCCGAACGGTGTTTTTTTGGCGTATTCCTCATCGACGTGCACCGGAGTGAAGTCGCCGGTCAATTCGGCGTAAGCATTGATGCGTTCTTCGGTAAAGGTGTAGGTCGGGCTGATGCCCTTGTCACCCACCTTGATTTCGTCGAAATACAGTTCTTTGACAGCCATGATGATTCCTTCACTTCATATAAAAATACTTAAGCCCGCGGCTTTACAGCCAGCGCTTCGGCCACAGCGTTGCCGTGCGCCTGCATCAGTTCGAGTTCTAGGCCGTCCGGCAGTGCCAGCCAGTTGCGTCCCATCGGCAGTTCGCGAACGCCCCATTTTTTGGCCTCGCTGAGTACAGCTTCGAGGTCCTCGACCATGATGCCGAGATGCGCCATGCGCCCTTCCGGACCATTGAATTCCGGATCGACATTGAACTGCATGCCGCCAATGGTCCAGGCTTTTTCCGGTTTGTTTTCCGGTCCCATGACTTCGCGCACGGTCATGCCCAGCACTTCCTTGAAGAAGCGCAGGTGCCAATCGATGTCCTTGACCCGGATCGCCACGTGTTCAACGTATGCTCGCTTGCTGTAAGCCATGCCAACCTCCTATCGTTTTCCGAAAGATTCCTGGAAGTTTTCGATGCCCTTGACCAGGGCCACCAGTGTTTTGTTGACCGGCGTGGCAATACCAGACCGTCCGCCCCAGCGCACCACCGAACCGTTGATAAAATCGACCTCGGTGACCTCTCCCTTTTCCAGGCTTTGCAGCATCGAGGTCTTGAACTCGGCGGGCAGCCCTGCGGCGGCGAGATCCCAGAAATACTTCGGCTCCTCGGAAACCAGACGGATGCCGTTCGCCTTGGCGATAGCAATACCCTCGGCGACGGCGGCCAGCGCGGTTTCCTCGATTTCCGGCACCTTGTACAGCCAGCCGTAGGGCAGGCGGGTGATCGCACAGAGCGCGCCGGTCGCTACGTTGACCAGCAGCTTGTCCCACATCGTCCCGTAAATGTTGGTGCTGGCGGTTGCCAGCAGATCGGCCTTGTTGAATTCGTCGACCACGGCCTGCAGGCGCGGCGTCAGCTTTCCGTCGAGTTCGCCGATGTACGTGTGCTTGCCCTTGTAGCCGGAGACGATGCATCCGGGTTCGAGGAACACCCCGCCGACGTAGGTCTTGGCTGCCAGCACACGGTCGCGTCCGACGACCTCGGCGAGGATTTCCTCATGCCCGAGGCCGTTCTGGATCGACATGACCAAGGTATCCGGACCGACCAGCGTCTGCGCCGATTCGATCGCTGCGCGTGTCGCCGCTGACTTGACCAACACGATGACCAGATCAACCGGTGAAAGTCCTTCGCAGTTGGTGTAAGCCTTGACCTTGACGGTTCGTTCTTCATCGCCAACGCGCATTTTCAGGCCATTGGCATTGATTGCATCGACATGCGCCTGAAAGCGGTCAACGAAGATCACGTCCGATCCGCCCTGCGCCAGCACTCCGCCGATCGAACTTCCCAAAGCTCCAGCACCCAGCATGCAAATCTTCATCTATAACCTCTTCTTTCCGCCGGTGGCGAAACACGTTCAAAGTGAATGCCACTTTAGTCAGGACGTCACATGCTGTCTATGCAATAATGTCAATCTATTTCATTGCATTACACAATGATGAAAAAAGACGTTTCAACCGCCGGCTTGCTGGACGTCAACCTGCTGCAACTGTTCGAACTGATCTACAGCAGTCGCAGCGTGACGCGCGCCGCCGAACAACTCGGGCTGGCCCAGCCCACGGTAAGCATCTGGCTTGGCAAGCTGCGCAAACAGCTCAACGATCCGCTGTTCGTGCGTACCCCCTCCGGCATGCTGCCCACCCCGGAAGCCGACGCGCTGATCGGCACGGTGCGCCAGGCGCTGGAATCGCTGCGCTACCTGGCTCATCGCGAGGTGAAGTTCGATCCATCGACCAGCGGCCGGCGCTTTCGTATCTGCATGACCGATGCCAGCCATATCACCCTGCTGCCGCAATTGCTGGCCCACGTGCGATCCATCGCGCCGGGGGTTCTGCTCGGCGCCGAGCAGATCGACCACCGGACGGCCCAGCGGCTTGAGTCCGGGGAAGCGGATATTGCCCTCGGCCTGATTCCTGAACTGGGCGCCGGGTTCTACCAGCAGACCCTTTATCCCCAGGACTGGGTCTGCCTGGCCAACCCCCATCATCCGCGCATTGGAGAAGCACTGGAGCCTGAAGACTATGCGCGGGAAGGGCATATTTCCATTGTTTCCGGGACGGGCCAGCACCTGCTCGAAACCGCCCTGGAGCGGCATCGCATCACGCGCCGCATCGTGCTCGAACTTCCCGGATTTCTCGGTCTGGCGGCAATCGTTTCGACCACCGACCTGCTGGTCACCCTGCCGCGCCATATAGGCGAAACGCTGGCCGGACTCGGCAAGCTGCGCGTGTTCCCCTGTCCGATCCCCATTCCCGGTTTTACTGTCAAGCAGCACTGGCACACCCGCTATCACAACGATCCGGGCAACCGCTGGCTGCGCAGCGTCTGCGCCGGACTTTTCCTGCGCCACAAGGGCGAACCCTGAAATCCCGCATGCGAATGCCTTTACCAAGGAGACACTCATGATTGTTCTGATCACCGGCGCCAGTTCCGGTTTCGGCGAGGCGATGGCCCGCAAGTTCGTGCAGCACGGTCACCGGGTCATCGCCACGGCCCGCCGGGCCGACCGACTTGCGCGTCTGCACGAGGCGCTGGGCGACAGCCTGTTGCCGCTTGTTATGGATGTCGCCGATCCGGCGTCGATCGAAGAGGCGTTCCACCAATTGCCGGAGGCCTGGCAGGCCATCGATGTGCTGATCAACAACGCCGGGCTGGCACTGGGGACCGAACCGGCGAACCAGTGTTCGCTGGCGGAGTGGCACACCATGATCGATACCAACATCAAGGGGCTGGTCGGACTGACGCACCGTTTGTTGCCGGACATGCTGGCGCGCAACAGCGGGCTGATCATCAACCTCGGTTCCGTCGCCGGAAATACCCCGTATCCGGGCGGCAACGTCTATGGTGGCACGAAAGCCTTTGTCGAGATGTTTACCCGCAACCTGCGCGCCGACCTCGCCGGAACCGGTGTCCGTGCCACCGACATTGCGCCCGGCCTGTGCGGCGGCACGGAGTTCTCCAATGTCCGCTACCGCGGTGACGACGCGGCGGCGGCCGGCGTTTATGCCGGCACCGTTTCCCTGACGGCGGACGATATTGCCGAAACCGCTTACTGGATCGCCACGCTACCGCCGCACGTCAACATCAACTACATCGAGATGATGCCGACCTGCCAGGGCTACGGCCCGTTCAACATCCGGCGCAATCCGACGCTGTAGGTGTTGAGTCCGCTGAGTCCGTTGAACCAGGCTCCTCTGTAATCCAAAAAACCTCAGTTCGAACCACGGAGAAATACTGGAAATTCTTGAATTGCTGCCTTCACCCGTTGGGTGATCCTTCATCTCATAGCAACACATTGTTTTTCCTCCGTGCTCTCTGTGGTTAACTGCTTTTTCAAGGGTAATTTATCCGGCCAGAGCGCGTCGTAGCAGCGATACGCCCTCGTCGATCTCGTCCGGAGTGGTGTTCAGCGCCGGCATGAAACGCAGGCAATGGGCTCGCGGTGCGTTCAACAGCAGGCCCAGTTCGCGTGCGCGGTCGACGACCGCGTGCGCATCGTCCCGGCCCAATTCAAGGGCCAACAGCATCCCGAGACCACGGACTTCGCCCAGCCCGAGATCCGCCGAAAGGCTACGCAGGATGTCGGCAAATTGCGCGGCGATTTCCTGAACACGACTCATGAAACCCGGCGCGGTCAGCGTGCGCAAAACCGCAGCACCTGCCGCGCACATCAGCGGATTGCCGCAATACGTCCCGCCCTGGTCGCCGGGCGAGAAACAGGACACCGCCTGCTTGGCGAGTAGTGCTGACAGCGGCACGCCACCACCGATACCTTTGCCCAGCGTCATGATGTCCGGTTCGATACCGTAGTGTTCGTAGGCAAACAGATTTCCGGTACGGCCGCAGCCGGTCTGCACCTCATCGACGATGAGCAGCAGATTTTTCTCGTCGCACAATTGACGCAGACCGCGCATGAATTCCAACGAAGCCGGGAGAACGCCGCCTTCGCCCTGTACTGGTTCGAGCATGACGGCGACGCTGCCGGTATGGACCAGCCGGCGGATCGAATCGAGATCGTTCAGTTCACCTTTCGGAAAGCCGTCCACCTGCGGGGCGAACAGGCTGTCCCAGCCGGGCTTGCCGCTGGCCGACATGGTCGCCAGCGTGCGCCCGTGGAAACTGTTGCGCAGGGTAATGATCTCGTGGGCGCCCTGCTTGTGCACCTGCCCCCACTTGCGTGCCAGCTTGATCGCACCCTCGTTGGCCTCCGCCCCGGAGCTGGCGAAAAACACGTGATCGAAACAGCTGTGCGCCGTGAGCAGGTTCGCCAGTTCCAGCGCTGGGCGGCTGTAGAACGCCGGACTCGGGTTGATCAGCATTGCCGACTGCGCGGCCAACGCCTCGACAATGGGCTGTGGCGCATGCCCCAGACAATTCACCGCCCAGCCCTGCACCCAGTCGAGATAACGTCGTCCCGCGCTGTCGAAAAGATAGGCGCCCTGGCCGCGTTCGAACAGAATTTCCGGACGGGAGACGATGGGCATCAGGCTGGCGGTTTCCGGGATGACGTGATGGGACGACACGTTGTTCTCCTTGAAGTGATTTACGACGGACAAAAACAAACAGGCCACGGGATCAACCGTGGCCTGTTCAGGGAAAGCAAAAAGGAAGGATCAGTTTCTATTCACTGGCGAATTCATCTTTCATCTTCCTTGTTCCGGACGAGCCACGGCGCACCGGAACGGCGTCGCAGGGCAATACGTCGGGAAGTCAGGCCAGTAAAGTTCATGAAAGGAATGATCCGTGCCGGAGGTGTCGTTGTCAATGCGAGTGGTGAACGCTGGCGTGCTCAGCGCCAGCTGAGCATCGCATAGTTTTTCTTGCCCCGGCGCAGCAGGGTGAAACGGCCAAACAGCCGCTCGCTCTCGGCGATCTGATGGTCAAGCGCCTCGACCTTTTGTCCGTTCACGGTCACGCTGCCGCTCTGCAGGAAACCACGCGCCTCGCTTTTTGACTTGGCCAGACCGGCGGCGACCAGCGCCTCGATCAGGCCGGATGCGGATTTCTCCAGCGTCACGCCGGGCACGCCGTCCTGCGCCAGTTGCTCGAAATCGGATTCGGTCAGCGCTTCCAGGCTGCCGGAGAACAGGCTCTGCGAAATGCGCTGCGCAGCCTCCAGCGAAGCCTTGCCGTGCACCAGCTCCGTGGCCTGTTCAGCCAGGATGCGCTGCGCCTCGGGTTTCTGGCCGCTGGCCTTGTCCGCCGCTTCGATGGCGTCGATCTCGGCCACGGAAAGGAAAGTGAAGTAACGCAGGAATTTGTAGACGTCGGCATCCGCCGTGTTCAGCCAGAACTGGTAGAAGGCGTACGGTGAAGTCTTCCTGGCGTCGAGCCAGATGGCGCCGGATTCGGTCTTGCCGAACTTGGTGCCGTCAGCCTTGGTGACCAGCGGGAGTGTCAGACCGTACGCCTGTTGCTGATGCAGGCGGCGCGTCAGGTCGGTGCCCGCGGTGATGTTGCCCCACTGGTCGGAACCGCCGATCTGCAGGATGCAGCCATGACGGCGGTAAAGCTCGGCGAAATCGTAGCCTTGCAACAGGCTGTAGGAGAACTCGGTGTAGGAAATCCCCTGCTCGTCGCGATTGATGCGTTGCTGCACCGATTCCTTCTTGATCATGGCATTGACCGAGAAATGCTTGCCGATGTCGCGCAGGAAATCGAGCGCGCCCATGCTGCCGAACCAGTCGTAATTGTTGGCCATGATCGCCGCGTTGGGACCGTCGAAATCCAGGAAAGGCGCCACTTGGCCGCGAATCTTATCCACCCATCCGGCGATCACTTCGGGCGTGTTCAGCTTGCGCTCGGCGGCCTTGAAGCTCGGGTCGCCAATCATGCCGGTCGCGCCGCCGACCAGGGCGATCGGCTTGTGCCCGGCCAGCTGGAAGCGCCGGAGCAGCAGCACCGGCACCAGATGCCCGAGATGCAGGCTGTCGGCGGTCGGGTCGAAGCCGCAATACAGCGTCACCGAGCCGTTGGCCAGCAGTTCGTCGAGTGCCTTGGCGTCGGTGGTCTGGGCAATCAGGCCACGGTCATGCAGATCCTGGAGCAGGGCGGACTGGTACATCGAATATTTCTCCACAATTTGAACGGTGGCTGGACTTGCCTGGACGCAGCCTTGAGGGGGCAGATTCTAACATGCGGTATTCTTCCCCCCGGCTTCCGGCAAATCACCGCGGAACGTAGAATACGCAAGAATCAGGCAGGCCCTCATCGACAACCCCAAGGAACAATCCGTCAAGACCATGAACCTGCAACCGCGCTTCCGCCTGCTGACCATTGTTTTTTTCCTGATTTTCGCCATTCCGTCCTGGATGGCCGTGCGCGCGCTGGCCGAAGGCATCATGGCACAATGGGCCGTGCGTTATGCGGAAAAGCAGGTGCTCTACGACAAGGGCCGCACATTGCAGCCGATCCTGCGGGAAGTGGCGCTTTCCCGGCAACTGGCCGCGTCGCAGCCGATCCGCGAATGGGCGCGCAAACCGGACGATGCGCAATTGACCCGGCGCGCTCTCAAGGAGATGGAGAATTTCCGTCAGAATTTCCAGGATCACAGCTATTTCGTGGCGCTGCTCGGCAACGGCCGCTATTACCACAACAATGCGCAAAACGAATACGCCGGAGAGGAATTCCGCTACGTCATGGACCCGCGCAACAAGAAGGACGCGTGGTTCTACGACCTGATCCGTCAGAAACGCGACATCCACATCAACGTCAATCCCGATCCGAATCTCGGCATCACCAAACTGTGGATCGACGTGCTGATCCGCGACGGCAACGACATCCTCGGCATTGCCGGCACCGGTCTCGACCTCACTTCATTCATCAAGAATGTCGTCGAGGAAGGCGCTCCCGGCGTCACCAGCTTGTTCGTCGACCACGATGGCGCCATCCAGATTCACCGCAACCAGGCATTGATCGACTTTGCCTCGATCAGCAAGAACAAATCGCAGAAGAACACCATCGACCTGCTCTTCGAGCGCGAAACCGACCGCAAGGCCGTGCTTGCCGCGATGAAGGAATTGGAGATACAGAAGAAAACCGTCGCCACGCTGTTCGTGCAGGCCAACGGCAAACGTCATCTGGCCGGCATTGCCTACCTGCCGGAAATCGACTGGCACGAGATCACCCTGCTCGATCTCGACGTCCTGCTGCCGTTCAGCCAGTTCACCGGGATTCTCGTGGCATATGCGCTGACCATGCTGGGCATCCTGCTGCTGTTCAATCTGGCGCTGCAGCGCTTCGTGCTCAAACCGCTCAAACAGCTCGACGAAGCCATGTCTGCGGTGGAGTCAGGCAGCGATGTACCGGCGCAGCTGGATACTCTCGGCACAGGAGAAATCGGCCGGCTGATGAAGCGCTTCGCGCAGATGGCCAAATCGGTCACGGTCTCTCGGCGCGATCTGGAGTTCAAGGTACAGGAACGCACCATCGCCCTGGAACGCCTGACCAAGATCGACCCGTTGACTGAACTGCTCAACCGGCGCGGCATGACCGAACGCATCGAGGCCGAACTCAAGCGCGCGCACCGCGAACTCAATCGCCTTGGCATTCTGTGGATGGATCTCGACGGATTCAAGGAAATCAACGACCGGCACGGCCATGCCGTCGGTGATCAGGCGCTGAAAACGGTCGCGCGCATCATTGACGCGACGATACGCCCCTATGATGTCGCCGCGCGCTGGGGCGGCGACGAGTTCCTGATCATGCTTTACCCGGCCGACCCCGACGTCCTGCAAACCCTGGCGGAACGCCTGCTGGCGGGTATTTCGGGTTGCCGTTCGGTATTCGGAACAAATGGCATCAGTGTTGCCTTGAGCGCCAGCATTGGCGGTCACCTTTCCAGTTCAGAAGAGGAATTCAACAGCCTGCTGCTACATGGCGACAAGGCGCTTTACAATGCCAAGGCGGCCGGACGCAATTGCTATCGTTCGACGGCATAAGCAACCGGAAAATGAGACTTCCAAAACCTGTTGCCTTGTATCCATGGCATCCAAAAACCATCTGACAACCACAATCAAAGGCGCGTTTTCCCGTATCAGAATCCTCGCCGAGCCGCTTGCCAGGAATGTGTTCCTGCGCCTCCGCCACCCCACCCGGCGCGGCATCGCCATGGCCCTGGCCGCCGCTCCGACCCTCCTGCTGCTCTACACCCTGCTCCTGGTTCCCTTCACTCCCGGCATCAGCGACATTCGCAAGGCCAATCTCGATCAACCGGCCCAGATTCTTTTCGCCGACGGCAAAAAACTCGCCGAATTCAAACCCTCCAACCGGCAGTGGGTCAGGCTGCAGGACATATCCCCGCAGGTCGTCGACGCGCTGATCGCAACCGAGGATCACCGGTTCTACGAGCACCATGGTCTCGACTTCCTGCGCACCGCGGCCGCCTTCTTCCACACCTTGAGCGGCGAGCGTCAGGGCGGGTCGACGCTAACCCAGCAATTGGCACGCAATCTTTATCCGGAGGAAATCGGCCGTGCGCCGACCCTCACGCGCAAACTCAAGGAAGCCATCACCGCCTTCAAGATCGAAGCCGTGCACAGCAAGGACGAGATTCTCGAAACCTATCTCAACACGGTGCCTTTTTTGTACAACGCCTTCGGCATCGAAATGGCAGCGCGCACCTATTTCGACACCACGGCCGACCGGCTCGACACGCTGCAGAGCGCGACGCTCGTGGGCATGCTCAAGGGCAACAGCTACTACAACCCGATACTCAACCCCGAGCGTTCATTGCAGCGGCGCAACACCGTGCTGGCGCAGATGGTGAAGCACAACAAGCTCGATCCCGGAAAATACGAGTCGCTCAGGAATCGCCCCCTGCGCATCGATTTCGAACGCCAGACGGAAGCGCCCGGGCCGTCGCCGCACTTCGCGCAGCAACTGCGTAAATGGCTGATCGCCTGGGCCGACAGCAACGACTACAGCATCCATTCCGACGGTCTGGTCGTGCGCACGACGCTCGATTCGCGGCTGCAGGCGCTGGCCAATCGCGTCGTGACGCAACGCGGTTATCAGTTGCAGAACCTCGCCGATAGCGTCTGGGCCAAGCGCACAGGATGGAATGCAAGGAACAGTCTGGTCCAGACGTTCATCCGCGAAACACCGGAATACCGTGCCTCCAGAGAATCGGGGAAAACGCATGAAGAAACCCTCAAGCAACTGCTGTCCAATTCCGCCTTCCTGTCTTCGCTGCGCCAGCAGAAGACCCTGATCCAGGCCGGTTTTCTGGCCATCGACCCGCGCAATGGCCAGATCAAGGCCTGGGTCGGCAGCCGCGACTTCGAGCAGGATGCATTCGACCATGTACAGCAGGCACGACGCCAGCCGGGCTCGACGTTCAAGCCTTTCGTCTATGGCGAAGCCTTCCGGCAGGGACTCAGTCCGGATGACACACTGACCGACCAGAGCGTGGAAATCCACATCGGCGACAGCGAAATCTGGCGCCCTTCCGACGGAAAGCCGCCCAGTGGAAAGGAAGTCAGCCTGCGCGACGGACTGGCTTACTCGAAGAACACGATCACGGCCCAATTGATGCAGAAGGTCGGTCCGGCCCGAGTCGTCCGCCTCGCCCGGAACATGGGCATCCGCCACAGCCGGCTTGAAGCCGTGCCTTCACTGGCGCTCGGCACCAGCCCCGTATCCCTCCGGGAAATGGTGGCGGCTTACGGCACGATTGCCAACGGCGGCAATTATCTCGAACCAGTCATGGTCACCCGTATCGAGGACCGCAACGGCCGCATTCTCGAGGAATTCGCCCCTTCCGATCCCGAACCGGCGCTTGACGCCGCAATCGCCTATACCCTGCTCGACACCCTGCGCGGCGTCATCGACCGCGGCACGGGGACGAGCATCCGCACCCGCTTCGGCATCCGCGCCGACGTCGCCGGAAAAACCGGGACCACGCAGGACAACGCTGATGGCTGGTTCATCCTGATGCACCCGCAACTCGTCGCCGGTACCTGGGTCGGCTTCAACGACAGCCGCGTCACGCTACGCAGCGATTACTGGGGGCAAGGCGCCCACAGCGCGCTGCCCATCGTCGGTGATGTCTTCCGCAATGCGTTGCGCTCCCGCCTCATCGACGCACGCATCCGCTTTGCCCCTCCCGACGACTCCGGCCTCCTGTCGCGACTGACCTCGAAGATCAAGCACTGGTTCGACGGTTTCTTCAGGACAGAGGAGAAGCCCGTGCCTCAACCGCGGCGCAGCGTCACTCCCACGCCCGCCCCCGCGGCCACCGGGGAGAGCCCTCCTGCACCCGAACCTTCCTCCGTGCCCGACGCCGATCCGCTGCAAGAAGTCATCGACCGGATTCTCGAAGAAGAGCGTCAGCAAGAAACAACGGATCCTTGACTCGCCGCCATCTTGCAGGAACCAATTGCCGCATTCCATGACTGACTCTTCATTACATTCGGAGAAAGAATCATGACGGAAAAGACGAATGAAGAAATCCTGCAGAGCGCATCGGACTGGTGGTCCACCGGAATCATCGACATCCACCCGGGGGAAATCGCCATTCGCGGCTATGCCATCCAGGACCTGATCGGGAAGGTCCGCTTCCCCGACATGATCTGGCTCATGTTGCGCGGCGACCTGCCCACGCGGGCCCAGTCCGAACTGCTTGAGGCAGCCATGGTCCCGGGCGTCGATCACGGCCCGCAAGCCCCTTCGATAGCCATTGCCCGCATGTCCGTAACCTGCGGCCTGCCTGTCAATGGAGCCATGGCTTCGGCGGTCAACGTGCTGGATGACATCCACGGCGGCGCCGGCCAGCAGTGCATGGGCATCTACTACGAGATCGACGCCGAGGCCGGCCCGCAGGGCGACCTGGAACAAGCGGCCAAGAGCGTACTGGCGCGTCACGGGAAAATCGTTCCCGGTTTCGGCCACCGTTTCCATCCCATCGACCCGCGCGTCGAACCCTTGTTCGCGCTGATCGACAAAGCCGTGGCTTCAGGGTCCGTAACGGGACGTTACGCAGCCATCGGACGTGCCGTCGAAACCGTGCTCAAGGAAGGCAAGAAACGCCCCATCCCGATGAACATCGACGGAATTACCGCCGTGATCTTCTGCGAACTGGGCTTCGAACCTGAACTCGGCCGCGGTATCTTTGCCCTGTCACGCTCCGTCGGCATCCTGGCGCATGCCTGGGAGCAGAAACAGATGGGAGGGCGCATCAAGGGACCGATGCCCCGTGAAATTCCCTACACCTATACCGGCCCGGCTCTGCGGCCCGTTCCAACTCCTGAGGAACGAGATCAATGACCAAGCTCCGCCGCCTGTCGTTCGACAAGAGCAAACTCAAATTCCTGCTGCTTGAAGGAATTCACGCTTCGGCCATCGAAACCATCAACCAGAACGGTTACTCCTGGGTAGAAACCCATGCCCAGGCACTGACCGGACCTGCGTTGATCGAAGCTCTCAGCGAGGCGCATTTTGTCGGCCTGCGTTCGCGCACGCGCCTGACCGAGGAAATTCTCAGCCAGGCACCCAGGCTGGCCGCCATCGGCTGCTTCTGCATCGGCACCAACCAGGTCGACCTGGAGGCCGCCGCGCGCCGCGGCATCCCGGTATTCAACGCACCGTTCTCGAACACGCGCAGTGTCGCCGAACTGGTGCTCGGGGAAATCATCATGCTGCTGCGGGGCATCCCGGAGAAAAACGCAAACCAGCACCGCAATGTCTGGATGAAAAGCGCGGCGCATTCCTACGAAGTGCGGGGAAAGATTCTGGGCATCATCGGCTACGGCCACATCGGAACACAGATCGGCGTACTCGCGGAACAGCTGGGCATGTCGGTCATGTATTACGACATCGAGAACAAGCTGGCGCTGGGGAACGCAAAACCGGTCAAAAAGCTCGATCAGTTGCTGTCGGCAGCGGATGTCATCAGCCTGCATGTTCCGGAAACGACGCTCACGAAAAACATGATTTCAGCGCCCCAATTGGCCAAAATGCGCAAGGGAAGCTATCTGATCAACGCATCGCGCGGCACCGTGGTCGATATCGACGCCCTGGTCGACGCGCTCGACCGGCATCATTTGCAGGGCGCGGCGATCGACGTCTTCCCGGCCGAACCCAAAGGTAAGGACGATCCGTTCGTGTCGCCACTCGTGCGCTTCGACAACGTCATCCTGACGCCGCACATCGGCGGATCGACGGCCGAGGCACAAGCGAGCATCGGCGTCGAGGTAGCCGACAAACTGCTCCGCTACAGCAACAACGGCTCGACGGCAACCGCCGTAAACTTTCCGGAAGTCTCCCTGCCCGAGCACCCCGAAAAATGCCGCCTGCTGCATATCCACCAGAACGTTCCCGGCGTTCTTGCGCAGATCAACGAAGTGCTTTCTTCATCACACATCAATATTGCGGCGCAATATCTGCAAACCAACGCAGAACTGGGCTATGTGGTCATCGATGTCGATGCGGCAGCAAGCGAAATTGCGTATGAGAAACTGGCCGCGGTTGAAGGAACGATTCGCTGCAGGATTCTCTATTGAACAAGGCTCTTGCCGGATTCAGCGCGGCATGTCCCGGCCGGAAACGGTTGTATCGTCCATTCCCAGCCGACCCACAAAGGGAAGGCGCAGGCCGGGACTATTGAAATCGAGACCGAAATTCAGCCCAAGGATGTTCATTTCGACGCCTTCCTCAACTCCGACGCTCAGTCCCAGCAAACCAGCCAATGAGAGTTGCACGCCATTTCCGGACGGCGACATCCCCAGCGGACGGCTGATCGGGCGGTAATCCTTGCCGATAGCGTTGGCTGGGAGATCAAGCTTCAATGCGGGGACCTCGCGGCCGATGTGCGCCATGAACGTGTTGCTGTTGGGCCCCGGATAGCTGCGATAGGTGTCGGCATAGGGATAACTTTTGATGGCGGCCTCGATCTGCCCGATCAAGGCGTCGACGCCGTCGCCCCGATGATCGACCAGCAGTCTGGGTCGGGCGCCATACCAGAGCCCGTCGGGCAATGCGTAGTTGCGCTGTACTACGTCGGGAGCGCGCCATCCGACCACGTCGTATCGTGTGAAAGCGGTTTCGCCGGCTCGTTTGAATATGATCCAGGGGTGTTCCGCAAAAAGGCCCCGCCACCCATACGTTGGCGCAGAAAACACCTGCACGATGGCCACATCGGCCTGTCGGACAGGATCAGGGGCGATTCCCGCCGAATGGCGCGGCGCGGTACGCCAGTTGTGCGCGCCCAAGGAAGCATCAGACAGGCCGACATCGGCCAGACTGAGTCCAAACGACAGACTGAGCAGGACCGCCAGTCCGGACGTAAAACGTCTTCTGAAATTCATGCGTATTCCAAAGCTGAATGAACGGCAATAGTACATAATTTACCAAGTCTTACTTTTGGTGCAGACCGCGCGCCTCATCAGAAATTCCGCACAGCATTTTTATCAAGAACAGGATCATTTCCGACGATTTCTCTACGAAGCCGAGCGTCTAGCCGGAGAGATAATGAGAATACCCGTACGCACAAACGCGGAAGGCCCAATCTTGCCGTCTTGATACGCCTTACCTCCGCACGCGCTTTTGGGGCGCAAAAAGTGTGTGAGGGAGTGATTGGAGTGGCGTGTAGCGTAGTGTCCAGCGGCTCGATTTTAGAAGGGGGTTTAGGCCCCACAAGCGCGCTGAACCGCACTCAACCGCAGCGCAGCTGCAGCCGGCCACCGATGGCACTGTCAGAAACAGTGTCAGAAAAAGCAAAAGCCCAGCTCGGAGGCTGGGCTAACTGCTTGAGTCTTATGGTGGCCAGTCGCGGAATCGAACCACGGACACGCGGATTTTCAATCGGGACTCGCTGAGCTTGCCATGATTTGAAATCTGATGGCCTAGGCCGCTTACAACTAGGCAAAACCGCGACCTAATAGGGCTTCGGAGGCAAAAACAGCACGGCTAAACACAACACTGTTTGGCGAAAAACCGTGTTCGTGCTGTGCCTCGTTATTCGGAGCCAGCACATGAAGTCAAAGATCACCCAGTCTCTCGTCGAGAGAGCGCCAACACCCGAGCGCGGCAAATCCACCCTGTACGCGGACAGCGAAATGCGGGGCTTCTACCTGATCGTCACGCCGACGAAGCGCAGCTTCTACGTCCAGTCCCTCGTCAACGGTAAGCAGGTCCGCACGAAGCTCGGCGACCATCCGGCAATGGATGCAAAGCAGGCCAGAGACACCGCACGCAAGACGCTGGTCGATATGCGTTCAGGGTCGAATCCGAACGAAGAGCGCCGCAAGGCGCGTGCTCGCGGCATCACCTTGAGCGAGGCGTTGGAACTGCACTTAGCCGCCCGCCCGCTGTCGCCGCGCACCGTGGAAGACTACCGCTACTACTGCGGGCACTACCTGTCCGACTGGCTGGATCGTCCGCTCGCCGAAATCGGCTCGGATCGTGCAGGCGTGCGCGAGCGTCACGTCCGCATTACCGAGAAGCACGGCGCCACCTGTGCCGACAGCACTTTCCGCATTCTGCGGGCCGTTTATAGCCGTGGCCACCGTGAGCACCCCGACCTGCCCGCGAACCCATGCGCCAACGTCGATTACCATGGCCTGCGCCGCCGCAAAGTGGATGCGAACACGGACAAGCTCAAGGCGTGGGGCAAGGCCGTGCTTACGCTAAACCCCGTGCGGCGCGATCTGCACCTGTTCATGATCTTGACGGGAATGCGGCGCACGTCGGCATGCGAAGCGCGCATCTCCGACTTGGACTTGAACGGGCGTTTTCTGCATATCCCCAAGCCAAAGGGAGGCGCCGCCCGTGCATTCAATCTGCCGCTATCGGGTTCTCTTGCGGACCTGCTCGGCCACCGTCAGCACGAGTCACCACGCCTTCAGCGGAAAAGCACGTGGCTGTTTCCGGCCGACTCGAAGTCGGGTCATGTCTCGGAGGTCGCGCAATACGAGTTGGACGGCCTCACGGGGCATGCTCTGCGGCACACCTATGCGACCTTAGCGCTGCAATCCGGCGTACCCATCGCCGAGTTGAAGTTTCTACTCAACCACGCGGTGGACAACGTGACCATGGGCTATCTGCACCCGAGCCTCGATCACCTGCGTGGCTATCAGGAGAGAGCCAGCGCCTATGTGCTCGATGCGCTGGGCCTCGAATGGACCGAAGGACAGTGGCCGCCGAGGCTCGCAACTACGCCTGCGGAAGCCGCGTCAATCAATGAATGCGAGTTCGTTTAGCACCTGCAAACGTTGGTGGACGCACATTTGACAGACGGCGAAACTTGTCTCCAGCGCGCTACCTGAACGGGGCGCTCACCGAGGTAGGCCACCTCGGGGGAGCGTCCCACCAACCTACTTTTTGGAGATTACGAGCATGAACACCATCAATACCACTGAAACCATCCGTGAGCATCTGATCCTGCTGGGCAAGGAGCTTGAATTCGCGTCTGGTATCCGCGCCCTGGCGGCAGAGAAGATCATGAGCGAGCAGGGCATCACCGATCCCGACGATCTGTTCCAGGCGTGCGAGGACCTGGTCGGCTCTGCTGCCGTATTCGAGTCCTACGACGACCCGCTCAACACCAAGCCCAGCGATTTTGTGCTCGGCCAGGGTTGCCCCTTCCCGTCACTTGAGGCTTACGTCGCGCTGCGGAACCATTACGGGAACGATTGGCTCCTGCACGCTTCGACCGACTACGCGGCCGGTTTCGGCAGCGTGGCTCTGCGCAGTGACCCCGCACAGCAGGCTGAGGACTTGATCGGACGCGCACGGGACAATCTGCACGACGCCCTGCTGTTCAAGCTCGGTCAGGACTTCGGGAAGTCCATTGAGCACCTATCCAGCCGCTTCCAGTCTGCCTTGTCGCTTTTCAAGCGGCCGAGCGCTGCCTGATCCTCTATCGGGGCGCCATCGCGCCCAAGGCGATGAAACGAAAGGGCCACCTCGACGGTGGCCCTTTTTCATGACACGTCCGGGCAACAATCAGCCCTCATCGGTCGGCGCGTGCTCGACCACGGCCACGGTCGCCAGCCACTCGGCCGACTCCTCCTCGTTCATCTCGGCGGCGTGCACCTTCTGTCGGGGCGGGACCTCGATGCCCTTCTTGCGCATGTTGTGGGCGTACCACCTGACGCTCTTGGCGGTGGCCTGCGCCCCCTCGATCTGCGCATTGACCATCTCCGCGATCAGGCCGTGTGGGTAGCCGACGGGGTCCATCAGGAACTCGCGGGCGAGGCGGCCGATGCCCTTGCCGCTGGATTTCTTCTCGTTCTCTGTCGGGGCCTCGGCCGTCTCGGTGGCCTCGGCCTGCGGCTGTGCGCGCTGCTCGGTCACCTCAGGCTCTGCGCCTTGCCCGAACGAGGCCAGGTCGATGCTTCCGGCTGCCGCGATCTGCTCGATCCGCGCGATCAGCTTGGCCTTGGTCGCGAAGGTCTTAGGTCCTGCCGGCACGTCGGCGATGGCGTTGTGCAGGGCCAGCAGGGACTTGGTGCTCATCTGTTGCAGTTCCATGGTTCAGTCCTCCTTCGCGCCGATGAAGGCGAGTGCTTGATTCAGAAGTCCGGCAACGTGGGCGAGGTCGCCCGCGTGTCCCCAATTGGCGGGGTCGCGTGCTTCGCGCTCCCGTTTGGCCCCCACGGCGGCGGCCAGCCTATAGAGCGCAGCCTCGACTTCGGCGGCCCTAGCCTCGAATGCCTCGTGGGCGGTTGCATGATATTTGTGCGCCATCTCGTTGCTCCTATTTGGTTGGTCCGTGGGAGCATTAGGTCGCGTTCGTGGGATTCCGGGAGCGGGGGCCCCTCAAAAAGTTGCCCTCTGACTGTCGATCGGCGCGCGACGCTGCGCAACTGCATGAAAAAGAAGGGTCGTCCTTGTGGGACGACCCTCCGAAGCACGGCCGGGGCACCTCGGCCTCTGTTCCGACCCCGGCCGCTGGCACCAAACTCAGTGGATGTACGCGAAGGGCTGACGCTCGGCCAGGGCGAGGTCCTCGCGGGAGACGTAGGCGTCCCACGCGCGGCTGTAGTGGTAGCCGACGAGGCGCGCGGCCTCGTCGAAGTCCTCGGACCAGGGCTCGACGCCGACGCGGCGGGCCTGCTCCGCCAGACCGTCGAGCAGGTCGCAGCCGCTGCGCAGGGCGCGGACCATGCCGCCGAGGGCGACGGCTACCGGGTGGCTGGCCTCGTAGGCGGGCTGCTTAGTCATCGCCGCCCCCGATCAGGCCGCGGTCGATGCCGCGCTCCCGCATGGCGAGCTGCACGGTGTCGAGCGGGTTGGAGCGCCCATGCTTCCAGGTGCGGATGGCGACCAGGATGCCCTGGAGGCGCGCATCGCCCAGCTTGATGTACTCCTGCACCTTCAGGAACTCGTCCAGGCGCATGGCGTGGGCCAGCCCGGCGGGACCGACCGGGCGGTCCTTGCTGGGCATGCGGTCGAGCAGGGAGAGCACGGCGGCGGCCAGCGGCACGTTCTTGGAGGACACCGCGACCTGCGCCATGTGGCCCAGCTCTGCGGGGCCGGCGTAGGCGAGCTGGTTCAGGTACTCGGTGCGCTTCGGGTCGCCGAGGGCGGCGCGGCTCAGCACCTTGGCCGGGCTGTCGTAGAAACGACGCTGCGCGATGAGCTGGGCGTGGGGTGCTCCCGCCGACTTCAGGTAACCGTCGAGCTCCTTCTCGGCGTTGGCCTTGATGTCGCGGACGACCGCCAGGGTCTCATGCTCGGCGAAGCGGGCGCGGTCGGCCATGCCGACGCCGGTCTGCTTCCAGCGGTTGGCGATTTCATGCTTGCGGGCGTCGACGTCCTTCTGCAGGCGCTCGATGGCCTTGAGGACGCGGCCGTGCAGGCCGTCGAGGGAGGATGCGAGCTCGCCGATCTGGGCGGGCGTGAGGAAGGGTACGTCTGCGAGGAAGGTCATGGCTTCTGGCTCCAGTGAGGTTGGTCTCCTCCGGCCGCCTCCACGAGCGCATCCCGAGCCTTCGGGTGGTCACGCGCCAATGCGCGACCGGATGCTGTCAATGTGTCGTGCGGGCGGCCCGGAGCGAGCCAACGTTTGCCACGCCGTGTTCCAGTGTCGCTGCCGCCATCACGGCGGCTTGCGGATCAGGGGCTTGCGGTCGTCGGCGTCCCGACAACCAATCAGAGGTCCCCGTCTGGTTCGGCGCCGATGGGCTGCCCGCCCAGGCCCCCGCAGGCGCAGCACAGACGGGCGCGGGCCACGTCCTCGGAGAAGTGCGGGCGTCCGCAGGCCATGCAGCGGAGCCAGCCGACGCGCCGCACCAGGCGGGGCGGGTCGAAGTTCGGGTCCATCACGGGGGCGCGTCGCACGCCTCCGTCGTAGGGCCAGCGCTCGGGCTCGGCCAGCGGCCTACCGACGAGCCTGTCCTCGAACGTCATCGCCTGCCTGGAGCCGGGTGTCTCGCCCAGCCAGCGACAGGTCGGGTAGTGCTCCGAGTGCGCGCGGTGGCGCGTCGTGTTGGGCGGAAGGCCCAGGGCGAGGTCGGCGGCGCGGGCGCTGGGGTATCGCACCCCATCCACCTCGACGCCGACCGCGTACCCGTTACCCCTCGCCACGGTTCAGGCTTCCGTTCGCGCGCCTGTCCTCGTACTCCAGGCTCAGCCGCTCCCACTCGTCGTGGTCCAGGCGCGGCACGGGACCGAAGCAGGCCATCTCGCAGCGGTCTGCGAAGGCGTCACGCCCTCCCATCTCCGCGATGCCCTGCGGGGCGGTGCCCTGCCAGGCGTCCAGGCTGCGGTCGATCATCTCGGCGCGGGCCAGTGCCTCGGCCACGGTCAGCTTCTCACTCATCGTCGCCCTCCTCGCGGCGGTTGCTCTTGTACTTCGCCAGGAGCTCGGTCAGCGCCTTGCGCTCCTCGCTCGGCATCCTGAGCAGCGCGTCAGCATCCAGGCCCGTGTCCTCGACCTTGACGCGCAGCCTGTCGGCGAGCTGGTCGCCGTAGCGGAACTTGAGCATGACCTCCAGGAGGCGGTCGCTGTGCTTGCGGACGGTGAGCGGGCGCTCCTCGCCCGTCACGTCGTCGCGGGTCATGGACAGTTGGCCCTGGTAGATCACGGGCTCCTCCACGCCGATGCAGGCGCGGCGGTACGCCTCGTCCAGCAGGGCGTCCATGGCGACCTCGATCGCCTGTTCCCAGCGGCGGCGGAACTCCAGGTCGTTCTGCTTGTACTCGAATGCGAGGCGGCGGGAGATGCCGCACACCTGGGCCGCCAGCTTCGGCGACGCGGTGTCCTCCAGTATCTGGAGGAACAGCTCCTGCACCTCGGGGGTGAACTTCTTGGCGGCCACGGCCCGACTCCCGAAAAATGGTGTTGAACTTGATCGTGCCGTGTTAATGCGCGCGGGCACGCCATCGTTTCGGTAAGCGCATCAACCACTTGGGAGGCGTCGGCCCTCGAATCGATGATTAGGCGGCCTGGAACCACGCGCGCGAGGGAGAGGTCTGGGGCGCTTCGCGGCGCCGAACCTCGGCCAGGGGCGTGGCCTGCGTTGCGGGGCAAGACCGAAAGACCGTAAGACCGATACCGAAAAACCTTTTTATATTCCTTACCCTTACCTACTCACTTCCTGGCCTCGGGATAGATTTCATAACTTTTCTCAATAAGCATCGGTCTTACAGTCTTACATGCTCTAAAGCCTTGCCACACAAGGCTTCCTCGCAAGACCGATGCCTCGGTCTTATCGTCGGTCTTCGGGATGCTCCTCTCCGGTCTTGCAGCCCACTACGGCAGAAATGAAGAGGGGGCCACGATGAGCCCCCTCGGTTTGCTGCGGTCTTACGGTCTTACTCAGTCGCCCACGAAGTCATCTCCGAGCAGTCCCCGATGCTCGGCGTGCGCCTTGGCACGTTCGGTGGGGCCAGCATCCGCCCACCGAACGTGGTCGCGCAGAGACCAGAGCCAATACTTGGGCAGGTTGGCCGCCGAGCCGCGGGTGCTGGTGTTGCGGGTGTGCCGCACTGCGCCCACCACGTCCTCCAGGAACTTCTTGACGGTCGCCCGCAGGTTCTTGGACTGACGCTTGACCCTGTCGGGCAGGGCGTCGGCGACTTCCTCGGCGGCGACCAGATCGAAGTCAAAGGGCTCGACGCCGTCGCGGTACATCGCCAACAGGGTGGCCTCGGCCTCACCCATCGACAACTCGCGCATCTCCTCCTTCGCGGCCGTCGCCGGCGCGTGGCCCTTGGCGTCGAACTTCGAGAGGTCGCGCGACAGCAGCCAGTGGGCCACGTTGGCGGGTCCGTCACCGTCCAGGTGGGCGAACAGGCGCTTGTAGTAGCCGTGGTCGCGGGCCTTGGCCGGAGAGAACACGATGAACCAGCGGCGGTCGCTCTCCTCGATCCTGATCGCGTCGCGGTGGTTGGTGAAGCACAGCAGGTTCAGGCGGTTGTCGATCGTATAGGTGGTCTGGTACTTCTCCTGGATGCGCAGCGTGGGGTCCGTGATGAGCGGCTTGAGCCGGTTCGTGACCTCCAGGCGGCCGAGGGTCATCAACTCCTCAACGATCGCAAGCTGGGCGCCTTCCTGCCAACCCGTCCACTTCTCCAGCAACTCGTCATTGCTCGGCTTGGTGACGTTGCTCCTGCCGATGATGCGGAGCATCAGCTCACCGATGGCGCTCTTGCCGGTGCCTTGCTCGCCGCGGATGACGAGGGCAAAGTGGATCTTGTCCTCGGGACGCTGGACGAGGTGGGCCAGATAGTCGAGCACGGCCTCACGCTCGCGCTCGTCGGGCACGATATAGGCCATGTGCTCCAGGAACCAGGACACGTCGCCGGGCGCAGGGCGAGTCCCGCTCGGGCGCCAGATGTTGTAGCGACCGCCGCGCTCGCCGTCGGGCATCTCGGCACCCTTAGGCAGGTAGGTCAGCGACTCGAACTTGCGGACGAAGTTGCGGCTGTTCCAGACCTTGTTGAGGATGTTGCCATCGACCAGGTAGTCGTACAGGGAGCGCCACTGCTCGGGCCGGTAGCGCTTCAGGTCGTGGCGGCGGATAAACACCGAGGCGTCCGCGACCCACACCCAATCCTCGGCGACGGCGCCCAGCGGCCCCGGCGGCACGGGTTCAGGCTCTACCTCCACAGGCTCGAAGTCGTGCTCGGGCGCCGGGTGCGGGATGCCGATACCGTGGCGGCCCAGCACCTGGTACAGGTGCCGGAGGGTCGTCGGACGGCCGTTACGGCCGGCTGCTGATGCCAGCGAGTCCCACCTGTAGCCGATGTTCTCGGCGTGGTCTTCGTAACCGGGGGCGCTGGTGCTCCAGGCGATGAACTCCTCACGACCCGCGCCAGCTGTCGCGTGATGACAGGCGCACATTAGCTGGAACCAGTCGTCGTGCGCTCCCTCCCCGAACTCATCGGTGGGAAGGTCGGCCAGTGCTGCCGCGAGCTGGTCGGGCGTGATCTCCCCCCAGCGGTCGGCGTCGTCCAGCGCCTCGGGCATCTCGAACCTGCGAACCTGTAGAAGATCGAGCAGCGCCTGCGGCGCGTCGGGCGTCTCGTCGGGGCCAAGCAGCCAGAACTCTGACTCGTAACGGCGCCCGGTCTCGGGGTGAATGGCCCCAGGCGCAACGACCTGTCCGCCCAGCTTCTTGAAGTCGATGCCGGGATACTGCGGCAGCTTGCCCACAGTTGCGACGTTGGCGGGCTTGCGAAGGTAAAAGTGGTGGCCGCCGCCTCCGGTGAGGACGTGCGGGCATTTCTCCAAGTCCAAGCCAGTGTCGGCGACCAAGGCGCGGAGCGAATTGTCGCCCCCGTTGCGCGGGTCTACGTCGACGACCAGGTCGGTCGGGCACAGGCGCACACCCAGGTTTCCGGCGGAGGCACGTGCATCGGCAATCACGGCGGTGGGATCGTAGCGATGGTTCGGCCAGTCCTTGTCCCTCGGTGCCTTGCTGCCATCCCGCAAGGGGATCAAGTCGCGGCCGGTGCGGGCCAGGAATTCGGCGTCATCGAATGATGGCGTAAGACCAGCTTGGGCCGGGGCATGATTGTTCTCGTGAGCTTCTGCATGTTCCACCTCCATCTCGAAGGTCTCCTTGCGCCCGCCTTGTCCGCGGGCGCTTTCTTTTGTCGCGTCCATGGTCAGCCCTCCGCCTTGGCGGTGCGGGCTGCGAGCATCGCCATGGCCGCGCGCTGGACGCCTTCGCCCATCGGCTGCCCCTTCATGTACTCGCGCAGGTCGCCCAGGCGGTAGCGGATCAGTTTCGGCCCGACGCGGACGAATGCGGGGCCGCCGCCGTTGCAGCGGTACCAGGACAGGGTGTTGTACTTGAGGCGCAGGAAGGCGGAAGCCTCCTGGGCGGTGAGCAGCGCCTCGTCGGGAAGGGCGTGCAGTTCTGCCAGCTCTGCGGGGGTGAATTTCTTCGGTTCGTATGCCATCTCTGGTGCTCCAGGTCAGTCGTTGCGGCCGTGCCGCGGTAATGACTGCCTGCTGTGCGTCGCAGAGATGGACCCGATTCTCCCCGTCAGTCGGTGCCGGGGTGGGTCTCGGCTGTTTGGGCCGCCGAAGGCCGAACGCCGGCTGTTGGCGCCGACGATTCACATATTGCCATGGGGGCGCACGCAGCGATACCAACGTTATGCCCGAATTCCAGACGAGCCCAGGAGGCCGATTCGGATCGGCGTGGCTCAGCGCCAAGGCAGATGCGCCCGATCGCGGTACGGGCCACCTGGTGAGGTCATAGAGGCGTCTGGGAGGACGCACGCCGCATCTTTTTGATGCCGTCCGAGTTGGAGGCTATGCTTCTAGATTTTGTCGTCGGAGGAAGCATCGTGGAGATAGAACCCAAGAAGAAGGCCACGCCGCCTGACCTACCGAGGCTCATCCAAGACGTCCTAGCAGAGCGGGGATATAACGCAGATGCTGCTGCGGTGGCCGAGCAGGTTCGCCGCTTGGACATTGGGCTGCCGGTCGAGGATGAGTTCTCGGTCGTGTGCGCCTGGCTCGGGAAGTGCCAGCTCCTGCACAAGCTCGACCAGCACCAGGTGCCCATAGCCTCCAAGCAGGAGTTCCAAGTGCCCGACCTGCTGGCCAAGTTCTCGACCCAGACTAGCAAGTCCCCTGTGCTGATCGAGGTGAAGTCGAAGAACGACAAGCTCCTGTCGTTCAAGCCCGAATACCTGAAGCGCCTGCAGAACTACGCCGAGCTGGTGGGCATGCCTCTACTGGTCGCGTGGAAGTTCCACAGTGTCTGGATGCTGTTCGAGGTACGACACATGAAGAAGGCCGCCAAGAACTTCAACATCACGCTAAATACGGCGATGCAGCAGAACCTGCTTGGCGTCTTGGCCGGCGACGTCGCCTACAAGATCGGCGCCGGCGCGGGGATTCATCTACGCTTCCGCAAGGACAATCTGCTCGGCGTCGAGAAGACCGACGAGGGCCACACCGAGCAGTGGGCGATGACCATCGACGACGTAGCCTTCACCGATCGCGAGAACAATCGTCGAACAGACCTCGATAGCGAGGTCCAGTCGCTCTTCACAACGTGGGATTTGGAGGAGAAGGAGGAACACACCGACTCGCATGTCCACCTTCACTTTATCGCCAGCCACGAGGGAATGCAGTTCGCCCACACGGCCCTCGTCCGCCTTCTGAACTGGGAATCGCCCCTCGATGACCGGCCGCACTGGCGCGGGTTGCTGCGGAAGGAGCAGGTCACCGCGAACGTGGCGAGCTTTTCAGCCGCGCTGGATGCAGCCTACCGGCAGAAAGTGGTGTCCCACATCTTCTATTTTCAGCCGCACACTACGCCGGAGTTTTTACCCTCGCCTTAACGAGCCAGCCGAATCAACCTTGGTCCACCGACACTAGGAAGCGCCTGAGGGCGTGGTATGCCTTGCTGTCGGTCTGCCCGTCGATAACTGCATCCTCGTAGTTCCCGGCGAAGGTGGTCACCCGCAGCCACGTCCGATGCGACGTCGCAATTTTGCGGATCAGGTCGGTCGGAACGATAAAGCCCTTGCGCGACTCCTTGGTTGCCGCGCCGAAGTCGCTGAAATTGGTGAAGGGTTGAGCGCTGGACAGATCGTAGACCTGCCCGTCGATATTGAGCTGCGCGCCGACGATTGCCTTCACCTCATTGAAGAGGCTGACGACCAGGACAGAGTCGGTCGGATGCTTCGAGCTCCACTGCGCACCCAGGCCTGTGCAGATCATCGACCGGCAGGCGTTACCGTGCGGGTTGATGGTGACGATGCGAGCGCCGTCAAAGCCACTCTGGCTGACCCTGGGGCCAGTGCCCGACGTGGTTGAACATCCGGCTAGAGTCGCGACAACCAATAGAAGAATCGCTGTTCGTTTCATACCTATCCTCGCTGATAAATAGTCGATTTTGGACTAATCCAACACGGACTTTAGCGTGCACTGACCTTGGAGTCACTGCGCGATGTCCCAATCGACCCACAACACCGACTACCAGCTCTTGCTGTCCGTCCTTAAGGCGGCTCGCAAGCGCGTGGGCGTGTCGCAGGTCGAACTGGCCGAGCGCCTTGGCAACACGCAGACCTTCGTGTCCAAGTGCGAGCGTGGGGAGCGCCGGATTGACGCCGTCGAGTTGGTAGAGTTCGCGGAAGCGCTTGGCGTCGCTCCGCAGGAACTCATGGGTGAGTACTTGGAGCTGCGCAGCCGGGGCCTTTTCCCGAGGGACAGGAAGACGAAGAGCCGCAGGTAAGGATAGGAGTCGAACCTACGGCCTTCGCATTACGAAGCCACTGCCCGCAAAGCCTGAAACACGCTTTCGTGCTTGTTTTGTGTTCGGGCGAACAGACAAAGAAAAACGCCCTAGAGCACACGGCGTCTAAGGCGTTGATCTTGATGCAGAATTCTGGTGGCCAGTCGCGGAATCGAACCACGGACACGCGGATTTTCAATCCGCTGCTCTACCAACTGAGCTAACTGGCCAATGAGCCGCGCATTATATCGACTTGTTTTCACCGCGTCAAAGCTTGTTCTCACTTCAGAGATGCTTGCCGCGCCTTGTCTTCAAATATAAAAAAGCTCCGCAGGGGAATATTCCGTGCGGAGCTTTTGCATGCGGCAAACCCGGGCCAGAAGGCCGGAGAATTACATCATGTCCATACCGCCCATACCGCCCATGCCGCCCATACCGCCAGGCATTGCCGGAGCCGGTTTGTCTTCAATCAGTTCGGCGACCATGCAGTCGGTGGTCAGCATCAGGCCAGCGATCGACGCGGCATTTTGCAGCGCGGTGCGGGTGACCTTGGTCGGGTCGAGAACGCCCATTTCGACCATGTCGCCGTACTCACCGGTCGCGGCGTTGAAGCCGTAGTTGCCCTTGCCGTTGACCACAGCATTGACGACGACGGACGGCTCGTCACCGGCATTGGCGACAATTTCGCGCAGCGGCTGCTCGATGGCGCGCAAGACGATCTTGATACCGGCTTCCTGATCGTGGTTGTCGCCCTTGAGGCTGCCAAGTTGAGCACGGGCACGCAGTAGTGCGACACCGCCGCCAGCCACGATACCTTCTTCAACCGCGGCACGGGTTGCATGCAGCGCGTCTTCGACGCGGGCCTTCTTCTCCTTCATTTCGACTTCGGTCGCGGCACCGACCTTGATCAGCGCAACACCGCCAGCCAGCTTGGCCACGCGTTCTTGCAGCTTTTCCTTGTCGTAGTCGGAGGTCGACTCTTCGATCTGGGCGCGGATCTGCTTGACGCGCGCTTCGATGTTGGCGGCAACACCGGCGCCGTCGATGATCGTGGTGTTTTCCTTGCCGACTTCGATACGCTTGGCTTGGCCGAGCTCCGCCAGCGTGGCCTTCTCGAGTGTCAGGCCGACTTCTTCAGCAATGACCTGGCCACCGGTCAGGATGGCGATGTCTTCGAGCATGGCCTTGCGACGGTCGCCGAAGCCCGGAGCCTTGACGGCGCAGGTCTTCAGGATGCCGCGGATGTTGTTAACCACCAGAGTGGCAAGCGCTTCGCCTTCGACGTCTTCGGCGATGATCAGCAGCGGACGGCCAGCCTTGGCGACTTGCTCGAGTACCGGCAGCAGGTCGCGGATGTTCGAGATCTTCTTGTCGAACAGCAGGACATACGGATTTTCCAGAATGGCGATCTGCTTGTCCGGGTTGTTGATGAAGTAGGGCGACAGGTAGCCGCGGTCGAACTGCATGCCTTCGACGACTTCGAGTTCGTTATTCAACGACTTGCCGTCTTCAACCGTGATGACACCTTCCTTGCCGACCTTTTCCATGGCCTCGGCGATGATGTCGCCGATCGAGGAATCGGAGTTGGCGGAGATCGAGCCGACCTGGGCGATTTCCTTGTTGGTCGAGCAGGGCTTGGACAGGGTCTTCAGCGCATCAACAGTAGCGGCGACAGCCTTGTCGATGCCACGCTTGAGGTCCATTGGGTTCATGCCGGCGGCAACGTATTTCATGCCTTCGCGGACGATCGACTGGGCCAGCACGGTTGCGGTGGTGGTACCGTCACCGGCGATGTCGGAGGTCTTGGAAGCAACTTCCTTGACCATCTGGGCGCCCATGTTCATGAACTTGTCTTTCAGTTCGATTTCCTTGGCGACCGAAACACCATCCTTGGTCACGGTCGGGGCGCCGAACGAGCGCTCGAGAACCACGTTGCGGCCTTTCGGGCCAAGGGTGACTTTAACGGCATCAGCCAGGATGTTCACGCCCTCAACCATGCGGGTGCGTGCGGAATCGCCAAATTTAACGTCTTTTGCAGCCATTGAGATACTCCTGAGAATTCTGTGGGAAATAGGATCGGGTAGGACGCTTCAGCGCTTTGCGCTCAGGCCTCGACCACGCCCATGATGTCTTCTTCGCGCATGACCAGCAGCTCTTCACCATCCACCTTGACGGTTTGGCCGGCATATTTGCCGAACAGGATGCGGTCACCGACCTTGACGTCCAGCGTCACATGCTTGCCGTTCTCGTCACGCTTGCCGGGGCCAACCGCAAGAATCTGCCCTTGATCGGGCTTTTCGGCGGCGGCGTCGGGAATGACAATGCCGGAAGCGGTCTTACGTTCTTCTTCGAGGCGCTTGACGATCACGCGATCATGCAAAGGACGGATTTTCATGCATTTTCTCCTTGGTTAAAGCACAAGATTTTTTCAACTGCCAACAACGCGCCCGCAGATACCTTATCTGCAAGTCAAAATTATTAGCACTCGTGTCTGAGGAGTGCTAATAATAGGGGCGACCAGGGAGAATTTCAAGGCGTGACAAGCAAAAAAATGCAATCCATCGCTATGCATGGTATTCAAGACGCACAAGTTTGGCCATGGCTTGCGGCTGGGTCACCATGTCGGCCAGGGTGTACTGGTTAAGCTTGCCGTAAAGCGCGGCAAAAGCGTCGACAAGCACACCTTTTAATTTGCACGCGGGATTCAGGTTGCACAGGGGTTCCAGCCCCAGACACTCCACGATCGGCGCATCACCTTCGGCCTGCCGGATGACATCACCCAGGCGGATATCAGTCGCTGGCCGTGCCAGGCGAATGCCGCCCCCCTTGCCACGCAGTGATTCGATCAGGCCGCTTTTGGATAATTGATGTACCACCTTCATCAGGTGGTTCTCCGAAATGGCATAAGCCCGGGCAATCTCGGGAATGGTCGCCAGTTCGTCAGGACGCAGGGCCAAGTACATCAGCACGCGCAAGGTGTAATCGGTAAAGCTGGTCAATCGCATGGAAACTCCTGAAATGCGGTGTCAATATGTTTAAGATGCATTTTTAAGATGCGTAAACTATACCGCTTTGAGGATCAAATCTTGTAACGCCCTAATAGCCAAGCGCGCCCATGCCCTCCGGGCTGGACGCGCTGGGGATTTCCTGACGCTCCTCAATTCTTCTCGAGAAGCCGTCCGGGTACGTTCATCCGCGATTCAGGACGCGGTCCCGCGGATTGACCGAATCAAGCGCCGGTTCTCGCTGCTTGCCGCCGGTTAATAGCCGCAAGGCAAACAACGCCAGGGCCACCACGCCGACGGCGAAGACAATATCTCCCGGCACGCGCAGCCAGACGAAAAGTTCCATCAAGTGCGAGTGCACGAATTCCGGCGAGCGGGCAAACCAGACCCCCTGCGTGATACTGGCCCAGGCCTGATAGATGCCTGCGGGCACGAGGGACATGAAGACCATCATCGACAGGCCGATGTTGACCGACCAGAACATCACGCCGAGCAGTTTATCGGACCAGGCGAAGCGATTCGCCAGACCGCGCAGACAGAACAGCATCAGGCCAATACCGAGCATGCCATAGACGCCAAACAGAGCCGCGTGGCCATGAGCGGCTGTCATGTTCATGCCCTGCATGTAATACAGAGCGATCGGCGTGTTGATGGAGAAACCGAGCAGACCGGCACCGACCAAGTTCCAGAAGCCCACGGCAATGAAGCAGAAGATCGGCCATTTGTAGGCGCTCACCCACGGGGCAACCCGGGCGCGCTGGTAGTTGCGGAACGCCTCGACGCCGATCATGGCCAGCGGTACGACTTCAAGCGCCGAGAACATGGCACCGATGGCGATTACCGAAGTGGGCGTGCCGGTGAAATACAGGTGATGCAACGTACCGAGGATGCCCCCGAACAGGAAAACAATGGTTTCCAGCACAATGGCGCTGTTTGCGGAGGCCGCGCGAATCAGACCAAGCCGGGTGAACAACAGGGCGATGACGGCCGTGGCGAAGACTTCGAAGAACCCCTCGACCCACAGGTGCACCAACCACCAGCGCCAGTACTCGACGATCGAGTAGTGCGTGTGCCGCCCCCAGGTCAGCGAGGTCGCATAGAACCCGCCAATGCATACGGCCGAAAGGAAGACCATGGCAATCAGTCCGCGGCTTTCCGAGGGCTTCCGCAGCGCCGGCATCAACCCGCGCCCAAGCAACACGACCCAGATCAGAAGCCCGACGAAAAGCAGGATTTGCCAGACACGCCCCATGCTCGTGAACTCCAGACCCTGGTTACCGATCCAGAAGCTGAACTCGTTGCCCGTGTTTTGCAGCGTACCGATCCACCCGGTAACGGTCGAACCGGCGACGATGAACAGCAGGGCATAGAACAGCACATTGACACCGAGCTTCTGGAATTTCGGCTCGACCCCGGAAATCGCCGGCGCGATGTACAGGCCGGTGGCCAGCCAGGCGGTGGCGATCCACAGCACCGCGAACTGGGTGTGGATAGTGCGCGTCACCGTGTAAGGCAGGATTTCGCCGATGGGAATGCCGAAGAAGCTCTGGCCCTCGACCGCGTAGTGCGCGGTGATCACGCCCATGCCAACCTGCGCCAGAATCAGCGCGATCACCACGTAGAAGTATTTGCGCGTGGCCAGCATTGACGGCGTCGGCTTCAGGCTGAACAGGGGGTCAGCCTTCGGCGGCGCCGGATCATCTTCTTCCTTGCGCGAGGAGTGAAAGAAAATCATGGCGCCGATAGCTGCAATCAGCAGGATCACGCTGGCAATCGACCAGATACCGGTGCTCGCTGTCGGCGTGTTGCCTACCAGCGGCTCGTGCGGCCAGTTGCTGGTGTAACTGAGGCCTGCCTCGCCCGGACGATCGGTCGTTGCCGACCACGCGCTCCAGAAAAAGAACGCGGCCAGTGCCTGCTGATCAGCCGGATCTCGCAATGATTCTGCCTGCATCGCATATTGTTCGCGCAGTTTGTCGAGCGAAGGATCGCCGCCGAACAGGCCGATATAATGAGCTGCGACTTCCTTTACTGCTTCCGCACGTTCGGGCGAAAGGGCAATCGCCCCGGTCTCCGGATCATAGCTATTGCGTCGCATCTCGATTTTCAAATTCGCATCAAGCTGCGCTTGCTGCCCTGACTGCAGGTCCTTGTAGGCCGCACCGAAATCTCGCCGGGCCCGGATTTCCCGCAGAGCGATCGCTTCGCGGTGCAACCAGTCCGCGGACCAGTCGGGAGCCAGATAACTGCCGTGCCCCCAGACTGTTCCGAGTTGCTGGCCGCCGGCCGCGCGCCAGGCTTCCTGACCGCGATCGACCTGTCCTTCAGAGAACAGAATGTCGCCCTTGCTGCTGATCACGGACTTGGGAATCGGCGGCGCATTGAGATAAATCTCGGTGCCGACCCAACCGAGGACTGAGAACGACAGCACGCAAATGACTGCGAGCCACGTCCAGAGCTTGCGGGTGTTGTGCATGTTGGATTTCCTTTCGGGTTGCATTTAATCGAAGAATGAATTGGAGGGAGCGCGAGTTGCTTTCCGTGGAGGGTGGGAAATTGCCGTTTGGGGATTACCAGTACTTCTCGAAAGCCATCTGGCCCGGCACGCCACGACGACTTGTAAGAAAACCGCGCGCGCCGAGCAACAGGCGCAGTTCGCGCGTCATTTCCGGATTGCCGCAGACCATCAGACGCGATGCCTCCACGCCAAGATTCATTCCGGCCGCCGATTCGAGACTACCGTCGGCGATCAGTAACGGTATGCGACGATCGAGTGCAGTTGCACCCGGCTCGCGCGTCACTAC
>CAZLXL010000010.1:0-131046 GCA_964563685.1 uncultured Propionivibrio sp.
ACGTGCAGGATGCCGTTGGCGTCGATGTCGAAGGTGACTTCGATCTGCGGCATGCCGCGCGGTGCCGGCGGGATGTCGGAGAGGTTGAACTGGCCGAGGCTCTTGTTGCCGGAAGCCATTTCGCGCTCGCCCTGCAGCACGTGGATGGTAACGGCCGACTGGTTGTCGTCGGCGGTCGAGAACACCTGCGATGCCTTGGTCGGGATCGTGGTGTTCTTCTTGATCAGCTTGGTCATCACGCCACCGAGCGTCTCGATGCCCAGCGAGAGCGGGGTGACGTCGAGCAGCAGCACGTCCTTGACTTCGCCTTGCAGCACGCCGCCCTGGATGGCTGCGCCGACGGCGACGGCTTCGTCCGGGTTAACGTCGCGGCGCGGTTCCTGGCCGAAGAATTCCTTGACCTTGTCCTGCACCTTGGGCATGCGCGTCTGACCGCCGACCAGGATCACGTCATCGATGTCGCCGGGCTTGCAGCCGGCATCCTTGAGTGCGATGCGGCAAGGTTCGATGGTGCGTTCGATGAGATCGTCGACCAGCGATTCGAGCTTGGCGCGGGTGATCTTCAGCGCCAGGTGCTTCGGACCGGAGGCGTCAGCCGTGATGTACGGCAGGTTGATTTCGGTCTGCTGGCTCGACGAGAGTTCGATCTTGGCTTTTTCGGCTGCGTCTTTAAGACGTTGCAACGCCAGGACGTCGGATTTCAGGTTGACACCGGACTCCTTCTTGAATTCGTCGATGATGTAGTCGATCATGCGCTGGTCGAAGTCCTCGCCGCCCAGGAAAGTGTCGCCGTTGGTGGACAGCACTTCGAACTGGTGTTCTCCGTCGATTTCGGCGATTTCGATGATCGAGATGTCGAACGTGCCGCCGCCCAGGTCATACACGGCGATTTTCTTGTCGCCCTGTTTCTTGTCCATGCCGAAGGCCAGCGCGGCCGCAGTCGGCTCGTTGATGATGCGCTTGACTTCGAGACCGGCGATGCGGCCGGCGTCCTTGGTGGCCTGGCGCTGGCTGTCGTTGAAGTAGGCCGGCACGGTGATCACGGCTTCGGTGACTTCCTCGCCGAGGTAGTCTTCGGCGGTTTTCTTCATCTTGCGCAACACTTCGGCGGAAACCTGCGGCGGCGCGATCTTGCTGCCGCGGGCTTCGACCCAGGCGTCGCCGTTGTCGGCCTTGAGAATCTTGAAAGGCATCAGCGAGATGTCCTTCTGCACTTCCTTTTCTTCAAAGCGGCGGCCGATCAGGCGCTTCACCGCGAACAGGGTGTTGTGCGGGTTGGTCACGGCCTGGCGCTTGGCCGGCGCGCCGCACAGGATTTCCCCGTCTTCGGCGTAGGCGACGATCGACGGCGTGGTGCGCGCACCTTCGGAGTTTTCGATGACCTTCGGCTTGCCGCCTTCCATCACGGCGACGCAGGAGTTGGTCGTGCCAAGGTCAATGCCAATGATTTTGCCCATGTCAGAATCCTTTAATTTATTAGTGAATACCGAAAAATGTCGGGTTGAGTCCTAGGTGGGGCTCGTTATCTTCTTTTCAAGCCTTGGGTTTGGCCACGATGACCAGCGCCGGCCGCAGCACGCGTTCGGCTATCAGATAGCCTTTTTGCAGCACGGTGACGACCGTGTTTGGCTCCTGTTCGGCTTCGATCATGCTGATGGCCTGATGGAAATTCGGATCGAATTTCTCGCCGACCGGATTGACTTCCTTGAGGCCGGATTTCTCGAAAGCGGCCACAAGCTGCTTCAACGTCAGTTCGGTGCCCGATTTGAAGCTGTCCACGCTCGGCGTTTCGGTGGTCAATGCGGCTTCAAGGCTGTCCTTGACGGCCAGCAGGTCGCCGGCAAAACGTTCGATGGCAAATTTCGAGGCCTTGGCGATGTCTTCCTGCGCGCGGCGGCGGACGTTTTCGGTCTCGGCCTTGGCGCGCAGCCAGGCATCGTGGTGCTCTTCGGCCTTCAGTTCCGCCTGGCGGATCATTTCCTCGAGGCTGGGCGTGCTGTCGACCGCTTCGTCAGCTTCGTTTCCGGCCGTTTCCGGCGCGGTCTCGCCAAGGGTGTCAGGGGGTGTCGTGTCTTTCTCTAGCTCTTGCATGGTTAAGTGTCTCCCGGAAAACCCAGACTAACTTGGGACGAAGTCCGGCATTTCAAGTTCTTTTTTCATGTTTATTTGGCAGCATTGAGCTATCCTCATGCGCTGCATGAATCAGTATTCGGTGCAATCGGCATGGAAAAGATTGGCAAGTACGAAATCATTCGCACGCTGGGGAAGGGCGCGACCGCCGTGGTCTATCTGGCGCGCGATCCGGACAGCGGCCAGGAGGTGGCGGTCAAGCTGATCCGCTTCGGCGGAGAAAATGCCGCGATGTCCCGACGGCTGCGCAAGCTGTACCAGACTGAAAGTTCGATCGGACGGCGCCTGGAGCACCCGAACATCGTCAGGATCTACGATGCGCAGATCGAAGCCGATCAGGCCTACATCGCCATGGAGTACATCGAGGGCCAGGCGCTCGATCATTATTGCGCGATCAACCGTCTGTTGCCGATGCATCGGGCCATCGGCATCATTTTCAAATGCTGCCTGGCGCTGGACTATGCCTTCCGGCAGGGCGTGGTGCATCGGGACATCAAGCCGGCCAACATCCTGATCGACGCCGAGGATAATCCGAAGATCACCGATTTTGGCCTGGCCCTGAATCTGCACAAGGACATGAACCGGGATTCGACGTTCATCATGGGGGTCGGATCGCCGGCCTACATGTCGCCCGAGCAGGTCAAGAATTACCCGCTCAACCAGAAAACCGACCTGTATTCGCTGGGGGTACTGCTTTTCCAGCTGTTGACCGGACGCCTGCCTTTCCGCGCCGGCAATCAGGGCGCGCTGATCTACAAGATCGTCAATATGGATGCGCCGTCGGTATGCGCGCTCAACCCCAACCTGCCGGCTGGGCTGGAACCGATCCTGAAGAAGGCGCTGGAAAAGGATCTCTATAACCGGTACCGCAACGGCGCGGAATTCGCCAAGGATTTGTCGACCGTTCGTTACCAGATGGCCGACGAGGCCGACACGCAGCAGGACTCGGAGCATTTCGAACGCCTGCGCGGCCTGGAATTCTTCAAGGACTTCGAGGACATCGAGCTGTGGGAAGTCCTGCGCATCAGCGTCTGGCGAGAGGTGTCGGACAAGGTGGTGCTGATCCGGGAAGGCGACAACAACCGCATCTTCGGCGTGATCGTCGATGGCTTCGTGGAGATATCCATCGAAGGCAAATCCTTGTGCCGGCTGGGTTCCGGCGAAGTGGTCGGCGAAATGACCTATCTGCATCCGGACGACACGAAACGCTCGGCGACCGTGGTTACCCTGGAGCCGACCCTGTTCCTGGAGATCAACAGTGCCGCCCTGGACCTCAGTTCCGACGAATTGCTCGAACGCTTCCGGAAAACTCTGATGGCCAAGGTGCTGACGCGCATGCGCGCGGCCAACAAGGCGCTGGCCAAATCCGGGCTGCCTGCCGTGCAGGGCCGGGCCGCCGCCTGTGACCTGGAACTCGCGCCGCCTTGATGGTTCGGGAGCATCCCGGAAAACGCGGTTGAACCACGAAATTCATCAGAAAAACAAGATATTCCGGCAGATTATTGATGCACCCGCCGGGCGAATCGGCCCTGGCCGATCAGGCAACTGATTCTCTTCGTGTTCTTCGTGACCTTCGTGGTTCATTGAGGTTTTCAGCAATTTGACCATGGCGAACACTGCGAAAGGCGGGGCAATATCGTTTACCATCGCCTCCTTTCTCTGTTTGTGCAGTTCCCGTGAAGCATTCCGTTCCTGATTCCCCCTCTGCCATTCTTCATGACGTTTTTGGTTACACTGCCTTTCGCGGTGCGCAGGCGGAGATCGTCCGGCATCTGATCGCAGGTGGCGATTCGCTGGTGCTGATGCCGACTGGCGGCGGCAAGAGCCTGTGCTATCAGATTCCCGCGATTGCCCGGCATCGTTCCGGGCGCGGTGTTGCCGTCGTGGTCAGTCCGCTGATTGCCTTGATGCACGACCAGGTCGGCGCGCTGGAAGAAGCCGGGGTGCATGCCGCCTTTCTGAATTCGACACTGTCCTTCGATGAAGTGCAGCGCATCGAGCGCGAGATGATGAGCGGCCGGTTGGTCATGCTCTACGTTGCCCCCGAGCGCTTGACCACGCCGCGCATGCTCGGTCAGTTCGATGCCCTGCACGAGCGCGGGCTGCTCAGCCTGTTCGCCATTGACGAGGCGCATTGCGTCAGCCAGTGGGGACACGACTTCCGCGAGGATTACTTGGCGCTCAACGTGCTGCACGAACGCTATCCCGGCGTGCCGCGCATTGCCCTGACGGCCACGGCCGACGATCTGACACGCGCCGACATCATCGAACGGCTGGATCTCGGAGACGCGCGGGTATTCATCAGCAGCTTCGACCGGCCGAACATCCGCTACACGGTTGTCGAAAAGGGCGATACGCGGAGGCAATTGCTCGAATTCATCCGCGAGGAGCACAGCGGCGACGCCGGCATCGTTTATTGCCTGTCGCGCAAGAAGGTCGAGGAGACGGCGGCCTGGCTGGCAGGGGAGGGCATTCCTGCGTTGCCCTATCATGCCGGGCTGGAAGCCGACTTTCGGCGACGCAATCAGGACCGTTTTCTGCGCGAGGAAGGCGTCGTGATGGTCGCCACCATCGCTTTCGGCATGGGCATCGACAAGCCGGACGTGCGCTTTGTCGCGCACCTCGACCTGCCCAAGAACATCGAAAGTTACTATCAGGAAACGGGCCGCGCCGGGCGCGACGGCTTGCCGGCCGATGCCTGGATGGCCTACGGCCTGGCCGACGTGGTCAACCAGCGGCGCATGATCGACGAAAGCCCGGCCGACGAAACCTTCAAGCGCAGCCAGCGCGGCAAGCTCGATGCGCTGTTGTCGCTGGCCGAAGCTCACGACTGCCGGCGGGTTCGGTTGCTTGGTTACTTCGGCGAGGAAAGCGCGCCCTGCGTCTCATCACAGAACGTCTGCGACAACTGCCTGCACCCGCCGCAGACCTGGGATGCCACGGAGGCGGCGCGCAAGGCCCTGTCATGCGTCTATCGTTTCCATCAGGGGGGCGGCCAGCGTTTTGGCGCGGTGCACCTGATCGACGTGCTGCGCGGGAAGAAAACCGAGAAAGTCGAACAGTACGGGCATGAGCGCCTGAGCACCTTCGGCATCGGCGGCGACCTCGCCGAGGCTCAATGGCGCGCGGTCCTGCGCCAGCTGATTGCGCTTGGCTACCTGCAGGTCGAAGGGGAATTCAGCACGTTGGAACTGACGGCCAGCGCCCGCAGCGTCCTGCGCGGCGAGGTGCAGCTGTTCCTGCGCCAGCCAACCCGGAGCGCCGGGAAGACGAAGCGCGGCCATGGCGAATCGCGCGGCCGGAGCAAGCGCTCTCAGTTGTCGATGGATGACGAGGAATTGGCGCGCTTCGAGGCGCTCAAGGCGTGGCGGGCGGAAATCGCGCGCGAGCACAACCTGCCGGCCTATGTCGTCTTCCACGATGCGACGCTGGCCGAAATGGCCAAGGAAGTCCCGGATACGCTGGACGCACTGGCCGAAATCGGCGGTGTCGGGGCGAAGAAGCTGGAAGCCTACGGGCGGGAGATCTTGCGGGTACTCAACGGGTAAAAAGTATAAAAAGCAGGTTAACCACAACGGGCACAACGAACACAACGAGAAACAAAGAAAGGAAAAGGGCTTTTTTCCACTAGGCAATGATTTAACCTTGAAAAAGCAGTTAACCACAGAGAACACAGAGAACACGGAGAAAAACAAAGTGTTGCCATGAGATGAAGGCTCACCCAACGGGTGAAGGCAACTATTCATGAATTTCCAGTATTTCTCCGTGCCCTCCGTGTTCTCCGTGGTTCGAACTGAGGGTTTTGGGATGATTTAAGGGTTTTTTCTCGATTCTGCGTTGTGCCCATTGTGTTCGTTGTGGTTAATCACGTTTTTCCCATTCAAACCGTCAGATCGATCTGCTGGATGCTGCCGACTCCGCCGCTTTCCTGCAGATAGACGCCGCTGGCACGTACTTCGCCCTGCAGGGCATTGCTCTCGTCCTTGATCTCGAAGGGCGTGGAGACACGGGCGAGGCTGATGGCGCCGACGTTGGTTTCCTGGAGTGACGACAGGGTGTCCGTGCCCGTGCTGTCCCTGGTCCATACCGACAGCTGTGCATAGGAGGCATCGTTCTCGTCGATCCAGCCGTTATTGTCGGCGTCGAGTAAAGCCAGTTCGGCAAAACCGTCACCGGTTTTCGTGCCGAACAGTTCCGAGCCGTTGTTGATCACGCCGTCGCCATTGCGGTCGAACGCCAGGAAACCGCTGCCGCCGGTCACGAAATTGATCTGCTCGCTGGCCGTTCCGTCGGAATTGAGGTCGAAGGCAAAGCGCTGGTCGGTCAGTTGCGCCGCATTGCCGGAGAAATTGATCACCAGGGGGTCGCTTTTCTGCCGGGCGTCGCCCAGCCGCAGGCTGATGTCCGTCTGGGTGTAGTAACTGCGCGCCATGGATAACGACAGATTGAAGTTGATTTCACGGCCGTCCGCCGTGTTTACAGTGCCGCTGGCGTCAAACGTCGTCTGTTCGACTTCGCTGTAAGTCTCGTGGTAGTCGTATTCGACGCCATAGCCGGCAGGCTGTGCCTGCCCCTGACCTTGAGCCTGTCCTGCCTGGGCCGGGGCGGAAGCGCTTGGATTGTTTTGCAGTTCGCTGGCGTCGAAAACGCGGACTTCCTTTCCTGTGAGCAGGGCCAGAAGCTTGCGGATCATGCGCAGAATCGGGTCGTTTTCCGCTGCATCCAGGCTTTCCTTGACGGCGGAAGCCTGGCCGGATTGTGCGGCGGCGGCCCGTCCGGCGTCGGAGATGTGAACGCGTTCCGCGGCGGCTTCCGGCAGGCGGTTGGCCCGTCCGTTGCCTTCGAAGTCCGGGCGGCGGTCGCCGACCCACATGCGCAACGATTCCGAGATTTCATGGTGCTGCTGCTTGCTGTGGCTGGATTCCAGCTGAAGGGTTGAACTGGCGATTCTCATGGCGGCCTTTCCGTATCCGGCGGTAAAACGGTGTAAAGGGTTAACGGAAAGGAAGGGGGAAGTCTTGAGCGGTTTTTTGAGTTTTTGGGAAACCCGAAGGTGCAAACGCCGATCCTGGGAACTGTTGCTTACTACGCGGATGTCCGGGAGATCCATTGACCTACGGTGGCGGTTTCTTGCTATGGGAAGACGGTCTCGACGGTCTGCGGTCTTACCCCGGGGCCAATGAAAAAGCCCGCCGGTTTTATCCGGCGGGCTTCATGTCATGCATTGATGCGATTAACGACCCATGAGCGGGAAGTCAAAAACATAGATCACGCCCACGGCGTAGGCCTTTTTCGAAGGGGCGCTGTTGAAATCAACGTGGCCGTAGTCAACGTAGGCGTAGGTGTTCTTGAAGATTTCGCGGTTGACGAAGAACTCGATAGCTTCGTCCTTGGTGTCGCGGTTTTTGCCGTACATCATGCCGATGTTGAAACCGGCCACCGGCGCGACGATACCGAGGCTTGTTCCTCTGCGATCGGATCCGCCATCGGCATAGCCGGCCATGACCTTGACGACTCCGAAATCGTAACTGCCCGCCACTGCGGCGAAATCTGAGTCGTAAAAGCCCGTATCCGCGCGCTTGGTTTCGCCAGTCACCGTGGCGGCGAATTTGCCGGCCGTATAGGTCAGGGCGGCCGAAGTGCTCGACTTGGCATCGTCTACGCCGTCTTCCTTCGCGGCGAAGCCGACCTGCGCCTTCAGTCCACCGCCAAAGGTGGGTGAAATATATTGCAGCGACTGGGTCTGGCGACCACGCAGCCAAGGCGCGACCGTGGCGTTGCCTAGCGCCGTGGCGGCGTTGGACGCACCGTTGAAGTCATAGCCGACCATGGTATGGAAGGGGATGGATTCCTGCCGGCCGAAGCGTGCTTCACCGAAATCCCCGGAAAGGCCAATCCAGGCTTGGCGATTGAACAATGCCTTGGAATCTTTGCCGATACGCAGGTCGCGGTCGATTTCTGCACTTTCAAGGGCGAACTTGGCCTTGAGCCCATTGCCAATATCCATGTCGCCCTTCAGGCCGATACGGGAGGTTGAGTTGCCCTGGCTGCCGCCACCGCCACTGCCGTTATCACCGCCGGAGTGGAAACGGGCTCCCTTGTCGTCAACAAGCTCGTTCTTGCCGTAACTCAGATCGCCCAGGCCGTAGAAGTTCAGATCGGCGTGAGCGGAACCCATCGCAGCCAAAACTGCGACGGCGGGAATCAGTTTTTTGATCATGTTAAGTCTTTCTGTGGATAAAGGAATCCGTTGTAAGAGGTGCGGACGGAAGGCGTCAAACAGTGGCGAATCTTATAATCCCGGCGTGCTGGCACCAAGCGAATCAATATTGCTGTAGACGGGAAATGGCTTGATGTGTTGTGATTTTGCGTCATTTGCTTTCGCTCTGTCTGGCGAATGCCTGGTCCGGATCCAGTCGTCGCGCTCGTTGAGGCAAGGGATGTAAAAATTCCTTGCCCCGCACCTCTGGAAGGTCGATTCTTCTTCCATGCCGATGATCAATGGGACGGCAATGTGTAGCCCGTATATGAATCGGATGAACAAGATGAACGGCGCGTGATATTTCTCGGGCAAGGAGTTGATTCGCAGCAGGACTCAGCTGCTGCAGCCTCAATGCTTCTGGATTTCCTCGCAGGCTTCTGGCGCCAGTTCAGGATTCACAATTCTCGCCAGCTCGAAATACATGTTCTTGATGCTGTAGATCACCATGATGGCCGACGTGATCGGCATGCAGGCGTAAAGCCATTTCTTCGACAGGGCGAAGGCTGTTGTCTGTTCCTCGGTATGCAGGAAGAGTTCCAGTGAATACCAGAAGAATACCGCCATGAAGACGAGCGACATCAACTCCACAATAAACCGGTAGACGAGGCGGCCGGGAATGCTGTCGATATGCTTCGAAATCCAGTCGCCGACGCTGAAATGTCCGTGCACGACCCACAGGGCTGCGGAGCCGTAGAAAATGAGGGCGCCGTAGAGCAATTCCAGAATCTCGTCAAACCAGTGCATCGACATGATCGGCACGAAACGCACGACGATGTTGAGCGTCATGATCACGGTGATGGCTGCAAACAGAGCGATGCAGAACCATTCCAGGACCAGCATCAGTCCCTTGTCAAAACGATTCCACAGATTGAACAGATTGTTTTTCATCGCTGATTCCTTGTGGGTCAGTTCACCGGACCCATGACGTAGTTGGGTAGCCAGAGCGCGATTTCCGGGACGAAGGCGCACAGGATGGTCACGGCCAGGATGGCGATCAGGTAAGGCATGCACTCGGCCGCCAGTTTCCAGATGCCGACCCGGGCAAAACTCTCCACCGCGAAAAGGCACATGCCAACGGGTGGTGTCAGGTTGCCGATCATGATTAGCAGGGTCATCACGACGCCGAAGTTGACCATGTCGATGTTGAACAAGGGGCAGATCTTCATGAAGATGGGCAGCGTGATGAGGAAGATCGCATTGCCGTCGAGGAAGCAACCGAGCACCAGGATGATGGCGATCACGATCCACATGAACGCCACCGGCGTGGCGCCCATGGCTGTCAGTTGTGTGATCAGCGCATCGGGGATGCGCTCGAACAGGGTGAACCAGCCGAAGAAGTTCGCCGCCGCCATGATGAACATCAGGCCGCAGGTCTGCTTGAGCGAAGTGAACAGGATTCCGGGGAGATCCTTGACCTTGAGATCGCGGTAGCAGAAACCGAGCGCCAGCGCGTATAGCGAGACGATCACCGAAGCCTCCGTGGGGGTGAAAAATCCCGTCGTGATGCCGCCGATGATGATGAAGGGTGCCAGCAGCGGCCAGAATGCCGCCTTGAAGCTGAGTGCGATTTCGCGCAGGTTGGCCCGCCGGTCTTTCGGCAGGCCGCGTGAGCCGGCCATCAGCCAGATCGCGAGCATCATGCCCAGGCCCATGATGACGCCGGGGACTGCTCCGGCGAGGAAGAGGCGGGCGACGGAAACCGAGGTGATCGCGCCAAAGAGCACGAAGGGGATCGATGGCGGAATGACCGGGCCGATGGTTGAGGCGCCGGCCACGATGGCGGCGGAAATGGTCGGCTTGTAGCCAGCATCGACCATGGCGCGGTGCTGGATCTGTCCGAGTCCGGCGGCATCCGCGACGGCCGAGCCGGACATGCCGGAGAAGATCATCGACGAGACCACGCTGACTTGCCCGAGGCCACCTGGCACATGCCCGACGAGGGCGCGGGCAAAACGGAAGATGCGCTGTGTTGTTCCGCCGACATTCATCAGGTTGCCGGCAAGAATGAAAAAGGGAATGGCCAGCAGGGTGAATCCGGTGGTGCCGGAATACATGCGCTGCGGCAGCATGGCCAGCAGGCTGGCCTGCCCTTGCCCCACAAAAAAGAGTACGGCCGTCAGCCCGATGGCGACGACGATGGGCACGTCGATGACCAGCAGGAGCAACAGCACGACGAATATCGAAAGCGTGAGCATGGAAACCTCTGAGCGTTGATTTCCCCTGGCGGGGCGTCAGGTTGTCGGGTGGCTTGTCCTATGAAAAAAGCGGGAAACCGTCTGGTTATCCCGCTTTTCTGACAGCAGGCTTACCTGCTGCTTTTCTCGACAATGTCCATGAAGCGCTTGAAGTTATCCGCTCCCACGCGCGCCTTGACCTTTTCCCAGGCCGGTCCCATGGCCGCTTTCCACGGCGCGAGATCGGGGCGCGAAACGATGATTCCCTTGGTCGTTTCGAGATCCTTCAACTGCGTCGTTTCATTGTCGCGCAGCAGCTTGCGCGCATGTTTCGCGGCGGCTGCAGATTCTTCGGCCACAATTTTCTGCTGCTCGGGGGTCAGCTTGTCCCAACTCTTCTTGGTGATGATGTGCACCATCGAACTGTAGGTGTAGTTCAGGATGGACATGTACTTCTGGGTTTCGTAGAGCTTGAGGTCGTAGATCGTGCCGATCGGGTTTTCCTGACCGTCCACCACGCCCTGTTTCATCGCCATGACGAGTTCGGCAAAGGCGATTGTCTGAGCGTTACCGCCCGCTGCCTCGACAAAGGCCTGGTAGGCGAAAGCCGGCGGTGTGCGGATTTTCATCCCCTTCATGTCGGCCGGGGTGAGAATCGGTTTCTTGGAGTTGGTCAGCTGGCGGAAACCCCATTCCCAGTCGGACAGGTGGACCAGTCCCTTTTTCAGCAATTCCGGCGCCGCCCAGGCCTTGAAGTCGCCGTCGATGACCTTGTCGGCCATCGCGTAGTCCTTGAAGGCAAACGGCGTGCTGATTACGTCATAGAAAGGCAGGTGCTTGGCCAACTGGTCCTGGCCTGACAGGCTCATGTCCACGGCGCCCAGCATGACCTGTTCGAGAACCTCGGGGGGCGACCCCAGCGCGTTGTTGCCGAACAGCGAGATCTTGACCTCACCGTTCGTTCGCTTCTCGACGTTGGCCTTGAATTCCTTGGCGGCGATGCCGCACGGATGCGTGTCCGAAGCAAAATGGCCGAGTTTGAGTTCGACCGCGGCCTGGGCGCCGGCGACGCCGAAAGCCAGCAAAATAGCGAGTGCAATCTTCTTCACGGATTATCCCCCTCTTGTTGAATTGGACCTTTGGGGCGGCACACCTTGAGAACGTCCGTCCACGAGGTCATGAAATGTTCCATTTTTCGGCTGAGGGAAAGCTCTCTGACCGATAAAATTAAGAATAAAGTCTATGCCGGCCGTGTCAAGAAATTTTTGGAATGTTGTTTCATTTTTGTTTTTTTGTGTTGCTCATCGGGCGGCAATAAAGGGCAGGCTACGATTATTTTGAGCTTGGCTGGCAGGCGTTTGACGGAGGGTGATTTTGTTTGCTCTTGCAAGGGCGATGCAGGGCAAAATCTCTCACTGCCTATTAATTGTTCCTGGTTTCCTGGATTATCGGACGGGCCAGCCCTGCATGTGCTGCAGCACCAGTTTCTCCAAGGTCCGGATCCAGTCGTCGCGCTCGTTGAGGCAGGGGATGTAGAAGAATTCCTTGCCGCCGGCCGTCTGGAAGGTCGATTTTCCTTCCATGGCGATTTCTTCGAGTGTTTCCAGGCAGTCGGACGGGAAACCGGGGCAGATTACATCGACCCGTTGTACTCCCTGTTGACCGAGCTTCTCCAGCGTGGCGGCCGTGTAAGGCTGCAGCCATTCGGCCGGGCCGAAGCGTGACTGGAAACAAATGCAGTAACTGTCTGCACCAAGATTCAGCGCCTGGGCGAGCAGGCGGCCGGTGGCCTGGCATTCCTCGCCGTAGGGATCTCCCTGCTCGACGGATTTGCGCGGAATGCCGTGAAAACTCATGACCAGCCGGTACGACGCATCGGGTTGTCCATTCGTCATCCAGTGCTGGCGGACGCTGGCGGCCAGCGCTTCGATATAGTCCGGGTTGTCATGGAAATCGCGCACCATGCGCAGTTCCGGCTGGTTGCGTAATGATCCGGCCCAGGCGAAGGCGCGGTCGAACGCGGTGGCGGTCGTGCTTGAAGAATATTGCGGGTACAGCGGCAACAGCAGGATGCGGGTGAATCCTGCGGCCTTGAGCCGGGATAGCGTCGCCGGAATCGACGGCTGGCCATACCGCATGGCGTAGTCGACATGGAGCGCATGTCCCGACTGCCCGAGAAAACCGCGCAGCAGCTTGACCTGTTTTTCGGTGTGAACTTTCAGCGGAGAACCTTCGGTCGTCCAGATCGCGGCGTATTTCTCGGCGGATTGCTTCGGCCGTACGCTGAGGATGATGCCGTTGAGCACCGGCCACCAGAGGAGCCGGGGAATTTCCACGACGCGCGGGTCAGAGAGGAATTCCCTGAGATAGCGGCGAACGGCGGGTGCCGTCGGTTCGTCGGGCGTTCCCAAATTGATCAGCAGGACGGCGGTTTTTCCGTGCGCTGCAGGATTCCTCGGCGGTTCGGGCAACAGGCGCGGCATCAGGAATTGGTCTGGTAGGTGAGGGCGGAGGAAAGCAGTTTGGCCGTGATGTCGACAATCGGGATCACGCGCTCGTAGGCCATGCGCGTCGGGCCGATGACGCCGACCGATCCGACGATCTGGCCGTCGACTTCGTAGGGCGCGGTGATGACGCTGCATTCGTCGAGGGGAGCCAGCCCCGATTCGCCGCCGATGAAGACCTGGATGCCATCGGCGCGGTGCGAGACGTCGAGCAGCTGCATCAGCGCCGTACGCTGTTCGAAGAGGTCGAACAGTTCGCGCAGGCGTTTCATGTTCGAAGAGAGTTCCTCAACCTCCAGCAGGTTGCGTTCGCCGGAGATGATGTACTGGTCGCTGGTCCGGTTCATCGCCTCGTCGCCGGCAGCCAGGGCTGCGGCCATCAGGTTCTGCAGGTCGCCGCGCAGTCTGAGCAGGTCTTCCTTGACGCGGTTGCGGATTTGCTCGAAGTCGTGTCCGGCAAAATACTGGTTGAGGTAATTTGTTGCCACGACCAGTTCCGAGGCGGAGTAGGGGCGCTCGGTGAACAGGATGCGGTTCTGCACGTCGCCGTCCGTGGTGACCAGGATCAGCAGGATGCGTTTTTCCGACAGGCTGACGAATTCCATCTGCCTGATTTTCGGCGATTTTCTGCGCGGTGAAAGAACGATGCCGGCAAAGTGGGTCAGTCCGGAGAGCAGGTGCGATGCGCTGTTGATCAGTTCCTTCGGTTGGGAGGGATGGAGCTGGTCTTCGATGGCGTGAATCTTTTCCCTTTCCAGCGGCTGCACCGTGAGCAGGCTATCTACGAAGAAGCGGTAGCCGCGCGGTGTCGGCACGCGGCCTGCCGAGGTGTGCGGGCTGGCAATGAATCCGAGGTCTTCCAGGTCGGCCATCACGTTGCGCACGGTGGCCGCCGAGAGGTCCAGCCCGGAATATCTGGAAAGGGCGCGCGAACCGACCGGCTGCCCGTCCGCGATATAGCGTTCGATCAAGGTCTTGAGCAGGGTTTTGGCGCGTTCGTCGAGCATGGAGGCGATTCTACAAAAGAAATCGCGTGTTTGATAACGCAATCTTCAACGGTTGCAGGGCCGGTCGCCCGAAACATCTATCGCTGTCGCGAGAATGCGCCGCCGCGTTGACTTGAATCACTAAAACCAGTCGGCTACCGAAAATCCCAGACCGATCACGTTCTGGCGGTGGTTGTAGTCAATCAGGCTTTCTCCGTAGCCCGAAAACAGCTGTACGTAGCCTTTAAGGTTCCCGGAAATCGGGAACGACCAGGCCACTTGAGCCGAGCCGCGTGAATTATCTCCTACGCGCAGGCTGTGCCGAGCCTGCAGGGAGAAAACATGACCTTGCCATTTGCGTGCAACCATAATTTCGGCTCGCCCGACGTAGTTCTCGATTTCGGGGTTGTCGTCGGAATGCCTGCTTTCCGGGAGGCGCCACCACGGGCGCACAATTGCTATCCAGTCCCCATGCTCGAAACCGGCTTGGGCAATCACCCGGTTCCAGCTGCGCGACAGCGAATGCGAACGACCATTCGATTGATGGTTCAGGCCGATGCCCGCCATGACTCCATTCAATCCTGACAGCTCGTAATCGGTGCGAAACACGAGCATGGCCTCGGGTTCGTAAACAGTTTCGCGAAATGGCCTCGAACGTTCCTTGTTGTACGCCTGCCAGCGCGAGGACTGGGTATAGCCCAGCCACAAATCTCCGTTGTCGCCGAACAGGTTTTCCGCGACTTTTGTTTTTACGCTGACCTGGAATTTTGCTTCGACGGATTTCACTCCCTGCTGCCCTGCGCTCATGCCGCCGGGAACGGAGGTTGAGGGGGTGCTGTTGATGTTGTCCGTATAGGTGAAGGGCAGCACATACATCGGCTTATAGGGGCGCAGGGTGAAAATGCCACGCTTGCTCCCCGCATCCAGTTCCCAGTGGTCCTTCAGGACAGAAGCCAGGCTCCGCTGCCGGTTGCCTTCATCTGCCGCCGGGGGGCTGGGCTGGTCTGTCATTGTCCCGAGCTCGGGTACATCGACTTGGGTCGAAGCCTTTCCTGTCGGGGGCGTCTTGCTGTCGTAACAGGCCAGCCGTTCCATGTCGTTGACGATCGATGGGCAGTCCGTTTGCATGGTTTGCGAGAACGCAGGCAGGCAAATCAATACAGACAGAGCGGAAGCGGTCAGGAAAGAGACTGGATTTGTCGGCATGCAAATCCTCATGGCAGTGGTTTGTGTCTTCCGCTCTCGAATAGAACGGCTTGCAGGCTCGGGGAATACAGAGAGCGTGTGCTGCGAGACTGGCTGCAGAAGTTGGCCCCGGTCTGACAGCTTTTCGTTTTGACGGTTCCTGCACACCTACCTTGACCCGTGCTGACAGCGAACGCTGTCAGCACGGCGCTCCGCTCATTGCGGATTCTATCCCCGATCTGAGCTCAGACAGTCTTCGACCGCGAGACCAATCGACAGGATACGCCGGTCACTCATGGCACATCCCGCGATCATGAGGCCGACCGGTGCGCTGCCCGGTGGGTGGCAGGGAATGGACAGGGCGCAGCCGTCGAGAAAGTTGATCAGCGTCGGGTTGCGCAGCATCAGTCCGTTGGCACGAAAATAGGCTTCGTCCGAAGCGGCGAGATCGGACACTTTCGGTGCGACCAGCGGGACCGTCGGCATGACCAGCGCGTCGAAACCGGAGGCGATCGCCTCAACCTCGGCAATCCAGGCCGCGCGTGCATGCAGGATATCGAGCAGATCAGCCGCCGACATGTCCTTGCCGCGCAGGATGCGGGATACCACACGCGGATCGTAGCGATCGGCGGAGTGCTCGATCATTTCCTTGTGCCAGGCCCACGATTCGGCCACCGTAAAGCCGCCCTTGGAGTTGATGCCCGCCAGACGGGCGAACGCCGGCAGCGGCATTTCCTGCACCAGGGCACCGGCTGCGGAAAGCGCCGAGAGTCCCCGGCGGAAAGCGTCGGCCACCTGCGCATCCATGTCGTCCAGCACCACTGTCGTGGGAGCCAGCAGGCGCAGCCCACGCAACTGGAAAGAGGGGGGGAGGTCAGCCATCTCGCCCGACAGCACCGCATCAAGCACCGCACAACATGCCACCGTCGGCGCGATCGGACCGATAGAGTCGAGGTAGGTGGACAGCGGTAGCACGCCACGCATTGAAATCCGTCGCGCGGTCGGTTTGAAACCGGTCAGTCCGCACAGCGCGGAGGGTATCCGGACAGACCCGCCGGTATCCGAACCGATGCCGGCAACCGCCATTCCGTCCGAAACGGAAACCGCAGCGCCCGACGACGATCCGCCGGGGATGTGGCCGTTCGCGCGATCCCACGGATTGAGCGGGGTGCCGTAATGAGGATTGAGGCCCAGGCCGGAATAGGCGAACTCGGTCATGTTCGTCCGCCCGATGATGATGCCCCCGGCGGCCTGCAGGCGCCTCACGACTTCGGCGTCCGCCGTGGCCGCTGGTGCTCCCTGGCGAACCACCGAACCGGCGAGTGTCGTCTCGCCAGCCACATCGAACAGGTCCTTGATGGATATCGGCAAGCCTTCGAGTGCCGAACGCGACAGCCCGGCCGAACGCAGTACATCGGAAGCACGGGCCGCGGCACGCGCCTGGTCTGCATACACTTTCACAAAGGTTGGTTTGCCTTCACCGGAGGGATTGCCGATGCGTTCCAGCGCATCCTCGACCAGTGCCGACGAAGTAGTGCGCCCATCGCGCAAGGCCGCGGCGTAGTCCGCGATTGATTTGGGTGTTGTCATGGTCGTCTCTTGGAATCAAATCAGGCCACTTCAGGCAGAACCTCTATCGAATAATTGTGGCGCATGTGGCGCCCCGTCCTCGGGTCGTAGAGTTCCATCGCGAATGAACCGGCGGGGCGGACTCCGCCGATGGCGCCGACGGTTCCGCAACTCATGGCCATTCCCGTCGGCCATGTCCCGGTTTTTTCTCCCAGATAGCCGGCCAGAAGATCCAGCGGGTGTCGCAAGGCCGCCAGCGTCCCTTCCTGGTAGGTTACCTGGCGACCGTCTTCCAGGATGTAGGAGCGGATCACCAGTTCGTCCCAATGCCCCGCGACATCGGCAAAACGCCAGGCCTTGTTGGCCACCGGCTTGGCACACACCTGTTTGGACAACGCCACGCTCTGCGCTTCCAGCTTGCGGTCGGTATGGTCCGAAGTGAGGCTGACATACAGTTCGCCTTCGGCCATGAATACCAGCACCTCGACCTCGCCCGACGAGTCGGGGCCGAGCGCCTGGATGGCCGGGGATTGGGTCAGCTGGTTTTCGGCTACCCGGTAAAACAGCGGAACGGCACTCGGACGCGGCACGCCAAGTAGTGCCAGTTCCTCGATATGGTGCTGGATGGCGGCCTGATCGCGCCCGGCCCACCCGGCAACGACAAAGGTATCGACATCAACGGTGATCCGGCGCGCTGCGGAATCGGTTTCAACATCAAAGTGAAGTTTCATGAAATCTCGCTTTTCTAAAAACAACAGGAAATCCGGTCAGTTCGCAAAAACTCTCGGCAGCCACATGGCCAGATCAGGGAAGAAATACAGCATGGCCACCATGGCGAAAAGCGACAGGACGAAGGGCAGTGACCCGTTGATCACGGCGTTCATCGAACCGCTTTTGCGCAGGCTCTGCACGACGAACAGATTCATGCCCACCGGCGGGGTGATCAGTGCCGTCTCCACCAGCACGATGATGACAATGCCCAGCCAGATCGGGTCGTAGCCCAGCCCGACCATGAGTGGCGCAACGATGGGGATGGTGACGATCATCATCGACAGCGTTTCCATGAAGCAGCCGAGGATGAGGTAGAAAATGACCACCACCAGCAGCATCCAGCCGGGCGACAGCCCCAGGCCGCTGATCGACTCGGTCAGCCCCGTGGTGATCCCGGTCGCCGACATGATGAAGTTCAGGAACCCCGCCGCAATGACGATCAACATGATCATCGCCGTCGAACGCATGGTTCCTTCCATCACCTCGCGCAGCATCGAGAACGACATGCGCCGGTATAAGGCCGCCAGGATCAGCGCCCCGAAAACTCCCAGTGCCGCGGCCTCGGTCGGCGTGGCCAGTCCGGCATAGATCGAACCGACGACCATCAGAAAAATACCCAGCGGCGGCAGCAGATACTGCAGGCTGACGATCCGTTCGCCCCAGGTCCCGCTGATGCGCTGCCCGCCCCATTCCGGCTTGATCAGACACGCCACGATGATGACCAGCATGAACAGAGCGGCGAGGCCGAAACCGGGAAGGAAGCCGGCCAGATATAGCTGCGGCACCGAGGAATTAGTCAGCACCCCGTAGATCACCAGGTTGATCGAGGGAGGAATGAGGATGCCGAGTGTGCCACCGGCGGCAATGCTGCCAAGGAACAGCGGCTCGTTGTAGCCGTAACGCTTGATCTGCGGAATGGCCACCGTACCCACTGTCGCCGCCGTCGCCACGCTGGAGCCGGAAGTGGCCGAGAACAGGGTCGAAGCGCCGATATTGGCATGCATCAGACCGCCCGGCAGCCAGGACAGCCACAGGCTCATGGCGCCGTACATGCGTTCGGCAAAACCGGCACGCAGGAGCACTTCCCCGAGCATGATGAAAAACGGGATGGCCACCAGCAGGAACTCGGTGCTGGTACCCCAGGCGAGTTCACCCATGGCGCGCGACAAGGGCAGCATGGAAAACAGCGGATCGAGGATGAGTCCGAGGACCCCGAGCGCCGCACCGACGGGAATGCTGATGCCGATGAGCACCAGGAGAAGAGTAAGCGTGGTCGCGATCATTCTGATTCTCCCTTGATGAGACGTTCGCCGGTTTCGGCTTCTTCATGCGCCTCTTCTTCGGCGGAGCGCACCCCGCACAGGTTCTTGATGGTGGCGATATCGCCGGTAACCAGGGCCGCTGAGGCGCGCACCAGCATCAGCGCAAGCACCAGGCACATCCAGACGAGGCCGAGGAACCACAGTCCCTGGGGAATCCACAACGGCGTGGCCAACGGGGTGTTGGCTGCCGAATTCTGCACCCACGAGGTATCGACGACGAACGAGGCGTAGTAGGTGAGAAACACCATGAACACCCCCAGAGTAACCAGCGACAGCCAGTCGAGCGCAGCCGAGATCCGTACCGGCAAGTGTTGATACAGCGCATCGACGCGCACGTTGCCGCGGTGCAGAACGACGAAAGCCAGCGACCAAGAGATGCTGATGGCAAAGGCATAGCCGGAGAGTTCATCGGCTCCCCCGGTGGTGAATCCGAAGAATTTGCGGACAATCACGTCAAAACAGATAAGCAATGCGCTGGCCAGGGTGATTGCGCCGCCGAACAATGCGGCCCGGAGGGACAAGACGTTGGCCAGGCGCAGCAGACGCTCGACCAGAGAAGACGATTCAATGGAAGTCATGGGAGATCTTTCAAAAATGCGGCGGGATTAGCCGCGCTGCCAATCGTTGAGGGATTGGCAGCGCCCGCGGTTACGTCTACTTCTTGGCGGTCAGGCCAACCACCTTGGAAATGGTGGCGTTAAAGTCCTGCACGCACGACGCCGAACAACGCGCGGCCCACTTGGGCAGCACCTGTTCCTGCATGACCTTCTTCATCAGTGCATGATCGGCCTCGCTCGGCTTGACGAGGACCATCTTGCCCTTGACCGGGAACGGACACGCGGCGTTGCCGGTGTTGCAGTCATAGCCTTGCTGCGTCTGAGTGGCGGCGGCGTCCCACATCTTATCGATCAAATCTTTGATGTTGGTCTGCAGAAACGCTTGCACCTTCGGATCGAGTTTGGCCCAGGCTTTCTGGTTAACGCCGTGGATCTGCGGGTTCCAGTTGATCGGCAGGGCATAGAGGTGTGTGGACACTTCATACCACTTGGATGAGTAGCCCGACAGGGTTCCGGTGATCGCGCAATCGACCACCTTGTTCTGCAGGGCCGGCACCACTTCGCCGAAGGGCATGGTTACGCTTGACCCGCCGAACGCATCGATGAACTCGGCCTGGGTGCGGCTGCTGGTGCGCACCTTCTTGCCCTTGATATCGGCCAGCCCCTTGATTTCGGCGTTGCAGAACAGCACCTGCGCCGGATAGGTCGAGAGGCCCAGGACCTTAATGCCGCTACCTGGCCCGTAGTGTTTCGCGTAGATTGGCTCGAACGCCTGAACGACAGCACGCGCGACCTTGGCGTCGGACGCCAGTCCGGCCAGATCGACGGCCTCGTTGATCGGGTTATCGCTGGCAAAATATGACAGCGTGGCCGTGCCGAATTCGATGACGCCTTGCGACATCAGGCGCAGAACCTCCGGCCCCTTCAGGCCCATTTCGTTGAAGCCCTTGATGTCGGCCGTTATCTGCCCGTTCGATAGCTTGGGCACAACCTCGGTCCAGAAGGGCTTCTCGTAGTCGTTGTAGGCCGTCAGGTTGCTCAGGCCACCGACCACTTTCAGGTGCGTCTTGGGCAGGGTTTGTGCGGAGACCGGTACAGCAAGCATCGTAGCCAGCGCCGCGATTGCAACAAAGTGTTTTTTCATGACGATCTTTCCTCCTGGCAGGTCAAAAAACAAACCACGGAACCAGCTTCATTCCGCGAATCAAAAAACCAACATGGCCGACGGCCGTTTTCTCCAGCGGCTCCCGCATTCGTAATGACGCCAGAGGCCTGTCGATCAGGTCTATAACCAGCATCTTTCCGGGCGAGTGCGTGATACATAATCCGGGCCTGGCTTCCATCTCCACCGCCAGATGCCCTCTGTGCGAATCGCCAAGCAACCCACTTCGATTGAATGGTTAAAGGCAGTATGAAACGAAGCTTTGCGCAAAGCCAAACGCAAAATTTTGCTGACCATCATCGATTTTTTTTGAGTTAAACTCGTCTTGGTCTAATTTTTTTGTTGCTACCGGTTTTTCACTGGAGAGCACGACCTTGAACCTGCGATTCGTCGAGACTTTCGTCTGGCTGGCCCGCCTGCAAAGCATCACCCGCACGGCAGAAAAGCTCTTTTTGACACAGTCTGCCGTTTCCAGCAGGATTTCCGTGCTCGAGAACGAAATCGGCACGGAACTTCTGGACCGGCGTGACCGGCAATTTCGCCTCACTCATGCCGGAGAGCGTTTCCTGGTCCATGCGGAGCGTCTGCTGGCTGTTCAGGACGACCTGAAGACCGACCTCGGCGGTCAAGACACCTCCCGGTTCTCCCTGCGCATCGGCGCGATTGAAACGATCCTCCATGTCTGGTTGATACCGACGATGGAATGGGTCAGGCGCAGTAAGCCCAACATCGAATTCGAACTGAATGTCGAAATAACCCCCGTCCTGCACCAGCAGATCTGTCGCGGCGGCCTCGATCTGATTTTTTCCGCGGAGCCGGTTGTCGGAAAAGGGATCACCAGCGAGCAGTTTTCTTCGCTGGAAATGGTATTCGTCGGACCCGCCTCGATGCGGGGAATCGACAACCTCAGTATCGATCAACTGATGAGTCGGGAGCTGCTTACGTTCAAGCGCAATTCTCAGCCGCATCTGGCGCTTGTGGAGAGCCTCGGAAACGTAGGAATCACCGGGAAAAGAGTGCACACGGTGACGTCCATTTCCGCCCTGGTAAAGCTCGTGGAAAGCGGGTTCGGACTTGCCACGCTGCCCAAGGTTGCGGTCGACGAACTGAAGCTTCACCACGACATCGTTCCCGTCATGACGGCGTTGCAACTGACTCCGCTCCCTCTTTTTGCCAGTTATCTGAGCCCGCCGGCCACTCGCGAACTTGAGGAAAGTATTGCGGACGCCCTGGTTTTCTTGCGCGCAGCGATCAGCAATACGCGCAACGTCTGAGCGCCACGCGATCAGGTCAGCACGGCAGATTGCACATTAACCGGAATATGCCAGGCCCCGAGCTTTGGTCTTTGGAGCTATCGATGTGTTTGAAACAATATGCAGAGGCTTCCTCCGCGTGTTGCGAAGGAGGCCTCTCTCAAGGCAGGTGCCGGAATAAGCGGCTAATTCCCGGCTTCCTTTTCGAGCGTTCTTTCCATTTCGGCCAGTCGCGCTTCGACCTTTTTCTGTCCTTTGATCGAGATGACGAGCGAGAGTATCGCGAGGACCATCAATGCGACGGCGATCGGGCGGCTGAAGAGAATGGTGGGATCGCCTGAGGAAATGACCATGGCGCGGCGAAGATTGGCTTCGGCCATCGGCCCCAGGATCAGCGCCAGCAGGATCGGCGACAGCGGATAGTCGTAGCGCATCATGAAGTAGCCGAGAATACCGAAGGCCAGCGTGGTATACACGTCGAAAACGTTACTGCGCATGGCAAAGGCGCCGACCATGGAAAGCACGAAGATCGCCGGTGTGAGAACCGCGCGGTCGACCAGAATGACCTTGGCGAATAATCTGATGCCGGCCATGCCGATGAACAGCATGGCGAATTGCGCAAGCATCATCGAAGCGAAGATCTGATAGACGATGTCGATGTGTTCCTTGTACAGCATCGGTCCGGGTTGCAGTCCCTGGATGATGAAGGCGCCAAGCAACACGGCGGTGACCGCGTCACCCGGTACGCCGAGAGACAACAGCGGAATCATCGCTCCGCCCGAGCAGGCGTTGTTGGCACTTTCGCTGGAGGCCAGGCCCTCGATCTCGCCATGCCCGAAGCGTTCGGGATGCTTCGCCGTGCGTTTTGCCTGCCCATAGGCAATGAAGGCCGCAATATCGCCCCCGGCACCTGGGATGGCTCCGATAAAAGTGCCGATGATGCTCGACCGGAAAAGATGCTTGAAGCAATACTTGATGTCCGTCCACGAAGGCAGGAAGCGGTCGAGCCTGGCCTTGAGTTGCTGGATCTGCCCGGTCTTCTGCACTTCGTTGAAGACCTCGGAGACGGCGAACAGGCCGATCAGCGTCGGAATGAAGGGCGGGCCCTCCATCATTTCCATCATGCCGAAAGTGAAGCGTGGAAAGCCGGAAATCGGATCGAAACCGATCGATGCGATGAGTAGTCCGAAGAAAGCGGCCATCATGCCCTTGATCAGCGATCGTCCGGAAATCGAAACGATCACCGACAGGCCGAAAATGGCCAGCGCGAAATACTCCACCGGGCCGAATTCGAGGGCAAATCCCGAGACGATCGGCGAGGCGAAAGTCATGATCAGCGCGCCGCATATCCCGCCGAAGAATGAGGCAAACAGCGCCATGGACATCGCCCGGCCGGCTTCTCCGCGGCGCGCCATCGGGTAGCCTTCGAGGACTGTCGCCGCGGCGGAAGGGGTGCCTGGCGTGCGGATCAGGATTGCCGAGATCGAGCCACCATACATTGCGCCGCAATAGATGCCGATCAGCATGGACAGACTTTCCAGCGGTGGCCGCCCGAAGGTCAGCGGCACCAGCAGGGCCACGCCCATGGTCGCCGTCAACCCCGGCAGCGCCCCAATGACGATGCCGGATGTGATGCCGACGCAGATGATGAAAAGTACCCCGGGAGTGAAGACCGTGGCGTAGCTTGAGAACATCAGGCTCCAGTTGAACTCCATGGCCTTTCTCCTACAGGTAATCTGCCAGTATGCCGGCCGGCATCGACAGGGCGAGCACTTTTTCGAACACCAGCCAAACCCCCGCGGTGATCAACGCCGGAATCACGGCGATGAGCAGGGGGTTGCGCTTGCCCATGACCAGCATCATGAAGGTGAGGAAGATGATTGCCGTCGGGATGAAGCCGAGCGGGTCAAGAACGATGCAGAAGATGATGCCCGCCGCCAGCGTAATCAGCCCGCGCTGTGTTCCCTTGTCCGATAGCCGGTAGGGCTCGATCTTTCCTTTGCTCTTGCCGCGCAGGGCGTTGGCGATAAGGATGGCGCTGAACAGGATCAGCAAGCCTCCGAGGATGTTCGGGAAAAAACTCGGGCCGATCTTCATCACTACGTCGACCGGCATTCTGGAGCCTTCCCAGAGTGCGAAGAGGCCGACCAGGATCCCGATCGCACCGCCAAAAATATCTGCGACTTTCATGATTTCATGACTCCCTGCGGAACTGCACTCGCTGAACGCCTTTGCAAAAAGGGCGGCCGCTTCGGGCCGCCCTTCGGGGCTGTCTACTTCCTGGCCAACCCGAGGCTCTTCATTACGGCCTCGACATCCTTATAGTTCTGGTCGAGGAACTTGGTGAAATCGGCGGCATTCTGATAGGCCAGATTGAGCGAAGCCTTGGCGGCGAATTCCTGGAACTCCTTGGATTCGAACGCCTTCTTGTAAGCGTCGGAAATCTTGGCCTTGATATTGGCCGGGACGCCTTTCGGAACAGCCAGTCCGCGCCAGGTGTAGAACTGCACGTCGACTCCCTGCTCCCTGAAGGTCGGGACGTCGGGGAAGATCTTGTCGCGGTCTGCGGACATCACGCCGAGAATCTTCAGATTGCCGGCCTGTACCTGTCCGCGTACTTCTGCGACGGAAACCGCAACGGCCTTGATGTGCCCGCCGACCAGGGCGGTTACCGCCGGTTGCGCGCCGTCGAATGGCACGTGCTTAACCTGCACGCCGGTTTTCTCCGCGGCCAGTCCTGCGGCGATGTGCCAGACCGAGCCAGGCGCCGAGTTGCCGATGGTGATTTCACCCGGGTGCGCCTTGCTGTAATCCATGAAGCCGCGCACCGTGCTGTATGGAGCATCCTTGCGCACGGTCAGCGCCGCCGGGTCGGAATTGATGCGCATCAGCGGATCGAAGTCCTTCCAGGTGAACGGTACCAGCCCCTGCGGCGGCAACGAATTGAGTTCGAAAGTAATCATGCCGACCGTGTAGCCGTCCGGGCGTGCGGCGCGAATGGTATTGTGACCGATGGCGCCTGCGCCCCCGGTCTGGTTCACCACGTTGATGGTCTGGCCGAGGTGCTTTTCTGCTTCCTTGGACAGGGCGCGCAGCAGCACGTCCGTCCCGCCGCCGGCTGTCCACGGGCAGATGACCGTGACGGGCTTGTCGGGGTAGGCAGCTACGGCCGACATGGGAAATGCGCCGGCTACCAGAGCAGCTGCGCAGGCAAGTATCGATTTGAATTTCATGGTGCGAACCTCCGTCTTAGTTATTGTGGGATTCGATTGGCACTGCACGATACGAAAATAATGGAACAACGTTTCGATTTTGCGAGCAGTAATGCGAACTTTATGACTGGCCAGACGCGGCGTCAATCGCATTTGCAAGTTTTCGAGGCACTGCTTGTTCTGTGTCGTGATTTGTCTGGAACTTTCCGGAGATACACGACAGCTCATGTCGAATCCGAGCGCTTGTCGAACGAGTTGACCAGGGTTTGAAAGGGGGGTTTGAAACGAAAAAGCCGCAAACCCTTGCGGGTTGCGGCTTTTCGATGTTGTTCTGGCGGTGGAGCGGCAACCAGCCCCAACAGTATCAGAGCAACCCATAATTGCCCTCAATGAGTGCCCATTGGCAGCAAGAATATGTGCTGAGTAGCGTCGCACACGCATCTGTATTATGGGTTAGCGAAAATTTATGCGGAAAAATGAGGAGGGATTGGGAGGAGCGGCAAGGGGCGAATTGAGTACACGGTATGGAGTGAGGTCTTCACCTGCCCGCATTGCGCTGGGGAAGTCAACTTTCTGGATGAAGCTTTGGACGAAGACACCAAACGGGTCCAGGACGACTTTCCTTGCCCGCATTATGGTGCCGAACTCACCAAGAAAAAGCTCGACAAGCTCTTCGAAACCACATTGATCCTATTTCAGGAAACGCGCTCACCCGGCCTTGCAGCTTGAGGAAAATCGGTCCGATTGTCTGCCACCGCCGTGTACGGGCTGGTGTATCTGCCGGGAAACATCGGTTTCAAATCGCTTACGGTAGGTGCCGAGAAATTCATCAACTTCTTTAAAACGAATGTTGTGCTGTGCGATTAACAAAGCAACATCCGGGATTTTTTGCGACCAATACTCGGATGAGTCAAGAACCTCGCGTAATTGCTGAGCGAGTTGTCTATCGCCGCCGGTGACCGTCAAAGTTAGGGGCGCATTTGGGTTCAGAACCCATCCACCAGCGCCATCCTCTACTAGGGCGCCAACCTGGGCCTCCTTTGCATTACCCCGCCGCCCACCGCCGACTGAGCTAGTAAAGGTGACCTTGATTTCCGGGACTTCGGGTTGGGGCGTTGCTGCTTTCTTTGGGATGTAGGCAAATTGTTCCGTCTTTTTGTTCTTCTTAATGGCCCACCAGACGACCGCTACGATAAGAATTACAAAGAATAATTCCACATCACTCTCCCGGACCTAAAGGTAACCATTGCAATAATACAACTGGTCGAACAGCGGGAATCAATAGATTGTGGTGGCAAACGCGCCAAGGCAGCCAAGCATAATGCGGCTACATCCGCCGGGCATTTTAGAGCGAGTTACCGGCTTATATCAACACGTTAAGCCACCGCCTAGGGTTGCCCCAGCTTTTTTTGGATGGCTTTTGCAAGCGTCAGGGATGCTCTCGGAATTTCCCGGATCAGCGTCCAATTTGACTAATTTGGAGACGTGTTATCACACTTTGGGCAGAATTATTCACGACCCAATGAGCGTAGGCGATTTCCTTTCCATCTTCCTTGATCCAGTCGGTAAACACGTCGAGTGCCTTGATCTTTGCATTGGTTTCGCCGTTGATCTTATCAAGCATGTTCTTAACCTCATTAACGCTGCCGACACCTTTGAAGTCCTTGGCGCGCTCCATCAACTGCTTGGCATCCTGTTTGAGCACATACTGAATTGCGTGACGGCAATTGGGTGAGCGCGTGGATTTAGCAAATTTGTCGAGACCCTCTGCGTCATTTTTTTCTATCAGTGCTTTTTTCTGATCGGTGCAACTAGAGAGGTACTCCGATGACTTTTCGTATCCGAGTCCTTCAAAATATTCGATGGATCTCGGCGGCTCCACGCTGTCGCAAGCACTGAGTAAAACGGCCAGCAAGGGAACAAGGCAGTGCAGTGGCGTGTGTTTTGTATTTGTCATTTTAATAGTTCTCCCGAATCTGAAGGATTAATGAGCCCCTGAAAAGTATCATGCCGGCGTGAATGTATCTAGTGAGCAGGCGCGCCGCTTGTTCCGTTTTCTGAAGCGGCCCTGTGCAGCGGTTTAAACCCTATTTCTCTGGCCAGATCTACCGCGCGCGGGTGGTAGTACCGCATGGCCATTTGGATTGTCTTCCAGCCGAACATCTTTGCCAGGCTACTTGATTTCATGCGCGGAGCCAGCCGGGATGCTGCTTCGTGCCGTATATCGTGCCAGGTGTAGTCAGTCAAACCGGCTCGTCTGCAAGCCGCCCGAACCGTGTGGTAGATAGCGCAGCAATTGCCAAATCAAAGCGGTTTAATGCGGAGATCCACACAAAAATAATTGACCACGAAATACGGATACCCAAAGCACCGGGACAAAACCGGGCCGCATATAAAAGTATGGTTAAGTAAAAACGGGGACAAAACGGGGACGCTCGGAACCCGGAAACGCTATATATAAGCATTTTCTGTATTTCTTTTGCATTATATAGACAGAAAATAAAAAACCCGCAAAGCCTTGAGCAGTGCGGGTTTTAGGGGTGTTTCTGGCGGAGAGGGGGGGATTCGAACCCCCGTTAGGCTTTCACCTAAACACGCTTTCCAGGCGTGCGACTTAAACCACTCATCCACCTCTCCAGAAGAGGGCGAATTCTAGCAGAAGCCTTTTCGATCAACAAATGCCCGTTGTTCGATTCTCAGGGTTATTCGGTCGATAGCGGTACAAATTTGCCCTTTGCCTCTGCTTGAGCTGTCCGGCTGGCAAAAATGAGGGGTTGGATTGGTGATAAAATTTCCCGCGATTTCAGAGGGCTTCATCGCAGATTGCCGCCGCCCGCCCGGTGTTGTCCCGTGCCGGCAATGCGGCGCCTGATCCCCTTGTTCAAACCATCAACCTAACGACAGAAAGCCTGAAATGACCAGCATTAAGCAGGAAGATCTCATCCAGAGCATTGCCGACGCGTTCCAGTTCATCAGCTACTACCACCCACTCGACTTCATCAAGGCGCTCGGCGAAGCCTACGAGCGCGAGGAGTCGCCGGCGGCCAAGGACGCCATCGCCCAGATTCTGACCAACTCGCGCATGTCCGCCGAAGGGCATCGCCCGATCTGTCAGGACACCGGTATCGGTATGGTCTTTCTCAAGGTCGGAATGAATGTGCGCTGGGACGATGCCACGATGAGCCTGCAGGAAATGGTCAACGAGGGCGTCCGGCGTGCCTATGCCGATCCGGCCAATCCGCTGCGCGCCTCGGTGCTGGCCGATCCGGCCGGTACGCGCAGGAACACCAAGGACAACACGCCGGCCGTGGTGCACTACGAAATCGTTCCCGGACATCATGTCGAGGTCATCTGTGCGGCCAAGGGCGGCGGTTCGGAAGCCAAGTCGAAGTTCGCCATGCTCAATCCGTCTGACGATCTCGTCGACTGGATCATCAAGACCGTGCCGACAATGGGCGCCGGCTGGTGTCCGCCGGGCATCATCGGCGTCGGTATCGGCGGTACGCCGGAGAAGGCCATGCTGCTGGCCAAGGAATCGATCATGGCACCGTGCAACATGCACGAGCTCAAGGCCAAGGCGGCCACCGGCACCAAGCTTACGCGTGCCGAAGAACTGCGTCTGGAAATCTACGAGAAGGTCAACGCGCTCGGTATCGGCGCGCAGGGTCTCGGTGGCCTGACCACCGTGCTCGACGTCAAGGTGCTTGACTATCCGTGCCACGCCGCCAACCTGCCGGTTGCGCTGGTGCCGAACTGTGCGGCAACCCGCCACGTTCATTTCCACCTCGACGGCAGCGGTCCGGCCAGGTTGGAACCGCCGAAGCTCTCCGACTGGCCGGCCGTGACCTGGACGCCGGACCTCAAGTCGGCCACGCGCGTCGACCTCAACACGCTGACCAAGGAACAGGTCGCCGCCTGGAAACCCGGCCAGAAACTGCTGCTCAACGGCAAGATGCTGACCGGCCGCGACGCTGCGCACAAGCGCATCCAGGACATGCTGGCCAAGGGCGAGAAGCTGCCGGTGGACTTCACCAACCGCGTCATCTACTACGTCGGTCCGGTCGATCCGGTCGGTGACGAAGTGGTCGGCCCGGCCGGCCCGACGACCGCCACGCGCATGGACAAGTTCACGCGCATGATGCTGGAGAAAACCGGGCTGATCGCCATGGTCGGCAAGTCCGAACGGGGTTCGATCGCCATCGAGGCGATCAAGGACAACCAGTCGGCCTACCTGATGGCCGTCGGCGGCGCGGCCTACCTGGTGGCTAAAGCCATCAAGGCGGCCAAGGTGGTCGGCTTTGCCGACCTCGGCATGGAGGCGATCTACGAGTTTGACCTGCAGGATATGCCGGTGACGGTTGCGGTCGATTCGTCCGGAACCTCGCTGCATACCACCGGCCCGAAGGAGTGGTGTGAAAGGATCGGCAAGATTCCGGTCAGCACGCTGTTCGGAAACAAGCATTGAATTGCCGGGGCGCCGGCAAGCATCGGCGTCCGTAACCCGGGGGCTGGCGATGAGGCCGGTCCCTGTTTTATTTTGCCGGACAGGTAGCAAATGCCTTATCTCATCTTTGTCACCATTCTCTGGGCGTTTTCCTTCAGCCTGATCGGCCAGTATCTGGCCGGCAGCGTCGATAGCGATTTCGCCGTTCTCATGCGCGTAGCAATCGCCGCTGCCGTGTTCATTCCCTTCACCCGCTGGCGCAACCTGCCGTGGCGGTTGCTTGGTGGCCTGTGGTTGGCCGGCGCTTTGCAGTTCGGAGTGACCTACCTTTGCCTGTACCGCAGTTTCACCGTGCTGACCGTGCCGGAGGTGTTGCTGTTCACCGTGCTCACGCCGATCTACGTGACGCTGCTCGATGACTCTCTGGCCCGGCGCTTCAATCCCTGGGCACTGGTCGCCGCGGCGGTGGCCGTAACGGGCGGCATCATCATCCGTTTCGAGAAGATCGAAGGCGACTACCTGATCGGTTTCCTGCTGCTGCAAGTAGCCAACGCCACCTTCGCCGCCGGGCAGGTTCTGTGCCGCCAGTTGCTTGCGAAATACCCGACCGACCAGCCGCTGCATCGCTTCTTCGGGCATTTTTTCCTTGGCGCGCTGGTGCTGGTGATTCCGTCTTTCCTGCTTTTTGGTGATCCGGCCCGGCTGCCGCAAACTTCAGTGCAGTGGGGCGTGCTCGTATGGATGGGGCTGTTTGCCACGGCCGTCGGCATGTACGGGTGGGTCAAGGGCAGCACGCAGGTCGATGCGGGAACGCTGGCCATCATGAATGAACTGCATGTTCCAGCCGGGTTGATCGTCAATCTGCTGATCTGGAACCGCGACGCCAACCTGCAAAAGCTGGCATTGGGCGGCCTCGTGATCATGGCCTCGTTGTGGGTTAACCGCATGGGCCGCCGGATGGGGCGCCTGCGCACCGGCTGAGCTGCAACCGCCTGCCTGCGGTTTCTCGCTATTGACGAATTGGCAGAATGAGGACGAAGCAAGTGCCGGTCCCCGGCTGGCTGTCAACCTTGATGCGCCCCTTGTGCTTGAGAACGATGCCGTGGGCGATCGATAGCCCAAGGCCCGTGCCTTTGCCGACCGGCTTGGTGGTGAAGAAAGGATCGAAGATGCGGTTCATGATTTCCGGGGGGATTCCCGTGCCGTTATCGGCGATTTCGATCTGCACGTTATCGCCCTGCTGTCGTGTGCGAACGGTGATGGTTCCGCGCTGCTCAATGGCATGTGCGGCATTGATCAACAGGTTCATGAACACCTGGTTGAGCTGCGAGGGAATGCATTCTACTTCTGGAATGCCTGCGTAATCCCTGACCACCTCGGCCTTGTACTTGATTTCGTTCCAGACGACGTTGAGGGTGCTTTCAAGGCATTTTTCCAGATCCGCCAGATGCATTTCCATGTCGCCGACATGTGAAAAGTCCTTCAGGTCCTGAACGATACGCGTGACGCGCTGCAGCCCTCCTTGCGATTCGGAAAACAGGTCAAAGACATCGGTCTTGAGGAATTCGATATCGAGTTCCTCCTTCAACGCGGAGATTTCGGCCTGGCTGTCCGGCAAAAATTCGCTTTCGTGGCTTTCATACGCATGCAGGAGGCGCAGCAGATTCTCGATGTATTGCTGCAATGATCCGAGATTGGAATTGACGAAGCCCACCGGGTTGTTGATCTCGTGCGCAACTCCTGCAGCCAGTTGTCCGATGGAGGCCAGTTTTTCCGATTGCAGCAACTGGTTGTGCGCTTCTTCGAGCCGGCGGATCAGCACCAGGTGCTCGGCCTTCTCCTTGCGCAGCGCTTCCTCGGTGCGCTGCGTTTCAATCAATTGTTCCTTGAGTGCATCGGAGAGCGAGGCGACCTGGCGCGTCAGGCGCAGTTCCTCGATTTGCCGATGATCGCGCACGCATTTGCTGATGGCATCGGTGAGCAGGTGGAAATCGATCGGTTTCCCCAGGTAACGTTCGACGCCGATTTCCAGCGCGCGCCGCAGAGGTTCGGTTTCTTCCACCGAGGAAATGACCACGATCTGTGCGGCCGGATTTTCCGACTTGATGGCTGCGCTCATTTCCAGTCCGTCCATGCGTGGCATGAGCAGATCCGTGATGACCACATCCGGTTGCCATTGGCGCCAGATGTCCAGCCCTTCGAAGCCATCCGCGGCGACCTTGATCTCCGTGACGATCTTGCCGACCTGGCGCGTGAGTTGCAGGCGCATGATCGGGTCGTCGTCGACGATCAGCACACGCGCCTGAATGGGCAGACTCCCGGAAGATGTCGTTTCCATGTTGGCCCTGTTCTCCGGTTTGGAGGCCCTGTCCGTGGATGGGTCCAGTCCGGTTCGATCATGTTCGGGTGCGTGTTCAGCCATCGCTGTCCGGCCTGTAAAGTTCTCGCCAGTGACGCAGGGCGCTGGCGACTTCGTCCTTCAGCTTCTCGTCGTCCCAGGGCTTGAGCATGAAGCGGTAGACGGCGCCCTTGTTGATGGCGTCGGTCACGGCCGAGATTTCCGAATAACCCGACAGGACCATGCGCACCGTTTCCGGGTACATGCTCTTGACCCGCACCAGCAGCTCCGTACCGTTCATCTCCGGCATGCGCTGGTCGGAGATGACCACCTGGACCGGGTTTTTGGCCAGCAGCGAGAAGGCCTCCGATGCGCTGGTCGCGGTGAGTATCCGGTAGCCTTCGCGGCGCAGCGCGCGCCGGATGGAGGACAGAATGTTGATCTCGTCGTCGACGAACAGGACCGTGCCGAGCGTTTCCGCTGCGGAATCCGCTGAGAATTGCAGTTTCTTTCCCTCCCGCAGCAATTGGCCAATGTCCTGCGCCGGCAGAGGCCGGGAAAAGAAATACCCCTGGATTTCATCGCATTCATTGCGCCGCAGGTATTTCATCTGCTCCTCGGTTTCGACGCCTTCGGCCAGGACTGACTTGCCCAGTTTGTGCGACATGGCGATGGTGGCCTGGGCGATGGCGGCGTTGACCGGGTTGGTGGTGATGTCGGCGACGAAGGACTGGTCGATCTTGACCACATCCACCGGGAAGCGCGAGAGGTAGGCGAGCGACGAATAGCCAGTGCCGAAATCGTCGAGCGAAATGCGCACGCCGATGTCCTTCAGCTGCTCCATGCTGCGGATGGCGGCGGTAACGCTCTGCATCATGGCGCCCTCCGTGACTTCGATTTCCAGCATGCGCGCGTCGATGCGGTGCGCGTCCAGAGCCTGGGTGATGGTTTGGGCCAGTTCGGGAAGGACCAGATGTTTTGCCGCCAGGTTGATGGCGATTTTCAGCGGTGGCAATCCGTCGTCCATCCAGGCGCGCATCTGCCGGCAGGCTTCATGCAGCACCCATTCACCGATTTCGATGATCTGGCTGCCCTGTTCGGCCAGCGGGATGAATTCGCCCGGGGGGATCAGGCCATGGTGCGGGTGCTGCCAGCGGATGAGGGCCTCGAGGCCGGTGATGGCCCCTGAAAACAGGCTGACCTGCGGCTGGAAATGCAGCAGCATTTCATTGCGTGCGATGGCCTGGCGCAAGTCATACATCAATTGAAGCCGGCTGCTCAGCCCCTGCGCCGTCGATACTTCGAAACGGCAGAAATCGTCGCCGCCCAGGCTCCTGGCTTTTTTCGTGGCGCTCATCGCGTGGTTGAGCAGTTCCTGGGCGTTGTCGCCGTCGGCCGGATAGCGGGCAATGCCCAGCGAGGCGGTGGCATGGACAGGGGTGTCGCCCAGCGTGACGGGACGGCGGATGGCGGCGAGTACGCGCTCGGCCACGTCGCACATGCTTGCTTCGTTTTCTTCCTTGTTCGGGCCGAGAAGAATGCAGAATTCGTGGTTGCCAAGAAAGCCCAGTTGATCGCTCTGGCGCAACGTGCTTCTGATGCGTTGCCCCATTTCGATGATGAGTTGTTCCGCCGGGTCGGTGCCGATGACTCCGTTGATCAACTCGAAATCATCGAGGTCGACATGCATGATGGTGAATTCCATTCCCTGCGGCCAGGCATTCTCCCGCGCCTCCGCGAGCCTGCGCAGGAATTCCTTGCGATTGGGCAACCCGGTGAGCGGGTCGAGCGCCAGCAGGGTCTCGATGCGCTGCTGGTAGTCCTGGTGCAGGTTCATGTTCTCGCCGATGGCGAAGTAATACAGCACTTCTCCCTGGGCATCGCGAATCGCGGAAATGGTCTTGCTTTCTAGGAAATGCATGCCGTCCTTGCGGCGGTTGATGAATTCGCCCTTCCAGATGCGGCCTGCGTCAAGTGTTTGCCACAGGTCGCGGTAGACCCAGTCGGGCGTTTGCCCCGATTTGAAAATGGTGGGCGCCTGGCCGAGCAGTTCATCGGCTGAATATCCGCTCATGCTTATGCCGGCCGGATTGATATACAGGATGTTCAACTGCGGATCGGTGATCATGATGCTGCCGCCGAAATTGTCGGAAATCATCCGGAACATGGCTTCGTCGAGAAGGGCTGTCATGTCGCGTCCGTTCCTTTGCTCAAGGCTTTCCGCCAGACGGGGTGTCATCGAGTAACGATTCGTCGAGCAGGACCGAGCCGTCAGGTCCCCATTTGACCTTGGTGATTCCGGGTTCCTCCGCTTCCAGCCGCTTGCGTTCGAACTCTTCGGCCGACAGGGTACCCATTGCCAGGCGCGCCTGGTCGGCGAGGCGCTGGTTTTCCAGCATCAGTTCGCGCAAGGCCAGGGCCTGCCCGATGGACGACACCAGCTCGTAATCGTTCCATGGTTTGGAGAGGAAACGGATGATGCCGGCCTCGTTGATGGCGCCGATCAATCCGTCCAGATCGGCGTATCCGGAGAGAATCAGACGCGCCGTATCCGGCTGGATTTCGCGGAATGCCTTGAGGAACTGAACACCGTTCATTCCGGGCATCCGGTAATCGGAAATGACCAGGTCGTAGGCGGTCTGCTGCGCCTGTTCCAGGGCGTCCTCCGGCGAACTGAAAATATCCACCTTCAGCCTGCGTGCCTCGCCACCGACCGGGCACGGCGTCAGGGTCAGCACGCGGCGCAGGGACTTCAGGATGGCTTCGTCGTCGTCGACAATCAGGATATGGCTCATCGTGGCTCCTGTTTGTTCCTATTTGTCCGTACGGATGAAAATCGTGATGGCGTGGTTTTCCCGGCGGGCGTAATCCTGGATCTGCCGGATCAGGGAAACATCGAGCACATAATCGGCCGAGAGCAACAGCACGCCGTCGCGGCTGACCAGGTCCCGCGCCAGGACCATCCCCACCTTGAGATCGGGGTGGGATACCGGCCGTTCGTTGATGACTTCCTGAGCGATGCCGCCGAGGAGATCGATGAAGGCGTCGACGACGTGCGGGTCATAGCGCTTGCCGCGCCCCTGAAACAACAAGGTTTTGGCTTCATCGGAACTCATGCGTTTTTCGGCCAGCGATCCGATCTGCAGACCATCGTAGTCGTTAATCACGCTGAGAATCCGCGCGCCCAGCGGAATCGAGGATTCCCGCAGTCCGTCGGGGAATCCCTGCCCGTCAAAGCGTTCATGATGCCCGCGGACGATGCGCGCGGCTTCCTTCAGCTCTTCCAGCGGCATCAGGGCGGCTTCCCCGGTAATGACATGCTTGCGGTATTGCGCGAGGTCTTCGCCATTCATCCGGGAAACCGGCTTGGACAGCAGTGCATCGGGAAAACCGATTTTGCCGATGTCATGCAGCAGTGCCGCATAGAAGACATCCTGCTGTACCTTCGGGTCGACGCCCATGCGTATGGCCAGCTTGCGCGCGAGGTCGGCGACCCGGCGGGAGTGTCCGGCGACGACACTGCCGCGCAGTTCCATCAGGCTGGAGAAAACCTTGATCGAAACGAGGAAATTCCGTTTGAGCTGTTCGTTGGCAAGATTGAGGAAGCTGTTGATCTGCTCGATTTCGCTGGTACGCTGGCGAACCTTGTCTTCGAGGCTGGCGTTGAGTTGCTTGAGCTCCTCGTTCTGCGCCTGGGTCAACGCCTGCAGCCGGGCATTTTCGCTGCGCAGGCGGGCGCCCTCCAGCGCGTCGCGGATGATCAGCATCAGGTCATCGTCATTCCACGGTTTCGAAATGTAGCGGTAGATCTCGCCGCGGTTGATGGCGGCGATCGTCGAATTGATGTCGGCGTAACCGGTGAGCAGGATGCGGATGACGTCCGGCCAGCGCTTGCAAACCTGCTCGAGAAATTTTGCGCCGTCCATTTCAGGCATGCGCATGTCCGAAATGACCAGATCGACCGATTCGCGTTCAAGGATTTCCAGGCCGGCCTGGCCGCTTTCGGCCGTCAGAATCCGGTAGCCGCTCGTACGCAGCAGCCGCCGCAACGAGGAAAGGATTGCCGGTTCGTCGTCAACGAGCAGCAGGGTCGCAGTGGGGGTGGGTGTGTCCGTCATGTGCGTGGCGTTGGGTTATGAATCAATTCTTTCCTGAGTTCCTTCGCTCTGGCGCTTGCGCGGCAGGGTGACACGGAACACCGTGCTTTTGCCCGGGGTGCTGCGCGCTTCGATCCTGCCGTTATGGCGCTGGACGATGCTGTAGGACATCGACAGGCCCAGGCCGGTACCCTTGCCGACGGGCTTGGTCGTGAAGAAGGGTTCGAACAGTTTCTTGATGTGCTCGGGCTGGATGCCTTTCCCGTTATCCTCGATCTCGATCCAGACTTTGTTGTCGTCATAGCCCGTGCGCAGGGTGATGGTGCCGCGCTCCTCGATGGCCTGTGCCGAATTGACCAGCAGATTCATGAAGACCTGATTCAGTTGCGAGGCAATACACTCGATCTCGGGCAATCCGGCGTATTCCTTGACGACATCGGCCTTGTACTTGATCTCGTTCCATACGATGTTGAGTGTGCTTTCCAGCCCCTGTTCGAGATTGGCCACTTGCCATTCGGAATTGTCGATGTGCGAGAAGTTCTTGAGGTTGTCCACGATCCGCTTGACGCGCTGAACGCCGTCGATCGATTCCTCGATCAGGCTGGTGATGTCTTCCTGCAGGAACTCGAGATCAGCCGCCGACTTGGCCCGTTCGATGGCGGACAGCAAACCGGGATGTCCGGCCAGCGCCGGTTCGGCGTTCCGGTAGGCATCGAGGACCATCAGCAGATTGTTGACCTGCCCTTTCAGCGTGCCGAGATTTGAATTGATGAATCCCATCGGATTGTTGATCTCGTGCGCCACCCCGGCGGCGAGCTGGCCGATGGAGGCCATCTTCTCGGACTGCAGAAGCTGGCTGTGCGCCTTTTCCAGCCCCTGGTTGAGCGTGTCCAGATCCTTGTAGGCCTTGACCAGGTCATTCTGGCTTTTCTTGCGCACGGAAATGTCGCGCAGGACAACGATGGCATGCGTGCCATCACACGCTTGCGGCAACAGGTCGGTCGATATTTCGACATCGAGCGGGGTGCCGTCCTTGCGCCAGAACACATCCTCGATGCCATGGAATACGCCCCCGCTGCTGAGCCAGGCAAAGGGGCTTTCGCTTTCCGGATACGGGAGGCCGTTGCTCCGCTGGTATTGCAGGAAGGCATGGAGATTTTTGCCCGCGAGCTCTTCGGCGCTCCACCCGAGCATGTGCCGGGCGGCGCGATTCGAACGGGTGATGCGCAGATCGCTGTCCAGCCCCAGGATGCCTTCGGAGACCGTGTTCAACACACTGTCCAGAAACACCTGCATGAAATCCGAATCCGTTACGCTCATGTCGACTCCGCTCTTTCACTGGCGGTGACGTTCCACCATATCGAGGAAAAATTCCGTGTTTTCCGCGTCGGCCGGTCGACCGGTACTTCGGGCCATCTGTTTCAGGGCGGCCTGGAAGGGCGCCGGATCGGGGGTGTCGATGCGCACTCCCTGGCTGGCGAATTCAGCCAGTTGTTGTTCTTCCTGGGTGCGCAGCAACTGGCGCATGAACTGGCCGGCCCGGGTCGATTCCTCGCGCAGGATGTCTTGCTGTTCCGGAGTCAGGCTGTCGAAACTCTTGCGATTGACGATGAGGGCCAGGGTGCCGTAGCTGTAATTCAACATGCTCAGGTATTTCTGATGATGTTGTATTCCCAGCGCATGAATGACGGCGACGGGATTTTCCTGGCCGTCGACCAGTCCTTCCTGGACGGCCTGGTGAAGCTGGGAGTATTCGATCCAGGTTGGCGTGCCGCCCAGGGCCAGCACTGCGTCCCGGTACTTCGGGATGAGCGGCACGCGGATCTTCAGGCCGCGCATGTCTTCCGGATGCAGGAGAGGGTGCCGGTTGTTGGTGATCTGGCGGAATCCCCAGTCCCATGTTCCAAGAAAAGTCAGCCCCAGCTTGTCCATGTCGGGCTGGATCCAGTCGGTGAATTCACCGTCGAGCACGCGGTCGGCATGGGCGTGGTTGTCGAAAGCGAAGGGAATGTTGATGCAGTCGAATTTCGACGAGTGGATGCTCAAGCGGTCATTCGTCGGCAGGGCCATGTCGGCCGCGCCATCGATGACCATGCGCAGCAGGGCCGGCATGGTTCCCATGGTGCTGTTGAGCACGTCGGCAATGGTCACCTCGCCATCCGTCCTGCGCGCAACATTGTCGGTGAATTGCTTCACTGCAAGACGCGTGGCATGGCTGTCTCCGGCGTGATGCGCCAGCAGGAGGGATTTGAACTTGCTCATGATGCCTCCGGATTTTCGTTTGATGATTGTAGCGTGTGTTCTACAGGCAGGGTCAGCCTGAATGTCGTTCCCTGTCCCGGCTGCGAGGTGACCGTGAGGGAACCGTTGTGGTTTTTCACGATACCCCAGGAGAGCGATAGCCCCAGCCCGGTACCCGTGCCCACGGGCTTGGTGGTGAAGAACGGGTCGAAAATGCGCTCCAGATTTTCCGGGGCAATGCCGCTTCCGTTGTCCTCGACTTCGATCCAGACAGTGGTGCTGTCTCTGCCGCTGCGCAGCACGATGCGACCGTATTCGGGGATGGCATGGGCGGCATTGGTCAGCAGGTTCATGAAAACCTGGTTGATCTGCGAAGGAATGCAATACACCTTCGGCAAGTCGCCGTATTCACGCACCAGTTCCGCCTTGTACTTGATTTCGTTCCAGACGATGTTGAGCGTGCTTTCCAGACCCTGATGGAGATCAGCCCACTGCCACTCCGATTCGCCCACCCGCGAGAATCCCTTCAGGTCGCTGACGATCTTGCGCACCCGTTCCAGTCCATCGCGGGACTCAGCCAGCAGATTGGGGATGTCGTGAGCGATGAATTCGAAATCCACCGATTGCTTGAGCTGGTGTACCGGATCGAAGTTGTCCGGCTGACTTGCAGCCAGTCGGTTATCGATTTCGCTATAGGCGTTTACGATGGAGATCAGGTCGTTGATATAGCCGGACAGGGAGCCAAGATTCGAATGGACGAAACTGATCGGATTATTCAGTTCATGGGCGACGCCCGCCGCCAACTGGCCGATGGCGGCCATTTTTTCCGATTGCAGAAGCTGATTCTGCGCTTCTTCCAGCCTCCGGTTCAGCGCCTTCAGTTCTTCCATGCGTTTGTACAGGGCGCTTTCGGCACGGGTTCGACGCACGATGCGCCACAGGTCGTAGCCGATCAGCCGGACCGTTGTGGCATCGAGCTCGTCATAGTCCGTGGCTTTGTTGCAAACGGCGAGAATCATGCGCACCCGGCCATCTTCGACGATAGGAGCTGCGATGTAACGCCGCAAGGTCGGAGTACTCTCGGGAGAATTGCCCGGAAGTTGACTGTGCGAAAAGTCATTGACCACGCTGGTTTCACGCGTCCGGGCACAATCAGCCCATATTTCCGGGGTTTCGGGCGACCGGGCCTCGTCGCCGGGAGTCGGGCTTTCCGGAAGCGTTCCGTTTGTCCATGCAGCCAGTTCCATGGTCTCGCTGTCCACGGCCATGATCTGCAGGAATCCGGTTCGGCTGCCGGTGAGTTGTTTGATCACTTCCAGCCCGTGGGCGAGCAGTTCTTTCTCGGTCAGCGTTTGTTCCAGGGTGCTGAGCCTGAGCTGGGCTTCCTGCCGCAGGGAGTGCCTTTTCCTGTCGGTCACATCCACGATGGTCCCGCCCAGCTGAAGTATTCCGGATTCATCCCGGATGACGAATTTGCTCGTCTCGAAATTACGCCCGTCGAATTCATCCTCGATGATCCGGGCTTCGCCCGATTCGAGTATGGCGCGGTCTTCAGCGTCGAGTTTGCGTCCGAAATCGCCCGGGTACAGTTCGCTGTTGCTTTTCCCGATCATGCCGGTCGGGTCGATGCCCAGCATGGTCTGAAAGGCCTTGCTGGCCATCAGGATGCGCAGATTTGCGTCCTTGACGAAGGCGGCTCCGGGCATGTGGTCGAGAAACTGCTGCGTCAGATGTTGCGCCTGGATAAGCCGGTTTTCAGCCTGCTTGCGCGTGGTGATGTCTTCGTGCACCACCACGGCCCCCCGCCGTGAACCCTGTAGCGGCGTGACGTGCATGTTGAACCAGCGCTCCGCGGTCGGGGAATGGCAGTCATATTCGTAATCGAAATTCACCAGTTTCCGGTCGATCACGCCGCGAATCGCGGCTGCGATCATCGCGGCTTCGGCACACGAGTTTCGGGCTGCCGCGGCGCAGACCTCAAGATAGTTCTTGCCGGTCGATTCCGCGGGAACGACCGGGCCGCCGTTGCTGGCAGCAAAATGTGTCCAGGCCTGGTTGACGCTGACGATCGTGCCCTCCGCGTCGAGCACGGCCACATGTTCCATCATCGAATCGAGCACGCTGATGGCAAAGTCCTTGCTCTCGCGCAAGGCCAGTTCGGTTTGCCGTTGTTCGGTGATGTCGCGGTTCGTGCCGATCACCCTGTGCGTCCGCTCTCTCGTGGCCCCGTGTATGCGGGCGTGGGCGTGGATGAAGCGTATTTCACCGTCACCGCGCCGGATGCGGAACTGGGTATCGATGGGCGCTCCGTTCTCGATGGCCTCCCTGATCGATTGATCGACCGCCTGCAGGTCTTCGGGCAGGATATGCTGCTGCCAATCGACATGAGTCGCCGTCAGGTCCTGACGGGCGACTCCATACAGGGAAAGCATGGTGTCGTCCCAGATCAGGTTTCCCGTTTTTGTGTCGAACTCCCAGATGCCGGTGTGGCTTGCTTCGGTGGCCAGGGCCAGGCGTTCCGCGGAGCGCAGCAGTTCCTCGTGGTGGCGATCCACCAGGCGAAGCGTCGAGCGCAGGCGATTCTGATAGAACAGCAGGCCGGTTGTCGCCGCGATCACCAGCAGGACGAACAGGCTGGCATGCGATCGGAGCATGGTGTGCCACGGCGCCAGGATGTTGTCGAGATCCAGGCTGACGATTGCGACGAGCGGTGTGTCCATGGACAGCGCTTCCGGTTTTATCGTGTGGATTGCCGTCAGGCGTTCATTATTGAAAACCTGCGAATATTCCGAAAACATGTTTTTTTCCAGGCCGCTCTCCAGGTGCCGCGGAGTCAGGTATTGCGCCGAGGAAATGTCGGTTCCCGTCGGGAATTGGCGGGTCGAGGTCGAGAACAGGATTTTCATCGACCCATGCGCCAGACTGGCGGAGGCTTCAGGCCGATAGCTGAGCGTTTCGAGCATCAGCCGGAAATCCTGCGGGTCTAGCAGCGCCATGACGATGCCGGAAAAGCGCCCTTGCGCGTCGAACGTGGCTCGTCCGAGTGCCAGGGACCAGCTTCCCGGCGAGTGTTCAAAAGGCTGCGGAACGTAGAGGGTTCGGGGGTCGGGGTTGAGCCGGATTTTCTGGAAATATCCCTGATCCATGATTTCTTTTCCAACCAGGTCTTCCAGGCTAGCCGCGGTGACTATCCCCTGCGTATTCGTGATCAGCGTGCTGTGCAGGCCTGCCGACTTCTGGATGGCATTCAGATGATGGGCCAGCTGTGCGTCGCCGTTCCGTTCGTTTCTGTAGTCGGGCAGGGATTTTCGCAAATCGAGCAGCGCGGCATTGATGGCGGCAAAGCGTTGCTCGGTGGTTTTGGCGATTGAACTGGCGCTGTGCGACAGTTGATTGGCGGCGTTTGTCAGGTTCCTTGTCCGGTCACGGATCGTATCGCCGATGAAGATGATGCCGAGGATCAGCAGCATGCCGAACACAATCAGCCATTGCGCCAGGAAGATGCGCCGCGGTGGCACGGGCGCCGGGGGAGCGTCCATTTTGCTGCGTGTATTCCCTGGCGTGGTGTCGGGATCGGTTTGTTTCATCTTGGCTTCCCCGTGCATTCGGCGTAATGGTTATACCAAATTTATCCGCGAATACTCCAGCATTCCATTTTTTCGTGTTTGAACCTCGTTCGAATAGCGGCATATGATTAATTTATAATTAACTGTTCCGTCTTGGGAGTTGCACGCCGCGATGTCGGTACGCATGCGACATAGTTTTATGTGAATAACAATCAACCGAGGAGATGAGCGATGACAACAAGCTACAAACAGAAGGTGACCGATATCGTCGGCAAGCTGAAGGAATTCAGCAAGGAAATCCCCGAGACCATGCAGGGGTTCAACCAGATGGCCAAAGCCACCCACGGTGATGGAGCGTTGAACGCCAAGACCAAGGAGTTGATTGCCACGGCCATCGGCGTGGCCGCGCGCTGCCAGGGATGTCTCGGTTTCCATGCCCAGGCCTGCGTGCGTCTGGGCGTGACACGCAAGGAATACGAGGAGATGCTGCAGGTCGCGATTTACATGGGCGGCGGACCGTCCGTCATGACCGCGGCGGAAGCGATGATTGCTTACGAGGAATTCGGCGGAGAGAAAGCTGCTTGAACTGGCGCTGGAGCAGGGTGAGCGAAGGAGCCGCGAGCGCTGTTAATAAACCCCGTGCGCGGCTCAGTGTCGGAGCCGCGTTTACATGCCGAGCGAGCGCAGCAAGTCGTCGTTGTCGCCGGTCGTTGCCTGGAATCCGGCTGGTTCCGGGCGGGAAATTCCGTTGGCTTCGGCAATCAGCTGATCGGGATCCGGCGCTTCGTTCGGCTCGAAATCACGGAGCTTGATGAACTCGGTGTGATCGATGGCCAGTTCCAGGTAGAAGATGTTGTTGGCGCCGGTGTAGAAGGTCACGCGGCGCGCTTCGGGCTGGTCGAGGTTGGCGTCGACGCTGAGCATGACCTGCTTGTTGATGGCCAGCATCTTGGGCTGGTTCTGCGTGATGTGCGTCTGCAGTTCGCGCCCGACCTTGCCGGTGAAGTCGCCGACGATCTGGTTCATCAACTCGCCCATGACGTTGCCGACTTCATCCGAAGTGAATGAACTCGCCAGGCTGTCTTCCGGAATGCCCATGCTCAGCATGTAACGCTTGTACATCTCCATGGCCGACTGGGCCGAGAAATTGAGGATCACCAGTCCGGAAAAACCGCCGTCGAAAAGCACGAAGCAGCCGATGTCCGGCTTCAGGCAGGTCTTGGTGATGCGCTGAACCATCGCGGAATAACGGATTTCGCTGTGAGTCGCCATGGTCAGCACCTTGGTGACCGAATCGCACAGGCTGACCAGGATGTCTTCGGTACCGAATACGACGGGTTTTTCTTTTGCGATCATCTTCTTTTGGCCGAAAGTTAAGGAATCCGGCTATGTATAGCACAGTCGCCGGGTGATTGGACACTGGCGTGCGTGTTTTCGCATTTTCGCGCAGGGCGGCCTTCTGCTATTGTTGCGTCCCACCCCAAACTCCAGGCAAGCGAATCATGCAACACGATGTTGTCGATACCCAGGTTTCTCCCACCGGCCGGCTGGAAGTGCTGTCCCGGGCCGAAGTCGCCAGCCTGCTGGACCACGGCCATGGCGGTCTGCACCAGCTTTTCCGCAACTGTGCGCTGGCCGTGCTCAACTGCGGCAATGAATTCGACGATGGCAGGGAACTGCTGGAGCGCTATGCCTCCTTCGGTGTCCGGCTGCTCAGCCGCGAACGCGGCATCAAGCTGGATATCCACGGTGCGCCGTCCAGCGCTTTCGTCGACGGCCGGATGATCACCGGCATCCAGGAGCACCTGTTCGCCGTCCTGCGCGACGTGGTTTATCTCGGCGACGAGATCCGGAATAACCCGAAGTTCGATCAGTCAACGTCGGGCGGACTGACCGACACCGTGTTCCACATCCTGCGCAATGCCGGCATCCTGCAGCCGATCCCGCAGCCCAATGTCGTGGTGTGCTGGGGAGGGCACTCGATCAGCCGCGAGGAATATGACTACAGCAAGCTGGTCGGCTATCAGCTCGGGTTGCGCGGCGTGGACATCTGCACCGGATGCGGTCCGGGGGCCATGAAGGGTCCGATGAAGGGCGCCACCATCGGCCACGCCAAGCAGCGCAGTGGTGGCCGTTACCTCGGATTTACGGAACCGGGAATCATCGCCGCCGAAGCGCCGAATCCGATCGTCAACGAACTGGTCATCCTGCCCGATATCGAAAAGCGGCTGGAAGCCTTCGTGCGCGTGGGACACGGCATCGTCGTGTTCCCCGGCGGCGCGGGAACCGCGGAAGAAATCCTCTACCTGCTCGGCATCCTGCTGCATCCGGACAATGCCGGACTTCCCTTTCCGCTGATTTTTACCGGGCCGAAGAGTGCGGAGAGTTATTTCCAGCGGATCGACCGCTTCATCGGTGAAACCCTGGGCGCCGAAGCGCAGCGGCGCTATACGATCGTCATCGATGATCCGGAGCGCGTGGCGCGGGAGATGAAGGCCGGCTTGCAGCACGTCCGCGATTTCCGGAAGGAGCGCCGCGACGCGTACAACTTCAACTGGCTGTTGCACGTCGAGCACGAATTCCAGAAGCCGTTCCTGCCCACACACGACAACATGCGCAATCTGGACCTGCACAAGGACCAACCAAGTCACGCGCTGGCGGCCAACCTGCGTCGCGCCTTCTCCGGTGTGGTGGCGGGCAATGTCAAGGCGGATGGCGTTCTGGAGATCGAGAAGCACGGCCCGTTCGAAATCCACGGCGATCCTGCGATCATGGGGCCGATGGACGAACTGCTGGCCGCCTTCGTGGCCCAGCAGCGCATGAAGCTGCCGGGCACAGCCTACAACCCGTGCTACCGGATCGTCGGCATGGCGCGTTGATAATCCCCGTAATAACTGGAATGACAACAAGATGAAGAAACTGGGCAGCATTTGTGTTTATTGCGGTTCCAGCCGCGGACGGCTTGATGCTTACAGCGAGGCAGCGCGTAGCCTGGCAAAATCCCTGGTCGCGCGCGGCATCCGCCTGGTCTATGGCGGCGGCAACGTGGGCATCATGGGTGTGATGGCGGACGAGGTGCTGCGCCTCGGTGGCCAGGCGGTGGGTGTGATCCCGGAGTCGCTGAAAAGCAAGGAGCTGGCGCACGCCGGGCTGACCGAACTGCACGTTACCGCGTCGATGCACGAACGCAAGACTCTGATGGCCGAACTGGCCGACGGCTTTGTCGCGCTGCCCGGCGGCATCGGCACCTTCGAGGAAATCTTCGAAGTGTGGACCTGGGCCCAACTCGGCTTCCACCGCAAACCGTGCGGCCTGCTCAACGCGGCCGGCTACTACGATCCGCTGATCACCTTTCTCGATCATGCGGCGAGCGAGCAGTTCTTGCGGCAGGACCAGCGCAACATGCTGGTCGTCGAGTCCGAGCCGGAAAACCTGCTCGACCGCTTCGCCGCTTACGAACCGATTGCGCTGCCCAAGTGGCTGAGTCGCGGCGAGACCTGAACGAAAGCTGAACGAGCGCTGAATGTCGCACCGGGCCGGCTAACCCCCGGCTTTTGCCGTGGTAGCGACTGGCGACGCGTAGTCGGGCACCCGGTTCTTTACCGGCGGCTGGGCCATCAGGTAAGCGTAGATGGCGCGCAGATCCTTTTCCGGCAGGCTGGCAAGTGCCTGCCATGGCATCGGGGGAAGAATGGGACGGGCAACGCCGAGATGTTTTCCGGTGCGCATGGCCTGGACGAAATCCTTTTCCTTCCAGGTGCCGATGCCGGTTTCCCGGTCGGGAGTGAGATTCGCGGCATAGGTGATTCCCCAGGGACCGGTGAAGGCCGTCATGCTGGCCGAGCCGGCCCAGTTCCATTCCCCGTTCAGCTGCGGCGGAACCGGCAGTTTGAGATTTTCCGGGTGCCCCGAAAGCCCGCGCGCAAGATCCTTCTCCGGACCATTGGCGCCCATCTTCAAAGGCGTGTGGCAGTCCATGCAGCCGCCGATGCCCACCAGCAGCGCGCCGCGCTTGACCTGGGCCGTGTCGCGGCTTTCAGCAAAAGAGGTTGTCGAGAGCAGGGTGCAGGCCAGGGCGGCAGCGACCGGGGCGGTCAGTCTGAAAGTGTGATGCATTGCTTTATCTCCTGTGTTCGTTGTGGACATGTTGCGTCGGGTTGAGAACCAGCCTTTCCGCGGCGGCGGCGATGGCTTCCGGCTGGGGGACGAAGGCTTGTTCGAGCGGGTAACTGGAAGCGACCGGGGCATCCGGTCCGCCAAGCCGGATGATGGGTGCCTTGAGCGCGGCGAAGGCTTCTTCCGCGACCACGGCGGCAATCTCCGCACCGACTCCGCACAGACGGTTGGCCTCGTGCACCACCACCAGCCGACCGGTCTTTTCCACCGAGGCGATGACGGTCGCCGTATCCAGTGGTTTGAGGCTGCGCAGGTCGATGACCTCCGCCGCGATTCCGTTGGCCGCCAGGCTTTCCGCCGCCTGCAGGCAGTGGAGTGCCGTCTTGCCGTAGGACACCAGGGTCACGTCCCGGCCTTCCCTCGTTATGGCCGCCTTGCCGAGCGGCACCGCGACCTCGCCGACGGGCACCTCGCCGGGCTGGTAAAGCAGCCCGATGTCGATGAAGAAGAGCACCGGGTTGTCGTCGCGGATGGCGGCCTTGAGCAGGCCTTTGGCGTCTGCCGGATTGCTCGGCATGGCAACCTTCAGCCCCGGACTGTGTACGAACCAGGTTTCGACGTTGTGGTTGTGCTGGGCGCCGATGCCCCAACCGGCTCCGGTCATGGCCAGCGTGACGAGGGGGAAGGCAAACTGTCCGCCAGACAGGTAGCGCAGCTTGCCGGCGCTGTTCACCAGTTCGTCCATGGCGTAACAGAGGAAGGGCGCGAAGAGCATGTCGATGACCGGGCGCAGACCGGTCCCCGCAGCTCCCACCGCCGTGCCGGCGATAATGCCCTCGGCCAGCGGGGTGTTGCGCACACGCAGGGCGCCGAATTCGGCCACCAGTTCGTGGCGCTTGGTGGCAATGCCTTCACCGAAGGCGATGACGTTGCGGTCGCGGCGCATTTCTTCGGTGAGCGCCGCGCCGACGGCGTCGTAAAGGGTCAGGGTAGGCATAGCTGAATTCCTCAGGCGTAAACGTCGCGGGTCAGTTCGTCCGCGGCGGGGAAGGGGGATGCCTCAGCAAAGGCTTGCGCCGCGTGGATGCGGGTGCTTACGCTATCGGCCAAGGCGGCGGCCTGGCCGGGCGTGAGCCGGCCCTCGGCGATCAGGCGGTTGCGGCATAGGTCGATTGGGTCGCGTTCGAGCCAGGCGGCGCGCTCGACCGGGTCGACGTAGGCCTGATCGTCCGGTTCGAAATGTCCGCGCGTGCGGTAGGTCCAGGTTTCCAGCAGGTAAGGGCGGCCACTGCTCCGCACCTGTTCCGCGGCGTCCCGCGCCGCGTCGAGGACCGCTGTCACGTCGTTGCCGTCCACCGTTCTGGCGGGAATGCCGTACGCGGCAGCTCGCTTCGAAACACGCTCGATGCTCATGGCTTCGCGCCGGTGCACGAACGCCTGCCAGTGATTGTTCTCGCAGACGTAGAGGATGGGCAGGTTCCACAGCGCAGCGAGATTGAGCGATTCGTGGAAACTGCCTTCGCAGGCCGCGCCGTCGCCGAAAAAACAGGCGACGATACCCGGGCGCTCAAGCATCTTCTGTGAAAGGGCCACTCCCGGCGCCAGCGAAAGTTCGGCGCCGACGATGGTGGACGTGAGCACCACGCCCAGTTCCTTCACCGAAATGTGCAGCGAACCGCTGCGCCCCTTGCAGTAGCCGTTGCGGCGGCCCATTACCTCCGCCAGCATGCGTCCGGGATCGGCGCCGCGGGCAAGCAGGTGGCCGGCGCTGCGGTGGTTGGTGAGGATCAGGTCGTCCGCGCCCAGCGCATTGACCGCTCCCACGGCGGCGGCTTCCTGTCCGACCGAGGTGCAGGTGCCGGGCACGGTGCCGGCAGTGCTGCCGGCGACGATCGCTTCCTCATAGGAACGGATGAGCAGCATCTGCTCGAACAGATGGATCGAATCGATTTCAGAGGTGTTGAGGGGCATGACGTCTCCTGTCGCTGGATGGTGAGAGCCAGTCTAGGCCGCTCGTAACCCCTGACAAGATGCGCAAGGCCCGCTTACGAATCTTTTAAGAAACGGTGAATGAAGATTTAAGAAATATGGGTTGTAGCCCCCTGCCTGGCGGGACTGTCGCCGGAGTCGGGCCATGTTTCTGAAAGCAAGAAAGCTTCAAAAAAACTGTTTGATGACTTCAATGGTGTCTTTCAGGAAGGCATTCATACGCTGCTCGATAGCGGGTTTCAGCATCGCCCCTCATTAATCTGTCATCAGATTAGTAGTGCATTTGTATCTGGGGGGATGAACGCGAAAATCTGTTCAATAAATGTCAATAGGAGAGTTCCGCGAAGGAGCTGGTTGATAGGAATATTCCTATGCAAAATTAAATTTTTTCTGATGTTTATGGCTTAAGAATATGCTTATATTCAAACGGAGAAAGGAGTGGCTGCACGAGATGGCAGAGGCATGGTTCAAAGAGTGTGGATACCCGCCTTTTTTCTATGCTGAATAACGAGGTACTCGCAAGTACCGCGCCGGATGGAAACAAATACAAACACATGGAGACATGGCATGAAAATCATATCAATGGTTGTCCGGTTGACTGCGATAGGACTTGTGGGCGGGCTTGGTAGTGGTGCCGCAGTGGCAGCTGATCCAGCGCGGATCAACTGGGCAAAAATTCCTGCCACGAATATTTCCTTGTTTTATCCCGGCCAATCCTCGTACGAATGGTTGATCAGTAATGCTCATGAGGGTGCGGCTAGCAGAGTCAAGCGTGGTGACGCGTGTACCTCTTGTCATGATGAAAAGGACGCCGAGAAGGAGTTGGGCGAGAAACTGGTCAAGGCGGGTCCGCTTGAACCCATGCCGGTCAAGGGCAAGGAAGGCTACAAGGATCTCAGGGTGCAGGCGGCCTATGACGACAAGAACGCCTATCTGCGCTTCCAGTGGAAGACGCAAAACTCCTATCCTGGGACTGAGCATCAATATCTGCGCTTTGATGGCAAGGAATGGAAGGTGTGGGGCTTCCCCAAGCTCGACAAGATTGTTCAGGACGGCAAGATGCAGGCGATCTACGAGGATCGCATGTCGATCATGATCGACGATGGCAAGGTTGCCGGCTTTGACAAGCAGGGATGCTGGCTGAGTTGTCATGATGGGCAGCGCGATATGCCCAAGCAGTTCACCAAGAGCGAAATCGAGGCCAATGCGCTGATGAAAGCGCTCAAGAGGAATGACCTTCGCAAGTACCTGCCGGAGAGTCGCATCGATCCGTCCGACTGGAAGACCGGGAAGTCGGTTGAAGAAATCAACAAGATCAAGTCGGCCGGGGGTTTTCTCGACCTGATACAGTGGCGGGCACACCGCAGTTATCCTGCTGGTATGGCTGACGACGGCTATGTGCTGGAATGGAGAAACTTCGATGCTGGCGCCAATATGTTTGCCGGCAACGCAGACGCCAAGACCCATGCGCCGAAGTTCATGTGGGATGAAAAGAAAGTCGGCTACAAGTCGATTACCGTCGACCAGTTGCGCAAGGCCGATCACTTCCTGATCAGCGAAATGAATGCCGTGCCGTTTGACCCCAATGCAGGCTGGAAGGAAGGCGACATGATTCCTGACTACATAGTCAGCCGCGCGGGTGCCAAGGGGTCGGCTGCCGACAACAATGCGATCGCCAGCTGGAAAGACGGTGTCTGGACGGTACTGTTGATTCGCCCTCTCGGCCTGACCAATGCTGACGACAAGGCACTGCAGGAAGGTGGCGTCTACAACGTAGGGTTTGCAGTTCACGATGACAACATCACTACGCGCGGACACCATGTGTCGTTCAACAAGACGCTGGGGCTGGGAGTCAAGAAAGGTACCAAGGTCGATATCAATGCGGTCAAACTGCCATAAGTTTTTCCTCAGACGATACCGATAACAGGAGCGCGATTTCGATCAACCCATGCTGAGTTGGGACAACCGATCCGAACCTGACGTCCCATGCGGGTGGTTGATAGAAATCGTGCCTGTTCAAACCGACTCAGTGAAAAACGGCCAGGGCGGATCAGCTTGGTTGCTGTTGCCGAGGCCAGGAAAGGTGGCTGTCTCGGAAATCAGCCTTCAATGAGCTGCAGCGGCCGTTCCACAGCCAGAGTGAAGCGTCCCCGTCCTGTTTTTGCCAGATGAATCCCGGCATCCCGCTCTTCCAGTCGCCGCTGCAGCAGGACCAGGCGGGCTTCCAGGTTGTCGCTGACGCCCGGCAGGCGAATGCGTGAGTCTACGCGCAGTCCCTTGTTGGTGAAGCTGGTACGGCGCCGTTCGACAAAATCCGTGAGCAGCGCCCACAGGATGGCGCCGGCGACGCCTTTGATCAGATAGTCGTCGTCGAGGAATACGCTGTCGGTGGCGGCGAAATGGCGGACCGCCAGGGGCTTTCCGGCGACGGGCGGTGCCGCGTTGTCGGCGGCGGGCGATTCCTCGGTCAGTTCTTCCGCCTGCTGATGGTGATGGATCGCCAGCCCCAACTGGGCGGCGAAGGCCACCAGGGCATCCTCGTCGTCGTAGCCAAAGTGCAGGTCAGCGATGCTCTCCACATAGAGCACACCGATCAGGCGGTCGATGGCGGTGATGGGTACGGCCAGCTGGCTGCGGGCTTCCGGCAGGCCGGGCAGTGGGATGGCGGATTCCAGCGCGTCGCCCTGGCCGTCCGCGGCCAGGCTGTCGCGCACGGTGCGGCCGTAGGCGTACTCGCTGGTCATGAATCCGATGCGGATGGGTGTGCGTTCGCGGGCGCAGATGCCGATCACGCCCGCGCCGACCGGGATTTCCGAGCCGATCCCGGATTCCGGGTAGCCCCGGCTGGCCAGGGTGTACAGGCGCCCGCGTCCCTCGTCGTGCATGAGCAGCATGATCTGGCCGATGCCGAACTCGGTACCGAGGGAATCAAGCGCCGTCTCCAGCAGGCATTCCAGGTCGCCGCAGCCGCTCAAGCGTTGCGTGGCCCGGCGCAGGGCGGTGAGGTAATTGACCGGAGGTGGCGCTGGCGCCACCGTCGTTCCGGGCACCTGCTCGATGCCGAGGATGCGGTAGATGTCCGAGCCGAGCAGGCGGAATATGCCGCTCATGCCGGTGTGGGACGCGATGCCGGCCAGCTTGGCCTTCATCTGCTCGAACAGCGGTCCGGCGGTCTCGGTGCGCAGGTAACCCAGGGTCAGCCGGTACTGGGCGCCGGTGAGGTGGCTGGTGAGCAGCAGGCGCACCGGGGAACCGGCAAGGACGTTCTGCCGAGTGCGGTTGAAGAACTGGTAGGAGAGGGCGACGTGTTCGTTGTCGATGAACTGAACCTGCGACAGATAGGCGAGGTTGGGCAGGCCTTCGGCATCGCAGGTGGCGATGTGGCCGGGGACGATACCCTCCAGGCATTCGCGGATGGTTTCGATGCGTACGCTCACGATGCGCTGCCCAGCGCTTCGCCCGCCTTGGGGCCGGGAGTCTGCGAGAAGGCGGCCGTGGGCGAATAGATCACGGTCACCAGGTCGTCGTCGGCGCAGGCGAACACCGCGCGCACCACGTGTTCCTCCAGGCCGAGAGGCCCCACCTCCTGCACGAAGTCGGCAATATGCGCTGCGATGATAGGCAGGTCAGCCGGGTCGAAAGGCATGACCTTCGCGTCGGTGCCTTTCAGTTGCACCGTGCGGTTGCTGCTGGGCAGGCTGAACACGTTGGCCACCTTGCCGCTGTGGCGGATATTCTCCAGGAGTTCTTCCGACTGCGAGCGCATCACGAAAACGCCGATCTGCCGCCCCCCGTCGATCACCTTGCAGCCCATGCCCCGGCTCATGCTCGCCAGACGATCCGGTCCGCAGGCGGCCAGGCTGATGCTGACTCCGGTCAGGATAAAGGCGGCAATGTCACTGTCGAGCATGAGGGTCGAAAAAATCGTCTGAACAGCACGGTCATGACGTTAAAGACGCTTCGACAGAAAATGCTGGTCAAAGTGCCGAAAGCCTTTGATGCGCTGCCTCATTCGTGACCCAGAGCGACCGATTTTATGGCCCGCTCATCGGTGCGAGGTATTCCAAATGCCTAAATCGGTGCAAGCTTGAAGATCAGGAGGGCGCCGCTGATGGTGAAGAACGAAGCCGCCGTGGTGATCAGCAAGGCGGCAGCGCTGAAATCTTCCTGCCCGAATAGTTGCGCCAGGATCGGGTAGATAGACAGCGTGGGCATGGCCGCCATCAGTATGGCCGCCATCTTCAAGTCCGGGCCGAGCGAGGGCAGTCCCAGCATTGGCAGCACGAGCAGAGATAGGAATACCGCAAGGGGGTGAAGGATCAGCTTGCCGATGACGATCGGTGTGACCTTTTTTGCCGTTCCCCTCAGGGGAAGCCCGACCAGTGTGCTGCCGATGACAAACAGGGACAAGGCACCCGTGGTCATGGCCAGCAGGCCGAATGTCTGGGAAACCGGCTGGGGGAGTTTCCAGCCCAGCAGGGATACGGTGAATCCGGTCAGTAATCCGATGATCATGGGATTGGACAACAACCGGGCAAGGGATTGCGCTGCGACACGGTACCAGCGTCCGGATTTCCTCTGTCCATGTTCCGCCAGCGCGAGCATCAGCGGGGTGACGATGATGTTTTCCAGCAGGGTGTTGAGCGCCATCGCGACGCCTGCAACCGAAGGCAGCGTCAGCAGCAGCACCGGATAGCCGACCAGCACGCTATTGGAGCAGGCCATGCCCATGGTGTAGAAAGCGCCGGTTGTCGGATTCAGGCGTGCGACTTTCCGACACCAGAACAGGCCCAGGCCGATAACGGCGAATGTGCCGACCAGATAGGCCAGTACATAATCGACGTTGAGAATCTCGCCGATGGAGCGCTCAGCCAGCGTCTTGAACAAGAGCGACGGAACCGCGAGATTGACGACGAATTTGCCAAATACGTAACTGTCCGCTTTGGCGAACAACCCGAAGCGCGTGGTGAGGAATCCGATGGCGATACAGATGTATATGGGGCCGGTGATGGCCAGAATGTCGAGCATGTGCAGGTGTTGCCAAAGAAGGGGTTGAATGGGAACTTTGTATTGCGCCTAACGGACAATACGGTTGCGTGCTTTTGATCAGGGAAGAATACAGGAATGTGCGCAACATGGAAAAACTGAGCATCCTCTCTGTCTTTTTGCGTTTACGGTTGCGGGCGGCGCATGCGTACGGCGAGGCATTCGGGCCAGTGCGTCTTCATTTCAATCGCAACCATCGACTCATTTCGCCATGAATCCGCGAATCACTCTGATCACGCTGGCGGTGGACGATCTTGAGCGCTCGGTCTCATTCTATCGGGACGGCCTGGGCCTCAGGACGAAGGGAATCATTGGCACCGAGTTCGAGAACGGCGCGGTCGCGTTCTTCGATCTGGAGTCAGGACTGAAGCTGGCGCTCTGGCCGCGCAAGAGCCTCGCCGCCGACTGCGGCCTGCCGCTTCAGCCGCCCTGTGCAACCGGGTTTTCGCTTGCACACAATGTAGACACGCGAGAGGAAGTCGATGCCGTCATGCTGCAGGCGCTTCGAGCCGGCGCCACGATCGTCAAGCCCGCTCGGCGTACCTTCTACGGCGGTTACGCCGGTTACTTCCAGGACCCGGATGGTCATCTCTGGGAAGTGGCTTTCAATCCGGATCTTGCTTCGCTTGGCTAACCGGAGCTGCAGCGCTCGCCCAGCAGCGCAGAGCGGGTCACCGGAGTTTGCAACTGGTCGAGCCACCACTGCAGGGCCCGCCCATTGCCTGTCTTGCCGCTTTTGCGCCAGGCGTAGCTGGCCTGAATCTGCTGTGGTGCCCGTTCCACGCGCTTGACCACCAGACGCCCCGTGTCGACATAGGGTTGCGCCAGGCAGGTGGGCAGAAATCCGGCTCCCATGCCTCTCAGCTGGGCGTCCAGCTTGGTGGACATGTCCGGCACGGTGAACACGTCCTGTCCCGTCAGCAGGCCGATGGTGAGACTTGATCCCTGCCGGATGGAGTCGGCGGCCGCGACGGCCCGATGCCGGCGAATCACCTCGTCGGACAAGGGCTCCGGAAGCGCCGCCAGAGGATGATGGGGCGCTACGGCAAAGACAAAGCTCAACGTGCCGAGGGGCTCCCGGAGCAGGCCGGTCCGGGTGTTGTCATCCATCACCACGCCCAACGCCATGTCGGCCTGCCCCGAGGTCAGGGCTGCCAGCGTGCCGGACAGCGTTTCGCTGCGCACCTTCAGTCTCGTGGGCGGGTTCAGCTTTAAAAATTCCGTGCACAGCTCCATCACCGTGGCACGGTCGATGACGCTGTCCACTGCAAGGGTCAGCTGCGGTTCCCAGCCGGTCGCCACGCGCTTGACGCGGTTGGCTACCGCATCGATTTCCGCGAGCAGGGTAGCTCCTTCCCTAAGCAGTTCCGCGCCGGCCTCGGTCAGTTGCGCCTGCCGGGAACTCCGGTCGAACAGCAATACATCGAGCGCGTCTTCGATCTGGCGCACCCGGTAGGTCAGGGCGCTGGGAACCATGTTGATGGCGCGTGCCGCAGCCGCAAAACTGCCTGTGTCGGCAATTACCTGCAGCATGGACAGGGAGGCGGGGGTCAATACATCGCGGGGATGGGCCATGTCGGTTGCCAATATTCAATTATTTTGAATGTTGCCACCGGACAGGAACACTCCGCAAGCTGCGCCGTTCCGGAACCTGTTCGCAACAGCAGGAACGACGGAGAGATGGAACAACCGGGCGAAGAACGGGAAATTCTCGCCCGGTATTTATGGCCTGGCGCCCCGTCAGGCGAGGAGCATGTGGCCCAGCTTTTTCTTCTTGGTAGCCAGGTAACGACGGTTCGACGCGTTGTGGCCGGCCATCAACGGGACTCGTTCGCATACCGCTATGCCGATATGTTCCAGTGCCGAAACCTTGCGCGGATTGTTGGTCATCAAACGCAGGGTTTTGATCCCCAGGGTTTCGAGGATCGGCCGGCATATGTCGTAACGTCGCAGATCGGCCGGGAAACCGAGGAGTTCGTTGGCTTCCACCGTATCGGCCCCTTCGTCCTGCAGTTGATAGGCACGAATCTTGTTGATCAGGCCGATGCCCCGTCCCTCCTGGCGCAGGTAGATCAGGGCGCCGCGTCCTTCCGCGGCAATCTTTTTCAGGGCGGCCTCCAATTGAGCCCCGCAATCGCAACGCTGGCTGAACAGTCCGTCGCCAGTCAGGCACTCCGAATGCACGCGGGCCAGCACAGGCGTTCCGTCTGCGACGTTGCCCAGGGTCAGGACCACATGCTCCTTGCCGCTGTCGAGGTCGACAAAACCATGCAAGCGAAACGTTGCCCACTGCGTCGGCAGGTCACAGGCGCCGACGTAACTCGTGGGTATCGCGGGTATCGCCTCGACCGAGGCTGAAAGGCTGGGTGCCAATTGCGGTTGGGGATGGTTCAATGGGGCCTCCTGATACAACCGTTGATTCGCTGCTTATTTCCCGAACAACTTGTTGGCCGTCTCAGCGACAAGCTTGCCCTGGAAGCGGGCGCCATCCAGCTCGATCTGGCTTGGCTGGCGTTGACCCTGGCCACCGGCAATGGTCGTTGCGCCGTAGGGGCTGCCGCCAACAATTTCATCGAGCGTCATCTGGCCCTGGAAACTGTAGGGCAGTCCAACGATGGTCATGCCAAAGTGCAGCAGATTGGTGATGACCGAAAACAGCGTGACTTCCTGACCGCCGTGCTGGGTCGCGGTGGACGTGAAGGCGGCGCCGACCTTGCCGTTCAATGCGCCACGCGCCCACAGGCCGCCGGCCTGGTCGAGAAAGCTGGCCATCTGCCCCGGCATGCGTCCGAAGCGGGTCGGGCAACCGACGATGATCGCGTCGTATTCGGGCAGTTCGGCAACCGTGGCGACGGGGGCGGACTGGTCGAGTTTGAAATGGGCCGATTTGGCAATGTCCTGCGGAACGGTTTCAGGAACGCGCTTCACTTCAACGCTGGCGCCAGCGGAGCGCGCCCCTTCGGCAACCGCCTGGGCCATGGTTTCAATGTGGCCATAAGTCGAGTAATACAGGACGAGAATCCTGGACATCGTATTTCTCCTTGGAAAATTCTTGCACTCCGTCGATGCTTCATCGACAGCTAAATACAGACTGCGTTCCGTTGACTGTTCAAATGTGCCGAACGCGGATCAGGCAGTCCTTTTCAACATAGCAGGGTTCTGCGCGATGGGCCGGTGATTGTTCAGCCCGTCACCTGGACCATCGGCATCGGCCTACCTGCATTTGCAGCGGGCATCGATACTCCACGCGCCGGCACCCCAGGCGGCCAGCGTCAGCAAACCGCCAACCACAGCCATGTTCTTGAAGAAGAGCAATTGCTGCACGAATTGCTGATCCGCCGGCATGGCCCAGTAGTTATGGAAGAAGAAGGAAGCGACCAGGGTGAACACGGCCAGCGCCAGGGCCGCGATCCGGGTACCGAACCCGGCGATCAGGGCTGCGCCGCCGATGATTTCGACCAGCAGAGCAATTGCTGCAGCCAGCGTTGGCAAGGGCAGGCCCGCCGAAGCGATGTAACCGGCTGTTCCGGCAAAGCCGGAAATTTTACTGATGCCCGCAGGCAGGAACAGCAAGGCAAAAAGCAGACGGCCCGAAAGCGCCAAGGGGTTTTGAAGTGCATTGAACATAGGGACTCCTGTGTAAAAAATTGAAATGGGGAAGAACTCAAGCGACGAGATCAAATACCAATACTTCGGCATCACTGCCTTTTGACAAAGTGATTCTGTTTTCATCTTCCAGCAAAAGCGCGTCACCTGCCTCCAGGCGCTGGCCGTTGACGTCAAGCACGCCGCGCACCAGATGCACATAGGCCTTGCGCGCGGGGTCGAGCGGCAGTTCTGCCCGCTCATCTCCATCGAACAGCCCCGCGAAAATCGACGCATCGGCGTGGAGGGTGACGGAGTCCTGGTCTCCATCGGGCGAAGCGATCAGGCGCAATACGCCGCGCTTGGCCTCCGGAGGGATGGTTTTCTGTTCATAACCCGGTGCAATGCCAGTCCGGTTCGGTTCAATCCATATCTGCAGGAAATGCGTGACCTGATCGTTGGCGTGGTTGAACTCGCTGTGCATCACCCCCGTGCCTGCGCTCATGCGCTGCACGTCGCCGGGCGGAATGACCTTGATGTTGCCAAGGCTGTCCTGGTGCGCCAGTTCACCCGACAGCACATAGCTGACGATTTCCATATCCCGGTGACCGTGTTTGCCAAAACCGGTGCCCGGATCGATGCGATCTTCGTTGATGACGCGCAGATTTCCCCATCCCATGTGCGCCGGGTCGTAATAGCCGGCGAACGAGAAGGAATGGTGGCTCTTGAGCCAGCCGTGATTGGCGTAGCCTCGGTCTTGCGATTTGCGAAGGGTTAACATGATCGACCTCCTTGTTGATGGAAGCCATTGTGGTCCCGGACTCACCCCGGATGTTTCTCGCTATTTGATGACATCATTCAAAAATGTTGAATGATAAGCGCGGCCACAAAGCAAACATGTGAGCTGTTTCATCGGCCACTCCAGCACTCGCTCACGTACCTGATCGAACAAGCGCACCGATCATCCGGTTCATGGCACGATGTGCTTGTGACTAGGCTTTTTCTACAGCTTCGTTAGGTTTCTCACGAGGGATAAGCATGAACGTCATGTTGAAACGAGCTTATGACCCTCCAGCCAAAACTGACGGTGAGCGGATTCTTGTTGATCGGCTCTGGCCGCGTGGATTGGCTAAAGTCAAAGCTAAAATCGACCTCTGGCTCAAAGATGTCGCACCATCCACCGAACTCCGCCGTTGGTTCGGGCATGACCCAGAAAAATGGCCGGAGTTCAAGCAGCGGTATCGCGCTGAACTGAAGAACAATCCGGCGCTGTCAGAGCTGCAGGCTCTTTCGCGTCAAGGCAACATTACCCTTGTTTATGCGGCCAGGGATCCGTTGCACAATGAGGCGGTGGTACTCAAGCAGATCCTTGATAACGGTACCTAACAATTCGTATATGGACTTCCCCAGAACGCAAGGAAACTGATCGATAGTTTTGGTTTGATTCGGGCGTCCGAACATCTGCTTTCCAAGAGTCTGTCAGTCGGTTGATGGTCAGGATCTGCACGCAGACTCTGTGATAACGGGCAAAGCCGTTACAAAAGATTCCATGGCCGCGCTTGCAAAGAACAGCCGGGTCGATGAAAGTCGGTTCGAGAGCCGGGATGCGACGGTTTCTTCACCGGTTGAGGAAAAAGATCCTGTTGCCGTGCGCTCTCCCGCAGCGCGCTGATTCCAATAATCGTGATCCCCAATTTCGGGGACATGACCATGCAGTCCGGTGCTTATGAGCTCGTAAGCTTCTCAAGAGAAATCTCTTGTTCGATAACTGCAAAGGCGAGGGCCAGCACTGATCCCCATTCAATGCCTGAAAGTTCACGGATAAAGCATACCGAGTCTAAAAAAACCATGCTTATTAAGCATGGTTAAGAAGGACCCTGCAGATGGGTCGAGGAGAGTCAACTTTTACTTCGTAGTTTCCATTGAAGATCAGCTTAGCTTTCCAGCCACACGCATGACTTTGATAGTCATATCCATGATTTCGGCAGGAGCACGGTTATTTCGGATCAAATCAGCCATGACCTTCAAATATGGCTCGATATGTTCGAGGTAATGAAAATAACCTTTGCAGAGATAGTTGAGGCCGTATTGGCCGTTCTCAGTTTTCAGAAAACGATGCTTCGGGCATCCACCCCAACAGCCTCGAAGATATTTGCAGTTGAGACATTTGTTTGGAAGCGTTGCCGATTTGGCTTTGCCAAAGGCCCGCTGTGATTCCGAGTCCACCATGTCAGCCAATTTGTCGACCTTAAGATTACCAAGTCGATATTGAGGGTACACAAAGTGGTCGCACGAATAAACATCCCCATTGTGCTCTGTAATGACTGCGCGCCCACAGGTTTCGCGATGTACGCAAATAACTCCAGGTTGATTCATATACGCAGCCAAGGACCATTCAAAGTTCATGACATGGATCGAACCGACATCGTGGCACCGCCAAATATCAAATATCGTAGTCAGAAAACGACCCCAATCAAGAGGTAAAACACTCCATGCAGTTGGTATGTCATCGCACCCATTTGGAAATTCCTGTGCGGGAGGCCCGTCGAATGAAAATCCCGACTTCATATATCGGGCTGTCGGGTATCTTTCGACAATCGGCGTAAACTGGATATATTTAATTCCTTGGCTTTTGAAGAATTCGTACACTTCGAATGGAAACTGCGAAGAATGGCGTGTGACGCAAGTCATGACATTGAAGTCCACGTTGTAGGTACGCAACTTGTCGAGCGCTGACATTACTCGCACAAATGTTGGCCGTTCAGCATTGTCTCGCCGGAAATAGTCATGAATCGATTCTGGACCGTCGAGACTTAAACCAACTAGAAATTGATTGTCGGCAAAAAAAGATGCCCATTCCTCATCAAGCAGAACGCCATTAGTCTGGAAGCTGTTGGCAATCTGACGGCCCTGTGCATATTTTTTCTGTAGCGCAAGAGCTTGTTTGTAAAAACCGATGCCCATGAGAGAAGGTTCTCCACCTTGCCATGTAAACATGACGGGTTGACCTTCAGGCGACGATTCAATCGTATTCCGGATGTATGCTTCCAAAGTATCTGAAGTCATACGCATATGTGTCTTTGGGGGGAACAAAGCGTCCTTTTCCAGATAAAAGCAATAATTGCACTTAAGATTGCATGCGGGGCCGCTTGGTTTTGCCATTACATGAAAAGCTTCGTGGCTAGCTTTTTCTGCAGAAAAACTATGTGCTTTGTCATTCATTATTGATCAGCTTTGAATAATCAATTTTGGATTGAGTGGTCTGGCCAAGCCTGGAGAATACGGATGCACCCGCATCCGTATTCTGACGGAAGCCTGTCGTGTAAAGCTTGAGTCCAATTTTCCAGGCAGGCCCTTTAGGGAACGTCTAAAGTTTAGAACTTGTATTGAACGCCTGTCGCCCAGATATCCTGTTTGACCGAAGAAGTAGCACCTACAGATTCAAACCTTAACCCTTCGTATCTACCGTAAATAACAGTTTTAGAATCAAGGTAGTAGTTAAGTCCTAGTCCCAATAGCTTCACATCGGCTGTCGCCGCCAAATTAGTGTCACGAACTAGATAGTTTCCCAAGAGTTCAACTTTTGGTGAAACAACGTATTTCGTTGCAATATTCCAGGAAGATGAATCTTCAAGTGGTTTTGCAGCATCGTGCTTGGTTTTGCTGTAACCCCCCATAATTGTCGCTTTGCCTATGGTGTAATTAGCCGCCAAGAAGTTGAACTTGACGTCGGTATTGGCCGGAAGTACCACAGCGCCCGCGGTGCCGATAGAGGTTTCCGGACCAGCCGCAGCCTTGCTCCCCGCTTTCTCATTTGCATAGGTATACATGGCATTCAACGGCCCTTTGCTATATCTCAAAGAGATGGAGTCATAGCCATTAGTATTACTTGTTGGAGTGGGGGAGTTATCGTTTTCAAACGAATGTTCCACGCTCGCCTCAATGTTATAGAACTTGGGCGTTGTGTACTTAATTGTTTTTTCGTGCCGGACGATGCGGCCGACGGTATTTCCGTCGAACTGGTTAATCCCGCTGATTTTGGATGACCCCATCCGACCAAATGCCGGAGAATAACCTCCACCCAATGCTGTGCTGAATGGCTGGGCGACGTTATTCGTCATTAGTGCGCTGGAATTTGGAGCGCCCAGTTTCAGGTCGCCAAAAGAGCCAGTTAGTGAAAGATATTGCTCGCCTTGGAATGGGGTTCCCTGATATGCGTTTCCTGCGCCACTCTCGTTGGCCAAGCTGCTCTTAGTCGGGTTGATATCCCACTCAAACAAGAACGCCGCTGAAAGGCTGTCGCTTATGACCTTGTTTCCCTTAAACCAAATAAGGGAAGTCGACATATTGTTGTTAATCAACTCGGTCTTGTTTTTCGTCGAATCGGAATTGGATGTGTGCTTCAAACCCACATCAATAACACCACTAATACTGAAATTCTGAGACTCATCCCCAAGATAAACGAGAGGCGTATTGCCGCTTGTGGTTGAAGGAACGGACTTCTTGCTTGAGTCTACTTTGGCTTGTATTAAAGTAGCCTGCTGTTGAAGTTGAGCCAAGGCGGCTTGAGCTGCCGTGGCAGCTGCTTGTGCTCTTTCTGCAGCCTGCTTTGCCTCCAGAAGAGCCTTCTGCAAATCGTCTGGCGATGCCTGAGCAAGTGCAGTTCCGGAAGCAAAGCAACCTGCGATCAGTAGTGCAATCGTACTTTTTTTCATACCAATTCTCCTGATTTGTCCCTGATAACTATTTCGGATGGTGTTTGTCTTTGTTTGGCTGATTTTTGAAGCTTGCGGAATTGAGTGGCGACTCATCATGAATCGCCACTTTCATCGCTATTTGATATCGATAACCACCTTGTCAATCGAGCCCTTGAACGCGAACGGAGCCTGATAATCGCGGCTTACGGGCATGCCGTTGTCTTTGCCGATATCCAATGTTTCATTGGTTGCGAGCAAGAGATTGACAATCGGCGATTCACCAACTGCCTTGCCATCGATTGACATACGGGCAATTGCTTTAGCGCTTGCCCCGGCTGGGTTAAGCACCAAGTCAACGACCACCCGCTTCTTACCTGGCGTCAATGATTCTGTCGCGACGATTTTCCCCGTGGAATGTCCCCACGCATTCGTCTCAAAGACCACCTTGCCATCCTTGATGAACAGTGTTTCTCCTCCAAGGTGGCCACCGTAGGCGTATATCACTCCATCGCTACCCGTCTGCGGAATGACGATATCTGCCGTAATACTGTGCGAGCGCAAAGGTTGTGCCCGCCCCCCGGCAACCGTGGCGATTTGCGGCCCGATTCGGGCGGAAATACGTTCAACTCCTTCGCGAAGAGTGAAATTGGTGCGGCCGTCCGAAGGCGAGGGCAAATCCTGTCCCTTGTTTCCCAGCATCGGGTAGATGTTCGTACGGAATGCTTCCTTGTCGAACAGGTCGACCATTTCCTTGAGTTTCTTTGGGTTTTTTTCCGCCAGGTTGTGTGTTGCTGCATAATCATCATTCAGGTTATATAGTTCCCACGGATGCTGACCAACCGGATGCTTACCCGCTTCACCATAGCTGAGCGGTTCCAGGTGGCGAGCTCCGGCCCACCAGCCGTCCTTGTAGATACCGCGGTTTCCTACCTGCTCAAAAACCTGAACCGAGTGAGTGCTTTTTGCCTTCGGATCATTAAAGCTTGCCAAGAAACTCTTGCCTTCCAGCGGCATTTGCTTGATGCCATCGACAAAGTCTGGATGCTTTACGCCGGCAGCCTCGTAAATGGTCGGCGCAATATCGGTCACGCTCTGCCACTGCGTCCGCAAAGCGCCTTTTTCCTTGATCTTGGCCGGCCATGAAACGACAAGCGGTGCGCGCACCGAGCCTAGCTGGTTCGCCATGATTTTGTACCATTGGAACGGCGTATTGCCCGCCCATGCCCAGCCAGTTGCATAATGGTTGACCCGGCCGTTGGTGCCAATTTCATCGCTACGCTTCAGGCGTTCGGGAACAGAAACAGGTTTGCCGAAAGCATCACGGATGTCATAGCCGAGCCGTCCGCCTTCTCCGCTGGCACCGTTGTCGGTGTAGATGTAAACGAAAAGCGTGTTATCTGCTTTACCCTCGTCCTCCAGCTCCTTGTGGAGACGTCCGACCTCATAGTCGGTATGGGCAACGTAGGCTGCATATACTTCCATTTGCCGTGTGGCCAGTGCTTTTTCATCAGCCGTCAGTGAGTCCCATGCCGGGACGTTGGCCGGCCTCGGTGCCAATTCAGTATTTGCGGGGATCAATCCTGAAGCCTTCTGGCGGGCGAAAGTTTCTTCGCGGAGTTTATCCCACCCTTGATCGAACTTGCCCTTGAACTGCGCAACCCAGTCCATAGGTGGTTGTAGTGGGAAGTGGTTACCTGGGGCTGCGTAATATAGGAAGAAGGGTTTGTCCGGAGCTTCTGCGTCGTGTTGGCGCAACCACTTGATCGCATCGTTCGTCAGATCAGTGGACATGTGGTAGCCCTGCTCTGGCTTCGTCTGGGGCTCTACAGGATTTGTTCCACGATACAGTCGCGGAACCTGATTGTCATACCCAGTCATGAATCCATAAAAATACTCGAAGCCGAGTCCTGTCGGCCAGCGGTCAAATGGGCCTGACTGGCCAATCTCTTCGTAGGGCGTGTTGTGCCACTTACCAAAAGCTGCAGTGTTATAGCCGTTTTCGCGTAGAACGCGGGCCATGGTCACCGAATTCTTAGGAATACTCGCGTTATATCCTGGGAAGCCGCTCGCACGGTCGGCTACGTGTCCAGCGCCGACCTGATGGTCGGTTAAACCCGTCAGCAGTGCTGCGCGCGTTGGGGAGCTCATCGCAAACGTATTGAATGAGTTGTACGTGACACCATTGGCAGCGATTCTGTCAGTTGCCGGGGTTTTAACCGGACCGCCGAACGTTGAGGCGTCAGAAAAGCCAACGTCATCCAATATGACCACGACAACGTTAGGCGATCCCGGTTTTGCTTTTGGAACTTGAGGCCAATCGGGAGTTGACTTGCTTGCATCTCGATCAATCTTCCCTTTGAAGACGGGTAGACGCGGGATGCTTTCTGACGCCATTGATTCGTACACAAAGCCAGGCGCGCTCATAATCATTCCAATGAGCGCCAGTTTTTTTAGTTTTATTTTTGGCGCGATTTGTCTAGATAATTTTGGTACTGAGATTGATTGCATCTTGAACATTCCCCCATCTTTTAAGTGGTTAGTAAAAATGTCATGCCCTTGTGGTGTGTATATGGCGAGCTGGAGGAGTTGATGCTCTCCTTTGCCCCCTTTGGGGCAGCAAGCCCACCAAAGGAATTGCTGAATTGCCTCGATGCCGTATTCAGCGAAAGCAGGTTAAACAGGCGCTAATACCTTGTAAAACGAAAAATCGGATCAGTTGGCATAACCATTTGGTCATGGATGTTGGTTCCTCAAGACGAGGGGATTAAAAAATCGGATGAGTGGGTAGTGATGCTTGTGCTTCAATGAACCCAACGCGATTACAGGCGGGAAACATGGCCAAAGTGGCTCTTGCGGCTCTCGAGGGGAGGGGGATTGTTTTCCGCCGTTGAAGGTGAGATATTTGGCCTGACTTAACCAATAAGTTAAGGTGCGCCGAGGCGAAATCGATATGGAACCCCGAATTAACGTTGGACTTCGCCACTTCCGAGTTCTGCTCGAAATTGTTCGGCATGGCAGCCTAACGAAGGCAGCTCAGGCCATGAACGTAACCCAGTCTGCGGTTTCAAAGGCTTTGCATGAACTGGAAAGTGAGCTTGCTACAACGCTTATAGAACGCGGGCACGGTGGTGTTCGGCTTACTGCAACAGGAGAGGCTTTTTACAAGAGCGCCGCGCAATGTCTCTCTAGTTTTTCAAAAACCGTTGATGTAGCCAAAAACAATATTCCGCATCGAGAAATTCTTCGCGTCGGAAGCCTGCCGACAGCATCAGGAATGATCTTGCCGGAAGTCATCCACACGTTTTGTTCTGAGCACAAAGAAGTTACGATTCAACTGTTTACCGGAGTGTATGAATACCAGATTAGTTTGATGAGAACCGGGGCCTTGGAAATGTTTGTCGGGCCGTTGGTTGATCGGGACATGATCGGTTTGTCGTTCGAGAAGCTGTATGACGAAGATGTGGTTTTGGTTTGCCGCCCTGAGCATCCTCTAGTAGCTGAGTCGAATTTGTCACTGGCACATATCAATGAGTTTGAGATTCTTATCCCTCCGGCGAATACGATAATCCGCAATCGGGTCGACAATTTCTTTCTCGCATCCGGTTTCCGCCCGCCATCTCCTCGAATCGAATCGCTCTGCATGGCTTTTAACCGTGCCTATGTGCTCGAGCACGATGCTCTTTGGTTTGTTCCACGAGGGACGGTTACTCCCGATATCAAATCAGGCCTTCTGAAACCACTAAACTTTCCTAAGGGCCTTTGGACAGCCCCTGTTGGCATTACAACACAGACAACGCGACCGCTTTCGCATTCCGGTTTAGCCTTCATTGAGTCCCTTCGTCGTTTTAGCAATGCCGCCCACAATTAGTGGAATACGGCCAACGCATTCCTGCGCGTTGAAACAAAAAATTGAAAAACATTAACGTCAAGGGCATTTCTCTATGCGCCAGCAGAGTCCTCTAAACGTAAAAGAAAGCTTTGCAAATCGTAGTGAGATAAATATGGCAGCTACGGCTAGTTGGATTGGTGCTGCTCTCACTTACTATGATTTTCTCCTCTATGGGACTGCTGCAGCTCTGATATTCGGTTCAATTTTCTTTCCAAATTCGGATCCGAAATTATCGACAGTGATTGCCATGGCATCCATTAGCTTGGGTTATCTTGTCCGGCCGATTGGGGCGGTTTTCATGGGTTACGTTGGAGACGTATATGGGCGCAAGCTAGTATTTGTGCTTACTCTTTTTCTGATGGGTGGCGCGACTTTTGCCGTTGGCGTGTTACCAACTTATTCTCAAATCGGAATTTCAGCCTCGCTGCTACTTATTGCTTTTCGCTTGATTCAGGGATTTGCCCTTGCCGGTGTTCAGGCGAGTGCCGGTACCTGGATGCTAGAACTTTCACAAACCAATCGACGAGGGTTATATACGAGTTTCATGCTTAGCGGAGCGCAGGCCGGTCTTCTCTTCGCTTCCGTCGCATTTATTGCATTATCTATTTTCATGCCTGAAGCAGATATCTTGGAATGGGGATGGCGGATTCCATTTTTGCTAAGCGCTGCATTGATTGCCGTTGGTCTGTGGATAAGCCGATATTTGCCTGAATCCCCTGTTTTTGTCGCTGACCGGGATTCGTGCGGGAATCGATTAAATACTCCGCTAAAAACTCTGTGGGGGAACCAGAAAATCGATGTTTTTCGCGTGATATTAGCGACGCAGGTAACGACGGCCAGTTACATTGTTGTCAATTTTTCTCTCTCTTGGGCGGTTAACCATTTGCATGTCTCAAGACAAACCATGCTTGCCGTTTTAGTTACCAATGCAACCATTGGAACGATTGCAATCCCGGGATGGGCGCATCTGTCCGATTTAATTGGAAAAAAACCAATTTTTATTTTTGGAGGAATTGCTTCCGCAGTCCTGATTTGGCCATATTTTTGGGCATTGGGCAGAGCAAATATTCCACTTTCGTTTGTTTTTGGTGCCTTGCTTTCGGGGATTGGTTATTATGCCGCGAATAGCGTTTGGCCGTCACTATATGGAGGCGCGTTCGCTTCCAAGGTCCGGCTTTCTGGCCTAGCAATCGGAACCCAGATCGGTTTCATGATCGCAGCCCAAACACCAACATTGGCAGCTTACCTCATGAATTATTCCTCTTCCGAATGGATTCCGGCAGCGATCATTGTCAGTATAAGTTGTGTGATATCGGCATTAGCAGTATGTTTTTTTCCACGAAGGACATACTGAAGGAGATTGGTAGCACGCGTGCCTATGTTTAAGAGAGGTTTCCTGACTGTTTCGAATGCGATACTGGTATCCATGGATGTGCATCGAATTTTGATAAGCGTTATTCGGATTTCCCCGACGACGTCACCCCGTAATTGAGTAGCAGTCGGAATTAGAGTCCAATCCCATAGACGAAGGAGATTGGACATGAAGAAGCGTTACACCGAAGAACAGATCATTGGATTTTTGCGGGAAGCGGATGCCGGCGTGCCGATTGTGGACTTGTGCCGTCGGCACGGCTTCTCTGAGGCGAGTTTTTATCTGTGGCGCAACAAATTCGGTGGCATGAGCGTTTCGGACGCCAAGCGGCTCAAAGAACTCGAAGGCGAGAACACGCGACTCAAGCGGTTGCTGGCCAACGCCATGCTCGAGAACGAAGTGATCAAAGAGGCGCTGCAAAAAAAGTGGTGACCGCACCAGCCCGGCGCGAGTTGGTGCGGTATCTCTCAGACAAAGGCCTGAGTGCGCGACGATCCCTGCGGATTGCCCGGATCAGCGCCAGCGCCTATCGCTATCAGAGTCGCCCGGATCGCAATGTCGAACTGCAGCGCGAGATTGTTCGCCTGGCGCACCGACACAAGCGCTACGGGGCCAGCATGATTGGTTTGAAGCTCCGGCAATCGGGCTGGCGCGTCAATCACAAACGGGTCGAACGGCTTTATGCGCAGTCGGGCTTGCAGGTGAGGCGGCGCAAGCGCAAGAAGGTACCGGCCTGTGACCGGCAACCGCTGCTACGCCCCCAGCAGGCGAACGAGGTCTGGTCGATGGATTTCGTGTTTGATCGCACGGCCGATGGCCGGGTGATCAAATGCCTGACGGTCGTGGATGATGCTACACACGAAGCGGTGGCCGTTGTTCCGGAACGAGCGATCGGCGGCGAATCACTGACCCGGATACTGGATCAGCTCTGGTTCGAACGCGGCTTGCCGCGCGTGATCCGGACGGACAACGGCAAGGAATTCTGCGGCCGCGCCATGCTCAACTGGGCGCATCAGCGTGGCGTGCAGTTGCGGCAAATTCAGCCCGGCAAACCGAATCAGAATGCCTACATCGAATCGTTCAACGGACGTTTGCGCGATGAATGCCTCAACGAACACTGGTTTGTCAGCCTGGGGCATGCCAAAACGATCATCGAAGCCTGGCATCAGGAATACAACCACGAACGACCCAAGAAAGCATTGGGAGGACTCACCCCCGCCGCTTATGCCCAGCAATTCGCCGAGGCAAACACGGTATGATCAGCAACAGGACTCTAATCCAAACCGTTACTCAAAGCGGGGGGACGTCGCCGATTGCGCATCGCCCCGAGGTCAGTTAAGCTCGACGCAGGTTCTGAAACAGGGCAAACCTTGCGAAAGCAGGGGACGCAAAATCACCGGCCTACAGGACGTTTTGTCGTGCGTCCCATGGCGGCGGGATCGCCAGGAAACCGATATGCCAACACACACGAATGTCAGCCGCCACATGGCTCCGCCACGGGTGAACTCCCGATATGCGGCCCGGCCCGCGCCCAGGAAATTCTGGAAATCTGAAAATGTACTCGTCATCGCACTGGCCGCGGCGTTGATCATTGCGATTTACGCGCTTGCAAAGAACAGCCGGGTTGATGAAAGTCGGTTCGAGAGCGGGGAGGCAACGGTTTCTTCACCGGTTGAGGAAAAAGATTCTGTTCCCGTGCGTTCTCCCGCGGCGCGCAGCGGGTTTGTCGCTGAGGCGGTCGCGCAACCGGTCACGCAGCTACGGCAACCGGAGGTGCGGGCTGCGAGCGATGGCTCCGGCAAGGTGGTCCTGCCGGACGACGTTGCGGGTCATTGCAGCATCGGCCAGGATGCAATCGAGGATCTTGGCGAGTGCCTGATCCGGAACGGGGCGCGGGTCGAATAGTCCGAATAGTCCGTGTTCCGTGCGTTTCCGTCCGCCGCAGCATTTCAAGCTTTGTCGTTCCGGCTCAATAGTGTTTTCATGGCGTAAATATCGTAGCGGCTGGACTTTCCCGCGAGGACATAGCTTGGCGGCTTGCCGCCGATCTCTGGGGCCTTGCGCGGCCGCTTGACGACCACGCGGTGCGTGGCCAGGTCCAGCGCGGCCTGCAGCAGTTCCGGCGCATCGTCGTCATCGCCGACCAGGGGGCGGAATACGCGCATTTCCTTTTTCACCAGAGCACTTTTTTCCCGGTGCGGGAACATCGGGTCGAGATAGATGACCTGCGGCGGTTCATCAGGCCAGGCCCTGATCAGCTCGATGGCATTGCCGGTCTGCAAATGCATGCGTTGAACAATCGGCCCGGCTTCGGGATCGTGAATGGCCCGCTCCAGGCCGTCGGCCAGCAATGCAGCGATTAGCGGATGGCGCTCGATGAGCGTGACCTGGCAGCCCAGCTGGGCAAGCACAAAGGCATCGCGCCCCAGGCCGGCTGTCGCATCAAAGATTGATGGCCTGATTCCCGGCTGGATGCCCACCGCTTTGGCAATCATCTGGCCGCTGCCGCCCCCTTGCTGGCGACGGTGTGCCACCGCTCCCTCAAGGAACTCGGCACGTACCGGTCCTGATGCGCTAGGCCGAAGGTCCTGCAGCTGCAACCCGTTGGCTCCCAGTTGCAAGGCAAACTCAGCCTCGCCTGCCAGTGGCAGCCCAAGCCGGTTTGCCAACGCGAGCGCCGCTCCTGAAAGCTCAGGGGTCATGGCTTCGATGCGAACGCTTGTCCCGGTGTTCATGCGCCTATGTGTGGCGTGTCCCGAGGTGCGGCGCGGCGGCTGCGGGCCGGGCACTTCGCACGCCGCGCACGCCGCGCGAGGCGCGTGCGCGCAGCCAGGGTGCAGTGAGCCGCCACATTCAACGGTTTTTTACGCTTCGGAAGATTCGGTGCCGGGAAGCAACGGATTGGAGGATGTTTCAGGCGGATTTTCTGTTTCCGCCTCGTTCTCTCCGCTACTTTGCGCGGATTTTCCGGCCAGTTTCTGGAGCCGCTTTTCTTCCTGCTTTCTTTTTTTCGCCAGATCGCGCTGGCGTTTTTCAAACTGGTAATTGGGTTTGGCCAAGGGAACTCCTTTGGTCGCAAGAGCGACAGAAAAGACTTCTGTCAGGGAGGACAGATTGATGCGTGCATTGTAACCGACAACCGGGGTGCAGGTTCCTCCAGCCACCGGGCCGGGGAGCGCGGCGTGCCTGACCGGATTTGAATCGCCCCTGAAGCAGGGACAGGGATCGGCCTGCCCATGTTTCAAGGGGAGATGTGGTTTCAGCCGCCGAATGTCGCTTCGGTGAATCCCTGCACATCGACCTCGATCGCCAGCAAGGAGCCCGCCAGCGGCTCGTTGTGCAGTTGCGCTTCGCTGAGGAACTTGCGCGCTGTCGTTACATACAGGGTGCGCAGTTCCGGCCCTCCAAAACACACGCAGGTCGGATTGGTGACCGGGAGCTCGATGACCCGATCCAGCCGACCGTCCGGTGCGTGGCGCACAATCCGCCCGCTGGCGAACATGGCATTCCAGAGAAACCCCTCGGCATCGACGCAGGCGCCGTCCGGGCGTTCGTTCGTGCTCGTGTAATCGGCGAATATGCGACGATTGGCGAGCCGGCCTTCTTCGACATCCAGATCGAACGCCCAGGTGATGAACCTCCGGGTATCCGAGAAATAGAGGGTCTTCTGGTCGGGGGTAATGGCGATGGTGTTGGAAACGATGACGTCCCCGAACTGGCGGACAACCGTTCCGTCGGGGTCGATGCGATAGAACGCCCCGTCAGGACGCGTGAGCTGGTTGTCCATTGAGCCGACCCAGAGCCGGCCGCGCGCATCGCAACGGCCATCATTCAGCCGGGTGTCAAGATGTTCCGCCTCGACCTGGACGAAAGGCTGCAGTGCACCTCGTTCGGGATCGAAGGTGAACAAGCTTCCATCCAGAGCAATCAGCAGTCCACCCTGGGCGCGCAGCGCCAGCGAACCCGTAAAACGGCAGTCAAAGGAATGTTCGACGTGCGTTCCCGAATCGGGCTGCAAGCCATGCAGCTTGCAGCCGTCAATGTCGAGCCACCAGAGGGTTTGGGTTGCCCCGCACCAAAGCGGGGTTTCCCCGAGCACGTCGCGCGCCATGTAGGCGCATCGAATATCTGGAATCATCTGACAGCAGTACCCCGCACCTGTTCAATCGAATCGAACAGGGCCTTGACGGCCTGCGGATCCGCACCCTGAGTGTATTTGGCAATCAACGGACGGGCCACGGCCTTGATCCGGGCCAGTTCTTCCTTGCTGATTTCGTTGAATTTCATGTTTTTCTGCAGCTTCTTCTCCAGCGCGGTGCGTTCCTTGACCGACGCCTCGCGCCAGATGCCAACCGCTTCCGTCGCGGCTTCCTGAATCAGCTTGCGCTCATCGTCGTTCAGCTTGTCCCACACCGGCTTGGAGAAGACCGCTGTGCCCACGAAGTACACGTGACGGGTCAGGGTCAGGTAGGGCTGCACTTCATCGAGTTTCGCGGATTCGATGGCCGCATAGGGGTTTTCCTGTCCGTCGACGATCTTTTGCTCAAGCGCCGTGTACAGCTCACCGAATGGCATCGGTACCGTGTTCGCACCCAGGGCATTCCAGAAATCGACGTAAATCGGCGATTGCAGGACGCGCAGCTTGAGGCCCTTGATGTCTTCCAGCTTGGTGATAGGGCGCCGGTTGTTGGTCAGGTTGCGGTAATCCACACCCCAGAAACCGAGCGCGATCAGGTTTTTCTCGGCTAGCAGTTCGTTCAGACGACGGCCAAAGGGGCCGTTCATTACGGCAGCGGCTTCCTTTTCGTTGTCGAAGAGGTAGGGCAAGTCAAACAGGCCAAACTCCTTCACCAGGGAAATCAGGAGGCCCGCGCTGAGTCCGGTGGCGTCAACCGTGCCGCCGCGCAAGCTTGAGAGCATCTGCACTTCGCCCCCCAGCACGCCATTGGGGAAGAGCTTCATTGTCATTTTTCCATTGCTCTTCTTGCTGATCAGATCGGCAAACGCCTGCGATCCGACTCCCAGATAGCTTTCTGCTGTTGTGGTGATCGACATGCGGAATTTGTGCTCGCGGATCTCGGCGGAAGCATTCGAAGATATCGAGATGAGCCCTGCTAAAACTGCTGCCAAAAATGAAAATTTCATGTCATTCCCTCACTTTAGGTGTTTTGCCGCTGAGTAAAGTTCGTCTACCTGAGTTCCGACCAGCACAGAATAGGTTTGTTCTTGTGTCTTGTAAAAAAAAAAGCAAAGAACATAACCATTTGGTTATAACTTGGGTTCGAGTTTCATTTCCTTGATTCTTGGTCTGAAGGGAAACGGCTGTTCCGGGATGCATGGTGCCGTTCCTCCTCTTGGGCAAGTGCTTCGTTTTCTTGCGCCAGAACGCAGATTAACTCAATCTGCAAGATTTTGTGCTGTCCTTCGGAGAGCTCTTGGCGATGATGTGCGAGAACCGTATTGCGCTCTGACCGAGAGGCTTCAATGAATGGTTTTGCGAGATTCCGGGCGGAGGTGCTTACAATATCGCTTAACCATTTAGTCAAGACAGAAGGGTAATTCCGCTAAGAATATCCGTTGGGCTTCGCCATTTTCGCGTCTTGCTCGAAATCGTGCGGCAGGGCAGTCTGACCAAAGCCGCCCAAGCGCTGAATATCACCCAGTCGGCGATTTCCAAGGCTTTGCGGGAGCTGGAAAGCGAACTCGGCATCGCGCTCATTGAAAGAGGACCGAAAGGGGTTCGCCCGACCCGTGTGGGAGAGGATTTTTACAAAAGCGCTGCGCAGTGCCTGGCCAGTTTTTCCAAAACGATCGATGTGGCAAAAAGCGGGATACAGCGTCATGAAGTGCTGCGCATCGGATGTTTGCCGACTTCTTCAGGTTCGATTCTGCCGAAAGCGATTCATCAGTTTTGCGCGGAACGTGACGAAATCTCGATCCAGCTGTTCACCGGGATTTTCGAATATCAGGTGAGTCAAATGAGAACCGGCGCACTGGAAATGTTTGTCGGGCCGCTGATCAATCGCGACACGATGGGCCTGTCATTCGAAAAGCTTTACGATGAAAAAGTCGTACTGGTTTGCCGGCCGGAGCATCCGCTGGCGACTGCGCAGGAATTCACGCTTGAGCGACTGAGCGAGTTTGAAATCCTGATTCCCCCGCTGAACACCGTTATCCGCGAGAAGGTCGACAACTTTTTCCTTGCCGCGGGCATCCGCTTGCCGGCAGCAAAGGTCGAATCGCACTGCATGGTGTTCAACCGCGCATACACGCTTGAGCATGACGCCTTGTGGTTCGCGCCGGAAGGAACGGTTACTCCGGATATCAGGAACAATTTCCTGACGCTTCTGCCTTTCAGTGATCAGTTGTGGGCTTCGCCGGTAGGGATCACCACGCAGACTACGCAGCCGCTTTCCGATGCGGGGCTGGCGTTTGTCGAGCTCCTGCGCCAGTTAAGCGCTACGCATTAAGTCCGCGGATCGTTGAAGCGGACCTTTCGGATTCCGCTTCGAAGAGCGGCAGGCCGTTTTGCGCGAAGGGGTTCATGTCCTTGGCAACACCAACGTTGCGCTCAACCCACCCTGTTTCCGGTTGGTCAGGATCAGTTCGCCGCCGTGCAGCAGTGCAACATCCTTGACGATGGACAGGCCGAGGCCGACGCCGCCTGTCCCGCTGGTGCGCGCGGTGTCGGGGCGGTAGTACGGTTCGGTGACGCGGGGCAGGATGTCCGGCGGAATGCCGGGGCCGTCGTCCTCGATGCTCAGACGCAGGGCCGCGGCATCGTCGTGGATGTGGATGCGTGGGGTGCGGGCGTACTTGAACGCGTTGTCGACGAGGTTCTGGATGGCGCGGCGCAGGGCCGAGAGGCGACCGGGGTAGGGGGCCAGCGCCTGGCCTTCGACGGCGATTTCGCGGCCGAGCGCGGCCGAATCGTTGGCCATGCTGTGCAGCAGGGCGTTGATGTTGATGGGGCGCACCGCTTCGTTTTCCCGCAGGCCGCGCAGGTAGTCGAGCGTGGCGTCGAGCATTTGCGCCATGGCGTCGAGGTCGGCATCCATCTGGCTGCGCAGGCGTTCGTCTTCGATCAGTTCGCTGCGCAGGCGCAGCCGGGTCAGCGGCGTGCGCAGGTCGTGCGAGACGGCAGCGAGCGCGCGCGAATGTTCGTCGATCAGGCGCCGGATGCGTTCGCGCATGCGGTTGAAGGCTTGCGCGGCGGTACGCATTTCAGTCGATCCGGTTTCCGCGAGCGGCGGCGCATCGAGGCTCTGGCCGAGATTGTCGGCTGCCTGTGCCAGTTGCTGCAGCGGCTTCGTGGCCTGGCGCACGACGAACATGACCAGGGCGACGACAATGGCCAGCGAGAGCAGCAGGTGGTAGTAGAAATCATTGGGCAGGGCAGGGGCGGCGGATTCCCTGGCAGCGGTGATGCGTACCCACTGGCCGTCCTTCAGGCGCAGGTCGAAGCTGCGCCATGACGTGTCCCGCTGCATGCGGCCCATGCCGGTGCCCATACCCGCTCCCATCCCGGCTCCCATTCCCGCCCCCATCCCTCCTCCCATGCCGCCCGGAGTACGGATTTCGCGTTCACTGCCCAGACGCGCGGCGATGGTGGCGTGGATCTGTCCGCGCGGTGCGCCGGGGGAAACCTCTTTTTCGCCAATTGGAATGACGCGCAGGTCAGCGGTTTGCAGGGCGGCCATGGCGCGCTGGCGTTGCGGACTGGTATCGGCTTCGAGCTGGCGGACGGCTTCGGCAATGCGGTCGGCCATGTGCAGGCCGCGCGCTTCATTGACCACCGTGGCGCGTTCGCCCCAGTGCAGCCACAGACTCAACGACTGCGCAGCGAACAGGCCGAGGAGCAGGATCAGCGCCATGCGGGCGAAGAGGCTTGAGGGCAGGAGACGTTTCAGGTGTGACGCGGTCATTTTCGGGCAGGAGGTGAGTTGCGGCAACGCTCAAGGGGGAGCGTCATTCCGGCGAAAGCCGGAATCCAGCAGCAGCGCAAGATTCCTGGATTCCGGCTTTCGCCGGAATGACGGCAATGCCTGAAGGACTCCACGATTATTTCTCCCGCCTGTCCACGGTGGTGGCCAGCACGTAGCCTTCACCGCGCACGGTCTTGAGCAGCGCCGGTTCGCGGCTGTCGTCGCGCAGGCGCTGGCGCAGGCGGCTGACCTGCACGTCGATGGCGCGGTCGAAAGGTTCGGCCTCGCGACCGTGGATCATCTCGGTGATCTGGTCGCGGGTGAGCACGCGGTTGGGGTGGTCGAGCAGGATGCGCAGCAGGCGGTATTCGCCGCCGGAAAGCGGTGTGGCCACGCCGTCAGGGGCGCTGAGCAGGCGTTCGGCCGTGTCCAGCGTCCAGCCGGCGAAGGCCAGGTAGCGCGCGGCCTCGGGCGCGAGGTTAGGCGGCAGGGCGCGGGTGCGGCGCAGAATGCTCTTGATGCGGGCGAGCAGTTCGCGCGGATTGAACGGCTTGACCAGATAGTCGTCGGCGCCCATCTCGATGCCGATGATGCGATCCGTTTCTTCCCCGCGCGCGGTGAGCATGAGTACCGGCAGGTTTGGCTTGTCCGCCGCGTCCGGTCGGGCGCGCAGGTCGCGGCACAGGGTCAGACCGTCGGTATCAGGCAGCATCAGGTCGAGCACGATCAGATCCACCGCGTGACGTTCCAGCGCTTGCCACATCTCGCGGCCATCGCGCGCGGCAATAGCCTCGAAGCCGTTGCGCTCCAGGTAGCCGACCAGTAGGCGACGGATTTCCGGGTCGTCATCGACGATGAGGATGCAGTCGGTCTTGTTCATGTGCTTCGCATGTCTTGAGATGGCGTTGGTGATTCGATTTATAACGCGTTTGCCCTGAGCTTTGCGGCCGGCATGTAACGCAGTGTAACGCGGCGCGCCGCTGTAACGCTGCGATTCAATCGGAAGCGTTCCTGCAATACAGTGCTTACAACTCCGGGCTTTAATTGTAGCCACGGACGGACGAAATTCCGGATGTCGCGGACGGGATGCATGAGCAAAGGAGAGTGACCATGAAAACACCAGTCAATTTGAAGCACCTTGCCCTGATCGCCCTGTTGGGCGGACTGCTGGCTGCACCGGCGATGGCTCAGCCGGGAGCGGGGATGGGCATGGGCGGCGGACCCGGGATACAGGGCGGCCCGGGCGGCGGTTCCGGAATGGGGGGTGGGCGCGGCGGCCGTGCCATGCGCTTCAGCCAGGACAACACGCCGGGATGGGCGTTGATGACTCCCGGGGAACAGGTCGCGCATCGCGAAAAAATGCTGTCGCTCAAGACCTACGAGGAATGCAAGGCTTTCCAGAGCGAGCATCGCGCAAGCATGGAAGCACGCGCCAGGGAGCAGGGCAAGACCTTGCCAGTAGCACGCCAGAACGGTTGCGACCGCATGCGGGCGCGCGGTTTGATCAAGTAGTGGGTGTCAGGAGCGTGAGGCTGCCCTGAGCAGTATCCACAGGGCGCCTTCGCCGCCATCGTTGGGCGGAGCGTGGCAGAAGGCAAGGACGTCCTTGCTGCGCGACAACCAGCTCTTGACGAACTGGCGCAGTACGCCCTCGCGCCCGGGCGATCCGTGGCCGCGCCCGTGCACGATGCGCACGCAGCGTTTTCCTTCCTGTAGCGATTCGGCGAGGAAGCGCGAGACTTCGGCATGCGCTTCGTGCCGGTTGAGGCCGTGCAGGTCGGTGTGGTTCTGGATCGTCCAGCGCCCACGCCGCAGGTCGCGCAGTACGCTGCGCGGCAAGCCGGTTCGCAGGAAAGAATCGGTTTCGGCGATCGCCAGCAGATCGTCGATCTCGAACGGGCCGTGCAGGGATTCGGTGATGGCCGCTGCTTCGTCGAGTTCGCGTTGACGCGGCCGCGCGCTGGGCCGGGGTCGCTCATGGATGACCCGCGCCGGCTTTTTCAGCGGCTTGGCGTCGGCCACTGCGGCATGGAAATCGGCGATTTCCTCCGGCGTCGGCTGATGGCGCTTGCTCATCGGAATGGAAAAATATGAGGTAGGAGAACCCATTCACCACAACGGGCGCAACGAACACAACGAGAAACAGGAATAGATCGGAGGGAAAGGTGTGCAGAATCCGAACTGTTCAATAAAGGTCTTCGTTGTGCCCGTCGTGCTCGTTGTGGTTAATCTTTGTTCATCACTTTTCCAATGCGTCGAGATACTTCTCGGCGTCGAGCGCGGCCATGCAGCCGGTTCCGGCTGAGGTGCAGGCCTGACGGTAGATGTGGTCCTGCACGTCGCCGGCGGCAAATACGCCGGGGATCGAAGTTGCGGTGGCGTTCCCGGAGCGGCCGCCCTGGGTGATGATGTAGCCGTTCTCCATTTCGAGCTGGCCGGCGAAGAGGTCGGTGTTCGGCTTGTGGCCGATGGCGATGAATACGCCTGTCAGGGCGATGTCTTCCGTGGTGCCCGTCTTGACGTTCTTCAGGCGCATGCCGGTGACGCCGCTCTGGTCGCCGAGGATTTCTTCCAGGGTCGAATTCCACTTGATGGTGACCTTGCCCGCCTTTTCCTTCTCGAACAGGTGATCCTGCATGATTTTTTCGCTGCGCAACTTGTCGCGGCGATGCACCAGCGTCACGTGGCTGGCGATGTTGGCGAGATAGAGCGCTTCCTCGACGGCGGTGTTGCCGCCGCCGATTACAGCAACTGGCTTGTTCTTGTAGAAGAAGCCGTCACAGGTGGCGCAGGCCGAAACGCCGCGGCCGGAGAATTCTTCCTCGGAAGGCAGGCCGAGGTACTGCGCCGAGGCGCCGGTGGCGATGATCAGCGCGTCGCAGGTGTAGGTGCCTGAATCGCCGATCAGGGTGAAGGGCCGTTCCTTCAGCTTGGCCGTATGAATGTGGTCGAAGATGATTTCCGTCTCGAACCGGCGGGCGTGTTCCTCGAATTTCTGCATCAGTTCGGGCCCCTGGATGCCCTCGGCGGCGGCCGGCCAGTTGTCGACTTCGGTGGTGGTCATCAGCTGTCCGCCCTGGGCCATGCCGGTGATCAGGACGGGCTTGAGATTGGCGCGCGCGGCATAGACGGCGGCGGTGTATCCGGCCGGGCCGGAACCCAGAATGAGCAGCTTGCAGTGACGGGGGCTTTGCGACATGGTGCGTCCTTTCATGGTATTGATGCTTGATTATAGCCGGAATTGTATTAGTAATTTCTAATACACAGCTTAGATGGGGGCATACACAAAATTGTAAACAACAACCGTGCCCGCATGCGCTACGATTGGCATCTCACCGGGAGATGGTTTTATGCATAGTGTTCATGATTCGATTGCAGGAAGATCGGTTCGTTCTCTGTTGCAGGGCATCCCGCTGTTTGCCGGCCTGCCGGAAGCCCAGCTGGACCACCTCGCCAGGATGTCGGTGATACGTCAGGTTCCTCGCCACAAGACCATTGTTTATGTTGGAGCCAGGACGGACTCGCTATTTGTCCTGGTCAAGGGCAGCGCCAAGGTACTGAATCGCGACGAGGAGGGGCGGGAAGTGATCCTCTCCGTGCTCGAGGCGGGAGAGTGTTTTGGGGAGATGGGCCTGATTGACGATTCTCCCCGTTCGGCCGATGTGGTGGCCAACGAGCCCTGTGAACTGCTGGTGATTTCCAAGGCGGATTTCGCACGAGCGCTGTCGGAGAACGTCGATCTCTGCCTGAACATCATGAAAAGCCTGGTGTTACGCCTGCGCGAAGCCAACCACAAGATCGAGAGCCTGGCGCTGATGGACGTCTATGGCCGCGTGGCCAAGCTGCTCCTCGAATTTTCGGAAAAGGAAAACGGGGTGCGTGTCGTCAAGCGCAAGATCACCAAGCTGGATATGTCCAAAATGGTGGGCGCCTCGCGCGAGATGGTCAGCCGCGTGATGAAGGACCTTGAACACCGGGGGTTCATCCGCGTCGAGGAAGGGCGCATCATCCTCAACGAGGATTGAATTCCCGCTTCGGAAACGCAAGAACGCCGTACTGTCACAGGAGCGGCCTTGCCCCGGCTATAATTGGCTTTTGACCCGTTGCACGGATATCGATGGCTGTGTCATATAAAACCGCCGGTCGGCTGAATCGTTCTTCCGAAACTCCAAGCCCATTGCCGGAGAAAATCGGCATCATTCTCCAGGAATCGCGCTGGCTGGCCTTGATTGCCCTGGCGGTTTTCCTCGGGCTCGCGTTGTGGGGCTTTCATCGCGGCGATCCGGGCTGGTCGCACGCCGTGTCCTCTGCCGCCCTGCACAACCCCGCAGGGCGGGGCGGCGCCTGGGTGGCCGATTTGCTGCTGTATGTTTTCGGGCTTTCGGCGTGGTGGTGGGTGATCCTGCTGGTGGCCATGGTCTGGTGGGGGTATCGCCGGCTGGACGGGCTGAGGCCGGCCGACCGCCGGCCGCTGTACATTGCGCTCTCTGGCTTCCTGTTGTTGATCGTGGCCAGTTGCGGGCTGGAGGCCTTGCGTTTCTATTCGCACACCGCGGAACTGCCGTATGCGCCGGGGGGTATGCTGGGGGTCGGGCTGGGCAACCTGGCCGTACGCTATCTGGGCTATACCGGCGCGACCTTGCTCCTGATTGCCGCCTGGGCGCTGGGCTGGAGCATCTTCTCGGGCATGTCCTGGCTGTCGGCGGCCGAGCGCTTTGGCGCATTCCTGGAAAAAATGGTGCTGGGGATGCGCAACCTGATCGAGAGCTGGCAGGATCGGCGCATCGGGCGCGAAGTGGCGCGCGAACGCGAGGCGGTGGTCGAGGATGAGAAGCGCCGCGAGGAAACGCGCGAGCCGATCATCATTCAGGTGCCACGGCCGGAGATGCCCGTTCCGGTCAAGGTCGAGAAGCGCATCGAGCGCGAGCGCCAGACGCCGCTGTTCCCCGAGGCGGTCGTGGGCGGTCTGCTGCCGCCGCTGCATTTGCTTGAACCGGCTGCTGCGGCGACCGAACTGGTGAGCACGGAGACGCTCGAATTCACTTCGCGCCTGATCGAACGCAAGCTGGCCGACTTCGGTGTGCAGGTCAAGGTGTTGGCCGCGTATCCGGGGCCGGTGATCACGCGTTACGAAATCGAGCCGGCGGTCGGTGTGAAGGGTTCGCAGATCGTCAATCTGGCCAAGGATATCGCCCGCTCGTTGTCGATGGTGTCGATCCGCGTGGTCGAGACGGTTCCGGGCAAGTCCTGCATGGCGCTGGAGCTGCCCAATCCGAAGCGGCAGATCGTGCGTCTCTCGGAGATCATTTCCAGCCACGAGTATCACGCCATGTCGTCGCCGCTGGCGATGACGCTTGGCAAGGACATCGGCGGCCATCCGGTGGTCGTCGACCTGTCCAAGATGCCGCACCTGCTGGTGGCCGGGACGACCGGTTCGGGCAAGTCGGTGGGCATCAACGCGATGATCCTGTCGCTGCTCTACAAGTCCGAGCCGGATAAAGTGCGCCTGATCCTGGTCGATCCGAAGATGCTGGAACTGTCGATCTACGAAGGCATTCCGCACCTGCTGGCGCCGGTGGTGGTCGACATGAAGCAGGCGGCCAATGCGCTCAACTGGTGCGTCGGCGAGATGGATAAGCGGTACAAGCTGATGTCGGCGATGGGCGTGCGCAACATCGCCGGTCTGAATCACCGCATCAAGGAAGCGGAAAAAGCCGGCAGCAAGCTGTCGAATCCGCTGTCGCTGACACCGGAATCCCCAGAACCGCTGAATCCGATGCCGCACATCGTGGTCATCATCGACGAACTGGCCGACCTGATGATGGTCGCCGGCAAGAAGGTCGAGCAATTGATCGCGCGCCTGGCGCAGAAGGCGCGCGCAGCGGGCATCCACCTGATCCTGGCCACGCAGCGGCCGTCGGTGGACGTGATCACCGGCCTGATCAAGGCCAACATTCCGACGCGCATGTCCTTCCAGGTGTCGTCCAAGATCGATTCGCGCACCATCCTCGACCAGATGGGCGCCGAGGCGCTGCTCGGACAGGGCGACATGCTTTATCTGGCCCCCGGTACCGGTTACCCGACGCGTGTGCACGGCGCCTTCGTCGCCGACGAGGAAGTGCATCATGTCGTTGATTACCTGAAGAAAGCCGGTGCGCCGGATTACGTCGAGGGCGTGTTGAGCGGTGGCGGCTTCGATGACGAGGAAAACGGCAACGGAAGCAGCGACGGTGATGGCGGTGATGACGCGGAATCGGATCCGCTCTACGACCAGGCCGTCGAGATCGTGCTGAAGAACCGCCGGGCGTCGATCTCGCTGGTGCAGCGACATTTGCGCATCGGCTACAACCGCTCGGCACGACTGATCGAGGCGATGGAAAAGGCCGGCCTGGTGTCGGCGATGGACGCGCGTGGCGGACGGGAAGTCCTCGCGCGCAAGGGGGAAGAATGATGGATGACGAAACCATTCACCATAGAGACACAGAGGCACAGAGATTGATGAAGGATTTCAAGCGTTTTCTTGGGTTTTTCTCTGTGTCTCTGTGTCTCTGTGGTTCCCTGGTTTCAGGGTCAGCCCATGCCGGGGCAATCGACAGGCTGCACAATTTCCTCGAAACGACGAAAACCTTGCGCGCCGATTTCGCGCAGATCGTCGTGGCCAGGAACGGCAAGCGTCCTCAGCACTCGGCCGGGGTGATGATGATTTCGCGTCCTGGCAAGTTTCGCTGGCAGATCGAGAGGCCGTATAGCCAGCTGCTGGTCGGGGATGGTGAAAAAATCTGGATGTACGATCCGGACCTGCGCCAGGTGACGGTAAAGAAAATGGACGCGGCGCTCGGCAGTACACCGGCCGCGTTGCTGGTTGGCGGAAACAGCCTGGAAAAGAATTTCAACCTGCGCGAACTCGGCGAACGGGAAGGGCTGGAGTGGCTGGAAGCGACGCCGAAAGCCGCCGACGGCAGCTTCGAGAAACTGCAGCTCGGTTTTTCCGGCGACAGTCTGAAAGCCATGGAGTTGTTCGACAATTTCGGGCAGACGACTTCGCTCGTTTTCTCGAACCTGCAGCGCAATCCGGCGTTGCCCGCTGCGGGATTCCGTTTCGTGCCGCCTGCCGGCGCGGATGTCATCGGTGAGTGATCTTTTCTCGCAAACCCATCCGGTCCCGCTAGCCGAGGCGTTGCGTCCGAAAACGCTCGACGAGGTGATCGGGCAACAGCACCTGCTCGGGCCTGGGAAACCCTTGCGTCTGGCCTTCGAAGCACGCAAGCCGCATTCGCTGATCTTCTGGGGGCCGCCGGGCGTTGGCAAGACCACGCTGGCGCGATTGATGGCCGATGCCTTCGATGCCGAATTCCTGGCGCTCTCGGCGGTTTTTTCCGGGGTCAAGGACATCCGCGAAGCCGTGGCGCGCGCCGAGGCCGTGCGCGCGCAGACCGGGCGGCCGACCATCCTGTTCGTCGACGAAGTGCACCGCTTCAACAAGGCGCAGCAGGATGCCTTTCTGCCTTATGTCGAGGAGGGGCTGCTGACACTGGTCGGGGCGACGACCGAGAACCCCTCGTTCGAGGTTAATTCCGCCTTGCTCTCGCGCGCCTCGGTCTATGTCCTCAATCCGTTGTCGGAAGACGAAATGGGGCAGCTGTTCGACCGCGCCAGCGCCCAGGCGCTGCAGGGGATGACTTTCGACGACGACGCGCGTTCCCGCCTGATCGGACACGCCGACGGCGATGCCCGGCGCCTGATCAACCTGCTCGAACAGACGCAGACCGCCGCGCTGACGGCCAAGCGCACGCATGTCGATGGGGCTTTCATCGACAATACGCTGGCGCAAAGCCTGCGCCGTTTCGACAAGGGCGGCGAGGCGTTCTACGACCAGATTTCGGCGTTGCACAAGTCGGTGCGCGGTTCGAACCCGGATGCCGCGCTGTACTGGTTCTGCCGCATGCTCGACGGCGGCGCCGACCCGCGTTACCTGGCCCGGCGCATCGTGCGCATGGCCTGGGAGGACATCGGCCTGGCCGACCCGCGTGCCGCTCAGATGGCCGCCACGGCTGCCGAGACTTACGAACGGCTGGGGTCGCCGGAAGGCGAGCTGGCGCTGGCCGAGGCGGTGCTCTACATGGCGCTGGCCGCCAAATCGAATGCCGCCTACGTCGCGTATAATGCCGCACGGGCGTTTGTCGCCAAGGACGGCTCCCGGCCGGTGCCGCTGCACCTGCGCAATGCGCCGACGAAGCTGATGAAGGATCTCGATTACGGCAAGGACTACCGCTACGCGCACGATGAAGCCGAAGCGTATGCGGCGGGCGAGAAATATTTTCCCGAGGGGATGCCGCCGATCGAGTGGTACAAGCCGGTTGATCGCGGGCTGGAGATCAAGATCGGCGAGAAACTGGCGCATCTGCGCGAACTGGACCGCGAGGCGCTGAAAAACGCCAGGAAATCGCAAGAACCTAAAAATGCTAAGGACTGAACATGCTTGACATTCAACTGCTGCGCACCGACATCGACGCGGTTTCCCAAAAATTGAACGCCCGCGGTTTCACGCTCGACATCGCCACGTTCCAGAAGCTCGAAGCCGAGCGCAAGACCCTGCAGACGCGCACGCAGGATTTGCAGGCCAGCCGCAACAGTCTGTCCAAGCAGGTCGGCCAATTGAAGAGCAAGGGCGAGGACGCCTCGGCGGTGATGGCCGAAGTGGCTGCCTTGAAGAACGAGCTGGAGGCCAACGAGCAGCGTCTGGGCGAGTTGTTGAAAGAAATGGAAGCTTTCATCGCCACGATCCCCAATGTGCCGCAGGACAGCGTTCCTGCCGGCAAGTCGGAGGCCGATAACGTCGAATTCAAGAAATGGGGCGCGCCGCGCGCCTTCGATTTCCCGGTCAAGGATCACGTCGATCTCGGCGAGGGGCTGGGGCAGCTTGATTTCGCTGCCGCCGCCAAGATCGCTGGCGCGCGCTTCTCGCTGCTCAAGGGGCCGCTCGCCCGCATGCATCGGGCGCTCGCGCAGTTCATGCTCGACGTGCATACCGCCGAGCACGGCTATACCGAAGTCTATGCGCCGTACCTGGTCAACGCCGACAGCATGTTCGGCACCGGCCAGTTGCCCAAGTTCGAGGCCGACCTGTTCAAGATTCCGCGTGCCGACGCCGATCCGCTGTACCTGATCCCGACCGCCGAAGTGCCGGTGACCAACATCGTGCGCGACGAGATTCTGGCGCAGGGGGCGCTGCCGCTGAAGCTCGTCTGCCATACGCCTTGCTTCCGCTCCGAAGCCGGTTCCTACGGCAAGGACACGCGCGGCATGATCCGCCAGCACCAGTTCGACAAGGTCGAGTTGGTGCAGATCGTCGCCGCCGAGCAGTCGAACGAGGCGCACGAGGAACTGACGCGCCATGCCGAAACCATACTGGAAAAACTCGATCTGCCGTACCGCCGTGTCGTGCTGTGCACCGGCGACATGGGCTTCTCGTCGGCCAAGACCTACGACCTGGAAGTCTGGCTGCCGGGGCAGAACGCCTACCGCGAGATTTCGTCCTGCTCGAACTTCGAGGCCTTCCAGGCGCGCCGTCTGCAGGCGCGCTGCCGCAACGAGAAGAACAAGACCGAACTGGTGCATACGCTGAACGGTTCGGGTCTCGCCGTCGGCCGCACGCTGGTGGCCATCCTGGAGAACTACCAGAACGCGGACGGCAGCATCACGATCCCCGCAGTTCTGCGTCCCTACATGGGCGGGGCCGAGAAGATAACGGCCTGATCAGTGCCTGGCGGCCGGCAGGCGTTGCGTTCCGCCAGGCAGTCCGGGAATTCCCGGAATCATGTCGAGCGGTCGCAAGGGCGGTTCGTGGCGGTTGAGGATGTCCGCATAGACACGGATATTCTCGACCAGGATGACCGCCTCGCCCCCTCTTCCTTTCCCCGATTTCAGGCGCTTGTAATACCGCGGCTGGGCCAGCAGTGGTAGCACCTTCTTCATGGCGTACCAGGAGTCCGGGTCGATATTCAGCGTTTCCGCGATATACCGGGCCGCTCTCAGATGTCCCATGCCCAGGTTGTAGGCGGCCAGAGCCATCCATAGACGATCGGGTTCGGTGATCTGGGGAGGCAGCGAGTTGCGCAAGTCATTGAGATATTGTGCGCCGGCATTGATGCTCTGTGCCGGGTCCAGCCGATTGCTGACCACCAGTTCGTCGGCGGTTTCTTCAGTCAGCATCATCATGCCGCGCACATTGGTTGGGCTGGTGGCCAGGGGTTCCCAGCGCGATTCCTGGTAGGCCAGCGCGGCGAGCAGGCGCCAGTCGATGCCGGTGCGCAGTTGTGCGTTCTGGAACAGTGACCGGTACAGTGGCAGCACGTTCTGCATGCGCTGAATGAAATGTGCTGTATCTGCTGGAGTCAGCCTGTCGATATGACCGAAATAACGGTCCCTGAGGCGGGCGAGCTCTCCATTGGCCTTGATACGCTCAAGAAAGGCGTTGCAACGGACCATCAGTTGGGCGTCTGTTTCGGGAGGGAAAAGCCAGACAATCGACCGAGCAGATCCGATTTTCATCGATTTCTGCAATTCGGGATAGAAATTGCTGCCAATGTTGAACTCCGTGTCACTGACCACGGCGGCTTCGAATCGACCCTGGGCAACGCCTGCCATGAGGTCGATTTCGCTGACGTCGGGAATGGAGATCACATGCAGCCCGGGGTGTTCGTTGGCCATCTGGTGCAGCACGCTTTCCTGGCGCGACCCGGCAATGACATGAACCTTGCGCTGAGCCAGTTGTTCGAAGGTGTTCGGCGGCAAGGCGGCTTCGGGGGTGACCAGGACATCGTGATCCTGGAAATAAGGCTGGCTGGCCATGATGTGCTGATTTTCAGGCGGCGATTGCCAGGCGGCCGCCAGCGAGGCTTTTCCGTTGCGCAGGCGCTTGAGCAATTCGGCATCATCCTTGGCTGCGACGAAGCGGATTTTTTTTCCGAGTTCTTCCGCCAGCATGTGCGTCAGGTCGCGGTCGAACCCGGCTGTCCCGCCGATTTCCTCTTGCACTTCTGCGGGCAACGGGGCTTTCGTGAGAATCACCAGTTCGTCCGCATTCTCGAACGGAAGCAACTGCCGCGGGTCGCAGGCAGCAAGAGAAAGCGCAAGAAAAAAAAGAAGGAAGCGCATTCGTCTGTCGAGTTGTGCTAGAATCCGCCCCCTGTCGGAGAGGTGGCAGAGTGGTCGAATGTACCTGACTCGAAATCAGGCGATGTCTTACGGCATCCGAGGGTTCGAATCCCTCCCTCTCCGCCAGATCACAAACAAGGCCCTGAGGGGCCTTTGTGTTTTTAAGGTTCCTTGTTTTTCAAGCGGTTTTACGGAGTTGTCCAGAGGACAACGCTGAGAACACTCCGGCTATCATACCGGGATGTGCAAGGAAATGTCATGCCCATTCCGGGGGCGCGGTTCTGTATGACGCATCTCTGTTCCCCGCAATACTCATCGCAAGATCAAACGCAGCCTCCGCAGTTGCCTTCAAGATGGGTTGGTAAAAGTTGATCCGGGGTCTACCCCTTGGAGGGGGGCGACAAAAAGAGCTTTACCTGTGCGGCATCGATCACGGTTGATATCTCTTCAGGCGGTGGGCGATCCGTGAACAGCGCATCGACTTCTGCAATGTTGCATAAGCGCACCATCGGTGTGCGAGTAAACTTGGTATGGTCCGCGACAAGAAAAACCTGTCTTGAGTTTTCGATTATCGATTGAGCGACACGTACTTCGCGATAGTCGAAATCGAGTAGAGTGCCGTCACTGTCGATCCCCGAGATGCCGATGATGCCGAAATCGACCTTGAACTGACGGATGAAGTCGATCGTTGATTCGCCAATTACTCCTCTGTCACTGCGGACGACGCCACCGGCAACGATCACTTCGAAGTTGTCGTTTCCGCACAACATGGTTGCCACGTTCAAATTGTTGGTGATCACCCGCAGGTTTTTGTGTTTGCTCAATGCGTTGGCAACCTCTTCTGTCGTTGTACCAATATTGATAAAGAGAGATGAGTTGTCCGGGATTTGTGCGGCCACCATTTGTGCGATAGCGATTTTCTCTTCGTGGTTCAGTACCTGACGATGCGAATAGGCGACGTTCTCGATACTGGAATCCAGTCCTGCTCCGCCGTGATAGCGACGCAACAATCCCCGATCGCATAGTTCATTGATGTCGCGGCGAATGGTCTGCGATGTGACGTTAAAGATTTTGCTGAGCTCGTCGGTTGAAAGGAAGCCTTTGTGTTTGGCTAATTCAATGATCTGCTGATGGCGTGAGCTCAAGTTCATATGCGACAAGCGTGTTTTCATTGTGTCTCCTGTGAGCGTTTCCCGGAGTTTTTTCCAGCGTTCTGGTGTTTCTATCCAGCTTAATGCCGTTCGCTTTCTGTGGGCAGCAAAATCCGATATTTGCTCATATCTGAAAATATATTTTTCGGTTGACAAAGAAATTTGCGCGTATTAGCGTTCATAAACTAGAAAAATGTTCGTATACGAACATATGAGCGAGCATAACAAACACGCAAAATATTGGCCAGGGATATGAAACGAAGCCTCGTTATTGAAGCGTTGAAGCAGAAGAATTTCTTTGATCTTCTGGTTATCGGTGGAGGAGCTACGGGTTGTGGCGTTGCTGTTGATGCAGCAAGCCGTGGGCTGAAGGTTGCCCTGATTGAAAAAAACGATATTGCCGAAGGCACGAGCAGTCGAAGTACAAAACTGGTTCACGGCGGAGTGCGTTATCTGGAAATGGCGGTCAAGAAATGCGATCGCGCACAATATCATCTGGTCAAGGAAGCTCTCCAGGAGCGAGGAATCTTCCTGCAAAACGCGCCCCACCTTGCCAACCGGCTACCGCTGGTTACTCCTCTTTACAAGTGGCTGGAAATTCCATATGTGTATGCCGGGCTTGTGCTGTATGACTTGCTGGCCGGGAAGAGGGGGCTTGGCAAGAGTTTTCTGGTTGGCCGCAAGGAGGCCTTGAGGCGCTTTCCCATGCTCAAAAAGGATGGCCTGAAGGCGGGGGTGGTCTATTACGATGGCCAGTTCAACGATGCCCGTATGGCCGTCACGCTTGCCTTGACCGCGCAAAAACATGGGGCGGCAATTGCGACGCACGTGGAAGCGGTCTCTCTGGTCAAGGATAACAGCAGGCTTTGTGGGGCGAGCGTTCGGGACACGATAAGCGGCGAGGAATTCTCCATCCGCGCCAAAGGGGTCGTCAATGCTGCCGGTCCCTTTGTTGACCGGATTCGACAGATGGACGATGTCTCCGCTGCTCCGATCCTTAAGGCTTCCTCGGGAATTCATATCGTACTGTCCCCTCGTTTTGTCCCTCCGGAAACCGGTTTGCTGATTCCAAAGACAGACGATGGCCGCGTGCTTTTTGTCCTTCCCTGGCAAGGGCATGCCTTGATAGGCACTACGGACAATCCGGCAGAAATAGTAGATCACCCGCGGGCCAGGGAGGAAGAAGTCGAGTATTTGTTGCGGCATGTCAATAAATACTTCGACCTATCGGTGAAACTCAGCGATGTGATGTCCGTCTGGTCAGGATTACGTCCTCTGGTTCAGTTCGACCAGGATTCAAGTACGGCACAACTTGTACGCGAGCATCTGATGCTGACGAGTTCATCAGGCTTGTTGTCCATTGCCGGTGGCAAATGGACTTCCTATCGAAAGATGGCAGAGGAGGCCGTGGACCAGGCGATCGTTACGTACGATCTGAAGCCGGTTTGCGCATGCCGGACGCGCGAACTTCCCCTGCATGGTGCTGAGCATTTCAGCCCGGAGATTTATCAGGTATTGCGAGAGAATTACCGGCTGGATACTGACATAGCCCATCATCTCTTTCATGCGTTTGGAGATTGTTCCATGTGTGTGGCCCGGCTTGCGGATGGGGGCTTGAAAGCCAGGCTTCACCCTGATCATCCCTATATAGAGGCGGAAGTGGTGTATTCTGCCCGGCACGAATTTGCTGAATGCGCCTCTGATGTGCTGACTCGGAGAATACCCTTGGCAATACTCGACAATTCTGCTGCCAGAGCAGTTGTCCCGAGGGTCGTCGATTTGATGGCGCAAGAACACGGTTGGGATCGGGATAGATGCAAGCAGGAAATCGAATCGAGTGTGCAACGGTTGCAAATGTCGATCTGAAGATCGTGCAAGCAGTGTTCGTGTTGAGTGTGAAAGGCAAATCGGTAGGTTATTTATCCTAATAACGATGGAGGTCATCATGAAACGCAGAATTCTTCTTCTTTCGGCCCTGGCGATGTTCGGTGTGGCAACTCTGCCTGCCTATGCCGCCGACAAAATTGTGGTCAAGATCGCCGGCATGAAGCCGGATGGCGAGCCTGAAACCGTTGGCATGAAGCTGTTTGCCAAGTATGTCATGGAGGCTACCAAGGGAAAGTACGATGTTCAGGTTTTCCCGAATAGCCAGCTGGGCAAGGAGGACGCCTATATTGCCCAGACACGCAAGGGCATCATCCAGATGTGCGCAACCGGAACACAGACGGGGTCGCTACATCCGGCCATGGCAATGTTGGAAACCCCGATGCTCTATGACAACCTGGAGCATGCCCACCGTGCGATGAACGGTGAGACCTTCAAACTGATCAACAAGGGTTTTCCTGAAAAAGCAGGCCTGACCACGCTCAACGCCTTCCCGCTCGGGTTCCGCCATTTCTACACGAAGAAGCCGATCAAGGATGTGAACGATCTGAAGGGATTGCGCATGCGCGTTCCGAACATTCCTCTGTATATCGAGTTCGCCAAGAACCTTGGCCAGAGCGGTCAGCCAATGCCGTTTGCCGAAGTGCCTTCCGCGCTTGATCAGGGCACCATCGACGGAGGCGATAGCCCGTTCTCGGATATCGTTGCCCTGAAGATGTACGAAATCGCGCCGAATATCACTCTGTCGGGCCACATCCTGGTCATTCACTCGCTGTACATCAACAACGACTTTTATAACAAGCTGCCGCCTGAAGACAGAAAGATCTTCGACGATGCGGCCAAGCGTTCTGCAGAGGACGTCTGGAGAATGGCCGCTGAAACCGAGAAGAAGGCAATCGAGGAAATTACCAAGGGCGGCGGCAAGATCGGCCAACCTTCTCCTGAACTCCGGCAGGCTTTGGTCAAGGCCGGCGAGGCAACCTGGCAACTGTTCTACAAGACGGTTCCGAATGCCAAGGAAATCCTTGATAGCGTGAAGCAATACAAGTAAGCAGGTAAGGCCAATGCCAGCCTTTAGGGCTGGCTGCCGCCTGCGTAGGGGGAGACATAGCGGGAAAAACACAAGAGAACGCTGCAGGTACAGAAAGAGAACGATAAAGCGTTGTCATGAGTCTTGTGTTTTCCCGTTGTCTACGAGCATAAATTTTCAATTCATTCAGCGATGCGCGCGGCATCGGTCGATGGGGGTTTTGATGAGCGGAAAAAGGGAGGAATTCGTATGAGCGAACTCATGCCAGAAAAAGAGCAAACCAAAGAAAGTAAAAGGGAGGTGGCGTTCCAGGTATTCTGTGCCACCGTTTTCCTGAGCATGATCGGACTGGTTTTCTATAACGCAATCCTGCGCTATGTCTTTCGCTCAAGCTTCGCTCCAAGCGAGGAGTGGGCTCGATTCTTGTTCATGTATATCACTTTCTTTGGTGCAATCGAGGGCTTCTATCGCGGACGCCATATCTCGGTCGATATGGTCACGGGAATGCTGCATGGAGTGACTCGCAAGACTGTCGATATCGTGGCACAAATCTTCGCCTTGTTGGCCATCGTCGTTCTGGTCATCGGCGGAATATCCCTGGTCATGCAGACCATGGATACGACGACTGTTGCCACGGGTATCAATATGACATTTGTTAATGGAACGCTGCCTCTGATGGCAGTGGCCGTCTTCATCATTCGAATCCGCGAATTGGTGGCGACCATCCGGCGACCCGCTTCGGCATTTTTTGCCAAGCCGAAGGAGGTGTGATCATGGAACTGATCATTTTTCTGGGTTCGCTTTTCGTTTTCCTTTTTCTGAACATACCGATTGCGCTGGTGATGGTGCTTTCCGCCATCTGCCTGATGATTTATTCGGGCTTCTGGGACTTCATGATCATCCCGCAAGCGATGGTCGATGGCGTCAACAACTATCCGCTGATGGCCATTCCCTTCTTCGTCTTTGCGGGCGAAATCATGGCCAGGGGCGGGTTGTCCCAGCGTGTGGTGCTGCTGGCCCAACTGCTCATCGGGCGTGTCAAGGGCGGGTTGGGTTATGCGACCATCGTGGCCAGCGTGATTTTCGCCGGATTGATGGGTAGTTCGGTCGGTGAAGCGGCAGCGCTGTGTGGCATCCTCTATCCGATGATGAAGCAGGCCGGTTATAACCAGGCTCGCGCAGGAGGCATCATCGCCTCGGGCGCCATTCTGGGGCCGATCATTCCACCTTCAGCCAATTTCATCCTGCTGGGTGCGACAGTTGAACTCTCGATTACCAAGCTGTTCATGATCGGTCTGGTGCCGGGCTTGCTGATTGGCTTGTTTCTGCTGATCATGTGGTTTTTCATTGTCCGAATTGATGGTTACACCGATACCATCAAATTTACCCGGGCCGAAGCCATCCAGATCCTCAGGGAGTCGACGCCGGCATTCATGTTGCCGGTGCTGCTGCTGGGCGGAATCCGCTTTGGCGTGTTTACTCCGACCGAAGGTGGCGCATTTGCAGCGGTCTATGCCATCGCCGTGACTTGCTTGTATTACCGGGAGTTGTCGCTGCGCGATTTGCTCCGGGTTAGCGCTACCTCGGCACGCACTACGGCTGTGGTCATGTTCATCGTTGGTGCCGCATCTGCTGTCGGCTGGTTCATCACTTCGGCGCAGATTCCCATGCAGATGTCCGCGTTATTTGAGCCGCTGATCAATACGCCGACCCTGCTGTTGATCGCGATCATGGTTTTCCTGTTCGCGGCCGGCATGGTGATGGATCTCACGCCGAACATCCTGCTGTTCGCTCCGGTGTTCTTTCCGATAATCAAGATGGCCGGCATTGACCCGTATTTCTTTGGGCTGTTGTTTGTGCTGAACGTGGGTATCGGCGTGATTACCCCTCCGGTGGGAACCGTGTTGTTCGTGGTCTGCGGCTCTTGCGGCATCACCATGGGTAATCTGGTCAGGAAAATGGCTCCCTTCCTGCTGATGGAAGTACTTGTCCTGTTCCTGTTGCTGTTCTTCCCGAAGCTTTCTCTGGTTCCCATGAAGTGGCTGACGTAAGTGGATATCAATAGCAAGAAATGTTTTGTGTTCGACCTGGATGGGACGGTTTACCTTGGTGACCGCCCTATCCAGGGCACGATCGACTTCATCCGGCGCAATCTCCCGCGCCGGGAGATTTTTTTCCTGACCAACAACACTTCGAAGAACCTCGACGACTATGTCAAGAAGCTCGCCGGATTCGGAATTCAAGTCGGCCTGGAAAGAATTCTCTCCCCCCTGCTGCCGTTGGTGGATTACCTGCGGGATCAGGGCATCCGCTGTCTTTACCCGGTCGGTAACGCGAGTTTTCAGGCCTATCTCAAGGAACGATTGCCTGAGGTGGTCTTCACCGCCGGTGATGACTGTCAGGCGGTTGTTCTCGGCTACGATACCGAACTGACCTACCAGAAGCTGGCCGATTCCTGCCTGCTGCTACAGCGTCCCGAGGTGAGATTCCTCTCGACACATCCGGACATGGTTTGTCCTTCCGCAAAAGGTCCGCTCCCCGATACGGGCAGCTTTGTCAGGTTGTATGAAGGCGCTACGGGCAGATCGCCCGAGCTGGTTTTTGGAAAACCCAATACACTGGTTCTTTCCCCTCTGCTCAAGCGCTTCCGTCGGGAGGAGATGGTCATGGTTGGCGATCGCCTGACCACCGACAAGGTGCTGGCCGAGAACGCGGGCATCGATTTCATCCTGGTGCTGAGCGGCGAAGCACAGTGTGCCGATCTTCCTTCGCTCGAACGTCAACCGACTCTGGTTCTTGAGAACCTTGGTTCTCTAGTGATGTAATCAATGCAGGAATCCGGTACTTACGAATTGACGATGATCCTTGGAGCGGCCGCCTTGCTGCTTTGGGGAGTCCGGATGGCGCGTACCGGCGTGATGCGGGTTTACGGTGCCCAAATACGGCGCACCTTGCCGCGAGCTCTGAACAATCCGCTGGTTGCTCTGCTGACCGGGGCCGGAGCGGCAACCCTCTTGCAGAGTTCGATTGCTGTCGCAGTCTTTACATCCGGCCTGGCAGCTGTCGGAGCGATCCCGGTAGCCGATGGCCTGCTTCTTCTGCTTGGCGCAGATGCTGGAAGTGCCGTCGTCGCGGCATTGCTGACGTTGAATCTCAAGATGCTTTGGCCGATCCTGATGTTTGCCGGCTACCTCATGCATTCGATCTATAGCGACACGGACTCACCAATCAAGCAATTTGGGCGGATCAGTTTGGGGATCGCCATGATTCTCATCGCACTCACCTTCATGAGCCAGGTGTCTGCCGCCCTGGCTGATAGCGAACTGATCCGCGTCATTATCTCCTCTCTGGGTGATGAGCTGCTTATCGCCCTTCTTTTATTCGCCATACTGACCTGGCTCGCGCATTCTTCGATTGCCATCCTGCTGTTCTGGGCTTCCCTGGTGCAGGCCGGCATCACCACAGATCCGTCGCTGATCCTGGCAGCACTCCTGGGCATCAACCTGGGCAATGCAGCGCCACCGATCATCATGACTTGGAGGCAGACTGCGCCGGCACGCCGGATTGTTATTGGAAATGCTGCATTCAAGCTGATCGGAGTTGTCGTTTGCTTCGTTTGCATGAAACTGATTGCAGGGCTGTATGCATTCATTCCTGGCGATCCAGGATCCCGGGTTGTTTTGCTGCATATCCTTTTCAATTGTTTCCTGATCGTCGCATTTGCAGGACTGACCAGATCCACCAGCCGCATTCTCGATCGGTTCTTCATCGAACCGTCCAGAACGGCCGAGATTGTCGGACCCAGATACATTCCGGCCTCCGAAGATGAGTGGCGCAATGTGGTTCTCCTGCCCGTTACAGCACTTTCGCGCGAGGTGCTGCGCATTCTCGGGACATTGCAGCAAATGTTGGAAATCACCCTGGATATGCTGACTTCCGGGAATTCGGATAAATCCGAAGACGTCCTGCGCATGGAGGGCAAGGTCAACACCCTGTTTCGCGCGATACGGACTTACGCCGTCGACCTGACCCGCAAAGGCATCAGCGATGAAGAGCAGCGACGTGTCACGGCATTGCTCCGTTATTCAGCCAGTCTGGAAAATGCCGGAGATGTTATTTGCAAAACGATGATCGGCATCCCGGAAACCATGAGGAAAGAAGGCAAGCAGTTTTCCATAGCGGGAAAGGAAGAACTGAACACGCTGTTCTGCTTCCTGATTGGAAATACACAACTTGCAGCGGAAGTGATCATGGCCTGGAATCAGGATACCGCTGGCGTTCTGGTGCAGCACAAACGCGATTTCAAGGCGATGTGTCATGAGAGTTCGCGCGCACATATCACACGTTTGAGCCAAGGCGTTTCAAATGCCATGGAGAGCAGTTCGGCACACCTTGACCTGCTGGCGGACATGCGCTGGATCAATACCCAGATTGCAAGCATCGGCTATGACGCGCTTCCCGAAAGCGAGGAATCGGGCGATGACATTGCCGAAAAATTGATCGTGCACCCGGAATAGGTTCCCGCGCGCCGCTCGAACCCGTGTTTCGTGGGTCGTGCCTGCGCGAGTATGGCTAAAAGGTACAGAACAATAGCAACTGGTTGGGTTGGCAAATAACACAGCGGCATTCTGGGAAGAAATATGCGCGAATTATCAGGCGCCTGGATGCGTCATTCAGGGGATTTCTGGGGCGGGTTTGCCTCCATGTTGGTGGCTTTGCCGGCCTCGGTTGCGTTTGGCGTAACCGTTTATGCGTCAATTGATCCGCATTACGCCGCCTTCGGAGTGCTGGCTGGCGTTCTGGGCGCCATGGCGTTGGGCCTGATTGCTCCCACTTTCGGGGGTACGGATCGCTTGATTTCGTCGCCCTGCGCCCCCGCGGCTGCGGTGCTTTCAGCCTTTGCCATCGATATGGTGCAACAGGGGGTTGCTCCGAACAGCATCGTGTTGATGCTGACTGTCGTGGGAATATTGACCGGCGCGATTCAAATACTCATCGGATTTCTCGGTGTTGGCCGTCTGATCAAATTCATTCCCTATCCGGTGGTCAGCGGTTACATGAGCGGCGTCGGACTGATCATCATCGGTAGCCAGTTACCCAAACTGTTCGGGGTGGAGTCGGGCAGCCGCTGGTATCAAGTTCTGGTTTCGCCCGAAATCTGGGACTGGCGCGCGTTGTCCATCGGCGGCGCAACCATTCTGGCGATGTGCTTTTCCAGTCGTTTCGTCAAAAAGATTCCAGCTACCATCGTCGGTATTCTTTTCGGGGTGCTGGCTTATTCAGGTATTGCGATCGTCGATTCAGGGCTGTTGCAGATCGAGAACAACCCGCTGATCGTCGGTCCGCTGGGTGCTACCGGAAACGGCTATGTCGCCCTGATTACCGATCGCTGGAACCAGATTGGCGAGTTGAAGCTGGCGCAGATCGCTGGCCTGATTGGAAGCGCACTGACACTGGCCATCCTGCTTTGTATCGATACCCTGAAGACGTGTGTGGTTCTTGATCAATTGACGCGGACCCGGCATGACTCCGATAGGGAACTCGCCGCACAGGGCCTTGGCAATATTGTGGCTTCGGCTATCGGCGGGATGCCCGGAGCAGGGACCATGGGTGCAACCATGGTCAACTATTCAAGCGGATCCAGAACACGTATTTCCGGTGTGGTCGAAGGTCTGTTAACCGTGCTTGTCGCATTGGTACTGGGTTCCTTCGTCGCCTGGATTCCTGTGGCCACCCTTGGCGGAGTACTGATTGTCGTCGGTGTCCGCATGATCGATACCGACCCGCTGCGTTTCCTCGAATCGAAATCGACCGTCATTGATTTTTCCGTTGTGCTGGCAGTCGTCGGCGTGGCCTTGACCGTGGGCCTGATCGCCGCGTCGGCCGTCGGCGTGATCCTTTCGATCATGCTTTTCCTGCGCGAACAGGTCGGCGGCACGGTTGTCCGGCGCAAGAGCCTTGTCAGCGAACGCTCATCGGCCTGGTATCGTCCGGAAAATGAAATGCGTATCCTGGAGAAAAAGGGGCGTTCGGCGATCATTTTCGAACTTCAGGGCAGTCTGTTTTTTGGCACGGCCCAGCAGCTTTACCGGACGCTCGAACCCGAACTGGCCACCACCGAGTACCTTATTCTCGACTTGCAGCGTGTGCAGTCAGTGGATGTCACGGCTGCGCATATGCTCAATCTGGTGCGTGATGCGCTGGCAGAAAGAAACGTTCCCCTCCTTTTTTCCAATGTCCGCGAACGTTTGCCGAGCGGGCGCAATTTACGCGAATTCCTCGAACTGGCAGGACTGAAGGGAGATGGTCAATCGGTGATCTTTCTGCCAACCCTGGAAGCAGCAATCGAATGGGTGGAGGGGCGCTTGCTGGGTGAGAGCCTGGCTCCGGGAACGGATAATCTGCCACCGCTCGAATTGCATGAGATCGAGTTGTTCAAGGGAAGCAAGCCCGATACGCTGGTTGATCTTGAGTCTTGCCTTGACAAGCGCTCATGGAAGGCGGGCGAGACAATTTACTCGTGCGGAGATCCAAGTAATGATTTATATCTGATCCGCAAGGGAGAAGTGAAGGTCGTCGGCGCGATCGGCAGAGGGAGCGGGATGAAACATATTGCCACGTATGGAAGAGGCGATTTCCTCGGAGGTCAGGCCTTTCTCGACAATCACCAGCGCGCCAACGATGCAATTGCCATACACGACTGCGACATGTATGTGCTTTCTTTGGAAAAATTCAATTATCTGGCGGATGAGCACAAGCGCATTGCTTTGGTCCTGATGACAAAACTGGCTCGCCTGCTATCGATACGTCTGAGGCACACGAACGAGGAGTTGATGCTCCTCCAGGATAACTAATGGACTTTCGCCCTGGAGTAAAGCCGGAGCTTCGTAGGAATGACCTGGTAGAAAGGCTATGCGGAGAGTGCTATGTCATTTTCCGGGCGTAAATGACCGCCTCGATCCTATGCGATCCAAAAGCCGACGAGTGCCATGCTTCCGCATAGTTCTCCTGCGGTTCTTCCAGAGCCAGCCCTGACCGGGCTGGCCGACCGCCTTGGGCAATCCGTCCACAGCCTGTCGGTCCAAGAGAGCCTTTAACGCCTGAAGGTCGTCGTTGCAGACTTTGCTGGCCAGCCCTAGTGCTGCTGCGCCTGCGTAAACTGATTTTGCAGGAATTGGACGATAGCCTTCGATGCGCCGGAACGCTTCATCCAGCTAAAGGCGCCCACTGCGGCATAAGGGGCCGCTGCGGATATGGCAAGCAGTGCGTTCAGTTCGTCCAGGTCCATGATGATCTCCAGTAGCAAGCTTCATCGGCTTGATGGATGCGTTTTCCTGAGTGGAAAGTGAAGCAGTGGAAGCATCCATCTGAAGAAATGGACAATGTCCGGCAATTTTTGTTCCGTGTTTGCCGGACACTGACGATGGGGATTACGGTTAGAGGGTGAACTTTTCTCCCCGTTGCGGCAGATGGATATTCGTCCATCCCAGTTGATCCCGGATGGCCTGGGCGAAAATGCCCGAGGCTCCTGCTTCGCCATGAGTGATGAAGGTCCTTTCCGGAGCATTGTGGAAGCCGCGCAGCCATTTGATCAGCGTGGCCTGGTCGGCATGTGCTGAAAGGCCGCCAACCGTGTAGACGCGGGCTCTGACCGGAACGACCTGGCCGAAGATCCGCACTGTGCGCGCTCCGTCGACAATCCGCCGGCCGAGCGTACCGCCGGCCTGGAAACCGGTGATGAGAATGCTGCATTCGCTGCGCGGAAGATTTTCGCGCAGGTGATATTTGATGCGTCCGGCTTCGCACATGCCGCTGGCCGAAATGATCACGGCCCCCTCGCGGATCTGGTTCAGTTCCCTCGAGCGCTCGGCATCGGCGACGAACTCGACGGACATTTTTTCCGGATGTTGCTGTAGCCAGGTGACCAGATCCCGGGTCTCCTTGTCGTGCAGATCCGGGTGGGCCAGGGTGATGCGTGTGGCCTCGTTGGCCATGGGCGAGTCGACGTAGACCTTGAACGGTGACAGTCGCCCACGTCGCACGAGGTCGGCGAGGATGTAGAGGATTTCCTGCGTGCGGCCGACGGCAAAGGAAGGGATGATCAGATTGCCGTGAGTGGCCTGGGTGCGACCAAATGCGTCGACGATTTCTTCTTCGGTTTCGGTGATCGAACGGTGCGTGCGATTGCCATAGGTCGATTCGACGACCAGAGCGTCCGCTTCAGGGATCACTTGTTCCGGATCGCGCAGGATCGGACGGCCATACATGCCCAGGTCGCCCGAAAAAACCAGCTTGCGCGGCTTGCCCTCTCCTTTGACCGTGATTTCCAGCCAGGCCGAACCGAGGATATGGCCGGCTTCATGGAAGCGGACCTCGATATCCTCCGCTGGCGCAATCGTCATGCCGTACGGCGCCGGCTTGAGCAGCTTGAGCGTCCTTTGTGCTTCGGTGACGGAATACAGAGGGGCCGGAATGCCCTTTTCTCCCATGCCCTTGCGGCGCCGATGGCGCAACTGCCATTCCGATTCCTTTTCCTGGATGTGTGCGCTGTCCAGCAGGAGGACGCCGAGCAGATCGATGCTGGCCGGGGTGGTATAGATCGGGCCACGGTAGCCAAGTACCGCGAGGCGCGGCAGCAGACCGGAATGATCGATATGGGCGTGGGTCAGCAGTACGAAATCGATGTCCCGGACATCGCCGCCAAAATTGAGGGCGTGCTGATTCTTCATGCGGGCTTCCGGTCCGCCCTGGAACATGCCGCAGTCGACCAGAAAACGGGTCTTGCCTGTTTCCACCAGCATGCAGGAACCGGTCACTTCGCCGGCTGCGCCATAAAAACCGAGTTTCATGTTGAATTCCTCCTGATGCGGCCTAGCATGAACTACGGAGCAGTGAAATGCAATGCATGCAGCAGAGGGGTTAATGACATGAGCAAAAAAATACTCCCGCTGTCCAGGGTGTATGGACTGCTTGAAACCGGACCGGTGGTGCTGTTGACGACGGCTGCCAAAGGGCGGGCCAACGTGATGGCGCAATCGTGGCACACGATGATGGAATTCGAGCCGCCGTTAATCGGCTGCGTGATCGGCTGTGGCAATTTCAGTTTTTCCGCGCTGCGCAACACACGGCAATGCGTGATCAATATTCCTACGGCGGAACTGGCCCGACAGGTCGTACGTTGCGGCAACCTCTCGGGGCGGGAGGTCGACAAGTTTGCCGAATGCGGCCTGACCCCCGTGCCGGCGAGCCGGGTCGAACCACCGTTGATCGGGGAATGCTATGCCAATCTGGAGTGCGTGGTGGCCGATACCCGGCTGGTGAACAAATACAATTTTTTCGTGTTCGAAGTCGTACGTGCCTGGATCGATCCGTCGTGCAAAAACCCGCAGACCCTGCATCACCGGGGCAAGGGGCTGTTCATGCTGGCCGGAGAGACCATCAAGCTGCCGTCAAAAATGAAATAAACGGGGTGTGTCAGGCGAGGTTGGCCGCGGCCCACTGCTGCCAGCGCCAGGCATCGCGGCACATGGTTTCCAGGTCGCGTTCGGCGTGCCATCCGAGCAGTTCGTTAGCCAGCGACGGATCCGCGTAGCACTGGGCCACGTCACCGTCCCGTCGGGGGGCGATGCGGTAGGGGACCGGGCGGCCGCTGGCGCGCTCGAAGGCGGAGATCACGTCGAGCACGCTGTAACCCTTTCCGGTGCCGAGATTGACCGTCAGGACGCCACCGGATTGCTCCGATAGCGCCTGCAATGCCGCCCGATGACCACGCGCCAGATCGACGACGTGGATGTAGTCGCGCACGCCCGTGCCGTCCGGCGTCGGATAGTCGTTGCCGAAGACCGAAAGCTGCGCCAGTTTGCCGACGGCGACCTGGCTGATGTACGGCATCAGATTGTTCGGGATGTCGTTCGGGTCTTCGCCGAGAATGCCCGACTCATGCGCGCCGACCGGGTTGAAATAGCGCAGCAGGGCGATGCGCCAACTTTCGTCGGAGCGCGCGATGTCGCGCAGCATGTCTTCGAGCATCAGCTTCGAGCGGCCGTAGGGATTGGTCGCGGAAAGCGGGAAATCCTCGCGGATCGGCACGCTGTGCGGATCGCCGTAAACGGTGGCGGACGAGGAGAAGACCAGCGTCTTGACGCCGGATTCGACCATCACTTCGAACAGGGTGATACTGCCGGAAATGTTGTTGTCGTAATAGCGCAGGGGCTGTGCGACCGATTCGCCGACGGCCTTGAGTCCGGCAAAATGGATGACGGCGTCGATGGCATGCTGGCGGAACACGTCGCGCAACGCGCCCCGGTCGCGGATGTCGACTTCCAGAAACGGGACGCTGCGCCCGCTGATCTGTTCGATGCGCTTGACCACCGCGGGCTTGCTGTTGGAGAAATTATCGATGACCAGCAGGTTGTGTCCGGCGGCCAGAAGTTCGACGCAGGTATGAGACCCGATGTATCCGGCGCCGCCGGTAACAAGAATGTTCTGCATGGCGTTTTGTCTTGTATTTCTTGTATTTCGAAGGGAATTGTCAGTCGTGTCAGTTATTTTCCTCGCCGGCGTTGATCCAGCGCAGCGCGTCCAGCAGGCAGATATTCAGCATGTTCCGGTCCAGGCCGGTGCCGAGAAAGCCGCCGAGAATCTCGTCGCATCCCTCGCGGTCTTCAGCGTCGAAGCATTCGATCAGGGCCAGCATCTTGCCGAGGATTCCGTCATACGACTGCAGGGCCGCAACGATTTCATTTTCGAGGGCGATCTGTTCGAAGATTTCGTTCATCGGCATGCCCAGCGCCGCCGGCATCATCGACATGATGCCGGTGATGAAGGCCTGGCCGGCCAGCGTTTCATCGTGCGGACGCAGGCGGCCGACCAGGATTTCCAGCATCCGCCCGCGCAGCGCGGCGACCTGCAGGAGCGGGAGGCGGCTGGGGTCGGGGGCTTTCCCCTCCGGGGTCATGAGCAGCAGTTGCAGCCAGCGCTGCAACTGGCGACGGCCAAGCGCCGTGATGGCCTGGCGCAGCGAACTGATGCGCCGCGAAAATCCGTAGGCCACCGAATTGACAATGCTCAGCAGGTTTACCGCCAGCGCCGGGTCGTGCTTGATGCCTTCCTCCAGTTTGGTGGTGTCGGCATCGCGCGCGGCGAGATTGATGAGCTGGATGATGGTGGTTTGCGAAGCCGAGAGTCTGCGTCCGCTGACGATTTCCGGCCGGGCGAAGTAATAGCCCTGGAACAGCTGGAAACCACTGTCCTGGCACAACGCGAAATCTTCCCGGGTTTTCACGCCTTGCGCCAGCAGCTTGAGGGGCAGTCTTGTCAGCGGCCCGGCGAGGTCGAGAAGTTGACGGCGATCCTTGCCGCGGATGTCGATCTTGATGAAATCGAGCAGGCCCAGCAACGGCGAACAGCGCTCGTCCAGTCCAGTGTAATCGGCCAGCGCCAGCGTGTAGCGGCGCTCGCGCAGGGTGCGGCAGCGTTCGAGCATGCGTTCGTCGGGAACGCCATCGGGAACGATCTGGAGCACGACGCCTTCGGGGGGAAGGGCTTCGATGGCGTCGTCGTGCAGGAACTCACGATCGACGCGCAGGAAAGCCTTGTGCCGGCCAAGCGCGCTGCGGATGCCCAGTTCGGCGTAGGCGGCGCAGACCAGCAGGGCAGCGTTCGACCGGGTATTTTCGGGTGGGGGTGTGTTCTTTCCGGCGGGCTGAAGCAGCAACTCGTAACCGATCAGCTCCTGTTGCGCATCGAGGATGGGCTGGCGGCTGAGGTAGGTTTCGTTGAGGCTGGCTTCACTCATGTCAGTCATCGGTCTTTTCCCGGCCCAGGTTGCTTGCCCAATACAGGGCTTGCGCCAGAGACGTTTCGAGGAAATCCGGGCTGATGCCGGGCAGGCGGGCGAGCGCCTCGGCGAGCACCGACGGATCGGTCTGTTCGGTTGCCGATACAAGTTGCAGGAGCTGGCCGTGCTGTCCGGTCTGCTCGACCAGGGCCTGTTTGACCCGCTGGGCGACGGGCAACTGTTCCAGGATGTCCTCCATGGGAACGCCGAGCAGGGCGGGCATCAGCGACATGATGCCGACCATGAAGCCCTGGTCGGCGAATTCGCGGTTCCGCGGCATGATCCGTTCGGCCAGCAGTTCCATCAGCCGGCCACGGGTGGCGGCCAGCTGCAGCAGGGGATTGTCGGTCTGCGCGCCGCCGCCCTTGGGGTTCGTGTAGATCAGGAGCTGCAGCCAGCGCTGCAGTTGCCGGCGGCCGAGAATGGTGATGGCGTGACGCAGCGAGGTGATGCGGGTGGTCAGGCCGTTGCTTACCGAATTGGTCAGGCGCAGCATGTTGACGGTGAGTCCGGGCTCGATCTTGAAGGCATTCTCGATTTCGGCGGTTTCCGCGTCTTGGATGACCAGCCCGAGCAGGCGCAGTAGGGCGAGTTGCGAGGGATTGAGCTTCTTGCCGACGATGATTGCCGGCTTGGCGAAGTAGTAGCCCTGGAACAGTTCGAATCCCAGATCCTTGCACAGTTCGACCTGTTCGGCGGATTCGACCTTTTCCGCCAGCAGTTTCTTGCCGAACGGCCTGAGTTGCCCGACCAGCGCCTCCAGTTGCCCGGATTCCATGCCTAGAACATCGACCTTGATGATTTCGGCCAGTTCGAGCAGCGGCTGGTAGGCTTCATCGACCCGGATGAGGTCGTCGATGGCCAGCGAGAATCCCATTTCGCGCAGTTGCCGGCAGCGGGCGACCACTTCCGGCGTGGGAACGACGGTTTCCAGAATTTCCAGGACGACGACGTTGGGCGGTAATGCTTCGATCAGGTCATTGAACAGGAAATCCTGGTCGACGTTGATATAGCCGCGATAGGGACCCAGCGCCTCGTTGGCGCTGAGCTCGGTAAAGGCGTTGGCGATGACCGTGGCGGTGGCTTGCGATGGGTCGGTGATCTCCGCGCGGTTGGCGGTGAGGATGGGACCTTCGCGGAAAAGCAGCTCGTACGCCAGGAGTTGCTGCTCGCGTCCGAGAATCGGCTGGCGGCCAAGGAATATCTGGGAATTCTGTGAATTCGGGTTTTCGGACATGGTTCCTCGGACGATTTTGTTCAGGAATCGATGGCTCCTAATTGTATAGGTGTTTGCACGGAAACCGTAATCGGTGCGGAATCAGGAAGCTTCGCGCGCCAGATTGTTGGCCCAGGACAAGGCGCGCGTCAGGCAGGAGTTGGCGTAGCTGGCGTCGATGTCCGGCAGGCGTTGCAGCACCTTGTCCGCTTTTTCACGATCCTCGTCTTCGAGCGACTCGATCAGTGTGAGCAGGTCGCCGAGCATGCCGGCGTGTTTTCCGAGGGCGTCATGCACCGGTTTGGCGAGCGGCAGCCGGGACAGGATTTCGTCCATGTTGCTGCCGATCAGGGCGGGCATGAGCGACAGGATGCCCACCATGAATGCCTGGTCGATGAAGTCGCGCCCTCCGTGCCTGACGTCGGGCGTCCGGTCGGCCAGCAGTTCCATCAGGCGGCCGCGTGTGGCGGCCAGTTGCAGCAACGGGTTGACCACAGGCACCGAACTCGACGTGCCGCTGTACAGAAGGAGTTGCAACCAGCGCAGCAACTGGCGCCGGCCCAGGATGGTGATGGCGTGGCGCAGCGAAGTAATCCGGACGGACATGCCGCTGCCCACCGAATTTGTAAGGCGCAGCAGGTTGAGCGTGAGTACCGGCTCCTGCTTGAAAACCTTCTCGATTTCGGCGGTGTCCGCATCCTGGCTAAGCAGGCCGAGCAGGCGCAGCAGGGCGATTTCCGAATTCTGCAGGCGCTTCCCGTGAATGACCACCGGGCGGGCGAAATAATAGCCCTGGAACAGGTCGAAACCCAGGTCATGGCACAGCTTCATCTGCTCGACGCTTTCGACCTTCTCGGCGAGAAGTGTCTTGTGCAGCGGCTTCAGTTCCGGCGCAAGCTGTTTCAGCCGTTCCGGTTCAATGTGGCTGATATCGACCTTGATGACTTCGGCCAGTTCAAGCAGCGGCCGGGAATAATCGAGTGATTCGGGCCGCACGTTGGTGGCCAGAACGTAACCGGCTCGGCGCAATTCTTCGCAGCGGGCGATCATGTCCGGGGTCTGCGGTACCGTGTCCAGAATTTCCAGCACCACGTTATGTGCCGGCAGAGCATTGATCAGGTCGCTGAACAACAGACCGTGATCGACCTTGATGAAGCCCTGGTAGGGACCGAGCGCGTCGGCCACCGAGAACTCGGTGAAGGCATTGATGATGACGGTTGCCGTGGCCTGGTTGCCGTCGAGAAAACTGGCGAAATTGCCCTTTTCGGCACTGCCGCTGCGGAACAGCAACTCGTAGGCGAACAAGTGCTGGTTGCGATCGAGAATGGGCTGGCGACCGAGAAATACGTCCTGCAGTTCTTTGTCGGGCATGCGGTTTCCTTTCAGGCTGTCCGAATATCGGCAAACATCGGATCATGACTTGTGAATCTTAGCATTCCCTGCAGCGGAAATCCGGGCGGAGGCATTCCGTTTGTCATGTGCGGAAGCCTGGTTTGCCCGGATCGGCTCACCCCGTAGGCAGGGTCGATTTCTGCGTGTGAACTGGCCAGAACGCGGTCAAACTGCCGTAGAAGTCAATACCCCTTTTTAAACAGGGTACCGTTGCATTTCGGGCATGGCGGGACATGTCCGGTGCTCTTGAGTTGTACTTTTTGTCCGCATGCCTGGCAGGTCAGCGTCCCGGCAGAAGTCATCTCGCCGGTTTTATAGGTCAGCGAACTTTTAGCCTTGTCACTCAATGTTTGCAGCGCATTGCCGGCAAATTCCAGAACGGCCGCCAATGAGGAAAGCGCTCCTGCGCCCATCCGTGCCGGATGAAACCGTTCCTTGGCTTCCTCTCCCAGGCGTTGAGCGTCGAACAGGGTCTGATCCAGATCCCGGGCCAGATAATGTTTCAATTTCTCCCCGTGTTCTGCGCTGAATTCTCCGAGAGCGGTCAGTTGCTCTCTGGCCTTGTCCAGTGCTTCTTCCATCGATTCGCGGCCGCGCTCTTTGCCTGCCAGGTAGAGCTCATTGAATTTACTGGCCAGCTTGTCGTACTGCTCGGCCAGTTTATTCTTGTCCTGATCGTTGTTTTCCATGCAACCCTCCTGTAAACGTGATCCTCCGCGTGCGGCATCAGCACGATACGTTCTTTATCCTTTTTGTTGATCGGGCGATTTCCTGTGGCAAATCCCGTGCATATCCAGCCCATCGGATGGCTGCATGCATGGATTCATAATAGCCAACGGGGCGGGTTTCGCCACGCATTGTCGCCATGCTGGCGGACTGGATTTTGGGAGGCGATTCAGTGCAGGGTGTGATTCCCGCCGGCGATCGTGTCTTCGTCGGAATCGGAATCATCTGCGGCTGCAGAGGTGTGGCGCGAGATCAGACGCCAGCCGTTGGCGCCGCGGAGGAATACATTGGTCGACAGCATCGGGCCGTGTACGGTCTGGTCCTTGTCCAGGTAGAGCGTTTCGACGACGCTATGCACCGAGATCAGCATGCTTTCCCAGCGTACCCTGCTGCGGATATGGACCGAGAAGCGCGGGTTGCTTTCAAAGATGGCACGCCAGCTTTCGCGGATGGCTGTTAGGCCGTCCATGCGCTGCCCCGTGGGGTGGATGCAGACGATCTCCTCATCGTCAGCCCAGGTGCTCATCAGCGCATCGAGGTCGCCCCGGCTGATGGCTTCGTAGAATGCTTCTTCAGCTTCATCGGCTGTGGTGAAAAGCGTGCTCATAGGGCGGTATCCGTCAGGCAGGCATCCAGCACGCGCTGCGGTTCGAGCTTGTTCAGGCAGTCCAGGTGGCCGAGCGGACATTCGCGCTTGAAGCAGGGACTGCATGGCAGATTGAGACTGAGGATCGTCGCCCGGTCGGAGAGGGGCGGGGTGAATCCCGGCGAGGACGACCCGTAAAGGGCCACCAGCGGGCGGTCGAGCGCCGCGGCGACGTGCATCAGGCCGGAGTCGTTGCAGACGACGAAACGGGCCGTGGCGATGAGGTCGATGGCTTGCGCCAGCGTGGTCTCGCCGCAGAAGTTGCGCGGGGTCGCGGTTGCCGCCAGGCGGATGATTTCATCCGCGGCCGGGCGATCCTTGGGTGAGCCGAGCAGCCAGATGCTGTATCCCCGTTGTTCGAGCGCGTTGGCCAACGTGGCGAAATGGCGGGCGGGCCAGCGCTTGGCCGGGCCGTATTCGGCGCCGGGGCAGAAGATGGCAATGCGTTCCGGGCGCTGGATATTCAGCGCGGCAAAGGTTTCCGCTTGTTGTTCCGGGCTGGATGCGAGGCGCGGTTGTTCGACCGGGCGCAGCAGCGGCGAGCCGGGATGCTGTGCCAGTTGGGCGAAACGTTCGGCCATTTGCGGCAGGGCAGACTTGTCGAGCGCGTGGCGGCGGTTGATCAATCCATAGCGGGATTCCCCGGTAAAGCCGATGCGCTCGGGAATGCCTGCAAGAAAGGGGATCAACGCCGATTTGAGCGAATTGGGCAGGACGTAGGCTTGCCGGTAGCCGCGTTGCGCCAGTTGCCGGGCCAGACGGTAGCGCGCCTTGAGCGAGAGTTCGCCGTGCGCGAAGGGGTTGTCGATGATTTCGCCGATCTGCGGCATGCGGCGCAGAACGGGGACCACCCAGGGAGCGGCCAGGGCGTCGATCTGCAGGTCGGGGTTGTTGCGCTGCAGGCGCATGAACAAGGGCTGCGCCATGACCGTGTCGCCGATCCAGGCCGGGGCGACCACCAGCGCGCGGAGTGCGCTCATTGCCGTGTCAGTGTCCTTTCGGCGCCTCGCCCTTGAAAATATAGTGCGCGCTGCAGTACGGGCAGGTTACTTCGCCGGTATGCAGCACGTCGAGGAACACGCGCGGATGCTGGTTCCAGGCCGTGGCGTTGGCTGGCGGGCAATGCAGGGGGAGGTCGTGGGCGGAGACTTCGACTGGTTTTTTTTCAGCCATGATGATTTCCGGTGATGGTTGGTTTCTGGATGCCGTTTTTTCTGGAAAGCCTTTGACCGTTTCAGGCTTCGGAACAGCCAGAAATTCTAGCCGATTTCACCTTTGCGATGGCGGTAAAATAAGCAATTTGCGAAACAAGGCATCCGTATGATCTGGAAACCCAATGTCACCGTGGCCGCCATTATCGAGCGCGATGGTAGGTTCTTGCTGGTCGAGGAAGAAACTGACGAAGGCATTCGTTTCAATCAGCCCGCCGGCCACCTGGAGTGCTGCGAGGCGTTGACCGAGGCCGTCGTACGCGAGACGCAGGAAGAGACCGGCTATGATTTCGCGCCGCGCTATCTGGTGGGCATCTATAACTGGCGCCACCCGAGCAAGGACATCACTTACCTGCGTTTTGCCTTCGGCGGGGAAATCACCGGGCATGATGCCGCGCGCAAGCTCGATACGGGCATCATCGGCGCTCGCTGGCTGACATTGGAAGAAATCCGCGCCAATGCAAACCAGCACCGCAGCCCGCTGATCCTGCGCTGCATCGAGGATTGGCAGACCGGAAAGCGCTATCCGCTGGAAGTGGTCACGCATTACGCATGATGAATTGTTTTGTGCGCCTGCTTTTCGGAGCGGCACTGATTTTCTGCACGTTTGCTGCCGGGTCGGTCGAACGACTCTCAGTCTGTTTCAATTACGGTTGTCTGAGCCAGACCGAGGTGGTTTTTGACGAGAGCCAGTTGGGCGAGGTTGGCCAACTGCTGAATTCGGCCAACTCGCCGGACGGCGAACGCCAGGCTATTGCCGAGGCCATCGGACGCCTGCTCGGCTGGGCCGGGAAGCAGTCGCCGATTGCCGCCGACCGTGGCGGGAACTATGCCGACGATGGCGTTTATGGCCGGATGGATTGCATCGACCATTCAACAACCACGACGCGCTTGCTGCATCTGATGGAGGATCAGGGACTGCTGCGTTTCCACCGGGTTCTCGATCCGGCCTTGCGCACGCGCTTCATGTTGTTCGAGCATTATTCGGCGCAGATCGAGGAAATAGTACCGTCCGGTGATTCCGCGAAGCTGCAGCGTTTTGCCGTGGATAGCTGGTTTTTTGACAATGGCCATCCCGCGGCGGTGATGCCGCTGGCGGCATGGATGGCAGGGGAGAGTCCGGATGACGGCAATTGAGAGCAAGGGCAAGACGGTAGTCGTCGGCCTGTCGGGCGGCGTCGATTCGTCGGTGGCGGCCTTGCTGCTCAAGCAGCAAGGCTGGAATGTGGTCGGCCTGTTCATGAAGAATTGGGAAGACGATGACGACGATGAATACTGTTCGTCGCGTCAGGATCTGATTGATGTGATGAGCGTTGCCGACCGGATCGGTATCGACGTCGAGGTGGTCAACTTCGCGAAAGAGTACAAAGAGCGGGTGTTCGCCGAATTCCTCAAGGAATACCAGGCCGGGCGCACGCCGAATCCGGACGTGCTGTGTAACTCGGAGATCAAGTTCAAGGCGTTTCTGGATCATGCGCTGCGTATGGGGGCCGAGAAGATTGCGACCGGCCACTACGCGGGCGTCCGGGAATTCGACGGGAAATTCCAGCTGCTCAAGGCCGAGGACGGGACCAAGGATCAAAGCTACTTCCTGCACCGCCTGAATCAACAGCAGTTGTCGAAAACGTTATTCCCGCTCGCCGACATTTATAAGCGCGATGTGCGCAAAATGGCCGAGGAGGCCGGTCTGCACGTGGCGGTGAAGAAGGATTCGACGGGTATCTGCTTCATTGGCGAGCGGCCGTTCAAGGAGTTTTTGATGCGCTACCTGCCGCCGAAAAAGGGCGAGATCCGTTGCCTCGACGACGACCGCGTCCTCGGCGAGCACGACGGGCTGACCTACCACACGCTCGGCCAGCGCAAGGGCTTGCAGATTGGCGGAGTGAAAGGCGGCAAGGGCAGCGACACGGGCGATCATGAAGCCTGGTTCGTGGCCCGGAAGGATATGGCGCGCAACATTCTCTATGTCGTGCAGGGGCACGACCATCCGGCCTTGCTGGCCAGCGAACTCAGGGCTGACCAGCTTTCCTGGACCGCCGGTGACCGGATTGAAGACCGGCCGCATACACACTGGGTCTACGGTGCCAAGACCCGTTACCGGCAGGCCGATGCGCCGTGCGAGATCGAGAACGTCAATGCCGAGTCCTGCCGGATCCGTTTTGCCGAACCGCAATGGGCGGTCACGCCGGGACAGTCGGTGGTGGTTTACGAGAGCCGGGTGTGCCTGGGGGGCGGGATCATTCTTTGACGTTGGACACCTGTTTGTTTCCGGCAGCCTTTATCCGCTGCAGCAGCGCAATTGCAAATTTTCCTCAATTCTGTGCCGGGCTTGACTTCCTTCGATCCCCGGCCTAAGCATGGATATAAGCATCAAATAAAAGGCCCGGTCCCGCCGGGGATACTTTGAGGGGAATGTCATGAAATTGTCTACACGGTTTGGCCTGATCGTCGGTTGCGCGGCCCTGGGTACGTTGATCCTGGCGTTCATCGCCCTGCAAACCATTCGTTCCTCCATGCTTGAGGATCACAAGGGTCAGATTGCCATGACGGTCGCACTTGCCGGGAATACGGTTGGGATTTATCTGGCCGAGGAAAAGGCCGGCACGCTGACCCGGGAAGAGGCGCAGGCGAAAGCCAAGCAGGCGCTATCCGGAATGCGCGAAGGCGATGATTATGTCTTTGTGCGCAATATGGAGGGCGTGGTGTTGCTCCATCCGGACAAGCGCAAGGAAGGGCAGGTCGACATGGGCAGCAAGGGCCCGGACGGGCGAACCCTGATGCAGGTGTATGTGGATTCTCTCAAGACGGCGAATCAGTCGCTGGTGGAAATCAAGACTAAACGTCCGCAAGGGACCGTCGAGGTGCCCAAAATCAACGGACTGGTCAAGATTCCCGAATGGGGCTGGATTGTCGGTTTCGGACTGTTCATTGATGATATTGACGAAGCGTACCGATCCTATGCCATTCGATTTGGTCTGATTGGACTGGCGATTTTTGCAGCGGTGATTGCCCTGGCCTTTGTCATGGCACGGCGTATTTATCACGCTCTCGGCGGCGAGCCGGAATCCGCGGCCGCAATGGCCCGCGCGATCGCTATCGGCGATCTGACACAGCGAATCACGCATACCGGCGTACCGGGTAGCCTGATGGAATCGATCCAGCAAATGCGAACCAACCTGCACGACATCATCGAACACATCCAGCAGAATGCCAGCAAGGTGGGGCAGGCGTCGTCAGGCTTGTCCGGGCAGATGGATCAGATCAATCAGGCCGCGAAGCAAGCTTCGGATGCCGTGTCATCGACGGCGGCTGCCATCGAGCAGCTTGCGGTCAGCGTCGATCATATCTCGCAAAGTTCGCGCGAAACCGAGATCAACGCCACGCACGCCACGCAACTGGCGCGCGATGGACAGAGTCTTGTCCAGCAGGCCAGTACCGAGATTCAGCGGGCGGCCAGTCAGGTCAACGAAGCGACCGGACTCATTGGCGGTCTGGCTGACCGTTCGCGCGAAATTGGCGGCATCGTCAGCGTGATCAAGGAAATCGCCGATCAGACCAACCTTCTGGCGCTTAATGCCGCGATTGAGGCCGCGCGTGCGGGAGAGCAGGGGCGCGGTTTTGCCGTGGTCGCCGACGAAGTCAGAAAGCTTGCCGAACGGACTGGCCAGGCGACCGACCAGATTACCGGCATGATCCAGGCCATCAACCAGGACACGGTACGCGTTGTCGAGGGTATGGAAGCAGTAGGCCCACAGGTCGGGCGCGGGGTGGATATCGCCCAGCAGGCCGGCGATGCGTTGCGTCAGATCAACGAGGCCACGACGGTGGCTTTGGACAAGGTCAGCGACGTGGCCGCGGCAACCACGGAGCAAAGTCAGGCCAGTTCCAGCGTGGCGCGCAACGTGGAACAGATATCCAGCATGCTTGAAGAGTCCGCCAATTCGGTGCATGCGGCGAACGAGAATGTGCTGGTTCTCGAGCAATTGGCAGACGATTTGCGCCAATCGGTAGCGCGGTTCAAGGTGTAGGCGCCCAAAGCGAAAAGCAAAAGAGCCGCTTCAGGCGGCTCTTCGTTGATGAAGGCTCGAGGGATCAGTCTTTCGGAACGGATTCAGAGAAAGACGGCCGCTGCATCAATTTGTCGTGCAGGCGGGCCAGGTTGGGATGCTTGGCGCTCCAGTCAATCTCAGGAAAGCGGAAAGCCAGGTAGCCCAGGGCGCATCCGGTACTGATGTCGGCCAGGGTGAAATGCGTGCCCATGCACCAGGGATTTTCGCCAAGCTGTTCGGACATGTATTCCAGGCCGCGAATGATCTTGTCCTTCTGACGTGCCATCCACGCGTCGCTCTGCTGCTCCACCGGGCGCTTTTTTTCCAGAAAGAGATTTCCGGCCGCTTCGCTGACTCCGTCCGCCAAGGCTTCCCAGCGCTTCACTTCGGTGCGCTCGCGATTGGGGGCCGGCATCAGTTTGTTGTTCGGAGCAACATTATCGATATATTCGCTGATGACCCGCGAATCGAAGAGCACGGTTTCATCGTCCAGAGCCAGTACGGGCACCTTGCCCAAAGGATTGACGCCGGGAATGGCCGATCCGGGGGACCAGGGTGAATCGACCTCGAAATCGTATTCGATTTTCTTCTCTGCAAGCACGACGCGTACTTTACGCACGAAGGGGCTGGTAAGTGTTCCTATGAGCTTCATTTACGTCCTGACAAGAGTTGCTGGGGCGGATTATATACCATTCACCGTCCCCCTAATTTGCTGGAGGTTTGGCCGGACAGGTAAAATATGGACCTTTCCCCACTGATCAAGTTCAAAGGCCGGATTCCATGTCTCTCAATATGCTTACTTCCCTTTCGCCGCTCGATGGGCGCTATGCCTCAAAGGTGGATGGCCTGCGTGCACAGTTCTCGGAATTTGGACTGATCCGCCGCCGTTTGCAGATTGAAATCGAATGGCTCAAGGCGCTCGCCGCCGAAACGTATTTTGTCGAGATCCCGGCTTTTTCTCCGGCAACGGTGGCCGAACTGGATCTGCTGGTGAGCAGCTTCGGCCCCGAGCAGGCTGCCGAAGTGAAGGATATCGAAGCCGTGACCAACCATGACGTCAAGGCGCTCGAATACTGGATCAAGCGCAAGCTGGCGAACAATTCCGAGGTGATGCGCGCTTCCGAGTTCATCCATTTCGCCTGCACGTCCGAAGACATCAACAACCTGTCGCATGCCCTGATGCTCAAGGCGGCTCGCGACGAGGTGATGCTTCCGGCACTCGACCGGAACATCGCCCGGCTGCGCGATCTGGCGCACGAACATGCCGCCTTGCCGATGATGTCGCGCACGCACGGCCAACCGGCGACGCCGACCACGCTGGGCAAGGAAATGGCCAACGTCGTTTATCGCCTGGAACGCGGCCGCAAGCGTATCGCCGAAGTGAGCCTGCTGGGCAAGATCAATGGCGCCGTAGGCAATTACAACGCGCACCTGGCGGCTTACCCGGATTTCGACTGGGAGGCCTTTGCCAAGCGCTTTGTCGAGTCGCTTGGCCTGGAATTCAATCCCTACACGATCCAGATCGAACCGCACGATGCGATGGCTGAACTGTTCGATGCCTTTGCCCGGGTGAATACGATCCTGCTCGATCTGGATCGCGACGTGTGGGGCTACATTTCGCTCGGTTTCTTCAAGCAGAAACTGAAGGCCGGCGAAATCGGCTCGTCGACCATGCCGCACAAGGTTAACCCCATCGACTTCGAGAATTCCGAGGGTAACCTCGGCCTGGCCAATGCGGTACTCCGGCACATGTCAGAAAAACTGCCGATCTCCCGCTGGCAACGCGATCTGACCGATTCCACGGTATTGCGCAACATGGGCGTCGCCCTAGGGTATACGTTGCTTGCCTACGATTCGCTGCTGCGCGGATTGAACAAGCTGGAAGCCAATGCAGACTGCATGTGTACCGATCTCGATGCCAACTGGGAGCTGCTTGCCGAACCGATCCAGACGGTGATGCGCCGCTACGGCATTGCCAACCCTTATGAAAAACTGAAGGAACTGACGCGCGGTAACCGGGTTTCTCGCGAAGGCATGCAGGATTTCGTCAGGACGCTGGATATTCCGGAGGCGGCCAGGGAGGAACTGCTCAAGCTGACGCCGTGGGATTACACCGGCAAGGCCGCCGAACTGGCACGCCGGATTTGAGCGGGTGGAATCATGCCGCAATTTGCCGACAACCTGAAGAAGCTTCCCGGAATCTCGCACCTGGCAGCCATCAACCTGCTCGATGCCGAAGGGAATGTGGTATCTACCCTTGAGAACAAGGCCGGCAGCCAGGGCTCGCTGGCCGTGTATAACCATCTGGCGCAGATTTATGGCGCAATCACTCCCGATGCGGCCAGGAAAGGGCTGGAGCTCTATGCCGAGCATGCCGAAGAGGCCCGACAACATCCGGGAAAGCATCCGAACATTGATCGGTTGATCGGGCTGATCGAGGAAGGCAAGACCTTGCGCATCAAGCATGTTTTTGCCGTCTGAGGGCGAACTTCTGCCAGAGCACTGCTGACTAAATCACGCGGTTGGAATTTGTCGGGGAGTTTTCCCCGTTTTGTGGTCAGTTGTGTTCTGTTCGATGGAGATAATCATGAAGAAGACCCTTGCAGCGATCCTCCTTGCCAGTCTTGCGACTGCCGCCATGGCGCAGCAGACGGTAAAGCCTGAAGACATGATCAAGTTCCGCAAAGCCGGCATGAATTTCCTGTCCTGGAACATGGGCAAGATCAAGGCCAATGTCGATGGCAATTTCAACAAGGATCAGGTTGTTGCTGCCGCCAATGTGGTTGCGGCTATCGCCAATTCAGGTCATGGTGCGCTGTTCGGATCCGGGACAGAGAAGGATGTCGGCAGTGAAAGAACGCGTGTCAGGCCCGAACTTTTCCAGCAGCCGGACAAGGTTCGTGAACTGGCCATGGGTTTAAGCAAGGAAGCCAGCGAACTCGCCAGGGTCGCCGCCACGGGAGATGTTGCCGCGATCAGGACCCAGTTCGGCAAGACCGGCGCAACGTGCAAATCCTGTCACGACGAATTCCGCAGGAATTGATATCGTTGTGCACGCATTGAGGCCGTTGCGTCGCGGCCTCAATGTTCTTTCAGCAGCAATTTTTCCAGCTGCACGATTTCCAATGGTCGATGGTAGTAGTAGCCCTGGAAAATCTGGCACCCTACCGATTTGAGGAATGTTTCCTGGCTTTCGCTTTCCACGCCTTCGGCGATGGTGACGCAGGACATCATGTGAGCCAGGGAAATGATGGCCTTGATGATGAGCTCGCTTTTGTTGCATGAGCCGATTCTGGCGACGAACGATCTGTCGATCTTGATGCCGTGGATCGGGAAACTGCTCAACTTGGAAAGCGACGAATAGCCCGTGCCGAAATCGTCGATCACGATGCTGCTGCCACGTTTTTCCAGTACCTGGAGATGGCGAATGGCCAGCGCCTCGTTGCCGATCAGTCCGGTTTCCGTGATTTCGAATTCGAGCAGGTGCGCGGGGATGTTGTGGCGGGAGCTTGATTCTTCGATGATGTCCAGAAGGTCATGCCTGACAATATCGACCGACGAGAGGTTGATGGCGATCGGAGGGCATTGCATGCCGTTGTCAAGTCTTTTGCGGATGTACGTACAGACGGCCTCGATGACCAGCCGGGTGATGTCGTGAATCAGTCCGCAATTTTCGGCAACAGGGATGAATTCTGCCGGGGATACCGGGCCGAGGGTAGGTGAATCCCAGCGGATGAGCGCTTCGAGCCCGGCGATCCGCCGGTCCTTTCCCATCTTGGGTTGATAAACGAGGCGGAATTCCGAATTCTTCAAGGCTGCCACAAGGCCCAGTTCGAGCTCAATGCTGCGGCGAATCTGGGCAGCGTCGGCTTCGTCAAAAAGGGTCGCGGAATCTTCGCTGGAGCGTCTGGCGCTGTCGAGTGCAACCTCGCTGCGGCGGATCAGTTCGTCGGGCGTGATGTTTTTCGATCGGGCCAGGGCGATTCCAGTCGATAGCTGGACGAATAGATGATGACCGTCGACGATGAGTTCATCAGGAATCGTGTTGCGCAGAAGTTCGACCTGGTTGACGACTTCCGATGATGTCCGGGAGGGGGCCAGGACGATGGAAAATACGATGCTGCGCAAGCGGGAACAGAAAGCATCGGCTGGAAGGATTTTGCGCAGTTCGTCGGCAAAAGTCTGAATGAACAGGTCTCCGGTCTTTGCGCCGAATTTCTCATTGGCATGCTTTACGCTGGTCAGGCGAAAGGAAACCAGGGCGACCATCCTGCCTTCGGGCAACTGCGGGAGTATTTCGGAGAGATGCCGGCGAAGCATTTCCTTGTTGGGCAGTTGCGTCAGTGCGTCGTAATTGCTCAGGAACGACTCGCGTTCCCTGCTCCGCTGCAAGGCTTCCTTGATCCTGAGCAGTGAAGATGGGTTGTGCAATACGACTATGTAATGCCCATGTGTGGTTTGCGTTACATACTGTACGGCTACTTTGTTCCCCCAGGGCGTGATGAATTTCTGGCCTTCGATCTCCGGAAATTTGTTCTGCAAATCCTCTTTGGTGGATGAGCCAGGGAACTCAAGCAGCGGTTTGCCGATAACCGATGCGGGATCACCGCCAATCAGGTCGATCGCTTTCTGGTTGGCCTGGAGAATGATTCCTTCAGCGGAGCAAAGAGCGATCGGACCGCCGGCGTTTTCAAAGAACTCGCGGTATTGCTCGTGGCTTGCAGCCAGTTCCGAACTGGCCTCACGGTAACGGACGGCTGATGCATCCAGCGCGTGCAGCACGCGAAAAACGGCCAGGGGGACACAAATGTTGAAGAAGAGGAAGAGCAGGGATTGGATATAGGTATGGCTATCCGACAGCGTGAAGTTCAGTACGTTGATATGAACGAGTGGATTGTTCTGCAACAAATAGAAAAATGGCAGAAAGTTCAGCAGCATCAATGCGAGCGCCAGGCGATTGCCGAAAAAAAGCCGGGCAATGAGTGGCGTCGTGTATACGAAGATGATTCCGAGTTTGGCGATTTCGTCGATTCTGACGAACAGCACGATCGAAGCTCCGGCGGCATAGACCGTAGCAATCAGGATGGCCGCGCCATACCCGGGGTTGCGTGCCGATAGATACAGGGCGATGGCAAGCAGCGCATAGAATGCCGCGACAACCGCCACGATGTGATAGGCCCCGATGGTCAGGGCGTTGAATGAACTGTGGATGGCTATGGTCGCTTCCAGCAGGAAGCCGGAAACCAGAATGATCCGGAGCGCGCTTATTCGCCAGCGCGTAGTTTCCGCTGATGAAATGCCGTTTTCATTGAGAAATAGCCAGTGAAACATCTTTCCCCTGTCGTTCCCTGATATCTGCTCGGGATTTTTTCCGGAAGGGGCACACGGATTGGCTGAGGGGAAAGAACCGTTAGCGCCGGAAAGGGCGTGATCCGATTGGCAATCCCGCTGCCCTAGGTATGCACCCTTAGGCCGGTAACTTTGCGAGCCCGGCTTTCGCACGGGTTTGCTTTTTTCAAACCGCGCATCCTACGCTCAATATTTTCAGTGTCAAGCAAGCCGTTGGCATTTCCGGCGACAAGATACGGACCACATCAATTGTTTACGCAGTTTTACCAGCCGGGAGCGGGTTGTGCCGTGGGCGATGGAGGGGGCGGCGGCGACTGCCATGCTCCTGATGCGGCGTAGACCACAAGTATGGCAATGAACAGGGAAATGCCAAGGGCAACCCAGCCCCCGCCGCGAATCGGCCGGGCATGTGTCGCCTGTTCGGGAGTGATGGTTTTCCAGCCGCTGATCATCGGTTTAACCAGATTGTCTTTCTTGACGTGTGCGTAGAAAACGATGGCGCACACATGCAGGATGATCATGCCGATCAGTCCATTGATGGCCAGTCGGTGGTAACCGCTGAGCGTGTCGCTGAATTCCTTGCTGATCAGGTCGGAGAGGGGGCCGCGAAAGGCGATGTCGTCGTTGGCAAAGAGGCCGGTGCCCACCTGCACGGCGATCAAGCCGAGCAGTCCAAGCACGGACAGGGCACCGAGCGGGTTGTGGCCAAGGCCGTGCCATTGCCCGCGCAGATAAGCGGCAATCGAGGAAGGCGTGGGCAGGAAGCTGGAAAAACGGGCATAGGTCGATCCGAGCAGGCCCCAGGCTACGCGGAAAGCGAGCAGGCCCAGGATGCACAGGCCGATCCGGCCGTGCCAGACAATCGCATTGCCGCCCATTTTTCCGGTTATTACGGCGCCAACGATGAGAACGGTCAGCAGCCAGTGGAAAATCCGCGTCGGTAAATCCCATAGTCTGATGCGTTGCGTATTCATTCGCTTCTCCCGCAGTCAAAACGCCACGGGCGCCGATCAGGCGCCCGTGAATAATGCATTACGACAAGGCGAAGCGCTTTTCGTTCAGACGACGGCTCCGTCCGTGTTGGCTCCGTCATTCTGCTTTTTCGGCTTGACGAAATGCTCGCGGGAAACGCCCAGCCACATGACCAGCGGACTGGCCACGAGCACCGACGAGTAAATGCCGAAACAGATGCCGATGGTCAGCGCCATGGCGAAATAGTGCAGAGTTTCGCCGCCAAAGATCAGCATCGACAGCACCATGACCTGAGTGCTGCCGTGGGTGATCACTGTGCGCGAGATGGTGCTGGTGATGGCGTGATCGAGTACTTGGGGGGTGGTCAGTCCGCGCACTTTCCTGAAGGTTTCCCTGACCCGGTCGAAAACCACCACCGACTCGTTGACTGAATAGCCAAGTACGGCGAGCACCGCAGCCAGCACTGAAAGCGAAAATTCCCACTGGAAGAAAGCGAAGAAGCCGAGAATGATGATGATGTCGTGAAGGTTGGCAATGATCGCCGAGACCGAGAAACGCCATTCGAAACGGAAGGCGAGGTAGACGACGATGCCGAGGATCACCAGCAGCAGGGCCAGCGCGCCGTTCTCGGCAAGCTCCTTGCCTACCTGCGGTCCGACGAATTCGACGCGGCGCAGTGAAGCGCCGGGAGCCTCGGCATCCAGCACGCTCATTACCGACTCACCGATCTTGGCTGAATTCTGTTCTTCCCTGAGCGGCATGCGGATCATCACATCCCGGCTCGAACCGAAGTTCTGTACGGCGATGTCGGTATAACCGGCCTTGCTCAGTCCGTCACGGATTTTTCCGAGATCGGCGCCCTGGGCGTAATTGACCTCGATCAGCGTGCCGCCGGTGAATTCAACTGAAAGATGCAGGCCGCGGCTGAAGAGGAAGAAAACCGCCAGCAGAAAGGTGATCAACGAAATGACGTTGAACACTAGCGCATGGCGCATGAAGGGGATGTCTTTCTTGATGCGGAAAAATTCCATTGTTCTTTTTCCTTATTTTGCGGCCACAGTCGTGTTGCCCGGTTTCCAGATCTGCCCGATGGACAGCGAATCCAGCTTGCGGCGGCGACCGTAGATCAGATTGACCAGTGCACGCGAGACGACGACCGCCGAGAACAGTGAGGTCAGGATGCCCAGGCAGTGCACCACGGCAAAACCGCGCACCGGGCCCGAGCCGAAGACGAGAAGCGCAACGCCGGCAATCAGCGTGGTGATGTTGGTGTCGATGATCGTGTCGAAAGCATGTTCATAACCGGCGGAGATCGCTCCTTGCGGCGTCGCACCGTTACGCAGTTCCTCGCGGATGCGTTCGTTGATCAGCACGTTGGAGTCGATCGCCATGCCCAGCGTCAGGGCGATGGCGGCAATGCCGGGCAGGGTCAGCGTGGCTTGCAGCAGCGAGAGCAGGGCCACCAGGAACAACAGGTTGGAGGATAGCGCAATCGTCGAGATGAAACCGAAGAGCATGTAGTAGGCGGTCATGAACACGGCGATGGCCACGAACCCCCACAAGGTCGAGTGGAATCCCTTCTGGATGTTGTCGGCGCCCAGGCTCGGACCGATGGTGCGTTCCTCGATGATTTCCATCGGGGCGGCGAGCGAACCGGCGCGCAGAAGCAGGGCGGTGTCGTTGGCTTCCGTCGTGCTCATGCTGCCGGAAATCTGTACGCGGCCGCCGCCGATTTCGGTGCGGATGACCGGCGCCGTGACGACTTCACCCTTGCCCTTTTCGATGAGCAGGATGGCCATGCGCTTGCCGACGTTCTCGCGGGTGATTTCCTTGAAGATGCGCGAGCCGGCGGAATCCAGGCTGAGGTGAACCGCCGGTTCCTGCGTTTGGTTGTCGAAACCCGGCTGTGCGTCGGTCAGCCGGTCGCCGGTGAGCAGCACCTGTTTCTTGACCAGCAACGGACGGCCTCCGCGTTCAACGTATACTTCGGCCCCAAAAGGAACCTGTCCGGCCAGCGCGGCTTCGAGCGCGCCGGGGGTGTCGTCCACCATGCGGATTTCCAGCGTGGCGGTGCGTCCGAGGATATCCTTGGCCTTGGCCGTGTCCTGCACACCGGGCAATTGGACCACGATACGGTCGGCGCCCTGCTGGGCAATCACCGGTTCGGCCACGCCCAGTTCGTTGATCCGGTTGTGCAGGGTGCCCATGTTCTGCTTGATGGCGAATTCCTGGATCTTCAGGAGGGCAGCCGGCTTCATCGTGGCCACCAGTTTGAGGTCGCTATCGCTGCCTTGTTCCACCAGTGCCAGATCCGGCTGGTTGTCCTCCAGCACCGCACGCGCCTTGCTGCGATTTTCCTCGTCGCGGAAACGGATGGAGATCCGGTCTCCTTCACGGCTGACCCCGCCGTGACGGATGGTCTTGTCGCGCAGCAGGCTGCGCAGGTCCGCGCTGACGGCGTCGAGGCGCTTGGTCAATGCTCCCTTCATGTCCACCTGGAGCAGGAAGTGAACGCCGCCGCGCAGATCAAGCCCGAGATACATCGGCAGGGCCCCCATGCGGGTAAGCCACTGCGGCGAGCTGGAAAGCAGGTTCAGGGCCACGACGTACTGTGGGTCGCCCGGGTCCGGGTTGAATTCTTTTTCCAGCAGGTCCCGGACCTTGAGCTGGGTATCCGTGTCGTTAAGGCGAACCTTGACGCCGTTGGTGTCGAGGAAGGTGCCGCTGCTTTCGATGCTGGCGGTCTTGAGCGCGGTTTCAACGCGGTCGAGCGTCTTGGTGTCGACCTTGAGCGTTGCCTTGGCGCTGGACACCTGAACAGCCGGCGATTCGCCGAAAAAATTCGGCAGGGTGTAAATGAAACCGATCAGCAGCGCGACGACAACGGTGATGTATTTCCAGAGCGGGTAGCGGTTCATGGGATTCGTGAAGAGAAGGGTTCGGACGCAGAGTGCGGCGGATGGAAGAAGGGGCGTCGCGGGAATCCGCGCGCCCCGTTCCGCAAGCTCACAGGTTCTTGATCGTGCCCTTGGGCAGGACTGTGATGATGGCCGGTTTCTGCATCTGGATTTCGACGTTTTCCGCAATCTCGACGGTCACGAAGTCGTCTCCGACCTTGCTGACGCGGCCGACTATGCCGCTTTGCGTGATGACTTCATCACCCTTGGCCAGCGCTTCGAGCAGGGCCTTGTGTTCCTTGGCCTTTTTTTGCTGGGGGCGGATCATCAGGAAATACAGCACGACGAACATCAGAATGATCGGCAGGAACTGCATCACGCTGTCCATCGGGCCCGCGGCAGCGGCAGTTTGGGCATAAGCATTGCTGATCAGCACATTGGTCTCCTGGAATAAAGGAATTGAAAGACAGTTGTAGTAATTCGGAAAAATCAGCGGGCCATTGTATCACTGCGTCGCGGAGGCGGATTGTCCGTTGCGCCCGGCATGAAAGCCGGCAACCATTTCGCCGAGCTTGCCAGCAGCGATGGCGGCGCGCAGTTCGCGCATCAGCGTCTGGTAGTAGTGCAGGTTGTGGATCGTATTGAGCTGCGCGCCGAGGATTTCTCCGACGCGGAAAAGATGATGCAGATAGGCACGGCTGAAATTGCGGCAGGTGTAACAGTCGCAGGAATCGTCGAGCGGACGCAGGTCGTTCTTGTAGTGCGCGTTCTTGATGCGGATATCGCCGTAGCGGGTAAATAGGTGGCCGTTGCGCGCGTTGCGCGTGGGCATTACGCAGTCGAACATGTCGATGCCGGCCTGCACGCCATGCACCAGATCCTCCGGTGTGCCGACACCCATCAGATAGCGAGGCTTGTGCGTCGGCAGGCGCGGCGTTGTGTGTGCGAGGATACGTGCCATGTCCTCCTTGGGCTCGCCGACCGACAGGCCGCCGATGGCGAAGCCGTCGAAGCCAATCTCCGCCAGACCGGCCAGCGACTCGTCGCGCAGGTCCTCGTACATGCCGCCCTGCACGATGCCGAACAGCGCATTGGTGTTCTGGAGGCGGTCGTGTTCGTCACGCGAACGTTTGGCCCAGCGCATGGAGAGGCGCATCGACTTGGCCGCCTCGTCGAAACTGGCCGGGTAGGGCGTGCATTCATCGAAGATCATCACGATGTCGGAATTCAGCGTGTGCTGGATGCGCATCGACTCCTCGGGCGTCAGGAACAGCTTGTCGCCGTTGATCGGCGAGGAAAACCTGACGCCTTCCTCGGTGATCTTGCGCAGCGCGCCGAGCGAAAAAACCTGGAAGCCGCCGGAGTCGGTGAGAATCGGCTTGTCCCAGCCCATGAAACGGTGCAGCCCGCCGTGCGCGGCGAGCACTTCCAGTCCCGGACGAAGCCACAGATGGAAGGTGTTGCCCAGGCAGATCTGCGCGCCGATTTCGTTCAGATCGCGCGGCAGCATTGCCTTGACCGTGCCGTACGTTCCGACCGGCATGAATACGGGGGTTTCGACGACACCGTGCGTCAGTGTCAAACGCCCGCGTCGTGCGCCGCCGTCGGTGGTGAGGAGTTCAAACTGCATCTTGAGCTCTTTCGTTTATTCAGAAAGTGTAATTAACCACAACGTGCACAACGAACACAACGAACGTCAAAAAAAGAAAACCCTTCAAGGTTTTCGTTGTGCCCGTTGTGTTCGTTGTGGTTCAGATGTTTTGCTTTTCGTTCGCTTTTTCGAGCAACATCGCATCGCCGTAGCTGAAGAAACGGTAGCGTTCCTCGATGGCGTGGCGGTAGGCGGTGCGTATGGTAGCGCATCCGGCGAAGGCCGAAACGAGCATCAGCAAGGTCGACTTCGGTAGATGGAAGTTGGTGATCAGCCGGTCGACAACCTGGAAACGATAACCCGGCGTGATGAAAATGTCGGTCTCGGCCGGTCCGGCGCGCAGTTCGCCATGCTGCGCCGCCGCTTCCAGCGCGCGCAGGCTGGTCGTGCCGACGGCGATGATGCGGCCACCTTGCTTCCGGGTGCGCGCGATGGCGTCGACGGTGGCCTGCGGAATCTCGAAGCGTTCCGAATGCATGCGGTGCTCGGCCAGATTGTGCACGCGCACCGGCTGGAATGTGCCGGCGCCGACGTGCAGCGTCAGCCATGCCAGCTCTGCGCCGTTCTCCCTGAGGCGGGCGAGGATGGCGTCGTCGAAGTGCAGGCCGGCGGTGGGTGCGGCCACGGCGCCGGTATGGCGGGCGAACACTGTCTGGTAACGGGTTTCGTCTTCGGACTCGGCCGTATGGGTGATATAGGGCGGTAGCGGCAGGTGTCCGTAACGCTCGGTCAATGCGTACAGATCGCCGTCTTCTTCCAGTTCCAGCGCGAAGAATTCCGATTGCTCGCCTGTGCGGCCGGTGATCGTGAGCGCGAAAGCATCCTCCAGAATGATGCGGCTGCCCGGTTTCGGAGATTTGCTGGCGCGAATCTGCGCCACGGCGTGTGTACGGTCGATAATGCGCTCGATCATGACCTCGATCTGGCCGCCGCTTTCCTTCTGGCCAAACAAACGCGCCTTGATGACCCGGGTATCGTTGAAGACGAGCAAATCGCCCGGCGCAATCAATTGCGGCAGGTCGGCGAATTTTTTGTCGTGCAGTGAATGGCCGTCCGCATGCAGCAGGCGGCTGGCGGTCCGTTCCGGCGCAGGGTGTTGCGCGATAAGCTCCGGAGGAAGGTCGAAATCAAAATCGTCGAGGGTAAGCATGCGGGGAAAATGTCAGCCGGTCAGTCTTGTAGGTAACGCTTGAATCAGGGATAATTCGCCCTCTTCCAGTTCACGTCAGTGAACCTGGGCCGAGGTGGCGGAATCGGTAGACGCAGCGGATTCAAAATCCGCCGTAGAAATACGTGAGGGTTCGAGTCCCTCTCTCGGCACCAAGAAATCCCTGAAAAATCAAGTAGTAATAAAGTCGCGCATTATAGCATGAAGCCGGCGGGGATCCGCCCTTGCCCTGTGAATTGCAGGGATTTCTGACCCAAAGGAGCGATGGGGCGTGGTGATTTCCAAGCTGGTATTGGGCGCTCTATTGATACCTGTCTTCTGCCTTCCATTCTGGGCTACGGGCAGAAAGATCATGAAGGGCCTCTCACGGCGGCTGTTATGGGCGCTGAGCGCCATTTCCGCCTGCATGCTGGTCGTGATCCTGAAGGAAGACAATGGGGAACCTGTCGCGCTTCTGGTCGCGTTGCTCCTGGGCGTGTTTGCTGTCTATGCAGCCTGGGTGGCCCGATCCCTCGGGTCAAAGAAGTAAGACATCCTTTTTGCAGCAAGGCAGACCAGCCTCCGGGTCTCGACGTTGGAAATCGTGAATTACTGCACAGTTATCAGCGTACCCAACGAGGTATAAAAGCATATTACCAAAGTAATATGCCCTTGATGCTGACCGCTGGATTCAATGCAGGGCATGGCCATCACATTGCGGGGGGTTAATGCACTGGCGAGACGAATATTCGTTGGGGATTCAGGAAATGGATAACCAGCATAAAACCCTTATACAGGGCTTTACGGCGATCGAGGAAGCCATCAGGCTGGGAAAAAACTGGTCGACGATTCACTTCAATATTACCGACCTGAAAGACTTTGCCCGCTTTCATTTCGCTTGTGAAGAAGCGCTGATGCGCATGTTCGGTTACCCGGAGATCAAGCTTCATACGGCCGAACATACGCATTTCTTCAAAGTATTGAGTGATATTGAACTCAATTCCATCCGCAAGTCCGTTGAAAAGGATCTGGTGAAATTTCTGCGGCTATGGTTGACCAAACATATTGTCGGATCGGACAGGGAGGTCGCCCGACACATTTTGTCAGGTGCCAGCATCACAAGGACTGCATCGTCGGGTCGGTAGTCCGTCAACATCTGTCGCTACAGCACTGGCTTCATTCCCGGTGTGCTTGAGGCCTGGGAGTTGCCAGGTATACTCATTGAGACTTGCGCACTGGTTGCGTCAAAAAGGGTCGTTGTTTTGCAACGGATGTTCTTTATGCTTGTCTCTGCAATCCATGAATTCATCAAAACGATCTGATTCCGTCGAGAACGCGGAACACGTCGGCTGGGCGTTGACGTTCGGTGCCTGGCTGATCGCAACGATCTCGACGCTCGGCTCGCTATTTTTCGGCGAGGTCATGGGATACACGCCTTGCGTGCTCTGCTGGTATCAGCGGATCGCCATGTTTCCTCTCCTTCTGGTGCTCGCGGCCGGGCTGTTTCCCTTCGATCAGCGCGTGGTGCGTTATGCGCTGCCGATAACCGTGGTGGGCTGGAGCGTGGCGTTTTTCCATCTGTCTCTCATCGCAGGGTGGATACCGCAATCCATCAAGCCCTGCCAGCAGGGGGTGCCGTGTTCCGGCGTGGAGGTTGTCTGGTTTGGCTTCGTGACGATCCCGTTGCTGTCCATCGTGTCGTTTTCACTGATCGCCGCATTGCTTCTGGCGACTCATCTCAAAGGATCCAAATGAAACAGAAAACTGTCGTTATCCTTTCGGCAATGGCCTTGTTGCTGGTATTCGTCGCTGGCGCGTTTTTCTACAAGGACCAGCAGGAAAAAGCGGCGCATCAGAGAGCCGAGGCCAATCGCGCCATTCTGATGCGCATGCATTCACCAACCCTTGGCCATGCGGACGCTCCGGTGGTCATTGTTGAATTCCTTGATCCGGCCTGCGAAACCTGCCGCGCGTTCTATCCTCTGGTCAAGCAACTGATGGCCGCCCATCCCGACAAGATTCGCCTGGTGCTGCGCCATGCGCCGTTTCACAGGGGGTCGGACAAGGTTGTTGCGGTACTCGAAGCGGCGCGTCGGCAAGGTAAATTCTGGCCGGCGCTTGAAGCCCTGCTGGCCAACCAGAGCGACTGGGCGCAGAACCATACGGCCAATGTGGATCGGGCGTGGAAGCACCTTGAGCGCGCCGGAATCAACATGGAACAGCTGGCCTTTGACGTGACTTCCCCGGAAATCGCTACCTTGATCGCGCAGGATCTCGCGGACGCAAAGACGCTGAACGTTACCAAGACTCCGGAATTCTTCGTCAATGGCGTACCCCTGCCAAGCTTTGGCTTTGAGCAGTTGAAGAATCTGGTTGATCAGGCGCTTTCGGAGTCTCGCGACCGCTGAACACGCGTGTGCATGAACTCCGGCCAGGAGGAAACTTTCTTGTCGCTATTCGCTCCCCGGTCGGAAAGGGGCGGCATGGAAGATTTTTCGCTCTCTCGCTGGCCTTCAATCCGCATTTGCTGAAATAATCTCCCAGATCGAAAGGCAGCGTCCTTTCGCTTCCATTGAATTCTTTTTCGCTTTCCATGCTCAATACACATGAACGTCTGCCCCGCCAGGGGCTGTTGCTGCTTGCCGGACTCTCTCTTTTCTGGGGGCTGAACTGGCCGATCATGAAGGTCGTGCTGACCGAGGTGCCGCCGCTTTATTTCCGGGCGTTCTGCCTGTTGCTGGGCGGTCTGGGCATGCTGTCCGTCGCGCGCCTGAGCGGCAACAGCATCGCGGTACCGCAGGGGAAATGGGGTTGGCTGCTGCTGCTTTCCCTGACCAATATCATCGGCTGGAACGTGTTCGCCATTTACGGCGTTTCCCTGCTGCCTTCCGGACGGGCGGCGCTGCTCGGTTACACCATGCCCTTGTGGAGCGCATTGCTCTCTGTCTGGATTCTCGGCGAGCGAATCACGTTCCGTCGTTTTATCGCGCTGGTGCTGGGGCTGGCTGGAGTGGCCGTGCTGCTGGGAGGCAGTCTGGCCGGGATGCTGCAAGCCCCTGTCGGAGTGGCCTGCATGATCCTTGCAGCCTGGAGCTGGGCGCTCGGGATCGTGCTTTTCAAGCGCTTGCCGATGGGCATGCCGACATCGTCGTTGACGGGGTGGACGATGCTGCTGGGATCGTTGCCACTACTGTGTTTCGCGGTTCCGCTGGAAACGTCGCGGCTGGTTGTTCCCGGTTTCTGGCCAGCCTTCGGCCTGGTCTACAACGTGTTCATCGCCTTCATGTTCTGCTACTGGGCCTGGAATCGCATCGTGCTCATGGTGCCGGTCGCCGTTTCCTCGCTCTCATCCCTGTCGATTCCGGTGATCGGTGTCATCGGCGGGATCGTTTTTCTCGGCGAACCGCTGGGCTGGCGGGAGGCGTTGGCCACCGTGCTGATTGTCGGCGCGGTCGGTATCGTTTCGCTCAGGCGCTGATCGGGTACAAAAAAATGCCCGTCCGGCGTTTCGATGCCGGACGGGCGTTTTGGCGTTGATGGTTACTTGTACGGGAAGACCTGGATGATGCCTTCCTGGACTTGCTTGAAGCGTTCGACGACCTGTTTGTCGTGCCCGGCAACCACCACGCCGTCGATCTTGCGGATGGTTTCGAAGGCCTTGGCGACATCGCCGAAATCGCCCTGATAGATGCCGAGGGCGATGTTTTTTTCCAGGTTGTCGTACTGGTGAACGGCATCACTGGCCAGTACAACCGGTTTCGCACCCGTTTGCACGACGGTGATCTGCAGTCCCGGGAAATGGCCGCCCACCTTCACCAGCCGTATGCCGGGGTAGAGGTCGGTGTCGCCGTCAAGAATCTTCAGGCGCCCTTCCCATGCGAGGTCGAGCAGCATGGTGGCATCCTTTTTCCGGGGGAAGAGGCCGTCGTTGCGGATGACGGCCGATTCGGTCGCCTCTTCAACCATGAAGCGATAGGAATCCCGCTGGATATACACGGTGGCGTTGGTGTTTCTGTAAAACTCCAGGGCGTCGACGTGATCGAAATGCGGGTGGCTGATGATGATCGTGTCGATGTCCGACGGCTTGAGCCCGACCTTGTTCAGCAGTTCAAGCGGGGAAATGTAGTTCGGGTAGCGCGTGGCGAAATCGTTGCCGGTTCCCGTGTCGACGAGGATGTTGCGGTTTGCCGTCTGGATCAGCCAGAAATACATGTTGATTGGCCGTTTCGGCTGATCCGTCGAGAACTTGGGATTGCTCAGCCAGAAGGCCGCGTAGTTGGGAATGGCGCCTTCGCCGTATTTGAGCGCATAGACCGATTTGAGCGAGGCTGGATTTTTTGTTTCGGCTGAAATCGACGCCAGCGGCAGGAGCAGCAACGCCAAGACAGACGACAGAATGAAACGCGCGGCAAACAGTCCTGATACCTTCATGACCCGAACTCCCTTTTGTTGATGAATGTTTTTGATATCGAATGTTACTGCGCTTTGAAAACCCCGTGAATATGAAAAGCGATTAGTTCCGGATACAGGGTCTGGCCTTGTAGCGAGCCGAACTCTTGATTGCAGGCCTTCAGATACAAGCCGGCCCGTTTCGTGCCAATCGAATCTTCCATTGCAGCACGAACCGGGCCGCGCCCCTTGCTACATTCAGGCTACTGAGTGCCCGGTCTTAATCAGCCATCGAAATCAACCCGTTCTGCGGGGGTTTCCTCCTTGGCTTCGCACTGCAATCTGATCTTGGCGATCAAGTCTGCAACATCTTCGTAAGGTTGTTTGCTAAGGGATTGGAGGACGGTGGAAACTTCATTTTCAGTCAGTTCAAGAATTTGCGGTTTCATGGCTTGTTACCCTCTTTTGACTTGTTCCTGAATTGGCCAGCGATGTGCAAGGCGTGCTGTTTTTGCCTCGTGCTGGTCAACCCAGTATTGGTCAAAAGAAACTGGAAAGCAAAATGGAACGCTCCTGTTCCATTCAAGCAAGCCATCCGGATATCGCCGGGGCGCATAGGTTTTTTCAACTGTATGTTTATAAATACTTATGCCGGATATGAACCAAAATAATGATCGGCACATCTAAGAAACTCACCTGCGATGGACAACGTCCAGATAGCCCATTCATGACAGGAGCAGCGAAATGATCAAAGCCATCATGCAAGCGAGTTATTCTGCATCCGGATCAATCGACGGTCGTACGATGCCGGTGCGCAGAGTGGTTTTCCGCAGTTTCTTCCTGGTGGCCATGCCCTTCGCTGCCCTGTTCATTTCCGTTCCGAAAGCGGTTGCCCAGCCGGATGTTCCGCTTGATGTTGTCTATGTTCCGACGCCGCAGAGCCTGGTCGAACGCATGCTCGAGATCGCCGCAGTCAAGCCGGGGGAACACGTCATGGACCTGGGCTGTGGTGACGGGCGCATGGTGGTGACTGCTGCGAACAAGTTTGGCGCGCGGGGCGTGGGCGTGGACATCGATCCGGTGCGGATCAACGAGGCCAAGGGGAATGCCCGTCGAGCGGGTGTTACCGACAAGGTCGAATTTCACATCGGCGACCTGTTTCATGTCGACATCAGCAAGGCTGACGTTCTGGCGATTTACCTGCTCAACGAGATCAACGAGCGCTTGCGGCCGAAGATCCTGGCGACCATGAAGCCGGGTTCGCGTGTCGTTTCCCATGCCTTCCATATGGGTGACTGGAAACCCGACGAGCTCAGGACTTTTGTCGAAGGGCAGGTTTATTTCTGGGTTGTTCCGGCACAAGTGGGCGGGCGCTGGCAAATCCGGCAAGGAGAGCGCCGCATCGATCTCGCGCTCGAGCAGAAATATCAATATTTCACCGGCACCGCCACTATTGACGGGCGTTCCGTACCGGTGCGCGAGGGGCGGGTGAACGGTACGGAAATAAGCTATGTGATCGAGGATCGCCCCGGTCATCCACGCACCTTTACCGGGCGAATCAACGCTGACCGGATCGAATCGGTTGGCAGCGTTCAGCCTGCCTGGCAGGCTGTCCGGCAATCTCTCTGATTCCCTTCAGCCATGATATCCCAGGCTGTCACCGCACCCCGCGCGAGTCTTTCGGTCATCGACGGGGTGGCGATCATGATCGGCATTGTTGTCGGCATCGGTATCTTCAAGACGCCCCCCCTGATTGCAGCGAACGTTGCCAGCGATGCAGCTCTCATCGGAGCATGGGTGCTCGGCGGCGCCATTACGTTGATCGGTGCGCTGGTCTACGCCGAACTGGCCGCAGCCTATCCGTGCACCGGCGGCGAGTATCACTTTCTTGTGCGCGCTTTTGGTCAGCCGACGGCCTTCCTGTTTGCCTGGGCGCGTATCTCGGTGATCCAGACCGGGGCCATCGCAGCCGTCGCTTTCGTGTTCGGCGATTATGCGCAGCAGATTTACTCGCTCGGCTCCAACGGGCCTGCGTTGTACGCCGGCATCGTGCTGTTCCTGCTGACCCTGCTCAATCTGGCGGGTACCGCCCATAGCAAGAGCGCGCAGAATCTGTTTACCGGCGCCACACTGCTTGCCGTGCTCGTGGTGGCGCTTGTCGGGCTGAGTGCGGCCAGTACGGCTGTGCCGCCTGAAACTGCCCCGAGCGGATCGATTCCACCCCTTTCATCAAATGGAAGCGGTGCGTTCGGTTTGGCGATGATCTTCATCCTGCTCACCTATGGAGGCTGGAATGAGGCAGCCTATCTGTCGGCCGAAGTGCGCGATTCCCGGCGCAACATGGTGCGCGTGCTGGTTCTCGGAACGATGGCCATCATCCTCACCTACGTGCTGATCAATTTCGCCTTCCTGCGTGTGTTGGGTCTGGAAGCGCTGCGTGCGAGCAATGCGGTTGCTGCGGACATGATGCGGCTTGCGGTTGGGGAGGGCGGAGCACTTGCACTCAGTTTCGTCATCTGCTGCACGTCGATCAGTACCCTCAATGCGACGATTTTCACCGGAGCGCGCGTTTATCACGCCGTTGGCGAGGACATGAGTTCGCTCCGCACGCTCGGCCGCTGGAACCTGCAGGGCAACAATCCGCGCATCGCTATCCTGGTGCAGAGCACGATTGCTTTGATGCTGGTGTTGTTCGGCGCGTTCACCCCGGACGGATTTCAGGCCATGGTGGAATACACGGCTCCTGTTTTCTGGCTGTTCCTGCTGCTGGTAGGCATTTCTTTTCTGGTGTTGCGCAGGAGCGACCCGTATCGCGAACGCCCATTCCGAACCCCTTTCTATCCTGTGACCCCCTTGCTGTTCTGCCTCACCTGCGCTTATCTGCTCTATTCCAGTCTGGCTTATACGGGATTGGGCGCTCTGGTTGGTGTTGGCGTTCTGCTTTCCGGCGTTCCTCTGCTCATCCTGTTGCGTCGCCGGGAATCGCTAGGCACGCTGGGGTGAGTGTGCATTGGACGATGCATCCGTTGTTCAGGCGTAGGCCATGGCCTATTTTTCTCCGAGCTGCCCGTAAATCGCCGTAGCCAGGCGGGCGAGTTCTCCCTTGTCGATGGTGGCCGAGAGGGCGTAGCCGAATTTGCCGTCGATCCAGTAGAAGACGTTGACTTCCCCTTCCCGGGCAAAGCGGAAGGCAGTTTCCCGGTTGGCCGTGTTTTCCGTCGATACGAACAGGGTCAGCCGCTGCCCGGTGGCATCCTGGTACATGAACTGGGCCACGGGCCCGATGTTGCCGGGCAGCAGCCTGCCGCCGACCAGTTCGTAGCCCAGCGCGCCGAGCTTGGGCGGCCGGACGGTCGTGCCGATCCGCTTCGAAAGCCAGGCAATGAGCTGTTCTTCCTGTTCACCGCTGACTTCGACCGGGCGGCGCACGTCGGGTGAATAAACAGCGTGGGCGATGGCCGCCTGGCGCGGCAATGGAACGGCACTCGCCAGATTTTCGGAGCGCGAAAACTGTCCGTGTCCGACCCATCCCGCCGTGCCTCCCAGCGCGGCAAGCAGCAGGCCGGCGGCGATGCGTTGCAGCGAACCGCGGGGCAGGAATTCCGGAAACCGGGTGATTCCGTGCGGCGGCTTGGCGTCATCGGATGTGCGTGGTGGAACAGACAGGGCCAGCAGATATTCCGGGACCGGTTCGTCGAGTACGGAAGCGTACATGTTCGTTATGGCCTGCTTTTGCCGTCGGTAATCGTGCATCCGCCGGGCTTCGTCGGGATGATCGGCAAGAAAGCGGTCGATCTCGTCTCGTCCGGTTTCCGACAGGAGGTCGTCGACATAGGCGTGCAGGTCGCTTTCCCTGATCGTGTGCGGGTTCATTTGACGACCCTCAATGGTGTTGCCGGGGCCTCTGCCGTTCCCGCCAGGATTTTGCGCAGCCGTTCGCGTCCACGG
>CAZLXL010000011.1:0-98432 GCA_964563685.1 uncultured Propionivibrio sp.
CGGCAGCCTTCTTCGCTACGGGCTTGGCGGCGGCCTTCGGTGCAGCCTTCTTCGCGACGGGTTTGGCGGCAGCCTTCGGTGCAGCCTTCTTCGCTACGGGTTTGGCAGCAGCCTTCGGTGCAGCCTTCTTCGCTACGGGTTTGGCAGCAGCCTTCGGTGCAGCCTTCTTCGCTACGGGTTTGGCGGCAGGTTTTGGTGCGACTTTTTTCACGACGGGCTTGGCCGCGGGTTTCTTCGTACTTGTTGCCATGTCAATCTCCTTCAAGGGTCATTCAAGGAATATGTCCAGCTCTAAGGCACTACGTGATTGCGATCCGGCCAAGCCGAATCATTCAACAGGCGCCCTGGAACGGCGCTGATTGAATTCCTGCGCGATGATGCTCGCTTGAATACGGTGAATGCTGACGTTGGATTCCCGATGGCCGGATGGCTGGGGGAATGGTGCTGACGATTATGCTGGCGATCTCGTGGAGTAAATCGGGACATGCCGGAATTCATGGCTGGCTGCTGCCTTCTTGAATACGCAATCCGATTAAATCCGTCACCCATCTGTCTCGGTTTGTTCCGTGTTAGAACAGTTCAAAACAGGCCGGAGCAGCACAAATAAATGGCCTGTGGCGTTCAAGGGCTGCTACTACATATTGTGTTGCCCTTGAGAATTTTGACTAATTCTAGTAACGAGTCTTGCTTGACGCAAGCTGTTTTTTGTGGTCAGCGCAGATTGATGTGAAGTCTGTCGCAATTCGGCAACGCGATGTAGACGAATGTCATGAGGCCGGAATCGAAATCGATTTTCCGAAGAGACGATGTCATCGATAGCTTGTCGGCATCCGGCATGTTTCGCTGTTGATCCAGCGCGGCGGAATGCCCTTGCCTGCAAGCCTTGACCAGTCAAAGCATGGGCCTGGGTCGGTCTTGCGTTCGGGGGCGATGTCGGAATGGCCGCTCAGTGCGGCGATCGGATAATGCGCGCTCAGCAGGCGCGTGAGTTCGGCAAGGCGATTGTATTGCACGTCCTCGAACGGCAGTTCGTCGCAGCCTTCGAGTTCGATGCCGAGCGAAAAATCGTTGCACTGTTTCCTGTCTTTCCAGCAGGAAACTCCGGCATGCCACGCGCGTTGTTCGCAGGAAACAAACTGGATCAGTTCTCCATCGCGGCGGATCAGGAAATGTGCCGATACCCGGAGGCCGCAGATGGAAGGAAAATAGGGGTGAGCGCAGGGGTCGAGGGTGTTGGTGAACAGGCGCAGGATGTCGTCGCTGCCGAATTGTGCGGGGGGCAGGCTGATCGCATGAACGACGATCAGTTCAATGGGCTCCCCGGCAGGACGATCGTCGTGATTGGGTGAAATGACGCGGCGGACTCCGCTGACCCAGCCGTCAGCAATGCTGCGCGGACGATTCATCCTGCATTCTCTTCGATGCCCAGCCGTTCGATGCGATAGCGCAGCGAGCGGAAGGTGATGCCCAGCAGGCGGGCCGCTGCCGTCCTGTTGAAACCGGTTCTGGACAGGGCTTCGAGGATGGTCTGTTTCTCGATGCGGTTGAGATGGTCATCCAGAGTTTCGCCGGAAAGCGGTTCGTCGCCTGCTACCGCAGGATCGATGGCGAGTTGAAGATCGTCCGGTTCGACCTGGTCGCCCAGGCAGAGTGCGGTGGCCCGTTCAAGAATGTTTTCCAGTTCACGGACGTTGCCCGGGTAGGGGTAATCCGCCAGCGCTTTCATGGCCGACTCGTTCAGTTGCAATTTTCTGTCCGCGCAGATGCGCGCCAGGATGGCCTCAACCAGCAGGGGAATATCTTCCCGGCGTTCGCGCAAGGCCAGCATTTTCAGTTCGATCACGTTCAGGCGGTAATACAGATCCTGCCGGAAGCTGCCGTTTTCGACGCATTCCCTGAGCTTGCGATGGGTCGCCGATACGATGCGCACATCGACGGCTTCCTCGTTGGCGCTTCCAACCTTGCGCACTTTCTTTTCCTGGATGGCGCGCAGCAGCTTGACCTGCATGGCCAGCGGCAGGTCGGCGACTTCGTCGAGGAACAGGGTGCCGCCGCTGGCGGCCTGGAAGAATCCGTCACGGTCGCTGTCGGCTCCGGTGAATGCGCCCTTGCGGTAGCCGAAGAATTCGCTTTCCATCAGGTTTTCCGGAATGGCGCCGCAATTGACCGGAATGAACGGGGCCGCATGCCGTGAACTCTGGCGATGAATCAGGCGTGCGGCCAGCTCCTTGCCACTGCCCGATTCGCCGGAGATATAGACCGGCGCCTGGCTGCGCGCCAGCTTGCTGATCATTTCGCGCACCATGGAAATGGCCGGGGATTGGCCGATGAGTTGGCCGTCCCCTTCCGTTCCAGGCGAGGATGTTTCCGGCGCAGTGCCCGGGCGTGGAAGATTGATGGCCGATTTGATCAGGGTGCGCAACTGGTCGAGTGCGACGGGCTTCGCCAGATAATCGAAGGCGCCGGCCTTGAGGGCGGCCACCGCGTTGTCCGCGCTGCCAAAGGCGGTGATCACGGCCACCGGGGTCTCGCCGTACCGGGTTCCGATGAGGCGCACGATTTCCAGCCCTTCGCCGTCCGGCAGGCGCATGTCGGTCAGGCACAGATGATAGTGTTCGCGTTCGAGTAGCTGTTTGGCTTCGGCCACGGTTCCGGCACAGTCGGCTGAGAGTCCCATGCGCGCCAGCGTCAGGTCGAGCAGTTCGCGAATGTCCTCTTCGTCATCGACGACCAGGACGCGAGGCAGCTTGCCTCTCCGTTCCATGCGTTTGTCTTCGCTCACTCGACTGTCCTCCCGGAAATGCAGAAATCGGCGCCGGAGCCGTTGCCATCGATCAGCTCCAGCTGCGCACCGTTGGCTTCGCACAGTTCCCGGGCGATGTACAGGCCGAGCCCGGTGCCGCGGCTGTGCGTGGTGAAGAAAGGTTCGAAGATCTGTTCGCGGTGCGATTCCTCGACTCCCGCGCCATCGTCGATGACATGCAGATTGACACGGTTGTCGCGCGGGCCATCTTCCACTCGCAGGCGAATGCTTCCGGCCTTCTTTTGCGAGTAGCGCAGGGCGTTGCCCGCGAGGTTCCACAGCACCTGATGGAAGTGCGAGCGATCGAAGAACATGATGGCCCGGCCCGTAATGTCGATCCGCACCGTTCCTGCAGGCTGTTCTTCCTTGACGGAAAACTCCTCGACAAAGGCCGGCAGGGCCTGGCGCAGGTCAATCGCTTCGCGATGTGCGCGGTCGCGACGCCCCAGCTCGAGGATGTCGCTGACGATGCGTTCCACGCGGCGTGTGTTGTCGAGCACGATACGCAATAGCCGGTCGTTGGTCGGGTTGGGCGATTCTTCGTGCATCAGTTCTCCGGCGTGCTTGATGGCCGACAGCGGATTGCGGATTTCGTGCGCGATGTTCGCGGTCAGTCGTCCGAGCGCCGCCAGCTTGAGCTGGCGTGCCTGTTCCTGCAGCCTGCCCAGGTCTTCCAGGAAGACCAGGACGTCGCCCTCCGTGCTTTCGGTGCTGACGAAACGCGCGCGCAGCTGCATGCCGCTGGCCGGGGCCCTGACCATGACCGGGGCATCGTAGCCCCGGCTGGACCAGTTCTGGAAACTGTGCGCCAGTTCGGTCGAGTAACGCGCGAGCTGGCGATCTCCCGGGTCGCCCAGGCCGAGCAGCTGTTCGGTACGCGGATTGTGTTGCTTGACGCGTCCGTCGCGATCGAGGACGAGGACGCCGTCCTGCATTTCCTCGATGATGTGCTGGCTGACGATCATCTGGTTTCTCAGCTCTTCGCCGCGCTTGCGCGCCAGTTCCTCGTTGGCGATGACCCGGTTGGCCAGGAGGCGGGCCGAAATGGCGACGGCAAAAAATCCCGTGCAGAACAGCCCGGACTGAAAGAAGTCCTCCATTTCGATGTCGTTCGCCAGAAAGCGAAAGGATTGCTCGGTGAGCGTGGCCAGCGTGGCCAGGGCTGCGTAGAACAGGACCAGCCGCCCTTGTCCGACCAGGCCGGCACCGGCCAGGGAAACCAGCAGCATGACGCCGAGGCCGCTCCTGAGTCCGTCGCCGAAGTGGGCGAGCAATGTGAGCGCCAGGATGTCGATCAGCACCTGGAGGCTCAGTTGCCGGTTGAAGTGCTGCCGATGAAGTCGCAGGGCTGCGAAAGAAAGCAGCGTGGCCAGGAAATAACTGCCGGTAATGAGCTGCTGGTATGGCCCTCTGCTCTCGCTGAGCAGAGAGAGTGATGTCGGAGGGAAGAGCGCGGAAAGAAACAGGATGCCGGCCGTGCAGATGCGGTAGGCGTTGAAATAGTGCAGCGTTTTCCAGTGCATCGCCGAAAGTTGCGAAGGCTTTGTTTCTCCTGCGCCGGACATTGAATTTCAGCTCTTGCGGGATTCGGCGATTCGCCGGTGCTCGTTGCAGCAGAAATGGCGGTTGCCAGCGCCGGGGAGGCTGTCGCTGATCGGCAAATTGACGCCACAATGCGCGCACGTGACCATTTTTTCAGGAGCGCGCGAAGCAGGCGGGCGGGCGTTTTTGTCGCGTCCGGAGCGGGTCGTGCGCCATCCCCAGAAAACGATTAGCAGCAGGCCGATCAGGAGCAGGTATTTCATCATTTCAGAGAATCATCCGGATAGCGCCAAAGCATAGCAGAAGCGAATCCTCTCGGGTGCCTTCAGGAGGATTTGTCAGGATGAAATGATGCGGTTCCGGCGGATGCCGCGAAGGAAATATGCGGCTATTCTGAAATGGCGCACCCGAATGCGCCGGTGAAGCAGGCGCGGGTGGCAATGGGTTGGTCGGGGCGAGAGGATTCGAACCTCCGACTCCTACGTCCCGAACGTAGTACTCTACCAGGCTGAGCTACGCCCCGACCGAGATGAGGTTGCTAGAAGGATCTGGCAACCGCAAAGGACGACAATTCTAGCAAAGAATCCTTGTATGTGGAAGCGGGCAGGCATTGAATTGCCTCTGCGGCGCGCCTGGCCTCGGCCTCGGCTTTCTTCTTGGTGTGTTCCAGTGCGTTCGTGGCGCGAATCGCTGCCAGGACGGCGGGGAAGTCCTCGCGTCCACCGTTCTCGATAGCCTTGCGCACGCAGTCCGCCTGCTCTGCGGTGCCGTTCTGCATCACGTAAATCAGCGGCAGTGTCGGCTTGCCTTCGGCAAGGTCGTCGCCCAGGTGCTTGCCGGTTTCGGCTTCGGCGCCGGAGTAATCGAGGACGTCGTCGATCAACTGGAAGGCGGTGCCCAGGCGCATGCCGTACTCGGCCAGGGCCTGTTCGATTTCCGGAGTGGCCTGGCCGAGGATCGCCCCGATCTGGGACGAGGCTTCGAAGAGCTTGGCCGTTTTGTAGCGGATGACTTGCAGGTAGCGTTCTTCGCTGACGTCGGTGTCGTGGCAGTTCATCAGTTGCAGCACTTCGCCTTCAACGATGATGTTCGTGGCTTCGGACAGTACCTGCATGATGCGCAGGTCGCCCACGTCGAGCATCATCTGGAAGGCGCGCGTATGCAGGAAGTCTCCGACCAGAATGCTGGCGGCGTTGCCGAACAGGGTGTTGGCCGTCTCCCGTCCGCGCCGCAGGTCGGATTCGTCGACAACGTCGTCGTGCAGCAGGGAAGCTGTATGGATGAATTCGATGACCGCGGCGAGTTCGTGGTGATGCGAACCCCGGTAGCCCAGCGCGCCGGAACTCAGCAGGATCAGGGCGGGACGCAGGCGCTTGCCTCCGGCGTTGATGATGTACTCGGCGACTTGCCTGATGAGCAGCACGTCGGAGTGGAGGCGTTCGCGGATGACGTTGTCGACGGCCTGCATGTCAGGCCCGATCAGGGTATAGAGTTGCTCGAGTTTCAACGCGGTCCGCCTTGGTGGAAAAACTGTGGAATCTTAGGTGGCGCTCGCGGTCTGCGTCAAGCCAATAACGAAAGAAATGGCAGGTGCCGTGCGAATGCGCTGTTGCCGTGGAGGATCATAGGACAACGCGCGTGAGGTTGGTGAAGCTGAAGCGTGCGCCCTGCTAGAATCCTGCTTCTGAACTTGCGGAAGCCCTGTCATGCGTATTGCCCCCCGAATCTTCTTTTGTGGATTGTCGATCGTCTCCCTGTGTCTGCTGGCGGCCGGTTTGCTGCTGGGGGAATGGCTGCGTCTGCAGCCCTGTTATTGGTGCAATTTCCAGCGCCTGCTTTACATGGTGCTGGCGTGTATCGGGCTGTGCGGCGCGCTGCTGCCCGGCTGGACCCGGTTCTGGAGCCTGCTTGCGGGGGCGGCCGCCCTGGGCGGCGTGTTCGCCGCCGGCAAGCAGAGCTGGATGCAGTATGCGCCGCAGGAGGCGATCGAGTGCGGCTTTGGCGATCCGACGCTGATCGAGCGACTGATCGACTGGCTTGGCAGCGGGTGGCCATCGATGTTCATGGTCACCGGGTTGTGCAAGGACAAGGATTGGATTTTCCTCGGGCTGTCGCTGGCCAACTGGTCGGGAGTCTGTTTCTTCGTCCTGCTGCTGGCGGTCCTCTGGATGGGTTTCAGGCGCGCCTAGTTTATTCCGGAGCGTCAGGCGCGATGGCCTGCGCCAAAAGAAACAAGCCCGGTCTGCGCAGCTGGCGCTTTCCGGGCTTGCAGCAGGTCGATGCCAGACGGCAGGATTACCGGGCTGTTTTTACCTTGCGGGTCAGACCAAAACCCAGAAGAAGCGCGGCACTGGCCAGTGCGAGCGTGTCCGGCTCGGGGACCGACGTCGGCGTTGTCATGATGTGAGCGTAGGCGTAGGACGTGTCCGGAATATAAACCGGCAGGCCGCTTGCCACGAGTGTCGTCGATCCCGTGTCAATCGAGAAACTGGTCAGATACGAGGCATTCCATCCCCAGTTGTCGTCAACCAGAACCCACCAGTCCTGCCCGCCTGCCGGATTCCACTGCGCACTGATGTCCAGCGACGCGGTACCGCCGAAGTCGCCGCCGTTGAATGCCCAGGCCACTTGCTGTTGCCAGGTGGGCGCAGAGGTGTTTCCCAAGCCGAAGACAATGTCGTAGTCGTCCCAATAGGGATTTCCTCCGCCAAGATTGACTGTTGCGATGACCGCCGCATTCGCCGCGAACGCAGAGGCTATTAAGGCCATACCGAGCGCCAGCTTTGCTATTTTTTTCATTTTGCTCCCTTTCCATGAGTCGAAGAAAACCGCCCCATGGTCGTTAGCAAAAACTGAACCAGTTAAGCTTAACCCTGTAGAAGATATGGTTTTTTTAATTTATGCCCGCTCGTAATCCGTTGCCGTGTAAGAAATACCGACACGTCAAATATCAGGTTTGCCGACCGGCGCGTAAACGCTCGTGGATCGTGGTGTCGTGGGGAATGGCCTGGGGCAGGAGCGAACCGGCGATCATGCCGCAGGCGCTGGCCAGCAGTCCGGCGAGATGTGCTGGAACAAAGGGATCCTCCGGCCCGAAACCAAGGATGGCCAGCCACGTTCCGACGCCCATGAAGATGGCCAGCAGGGCGCCCTGATTGGTCGATTTCTTCCAGTAGATGCCGCATACCAGCGGGATGAAAGCCATCACCAGGGTGATCTGGTAAGCGTCTTCGACCATCTCGAAAATACTGGCATCCGAGTACACCGCGTAAATGGTGACGAGCACGGTGAATACCAGCGTCACGATGCGCATCGACTGCAGCAGCAGGCGGTCGGACATGTGCGGCATCATCGGCCGCAGAATGTTCTCGGTGAAGGTGACGGAAGGCGCCAGCAGCGTGGCCGACGCACAGCTCTTGATGGCAGACAGCAGTGCGCCGAAGAACATGATCTGGGCTACCAGCGGCGCCTTGTCGATGATCAGTTGCGGGAGGATCATCTGATGGTCGTTGTCGATCAGGCCATTGACCATTTCCGGATCGATCAGCGTGGCGGAATAGGCCAAGAACATCGGGATGAAGGCAAACAGCAGGTACAGACTGCCGCCGAGCACGGAACCCCAGACGGCAATCTTCTCCGTACGCGAGGACTGGACGCGCTGGAAGACGTCCTGTTGCGGAATCGAGCCGAGCATCAGGGTAATCCAGGCCGCGACGAAGGCGATGATCTCCCGGAGGTCGAAGGACGGCCAGAATTCGAATTTTCCGGCCGCCGCCGCATGGCTGACGACCACGCCCAGACCGCCGGCCATGTCGCTGACTTCGGCGCCGATCCAGATCATGCCGATGACGATCACGATCATCTGCAGGAAATCGGTGATGGCCACCGCCCACATGCCGCCGAAGAGGGTGTAGATCAGGATCGTGCCGGAGCCGATCCACATGCCCGCCAACTTGCTGATCTCGCCGCCGGAAACCACGTTGAACACCAGGCCGAGCGCGGTGATCTGCGCGGCAACCCAGCCCAGGTAGGAAATGATGATGGCGATCGTGGTCAACGTTTCCGCAGAGCGGCCATAGCGGTGGCGGTAAAAGTCCCCGATGGTCAGCAGATTCATGCGGTACAGTGGAGCGGCAAAGAAAAGACCGACCAGGATCAGGCACATGGCGGCGCCGAACGGGTCAGCCACGACGCCGCGCAACCCTTCCTTGAGAAAGGTGGCCGGGATGCCCAGCACCGCCTCGGCGCCGAACCAGGTGGCAAAGACGGTTGCGGTGACCATGTAGAACGGCAGATGCCGACCGGCTATGGCGAAGTCCTTGGTCGTGCGGACCCGGGTGGCTGCCCACAATCCGATCCCGACGGAAATGACCCAGTAAGCGATGACAAACCAGAGCAGCATTGCGTTAGTCTCCGATGCGTTTGAACACAGAACAGATGGTGTGCACGACGGAAGGCTGTTTCTTCCGGTATCCCCGGATAGGGCCGGCGGATCGAAGCTTCCGGAGCCGGGCGTCACGCCGGAAGCGGCGCTATTTTACAGTCGACCGGATAAAGGAAAAACTGTTTTTTCTTTGATTTGACAGAAGCTTCGCCGGGGGGGCGAGAAGGGTCATATCGTCGGTTCAGCCTGCGGGATTCCGGCGCAGGAACTTTCGGCGAGCAGGCGTTCGATTTCAAGCAAGGCATCGGAATCCGAGGCGATCAGCTGGAATGCGGAGCGCAGTTCCGGAGGAATCGTTTTGGGCCGCCCGTTCCTCAGACTGACGAAAATCCACTCGGTTTCGGCGCGTGCCACGATGCTGCGGTCCGAGGCGCGCAGGAACAGGGTCTTTCGCGGTGAACTGCGTTCCCCCATCGCGGCGACCCAGGTGCAGGCCAGCAGCGTGTCGCCAAGCAATGCCGGGCGCAAATATTCAATGAAGTGCGATTTCACGTACCACGAGGCTCCGTCCTGCAGGTAGCGTTCCATCGGCCACCCCTGTAGTGATGAGTGCTCGATGGCGATGTCCTGCATCCAGCGCAGGTATTCCTGGTTGTTGACGTGGCGGTGGATGTCGATGGCGCTTACTTCGACCTGAATGTGCTGGATATGGATGGCTGGCATAGTTGATTGACGTCGCGCACGCAGTGGTTTAATCGGGCCACCCGCCCCAATGGATGTGTATGGGGGAGGGCGCCTTTGCGTCAACCGGGTAGGCGCAAAGTCCGGGATAGAGACGGCTCCAGATCGCAGCAACAATGGCCAGCACGCTGATGCTGAGCAAGACAGGCTGGAACAGGGCGAACCATCCGGCATGAGCGTGGATCATGAGGATCGGGTTGGCGCCGGCAGGCGGGTGCACCGTGCGCGTCACCAGCATCAGGCCGAGGGCAAGTGACTGGGCGAGCATGTAAACCCACAGCGCTTCCCCGAAAAGCTGGTAACAGACGATTCCCGAAAGGGCGCCGATGAGATGGCCTCCGAACAGTGATCGGGGCTGGGCGGCCGGGGCGCGGGTAAACCCAAAAAGGAAAACGGCTGTGCCACCCAGCGAGGCCAGGAGCAAAGGGGTTGCGTCCGGTCCTGAAACGGAAAGTGCGAGGCCTGTTCCCGCGGCGATACCGAGAAGGCACCAGAACAGGCGGACGATGGAGCGGCGGTGCATGGATCCGGAAAGTGCGGTTGCGAAAGCTGCATTATCGCGTACACCGCGCAGCTGCGGGGATGCGCCGGAAGGTCAGGATTTTTGAGCTGTCATCAGAAATACCGGGTACGATTTTTCCGGCATACCCTTGCGGATGGTGAATACGGTCGAGAAGGCGATATTCGTGAACCCCGCCTGTTCCGCCCGGCGCGCCAGGTCGTCGCGGTTGAAGCCGTTATGTCCGTCGAATCCTGCGCCATGGAACGAGCCGTCTTCCGCGTCGAGATCGGCGATGCACAGGTGGCCGTTGCGTCCGAGGAGCGTGTGCAGCTTGCGCAGGATGGCGTCGGTGTCCGCAATGTGATGAAAGGTCATCAGGGAATAGCTGATGTCGAAGCGCTGTTCCGGCAACGGATCCGAGGTCAGGTCGAGGCGCATGGGTGTCATGTTTTCGATACCTGCGGAGACAATCTTTTCGCGCAATACCTCAAGCATGCCGGTTGAGCTGTCGGCCAGAGCGATCTGCCGCAGGTGGGGCTGGAGTGCGAAGCTCAGCAGCCCGGTGCCGCAGCCGTACTCGAATCCGCTCATCTCCCCGAGTCCCGGGATGCGCGCGCGGATGGCATCGGCTACGGCTTGTGCGCGCGCCGTTTTCATCGGGTCGTCATCCCAGGTCTTGGCGCGCTGGTCGAAATCGGGCGAGGGGGCGGGTGTATTCATGGCGTTCTAGTGGCGGAATCAGGGGGCGATGGGTCAGACCCGCGTGCCCCCATTCCGTTCCGCATGCAACATGATGACTAAGCGCGCTTCAGACGTTCCAGTTGCGGTTTGAGTTTCTCAACCGTGGCGGCGAAATCGGCCAGGCGCTTTTTCTCCTGTTCGACGACCTGCGCCGGGGCCCGAGCGACGAAGCTTTCGTTGGCGAGCTTGGCCGTGGCCTTGGCGATTTCGCTTTCGAGACGGGCGATTTCCTTGGTCAGTCGCTCGGTTTCTGCCGCAACGTCAATCTCGATCTTGAGCATCAGGCGGGTTTCGCCGACGACCGCGATCGGTGCGTTGGCCTCCTCGGCGAGTTTGTCGAATTCAGCGTCAACGAGCTGCACGTCGGCGAGCTTGGCCAATGCTTTGAGATAAGGCGCGAAGTCGGCCAGCGCTGCCGTATTGCCGCTGGCGATCAGCGGCACCTTCTGCGCCGGCGAAATATTCATTTCGCCGCGCAGGTTGCGGCAGGCGTAGGCGAGATCCTTGAGCTGCTGCACTTTGGCTTCGCTGACTTCGTCGATTTTCTCCGGTTGCGCCTTCGGGTAGGCAGCGAGCATGACCGATTCATGAGTTTTCTTGCCTGCCAGCGGTGCGACGGCCTGCCAGAGTTCTTCGGTGATGAACGGGATCAGCGGATGCGCGAGACGCAACACGGTTTCGAGCACGCGCACCAGCGTGCGGCGTGTCGCCCGTTGCTGTTCCGGCGTGCCGGACTGGATCTGCACCTTGGCGAGTTCGAGGTACCAGTCGCAGAACTCGTCCCAGACGAACTCGTAAATGGCGCGGGCGAGCAGGTCGAAGCGGTAGTCGGCGAAATGCTGCGCGACTTCGGCCTCGGTGCGTTGCAGCTTGCTGACGATCCAGCGGTCGGCGAATGAGAAATCGAGCACGCTGGAACAGGTGCCGGGCGTGCATGCATCAATTCCACAGTCCTGGCCTTCCGTGTTCATCAGCACGAAGCGCGTGGCGTTCCACAGTTTGTTGCAGAAGTTGCGGTAGCCCTCGCAGCGGTGCAGGTCGAACTTGATGTCGCGGCCGGGGCTGGCCAGCGAGAGGAAGGTGAAACGCAGTGCGTCGGTGCCGAAGGCCGGGATGCCCTCCGGGAATTCCTTGCGCGTGCGCTTCTCGATCTGCTCGGCCTGTTTTGGGTTCATCAGGCCGGTGGTGCGTTTCTTGACCAGCGATTCCAGGTCGATGCCGTCGATCAGGTCGATCGGGTCGAGCACGTTGCCCTTGGACTTGCTCATCTTCTGGCCTTCCGCGTCGCGGATCAGGCCATGCACATAGACGTGCTTGAACGGGGTCTTGCCGGTGATGTGCTTGGTCATCATGACCATGCGCGCGACCCAGAAGAAGATGATGTCGAAGCCGGTGACGAGCACCGTCGACGGCAGATAGAGGTCGAGCGCCGGGTTCGACTGGGCCGGCCACTCCGGCGTCCAATCGAGCGTCGAGAACGGCCACAGGGCGGACGAGTACCAGGTGTCGAGCACGTCCGGGTCGCGCATCAGCGGGCCGGCGTAGCCGATCTTGTCGGCTTGTGCGCGCGCTTCTTCTTCATTGTGCGCGACGATGACTTCGCCATTTTCGCCGTACCAGGCCGGGATCTGGTGGCCCCACCACAGTTGCCGCGAGATGCACCAGTCCTGGATGTTGTTCAGCCACTGGTTGTAGGTATTGACCCAGTTCTCCGGCACGAACTTGATCTCGCCCGAGGACACGCATTCGAGTGCCTTGCCGACGATGCTAGTGCCATCGGCACCGGGTTTGGACATGGCGACGAACCACTGGTCGGTGAGCATCGGCTCGATGACCACACCGGTCCGGTCGCCGCGCGGCACTTTCAGTTTGTGCTTGTCGGTCTTGTCCAGAATGCCGAGGGCTTCGAGATCGGCGACGATGACCTTGCGCGCATCGAAGCGGTCCATGCCGCGGTATTTTTCCGGGGCGTTGTCGTTGATCTTCGCATCCAGCGTCAGGATCGAGATGATCGGCAATTTGTGGCGCTGGCCCACCGCGTAGTCGTTGAAATCGTGCGCCGGCGTTACCTTGACGCAACCGGTGCCGAATTCGAGATCGACGTAGGCGTCGGCGATGATCGGGATTTCTCGGTCAGTTAAAGGCAGCTTGACCGTCTTGCCGATCAGGTGCTTGTAGCGTTCGTCCTCCGGATGCACCATCACGGCGGTGTCGCCGAGCATGGTTTCCGGGCGGGTCGTGGCGACGGTGAGGTGTCCCGAGCCGTCGGCCAGCGGGTAGCGGATGTGCCACATGAAGCCGTCTTCTTCCTCGCTCACCACTTCGAGGTCGGAGACGGCGGTGTGCAGCACCGGATCCCAGTTGACGAGACGCTTGCCGCGGTAGATCAGTCCCTCGTTGTACAGGCGGACGAAGGTTTCGGTGACGATCTTCGACAGGCCCGCATCCATCGTGAAGCGTTCGCGCGTCCAGTCCGGCGAGGTGCCGAGGCGACGCATCTGGCGGGTGATAGTGTTGCCCGAATACTCCTTCCACTCCCAGACCTTTTCGAGGAACTTCTCGCGGCCGAGGTCGTGACGCGAAATGCCCTGCGCGTCGAGTTGCCGTTCGACGACGATCTGTGTGGCGATGCCGGCGTGGTCGGTGCCGGGCTGCCACAACGTGTTGTCGCCGCGCATGCGGTGGTAGCGGGTCAGCGCATCCATGATCGCCTGGTTGAAGCCGTGCCCCATGTGCAGCGTGCCGGTGACGTTCGGCGGCGGCAGCAGGATGCAGAAAGCGTCGGACTTGTTCGCGTCGAGGCCGGCGGCGAAATGGCCCTTGGCCTCCCAGTCGGGGTACCAGCGACGTTCGATGTCGGCCGGCTCAAAGCTCTTGGCGAGTTCCATAGGATCGGATGCAGAATGGATGTGGAGAAAACCCGGCATTATACCGGATCGGACCGGGGGTATTCCCGGGACTACAGCGTGCTGCGCTATATCAGGTCCCGCCGGGAAATTCGGCGTCGGGGTCGTTCAACGGCAGGTCGAGCTGCCTTCGGCGAGCGATGAATTCGCGCAGGGCAGTCTCCATCGTCGAAGTGATTCCGTCGCGCAAGTCTTCACTGGCATTGAGCAGCGTGGCTTCGATCAGTGTCGGCAATTCGTAGGCCAGCTGCCGGCCGATGGCCTGGGACATTTCGGTGGCCAGTTGCTCGATGCGGGCGTCTATCCTGGCGGAGAAATCATGCGGCATCTCCTCCTCAGGCGCAGCCTGTGCTGCGGGAAGCACGACCTCGGTCAGAACCGGAATGCCTTCCGGGTCTTCGTTGGCTTCGATGGCCGCAAGGTCGTTGGTGCTGGAGAGATCTTCGTCTGGTCCGGTCAACGGAATGGTATCGGCATCGAGACCGTCGTTTTTTCTGGCTGCGATGAAACTGCGCCGGCGTCGCGTGGATGTTTTTACGCTTTCCGTACTGTCCTGTCCGGTCATGAGTGCTTCTCCGCAAGATCGAAATACTCGATGGCGTAGCCGCGGTCCTTGTAAAACCTCGCGCGTTCGCGCCCGGTTTGCCGTTCACCCTCTTCCTGCCCGACCACTTCGATGACGCTGGTGAAACGTGAGAAGGCGGGAGGAACTTCCGCGGAAAGGTTGAACAGGCGTTCGTGTTGCGCCGCCGCTTCCGGGTCGTCGGTGATGATTACCGGGGTTTCTCCCGCGAGCGGCGAGGTGCTGCGCACATGCGGTATGAATCCGGTCGCGGGGGAAATCCACAGTTGCCGGTCCAGCGCAGCGGCGATGTCTGCTTGCGGCGCGAAAACCAGCACCGGCTTGCCTTGCCGGCACGCCCTGCCGATCAGACCGGCTGCCGCGGCAATCCGGTCAGGGGCATTGTGATAGAAGAATATCCGCGTCAATGCAGTTTTCCGACCCGTTCAAGCAGGAAGTGGGTGAGCAACGGCACCGGGCGTCCGGTGGCTCCCTTTTCGGCGCCCGATTTCCAGGCCGTGCCGGCGATGTCCAGGTGCGCCCAGGCGAATTTCTTGGCGAAGCGTGACAGGAAGCAGGCGGCTGTGACGCTGCCGGCCGGTCTTCCCCCGATATTGGCCATGTCGGCAAAATTGCTCTTGAGCTGTTCCTGGTAATCGTCCCACAGCGGCATGCGCCAGGCGCGATCGAAGGCGGAATTCCCTGCCTGTAGCAGTTCTTCCGCCAGTTCGTCATCGTTGGCAAAAAGTCCGGTGGCGACGTGCCCGAGAGCGATAACGCAGGCCCCGGTGAGCGTGGCGACGTCAACGACGGTTGCCGGATTGAAACGCTCGGCGTAGGTCAACGCGTCGCACAGGATCAGGCGGCCCTCGGCGTCGGTGTTGAGAATCTCGATGGTCTGCCCCGAGAGCGAGGTGACGATGTCGCCCGGCTTGCTGGCCGCTCCACCGGGCATGTTTTCCACGGTCGGTACGATCACGGTCAGGTTGATTGGCAGCTTCATCAGGGCCGCGGCCTTGAGCGTACCGAGCACGCTGGCGGCGCCGCACATGTCGAATTTCATCTCGTCCATGCCTTCGCCCGGTTTCAACGAGATGCCTCCGGTATCGAAGGTGATGCCCTTGCCGATCAGGGCCACCGGTTTGTCGGAAGGCTTCCCGCCCCTGTAGTGCAGGACGATCAGCTTGGGCGGTTGATGCGATCCCTTGGCGACCGAAAGCAGTGAATGCATGCCCAGGGTTTCCATGTCCGCCCGTTCGAGAATCTGGCATTCAAGGTTGTGGTCCCCGGCGATTTTCAGTGCGGTTTCCGCCAGATACGCCGGAGTGCACACGTTGCCCGGCAGATTGCCCAGCGTTCGCGCGAGGGACATGCCTTCGGCAATTGCCAGCCCCTGTGTCATCGCGGTCGCGGCCTGCGTTTCCTTGAGACGCCCGGCGGAAAGGCGCAACATGGCAAGCGGACGCGGATCGTCCTTCTTGCTCTTGAAGCGGTCGAAACGATAATGCGCTTCGCTGGCCACGATCACCGCCTGGCGAATGCGCCACGCGGCGCTCCTGCGCTTGACCGGGGCCTCCGTCAGATAGAGGATGGCATCGGCTGCTCCCGTTTCCTTGAGGGTTTTGACGGCGCTGCGAATGGCCGTGCCGTACTCCTTGTCGCGGAATTCCTTTTCCTTGCCCAGCCCGACGAGCAGCAAACGTTCGGTTCCCGCTCCCGGCGGGGCGTTCAGGAGCACTGTTGTTCCTGTCTTGCCTTCCATGTCGCCACGGGCCAGGGTTTCGGACAACAGGTGCCGGGTGGTTTTGTCCAGCCGTTCGGCCGCCTCGGACAGCTTGTGCGATTCGAATACGCCGATGACGATGCAGCCGCTACGCCGCTTCTCCGGGCCGTTGCTTTTTATGCTAAATTCCACCAGCTTCTCCTACACAGATTTGCAGAAGCCGATTATCACTGCAGTTTTTCTCCCAAGTCAAAAAATGATCTTCCAGCGCGCCATCCGGCGTGAATTTACCCAGTCGGCCGCCGGTGTCTTCATTGCCCTGTTCGCCATCCTGTTGACCACCCAGCTGATCCGTTTGCTGGCGGAGGCCGCTGAGGGTTCGATTGCGCCAGAGGCGGTGGTGGCGCTGCTCGGGTTTGCGGCGATGAACTACATCCCGACGCTGCTTTCCTTGTCTTCCTTCATCGCCATCCTCCTGACGCTTTCGCGGAGCTACCGGGATTCCGAAATGGTGGTGTGGTTTTCGTCGGGAGTTTCCCTGACGGCCTGGGTGCGGCCGGTGATGGTGTTCATCCTGCCGTTGGTCCTGGCCATTGCCGCGCTGTCTTTTTTCGTTTCTCCATGGGCGCTGTCGCAGAGCGCCGAGTATCGCGGCAATCTGGCGTCGCGCCGGGATGCCAGCCAGGCGACGCCCGGGGCTTTCCAGGAATCCTCCTCGGGCGACCGCGTCATCTTTGTCGAAGGGGTCGCCGATGACCAGAGTCATGTCAGGAACGTATTCGTCAGTTCCGTGCAGAACCAGCGTCTCGGGGTGACGATGGCAGCCACCGGGCGCCAGGAGATTACCGATAATGGCGATCGTTTCATCGTCCTTGAAAACGGACGTCGCTATGAAATGGAGCCGGGGTCTCCCGAGTTCAGGATCATGGAGTATGCCCGCTATGCAGTGCGCGTCGAAACCAAGGAGGCGCGTGGAATTGAAAAAACGCCAAAGAATACCCCGACGCTGGAACTGATAAACCAGGATTCGCCGCGCTACCAGGCCGAACTCCTGTCGCGGATCAGCATCCCGGTTTCCGCGGTCATCCTGGCATTGCTGGCCATTCCGTTGTCCTTCGTCAACCCGCGCGCCGGGCGCTCGGCCAACATGTTGCTGGCCCTGTTCGCATACCTCCTGTACAACAACCTGACCACCGTCGGTCAAGCCTGGGTGGCCAGCGGGCGGATCGCTTTCCTTGACGGGCTGCTGGGAGTTCACCTGTTCATGCTTTGCCTGCTCCCGCTCCTGTTCTACCGGCGCATTGCCGTACTTTCCTTCGCGCGGTTCTTCCGATGAAACTCTATCGTCGTTATCTGGCGCGCGAGGTATCCGGCGCTATTCTGCTGGTGCTGGTGGCCTTTCTGGCGCTGTTCGGGTTCTTCGACATGATCAATGAAGTCAAGAGTGTCGGTCAGTCGTCGTATCAACTGCACCACGCCGTGGGTTTTGTCCTGCTGCGCATCCCCGGCCGCATTTATGAGCTGATGCCCGTTGCCGTACTGATCGGAACGCTGTATGCCCTCTCGACGTTGGCCCGGCATTCCGAGATCACCGTGCTGCGTGCCTCCGGCTTGTCGACCAAGGACTTGCTCCACAGTCTGCTGATGGTCGCTGCGGTTTTTGCCATAGCGACCTTCCTGATCGGGGAAGTGGTGGCGCCACCCTCCGAACGCGCTGCCCAGCAGATGCGTTTGCTGGAAAAGGGCAAAGCGGTCGGGCAGGATCTGCGCAGTGGTCTGTGGGTCAAGGATGAGCGCAGTTTCATCAACGTCCGGACTGTTTTGCCCGACACCCGTTTGCAAGGGGTGCGCATTTTTGACTTTGACGAAAAAGCCCGACTGAACTCGGTGACGGAGGCAGAGGAGGGCGAGTATGTTCCTCCGGCCAGCTGGCGTCTGACGGGCGTGGTCCGAACACAGATTCACGACGACCGTGCGGAGCAAGTCAAGTTGCCGGACATGGAATGGCGCTCCGCGCTGAATCCGGACATTCTCTCGGTCTTGATGGTGGCCCCCGACCGCATGTCGTTGTTGCATCTCGCGTCCTATACCCGGCATTTGGCGGAAAACAGACAGAAGACCCAGCGCTACGACATTGCCTTGTGGAAGAAACTCGTCTATCCGCTGGCAGCACTGGTCATGGTGGCCCTGGCGCTGCCTTTCGGCTATACGCACGACCGGGTCAGCGGGGTCAGCCTGAAAATATTTGCCGGAGTGATGGTCGGCGTGCTGTTTCACATGCTCAACGGACTGTTTTCAAATCTGGGCGCGATCAACAGCTGGTCGCCCTTCCTGAGCGCAATAGCGCCGTCGGCAATCTTCATGCTTGCCGCCATATGCATGATCTGGTGGTTCGAACGTCGCTGAAGACGGCGTTGAGGGATCGCGGGCCGTTCGTTTAGCGGAAGATTATCTGCGTCCCGGCAATGCGGTCGTGCAGGAATTGCCCTTCTCGGTCAGCCAGAGCCCAGAGGATGCCAATGCCGAACAATCCGAGACTCGGCCAGCATAGAAGATAACGCCATAGGGCCTGTGCCGGACGAAGGGGGCTCCCGTCACGGCTGACCAGCCGGATACGCCAGGTGCGCATGGAAAGGGTTTGCCCGTAGCGGCTCCAGAATCCGACGAAATAAACCAGCAGGACAATAAAGAGGTGTGCCCAGAGCAGCAGGGGGGTGGCCACGCGATGCAGGAAATGCCCGATCAGAATGTGCGGCAACAACAGGGCTACGGCCAGTACCCCGAGCAAGAGCAGCATGTCGTAGCACATGCTGGCCAGTCGGCGCGCTATGCCCGGGTAGGCAGCGGGGCAGGGCGCTGAATTCATTGGGCTTCCGGTGAGGCGGGCTTTGTCGGGAGCGGGGAAGTCCAGGAGAATTTTGCCTGGGGCGACAGTAACGCAGCGCCCGGAGCTTGAGAGGGCATGGGTACAATCGGCAGCGCGGCTTTCGGTATGAGGGCGCCGGTGGAAGCCTGTTTTTTCAGCTTCTGTTTTTCTTCTTCCGGAAGGTTGGAGTATTCCTCCCATTTCTGCTTGAGTTTCTGCTTCTTGTCGGCGGACAGCTGGCTGGCGTTTTTATAGTTTTGGCGAGCGGTTTGTCGCTGCTGCGGCGTCAGTTTGCGCCATTGCTGCATCTGGCTCTGGATGCGCCGCTGCTCTTGCGGGTTCAGCGAGGCAAATCGGGCCGTGATGCCCAGCCACTTTTTCTGGCGATAGGGTTCAAGCGAGTCCCATTCGTCACTCAACGGGGCGAGCACGATTTTCTGGGGAACCGTCAGTTCGCTCCAGCTGGGTTGCGGAGGGGTGGCAATGACCGAGGGGCTGGTTGTCTGCGACCAGCCCGGAAAAGCCAGGGAAATGCCCAGTATTATTCCGACGATGTGCTGTCTAGCCATGCGGCAAAGCCTTTGTCGGTGAATGCGCCAATCGGCAGTTCGTCGGAAAGGATGGCCGAGTCGATATCTCCGAGTTCCTGCACGCGTTGATCCGCAACCCAGTAGATCGAATAGAGCGTACACAGAAGCAAGGCCAGGGCAGCAAGAATCTGCCGGATATGCAGGGTGTCAACACTGAACGTAAAAAAGCTTCCGGCGGATGCCAGCACCGGGTGCGTCACGGTCTGCTTCTGGGCGCCGAGGGCGGCCTCGCGTGCGGCAGCCAACCGTTCAAGCGTTTCCGGTTGCAGGTCGAGCAAACCGCGATTCAACTGCTGTCTGACCTTGTAGGCGAAATGAAGCTCGTTCATAGTGTAATTCCCTTGGCTTTCAATGCATCTGCAAGCGTATGCGTGGCACGCGAGCAGTGCGTCTTTACGCTGCCTTCGGAGCAGCCCATGGCGGAAGCGGTTTCTGCAACGTCCATGTCTTCCCAGTAACGCATGAGAAAGGCTTCTCGTTGACGTGCGGGAAGTTTGTTTATTTCAGCTTCAATGATTTCAAGCGTTTGCGACTGCTGGAGTTGTCCGTCCGGGGTGTTCGGGGTGTATGACCCGGATTCCACCTCGATCGTTTCCAGCGGGTCGTGTTCCGTTTCTTCTCCCGATGAGAATGCCGAGAGCAGGGTTGTCCACAGTGAGCGCACCTTGCTGCGACGATAATGGTCGCGGATTGTGTTCTGGATGATACGCTGGAAAAGCATCGGGAACTCATTCGCCGGATGATCGCCATATTTTTCGGCGAGTTTCATCATCGAGTCCTGCACGATGTCGAGCGCCGTTTCTTCGTTGCGCACGGCAAACATGGCCTGCTTGAAGGCGCGGCGCTCGGCAGCGGCAAGAAAGTCCGACAGTTCGCGTGAGCTGGCCAGAATCTAAGTCCTTGGATAGAGGGGTGAATATCAGTGTTGAAGAGTTTCTGCGGCAAGCGGCCGTCTTGACCAAAAATGGTCTAGGCTTTAACGTTGCCTGCTTTTTCCAGCGATTTTCTTTGTAGGATGAGTGCTATGACCATGATGACCGGTGCGGAGATTGTAATCAGGTGCCTGCAGGAAGAAAAGGTCGATTATGTGTTTGGCTATCCCGGCGGAGCGGTTCTGCATATCTACGACGAATTGTTCAAGCAGGATAAGGTCAAGCATATCCTGGTGAGGCACGAACAGGCTGCCGTGCATGCAGCCGATGCCTTTTCCCGCTCGACGCAACGGGTGGGTGTGGCCATGGTTACTTCAGGGCCGGGGGCGACGAATGCCGTGACCGGGATCGCCACGGCGTTTACCGACTCGATTCCCCTGGTGGTCATTTCCGGTCAGGTACCGACCACGTATATAGGGCAGGATGCTTTCCAGGAGTGCGATACCGTGGGGATTACCCGGCCCTGCGTGAAGCATAATTTCCTGATCAAGGATGTGCGGGACATCGCCGCGACCATCAAGAAAGCATTCTATATTGCCAGCACGGGGCGTCCCGGCCCGGTTGTCGTGGATATCCCGAAGGATGTTACGGCGGCCAAATGCAAATTCGAATATCCGCAGGAAATTCATTTGCGCTCATACAACCCGGTCGTGAAGGGGCATTCCGGGCAGATCAACAAGGCGGTGCAACTGCTGCGTGGCGCCAAGCGGCCCATGATCTACACGGGTGGCGGCGTCATCCTGTCCAACGCCAGCGAGCAATTGACCCGGCTGACCCGACTGTTGGGCTTCCCCATCACCAATACCCTGATGGGTCTGGGCGCTTATCCGGGGACGGATCGCCAGTTTCTCGGCATGCCGGGAATGCACGGCACGCAGGAAGCGAACCTGGCCATGCAGAATTGCGATGTCCTGCTGGCGATTGGAGCACGATTCGATGACCGTGTGATCGGTAGTCCGGAAAATTTCGCCACGATCCCGCGCAAGATCATTCATGTCGATATCGACCCTTCCTCGATCTCGAAGCGCGTGCGCGTCGATGTTCCCATCGTAGGCAATGTGGCCGATGTACTGGAAGAGATGATCCGCCTGCTCGAAACCGACCCGGACAGGAAGGATGTCTCGGCATGGTGGGATGAGATAGAAGGCTGGCGTGCGCGGCAATGCATGAGGTATGCAATGAAGGATGCCATCATGCCCCAGTACGTGATCGAGAAGCTGTGGGAAATCACTGGCGGGGATGCGATCATCACCTCGGATGTGGGCCAGCACCAGATGTGGGCGGCGCAGTACTACAAGTTCGACAAGCCGCGGCGCTGGCTGAATTCCGGAGGGCTGGGCACCATGGGGGTGGGCTTGCCCTACGCCATCGGTGCCGCTTTTGCCAATCCCGACAGGCAAGTCGCCTGCGTGACCGGCGACGGCTCGATCCAGATGTGTATCCAGGAACTGTCAACAGCCAAGCAGTTCGGGTTGCCGATCAAGATCATCAACCTGAATAACCGCTATCTGGGCATGGTGCGCCAATGGCAGGAAATGTTCTACAGCCGGCGTTATTCGCAGACCTACATGGATTCGCTGCCGGATTTCGTGAAGCTGGCTGAAGCTTATGGCCATGTGGGAATTCGCGTGGAAAAGCCGGAAGACGTGGTTCCTGCCCTGAAAAAAGCCTTTGTCGACCACAAGGATGACCTGGTCTTCCTCGATATCCGGACCGACCGCGAGGCCAACGTCTTTCCGATGGTGGCGGCCGGCAAGGGCCTGTCGGAAATCATCATGGCCGAAGATCTTTAAGGGAAGGACAAAATGCGACACATCATTTCAATCCTGCTGGAAAACGAGTCGGGCGCCCTGTCACGCGTTGCCGGCCTTTTTTCTGCGCGCGGGTATAATATCGAGTCCCTGACGGTAGCGCCGACCGAGGACATGTCTCTGTCCCGATTGACCATTGTGACCTCGGGCAGCGACGAGATCATCGAGCAGATCACGAAACAGCTCAACAAGTTGATCGATGTCATCAAGGTCGTCGATCTGTCCGAAGCGCCGCATCTCGAGCGGGAACTGATGCTGATCAAGGTGCGCGCGTCAGGCAAGGACCGCGAGGAAATGAAGCGAATGGCCGATATCTATCGCGGACGTATTATTGATGTGACCGATACGACTTACGTCATCGAATTGACCGGGAGCAGTTCCAAGCTGGATTCATTCATCGAGGCCATCGACAAGGGGCTGATTCTCGAAACCGTGCGCACGGGGATCAGCGGTATTGCACGCGGGGAGCGTGTTCTGAAAGTCTGAGCATTTATCCGGTTTTTCATTTGAAAGGAATGACATGAAGGTTTATTACGACAAGGATGCCGATCTTTCCCTGATCAAGGGCAAGAAAGTGGCCATCATCGGTTATGGTTCGCAAGGTCATGCCCATGCCCAGAACCTCACCGACTCGGGCGTCAAGGTAACGGTTGGCTTGCGCAAGGGCGGAGCCTCCTGGAACAAGGTTGCCAAGGCTGGTCTCAAGGTCGAGGAAGTTGCCAAGGCTGTCAAGGGCGCCGATGTCGTGATGATGCTGTTGCCGGACGAGAACATCCCGGGGGTTTACTACAACGACGTCGAGCCGAACATCAAGAAGGGGGCTACGCTGGCCTTCGCCCATGGTTTCAATATCCACTACAACCAGGTCGTTCCGCGTGCCGATCTGGATGTGATCATGGTAGCCCCGAAAGGCCCGGGCCATACGGTGCGTTCAGAATACCTCAAGGGCGGCGGCGTACCCTCGCTGATTGCCGTGCATCAGGATATGTCGAAAAAGGCGCGCGACATTGCGTTGTCGTATGCGGCGGCCAATGGCGGAACCAAGGGCGGCGTGATTGAAACCACGTTCCGTGAAGAAACCGAAACCGATCTCTTCGGCGAACAGGCCGTGCTCTGCGGCGGCGCCGTCGAACTGGTGAAGATGGGCTTCGAAACCCTGGTTGAAGCCGGTTATGCGCCGGAAATGGCCTATTTCGAGTGCCTGCACGAGCTCAAGCTGATCGTCGACCTGATGTATGAGGGCGGCATCGCCAACATGAACTACTCGATTTCGAACAACGCCGAATACGGTGAATATGTGACCGGGCCGGAAGTCATCAACGAGGAATCGCGCTATGCCATGCGTGAAGCGCTCAAGCGCATCCAGAACGGCGAATACGCGAAGCAGTTCATTCTGGAAGGCAAGACCAACTATCCTTCCATGACGGCGCGCCGTCGTTTGACCGCCGAGCATCCGATTGAGACCGTGGGTGCCAAGCTGCGTGACATGATGCCCTGGATCAAGAAAAACAAGCTCGTCGATCAGTCCAAGAACTGAGTCAAGAAACCTGTCGGCAGGCTGGTCGATTGAGGCTGGCTCTGTCATCGCTTTGGGCGGTGTCATGGAAGTGTTGGCCCGCCCAAAGTCTTAACCGAGGTGCAAATGAACTATCCCCACCCGTTTCTCGCCAAGGAAGGCTGGCCTTTCATCGCCGGTTCACTGGTCATTGCGCTGCTGGCTTCGGCGGCGGGCTTCTGGTCGCTGCCATTCTGGGTGATCTTCATTTTTTGCGTGCAGTTCTTTCGCGATCCGGGGCGCGTGATTGCCGGGGGGTCGAAGAGTGTCGTCGCTCCGGCTGACGGAAGGATTGTCGTTGTCGAAGAGTCGGATGATCCTTATCTGAATCGGCGGGCCTTGAAGGTCAGCGTGTTCATGAATGTTTTCAACGTGCATTCGAACCGTTCGCCGATCAAATGTAGCGTTCAGCAGAAATGGTATAACCCGGGCAGCTTCCTTAACGCGGCCCTGGACAAGGCTTCGCTGGAAAACGAGCGATGTGCGCTGCATCTGAAAACGGATGACGGACAGGACATCACCTGTGTCCAGATTGCCGGTCTGGTTGCCCGGCGCATCCTGAATTACGTCGATGCAGGGGCGGCCCTGACGGCCGGTCAGCGTTACGGTTTCATTCGTTTCGGTTCCCGGGTCGACCTGTATTTGCCGCTCAATGCCAGGGTCAAGGTGGTCATTGGCGAAAAGGTATTCGCCTCGAGCAGCATTCTGGCGGAGCTTTCCTGAACCGGTATCCGCCCTAAAAGAATTGCGCTGGAGGGACCTTGCTGAAGACGCTGGCCAAGTGGGTTTTTCTCTGTCGTGATTTTACGGCCCGTGTCCTGCGGCGCTTCATCGACGAGGATTTCGACCAGGTCAGTTCCAGCCTGGCGTTCACAACCCTGCTTTCGCTGGTTCCGCTGGTTGCGGTCGTGCTCGGCATCATGTCCGTAATGCCGGCCTTCCTGGTGATGGTGGACCAGTTTGACCAGGTCATGCGTAACATGCTTCCCGAGCATAGCGCCGGACTGATTGTCGAGAATGTCCTGGCGTTTTCGCAAAAAGCATTGAATGTTACCCTGGTCGGCCTGCTGATCCTGGTGGCGACAGTTCTGATATTGCTGCACACGGTAGAAAATGCCTTCAACCGGGTCTGGCGCACGAGCGAGAAGCGCTCCTGGTGGCGGCGCCTGACGCTTTATTCGGCGCTGATTGCCGTGTGGCCTCTGGCGGTGGCCTATGTCGTCGCCGCAATTTCCTATGCGGTTACGCTTTCGCTCGGCTTTGTCATTGAACTGTCCTGGCTGCGCCAATTACTCTCGAAAGCGACCGGGGTGGCGGTTGGCGCCGTTTTTTTCGCCGGCCTTTACTACCTTGTTCCGCATGCTCGCGTACGTTTGCGCGATGCCCTGTTTGCCGGGCTCTTCGCGGCATTCGGTTTCTTGCTGATGCAGAAGGGGTTCGAACTCTACCTGTCGTTTTTCCCCTCCATCACGTTTGTCTACGGAGCTTTCGCGACAGTGCCGATTTTCCTGTTGTGGCTGTATCTGTCCTGGGCCGTGGTTTTGCTGGGGGCGTTGATTGCCGCGACATTGCCCGAATTCAGCGCGGCAAGGAAGATTCTGCCTGCGCAGGATTAATCTTCGGTCCGTTCGGATTCAATCACGAATATTTCGATCTGGCCGTTTTGCTCGTCGTGATGCAGCGTGTTGATTTCGCGGACTGCGATGTTGTCCTTCTCGGTGACGAGGACGAGATTCCTTGCGTTGCATGACAGCAGGCCCGCGGGAACAACCAGCCCTTCTGTCGGGCGCAGGATGGGAGTGACTGGAAGAACGAGAACTTCCTGGCGTACCTTGCCTCCGGCCCCGTCGGGCAGGATCAGGTGTGCCGTGATGGGGCGGGTGGCCAGTATCTGCAGTCCCAGTTCCAGGTGTTCCATGTTTTCGGAAAGCGCCCAGCGGATGATGCAGAGTTGCCATGTGCTTCCGCTCTCGGTGCGCAGGGCAACGACGTCGCCGACGGTGACTGGCCCGGCTTTCCCGGAAACGTGCATTGCCGAATAGCCGTCCGGACTTTCATTGATCACCATCCAGCAGGAAGTATCTACCGGCAGGGGTGTTTTCTGGAACAGAAGGCAGAGATTGCTCAGGCCGGTGCACAGTTCTCCACGATAGTTCTGCCGCCGCCGCGGGAAGCGCCGTTTCCCGGGGGCGCCCCAATAGCCGATGAGTCGGCTCAGAGCGCCACGGCCCGCCGCCGTGGCGGCAAAATCGGGTAGCTCGATCTGTTCCGGAGGTGTGCCGGCATTCAGCTCCGCAAGCTGGCTCTTGAGCAATCCGACGAGGCGGGTGCAGGAAAAATAGCGGACGGGGGTTTCCGGCGGTGGAGGTTTGCGCGAACACGGCGTCGCCGGCGCATCGCGGGCGGGATCGACCCAGAACATGACCGTGTTGCTGGAAGGCTTGTCCTTGTTCGAATCGATCTGGCTGGAGAAGCGTTCAAGATATTCGTCGAGAAAGAGAACTTCGCTCGCGCTGAATGATGCCGGCTGGGCACAGCCCAGGAGCACGGATGCGTAATAGACATCCTGCACCGTGCTCGGAGCGCCAGCGGGACGATTGCGCGTGACTCCCATCAGCCGGGCCATGTCGTAAACCTGATGCAATTGCCGCCAGATGCCCGGGCTGGCCGGAGACGCAGTCAGGCTGCCAATGAGCAGGTGTCGGGCCAGGGCGTGCAGGCTTCTCCAGAGAAGGAGGTCCGGTGCCATGCGGATTTCCTGATTTTCATGCCCCTCGCCTTCCCGAAGCAGGTGCATCAGATTGTCCGCCAGGGACTTGAGTACATCCTGCATGTTGCGTATGGTCAACCGGAGCCGTCCCGGAATGGGCAGGGGGATTTCCAGCAGCATCGGGTTCAGGGTGTCGATGATGGAAACGCTGCGTGTATAAAGCTTGTCCAGGGCGAACCCGCGCTGCTCAAGGGGTGAATTGCAAGCTTGCAGCGAGCGCAAATGCTGCAGGACGGTTGGCAGTTCCTCCGGCGCGCTGGATGGCGGGGGCGTTTCCAGCCAGGAAAGAAGCCCCTGCATGAATGCGTTTTCGGTGGAATGGGTTGTTTCTGTTAATGGGGTGAGCATGATGCGTCCGGCGCGGGCGGGAGGGCTTTCATGCAGTATAGCGTGAAGCCTGCGGGGAAAAGAAGTGCGCTTCGATCTTGCAGGGGCTATCGGCATGAAATAGGCTGTATTTAAATATGAGCTTGTTTTTTCGTGCTTTCTGGTTATAATCTCGCTCTTTTTCTGAATTCGGAAGAAAACCTATGGTAGTCATTCGTCTCGCCCGTGGTGGCGCAAAAAAGCGTCCTTTCTACAGCCTCGTCGTGGCTGATTCCCGTACTCGTCGCGATGGCCGTTTCATCGAACGGATCGGCTTCTACAATCCGGTTGCGGCAGCCAACGAAGAAGGCCTGCGTGTTGCAGCCGATCGCCTGAGTTACTGGCAGCAACAGGGCGCCAAGCTGTCCCCGACGGTTGCCCGTCTGGTCAAGCAATCGGTTGCCAAGGCGGCCGCCTGATCTCTTGCCTGAGAGTTCGTTGCCTCGGGAGGCTTGCACTTCCACCGCGCCAGACGCTTTCATCGTTCTCGGCAAGATCGTCGATGCTTCGGGTTTGCGTGGCGCAGTAAAGGTTCACCCGTTCGCGGATGATCCGGAGGCCTGGTCCAGAATGTCACACTGGTGGCTGGGCCATGAAGGAGAAGCGCCAGATTCGTGGCGCAGGACACGTTTGGTGCACTGTCGCGAACAGTCCGGCCTGTTGGTTGCAAGCCTTGAGGGGCTTTCTGACCGCAATGCATCGGAAGCCGCGCGCGGGCTGCTGGTGGGGGCACCGCGAAACGAGCTGCCCGCAACGGCGAGGGACGAGTACTACTGGGCCGATCTGATCGGTCTCGAAGTGATCAATGTGCATGATCAGTCCTTGGGCAAGGTGCTTGGATTGATCGAAACTTCGGCCAACGATGTCTTGCGTGTTGGCAACGGAGAGGAAAAGGAACGTTTGCTGCCGTTTGTTGCGGCAGTCGTTCTGGATGTGGATTTTCCGGCACGGCGTATGCGTGTCGATTGGGAAGCAGACTGGTGAGCCGGGAAATGCGTGCAGGTCTGCAGGGCGCTTGCCTTGTGGCTGACGTGGTGACGCTTTTCCCGGAAATGTTCGTGGCCATAACGCAGTCGGGAGTGACGCGCCGGGCGCTCGAAGAAGGGCGCTGGAGTCTACGGTGTACGAACCCGCGCGATTTTGCTACTGACAATTACCGTACGGTGGATGATCGTCCGTACGGAGGCGGGCCGGGCATGGTGATGATGCCGGGGCCGCTGGAAGCGGCGATCCGGGCGGCCCGGGACAGGCAGACCGCAGCCGGCGTGGCGGAAAGCCGTGTGATATACCTTTCGCCGCAAGGCGTGCCGCTGACGCATCAGCGCGTGATGCAACTGGTGCAGGAGGTGACGGCCGGAAGCGGTCTGGTGCTTCTCTGCGGCCGTTATGAAGGAGTCGACGAGCGCCTGATCGAACGCTGCGTCGATGAAGAAATTGCGATCGGGGATTTTGTGCTCTCGGGCGGAGAAATCCCGGCAATGGCCTTGCTGGATGCCATTGTCAGACAATTGCCGGGCGTGCTGAATGACGCCGAATCGGCACTGCAGGATTCGTTTGTTGCGGGTTTGCTGGATTGCCCGCACTATACGCGGCCGGAGGAATACGAAGGCCAGCGGGTGCCGGACGTGCTGTTGTCCGGACACCACGAAGCAATCCGTCGCTGGCGCTTGCTACAGGCGCTGGGGCGGACATGGCGGCGGCGTCCCGAGCTGTTGGCGGAGCGCTCGCTGTCGAAAGAGGAAACGCAACTCCTGCAGCAGTATCAGGAGCAATGCGGTCAGGAAACCAAAAAGGAGTTTTACAATGAATCTGATAGCGCAACTTGAGCAAGAAGAGATTGCCCGTCTGGGCAAGACCATTCCGGAATTTGCTCCCGGTGACACGGTGGTCGTCCAGGTGAAAGTCAAGGAAGGCACGCGCGAGCGTCTCCAGGCCTACGAAGGCGTGGTGATCGCCAAACGTAACCGCGGCCTCAATTCCAGTTTCATCGTTCGCAAGATTTCGTCCGGCGAAGGCGTCGAACGTACGTTCCAGACCTATTCCCCGCTGGTCGCGGCGATCGAGGTCAAGCGTCGCGGCGATGTGCGCCGTGCCAAGCTGTACTACCTGCGCGACCGTTCCGGCAAGTCGGCGCGGATCAAGGAAAAGCTGACGCGCAAGCAGAAGGAAAGCGCGTAATAACCAGTCTTCCAGGTCAGAAAAACGGGGCAGAATCGAAAGATTCTGCCCCGTTTGCTTTGCTGCGAGGATATGGAGTCAGACAGGCTTTTGCTTGCTGTTTTCGATCAGCGCATAGGCTGAATGATTGTGGATCGATTCGAAATTCTCCGATTCCACGACATAGGAGTGGATCCGGTTGTCGGCATTGAGCCGGGCCGCCACGTCGCGCACCATGTCTTCAACGAATTTCGGGTTGTCGTAGGCGCGTTCAGTGACATATTTCTCGTCCGGCCGCTTGAGCAGGCCATAGAGTTCGCAGGAGGCTTCCGACTCGACCAGCTGGACGATTTCCTCGATCCACACGTGTTCGAGGATTCTGGCCGTGACGGTCACGTGAGAACGCTGATTGTGCGCTCCCCGCTCGGAAATTTTCTTGGAGCACGGACACAGGCTGGTGACCGGGACGACGACCTTGATCGTCGAGGCGATTTCGCCATGACAAATTTCGCCGATCAGCGTCACGTCGTAGTCGATCAGGCTCTGCACCCCGGAAACTGGCGCGGACTTGTTGATGAAGTAGGGGAAATTCATTTCGATGTGGCCGGTTGCCGCCTCGAGTTTCCTGACCATTTCGCTCAACATGGTCGGGAAGTTTTCCACCGAGATTTCCCGTTCGTGGCTGTTCAGAATTTCCACGAAACGCGACATGTGCGTGCCCTTGAAATTGTGCGGCAGGCTGACGTACATGTTGAATACGGCGATGGTGTGCTGTACTCCGCCCGTCCGGTCGAGAACGCGGACCGGGTGGCGAATTGCCTTGATGCCCACCCGGTTGATGGCGATCTGCCGGGTGTCGGCAAGGTTCTGGACGTCCACCATTGTGGACGCGCTGGTTGGGGTATTCATTATTGGTCCTGACAGGTGTGTACGGTATGGATGATTCCGGCCTTGTCGAGGCCGACCTCCGCAAGCAGACGGGTCTGGTCGCCGTGATCGATGAAATGGTCGGGGAGCCCCATCCTGGCGAAGCGCACTGTACTTCCGGCATCGTCCAGTACGCGGGCGACTTCCGAGCCGGCTCCGCCGATCAGCACATTTTCTTCGATGCTGATCAGCAGCGAATGTTCCCGCGCCAGTTCGAGAATGAGTTCGCGATCGATCGGCTTGACGAAGCGCATGTTGGCCACGGTGGCATCGAGTTCTTCGGCGGCCTGGAGTGCGGGCGCCAGCATGCTGCCGAAAGACAGGAGGGCCACCTTCTTGCCGCGCCGGCGGATTTCTCCGCGTCCCAGTGGCAGTTCGTCCAGGGCCTTGCCTGCGGGAATCCCGGGGCCGGTTCCTCGTGGATAGCGCACGGCGCAGGGACCGGAGTGGCGGAATGCGGTGGTCAGCATCTTGCGGCATTCCGCTTCGTCGCCGGGCGTCATTACCACCATGTTCGGAATGCATGTCAGATAGGACAGGTCGAACGCGCCATGGTGGGTTGGCCCGTCGGCGCCAACCAGACCGCCGCGGTCGAGAGCGAAGACAACCGGCAGGTTCTGCAGTGCGACATCGTGCAGCAACTGGTCGTAGCCGCGTTGCAGGAAGGTCGAGTAAATGGCCACGACCGGGCGCATGCCCTCGCACGCCAGGCCCGCGGCAAAGGTGACGGCGTGCTGTTCGGCAATCCCGACATCGAAATAGCGTTCCGGGAAACGCTCGGAAAATCCGATCATGCCTGAGCCTTCGCCCATGGCCGGCGTGATGGCGATCAATTTGTTGTCGGCGCTGGCCATGTCGCACAGCCATTCGCCGAAAATCTGGGCGTAAGTCGGCTTGCCGCCGGGTTTGCCGCCTTCGATCCCGATCTCCGGCTGGAATTTCGAAACGCCGTGATACAGGATGGGATCGGCTTCAGCAAGCTTGTAGCCTTGCCCCTTGCGCGTGATGACGTGCAGGAACTGTGGTCCCTTGAGCCTCTGCAGGTTTTGCAGCGTGGGTACCAGCGAGTCGAGATCGTGTCCGTCAATCGGGCCGATGTAGTTGAAACCGAGTTCCTCGAACAGGGTGCCGGGCGTGAGCAGGCCTTTGACGTGTTCTTCGACACGATTGGCGAATTCGAGCAGCGAAGGGGATACGCCAAGCACTTTTTCTCCGGCCCGCCGCGCCGCATTGAATGTGCTGCCGGAAAGCATGCGGGCCAGGTATTTGTTGAGTGCGCCGACAGGAGGAGAGATCGACATGTCGTTGTCGTTGAGGATGACGAGCATGTTGGCGTCGGCCACGCCGGCGTTGTTCAGCGCTTCGAACGCTTCGCCGGCCGACATGGCCCCGTCGCCGATGATGGCTACTGTTCGGCGCTCTTCGCCGCTCAGTTTGGCGGCAACAGCCATGCCGAGGGCGGCGGAGATCGAAGTCGACGAATGTCCGACTCCGAAGGTGTCGTACGGGCTCTCGTTTCGCTTGGGAAAGCCCGAGACGCCGCCGTGCGAGCGCAGGCGGGCCATGCCTTCCCGGCGGCCGGTGAGTATCTTGTGGGCGTAGGTCTGGTGGCCGACATCCCAGACCAGCCGATCATGCGGGGTGTTGAAAACGTAATGCAGCGCGATGGTCAGTTCGACGGTGCCCAGATTGGACGACAGATGTCCGCCCGTGCGCGATACGGATTCGACAAGAAAGTTGCGCAACTCCTCGGCCAGCTGCGGCAGTTGCTTGCGCTCCAGTTCTCTAAGCTGTGCGGGCTCGCTGATTGTGTCGAGCAGAGGATAAGTGTTCATGGTGTGTCATTGTCCTGCATGTTTGGCGAACGCTTCCGGGCGCTTGCAGTAGGCAACTAGAACTTGCGTTGGCTGATGAAGTCGGTCAAATCGATCAGACGCTGTGCCGGTTTGCCAAAAATCTCCAGCGCCACCAATGCCTGTTCCCTGAGATCCCCGGCAAACTCCCGGGCTTGCTCCAGTCCCATCAGGCCGACATAGGTCGGTTTGTCCGCGGCTGAGTCCTTCCCGGCCGTCTTCCCCAGCGTTGCCGTGCTCGCGGTGCAGTCGAGGATGTCATCGATGACCTGGAAAAGCAGTCCGGCCCGCTTGGCAAATCGATCAAGCGCGGCAAGCGTTTCCGGTTCAAGCCGCTCTCCGCACAGGGCGCCGAGCATGACGGCCGCACGAATCAACGCGCCCGTTTTCAGGGCATGCATGAGCTCCAGTTCAGGCAGTTCAAGGGTGCGGCCGACGGCGCCGAGATCGATGGCCTGTCCACCCGCCATACCCATGGAGCCGCTGGCATGGGCCAGCACGCGCACTATTTCAAGCTGGGTATCCGGTGCGCCGAGTTTTTCTCTGGCCAGGATTTCGAATGCCAGGGTTTGCAGGCTGTCACCGACGAGCAATGCGGTGGCCTCGCCATATTCGACGTGGCAGGTTGGACGTCCGCGGCGCAGTACGTCGTTGTCCATGCACGGCAGGTCATCATGGACCAGCGAGTAGGCGTGAATCATTTCCACGGCACAGGAAACGATTTCCAGCTTTTCCGGCGTGGCATGGAAGAGCTCTCCTGCGGCAAATGCCAGCAGCGGGCGTACCCTTTTTCCGCCATTCAGGCAGGAATAGCGCATGCCTTGGTGCAGGCGGGCCGGTATGGCTTCTTCCGGAGGCAAGAGGCGTGATAGGGCGGCTTCGATGCGATGCTGGACGGCATTCATCCACTCCGGAAAAGGGAGCGGAGCGCTTGCTGGAGGGGTGTCCATGATCATGTGGATTCCCCGCGAGCCGGGTCGAAGTCGCGCAAGGATTCGTTTTCAAGAATCTGTATCTTGCGTTCCGCTTCGCTGAGTTGCTGTTGGCAATGCTTGAGCAATGCGCTGCCGCGGCGGTAGGCCGCAATCGAATCCTCCAGGGAAAGCTGTCCGTTTTCCATGTTCTGAACGATTTGTTCCAGCTCCGTGAGTGCCGCTTCGAACTTCATTTCTGCGGCAACACGTGGAGCGTGCGAAGAGGAAGTATCAGTTTCCGGAGTGTTTGCGTGGGGGCGGGCCATGGCTTGGAATCGGCTTAAACCGTGAAAAATAGCCTAAGAATAGCACTATGGTCAATTGGAAAGGATATGTCCCGGGATAGAATACAGACTCTCATCAAAAAGCTGCCTTGCTTCTTTTCAGTCGTGCGGGCAGCGTGTTCTCTATCTGGAAAAACCATGCAGTCGCTATGGATGATCGCCGCCAGCTTTTTCTTCGCCTGCATGGGCGTTTGCGTCAAGCTGGCGTCCGTGCAGTATTCGGCAGGCGAGATCGTGTTTTACCGTTCCCTGATCAACCTGCTGTTCATGTTGCTGCTGCTCAGGGTGCGCAGCATTCCGGTTCCCACGCCGCTCTGGAAGTTGCACGTAAGCCGCAGTGTCAGCGGGTGCATATCGCTGATGCTGTATTTCTACGCGATCAGCCTGCTTCCGCTGGCGACCGCGGTCACCCTTTCCTACACCTCTCCGTTGTTTCTTGCGGTGTATCTGGCGCTGATGGGCAAGACCCGGTTGCGCGGGCAGATGATTTTTGCCCTTGTGCTGGGATTTGTCGGGGTGATCCTGTTGCTGCGCCCGACCTTCCATGCCGAGCAGTTGTTTGGCGGAGTCATCGGTCTGGCCAGCGGCATGGTCGCCGGCATGGCCTATTTCAACGTGAAGGAACTGGGCGAACGCGGAGAGTTGGAAGAAAGAACGGTGTTTTATTTCGCGCTCGTGTCGACGATTGCAGGAACGGTATGGATGATGTTCTTCGAGTTGCATGCCATCGACTGGCGAGGAGGCTTGCTTCTTCTGGGCGTTGGCTCATTCGGCACGCTGGCCCAGTTGGCGATGACGCGGGCCTACAAGCGCGGCAAGACGCTGATGTCGGCCAGCCTGGCCTATTCCACGGTGATCTTCGCCAGTATCTTCGGCATGCTGATCTGGGGCGAAATCCTGTCTACCGGTTCGTGGATTGCGATTCTGGTGATTATCGCCAGCGGGATGGCCGCATCGTGGTTTTCCCGGGCGAATCCGGCTGAACAAGACTGATGTTACACTCCCGATAGTCATAGGAGGGGCTGTCATGATTGTTATCCAGCATCAGAACCACCGGGTCAACGTCAATGTTTACGGCGAGTTCACCCTGGCGGACTTCAAAGAGTTCGAGGACATGGTCAACTACAAGGTCAAGTTTCAGGGGCCGGTTGATCTCCTCTTCGATTTGCGCGAGATGGCGGACTTCACGCTCGACGTGGCGTGGGAGGATCTAGTCTTTGCGCGGGCCCATCGAAACGATTTCAACCGTATCGCCGTGATCACTCAAAGCCAGTGGGTCGCGTGGAGCGCCTGGCTGTCGCATATGTTCGTCAGTGCCGAAATGCGGGTCTTCGACAATGGTGAGGATGCAGTCACCTGGCTTGATTCCGACGGTGCCGCAAGGTGACGTACTCCACCCTGATTTCCTGCGAGGAGCTGGCAGGGCATCTGGATGATCCGGAGTGGCGGGTTTTCGATTGCCGCCATCAGCTTGCCGACGTGACCTACGGAGACATGGCCTATGCCCGCGGGCATTTGCCCGGGGCTTTTTTCATGCATGTCGATCGCGATCTTTCCGGAACAATGAACGGACGGAACGGTCGTCATCCGCTTCCAGATCCGCAGCGGCTGGCAGGCAAGCTTGGTGCAGCGGGAGTATCGCGTCAGACCCAGGTGGTGGTGTATGACGACGATGGCGGCATGTATGCCGCGCGCCTGTGGTGGCTGATGCGCTGGCTGGGCCATGACCGCGTCGCGGTTCTCGATGGTGGCATCGGCTGCTGGATGCGCCTGGGCTATCCATTGCAGACCGCCCGTCCGCAGTCTGCGCCGGCTGTGTTCGAAGTGGATCTGCGCGCCTGGACGGTCGATGTCGATGAGGTACAGGCCAATCTGGACGTGAACGCTTTTTGTCTGGTGGATGCGCGCGGGCCGGATCGCTTTCGTGGGGAAAACGAAACGATGGACCCGGTCGGCGGACATATTCCGGGGGCGCGCAACCGTTTCTTTCGCGACAACCTTGATGCGGAAGGCGGTTTCCGGCCTGCAGCAGAACTGCGTCAGGAATTTCTTGGGCTTCTTGCCGGCGTGGAACCTGCTCAGGCGGTCATGTACTGTGGTTCCGGAGTGACGGCCTGTCACAACCTGCTGGCCATGGAAATTTCCGGCCTGCCCGGCGCACGGTTGTACGCCGGCTCATGGAGCGAGTGGTGCGCCGATCCGCAACGTCCCATAGCGCGCTGAACCCAGTGTCGGGCTGAGCGCCTGCAGTGCCTTCGCCCAGGCTCCGTTGCACCGATCAGGCGGCGCCGAGCGATTCCAGCGCGCCACTCAAGGCCCGTTCGAAAATTGCCTCGTCATGCACGATGGCGGCCTTGCCGTCACGTATCTGCCGCGCTAACGCGTCAGGTGCGATCGAGATGGCTTTGGCCGAACGATGATTGCTGAACAGCAGAATGCCGCGCTGTGGACTGATCCAGTTGAGGCGTTCGCGATTGACGTTGCCCTCGTCGTCAACGAACTCCACCCAGTCGCCGCGTCGCAATTCGCTGACCTGACGGAAGATCTCGCGGTCGCTCGCGCGCCAGACCGGACTGGCCCCCACCAGAATGACTTCTTCAACCTGAACGCCGTTGTCGACGCTGCGCGTAACCAGCAGATCGCCTTCCTCGGAGAGGGATTTGGCAGAGGCTTCCTCTTGCGGGGCCGTTGATTCGATCTCGCCGGAATGTTCGGCGGGAATTTCTCCCTTCAGTGCGGCAGAGTGGAATTTCACCAGGGTGTCGAAAAAGGCGGTGCGTTGCTCCGGAGAGGCGTCGGTCCGGTCCAGCCCCTTGTTGAGGCTGGCCAACAGTCTCGGTAGCAGGCTGATCAGTTTCAGGCGGTCATCGGGCGCTTTTTTCGGTTCGATGCTCCAGGCCAGATCCTTCATGACCTCGGTGGCCGCAATCCAGTCCGCCTCGGTTTCCTCGCCGCCGATTGCGACGGCCTGCAACACGGCTGCCCAGAGCTCGCCAAGGAATTTTTCCAGGGCAGCAGGCTGTGGACTGTCCTTCAGGAAAGCGCTCACCGTACGTTGTGCGCGCTCCCAGGCCTCGGCCTCCTGTTCATGGCGGATGACGATGTTTGCTGCGGCCAGTGCCGTGTCGTCCTCCTCCGCCTCGCGCTCGTCGACGAATGTCGCCAGTTCCTCGAGCGCCGTGCCGAATATATCGACATCCTCCTCGAACTCGGACTGGATACGATCAATGATTTCGGCCAGCTTGGCGTAGAAAGGATCGCTTTCGTCGACCGCGCTGCCCCAGCGGATCGAAATTCCCGAAATGCTGCTCAGAAAGCGGCGCGTCGGGTGTTGGCGGTCGGCAAAAAAGCCCGGGTTGAGCATGGCAACCTTGAGCACCGGGATTTGCAGCCTGCTGATCAAGGCCTTGATGGCCACCGGGATGCGTGTGTCATCAAAGATGAAGTCGAAGAGCATGGCGACAATATCCATCGTCACCGCTTCCAGACCGCTGGCCTGTTTTGCACCTTCGGAATCGCGTACCAGGCGTACCTGATTGATGATTGCACCGCCCGGGTTGATGACCGGAGCATGCTGCCATTCATGCAGCGAAGAGATCAGAAGCGGATTGATTGCCGCCGTGTCGAGGGGAGCGCCAGTTGTTGGCACTGCGGGGATGGTCTGGCCCGGCTGGACGGGCGGCATCATGTTCATGCTCCCGGCGATTCCGGCCGGCATGCCGAGCAGGGGCTGGCTGGAACGCGCCAGGGCCATGCGCTGCAGGGCATCCAGTATGGCTTCTCCTTGCAGCGGCGCAGCGGCGCTGCTTGCTGAAGGCAGGGAGGCCTGCTCCTGTCCGGAAGCCCCTGATGCGGCAGAGCTGCCTGCCGCCTGTGCATTCCTGCGGTAGGTGCGTTTGAGGTCGGGCAGTATCCCGCGCTCGATCAGGTAGGCGTTGATCTGCTGGTAAACCGCCGGCAGTGCCGCGTGCAGATGTCGTTCCAGACGGCGCAGGAGAAGCAGCCGCGATTCGGCATCGGCGCCAATTGTGGAGCAGGAATCCGAAAGCGCACGGCAGATGACCGGCGGCGCCAGCGGGTTCGGCATGTTGTCGGAGAGTTCTTCCTGTCCGAGCAGAACGGCGACCCGGCGGTTGAGTGTGTACAGTTCGTCGTCGCAGGTTTCGGAAAGCTGGGCAGAGAATTCGCGGAGGACGATATGTTCGGAGAGATCAGCGTCGTCCATCAGTTGCAAGCCCTCGAAATCCGGGATTTCCAGCGCGGCTTGCGGTGCCTGGCCTTCCTGGGCTTCGGGATCCAGGCAACGTTCGGCTTCAGCCGACAGGTCGCGGCGGAATGTTTCGACGAGGTGCTGCCAGTCCTTCTCGATGTCGGCGCGCAGATCGAGATAGCGTGTTTGTTGCAGCCGGTCGCGGGTGGAATCGGCGAGGACAAAAAGTTCTTCGGAAACCGGTGTGGCCACCTCGCGCAGCCAGTCGCTCAGGCCGCTAACCAGCTGGTCGCGGCATTCGCCGAGAATGCGCTGCCCCGGGCTGCGGCTGCGGCCCAGTCCGTTCAGCGAGACAACGCGGTTCGATTTCGCGGAGGAAGGGGTCATGATCTTGCCCTCATGGGAATACTTGCCAGTTTACCCTTGGATGATCGACAGTGGTGGTCTGGACGTGAGGGCCTGACGGCTGAAAGGTCAGCGCTTTCTGACGGACGGCAAGCGGGTTCCTGAAGAAACGAATCACGATCGACCCCAATTTCTGGTAGTCCCGCTGCCGTTGCCGATGAGGCTTTAGGCCGGTGACTTTGCGTCGCCGTCTTTCGACGGGTTTGCCTTGTTTCAGAGGCCGGCGGATACGACCGGGCCGGCCTGGTTTCGCGCGATGCCATGTGACGTGGCCAGGGATTTCCGGACAAGACCGGCGTGCAACGTCACAGCATGCCTACTACATACTATCGGAAAACTCCTGAAAATCAAGCGTCTTTCTTTGTTGGCGTCCCTATCTGGGACAAAGCCCAGGCGACGTGCTCGCGCACGATTGGAGACGGGTGGTCGCGGCGCGCGTCGAGCGCCTTCCGGATCGCAGGTGAAGGCGCCGCGTTGCCCAGTGCGACGGCGATGTTGCGCAGCCAGCGCTCGTGACCGATGCGCCGGATCGCGCTGCCGGCCAGGCGTTGTTCGAATTCCGGTGCGTTCCACGCAAACAGTTCAATGAGCGGGGCGGCATCCAGCCCGTTGCGCACGGCGAAATCAGGATCCCCGATTTGGGCGAAGCGATTCCAGGGGCAGCAGAGCTGGCAGTCGTCGCAACCGTAGATGCGGTTGCCGATCAACGGCCGTAGCGTTACGGGGATGGAGCCGCGCAGTTCGATCGTCAGGTAGGAGATGCATCGGCGGGCATCTACTTCGTAGGGAGCGACGATGGCCGCGGTCGGGCATGCCTCGATGCACCGGGTGCAGGAGCCGCAATGTTCCTCGGTGGGGTGGTCCGGCGGGAGCGGGAGACTGGTGTAGATTTCACCGAGGAAATGCCACGAGCCTTGCCGGGTCAGCGATAAGGTATGCTTGCCGCGCCAGGCGATGCCGGACTGGCGGGCGAATTCGACCTCCATCACCGGGGCGGAGTCGGAAAACACACGATAGTCGAATGGGAAGCCTGGGTAGCGTGCGGCCATCTCGTTACCGATCCGGTCCGCCAGTTTCTGCAGCCGGTTGCGCACGCTCTTGTGGTAATCGCGGCCGAGCGCATAGCGCGAGACGTAGCCGAGATCAGGGTTGGCGAGCACACTGTCGCCTGCCGCGGCGCGCGGCCAGTAGGGCAGGCGGGCCGAGATGACCGATATCGTTCCGGGATGCAGAGATTCCGGGCTGGCGCGCAGCGCGGCGTGTTTGGCCATATAATCCATCTCCCCGTGGCGCCCGAGTTCAAGCCAGCGTTGCAATTTGCTGGCCGCTTCGGAAACATCGGCCCGGGCAATGCCCACGGAAGCGAAACCGAGTTCCGCGCCCCACTGCCTGACCTTTTCGACCAGTCCGCTCGTGTCGATGGCACGGGTCGTCGATTTCGGAGCTGCATTCGTCGAGGAGTGATTCATTTGCATAGCCCCCATCTTAATTCCTTTCAGGAATCCCACGCGTTAACCCTGGAACTGCCCGGCGAGGAGGCAACCATCGCGCTGGGCGGAAAGCTCGCACCGCTTCTGGCGCCGGGCATGGTGATCTGGCTCGATGGCGATCTGGGTGCCGGCAAGACCACGCTGGTGCGCGCCCTGCTGCGCGCATTGGGACACACCGGACCAGTGAAAAGCCCTACCTATACGCTGGTTGAAGTTTACGTAGTTTCGAGCATATACTTGTATCACTTTGATTTTTATCGATTCAACGATCCTGAAGAGTTTTCCGATGCCGGTCTGGACGAATATTTCCGCGACGATTCCGTCTGTCTGGTCGAATGGCCAGACAAGGCGGCCGGGTATGTGCCGCCGGCCGATCTCGCATTCGTTTTCCGTTTTCCGGCGGATGCTCGGGCGGGCGGGCGGGTTCTCGACCTGCGCGCGAACAGCGAACGGGGGCGCGCATGTCTGAACGCACTGCGCAACCTCGTCCCGGACGGCGCGGCCTGATCAAGTTCGCCGGCGCTTCGCTGCTCCTGTTGGTAAGTCCCTTGGGTCAGGCGGCCGTTGGCCGTCAGTCCGGCGTACTGGCCGTGCGCGTCTGGCCGGCGGCGGATTACACCCGTGTCACCATCGAACTCGGCGCGCCGCTGAAGTTTTCCCACTTCACGATCAAGAACCCGGACCGGCTGGTGGTCGATCTCGAAGGCATCGAATTCAATGGTGTGCTGGATGGCCTGGCGGACAAGATTTCTCCGGATGACCCCAACATCAAGCTGTTGCGTGCCGGGCGCTTCAAACCGGGCGTGGTGCGCCTGGTCATGGAGTTGAAAAACGAGGTCAAACCACAGGTCTTCGAATTGCAACCTGTCGGGAATTACGGCCACCGTCTGGTGCTGGATGTGTATCCGCTGGAGCCGCCGGACCCGCTGATGCAGTTGTTGCAGAAGAACGAAACTCCGGACCTGCCGGGCAACGATGCCGAAAAGCCTCAGGACGCAACCGAGGTGGCCAAAGCCGAGCGCAAGCGACCCGGCAAGCCGGTGGTGGATCGCCTGGTGACCATTACCCTGGATCCGGGGCATGGGGGTGAAGATCCCGGTGCCATCGGGCGAGGCGGCAGCTACGAGAAGCACGTCACGCTGGCCATCGCCAGGCGCCTGAAGGCGAAAATAGATGCCGAACCGAACATGCGCGCCGTGCTGACCCGGGATACCGATTATTTCGTACCGCTGCATGTCCGTGTCCAGAAGGCGCGGCGCATCCGCTCCGACCTGTTCGTGTCGATCCACGCAGACGCCTTTGTCCGGCCGGATGCCAACGGGTCCTCCGTGTTTGCCTTGTCGGAGAACGGTGCATCGAGTTCCGCCGCCCGCTACCTGGCACAGAAGGAGAACGCCGCCGACCTGATCGGTGGCGTCAATATCGACGTCAAGGATCCGATGCTGGCGCGCACGCTGCTCGACCTGTCGCAGACGGCGACCATCAATGACAGCCTCAAGCTTGGCAAGGAAGTGCTTGGCGAACTCGGCGGCATCAACCGCCTGCACAAGGCCAGCGTCGAGCAGGCCGGATTCGCCGTGCTCAAGGCGCCGGACATTCCGTCCATCCTCATCGAAACCGCGTTCATCTCGAACCCGGAAGAGGAAAAGCGTCTGAACGATGAGGCCTATCAGGAAAAGATGGCCGAGGCGATCATTGCCGGTATCCGCAGGTATTTCTCCAAGAATCCGCCGCTGGCCAAGTCCAGGCTGGCAAAACTCGACTGAGCGTTAGAATCGTTAAGGATAGTCTTGCCGCGTCGGACGGATCATGATGTCGCTGACATGCACGTGCGGCGGCTGCGTGACGACATAATGCACCGAGTTGGCCACATCTTCCGCTGAGAGCAGTGGACCGAACTTGTCCTCGAATCCTTGCACCATCTCGTCGCTGTAGTCTGCCGCCGCCTGGAAGCCGGTTCGGACGATGCCCGGTTCGATCAGGGTTACGCGCACGCCTTTCGTCGCGACTTCGCGGCGCAAACCTTCCGCCAGGCCGCGCACGGCAAACTTGGTCGATCCATACACGGCGCTGAATGCCGAAATGTTCCGTCCCGCCACCGAGCCGATGATCACGATATCCGCTGCAGCTTTCGGAAAGGCGTGTTGCTGGGTCTCGAACATGCGGCGCGCGGCTTTCTGCAGCAAGGCGAGCGTGGCGCTCACGTTCACCCTGAACATCTCCTCGAACTGTGTCAGGTCGGCGTCCTTGACCGACCCCTTCAGCCCGCTGCCGGCGTTGGCCACGACGATGTCCGCCGCCTTGCCAAAATCTCGGTCGGCTGTGGCGAACAACGCGTCCAGCACGGTGTTGTCAGTCGCGTCGCCGGCAACGCCACGGAATCCGCTACCCAGTTCCTGCTCCAGTGCCGCCAGTTTTTTTGCATTGCGTGCCAGACCGACCACGCCAAAACCGGATGACACGAATTTTCTGGCCGTCGCTTCTCCGATACCCGAGGAAGCGCCGGTGACGATTGCGACACGCGCGTATGAGTCAGCCATTTCTGATTCTCCTTTGGGATAGTCTGGTGAAAGTATTCGAAGGCAGTGTCATATTGCCAGATACAGCGCCAGCGGGACGAAGAACAGCGAAGCGATGTTCCCGACGACGACGATAGCCGAGACCAGCCCGGGATCCTGCTGGTAGCGTTCGGCAAAGATGTAGTTCATCACCGCCGGGGGCAGGGCGGCATAGAGCAGCAGGACGCCCTGCATGGGCTTGTTCAGGGGGAGCAACTGGACGAGCGGCCAGGCGATCAGCAGGCCGGAGAGCGGACACAGAACAGCGCCGACGATGCCGATGCTCCAGCGCTCGACACGAAACGTGGCAAACCCCATGCCGACCGTGAACAGTCCGAGCGGAATGGCCGCGTCGCCAAGCATGCGGGTGCTGGAGGCCAGCCATTCGGGGAGCGTGAATCCCACCAGGCTGGATGCCACGCCGCCGATCATGGCCCACAGCATCGGGCCGCTGAGGATACCCTTCATGCTGGCTTGGGGCGAACAGATGCGGATGCCGATGGTGAAGTGCACCAGGCTGAAAATCATGAACAGCGACACGGCGGCCGGCAGCATCTCGTGGCCGAAGGCGAACAGGGTCAGCGGCAGGCCCATGTTGGCCACGTTGGTAAACATCATGGACGGAATGAAGGCATGCCGGTTGTAGTTGAGCAGCCGCGCTACCCACCAGGCGATGAGCCCGGAACCGGCAAGTATTCCCAGCCCGCCGAGGATCAGCGGCAGGTAGTCGAGGATGCGGAAATCCTTGGAAGCCATGGCGGTATAGATGAGCAGCGGATACAGCAGATCGGTGCTCAGGCGGTTGATCCAGGTCATGTCCGGCTGGCGTAGCCGGGCATAGGCGTAGCCGAAGGCTGAAATGATCAGGACGGGGGTGATGATGCCGATGATCCGGATGACGAGTTCCATGGCGATTCTGTGTCGTTTCTTGTTTGGCCGCAGCCAGTCTACCGGATTGCCGGTACGATTGCGCCAGGATTGTTTTGCCAAAGCGAGAACACTAGGATGCGTGTTGCTGCGGATAAATTTTGACGAAAAAACGGAGGAAGGGGCATGAACGGATTGTCAGGAAGCATCGGTTTCGGACTGGTCGGGACGGGCGTCATCGCGCATAACCACGCGCAAGCCATCCGTGCTCTGGGCGGGCAGTACGACCTGAAACTGGTCGGCGTGCTCGGCCGCACGCAAACGAAAGCCCGTGAATTCGCGAACCAATACGCGATCCCGCTGGCGACCGATGATCCGGCGGCCTTCTTCGACAGCCCGGACATCCAGGTCGTGTGCATCCTCACCCCGAGCGGCGCACATCTGGAGCCGGCATTGCAGGCCATTCAAGCCGGCAAGCACCTGCTCGTCGAAAAACCGTTGGAGATCAACCTGCCGCGCGTGGATGCCATGCTCGACGCCGCCCGGGCTGCGCGAGTGCAGGTCGAATGCATTTTCCAGGCACGTTTCACGGAAGGCGCCCGCGTGCTGAAAGCCGCGCTCGACGCCGGCCGCTTCGGCCGCCTGTGCCTGTGCAGCGCCTACATCAAATGGCATCGCAGCGCCCAGTATTATTCCGGCTGGAAAGGCACGCTGGGGATGGATGGTGGTGGCGCGGTGATCAACCAGTCGATCCATGCCATCGACCTGCTGCAATGGCTGGCCGGCATGCCGTCGGAGATCTTCGCCTGGAAAACCCGCCGCGTGCATCTGGGTATCGAAGCCGAGGATACGGCCTGCGCGGCGCTGCGTTTTTCCGATGGCGCCCTGGGGGCGATCGAGGCGACGACCGCGTCTTATCCCGGCTGGGAGCGGCGCATCGAAATCTGCGGCGAACTTGGATCGGTGGCGCTGGAGGACGAAAAAGTCGTGCGCTGGGAGTTCCGCGACGTACGGCCGGAAGATGCGGAAATTCTGGCGCAGGCAGCCGCCAATACCGTGAAAACCGGAGCGGGAGCCTCGAACATTATCGGTTTCGAGGGACACCAGCGGCAGATCGAGCAGATGGTGGTCGCCCTGTGCAACGGCGCGCCGATGCCGGTCGGCGGCGAGCAGGCGCGCAATTCGGTGGCACTGGTACGCGCCCTGTACGAGTCGGCGGAATGCGGGAGGCCGGTCAGGCTTCAATAACCCGTCATTCCGGCAGGGCCTGGTTCAAGTCAGCGATAGCGGTTGATCAGGTCCCGCGTCTCGATGGCGGCGCGGCGTGCGACTTCGGCGAAATCTTCGCCTTTGCCCGCGTAAAGAATGGCACGCGACGAGTTGATCATCAGCCCGGTGCCGTTGGCCGTGCGTCCGGCCTGCATCGTCGCCTGCACATCACCACCCTGGGCTCCGATGCCCGGAACGAGTAGCGGCAGGTCGCCGACGATCTTGCGTACTTGCGCGATTTCGCCCGGGAAGGTGGCACCGACCACCAGCGCGCACTGGCCGGTGGTGTTCCATTTCGTCGCGACAAGTTCAGCGACATGCTCGTACAGCTTCTTTCCGCCGACGTCGAGAAATTGCAGATCGCTGCCGCCGGGGTTGGAGGTGCGGCAGAGCAGGATCACCCCCTTGTCCGGGTAGGCCAGATAGGGATCGACCGAATCCTTGCCCATGTATGGATTGACCGTGATGGCGTCGGCCCGGTAGCGCTCGAAGACCTCGACGGCGTACTGTTCGGCGGTGCTGCCAATGTCGCCGCGCTTGGCGTCGAGGATTACAGGAATGCCGGGATGGTTTGCGTGGATGTGCGCGATCAATGCTTCCAGCTGCTCTTCGGCGCGATGCGCCGCGAAATAGGCAATCTGCGGCTTGAAGCAGCAGACCGTGTCAGCGGTGGCGTCGACGATGAGCTTGCAGAATTCGAAGATGGCGCCCGGCGTTCCCTCCAGGTGGGCCGGGAATTTGGCCGGGTCGGGATCCAGGCCGACGCAGAGCAGGGAATTGTTCTTATGCCAGGCGGCGTTGAGGGATTCGATAAAGGTCATCGGTATTCCTTGAGGTCTTGGAGAGGCTTCGTTTTTCAGGGCAGCGTATTTTCTCACCGACGCTGTTTGCGCGCATGGCAGATTTTCTGCGCAGTGCGTTTGACTGAATGACGCGTGGCGCGGATACTCTCGCGGTTCAAGCAACGAACCCAGATATTTCAATTCCGGCCGCATTTCAATGCACAACCATGTCCTACATTCTTGAAGCGCTAAAAAAATCCAGCGAGGAACGAGCCAGGCTGGCGGGAGGCGAGATCCGGCAGGCACAACCTGCAACAATTGCGAGCCCTGAGCGTCGTGAGGCATCTTCCTCTGGGTGGTTGATTGCCGGGGCGGGGTTGCTTGTTCTGGCAGGCGTGGCAGCCTATTTCGTTCTGGATGGTCGTGGACCGCAATCTGCCGCAAGTTCCCCGCTTGTGATTGCGGCGAATCCCGCTCCAGCCGCTGTGCCGGCGACGCCGCAACCGGAACCGGCCATGTCGTCGACACCTGCGCCGCAAACCGCTCCGGTCATGCAGCCGATTCCGGTTCCCACGGTCAGGACGGTACAGCCGGAAGTACGTGCTGAAATGCAGCCCGGTAACGCTGTCGTCGCCAGGAATGCCACGATTCAGCCGCCTCCGGCCCCGCCTGTGTCACCACGGGTGCAAGCGTATGAGGCAGAACTCAAGGCTGCGCAAAAATCCTCTTCGGTTCCCGCGGAAAAGCCGCCTGTTTCCTCCGTTCCCGTACCGGCGGCGCCTGCACAGCCTTCAGCCGTTGTGCCTCAGCCGGTGCCCGCGCAGGCAGTCAGCCCCGCAACCGAAATGCCGCCCGAGTTGTTGCGTCAGGTGCAGGCTATCCCGATTGCCGCGCACGTCTATTCCTCACGGCCTGCCGATCGCATGGTGGTCATCGAAGGCCGCGCCGCACGCGAGGGGGATGTGACGGCCTCGGGCATGGCCATCGAGCAGATCACTCCGACCGGAATCGTGGTGACTTACAAGGGTTATCGCGCCAACAGGACGGTGCACTGACATGTATCTCGAATTTTTCGGACTATCCTCATCCCCGTTCTCGATTGCCCCCGATCCGAGTTTTCTTTACCTGACCGCGAAGCATGAGGAAGCCTTGGCGCACTTGCTGTACAGCACGTCGCAGAAGGGCGGTTTCATCATGCTCACCGGCGAGATCGGCACGGGCAAGACGACGCTGTGCCGGCATTTCCTGAAGCTGGTCCCCGAGCAGTATCAGACGGCGTTCATCTTCAACCCGAAAATCTCGTCGGCCGAATTGCTGGCTACCGTCTGCGATGAATTCGGCATCGAGCGTCCGTCGGGCGAGGCCAGCATCAAGCAACTGACCGACCTGATCAACGCTCGTCTGCTCGAGATTCACGCGACCGGGCGCAATGCGCTGCTGGTCATCGACGAGGCGCAGAACCTGTCGATGGAAGTGCTTGAGCAGATCCGTTTGCTGACCAACCTGGAAACGACCGAACACAAGCTGCTGCAGATCATCCTGATCGGCCAGCCGCAGTTGCGTACCCTGCTGGCGCGCGACGAGTTGCAGCAGCTGTCGCAACGCATCGTGGCCCGCTACCACCTGGAGCCCCTGTCGGCGCAGGAAGCGGCGCGCTACATCGGCCACCGTCTGGCGACGGCCGGTGCCAGACCGGAGGCCGCTGCGGCCATGTTCCCGCGCGCCGCACTTAAAGAAGTCTTTGCGCGCACGCAGGGCGTGCCGCGCCTGATCAACGTGTTGTGCGACCGCGCCCTGCTCGGCGCCTATGTCGAGAATCGCCGGGTTGTCAGCCGGAGCATCGTGCGCAATGCGGCGCGTGAAGCATTCGGCGATGCGCTGCCGCCATCACGACGCAGGGCGCCTTCCGACTGGCGTCTGGGGGCACTGGCCGCGGCTGTTCTGGCAGTTTCCGGCGGTCTGCTATGGCACTTTCTGCCATCGGCAACACCGAGTCTGCCTGAGTTGCTCGCAAACAAACCGGAGCGTCCTGTCGTCGCACGGGCCGAAGCCGCAGTGCCAGCGGAGAGTGCTGCCGATTTTTCTGCGGGTGCGGAGCCTGCGGCGTTCCGCGATCTTTTCAGGCTGTGGGATGTTCCCGGGGAAATCGACAAGATTCCTGGCAACGAAAAAGAGGCATGTGAATTTGCGCTGCGTTACCGGCTGCGCTGCCTGAGCGCCACGAACAAGAGCTGGCATCAATTCCGCCAGTACAACCTGCCCGCCGTGCTGACCCTGCGCGACGTGGATCAGCATGAATTCCATGCCGTGATCGAATCGGCAAGCGACGATCAGGCCAGTTTGCGGGTTGACGGGAAATCCGTGACGCTGAGCCTGCGCCAGCTGGCGTTCTACTGGACGGGGAAATTCACCCTGCTCTGGAGGCCATTGCCCGGCTATCTCAGCGACGGGCAGTTGTCGCAGAAGTCACTGGCGGGCTTGATGAGCGCGCCGCCTTCCTGGCTGTTCGGACTGCTCGGCACCGACGAGAATGCCGGAGCGCCGCTGCATCAGCTGGTCGCCGGTTTTCAGCGCAAGGCCGGAATTCAGGCCGACGGCGTGATCGGCATGCAGACCATGGTCATGCTGTCCCGGGAAGCCGGAAACGCGCCGCTGCTTGGTGGAAAACGCTAGCAGCGGCAGCTTCCGATTATTTTTCCGGCCTGGTCCAGGAGTCCTTGAGCGTCACGGTGCGGTTGAACACCGGTTCGCCGGCTTTCGAATCGACGCGGTCCGCCACGAAATAGCCGTGCCGCTCGAACTGGAAGCGTGCTTCCGGTTGGGCTTCCCTGAGTGTGGGTTCGAGCTGCGCGGTGATGATCCGGACGCTGTCGGGGTTCAGGTCATCGATGAAATCGCGGTCACCTGCCCCCGGCGCGGCCGCCGCGAACAGGCGGTCGTACAGGCGCACTTCCGCCGGATAGGCGTGCGCCGCCGAGACCCAGTGCAGGTTGCCCTTGACCTTGACGCTGTCGGCGCCGGGCGTGCCGCTCTTGGTATCCGGCAGGTATTCGCAATGCACGGCGACGACGTTGCCGTCCGCGTCCTTGTCGCAGCCGGTGCACTTGACCACGTAGCCGTGGCGCAGGCGCGCCATGTTGCCGGGGAACAGGCGGCGATAGCCCTTGCTCGGTTCTTCCATGAAGTCTTCGCGCTCGATCCACAACTCACGGCTGAAGGGCATGATGCGCGTCCCGAGTTCCGGCTTGAACGGATGGTTATGGACGACGCAGTCCTCGCTCTGGCCCGCCGGGTAGTTGTCGATGATCAGCTTGAGGGGATCGAGCACGGCGACGCGGCGCTCGGCCGATTCGTTGAGCACCTCGCGCATGCAGTCCTCGAACAGCACGTAGTCGATCAGCGAGTCGGACTTGGACACACCGATGCGCTCGGCGAACAGATGGAATCCATCCGGCGTGTAGCCGCGTCGGCGTGCGCCGACCAGCGTCGGCAGGCGCGGGTCGTCCCAGCCGCTGACGTGCTTTTCCTCGACCAGTTGAATGAGCTTGCGCTTGGACAACACGACGTAAGTCAGGTTGAGGCGCGAGAACTCGATCTGCTGCGGCACCGGGCGCTGCAGCAGGCCGCCCGCCGCGAGGTGATCGAGCAGCCAGTCGTAGAACGGGCGCTGGTCCTCGAACTCCAGCGTGCAGATGGAATGCGTGATGTTTTCCAGCGCGTCCTCGATCGGGTGCGCGAAGGTGTACATCGGATAGACGCACCACTTGTTGCCCGTGTTGTGATGCGTGGCGTGGCGAATGCGGTAGATCACCGGGTCGCGCAGGTTGAGGTTCGGCGCGGTCATGTCGATCTTGGCGCGCAGGATGTGCGAACCGTCCGGAAACTCCCCGGTCTGCATGCGCCGGAACAGCAGCATGTTTTCCTCCGGGCTGCGCGAGCGGTAAGGCGAGTTCGTGCCCGGCTCGGTCAGCGTGCCCCGGTTGTGGCGCATCTCGTCAGCGCTCTGGCTATCGACGTAGGCATGCCCGGATTCGATCAGGTATTCGGCGCAGGCGATCATCCAGTCAAAATAATTCGAGGCGTAATAGAGATTGGTTTCGCCGTCGTTTTCCCACGAGAATCCGAGCCAATGCACCGCGTCGATGATCGACTCGACGTATTCCTGCTCTTCCTTCTCCGGATTGGTGTCGTCGAACCGCAGGTGGCAGCGCCCGCCATAATCGCGCGCGAGGCCGAAATTCAGGCAGATCGACTTGGCGTGGCCGATATGCAGGTAGCCGTTCGGTTCCGGCGGGAAGCGCGTGCGGATACGGGCCGGATCCAGCGGGCCGGCCAGTTGCTGGGCGGCCAGGCCGGGCGTGCCGGACCAGCGGCGTTGTGCGTGTTTTCCTGCGGCCAGGTCGGCATCAATGATGTTGCGGATGAAGTTCGATGCCGGCGCGGCGGCATTCGTTTCTTTCGTGGCGTTGCTCACGGTGGTTTCCTTGGTTCCAGAAGCGGGTTATTTTAACCGGTGCCCCGCGAAAACCTGTATTGTAAGCGTTCAATTGCGATGAATGGCTTTCTGCGCTGTTGCAAGGCTTGCCCGTATGCCATGGCAGCACCGCAAATCGATCCGGCCGTTTTCAGGAGGGATTGTTCATGGGTGTCTTATCGATGATCGTACTGGGCCTGCTCGTTGGGGTGGTGGCCAGGCTTCTGTATCCCGGCAAGGAAAACATGGGTTTCATCATGACCATACTGCTTGGTATCGCCGGGTCGTTCCTGGCCGGATACGTCGGCCAGTATTTCGGGTTGTACCAGATTGGTCAGGGTGCGGGATTCATCGGTTCCGTGATCGGGGCCATCGTCCTGCTCTTCATTTTTGGCAGGCTGCGGAAGGGCTAGCGGGAAATGCCGGCTCATTCCGGGCGCCGGCCCAAGTCATGGATGTCCTTCAATCCGTAGCCCTGGCCGGAGGGATGGCCTGGGCCAGCGGCATGCGTCTGTATGCCGTGCTGTTTTTGGCCGGAGCCCTGGCGCGGCTGGGGTATCTGGACCTGCCGGCGTCGCTGTCCATTCTCGAAAACCCCTGGATCATGGGGATTGCCGGTCTGCTATGGCTGATCGAGTTCCTGGCCGACAAGATTCCTCTTGTCGATTCGTTCTGGGACGGATTCCAGGGATTCATCCGCATTCCGGCCGGCGCGCTGCTGGCGGCGCTGGCACTTGGCGATCATGACCCGGTCTGGATGCTCGCCGCGGGACTGCTCGGCGGAACGGTGACGGCGGGAACGCATCTGGCCAAGTCGGGCAGCCGGGCCATGATCAATGCATCGCCCGAGCCCTTCTCCAACATGGCTGCGTCGTTCGGCGAAGATACGCTGGCGGTTTCCGGGCTGTGGGCGGCGATTTTTCATCCTTTGCCCTTCCTGATTCTGCTCGGTCTGTTCCTGTTGCTGCTGATCTGGCTGTTGCCCAGAATCTACCGCGGCGTGCGCGCTGTTTTTGGCGGGTTGTCCGGCTGGATGGGAAAACAACGGGAATCGACTGGCCGGACAAGTCGCTGAGACGGGAGGGCCGGGCCGCAGTCTGGCCCTCAGGTCTCGTCATTTTGTCATTCCGGATTGCGCCGGAATGACAAAATCTTCAGACGCCGTACATCGGCTTGTTGTCGTTGAGATTAAGCCAGCCCTTGACGATGCGATAGATGATCCAGACACCATTCGCAACGAGCGCGAACCAGCCGACGACGATGAGCGTGGTGATGGCTCCCAGTACGCCCCACAGCAAGCCGAACCAGAATGTCCTGATCTGCCACCGGAAATGGCTCTCAAGGAAGGTGCCGGCCACATCATCCTTTTTCACGTAATTCATGATGATTGCGATCAGGGCGGTGATGCCGACAAAAAATGATGCGGCATATAGCGCATAAATGGCGGTGGTAAGGTTTTTTGCGGATTGATTGATTTCCGCGCCTGCTTCGCTTTCCATGGACTGCCTCCCTGATCAAAGTGGCGGTTCACAGGCGCCGCCACAACGCCTGAACGGTCTTCATGCGACAAGTCAGTGTTGCACAAGAAAGTGGATTCCGACAGCTAGGCCAAGAGCGAGGACGGCGCTCGCCAGCCACAGCGTTCTGATGCGATTGTTCTCGATGCGCCCGATCAACTGGGTGTTCTGGTCTGCCAGTGCCTTGATCAATTCCGAGGAAGCCAGCATTTGCTGCTGCAGGTCCTGCAGTTGCGTTTGAAGCAGGGCAATGGATTGCGCCTCTGGTGAAAGGGCGGGTTGCGTGCTCTCCGCAGGTGATTCGGCCATGTGCGATTCCCTGGAGGCGGTCTTCCAGAGTTTTTTCGCAGCTTCGGCGACCTTGGGCGCATTGCTGATGACTTCGCTCCAGGGAACCATCTTCAGTACCGAAAGCCAGGGGATCGCCATGCGCAGCTCCTTTTGGATGGGGTGTGGTTTAACGTCCGGCGTGAAACGGCCTGCCTGGCTCTTATAGCCATCGCCTCACGCGCGCGGCGTAGGTTGAGTACTGTTCGCCGAATGTTTCTGCCAGCGCGCGCTCTTCCGGCATGATCTGGAAACGCGTGATGTACAGGATGAACGCAATGATTCCCGCAAATGGCAGGAGTGCCGAGAGGTGCACCGCCCAGGCGAGCAGCAGGCAGGCAACACCCAGATACATGGGGTTTCGGGAGATGCGGTAGACGCCTTCGGTAACCAGCGCCGAACCTTGAGCGGAGGCCAGCGGACTGATACTGGTGCGCGATGCCCGAAAGGCCCGGATGCCGGACACGCTGAAAGCAAGACCTGTCGTGACAAGGGTTGCAACCGCTGCGTACTTCAGCCCGGAGGGAATCGTAATCTGCGGCCCCAGCGCAGCCAGGCCCCACATTGCGGCGGCGGTCAGCGCCCCCACGACCGGAGGCGCTATTTTCTGATCGAGCATTGGCATATACGGGTCTTTCCCGGAATGAATTTTCAGGCGGCACGGGCATTAGCCCAGGACCTGCGCATTGAGTTGCCATACAGAATAGTTGAGCACAGAAGCGAAGCTGACCCACAACAGATAGGGTATGAGCAATGCTCCCGCCAATACGCTGATACGCCAGAACGCAATGAGGGTTGCGACAATCAGCGTCCACAGCAGGAGGGTGTCAACGAAAGCCAGGGCTCCTTGATGCCAGACAAAGAACAACCAGCTCCAGAGAGCATTGAATGCAAGTTGCACAAGGAAAAGGGCCAGCGCGAATCGCGCTGCCTGAAAGCCGCCAACACGCCAGACCTGCCAGGCGGCCATTCCCATCAAGGCGTACAGGGTAGTCCAGACCGGCCCGAAGACCCAGGCCGGAGGCGCCCAGTCAGGGCGAATGAGCTGTGAATAGAACGGGCCGGCCTGAATGGATGCTGCGGCCCCTATGGACGCGGCGATAAAGCTGACAATGAGCCAGCCCGCCAGGCCAATGATCTGCTTTTGTTTTGCAAGCGCTGACATGAGGAGCTCCGGTTGTGGCCCGATGAAGCGGTAGAGAAAGCATTTATATGGGACATGCGGGCATCGTGCCGTGAATTGATTTGAAGATCAATGATGCGAATGCCGCTGGATTGGGCAGGACGGGGCGGGCGCGCGGCAAGATACTGACCGTTTCAAAGGCTTTCTGGGTCAGAATGTCTTGCCGTTTACCGATGCGGTATCAACCCGTCCTGGTGTCGGAATGAGTGCTCCCGGGTGTGTTGGCGGGCCGCAGCAGCAGGCTTGCGGCAATGGAAACGGCAAGAACAATCGCCACCGTTGCAAGCATCCACAGGATCGGGACCTTGTATACATCCATGATCAGCATCTTGATCCCGACAAGCGTAACGATCGTGGCCAGACCGTAGCCGATAAGGTGAAAACGCTGCGCAACGTCCGCGAGCAGGAAGTACATCGCCCGGAGCCCGAGGATGGCAAAGGTGTTGGCCGAGAAAACGATGAAGGGGTCGCCGGTGACCGCGAAAATCGCCGGGATGCTGTCGACGGCGAAGATCAGGTCGGAGACTTCGACCAGCACCAGCACCAGAAACAGCGGAGTAAAGGCCCGCCTGCCGGCTTCAAGGGCCACAAACCGCTCGCCGTGGAGACTTGTCGTCAGTGGGATATGGTTCCTTAGCCAGCGCAGCAGCGCGTTCTCGCCCAGGTCGCTTTTGTGGCCGGTGAAGAGGAACATCTTTACGCCGGTGATCACCAGGAACAGCCCGAATACATAAAAAATCCAGGAGAACTGCTGAATCAACAGCGCACCGAGATAGATCAGCACCGCGCGCATCACGATCGCTCCCACCACGCCCCAGAGCAGCACCCGTTTCTGCAGCTCGGCAGGGATCGAGAAGTAAGTAAAGATCGTTATCCAGACAAACACGTTCTCGATCGCGAGGCCCTTCTCGATGAGATAGCCCGTGGCGTACTCAAGTGCCTTCTGATTGGCAACACTGGCGCCAAAATGATTGTTCAAGTACCACCAGAACCAGCCGCCGAAGGCGCCCGCGGCGGCGAACCAGACAACCGACCACCACGCTGCCTCCTTGACGGAAACCTTGTGGCTCCCCTGGGTGCGCAGCAACACGAAGTCGACCGCCAGCAACGAAACGACCAGCAGGCTAAAGCCCAAGTACAACAAGGGGGTTCCAACGGAAGCGATTTCTGTCATGGCCATAGAATCCCAACGATGCGTTGATGTTGATGTCCAATTATGGAGGGCAAGGTCTCCGTAGACTCAAGCTGCCCGGGAAACGGGCAAGCCCGGCCGGTGGCCTTCGCCTTCTCCGCCTGGCGTTACGATGATTTCTTGAAGAAACCGAGCTTGCCCAGAATGAAGATCAGCAACACTGCGCCTGCGACTGCCACAGCAAAACGCACGATGCCGCCCGTGGGGGCGATACCCAGCAATCCGGCGAGCCAGAAGCCCAGCAGCGAACCGGCCACGCCGATCAGCACATTGGCAATCAAGCCCATCTGGGCGTTGGTTTTCATGATGATGCTTGCCAGCCAGCCGACAATCCCGCCAATAATCAAAGAGATGATCCAGCTCATGTCGATACTCCTTCTGTGGTTGAAATGATCCATGTGCGCTTGCAGGTAATAGCCTCTGTGCCGCTGGCTGTCCGGGTTTCGCTGACGCCCCGCTTCCCGGCGATGGATTGCAAACCGCCCAGCCAGCCAAGGATGCCAGCGATCTGCGTGTGTGGCTCCTTGTGAGGCTGGATCGGCGCCATGGCAGCACCTGAATCGGGGAGGAAGCCTTGTACATAGTAGTTCATGTCAGACGAATTCGTGGATGCCTGACTAGGACTATAGATGCGCCACCCGGTTCCGCCCGGCCGCTTTGGCCGAATACAAGGCCTTGTCCGCTTCCTGGAACAAAAAGTCCTCGCCATGGTTTTCAAGCGGAACCCGAGACAGCACGCCGATGCTTGCGGTTACCTGCTGTGAGTCATCGAAACGCAGCTTGAGCTCGTTGATGTCCCGCAAAGCCGATTCCGCGATTTCCAGCGCATTGTCCAGCGGGGTGTTTCCCAGGATCATGGCGAATTCATCACCCCCAATGCGCGCGGCAAGATCGCCGGGTCTGCGCGCGTGGGCCAGCAGAACGCGGCCTACCTGGCTCAGGCATTCATCGCCGGCCGCATGCCCGAAGGTGTCGTTGTACTGCTTGAAGAAATCCACATCGATCAGCACGAGGCTGATGGGCGTCCGGTTGCGCATGCAACTGCGCAGTTCCCGGCTCAGGAACTGGTGGAAGGCTCGCCGATTGGCCAGACCGGTCAGGGTGTCCTGCATGGCCAGTTCTTCGACGCGCAATTCGGCCAGCTTGCGCTGCGTGACGTTATGATGGGAAACGACAAACAGGCTTCTGGACGCGTCGCCATGCAACGGCGCCATGCGCATGGTGAACCAGCGCTTTTCCTTCGGGCTGTGGCAGGGGTATTCAAAGTAGAAAACCTCATGCGTTCCGGCCAGCACGTCTGAAATCCCTCGTAATGCCTCGCCGGCCAGACTGTCGCCGGCGGCAGATGAGTCGGAAAGGGTCTGCAGATAGTTATGACCTATGCACGCGTATCCGGGAGACAGTCCGTTCTCGGCGCCAAATTCTTGCCACGCCCGATTGACTTCGAGAATATGGCCTGCCGAGTCGATGATTGCGATCTGCTCGTCCAGGGAATGAAATACGGCCGTATGCAGATCGGCAGAAGTTTTCATGGCAAGTTCACCTGTGTTGTTGTGGAGGAGGCTATGGGGTCAGTGTAGCCTCCTGTACACGGGCTTGCATGACTACTACCTGCCTGTCGTCCCCGCAGTCTTGCATTACTGCAGGTGGTTTCTCACCGGCTGTAATAGCGATAGGCTTCTTCAGGCGACATTGCGGAAACATGGTTATGGCAGTTCCGATAGGCTTCCATTCTTTGCCTGTTCGCCGACCGTGCCGCATTTTCGTATTTTTTCAGGTTTTCCTTTTCCAGAGGCAGGCTAATGGAAACCGGGGTCTCCGTGCATCTTTGCTCGTACTTTACTTTGGTGTCCTGAGTGCAGTTTGTTTGCTTCGTGGAACCATATCCGCCCGTCGTTGTGCACCGGACGTCTCCCGGTGTTTCGACTTTCATCGTCTGGCAGTCTCTGTGAACCCGATATCCGCGTGAAAGTGCGGCGTTGATATCGTCTATCCGGTTTCTATAGTCAACTTCGGATGACTGAAAGTATTCAACGTCGCGGTCTCTCGAACACACAAAATCCGCTCTTTCATCCGGCCCCATTTTTTCAAGCTGATCAACAGTGACGCAGCCTGCCAAGAAAGACATTGCGGTCAGCCCGAGTGCAATAAATACGGTTTTAATTTCTCTCTCCCTGGATTGACTGACAAAAACGCCTGATGGAGGCTGCTTTTGTTTGTTTTTGCAAAGGCGATACTGGGCAAAACGCTTTGCCGGTGTCAACTTTCCATTGCAAATGCTTGTTGTCTGCACTCCGCTGCTTGCGGGCAGTTCCTCTCGATGGACTGGTCAGTCTTTTTTGAGGTTGAGCCGCGGCATGAGTGCGAACACGCCCCAGCCCAGGTACTCGCGCGTATAGGTTGCGTGGCGTTCAGGCTCTGTGGTCAGCCTGGAGCAAACCTCTTCAGCCAGATCATCGTCAGGATTCGCTTCAAGCCATCGGCGCATGGTGAGCCATTTGGCCGCTTCATATCTGTCCCAACCGTCTTGATTGGCGAGAACCATCTCTACAACGTCATAGCCGAGCTTGCCGAAAGACGCGATAAGCTCTGTAAGGCTGAGAAAGTCGGAGATTGAGTTGGCAAGACACCCTTTGGCGATCTCTTCTGTCGGTGGCAATTGCCGCCAATAAGGTTCGCCGATCAGGATAATTCCGCCAGCGCGCAGACTGCGCGCCAGAAGCTCGATGGTGCCAGCGACGCCGCCGCCAATCCAGGTGGCGCCGACACAAGCGGCCACATCAGCCTTCTCTTCAGAGACGTAACCCGCTGCATCGTCATGAATGAACTCGACTTGATGGGCAACGCAGAGTTCTATGGCACGCCGTTTCGCCTGTTCGGTGAACAAGGGGCTCATGTCGATGCCGGTGCCGACAATACCGTGGTCGCGTGCCCAAGTGCACAGCATCTCGCCTGAACCACTGCCGAGGTCGAGCACTCGTGCGCCGGTCTTCAGACGCAACGCAGCGCCGAGAGTGGCAAACTTGTCGGGCGTGAACGGGTTGTGGATGCGATGCGCACTTTCTGTGATGTTGAATATTCGTGGGATATCCAATGCGTAAATCTCCTGACGAACCCGGAATGATCTTTTAATAGACGTGAAGACATGACCATACGGGCCGATATACAACGGAACGTTTTGTGATTCACACCAGTCGGCCAATTGATTCCGGATCGATGCCCAGTAAGGCTTGGCCCAGGATGGTGCTTCTTGCAGCCAGGTATCTTCTGTTGGAAAGTCTACAGAGACCACCCCCATAGGCATGCCAAGAACAAAGGAGCCCAGCTCGCAAGAGCAAACCAGCTCTTCTTTCCAGCGCGGCTGAAACTGAATTTTTGGTTCGGTCACAGGTTTTCCTAAGTGGGGCTAGCGTCTGAATTATGTCTGGTGCGTTACAGAAACCGGTAGATGAGGAAAACAAGAACTGAAAATAGAGAATAGACGAGAAGCATTCAGACTGCCGCCAACTGCATGTCTGCTGCTTGTAGCAGTTGGCGCTCCGTGAGCAGATTCCATGTCGGCACAGGCCAACGAGAGCCTACCTTCGATGCCGGATATACGACTGCATGCGCTTCCCAACCGCCATTCCTATCGATCAGTTTCCTTGCGTTTTGGGGGAGTCCATATACGCAATGTTAGGCGCGTTACCGGAGATAGGCGACATAAAACGGTAGCCCAATGGTGACAAGCATAACCGTGCTTGTGAGCAGTGAACGACGAAAAGCCGGTTGCGCAAACTTAACGAGCAAGGCCAAAAGCAACAGCGGCATAAACACGAAGCCCAGGGCAAGCCCTTGAACTGAACTACGGGGCTGTGGTACTGCGGACGGTGCAAACCAAAGCAAGAAACCCCAGACGACACAAAGCACAGAACCACCAACACATAACCAGCCCTCTGGCGTTTTTAGCAGGAAGCCACATATGAAATTTGAAACGGGCTGACGCGTGTAATCCATGAAAGTGCCTAACGAGGCTGTAGAAAAAGTGGTTGAGGTGTCGCGCCAAGACATTTTCGGGGGTAGCAAAACCATTCCCGACCGTGAGATCGTTCAATTCAGCGCGATTGTGAAGGTCGATTTTTGTTCATGGTACAGACGTTTTCTCCGAAACGACTTTTTCTACAGCTTCAACGTCTGAATTCACCGGCCTGCGCGGCTTTTCGGCGCGTCCGGGTTGAGTGATGGGATGGACCCCCCCGTTTTTTGAGCGCCAAATTGGCGCAGCCGGTGCTCATGGGGATGGGTGTCGGTCATCAACGAAAGGAGTCCGAAATGAATGCTACTACGGTTGCGGTTGATCTGGCCAAGAGCGTTTTTCAGATTGCGGTGGCCGATGCCAGTTGGATGGTTATTGAATCACATCGACTGACACGGACGCAATTCGAACGCTGGTTCGCCAATCGGGAGGTGGGACTGGTCGTCATGGAAGCCTGTGGTTCGGCGCATCACTGGGCGCGTTGGCTCAATCGCCAGGGGATTGAGGTTCGCCTGTTGCCTGCCGCGTACATCCGTGCGTACGTGAAGCGCAACAAAACCGATGCTGCGGATGCCTGTGCGCTGCTCGAAGCGGCTCGCTGTGCCGACATTGCTCCGGTTCGAATCAAATCGGTTGAACAGCAGGCCTTGCAGGGATTGCACCGTATCCGCTCCTTGTGGATGAGTACCCGGACCTCGCGCATCAATGCGCTACGCGGTTTCTGTCGGGAATTCGGCCTGGCCGTACCGACGGGAGCACGCACCGGTGTCGAGGCCATGAGCCGGGCGCTGGTCGATCCGGAGAGTCCGATTCCGTTGCTTATCCGTGGTTCGATGAAGCTGCTGATCGAGGAAATCCGCCTGCTTGAACTACGCATCAGCCAACTGGAAAAAGAACTCACGGCCTTGGCCAAACAAAGCCCGGCCTGTACGACGCTGCTGTCGATTCCGGGTGTCGGGTTGCTGACCGCCACGGCGATGGTCGCTGCCACCAGTGGCGACGTGACCCATTTCAAGGATGCCCGGCACTTTGCCAGTTGGTTCGGGCTGACGCCGAAGGAGTATTCCTCGGGCAGCAGTCGGAAGCTGGGGCGAATTTCCAAGAGAGGCGATCGTTATCTGCGCATGCTGCTGACGCATGGAGCCCGCTCGGTGCTCCGCATGGCCAGCCTGGCCCGGCAAGCCGGGCGAAGGCTGGATGGATTAAGAACCTGGGCGCTGGATGTTCAGGCACGAACCAACCACAACAAGGCAGCGTGTGCGCTGGCCAACAAGCTGGCGCGCATCTGCTACGCCACGCTGCGCGATGCGCAGCCCTATGGCGAACCGATCCTTCGGCCGAACAAGAAACTGGAGCGGACAGCATTTGCCATCGCGGCTTGAGACGACACCGAGAGAGAGAAGAAAGGAATTGATTTGATGGTTCCCACCCCGTGTCTGCAACGAGACTGATCGCCCATCATGGCAAACCGGGTCGCACCCGCACGGTTTGACGCCGATAACTCTGCCGGCAACTACACGTCTGCCGCTTGTAGCGATTGGCGCTCCGTGAGCAGATTCCATGTCGGCACAGGCCAAAGAGAGCCTACTTACGATGCCGGATATACGACTGCATGCGCTTCCTACTTGCCACACCTATCGATCGGTTTCCTTGCTATTGGGGGGAGTCCATATACGCAGGGTTATGCGATTGGTAACAATGGACGAGATATAGAGCGCAATGAAATACCATCCGTAGACCCAAAGGTCTTTCCACACTAGTAAGCCAAAGTTCTTGTGGATAATAGATATCCCCTCTACGTTTGAAACGGCGGCCGATACGGCAAGGTAGCCGAGCAAGATATTTCCAAGTGGTACCCAGAGTGCCGAATAGCAAAAGGCCCGCTTGAATCTGATCTTCCTGATCATCATCCCAGCGATGATGCCCGCTACAACGCTATAAGGAAACGCGCGGATGGCTATCGCTATGAGAAGGCCACCCTCGCCACCGCGACGTTGTAATGCAAAGTGTCCGAGCGGAGAGTCAAGGATAAACATGAAAAGACCACCGGTCGGCAGAATGCCTGGGAGCGCATAGCCGACCATAATTACGACGCCGACCGCAGCGCCCAGAAGCACAGCGAAGACAAATGAGATGACAGGCTTAAGTCGCATAACGCCCCGCATAAGCCGCGGAGCGAAGCGGAGTCGGCTTGATGCGGTTGTTAGGCCGCGAACCAAAGGAGAACGAAATGGCGAAGTATTACAAGTACAACGGGATGGAAAAAACAGAGATCACCGATGTTGACTCGGTGGCAATTGTCCTTGACGACGGCACTGAGTTTGAACTCACGTTTCGCAGGAGTGACAAGGATGTTTCCCTTAGCGCAAGCGGGCCTCTTGCGCTGGTGCCGCAGGCCAGCAATGTGATCCGTGTGCGAGTTGCGAAGTAGCGGCCTAACTATTAAGTGAGCCTCCCAAAAGGGAGGCAAAAAACATCATTAAAGAAATAGCAAATACAAAAAAATCATGGAGGTAAGCTAAAATTAGGCCTCCCAACAACTTTGTTATTACCTTCAATGGCCGCACAGCCTCCCAAACTGCTGGATCGCGTCCGTGAGCGCATCCGCTACAAGCACTACAGCTTAAGGACCGAAGAGTCCTATGTCCAGTGGGTACGACGTTTCGTTATTTTTCATGGTAAGCGGCATCCTTCCGAGATGGGGGCGCCGGAGGTCGAGGCATTTTTGACTTCGCTTGCAGTTGAGGGGAATGTGGCGGCGTCGACGCAGAATCAGGCGCGTAGCGCGTTGCTTTTCCTCTACAAGGAAGTATTGGGGAGCGAGCTGCCGTGGCTCAACAACGTCGAGCAGGCAAAGAAGCCGCGCCGTTTGCCGGTGGTGCTGACTGAGGACGAGGTTCGCTTGGTGCTGGGCTCGCTGGATGGCGTTTCCTGGCTTGCGGCGGCGCTGCTGTACGGAGCCGGGTTGCGGCTGATGGAGTGCATGCGCCTGCGCGTGCAGGACATTGACTTCAAGCGCCGCGAGATTCTTGTCCGTGATGGCAAAGGCTTCAAGGATCGGGTGACGATGTTGCCGGCAAAGGTGGCATCGCCGCTCCAGCAGCATCTGAAAACGGTCAAGGCACTGCACGACGCCGATCTGGCCGAAGGCTTCGGCGAGGTTTATCTCCCTTATGCGCTGGAACGAAAATATCCGAACGCGGCAAAAAGCTGGGGCTGGCAGTACGTGTTTCCCGCCGGCAAGCGCTCCCTCGATCCGCGCTCGGGCAAGACGCGGCGGCACCATCTCGATGAACAGGCGATACAGCGCGCGGTCAAGCAGGCGGTGGTGCGTGCGGGGATCGTCAAACCGGCAACGCCGCACACGCTGCGTCACTCCTTTGCGACACATCTGTTGCAGAACGGACAGGATATCCGCACCGTGCAGGAGCTGCTCGGCCACGAGGATGTACAGACGACGATGATTTACACCCATGTTTTGAACCGGGGCGGACGTGGCGTCACGAGTCCGCTGGATAATTGATTGATGAACGATATTTCCCAAAAAAACGAATCCGCTGTTTTGCCTGACCCTCGAAAAAAGAATGCGCAGGAGCGCCCACCGGTAGCCAACGATGTGTTGGCCACTGATTCCCGCCGCCTCGCCTCGATGAAGCGCGACCTGCGCCATCTCTACGGCAAGAAGCAGGATGCGGTGCAGGCGGAGTACGACAAGCTGCTGGCAAAATCCCGAGCCACCGTGGCCACTCGCCGCGAGAATCTGCCGAAGCCGAAATTCCCGGCCGAACTGCCGGTCAACGAACGCCGTGTCGAGATCGCCGAGTTGATCGCCAAACATCAGGTGGTGATTGTCTGCGGCGAGACCGGTTCCGGCAAAACGACGCAGTTGCCGAAGATCTGCCTCGAACTCGGGCGCGGCACCACCGGCCTGATTGGTCACACGCAGCCACGCCGCATCGCCGCGCGCTCGACGGCGGCGCGCATCGCGCAGGAGCTGGAGAGCGAACTCGGCCGCCACGTCGGCTACAAGATCCGTTTTACCGACCGCACCTCGCCACAGTCGTACATCAAATTGATGACCGACGGCATCCTGCTCGCCGAAACGCAGGGTGACCCGCAACTGGCGCAATACGACACGCTGATCATCGACGAGGCGCACGAGCGCAGCCTGAACATCGATTTCCTGCTCGGTTACCTGAAACAACTGCTGCCGAAGCGGCCCGACCTGAAGGTAATCATCACCTCGGCGACGATCGATGCCGAACGGTTCTCAGAACACTTCAACAAGGCGCCGGTGATCGAGGTCTCGGGCCGTCTCTACCCTGTCGACATCCGTTACCGCCCGGTGCAGACCGAGGAGGCGGCAGAGGACGACGAGCGTGACCTTTACGACGCGATCGTCGATGCCTGCGACGAGCTCAACCGCATCGGCCCCGGCGATATCCTCGTCTTCCTGCCCGGCGAACGCGAAATCCGCGATGCCGCCGAGGCTCTGCGCAAGCACACATTCACACGCGGCGGCGCTGCAACCGAAATCCTGCCGCTCTTCGCCCGCCTCTCGGCCGAAGAACAGTCGCGCATCTTCAAGCCGCACCAGGGGCGGCGCATCGTGCTGGCGACCAATGTCGCCGAGACCTCGCTGACCGTGCCGGGCATCCGTTACGTCGTCGATTCCGGGCTGGCGCGGGTCAAGCGCTATTCGTACCGCAACAAGGTCGAGCAACTGCAGATCGAGAAGATCGCGCAGGCCTCGGCCAACCAGCGTGCCGGGCGCTGCGGACGGGTGTCGGCCGGTGTGTGCGTTCGCCTCTACGACGAGGAGGATTTCGGCAAACGGCCCGCGTACTCCGATCCGGAAATCCTGCGTTCGTCGCTGGCCGGCGTCATCCTGCGCATGAAGTCGCTGCGCCTCGGCGACGTCGAGAACTTCCCGTTCATTGAGGCGCCACCGCCCAAGGCGATCAACGACGGCTATCAGCTGTTGCTGGAACTGGGCGCCGTCACCGAAGAGCGGGCGCTCACACCGGTCGGGCAGGAACTGGCCAAGATGCCGCTCGACCCGCGCGTCGCACGCATGATCGTCGCCGCGCGCGACGAGGGCTGTCTCAAGGAAATGCTGGTCATCGCCGCCGCGCTGACCGTGCAGGACCCGCGCGAACGGCCACAGGAAAAACAGGGGACCGCCGACGCCGCGCACAAGAAATTCGCCGACGAAAAATCGGAATTTCTTTCCTGGCTCAAGCTCTGGCAGTGGTACGAGGGCGAGCTGGAGCACAAGAAATCGCAGCGCAAACTGGTGCAGGCCTGTCACGACAACTTTCTCTCGGCGCTGCGCATGCGCGAGTGGCATGACGTTCACACGCAACTTCACGCGCTGGCTACGGAGCACGGCTGGAAGGAAAACCAGATTCCGGCGAATTACGATGCCATCCACCGCGCCTTGCTCGCGGGGCTGCTCGGCAACATCGGCTGCAAGTCCGAGGACTCCGGTCATTACCTCGGCGCGCGCGGCATCAAGTTCCTGATCCATCCGGGTTCGCCTTTGAACAAGAAGGCCGGCAAGTGGATCGCCGCCGCCGAGATCACCGAGACCTCGAAACTCTTCGCCCGCTGCGTGGCCCGCATCGATCCGGAATGGCTGGAAAAGGTCGGCGCGCATCTGCTCAAGAAGAGCTATTTTGATCCGCATTGGGAAAAGAAACCGATGCAGACCGTCGCCTTCGAGCGCTCGACCTTGTACGGCATCGTCGTCAATCCGAAAAAGCGCGTCAATTTCGGGCCGATGAATCCGGCCGAGGCGCGCGAACTGTTCATCCGCGAAGGGCTGGTCGCCGGCGAGATTGCCGAGGAATACGCCAAACGCTGGGCGTTCTACACGCACAACCACCAGCTGATGCTCGACATCGAGACGCTGGAGCACAAGTCGCGCCGGCCTGACGTGCTGGTCGACGACGAACTGATCGTCGCCTTCTACGACCGGATCATTCCTGAGGAAATCACCAACGGCACGGATTTCGACAAGTGGCGCAAGGAGGCCGAGCGGGAAAATCCCAAGCTGCTGCACCTCAAGCGCGAAGACCTGATGCGCCACGAAGCGGCTGGCGTGACCACCGAGGCGTTTCCGCCGCGCATCAAGTTGGGCGGTGTCGATTTCGAACTTTCCTACCACTTCGAGCCGGGCTCGCCGAAGGACGGCGTAACAATCACCGTGCCGCTGGCGCAGTTGAACCAGCTTCCGGCAGCGCGCTGCGAGTGGCTGGTGCCGGGGCTGCTCAAGGAGAAGGTCGTACAGCTAGTGAAAACGCTGCCGCAGAAAATCCGCTCGAAGCTGGTGCCGGTGCCGGAGTTCGCAGCCGAGTTTGTTGAGGCCGCATCGCTGGCAAATTCGCCTTCCGACAAGGGACTGATTCCGTCGCTTATCCACTACATCCTGCAGACCCGCGGCCTCAATGCCCGCGGCTGGGAGATCACGCCGGATGCCTTCCGGCCCGACGCCGTTCCCGCGCATTTCTCATTCAACTTCAAACTGGTCGATGAACACGGGCGCCAGCTCGGCATGAGTCGCAATCTTGCTGAGCTGCGTGGCGAATGGGGCGGTCAGGCCAAGCAGGAATTTTCGGGCGCGCACGAGACCCCAGCCGAGTATTCGGGCATGACCGATTGGTCCTTCGGCGAATTGCCGGAACTGATGGAAGTGGATTTTGGGGGGCAGCGGGTGATTGGTTATCCCGGCCTCTCGGATGATGGCGACTCGGTGTCGCTGTGCGTGTTCGATACGCTGGAGGAAGCGCAGGAAGTTCATGCTGCCGGCCTGCTGCGCCTGTTCCGCCTGCAGTTCAAGGAACAGCTCAAGTACTTCGAGAAGAATCTCCCGGGACTGACCCAGATGGCCATGCAGTACATGGCGCTCGGCTCGCAGGAGGACCTGCGCAAGCAATTGCTCGACCTGACCTTTGCACGCGCCTGTCTCGTCGATCCGTGGCCGATCGATGCGGCGGGTTTCAAACAGCGCTGCACTGAAGCCAAGCCGCGCCTCGGTCTGCTGGCGCAGGAGATCTGCCGCCTGGTTGGCCTGATCCTGACCGAATGGCAGGCGGTGCAGAAGAAGCTGCCGGCCTTCAAGGCGCATGCAGCCGCCGTGCAGGACATCGAGAAGCAGCTTGGCCGGTTGATCGGTAAACGCTTTGTTGCCGATACCCCGTTCGAGCGCCTGCAGCATTTTCCGCGCTACCTCAAGGCCGTGGCCATGCGTCTCGACAAGCTCAAGGCCAATCCGTCTCGCGATGCGCAATTGATGGCCGAGTATGCGCCTCTGTGGACCAACTACGAGCGCCGCGCCATCCTGCTCGCCAAGCAAGGCGTGGCGAATCCGCAGGTCGAGCAGTTCCGCTGGATGCTTGAGGAGTTGCGTGTGCAGCTTTTCGCGCAGGAATTGCGCACGCCGGCGCCGGTGTCGGTGAAGCGGCTGCAGAAGATGTGGGAAGGTATTTGATTCTGCAGGCTCTCCTGAAGGAGGTCAGCGGGATAATTTCAGTTTCAGCGTCGCCAGCTGCGCACCCAACCCGGCGGCCACGGCAACGGAAAAGGCTGTGGTCGTGCCGTGGTCGGCCAACAGCAGCGCCAGAACGAGGAAGAAGGTGGCGAAGGAGTACATGCCGGTGGCCATCGAACGCAGCAGCCGGGTGACGAAGGCCGTGCCGTGGTTGCGGTGCGAGAAGACGGCCAGAACCGTGCCGAACACCGGGTAGGTGGTGAGCAGCCCGCTCCAGGCGCTGCCGATATGCGCGGCGCTGGTCGATACGAGCAGGGTGAGCAGTGCGCCGGCCAGGGCGCGCATGCCCAGTTCGACCATCGACATGTTGCGCGCGGCGACGAGTTCCTTTTGCGGCGGGAACAGATACGGCGCGGCCAGCAGGGATGTGACGGCAAGACCCAGCGAGAGCGGAGTGGATGCCGGCAATCGGGCGAGCAGGCTGACGGCACACAGCCACACTCCGGCGGTAATCGAGATGGCGCTCGGCCAGGCGAAACGCTGGCAGGCGTGGGAATAGACGGCGCAGAAAACCACGGTGGAAGCCACCGCGCCCAGCGATGCGGCGGCGGCGGAAGCAGCGAATGCCGGCCCTTGTTCGAGCGCGACGATGAACAGGATCGGTCCGGCGGAAACCGGCAGCCCGGCCAGCCAGCCGGCAACGCCGGGCCCCCAGCGGCGTCCAGCCAGTGTGACCAGGATCAGGAAGCCCGGAACGATCAGCAGTTTGAGCGCGAGCATGGGGCAGGATCAGCCGGGGTCGCGTGGCGATGCCAGGGCGCAGATCGCTCGGGCAAAAGGGAGGACATTTCAACCACGGAGCCCCGGATATGTTGGCAGATCGTCCGTGTGTGGCCGTCGACGGTGGAATAGAGAATCTGGATGGCAAACATGGTGGCGGCGCGGTTGGGCGATGGTGGAATTTTAATGTGTCACGGCGGTGATTGGCCTGTGTATTTTGCGCAATAACACAGGCCCGAGGTTTTTTCGGGAAAACACATTGTCCGGAATGATGCCGGCGGTGCAGAAAAAGCTGCTGCCGCCGCGCCTTCCTGCTCGCCAGAAAGGCGTGGTGAATCCGCTGGTCGAGCCGTTCCGCTGGATGCTGGAGGAATTGCGTACGCCTGCGCCGGTGTCGGTGAAGCGGCTGCAGAAAATGTGGGTGACGCTCGGCTGTACGCGGGAACCAAAGAGGTTTCACCCAGTCTCTAACAGCTTCAATTCCTAAAACGAAAACAGGAATGGAGGCGGGTCATGGGCGAGTTCTCTGCGTCGTCGGAATCTTCTGGCGAAATCTTTCATCCCGATCCGGCGCTGGCCGCCGCCTCGTACGTTTCAGACCATGAAGCCTTGCATGCCGCGGCGGCGGCCGATCCGCAAGGCTTCTGGGCGGACCGGGCGGCCGAGCTGGAATGGTACAAACCCTGGGACAAGGTACTCGACGACTCGAATCCTCCGTTCTTCAAATGGTTCACCGGGGCGAGCACCAACATTGTTCATAACTGCATCGACCGACACCTGTCCGGGCCGTACAAGAACAAGCTGGCGCTGATCTGGGTTGGTGAGAACGGCACCGATCACCTGACCTACTCGTATTTCAGCCTCAACCGCGAAGTCACCAAGATGGCCAACGTCATCAAGGCGATGGGCGTGGGCAAGGGCGACAAGGTCACGATTTACCTGCCGCGCATTCCGGAAGTGGTGTTTGCGATGCTGGCTTGCGCCAAGCTGGGAGCCGTGCATTCGGTGATCTTCGCCGGATTCTCGGCCGATGCATTGCAGGATCGAATTGCCGATTCGGAATCGAAGCTGATCATTACCGCCGACGGGTCCTGGGTAAACGGCGGCATCTTCAAGCTGAAGGACGTCGTCGACGAAGCGGCCCGTTTCAGTCCTACGGTGGAGAACATCATCGTGGTCAGGCGCACGGGGCATGGTGTCACCATGGACCCGCTGCGCGACCACTGGTATCACGACCTGACCGCCTTACCGATTGCCAAGGGTCCGTGCGCGACCGAGCCGATGGATTCCGAGGATCTGCTGTTCATCCTTTACACCTCCGGTTCGACCGGCAAGCCGAAGGCGATTGCGCATACGCACGGCGGCTACATGGTAGGAACCTACACCACGCTGAAATACACCTTCGACATCCGCGACGAGGACCGCTGGTGGTGTACTGCCGATCCGGGCTGGATCACCGGGCATTCCTATCTCGTCTATGGGCCGCTGCTCAATGGTGCCACGTCGTTCATGTTCGAGGGCGGGCCGACCTATCCGTACCCCAACCGCTGGTGGCAGCTCATCGAGCATTACGGCATCACCACGCTCTATACCGCGCCGACGGCGATCCGTTCGCTGATGCGCTTCGGCGAGGCCTGGCCGAACCGCCATGACCTGTCCAGCCTGCGGCTGCTCGGCTCAGTCGGCGAGCCGATCAATCCGGAGGCCTGGCACTGGTATCACCGGGTTATCGGCAAGGGGCGCTGTCCGATCATGGATACCTGGTGGCAGACCGAGACCGGCATGTTCCAGATCTGCCCGGTGCCGTCGATGCCGCTCAAGCCGGGGTCGGGCGGCAAACCGTTCTTCGGGCAGGAGGCGGAAATCCTGGACGAGGCCGGCAACCCGGTGGCCGATGGTGAGGAAGGCTTCCTGGTGTTGAAGAATCCCTGGCCGGCGATGCTGCGTACGCTGTACAAGGATGATGAACGCTACGTAAACACCTACTGGAGCAAGTATCCCGGCAAGTATCTGGCCGGTGATTCTGCGCGCCGCGACAAGGACGGCTATTTCTGGATCATCGGGCGTACCGATGACGTGATCAAGGTTTCCGGCCACCGGTTGGGTACGGCCGAAGTCGAGTCGGCGCTGGTTTCGCATCCGGCCGTCGCGGAAGCGGCGGCGATCGGCTTGCCGCACGAGGTGAAGGGGCATGCGATCCATGCTTTCGTGGTGCTGCGCCTTGGGCATGAGCCGGGTCCGGAGCTGGCCGAGGATCTGCGTCGGCACGTCGCGGCGCACCTCAGCCCGATTGCCAAACCGGACTGGATCGACTTTGCCGAAAAGCTGCCCAAGACCCGTTCCGGCAAGATCATGCGCCGGGTGTTGAAGGCTCGTGCGCTCGGCCAGGATGAAGGGGATCTGACCAGCCTGGACGAATAGGGCGCTGCCCGCAACTCCCTGAACCTTCGCGCTGGAGTTTTTCTGCCCGGCCGGAGGATGAATCGCGGAAAAAACTTTTATTGCGGCGGAGTTTTCTCTCAACTATGCTGCAACGTCTTTCGCAAGAAAGATGGGCTTCTTCGCGCTGGTTTAATCCAACATCTTCATATATTTCAGGGGGCGTGATGCAGTACTTGCATGAATTTTTCGACACAATCAACGGGATCGTCTGGGGAGTACCGATGATCGTCCTGATTCTCGGCACCGGGCTTTATCTGCAGTTGCGACTCGGCTTCATGCCGATCCGCAAGATCGGTTTCGGTTTCCGCATGATCATGAAGGGGCGGCGCAAGGATGCCGGAGCGGCGGGTGATATCACTCCGTTCGCGGCGCTGATGACCTGCCTGTCGGCGACGGTCGGTACGGGCAACATCGCCGGCGTGGCGACGGCGATTGCCATCGGCGGTCCGGGTGCGTTGTTCTGGATGTGGATGACCGCGCTGGTGGGCATGGCCACGAAATACGGCGAAGTCGTGCTGGCCGTGAAGTACCGCGAAATCGACGACAAGGGCGAGCTCGCCGGCGGACCGATGTATGCGATCAAGAACGGCTTGAGCAAGAACTGGCGCTGGATGGCCACGCTTTTCGCCATCTTCGGCGGGTTGGCCGGATTTGGCATCGGCAACATGGTTCAGGCGAACGGGATTTCCAGCGCAGTGCAGGCTGCATTCGGCGTGCCGACCTGGATGACCGGCGTGGTTCTCGTGATCCTGACCGGCATGGTTGTTCTCGGCGGCATCAAGCGTATCGGCCGTGCGGCGGAACTGCTCGTTCCGTCGATGTGCGTGGCGTACGTCCTGTGCTGCCTGATTGTGCTGATCGTTTTTGCGGAACGTATTCCGGAAGCGCTGTCGCTGATTTTCTACCATGCGTTCAATCCCACAGCGGCTACGGGTGGCTTTGTCGGTTCCACCATCATGATGGCGATCCAGAAGGGCGTGTCGCGCGGCATCTTCTCCAACGAGGCCGGGTTGGGTACGGCCGGCATCGCACAGGCGGCTGGGGCCAGCAACAACCCCGTCTATTCCGGCGTGATCGGCATGATGGGGACCTTCATCGACACGATCATCGTGTGCACGATGACCGGGCTGATGCTGATCGTCAGCGGCGTGTGGAATTCAGGCGCGAATGGCGCGGTGCTGACAACCGCCGGTTTTGAGGCCGCCATGCCGGGGTTCGGAAAATATCTCCTGGCTGTGTCCCTCGCTGTATTCGCTTTCACCACGATCCTGGGATGGGCCTACTACAGCGAGAAGTGCTGGGAATACCTGGTTGGTACTCTGTTCGCCAAACCTTTCCGCGTGCTGTGGACGCTGGCTGTTTTCCCGGGCGCCGTGCTGACCCTGGACTTCGCCTGGCTGGTGGCGGATACGCTGAATGCACTGATGGCGATTCCCAACCTGATCGTCCTGCTGTTATTGAGTCCGCAAATCGTCGCGTTTACCCGGCAGTATTTCTCGGACGATGCAGACGATGATGCGCTCCTTGCCGTGGAGCCTGAACGGGACTGAACGGGACTGAACGGGCAGGAAGCAAGCCGTGCGCGCGGAACGGGAGTTCCGCGCTGGTGCGTGACGGAAGGCGTGTTCGGGTATCGGGCGCGCCTTTTTCTTTTTCCGGTTACGCCCGCATGCCGTCAATTTCCCGCCCGAACGCCTCGACGCGCTGCCAGTCGGTGAATTCCACGACAGTGTCCGGGGAGGTCGGTCCATCGGTCAGGAGCATGATGAAGCGGATCATCTGCCGGTCGATGAAGCGGTAGCGCGGGTAATCGAGCCTGCCGGCAAAGACGGCCAGCCTTCCGGGGCGCCACGGCGTCCGGGCAAGGAACTTGCGCATGTAAGGATTGGTCTCGGGGCTGTTTTTTCCCGGCTTGCGCGCGACGATGTTGACCGTGAAGAAGGCGTTGGGCTTTCTTTCAAGGACGGGCAGATTGTCCTTGATGAACTCGAATACCTGCGGCTGGTGCTTGCCGTAACGGATGCTGGCGCCCAGCACGATCTTGTCGAAGGACTCCAGATCGATTGTTTTTGCGTCATTCAGGGAGGATATCGAGACCCTGTTGCCTGCTTGTTCGATCGTCTGCTGCAGGCGCTTGCAGATGGTGAGGGTGTGGCCGTCGGTCGTCGAGTAGAGAATCAGGATGTCCGCCATTGATCAGCTCTCTTTTTGCCATGCGGGGTACGCCAGGAGAGTCGAAGTCTGAGGGGCGCATCCAAAACAGTCAATCCGGAAACCGCGATCCGGATTGATTTGACCTGCCGCCGCGGAAGCGAGGACGAAGCAGGTATACTTCGTCGATCAGAGTTTTCGTGTTACGCGACCATGGCTGCAATTGCACCCCCCACCGATTACGAGATTGCCGCGCTGGGTCAGGTTTTTACCCCGCAGGCCATCGTCGAGTGCATGCTCAAGCTGGTGCGCAACCGGGGGCGTGTGCTTGAGCCGGCCTGTGGCGACGGCGCCTTCCTGAAGCACTTCCCCGATGCGCTGGGCATCGAGATCGATCCGCGCCACGCACCTGCGGGCGCCGAGGTCATGAACTTCTTCGAATTGCCGGAGGATGAACGTTTCGCCACGATCATCGGCAATCCGCCTTACGTGCGCTACCAGGACATCTCTTCCGGCACTCGCCGTCTGGCCCGCGGCTCGGTGCTCGACGGGCGGGCCAACCTGTACCTGTTCTTCATCGAAAAATGCTTGCGCCACCTGGAGCCGGACGGCGAACTGATCTTCATCACGCCGCGCGACCTGCTCAAGGCGACATCGGCCGTGCCGCTCAACCGTTTGCTGCATGCCGCCGGAACCATCACCGATTTCATCGATCTGGGCGATACGCATCTGTTCGACGATGCCACGCCGAATTGCGCGATCTGGCGTTTCCAGCGGAGCGACCTGTCCCGGCGCACCCGCTACGCGGCCCTGGATCAGGCCGAAGGAGCGGAGGGCCTGCGGGAGCCACGCTGGGAAAAGCGGCGTTTTCTGGAAAGCGCCGGTCATCTGTTGTTTGTGCGCCACGAATATCCGCTGCATCTGTCCGACATCGCTTTCGTCAAAGTAGGCGCGGTGTCGGGAGCCGATGATGTCTATGCCAGCGAGACGTTCGGTAACCGCGATTTCGTCTGTTCGACGACCGCGGCCGACGGAAAAGTCCGGCGCATGCTCTGGTGCGAAGCCGGCGAGACGCCGCCCGATGCCCTGCTGCCGCACAAGGAGCGCCTGATCGCGCGCCGCATTCGCAAGTATGATGAAACCAACTGGTGGCAGTGGGGGCGCGGCTATTATTTATCCGAGGCGCCGCGCGTCTATGTAAACTGCAAGACGCGCCGGGAAAGGCCTTTTTTTGTGCACGATTGTCCGAATTACGACGGCTCGGTACTTGCAATTTTCCCGAAGGACCCCACCATGGATGTTCATGCGCTGGCGGCATCGCTTAACGCGGTGGATTGGGCCGACCTTGGCTTTGTCTGCGACGGACGATTCCTGTTTACCCAGCGCAGCCTGGAGCAGAGCCCGTTGCCCAGGAATTTCCGCACTTTCCTGACCGGAAATTCATCCTCCTGGTGGGATAAACTGAAAAATCTGGTCTGAGCGCATCGCCGCGTTCGGAACGCCGGAACAGGCTTGATGCCTGCGCCGGATTGAATGGAGAAGAAGATGGTCCCTTGTCTGACGACTGCCTTGAATGGGCCGCTGCTTGAGCTCGAACGCAAATTCCTGGATGCCACGCCGGAAATCGAGCGCTGGTTGCGTGGTCAATGGCAGGAACACACGCCGCCCTTTTACGGCTCGGTCGATCTGCGCAATGCCGGATTCAAGTTGGCCCCTGTGGATATGAACCTGTTTCCGGGAGGCTTCAACAACCTCAATCCGGCATTTCTCCCGTTGTGCGTGCAGGCCGCGATGACGGCGATCGACAAGATCTGCCCGTCGGCCAAGAGCCTGCTGCTGATTCCGGAGAACCATACGCGCAACCTGTTCTACCTGCAGAACGTGGCGCAGCTGGTGACCATCCTGCGCATGACCGGTCTCAACGTGCGTGTCGGTTCGCTGCTGCCGGAAATCGACAAGCCGACGCCGGTCGAACTGCCCAACGGCACCTCGCTGCTGCTCGAACCGCTGCTGCGCACGCGTCACCGGCTTGGCCTCGATAATTTCGATCCGTGCGCCATCCTGCTCAACAACGATCTGACGGCGGGGGTTCCGGAAATCCTGCAGAACCTCAACGAGCAGTTCATTCTGCCGCCGCTGCATGCCGGCTGGGCGGTGCGCCGCAAGTCCAATCACTTCGCGGCCTACGACGAGGTGGCCAGCGAGTTCGCCCAACTGGTCGGCATCGATCCGTGGCAGATCAACCCCTACTTCTCCGTCTGCGACAGCGTCGATTTTCACGAGCGGCAGGGAGAGGATTGTCTGGCCGCCAACGTCAACGGCGTGCTGACCCTGATCCGCGAGAAGTACAAGGAGTACGGCATCGACGAAACCCCCTACGTGGTGGTCAAGGCCGACGCCGGCACCTACGGCATGGGCGTGATGACGGTCAAGGATGCTTCCGAGGTCGTCGGACTGAACCGCAAACAGCGCAACAAGATGTCGGTGATCAAGGAGGGAAAGAGTGTTTCCCAGGTCATCATCCAGGAAGGGGTGCATACCCGGGAGACCGTTTCCGACGGCGTGGCCGAACCGGTGGTCTACATGATTGATCGCTACGTGGTGGGCGGCTTCTACCGTGTTCACGCCGCGCGCAGCAAGGACGAAAACCTCAATGCCCCGGGGATGCATTTCGAGCCGCTGGCCTTCGAAACCAGTTGTTCCCTGCCGGATTGCTGCCAAACCCCGGATGCCCCGCCCAACCGTTTTTATGCCTATGGCGTTGTCGCCCGTCTCGCACTGCTTGCGGCGTCACTGGAACTCGAACGTACCGATCCTGAAGGGGAGTGATTCATCATGCACATGGCCTTCATTGTTGACCCGCTCGACGCACTGAAACCCTACAAGGATTCAAGCATCGCCATGATGCGTGCGGCGCAGGCTGCAGGATATTCCGTGAGCGCCATCCAGCTGCCGGCCATCCACTGGAGCACGCAGCACGGCGTCTGCGCGGAAGCCACCAGCCTGGTGATGCTCGACAGCGACATCGAGTGGTATATGGAGGGGGAGACGCGAACGCTTGCCTTGCGCGATTTTGATGCGGTGATCATGCGCAAAGACCCGCCCTTCGACATGGAATATCTCACCGCAACCTGGCTGCTCGAACGCGCCGAGGCCGAAGGCGCGCGCATATTCAACAGCCCGCGTGCTTTGCGCGATCATTCCGAGAAACTGTCCGTGGCCGAGTTCCCCCAGTTTTCCGTACCCACGCTGGTGGCCCGGGATGCGGGGATGCTCCGGGAGTTCATCGATACCCATCATGATGCCATCCTCAAGCCGCTCGACGGCATGGGCGGCAGCCAGATTTTCCGCGTGCGTGAGGATGACCCGAACCGCAATGTGATCATCGAAACCCTGACGCACAACGGTCAGCGCACGATCATGGCCCAGCGCTTCATCCCGGAGATTGCCCAGGGCGACAAGCGCATCCTGATCATCGGCGGCCAAGTGGTACCGTATTGTCTGGCGCGCATTCCGATGGCGGGGGAAACACGCGGCAACCTGGCGGCCGGCGGACGTGGCGAAGCCCGACCGCTGACCGAACGCGACCGCGAGATCGCCGAGACGCTGGCGCCCATACTGGCGGAACGCGGTCTGCTGTTCGTCGGCATCGACGTGATCGGCGACTGGCTGACCGAAATCAACGTCACCAGTCCGACCTGCATGGTCGAGATCTTCCAGCAGACAGGCTTCGATGCGGCGGCATTGTTCATCGGCGCGATCGAGGTTGCCTGCGGTGTTACGCCCGTGGCCCTGGAAAAAGATCCCGACGAATTGTGAGGAAGAAGATTGCGCCGGCGCCGCTTGTTGCCTTCCTTTTTATTTTGCTGTCCTTGCTGTCGGGTTGCGGCCAGTCGCGACTTCATCAACGGGAATCCTTTGTTTTCGGAACGCGTGTCGAGATTCTCGTCGCCGGAGTCGACGAGGCCCGTGCACGTCAGGCTGCCGCGGCCGTGCTGGGCGAGTTCGATCGATTGCATCGCATCTATCATGCCTGGCAGCCGTCGGAACTGAGTGAGCTCAACGCCGCCCTGGCCGCCGGAAAAACGCATGCGGTGAGCGACGAAATGGTTTCTCTGCTCAAGGATGCGCAACGTCTCTCCGCGTTGGGCGACGGGCTGTTCGACCCGGGAATCGGCCGCCTGATCAAGGCTTGGGGGTTCCAGTCCAGCGAATTCAGGGAGACTCTGCCCGATCCCGAAGTAATTGCTGACTGGCGCCGGAACAGGGCCGGCATGGCCGATCTGGTGATCGACGGCAACCGTGTCCGTAGCCGTTCACGCCGCGTGGCGGTGGATCTGGGCGGCTATCTGAAAGGCTATGCGCTCGACCGGGCTGCGGAGATACTGAAGGAGCAGGGTATCAGGGACGCGCTGATCAACATCGGCGGCAACGTCATGGCGCTGGGCAGCAAGAATGGCGAGGCCTGGAGTATCGGTATCCAGCATCCACGGCAGCCGGGGCCGTTGGCCACACTCAAGCTGCGCGATGGCGAGGCCGTCGGCACGTCGGGTGATTATCAGCGTTACTTCGAAGCCGATGGCAAACGGTATTGTCACCTGCTGGATCCGCGCAGCGGCAAGCCGGCGATGCACACCCAGGCGTTGACCGTGCTGATTTCCCCGCGCGCAAGGGCAGGCACCCTTTCGGACATGGCATCGAAACCCCTGTTCATTGCCGGCGAGAAGTGGCCGGGACAGGCCCGGACGCTGCACGTTGACCAGGTTCTGCGCGTTGACGCCAGTGGCGCGATTCAGGTCAGCTCACGGTTGCGCGAGCGCCTGCAGTTTTCCGGCGATCCGCCGCAAATCGAGGAAATCTCGCTTCGTCCTGCCAAATAATCGCCCCGGAACCTGCCGAAAATGGCGGAATCCCTTAGAATGATGGCTGGTTGGGACATGGGGACATCCGATGACATACATCCTGTTGCAAGGGAAAAGTCAATCCGGCGGTGAGGCTGCCCGTCTCTCCGCGTCATGCCCGTTCCGTCCGCTTCCGAACTCCTGCCACCGCCCGTGCTCAGCGCTGTATCCAGCCCGACCGCATGCATGCGGTCGGGGGCGGTTCCCGCCAGGGCTTTCATCCATCGCTTGACAGGACTACCGAATGGCACGCGCTGAAACAGAAATCATCAACAAACTGGGCCTGCATGCCCGGGCTTCGGCCAAGCTGACGCAACTGGCCGGCAGCTTCGAATCCGACATCTGGATGGAGAAGGGATCGCGCCGGATCAATGCGAAAAGCATCATGGGTGTGATGATGCTGGCTGCCGGCAAGGGATCGAAGGTGGTAATCGAAACCGAGGGCGAGGATGAGGATGCGGCGCTGGAGGCTTTGCTCAAGCTGATCGCGGACAAGTTCGGCGAGGGAGAATAGACGCATCATGAGTTTTACCCTGCACGGCCTTCCTGTTTCGGGCGGCATCGCCATCGGGCAGGCGCATCTGATCTCGTTGGCGACGCTTGAAGTCTCCCATCTGTTCATTGCCCCGCGCATGGTGGAGAAGGAAGTGGCGCGCTTCGAGGCGGCCTTGCAGCGGGTACGCAGCGAATTCGAGACGATGAAGGCCGGCCTCGAGAAAACGCCGGCCGACATGCACGCCTTCATCGATCTGCACCGCATGATTCTCGACGACCCGGAATTGTCCGAGGTGCCCAAGGAGATCATCCGTGAGCGGCGCTGCAACGCGGAGTGGGCCATCGTGCAGCAGATGGAAGTCCTCGTCGAGCATTTCGAGAACATGGAGGATCCTTATCTGCGCGAACGCAGCTACGACGTGCGCCAGGCCGTCGAACGCGTCGTCCGGATACTCAGCGGCCGCCCCGATCATGCCTCGACAAAACCAAAAGGAAGCAAGGGCGAAAGCCTGATCGTCGTCGCCCACGATCTTTCTCCCGCCGATGTCATGGCGTTCAGGGACCAGAATTTTGCATCCTTCATCACCGATGTCGGCGGCGCCACTTCGCATACGGCGATTCTGGCGCGCGGCATGGGCATCCCCGCTGTCCTCGGTCTGCACAACGCACGGCAGCTGATCCGCGACAAGGAAACCCTGATTGTCGACGGCACGCGCGGTGTGGTCATCGTCAACCCCGACCGGCGCGTCATCGAGGAATACGAACTCCGGAAAAGCGAATATGAGATCGAGAAATCGAAGCTCAAGCTGCTCAAGACCGCCCGGGTGACCACGCTCGACAAGGTAAAGATCGACCTGCTGGCGAACATCGAGGGGCCGGAAGACGTCGGAGCCGTGCTGGAAAACGGAGCCGATGGCGTCGGGCTGTTCCGGACCGAATTCATTTTCCTCGGGCGCGGCGACATGCCCAGCGAGGACGAGCAGTTCGAGGCGTATCGCAAGGCCGTCAAGGGAATGGACGGGCGGCCGATTACCATCCGCACTTTCGACCTGGGCAACGACAAGCAGGTACCCAATGATTCCGGCGATGACCGGCGGCGCGAGAACCCGGCGCTCGGGCTGCGTTCGATCCGCCTGTCGCTGGCGGAACCCAAGCCCTTCCTGGCGCAATTGCGTGCCATCCTGCGCGTTTCGAAGCTGGGCAAGGTGAAGATCATGGTGCCGATGCTTTCGCATGCCTGCCAGATCGACCAGACGCTCGCCGTGCTTGAGCAGGCGAAGTCCAGTCTGCGCGGCGAGAAAATCGCCTTCGACGAGAACATCGAAATCGGCGGCATGATCGAGGTGCCGGCGGCGGCCCTGGCCATCGGCGTTTTCCTGCGCCGGCTGAACTTCATCTCGATCGGCACCAACGACCTGATCCAGTACACCCTGGCCATCGACCGCAGCGATGAGCAGGTGGCCAATCTGTATGACCCGCTGCACCCGGCGGTGCTGTTGCTCCTGTCGCACATCATCAGCAGTGCGGGGAAAGCCAATATCCCGGTGTCGCTGTGTGGGGAAATGGCCGGCGATCCGAGGTTTACGCGTCTGCTTCTGGGCCTCGGGTTGCGTCATTTTTCAATGTTTCCGGCCCAGATTCCGGCCGTCAAGCAGCGCATCAAGCAAAGCGATATTTCGGTGATCGAGCCGCTGGTGCGCAAGCTGGTCAGGGCGGAGGAGTCGGCCAAGATCCAGGAAATGTTCGACAGGCTGAATGCCTGGCCCGCAGTTCCCGAGATACGGTGAGGGCGGAAGGGATGAAGGCGGGATGTCTTGATGATGACATCCGCCATGCTTTGCGCAAACTTTGCCTCTTCGCGTCTTTGCGGTGGATTTTGCAGGCCAATGCGATTGCACTGCCTGTTTGACTTTTGCCGCAGGCGGCGGTAACTTTTGCCCCATAGCGCCGATTTGAACGATCAGCTTGCGGGCGCTCAACAAATACGGCTAAAGCGGAGTCAGCCCAGTCCGCCGTTATCAGCCGACTGGGCTTCTGTTTTATTAATGGTACATAGGCAATGTCATTAGAGAATTCGGTCGGCGTGGTTGTTGCGCAACGTTACTGCCACAGCGCGCCGCTGGTGCTGAAGGGTGGCAGCAGGCTGCCTGCTTTCGAACTGGTTTACGAAACGTACGGAACGCTCAATGCGGCGCGCACGAACGCCGTTCTGGTCTGTCACGCGCTTTCCGGCAGCCATCATGTGGCCGGCGTCCATGCCGATAATCCCCAGAACGTCGGCTGGTGGGACAATCTGGTCGGCCCCGGCAAGCCGCTCGATACGCGCAAGTTCTTCGTCATCGGAGTCAACAACCTGGGCGGCTGTTACGGGTCGACCGGCCCGCTGTCCATCAATCCGGAAACCGGCAAGCGGTATGGCGCGGATTTCCCGCTGGTTACCGTCGAGGACTGGGTCGCCGCTCAGGCCAGGCTGGCCGACCATCTGGGCATTGAAACATGGGCCGCAGTAATCGGGGGCAGCCTCGGCGGCATGCAGGCGATTGAATGGTCGCTGCAGTTTCCCGAGCGTATTCGCCATGTCATTGCCATCGCTTCGGCGCCCAAGCTGTCGGCCCAGAACATCGCCTTCAACGAAGTGGCCCGCCAGGCTATTCTGTCCGACCGGGATTTCCATGGCGGGCATTATGCCGAGCATGGCGTGGTTCCTGTGCGCGGCCTGCGGCTGGCGCGCATGATCGGGCATATCACCTATCTTTCCGACGACCAGATGGATGTCAAATTCGGTCGCCAGCTGCGTCACGGGGAACATCGTTTCAGTTACGACATCGACTTCGAAGTCGAATCCTATTTGCGCTACCAGGGCGACAAGTTCGCGGGTTTCTTTGACGCCAACACGTATCTGCTGACGACCAAGGCACTCGACTATTTCGACCCGGCCTACGCCTACGGCGGCGATCTTCAGGCCGCGCTGGCGCGTGCCAAAGCGAGTTTCCTGATCGCCAGCTTTACTACTGACTGGCGTTTCTCGCCGGCGCGCTCGCGCGAGATCGTCTTTGCACTGATGCACAACCGGCGCCGGGTGGCCTATGCGGAGATCGACTGCGATGCCGGGCACGACTCCTTCCTGCTGGAGGATGCCCATTATCACGCCGTGCTGCGCGCCTATCTGGAGAACATAACGGTATGATCGACGGAAATCTGCGCGGGGCGGACATGAACCGCATGAACCCGCTGACGGCCAGGGAGCGCGAGCGTTTCGACTTCGCCGTGATCGCCAACTGGATCGCTCCCGGCGAGCACGTGCTCGATCTCGGCTGCGGCGATGGCCGCCTGCTGCGCTACCTCAGCGACCACAAGGGAATCACCGGCTACGGGGTGGAAATCGACCACGAAAGCATCCTTGGCTGCATCCGCAACGGTGTGGATGTGATCCAGATCGACATCGAGGGCGGCCTGTCCGGATTCGAGGATCGCTCCTTCGGCTATGCGATCATTTCCCAGGCCCTGCAGGCCATGCGCAGTACCGAGCGCATTCTCGGGGAGATGCTGCGGGTCGCGGACGAAGCCATCGTCAGTTTTCCCAACTTTGCCTACCGCGTTAACCGCGAGGCGATTGCCGCCGGACATATGCCGGTGTCCGAGGACCTGCCCTACGAATGGTACGACACGCCGAACGTGCGTTTTTTCACCATCGTCGATTTCGAGGCCTTGTGTACCAGGATGGGGATCGAAATCCGCGAGCGGCTGGCCTTCGATGTTTTCGGCCGGCCGGTGAGCGAGGATCCCAACCTGAACGGCAGTCTGGCGTTTTATCGCCTCGGCCGTCCGTAGTCATATGCACGCGTTTGCCCGGGGCCATCGTCTTGCGGCCGTGCTGGTTCTGGGCTTTGCTTCCGGCCTGCCGCTGGCGCTCACCGGGCAGGCACTGCAGGCCTGGCTGACCATCGACGGCGTCGATTTCGCCACCATCGGATTCTTCGGACTGGTCGGCGTCCCTTATACCTTCAAATTCCTGTGGGCGCCGCTGATGGATCGTTTTGAGCCGCCCTGGCTGGGCCGGCGGCGCGGCTGGCTGGTGCTCACGCAAGCCGGTCTGGCGCTGACGCTGTTCGTCATGTCCGGGCTGTCGCCGAGCAGTCAGCCGCTGCTTTTTGCGCAGTGGGCGGTACTGTTGGCCTTTCTCTCGGCTTCGCAGGACGTGGTGGTCGATGCCTACCGTGCCGATGTTCTTGTCGACAAGGCCGAGCATGGCCTCGGTGCTTCCCTGCATGTTTTCGGTTATCGCCTGGCGATGATCGTGTCCGGCGGCATCGCGCTGATCTGGGCCGACCAGTGGCAGTCGTGGCCGCGCGTGTATTCGTTGATGGGCATGGTCCTGGCCGCTACCGCCGGGCTGTCCCTGCTGCTTTTGCCGTCCGTGCGCAGCGAATCGAAGCCCCTGGCTTCCAGCGCCGGCCGGGAAATCGCCGGTTTCGTGGCCATGCTGGCCGGCGTCTTCGCCGGCTACTATCTGGCGCGTACGGCGTTGCGTCTGCTGGGTTTCGATCCGGACAGTTCGAACCACTGGATTCAGCTGCTCTTCGTGATGAGCGAAATTGCCGCAGCCTTGCCGCTGGCCTGGTGGTTCGCCCGCCTGGTGCGCTTCGAGACCCTGAATGCTTCGCTCGCCAGCTATTTTGCTCAACCCGGAGCCGGGTTGTTCCTCCTCCTGATTGTTCTGTACAAGCTCGGCGACGCTTTCGCCGGCAGCCTGACCACGGCTTTCCTGATCAAGGGGCTTGAATTCTCGCAGGCCGAAGTGGGCATCGCCAACAAGATCATCGGTATCTGGCTGACTATCCTGGGGGCGCTCATCGGCGGGACTTTGATGCTGCGTCTGCGCCTGTACCGCGCCCTCTTGCTTTTCGGGGTGCTGCAATTGTTCTCGAACTTCGGCTTCTACCTGATTGCCGTGCTCGGCAAGGGGGCCTGGGGCAGCGTGGCCGTTCCTCCGTTCGACTGGATATTCGTTTCCCTGCACGATGCGGCCTCGCTCGACTTTCTTCTCTTGTCCGTGGTGGCCGCCGAAAACATCACGGGCGGGATGGGTACGGTAGCTCTGGTCGCGCTGCTCATGGGGCTGTGCAACAGCCGCTTCACGGCTACGCATTACGCCTTGCTTTCAGCGCTGGCCGCGGTCGGGCGCATCTATGTCAGCCCGGTGGCCGGGGTGTTGACGGAAACGATTGGCTGGCAGGCGTTCTATTTGTTTTCGGTGGTCGTGGCGTTGCCGGGGGTGTGCATGGTGTGGTGGATGCGCCGGCCGCTGCGGGCGCTGGTCGAAGAAGGTGAAAAAAAGCATGACGAGAGATGACGCGCAGATTGCCGCTGCCTTGATTGATGCGGCCAGGGAACTGTCGCGGGAGGTCGGGCAACTGCGTTTCTCGCCGCCCGTGTCGCATTGCTACAATCCATTGGAATACGCTTGGACGCCGCATGAGCAGTACCTGCGGCGTTTCGCAGCCGGGCGCAGGAAAGTAGTGTTTGTCGGCATGAATCCCGGTCCGTTCGGCATGGTGCAATGCGGGGTACCGTTCGGCGAGATCGCAGCCGTGCGCGACTGGATGGAGATCGACGCCCCGGTCGGGAAGCCTGCCGTCGAGAATCCGAAACGCCCTGTCGAAGGATTTTCCTGCGTGCGTTCGGAAGTCAGCGGGCGCCGCCTGTGGGGCTTGTTCCAGCAACGTTTTGCAAGCGCGCAGGCGTTCTTTGCCGAGCACTTCGTGGCCAATTATTGTCCTCTGGCGTTTTTTGACCAAGGGCGCAATCTGACTCCCGACAAGCTTCCCGCTGCGGAAACAGGGCCTCTGTATGCGGCCTGCGATACGCATTTGCGCAAACTGGTCGATGCGCTCAAGCCGGAATGGGTGGTGGGCGTCGGCGGCTTTGCCGAGGCGCGGGCGGCGGAAGCGCTGGCGAAGGTCGATGTGCGCATTGGCAGGGTATTGCATCCCAGCCCGGCCAGTCCGGCCGCCAATCGCGGGTGGGCAGAAGCCGCGACCCGGCAGCTTGTGACCCAGGGCATCTGGCGCTGAGCCGGAGGTTTAGTTGCCAAGACTGGCCCGGCTGGATCAGGAGCGATCGTCGGGCGGGAGGATTTTTCTTGGCTGGCGCCGGCGGTCCAGCCACCAGGCATAGACCGGAAGCAAGAGGGCGGAACCCGGGAGCAGCAGAAGCAACAAGGTCGGCGATATCCGCGACAGGATGCGTAATTGCATCAACAGTTCGGTTTTTTCTTCCGGTGTCCAGCTTCCGCCGTTGCGGTGTTTCATCAGGAGGGGAATCAATCCGCGCATGCGCACGATCTCGAAAACGAAATCGTGCGCGTACCGTTTCTGGGAAGTCAGGATATGCGTTATCAGCCCGTCCTCTTCCTCGGCAATCTTCGGGCTTGTCTTTGACAGGGTCACGAACGTACGCGGCCTCCCAGTCCCTGGAGTCTGCCTTGCAGCAGTCTCCAGGATTGCCAGAGCGAAAATGCGCGCTTGCTCCAATGCCACATTTTTTTGCCCTTCAGGATCAGCAGAAGGGCCGCACCAGAGGAAACCAGAACCGGGTGCTGACGGATGTATCCGACACCGAAGCGGACTTTGTCCACCACCCGGTCGGCACGCGCCAGCACGGCAGATACCGGCTGAGCGTTCTGCCGCAGGGCCGAGCGCTGGCCGGCGATGCGTTCGATCAGCCGGCCGCGCTGGAGGAGAAGATCATCGAGCTGGCGGTTCATGGCCGACCATGGCTCTCAACTGGCGCAAATCTTCCTGCAGTTCTGCAAGGCTGGCGGCAAAAATCTTGTCCGGTCGCTGCGCTGCCTGCCTGAAGCGGTACAGGAAAAAGCCCGCCAGTGCGAAGAAAAGCCCCGCAAGGATTCCCAGAAGCAGCAAGCGCTGCTCCCAGAACAGGGCGACGAGCAGGGCGACTCCCAGAATAAGAGCCAGGCCGAAGCAGAAAACCATCCCCATCGCCATCAGGACAAGCTGGATGGCGCGCAGCTTCTCCTCCTGGAGTTCATTGGCGATAAGCTCAAGGCGTGTCTTGCCGGTGGCCAGCAGCGTCGCTGCAATATTTTTCAGGGCGGAAAACAGGCCGGCTGTCGTTCCGCCTTGGACGTCACTCATCTCGAAAACCGCTTAACGGCGACCGATGATGATGCCAAGCAGAAGACCGATACCTGCTGCGATACCTACGGCCCGCCAGGGATTGTCGTTCACGTAATCGTCAGTGGCGCGTGCCGCCGCCTTGGTTCGGTCAACCAGCATTTCTTCGGCGTCGGCGAGGCGAATCTTGGCATCGCGCAGGCGCTCGGTGATGCGTTCGCGCAAATCCCCGAACTTGTCGCCGGCGACACCGGCCGTGGCGCGTAGGATTTCCTCAGCGTCCGAGACCACGACCTTCATGTCGGAAACGAGTTTTTCTTTGCTGTTGCTGGAGAAATCGGTCATTTGGGACATAGCACACCTCATCAGGTTTTAATGGGAGAACATGGCCGGGCGGAGTTTGCCGCTGCCATCACGTTCAGAGTATCCAATTTGACGTCATCAAGCAATGACAAGATTCGCGTTCCATGCGTACGGCATGGAAAAGTCGCGCAGCGATGCCTGAGACGCGGTTCGGACAAGGCCTCGGGCATCACGACTCGATTCCGGTCGGACAGGCGTAATCGATGGTCAGGGGGGCGTGATCGGAAAAACGCTGCGACTTGTAGATCGCGGCCGAACGGGCGTGGGCGGCCAGCGATGGCGTCGCCAGCTGATAGTCCAGGCGCCACCCGACGTTCTTGGCCCAGGCCTGGCCGCGATTGGACCACCACGTATAGCTTTCTTCCGTGGTGTCCGGATGAAGGCGCCGGTATGCGTCCACCCATCCGGCCTCGGTCAGTACTTTGCCCATCCAGGCACGCTCTTCAGGGAGGAAGCCGGAGTTCTTCTGGTTGGATTTCCAGTTTTTCAGGTCGATTTCCTTGTGCGCGATATTCCAGTCGGCGCAGATGACGATATCGCGCTGGCTCTGCGCCAGTTCCACGAGATGAGGATAAAAAATGTCGAGGAAGCGGAATTTGGCTTCCTGCCGTTCCGGAGAGCTTGATCCCGACGGTACGTACAGGGAAATCACGGAGAGCTTGCCGAAATCGGCGCGCAGGTAGCGGCCTTCGGCATCGAATTCGCTATTTCCGATCCCTTCGGTGACTGCGTCCGGCTTGTTTTTGCACCACAGTCCGACACCACTGTATCCCTTTTTCTCGGCGCAATGATAAAAGGCGTGGAAACCGGCCGGTTCTTTCATTTCCTGCGACAAGTCGGGCCATTGCGCCTTGAGTTCCTGCAGGCAGATGACGTCCGCGCCCTGTTCCGCGGCCCAGGCGCCAAAGCCCTTGTTCCAGGCGGAACGGATGCCATTGAGGTTTAAGGTAATGATGCGTAACATATCCGCTCCGGGCCGTATCCGGCCATGAAAGTAAAAGGCTGTGTTAATGGATTTTCGTCAGGAATTCATCGAATTCGCCCTTGCGCAGAACGTGCTGCGCTTCGGTGAGTTCAAGACCAAGGCGGGACGGCTTTCTCCTTACTTCTTCAATGCCGGGCTGTTCAACGACGGAGCTGCGCTTGACCGCCTGTCGCAATTCTACGCCAAGGCCATCCAGGCCAGCGGAATTGCCGTCGACATGCTTTACGGGCCGGCCTACAAGGGAATTCCCCTGGTGTCCGTGACCGCGCTGGCCCTGGCCCGCGCCGGGCGCAACCTGCCGTTCGCCTTCAACCGCAAGGAAGCCAAGGATCATGGCGAAGGCGGCAACATCATCGGCGCGCCGCTGGCCGGACGCGTGCTGATCATCGACGACGTCATCTCCGCCGGCACGTCGGTGCGCGAATCGGTCGAGGCCATACGAGCCGCGGGGGCCGACCCCTGTGGCGTGGTCATTGCGCTGGACCGCATGGAGCGGGGTGCCGGCGATCTCTCGGCCGTACAGGAAGTCGAACAGGATTACGGCATCCCGGTTGTGGCCGTGGCCACGCTGGATGACTTGATGGCTTTTCTGCGCCAGCGTCCCGATTTTGCTGCGCATGAAGCGGCCGTGGTTCGCTATCGCAGGGAGTACGGTGTTGCGGCGCGGCCTTAGCGTCTTCTTTCTGGCAGTCTGCCTGGGTGGCCCGCTCCAGTCAGAAGCTGCCGGGCCGGGGCGATTCTATTGCTGTATCGATGGTTCCGGAAAACAGGTTTGCGGCGACATCCTGCCTGCGGCGTGTTACGGACGCGCTTATCGCGAATTGGGTGCGAACGGCCAGACGATCCGTCAGGTCGAGGCCCCGTTGACGGCCGAGCAGAGGGCCCAGCGGGCCGCTGACGAAGAACGGCGCAAGGAAGAAGAAGCCCGGCAGAAGGAACAGCAGCGCAAGGATCAGGCCCTGCTGAATACCTATGGCAATGTGGAAGACATCGAGGCGATGCGCAAACGTGCGCTCGAGGAAGTCAATAAATCGATCCAGAATGCTGAAGTCCGGATCGCGGAAATCCGCAAACTGCGCAAGAAATTCGAGAACGAGGCCGAGTTCTACAAGAAGAAAACCCCGCCGGCGGACGTTCAGAAGGGGCTGCGCGATGCCGATTTCGAGATCAAGGCTCAGGAGTCGATCATCGAAGCCAAGCGCAAGGAAGTCGGCATCATCCAGTCGAAGTATGACGAAGACCGCAAGCACTTCATCAGCCTGCAACAGCGCAAAACGACGCGCTAGCTGAACTGTTGCAGACTTTTCACCTCGCCCCGCTCGGGGTTTGCCGAGCCGGATTAGCCGAGTTTCCTGCGCAGGAGTTCGTTGACTTGCTGCGGATTGGCCTTGCCCTTGGTGGCCTTCATCGCCTGGCCGACCAGCGCGTTGAACGCCTTTTCCTTGCCGGCCCGGAATTCGGCGACCATCGCCGCATTGGCCGCTAGCACGTCGTCGATCAGTGCTTCGATGGCGCCGGTGTCGGTAATCTGCTTGAGGCCCTGTTTCTCGATGATTTCGTCGGCCGATTGGCCTTCTCCGCTCCACAGCGCCTCGAACACTTTCTTGGCAATGTTGTTGGAGATGGTGTTGTCAGCGATGCGCGCGACGAGCCCGCCCAGTTGTTCCGCCGAAACCGGTGAGTCCGCCAGTTCCTTGCCGTCCTTGTTCAGACGCGCCGCGAGGTCGACCATGACCCAGTTGGCACAGGGCTTGGCCGCAGCTTTCCCGGCGATGGCCACTGTTGCCTCATAGTAATCAGCCATGTCGAGCGAGGCGGTCAGCGTCGTTGCGTCATACGAGGAAAGACCGTAGTCAGCCATGAAGCGCTGTTTTTTGGCCGTCGGCAGTTCCGGCATCCCGGCGCGGGTGCGCGCGACCCACTCGCGATCGATGATCAGCGGCAACAGGTCGGGGTCGGGGAAATAGCGGTAGTCGTGCGCATCCTCCTTGGAGCGCATGGCGCGGGTTTCGCCGGTATCGGGATCGAACAGTACCGTGGCCTGCTCGATGCGGCCGCCGTCCTCGATCGTCGCGATCTGCCATTGGACCTCGTAATCGATGGCCTGCTGCATGAAACGGAAGGAGTTGAGGTTCTTGATCTCGCGCCGCGTGCCGAATTCCTTTTGCCCGGCCGGGCGCACCGAGACGTTGGCGTCGCAGCGGAACGAGCCTTCCTGCATGTTGCCGTCGCATATGCCGATCCAGCGCACCAGCGCGTGCAGCGCCTTGGCGTAGGCCACGGCCTCGGCGGACGAACGCATGTCCGGTTCGGTGACGATTTCCAGCAGCGGCGTTCCGGCCCGGTTCAGGTCGATCCCCGTCTTGCCGTGGAAATCCTCGTGCAGCGATTTGCCGGCATCTTCCTCGAGATGGGCGCGCGTCAGGTTGATGATTTTTTCTGCCGCCGCGTCGCCCTGGCCGACCTGAATCGCCACCTTGCCACCGACCACGACGGGCAGTTCGTACTGGCTGATCTGGTAGCCCTTGGGAAGGTCGGGGTAGAAATAGTTCTTGCGTGCGAACACCGACTTCGGCGCCACTTCGCCATCAACGGCCAAGCCAAAGCGGATGGCGCATTCGACGGCGCTCTTATTGAGCACCGGCAGCACACCGGGCAGCGCCAAGTCAACGGCGTTGGCCTGCACGTTCGGTTCGGCACCGAAGGCCGTGGAACTGCCGGAAAAAATCTTGGATTGCGTCGAAAGCTGCACGTGCGTCTCGATGCCGATCACCACTTCCCACTGTTTCATCGTGTATTACCCATTATCAAACGCAGCGCCCGCTGCGCGTATCCACCAGGATTGGCCACAGGTAGCTGAATGCATCCCCGCTGCACTTGGCCTGACAGCCGTTGAAGGCCACTGTCACTCCTTTTTCCTGTTCCCACATGCGTACCGTGCAGGTACTTCCCTTGTCGCGCAGAACCACGTTCGGCATGCGCGCGGTCTGCTCGAAATGTTTCATGTCGAAACGGCATGAGCCCTGTTTGGGAATGTTTATTTCCGCCACGAAACGCTTGACCTCAGCCTTGACGACCTGCAGATCCATGCTGCCGGGTCCGCCCTGGACGTCCTTGAAGCTGCATTTTGTGCGCACGTTGAGCTCCTTGTCCGGAATCGGCTTGAGCTTGCGGCCGGCCAGGTGCTTGAGCGGTTGCGACTGGATTTTTTCCGGTCGTTGCGTCTTTTCGCTGCCTGTCGCTGCCGCGAGAGGCGGTTCCTTGTCCTCCGGCGCAGGCTCCGGTGTGGCGCAGGATGCCAGCAGGAAAGCCAGCGCGACGCAAGAAAGATTCCGTTTCATCGGAAAACTCAATCCAGCCCGGCCGGATGTTGCAGGTGCCAATCGGTGACCTGCTGGTAGCGGTGCGCGATATTGAGCAGCCTCGCTTCGCTGAAATAATCGCCAATCAGCTGCAGACCGGCCGGCAGCCCTCCGGCAAAACCGCAGGGAAGCGACATGCCCGGCAGCCCGGCGAGATTGACCGCGATCGTGTAGATATCGGAAAGATACATCTGCACCGGGTCGGCGGCTTTTTCGCCCAGCCTGAATGCCGTGCTCGGGCTGGTCGGCCCCATGATCACGTCGCATTGCCTGAACGCTTCGGTGAAGTCATTGGCAATCAGGCGGCGGATGCGCTGCGCCTGCAGGTAGTAGGCGTCGTAATAGCCGTGCGAGAGCACATAGGTGCCGATCAGGATGCGCCGCTTGACCTCGGCGCCGAAGCCCTGCGCCCGGGTCTTGCTGTACATGTCGTTGAGGTCGGCGTACTCCGGCGCGCGGTACCCGTAACGTACACCGTCGAAACGCGACAGGTTCGAGCTGGCTTCAGCGGGTGCTATGACGTAGTAGGCCGGTACCGACAGCTTCATGTTCGGCAGGCTGACCTCGACGGTTTCGGCGCCGAGCTTGCGGTATTCACCGATCGCCGCTTCCACCAGCGCCATGACTTCCGGCGCACAGCCTTCGCCAAAAAATTCCTTGGGCAGGCCGATTCTCAGTCCGGCCAACGGTTTTTCGCCCGCCGCATCGGACAGTTCGCGTGTGTAATCTTCCGCAGGACGGTCGAGGCTGGTCGAGTCGCGTTCGTCGAATCCGGCCATGGCATTGAGCAGCACGGCGCAATCTTCGGCGCTACGTGCCATCGGACCGCCCTGGTCGAGCGACGAGGCGAAAGCGATCATGCCGTAACGCGAGACAACGCCGTAGGTCGGTTTCAGTCCGGTCAGGTTGCACAGCGCGGCCGGCTGGCGGATCGAGCCGCCGGTGTCGGTGCCCGTGGCGGCCGGAGCCAGTAGCGCGGCCACGGCGGCAGCCGACCCTCCCGAAGAGCCGCCGGGAACGCATTCCATGTTCCATGGGTTCTTCACCGTTCCGAAATACGACGTTTCGTTCGACGAGCCCATGGCGAATTCGTCCATGTTCGTCTTGCCGAGGATCACGGCGCCGGCCGCGTTGAAGCGTTCGATGACGGTGGCGTCGTAGGGGCTGACGAAGTTGCCGAGCATTTTCGAGCCGCAGGTGGTCAGCCAGCCTTTGGTGCAGAAAATATCCTTCTGCGCGAGGGGGATTCCGGTCAGCGGTCCCGCCTCGCCAGTGGCGCGCAGTTCATCGGCCGCTGCGGCCTGGGTCAGGCTCTTGTCGGCGTCGACCGTGATGTAGGCGTTGATCGAAGGGTTGAGGCGGGCGATGCGTTCGAGAAACATCCGGGTCAGTTCGACGCTGGAGATTTCCTTTTTTGCGAGAGCCTGCGCAAGCGAGGTCAGGGAGCGCGTGATCATTCGATCACCTTCGGCACGAGGAACAATCCGGCTTCCACTTCCGGGGAGACCGCCTGATAGGCTTCGCGCCGATTCATTTCGGTCACGGCGTCGGGGCGCAGACGTTGAGCCAGATTCTGAGCGTGTGCCATCGGTTCCACTCCGCGAGTGTCCACGGCCTGCATCTGCTCGATCAGGGAAAATATTCCATTCAGGTGGCCGAGCGTATTTTGCGCTTCGGCGTCGCTGATTTCGATCCGTGCGAGCTGGGCAACCCGCCGGACTTGTTCCAGTGAAAGCGACATGGCTGAGAAATCAGTAAGATGTTAAAACAAAGAGCCATATAAGGTATCATAAATGCTTTGCAATCCGCAGCCGTTGCGGAGCTTTCACGGATAGACACGCATGTTCAGTTTTCTGCGCAGTTATTTTTCGAACGACCTGGCCATTGACCTGGGTACCGCCAATACACTGATTTACGTCCGCGGCAGGGGCATCGTTCTCGACGAGCCTTCGGTTGTGGCCATCCGCATGGAAGGCGGGCCGCATACCAAGAAAAGCATTCAGGCCGTTGGCCAGAGCGCCAAGGATATGTTGGGCAAGGCACCGGGTGCCATCACCGTCATCCGTCCGATGAAGGACGGTGTGATCGCCGACTTCACCGTCACCGAGCAGATGCTCAAGCAGTTCATCCGCAAGGTTCATGATTCCCGTCTGCTCTCGCCGAGTCCGCGCATCATCATCTGTGTGCCGTCCGGGTCGACCCAGGTTGAACGCCGCGCCATCCGCGAATCGGCGATCGGCGCCGGGGCCAGTCATGTCTTCCTGATCGAGGAGCCGATGGCGGCCGCGATCGGCGCCGGACTGCCGGTTTCCGAGCCGACCGGCTCGATGGTCGTCGATATCGGCGGCGGCACGACCGAGGTCGGCGTCATCTCGCTGGGCGGGATGGTGTATTCCGGCTCGGTGCGCGTCGGTGGCGACAAGCTGGATGAAGCCATCATCAATTACATCAGCCGCAACTACGGCATGCTGATCGGCGAAAACACCGCCGAGAGCATCAAGAAAACCATCGGTTCCGCCTTTCCGGGAGCCGAGGTGCGTGAGATGGAAGTGTCCGGCATCAACAAGGCCGAAGGCATTCCGCGCAAGTTCACCATTTCCTCCAACGAAATCCTTAAAGCCCTGACCGAACCGCTGAATAACATTGTTTCGGCGGTCAAGTCGGCGCTGGAAAAGACACTGCCCGAACTGGGCGCGGATATCGCCGACAAGGGCATGGTGCTGACCGGCGGTGGTGCCTTGCTGCGCGATCTCGACAGGCTGTTGATGGAAGAGACCGGATTGCCGGTGATCGTGGCCGAAGAGCCGTTGACCTGCGTGGCACGCGGTTGCGGCATGGCGCTGGAGCGGATGGACAAGCTGGGCAGCATCTTCGCTTCCGACTGAGCAACGGTGAAAGGCATCCGGGGGAAACCGATTCTTTCTCTTTGCTGTTCAAGCTGACGCATGGAACATCAGCCGCCACCGTTTTTCAAACGCGGACCGGCGCCCTTGGCGCAGCTGTCTTTCTACGCCATGCTCTCCATGGCGCTGGTGTTTGTCGATTCGCGTTTCCAGACACTTGAGCTATTGCGCCAGGGGGTGTCGCTGTTTACGCATCCGGTCCAGCAGGCAGTGCATGCCCCCGTGGTTTTTTTCCAGAATTCGGTGGATTTCTTCACCAGCATGTCGCGTCTGGAAGAGGAAAATGCGCGCTTGAAAAGCATCCAGCTGAAAAATTCCGAAACCCTGTTGCGCACCCGGCATCTTGAAGCCGAGAACGAGCGTCTGCGCAAGCTGCTCGACGTGCGCAGCCGGCAGAAAATCAGCGGTCAGGTGGCGCGGATCATCTACGCGCCGCGCGATCCCTTTTCGCGGCGGGCCGTTATCGACAAAGGCGTGCGCGAGAATATCGCTGACGGACAGCCCGTGGTTGACGATGCCGGGGTGGTGGGGCAGGTCACGCGCGTTTTCCCGTTTGTTTCGGAAATTACCCTGATCACGGACAAGGACCAGGCCGTACCGGTGCAGATTCTGCGCACGGGGCTGCGTTCGGTGGTCTTTGGTCTCGGCGACGGGCAGCTTGAGTTGCGTTTCATGCCGGCCAGCGCCGACGTGCAGAATGGCGATGTGCTGGTGACTTCCGGGCTTGACGGGGTCTTTCCGCCGGGGGTGCCGGTTGCGCGTGTGGTGCACATCGAGCGCGACACGTCGTATTCTTTTGCGAGCATCAATTGCGTTCCGCTGGCCGGTGTCGAAAATTTCGGAGAAGTCATGGTGCTTGATCCGCGAGAGACGATGCCGGTTCCCGAGTCGTTGACCACACCGGAAGGCGCCGGGAAACCTGCCGCCAAGCCGGGTGTCAGGCCGCGGCAGAGAAAGGGGTAAATCGATGCAGCCGACCTTTTACTCCTCGCGCATACTTCTTCCGGTTCGCCCGTGGTTCGTCTTCCTCAGCCTGTTCGGTGCGCTGCTGCTGAATTTTCTGCCGACATCGGCGTGGCTGTGGATGCCAGACTGGGTGGCGCTGGTCATCGTTTTCTGGAGCATTCGCGAGACCCGCCGGGTGGGCATGGGTACCGCTTTCCTGCTTGGGCTGATCATGGATGTCGCTGATGCCAGCGTGCTGGGGCAGCATGCGCTGGCGTATGTGCTGCTCGCGTATGCAGCCTCGGCGATTGCGCGCCGGGTCCTCTGGTTTCCGCTCGGGAAGCAGGCGCTGCATGTTCTGCCCTTGTTGCTGGCTGCGCAACTCGTGCAATTCGTGGTACGCGCCGTGCCCGGTGTCGTACTGCCCGGCCTGGGTTATTTCGCCGGGCCGTTTGTCGGGGCCTTGCTATGGATTCCGTTGACCTTCCTGCTGTTGTTGCCGCAGTACCAGCCGCTTGATCGCGACGATAACCGGCCCATCTGAAAAGAGCTGCCTTGCTGATCCGCAACGTATCGCAGAAAGCCCAGGACAGCGAACTCGATCGCTTCCGTTTCCGCATTGCCTTTGCCGCAGGTACCGTGATCCTGGCCTTTGCCCTGCTGATCGGCCGTTTCGTGTTCCTGCAGGTTGTCCAGCACGAGTACTACACGACACGCGCCGAAGACAACCGCATCTCCCTGGTACCCATCCCGCCCAGCCGGGGCGTGATTCTCGACCGCAATGGCGTCATCCTGGCCAGGAATTATTCGGCATTCACCCTGGAAATCACGCCGTCCAAGGTTGAAAACCTGGACCGTACCATCGAATCCCTCGGCGAACTTATCGAGATCCAGCCCAAGGACAAGCGGCGCTTCCGCAAGTTGCTCGAGGAAAGCAAATCTTTCGAGAGCCTGCCCATCCGTACCCGGCTGACTGACGAGGAAGTGGCGCGCTTTGCGGTCAACCGCTACCGATACCCGGGCGTCGAGGTCAAGGCGCGACTGTTCCGCCAGTATCCGCAGGGAGCGACGGCGGCGCACGCGATTGGCTATATCAACCGCATCAACAAGGCCGACCTCGAAACTATCGAAGAACAGGGGCAAAGCCCGAATTACAAGGGTACGGAACATATCGGAAAAACCGGGCTGGAAAAGTCCTATGAATTCCATCTGCATGGCGAGACCGGTTACGAGAAAGTGGAAATCGACGCCGGTGGTCGTGCCGTACGCCTTTTGTCGCGCACGGCACCGGTCTCCGGCAACAATCTGATGTTGACGCTGGACATCAAGCTGCAGGAAATCGCGGAAAAAGCCTTCGGCGATCGGCGCGGCGCGCTGGTGGCCATCGAACCGTCGACCGGCGGCCTCCTGGCGCTGGTGTCGACTCCGACTTTCGATCCCAACCTGTTTGTCGACGGCATTCGTACCGAGGATTGGGATCTGTTGAACAAATCCCCGGACCGGCCGATGATCAACCGGGCGCTGAACGGCGCCTATCCGCCGGGATCGACCTTCAAGCCGTTCATGGCGCTGGCGGCGCTCGAGCTGGGCAAGCGCACGCCCGGGCAGGCCATCTCCGATCCGGGTTTTTTCACTTTTGGCGGCCATACCTTCCGCGATGACAAGAAGGGCGGACATGGCATGGTCGATATGTACAAATCGATTGTCCAGTCTTGCGATACCTATTACTACATGCTGGCCAACGAGATGGGCATCGACAATATCGCCCGGTTCATGGGGCCGCTCGGACTCGGTAGCCGCACTGGCATCGACATCGACGGCGAATCGGAAGGCGTCCTGCCTTCTCCTGAGTGGAAAAAGCGGCGCTTCAAGCGGCCCGAGCAACAGAAATGGTTTGCCGGGGAAACTATCTCCATCGGTATCGGCCAGGGCTACAATTCCTATACGCCGATACAACTGGCGCAGGCCATGGCTGCATTGGCCAACGACGGGGTGTTGTACCGCCCTCACCTTGTCAAGTACATCACAGACAGCCGTACGGGCGAGCAGACCATGATCGAGCCAAAGCCATTGCGCACTCTGCCCTGGAAACAGCAGAACATCGATTTCATCAAGAAGGCCATGGTCGGGGTCAATACCGAAGGCACGGGAGCGCGCGCCTTTGCCGGAGCGGAGTATGTCTCCGGTGGAAAGACCGGAACGGCACAGGTGTTCAGTCTGAAAGGTGCTGAATACAAGGCGCATGCGCTGAAGAAGGAGTTGCACGATCATGCACTGTACATCGCCTTTGCTCCGGCAGATCAGCCAAAGATCGCACTGGCCGTTCTGGTCGAGAACGGCGGTTTTGGAGCCCAGTCGGCCGCCCCGATAGCCCGCATGGTTCTTGATTACTACCTGCTCGGCAAACGTCCGGGCGGTCCGGCGGATGAGGATGCAACGCCGGTTGAGGAGGATTAACCATGGCCCTGCATTTGCTGCAGCGCTTCCGCAAGCGCGTGGTCGAACACCTTGATGTCACCTTGCTGGTGATTACCCTGATGATCATGGCCTGCGGCCTGCTCACCATCTACAGCGCGACTTATTATTCCAGCAACCGGGCGGTGGGCCAGATCATGAACATGAGTGTCGGGCTGGTGGTCATGTGGCTGTTTGCCCAGTTGCCGCCACAGAAACTGATGCGCTTCGCCGTGCCGCTTTACGTTGTCGGTATCGTTTTGCTCATTCTCGTTTTTGTGGTCGGCATCAAGGTCAATGGAGCCAAGCGCTGGCTGTCGATCGGTGTGACGCGCATCCAGCCCGCGGAAATCCTCAAGATAGCCACCCCGTTGATGCTGGCCTGGTATTTCCACAAATACGAAGCGGTCCTGAAAATGCGGCATTACGCCATCGCTGCGTTGTTGCTTGTGGTCCCGTTTGTCCTGATTGCCAAGCAGCCTGATCTCGGCACCGCCATCCTGGTCGGCGCCGCTGGCTTCTACGTTATCTTCTTCGCAGGACTGCCATGGAAAATCATCGTTGGCATGCTGGCCGCCGCAGGCGCGGCCGCTCCCTTTCTCTGGAGCATGCTGCATGATTATCAGCGCAAGCGGATCATGACGCTGATCGATCCGATGACCGATCCGCTCGGGTCGGGATACCACATCATCCAGTCGACCATCGCCATCGGTTCCGGAGGGCCCTTCGGCAAGGGCTGGCTGGAAGGCACACAGACCCATCTGGAATTCATCCCGGAACGACATACCGATTTCATTTTTGCCGTTTTCTCCGAAGAGCATGGGCTGCTCGGCAACGGCATCCTGCTTTCTCTCTATCTCATGCTGATCATCCGCGGGCTGATGATCACCGCCAATGCATCGACCCTGTTCGCCCGGGTGCTGGCCGGCTCGATCACGCTCAGTTTCTTTACCTATGTTTTCGTCAATATGGGCATGGTCAGCGGCATTCTTCCGGTGGTCGGCGTTCCCCTGCCGTTCATGAGCTACGGCGGCACGGCGCTGGTGACGCTGTTCCTCGGGATCGGCATCCTGATGAGCATCCAGTCGCACCGGATGCTCATCAAGCAGTAGCGGGAGGGATTCTGGAGTGGGGGACAGGGCAGGAGGAATCGGATGGAAGGCGCTGGCCTTGATGCTGTGTCTGGCGGGCTGTGGCAGCCAGCCGGCGCGTGTGGCCGAACCCGCGCCGGGCGCGGAACCGGTGACTTCGCCCGTGCCGCCCCGTCCCTCTGCCGTTCAGAAGCGCGGAGGCGCCTATTACAAGGATGACGGGCCTGCCGACGACATCCCGGACAACCTCGATGCGATTCCGGATGCACAGCCGCGCCTGGAACCGCTGCACCGGTTCGCCAACAGGCCCTACGTCGTGCTTGGCAAGTCGTATGTGCCAAACACCACGCTGAAGGCCTCACGGCAACGGGGCATTGCCAGCTGGTATGGCAAGAAATTCCACGGCCAGAAAACTTCGATCGGCGAAACCTATGACATGTTTGCCATGACGGCCGCACATCCCACCCTGGCCATTCCGTCCTACGTGCGTGTGACCCATGTCGGTAACGGCAAGTCCGTTGTTGTGCGCGTCAACGATCGTGGACCGTTCCATGCCGATCGCATCATTGATCTCTCTTATGCGGCCGCGCACCGCCTCGGCTATGTCAACAATGGGAGTGCGCTGGTCGAAATAGAACCCCTGCTGCCGACCGGATCAAGCTCGCCGATCTATGCGCAAGTCAGGCCGCCCGTCCTGCCCGTGAAGCCTGACAGCGACAAGGTGGAGCGCGACGGGTACGAAGCCCTGATGAGCCAGCTGGCTTCGGACGATGCGGCTTTACAGAGACCGGCCGAAGTGCTGGCGTCAGATTTGGCGAAAGGCGTCTATCTTCAGCTCGGTGCCTTTTCCAATGTGGACAACGCCGAAAGTTTGCGTTCACACCTGTCGCGCGAACTGGAATGGCTGACAGAAAGTATCCAGATCCAGGCGGGTGGAGGGGTCCACCGCGTGCATCTCGGTCCCTACGCCAGCCGCACAGAAGCGGAAAAAGTGGCCGAGCGGATTCGTCTGGCACTGGGCTACAAACCAACCTTCGTGACCCGCTGAGCGGATATTTCAGGCACCGCTACCCTGCAGGTAGTGCTGGGCGATCCAGGCCTGGCCGAGTGCGATGCCGCCATCGTTGGGAGGGATGCGGCGGGCTTCGAGCAGGTGCAAACCGGCTTCGCCCAGACGCTGACGCAAGGCGCGCCCGAATACCTGGTTCTGCAGGCAGCCGCCTCCTGCGGCCACGGTGCTGCCCGCAGGTGCGACGCGGGTCAGCCAGTCGGTCAGGGCGGCTGCCAGCGTGGCGTGGAACAGCGCGGCGCCGTGCCGGGCATCCTTTTCCTCGGCCAGGGCGGAAAACAGAGGAAGCAGATCCAGGCAACCGGCCGTGATCTCCCACCCTCCCGGGAGCGGGGGGACGTCCCCGGCGCGTTCGGCCAGCCCCTCGAGCAACAAACCCGCCTGTCCCCGGAAACGCGTGGTTGCACTGATTCCGAGCAAACCGGCGGCGGCATCGAACAAGCGGCCCATGCTGGTGGTTTCCACGCTTCCGGTGGAGGAAGCCAGGGTCTCGCCGATTTTTTCCGCCGTGGGCTGATCCGGGAAACGGCGCGGGATTTCATCTCCACGCCCCAACGCATGCAGGACGGCAGCCGCCAGCCGCCAGGGCAGCCCCGCTTCATGGTCGCCGCCGGCCAGTCTGAGCGGTCGCAGATGTCCGATGCGGGCGAAGAAAGCGCCATCTACCCGCAACAGTTCTCCCCCCCAGATCTTCCCGTCGTCGCCCATGCCGTAGCCGTCGAGCGCCAAAGCGTAAACGGGGCCTTCACGATGGTGCTCGGCCAGCACGGCCGCTACATGGGCATGATGGTGTTGCACCCCGAGCAACGGCAGGCCGCGCTGGCGGGCCAGTTCTTTAGCCAAGCGGGTGGACGGGCTGTCCGGGTCGAGATCGTGGGCGATTAGTGCTGGTGCGACCTCCAGCAGCCGCAGCAGATGCTCTGCGGTTTCGCTCAGGTTGGATACGCCGGCAGGCTCGGACAGACCGCCGAGATGCGGCGACAGGAATGCCTCGTTGCCCCGGGTGATGCACAACGTGCTTTTGTCGTGCGCGCCGAGGGCCAGAATCGGCGCCGTGGTCAGCGGCAGTTTGGCCGAGCGTGGTGCGTAACCGCGCGCACGCCGGGTCAGCTGCAGGCCGCCCGGTCCCGAGCAGGCAATGCTGTCCTCGGCTCCGGTGACGAGATCCAGATTGTGCATCAGGAAGGCATCAGCCATTCCTGCCAGGCGGTTGAGCGCCTCGGCGTTATCGATGGCGGGCGGCTCGCCGGCCGGATTGCCGCTGGTGACGGCCAGTGCGAATTCCGTGGCCTGGTCCAGCCAGCCCGTATCCCCGGGCCGCCCCGCAGCCTCGTGGAACAGAAGATACTGCAGCGGCGAGGTGGGCAGCATCACCCCGAGCCAGGCCAGGTCCGGCGCGACTCCGGGCAGTGTCGTATCGCAGTGGCCGCGTTTGCGCAACAGGATGATCGGGCGTTCGGGAAGATTCAGCAGCCCCGGCTCGCCGACGCTGACATGGACGTGGGCCGTGGCCGACAGGGCATTGGCAAACATGACGGGAAAGGGCATGGCCGGTTGCCGCTTGCGCACGCGCAGCAGAGCCACTGTTTCAAGATTGCGGGCATCGCAGACCAGCTGAAATCCGCCTGGCCCCTTGATGGCGAGAATTTTTCCTTCCTTCAGCAAGGAGGTTGCGATGGCAATCGCGTCTCCGCGCATCGCTTTCCCGCCCGAATCGAGCAACGACAGTCGCGGACCGCATTTCGGGCAGCAGATTCCTGCCGTGTGCAATCGCCGGTCGTGAGGAAGTTGAAGTTCGGTCTGGCACCGGGCGCAGTTGGCAAAGCTCTTGAAACTGGTATGTTCCCGGTCGAACGGTAAACCCCGACAGACCGTATAGCGGGGGCCGCAATGCGCGCAGCTGGTGAAAGCGTAGCGCCAGCGCCGCCCTTTGGGGTCGAACATGTCCTGCAGGCAGTTGCGGCAGACTGCGGTATCCGGACCGATCATCGTCGCCGCGCGCCCGCCCAGGCTGTCGAGGATGGCGAAATCGCCAGGGGGTGCGGGGGTTTCCGCCGGACGGCGTTGCACCGAATCGACGCGTGAAAATGGCGGTGCTTCATGCTGCAGCCGCTCGATCAGTATGTTGATTTTGTGGGGCTGTCCGTGAACCTCGATTTCCAGGCCCCGGGCATCCGTGCGTACCCAGCCGGTTAACCGGAGCTCCCTGGCCAAACGCCAGACAAGAGGGCGGAATCCCACTCCCTGCACAACACCGGACAGACGAATGCGTTCTCCGACAATGGCCGTTTCGTCAAATGCTTGCACGCGAGCGACTGCTCCAGGTAATTGCGTGTGAAAAAAACGGGAAGCCAGCAGTTCATGGCGATTTTTCGAATCATACCTCGTGAATGGGAATGCATTCCAGCGCAGGCAGAGACACCTGAACCGGATAACGCGGTTCCTGTTGTCAAAAAAAACCGGGCACCCCCCGGTTTGTCGGGGGTGCCCGGGAGTGCAGGCAACAGAAAGTGAGGTTAAGCGTCCGATGGGGCGGATACCCCGGGCAGCTTGTTTATTTCAGCGAAAGAATCCATGCGATGAGG
>CAZLXL010000012.1:0-78355 GCA_964563685.1 uncultured Propionivibrio sp.
CTGCTGATGCTCTTCTTCCCGGCGCTGGTCATCGTGCCGGCCAAGTGGCTCGGCGCATATTGATTCTCTTCAGGATCGTCCTGGGCGGCCACTCAAGGGTGGCCGCTTTTCATGTAATAAGGCATATCACCAGGTCGTTTAGAGGGCCGGCATACTTAACGGTCCGGATCCTCGCATCAACAGGCTCGGGGGGTATAGCCCGAATTTGCTTTCTCACCGTTTTGCTGGCTTTTTTCAGAGAAGTGTGAGCAAGTTTTGCCCGCATAATTTGATACAAGAAAAATAGGGAAAGATGTTCTGAAGCTCCTTGCCGTGCGAAAAAAAATGTATTCCTCCTAGTCCGGGATTTTCACGAGTCACTTGGGAATTAAAGCGTTCAGGGAAATCAAATCCGGTTTTTCCTGTGGTGTCAAATGACGTTGAGATTTATGCTTTTGTTTTTTTGTGCACTTTGCTACTTGACGACAGGACTCGGGATGAGATTAACTGAACCGGACTATTGAAAGAAACATGAACTACGGGGCAGTACAACCTGACCGTAGATTCATCAAAATAAGTCTGGGTTAATCTGGGGTTTGCAGGAATTGGGAGACAGGATTGTGGAGAACTGCCATATCAAAAATGCACAATTTCCGTTTTGTTACTGATAAGTAGGGTTCCTGACCTTAAACTTTAATTTTTGCCTGATTATTATTGGCATGGTGCGTCGTCTGTTTTTTATTCTGTTGCTTTTCCTGTTCTGGTTATTGCTTTCGGGGATATTCACTCCGTTTCTCCTGATGGCAGGGATGGGGAGTTCCGCTGTGGCTGTTTTCCTGGCGTGGAGAATGGGCGTTGCCAGCGGCGACAATAGCGCACGGGAAGCCTTTCCCCGGCTCCTTGCATGCGTTGCTTATGCTCCATGGCTGATGAAAGAAATCGCTGTTGCAGCCTGGGATGTGACAAAGCGCATCCTGCATCCGCACTTGCCGATTTCGCCGGCCCTGGTTGAATTCGAACCCGGGCAGAAAACCAATGCCGGACTGCTTATCCACGCCAATTCGATTACCTTGACGCCCGGCACGATCAGTGTCGAGGTCGAGCCAGGACGCTTTTTGGTGCACGCCCTGACGCAGGAAGGCGCGCTTTCCCTCGCCGGCAGCGAAATGAACCGGCGATGTGCTGATCTGGAGCAGCAGAAGCCATGCTGATCGCTGCCACGCTTGCCCTGCTGGTGACCATTGCCTTGGCGCTGGCGCGTGCTGCTCTTGGTCCGAGTGTTTTTGATCGCCTGCAGGCATGCAATACCGTCGGAACCTGCGCGATGTTGTTGCTCGCTCTGCTGGGTTTCCTGGACGGACGACCGGAGTTCCTTGATCTGGCGCTGACCTATGGACTACTCAACGTCATTGGTGTCATTGCCATCCTGAAATTCTTTCATAAGGCAAGGATCCAGGACGAAAAAGTCAAGAAGATTCCATCGAAGGAGGCCGCTTCTTGATCCTACTGGTGGATATCCTGAGCGGGCTGTTTCTCGCTGCCGGCGCCTTTTTCGCCATTGTTGGCGGCATCGGGCTCCTGCGCATGCCGGATGTCTTTACCCGCATGCATGCAGCGAGTGTCACTGAAACCCTTGGAGCCGGACTCATGTTGATTGGACTGATATTGCAGTCCGGCTTTACGCTGGTTACTGCAAAATTGGTGATCATGGGGCTGTTGATCCTTCTGGCCAGTCCGACCTCGAGCCATGCCCTGGCGCGGGCAGCGCTGATGAGCGGTCTGAAACCCCTGCTGGGCAAGCAGGTTTCGGATGAAGAGGTGTCGTCATCGAAACCCTGACCATCAATCTGCTGCTGATTTTTATGGCGATTGCAGCGCTGACAATAATCGTCACCCGCAGCCTGTTCGCCGTAATCGTGCTTTCCAGTGTCTATAGCTTTCTCATGGCGACGGTTCTCGTCGCTCTGGATGCGGTCGATGTGGCCATGACCGAAGCTTCCGTCGGTGCGGGGATCTCCACGGTGCTGCTGCTCGGCGCGCTCCATTTGTGCAAAAGCAAGGAGGCCAAGCCGGCTCGCAAGCTCTGGTTGCCGCTGGCCGTATCTGTTTCGACGGGCGCTTTGCTGGTTTATGGCGCATTGGGCCTGCCTGATTTTGGTGATCCCGAAGCTCCTATTCACCAGAATGTGGTGCCGCGTTACCTGAAAAACGAAGTGGAAGTTCCCAATGTCGTGACTGCTGTCCTGGCCAGTTTTCGAGGGTATGACACGCTCGGCGAAACCACCGTGGTGTTCACCGCAGGCGTTGGTGTCATCGCCTTGCTTCGGCGGTCCAGAAAAACCTCGCCCGCAGCGCAGGAGTATGAGTCATGAAAAATGATCTTGTGTTGCGGATGGTCGGCAGGGTGTTGATCCCGTCAATCATGCTGTTCGCACTGTATGTCCAGTTTCATGGGGATTTCGGGCCAGGAGGCGGATTCCAGGCGGGAGTGATCGCTGCCGCCGGGTTCATTTTTTACGCGTTGATTCATGGAGTCGGGGCCGCACGGAGGATCATGCCCGACGCGCTGGTGGAAACAATGGTGGCAAGCGGTGTGCTGATCTATGCCGGAGTCGGTGTTGCGGCCATCCTCCTGGGGGGGCATTACCTCGACTATTCGGTGCTGGATCACTCTCCGGTGCATGGACAGCATCGCGGAATTTTCTGGGTCGAGGTCGGCGTGGCGACGACTGTCTGTGGCGTGATGCTCAAGATTTATTACATGTTTACATCGCGTGGCGATTCAGACGGTACGGAGGATTAGCCGTGTGGGCGCATTTCACCAACATAGTTACTGTGTTCCTGATGATTGCCGGGCTGTTCATCATTATCGCCCGCAGCAATCTGATCAAGAAGCTCGTCGGGTTGTCGATGTTTCAGACTTCGGTGTATCTGCTCTATATCACCCCCGGCAAACTGATCGGTGGCACAGCGCCCATCATTTCTCCGCAATACACCGTGTATTCCAATCCTCTACCGCATGTTCTGATCCTGACCGCCATCGTCGTGGGGGTCGCCACGCTCGCTGTCGGACTGGCGCTTACCGTGCGTATTCGCGAAGCTTATGGAAGCATCGAAGAGGATGAAATCCTGGCGAGCGACGAAGCGCTGGAAATGACCGAAGCTCGCGAGGAGGGTCGATGAGCTTCTCTCAGCATCTCCCGGCATTGCAGGTTGTCCTGCCGCTGATGTCGGCACCGCTGGCGGTCCTGCTGCGCCGCGGTGGCATGGCCTTCGTCGTCGTAACTGCCGCCGCGTGGATTTCCTTCGCCATTGCCATCGCCCTGTGGCTGCAAGTCGATGCGAATGGTGTGATCTCCTATCCTATCGGCAACTGGGAGCCGCCCTGGGGGATCGAGTATCGCATCGATCGGCTCAACAGTTTCATGCTTGTCCTGGTGTCCGGCATCGCGGCGGTGGTTCTGCCTTACAGCCGTGCCAGCATTGCGCGCGAAATTCCGTGCGAAAAGCACTATCTGTTCTATGCCATGCTAGCTTTGTGCCTGACCGGCCTGCTGGGCATTTCGATTACCGGCGACGCGTTCAACATCTTCGTCTTCCTAGAAATTTCCGCGTTGTCCACTTATGTGCTGATTGCCATGGGGCGCGACCGACGGGCGCTGACGGCTGCCTATCAATATCTGATCATGGGCAGCATCGGAGCGACCTTTGTCGTCATCGGTATCGGTTATCTCTACCTGATGACCGGGACGCTGAATCTGGCCGATATGGCCCACAAACTGGCGGCCGTCGAGAGTTCGCGACCGGTGCTCGTGGCTCTGGCGTTTCTGACCGTAGGCATTTCCTTGAAAGTGGCGCTTTTCCCGCTGCACCAGTGGCTGCCCAACGCATATACCTACGCACCTTCGGCCGTTTCGGCGTTCGTGGCCGCCACGGCAACCAAGGTGGCGCTGTATGCCCTGATCCGTTTCTACTTCACAGTCTTCGGGGATAACTTCCTGTTCGACAAGCTTCCGCTTCCTGAAATCATGCTGATGTTGTCGTTGTTGGCCATGTTCGTGGCGAATTTCGCGGCAATTTTCCAGGACAATCTGAAGCGCATGTTTGCCTATTCCAGTGTTGGGCAGATGGGCTACATCACCCTCGGGCTGTCCTTTGACTCGGTACAGGGCTTGGCTGTTTCGATCATGCACCTGTTCAATCATGGCGTGGCCAAGGGGGCCATTTTCATGTTGATCGGCGGTATCGTGGCCCGGATGACCCTGAAGCCGTCGGAGACGGAAACGCCTACTTTCTCACGGCTCGCGGGACTGTCCCGCTCGATGCCGGTAACCTGTTTCGGTATTGTCCTGGGTGGCCTGAGCCTGATCGGCGTGCCTGGAACCGCGGGCTTCATCACCAAATGGCATCTGGTCCTGGCCGCCTTCGAACAAGGGCAGTGGTGGCTGGTCGCTGCGATTCTTCTCAGTTCGTTCCTTTCCGTGGCCTACGTCTGGCGCTTTGTCGAAATTGCCTATTTCCGCGCTCCTGATGTCGTTCATAGGATAGAAAAGGAAGCGCCCTTGAGTTTGCTCATTCCGGCGTGGCTGATGATTGCAGCGACAATCTGGTTCGGCTTTGATACGTCTTTCACAGTCGGCTCGGCCATGGATGCCGCCCAACAGCTTGTGCATAGAGGTAATTGAACGTGGGAAACCTGATTCTCGCTTCCCTCCTTTTGCCCGTGCTGGGGGCCGCTGGCATTTTCTGCACCCGGCGCTGGCCGAATGTGCGCGAAGGCGTGACGATGCTCACCTCCGTGCTGGTTTTTGCCTGCGTTGCGCAACTGGTCGAACCTGTTCTTTCCGGAGCGATGCCGGAACTTGCCTTGCTTGAGCATTTGCCCGGCCCGCCGCTGACTTTTCGCGTCGAACCGCTGGGCGTGTTGTTCGCATTGATTGCTTCGGGTCTGTGGATTGTCAATTCGGTGTATTCGATTGGTTATATGCGGGCCAACAAGGAGTCGCATCAAACCCGTTTCTATATCTGCTTTGCTTTGGCCATCGGGTCTGCTCTGGGCATCGCGTTTTCGGCCAACCTCGTGACGCTGTTCCTTTTTTACGAAATATTGACGCTGATTACCTATCCGCTGGTGACTCACTGCGGGGGAGAAAAGGACAAGCACGGCGGGAGGATTTATCTGGCGTTCCTTCTTGGAACTTCAATGCTGCTGCTGCTGCCGGCGATCATCTATACCTGGCATGTGGCAGGAACCACCGATTTCCGTCAGGGCGGGATATTGCCTGTCGATGTTTCGCCGGTTGCCGTGACGGTGCTCCTGGCGCTGTTCATGTTTGGGATCGGCAAGGCCGCTCTGATGCCGGTTCATCGCTGGCTGCCTGCGGCCATGGTGGCCCCTTCGCCGGTCTCCGCCCTGCTGCATGCGGTGGCCGTGGTCAAGGCCGGTGTGTTTTCCGTGGTCAAGGTTGTGGTTTACGTCTTCGGCGTCGATATTCTTGCCGGAATGACCGAATGGCTGGTCTGGATTGCCGCGTTCACCGTTATTGCCGCCTCGCTGGTGGCCCTGAATTCGGACAACCTCAAGCGCCGGCTGGCTTATTCGACCGTCAGCCAGCTTTCCTACATCATTCTTTCCGCAGCCATACTTGCACCCTTGTCCCTGGTGGGAGCCGCGCTGCATATTGCCGCGCACGCACTGGGCAAGATCACGCTGTTTTTTGCAGCCGGCTCCATCTACACGGCAGCGCACAAGACCGAAGTCAGCCAGTTTGACGGTATCGGGCGCAGCATGCCGTGGACCATGACGGCCTTTACCATCGGTGCGCTCTCCATCATCGGCATCCCTCCCTTCGTCGGCTTCATGAGCAAGTGGTACATCATGTCGGGCGCGCTTTCTGCGGGCCGGCTGTCGATAGCCGCCGTTTTTCTGCTCAGTACCTTGCTGAATGCGGCTTATCTTCTGCCTATCGTGCATCGGGCGTTTTTTCGGGCTCCGGTACATGACGATCATCAGCCTGGTCATGGAGAGGCGCCCTGGCCCATGGTTGTTGCCATTTGCCTGACCGCTGCCGGAACGCTTCTCGTCGCCCTGTTTCCGGAAATCCTGATGGGCCTTGCGCAGCGCGTTGTTGCGGGAGTGATTATATGAACAGGTCGAGCGACACTGGTGAGCGCAAGCGCTGGCTGGATCATCCGGAGAACGTGCGCAAGGTTTATTTTTCCGTCTGGATCGCCTGCGCTGTCCTGCTCGGTCTTGAGTTGTTGATCGACAAGCACGTCGAAACCGAAATCGAGCGCTGGTTCGGCTTCCATGGTTTTTTTGGGCTTGTTTCCTGCGTTGGACTGGTTATGGCAGCCAAATTGTTGCGCCGCGTTATTTCCCGGCCAGAGGACTACTATGACGATCGCTGAGCTGTCACCCGGCCTGACGCTGATCCTTGGCAGCCTCCTGATACCCGTGTTCAGCGGCCGGGCGAGATCCGTCTTTCTGATCCTGTTGCCGATCCTGGGTCTTTGTCATCTGTGGGTTCTGTCGCCCGGAAATTTCGGCATCGTCGAATTCCTTGGATACTCACTGGTTACCCTGCGGGTCGATCGCTGGAGCATGGTGTTTGCCTGGATCTTCATGATTGCCACCCTGATCTCGACGATCTACGCCCTGCATGTGCGTACCCCGTTGCAACCGGCGGCCGGCATGGCATACGCGGGAAGCGCCATCGGCGCGGTCTTTGCGGGCGATCTGATGACCCTGTTCATCTACTGGGAACTGACCGCGTTGACTTCCGTGCTGCTGATCTGGGCAGGCCGTGGAAAGAATGCCTACCGGGCCGGCATGCGTTACCTGATCGTGCAGCTGACTTCCGGCATGTTGCTGTTCTTCGGTGCCGTGATGCAGCTCAATGCCACAGGATCGCTGGAATTCGGCCATCTCGGTCTGGATGCCCCCGGCGGGTGGCTTATCTTCATCGCCTTTGGCATCAAGTGCGCGTTCCCGTTGCTGCACACCTGGCTGCAGGATGCTTATCCGGAAGCTTCGGAGGTCGGGACGGTATTTCTTTCGGCATTTACCACCAAGCTTGCCGTTTACGCTCTGGCGCGAGGTTTTGCAGGTACGGAACTGCTGATTCCCATCGGGGCCGTGATGACGGCGTTCCCCATTTTCTTTGCCGTCATTGAAAACGACCTGCGCAAGGTGTTGGCCTACAGTCTGAACAACCAGCTGGGTTTCATGGTTGTCGGCATCGGGATCGGTACCGAACTGTCCCTCAACGGGACGGCAGCGCACGCCTTCACGCACATAATCTACAAGGCGCTGTTGTTCATGTCGATGGGGGCGGTACTGTACCGGGTCGGCACGGTGAAAGGAACGGAACTCGGCGGGCTGTACAAATCGATGCCGCTGACCACGGTCTTTTGCATCATCGGTGCGGCATCGATTTCGGGGTTCCCGCTGTTCAGCGGCTTTGTCAGCAAAGCGATGATCGTTTCCGCCGCCGGGCAGGGGGCGTACATGCTGACCTGGGTGACTCTGCTGTTTGCCTCGGCCGGGGTATTCCACCACTCCGGCATCAAGATCCCTTACTTTGCATTCTTTGGCCATGATTCCGGAAAGCGCTGTGCCGAAGCTCCGGCCAACATGCTGCTGGCCATGGGAATCGCGGCCGCTCTGTGCATCGGAATCGGCATTGCTCCCGCCTATCTGTATGCCTTGCTGCCGTACCCTGTGGCCTACGCCCCGTATTCGGCTTCGCACGTGCTGGCGCAGATGCAACTGTTGGTGTTCTCGGCGCTGGCTTTTTCGATCCTCATGTGGACGCGTGTCTACCCTCCGGAAATGCGTCGACTCAACCTCGACGTGGACTGGTTGTGGCGGGGCGCCGGGCTCTACTGCGTGCGTACGGTTCAACACTTGTGGCAGTCGGGCTGTGCGGGGCTTGGGGCGTTTTGCGCTGCCATTGGACGAGCGGTCTGGTCGCTGATTGCCCGTCATCGCCAGCCTGACGGCCTGCTGCTGCGCGCCTGGCCTACGGCAAGCATGTCGCTGGTAGTCATGCTCATGCTTTTCGTTTATCTGGCGTTCTATTACCTGGGGCGCTGAGCCAGGAGTGCATTAAGGCAGGAGCAATACGTTCATGATCAGTGAGCGTTTCCTGCCGGATTCCCGGAGCGGTCAAACTGTAGCTTGCCCGGCTTCGTGTCGCTGGAGTCGGATCGTGCGTGACCGCGTGTTAAAATCCACTTTCTCCATTGACCCCATCTGATTGATCCTCAATATGTTCTCCGGAATCATTGCCGCCGTCGGACAAATCACTTCGCTCAGGCCGAGTAACGATGGAACGCCGACGTTGCGCCTGACCATCGATGCCGGAAATCTCGCGCTCGACGACGTTGCGCTCGGCGATTCCATCGCCTGTAGCGGCGTCTGTCTGACTGTCGTCGACAGGCAAGACAGTTGTTTCAGCGTCGATGTGTCTCCCGAAACGCTTTCATGCACGGTCGGCCTTGATGCTCCGGGGCCGGTCAATCTCGAAAAAGCCTTGCGCCTTGCGGATCGACTGGGCGGCCATCTGGTGTCCGGCCACGTCGATGGAGTTGGTGAGGTCGTTCGCTTTGATCCGCTGGGGGATAACCGCCTGCTGGAAATTCGCGCGCCACAATCGCTGTCCCGGTACATCGCGCGCAAGGGGTCAATCACGGTGAATGGTGTGAGCCTGACGACCAACGAAGTCAATGATGCCCGTTTTACCATCAACCTGATTCCGCACACCCTGCAAGCCACGACACTGGGCGGGCTGCAAGTTGGCAGCCGCGTCAATCTCGAAATTGACCTGATCGCGCGCTATGTTGAACGAATGCTGAATTCCGACTCCGTGGAGGTGGCCTGATGTCCCCCTTAAGCCAGACAGCGGCCATTTCTCCCGTTGAAGAAATTGTCGCCGAGATGCGCGCCGGCCGCATGGTCATTCTCGTTGATGAGGAAGACCGTGAAAACGAAGGCGATATTGTCATTGCTGCCGAGCATGTCACGCCGGATGCGATCAATTTCATGGTCACGCATGCGCGCGGCCTCGTCTGCCTGACGATTACCGAAGCGCGCGCGCGACAGATCGGATTGACGCCGATGGCGCGCGACAACAAGAGCCCGTACGGTACGGCCTTCACCGTTTCCATTGAAGCGGCTAGCGGCGTGACTACGGGCATCTCGGCGCAGGATCGGGCGCGCACCGTGCAGGCGGCCGTGGCGCGCAATGCGCGTCCGGAGGACATCGTCCAGCCCGGGCACATTTTTCCGATCACGGCCAAGCCCGGCGGTGTGCTGGTGCGCGCCGGACATACCGAGGCCGGCTGCGATCTGGCCTTGCTGGCCGGACTGGAGCCGTCGTCGGTGATTTGCGAAATCCTCAAGGACGACGGCACGATGGCGCGCCTGCCGGATCTCATCGAGTTCGCCGGGAAGCATGGCTTGAAGATCGGCACGATCGCGGATCTCATCCACTACCGCAGCAGCCACGAAGCACTGGTCAAACGCAGCCATTCGAAAACGGTCACGACGGTGCATGGTGAATTTACCCTGCATGCGTATACCGATCTGACGACAAGCGAAGTGCATCTGGCGCTGACCCGTGGCGAAATCAGCGCGGAGAAGGAAACCCTGGTGCGCGTGCATGAACCGTTATCCGTCCTTGATTTTCTCGATCCGGAGAATGGGCGCCACAGCTTCTCGCTCGATCAGGCGCTGCGACTGCTCGCGCAAGCCGAGTCCGGCGTGATTGTCCTGCTGCATCAACCGGAAACCGGGCAGGAAATCCTTGCTGTCCTGGCCGCTGGAGGGGCTGTGCAACGCCCTGCGGCGAAGTGGGACCCCAGGATTTACGGCATAGGCGCCCAGATATTGCGCGATCTTGGCGTGCGCAAGATGAAATTGCTGGCCAGTCCGCGCCGCATGCCGAGCATGGCCGGCTTCGATCTGGAAATCACCGGCTTCATTGCCTCTGCTGCCGAACTCGAATAACCCGAACTTTGTTTCTGGAAGAACCTGTCATGTCCCGCTTCGACGACATTTTCGAATATGCGCCCGATCTTGCCGGGCAAGGCCTGTCCATCGGTATCGTGATGAGCCGTTTCAATCCGGACGTGTGCGAAGGATTGCTCTCGGCGTGCACAGCGGAGCTCAGGCGCCTCGGCGTCAGTCCAGGCGGCATCGAGATCGCCTCGGTTCCCGGAGCCCTCGAAATTCCCCTGGTCCTGCAAAATCTGGCGCAGAGCAAACGCTTCGACGCCCTGATTGCACTGGGTGCGGTTATCCGCGGTGAGACCTATCATTTCGAGGTGGTCTCGAATGATTCCTGCCGTGCCGTGATGGAGGTGCAGCTCGATACGGGGGTTCCCGTCGCCAATGGCATTCTTACCTGCGAGGACGACGACCAGGCGCTTGCCCGCGTTCAGCAGAAGGGGTCGGATTGTGCCCAGGCGGCCGTTGAAATGGCCAATCTGTTGCGTGCCATAGGAGATCGACCGCAATGAACAACATACCGGAAGCAGTTGCCGCAAAAACCCCGAAGAAAATTGCCAAGTCGCCACGCCGTCGCGCCCGCGAGTTCGCTCTTCAAGGGCTCTATCAATGGCGTGTAGGAGGCAACGACGAGGCGGCCATTGAGGCGCATCTGGCCGACAGCGAAAATTTCGACAAGGCTGACAAGGAATTCTTTGTCGGTTTGCTGCGCGGCGTACTGGTCCAGCAAGGCGCGCTGCAGGAGCAGCTGCAGGCTTGTCTGGACCGGCCGTTCACCGAGTTGTCGCCCGTCGAAGCCTGCGTTTTGTTGGCGGCCGCTTACGAACTGGTCAATTGCCCGCAAACGCCGTACCGCGTGATCATCAACGAGGCGATCGAACTGGCCAAAGGGTTTGGCGGTACCGATGGCCATAAGTACGTCAATGGCGTGCTCGACAAACTGGCAACCAGACTCCGTCCGGTTGAAGTCGAAGCGAGGCGCGTATCGCGCAAAGCCTGAGCGCCTCATGCCGATAGGCCGGCATCGGGCATTGGAAACCGGCGTTGAAGCTTGTGCAGCGTCCTTGAGAGAATCCAGATGCCTTCCGAGTTTGCACTGATCGACCGTTTTTTCGCACGCCCGACGCCGCAAGCCGTGCTCGGCCCCGGCGACGATTGCGCCCTGCTGTCTCCTTCGCCCGGCATGGAGCTGGCCATTACCACTGACATGCTGGTTGCGGGTACGCATTTTTTTGCCGATACCGATCCTTTCCAGTTGGGCTGGAAAACCCTTGCAGTCAATGTGTCCGATCTGGCGGCGATGGGCGCGCGGCCGCGCTGGGCATTGCTTGCCGGAAGTTTGCCCGAAGCCGACAACGACTGGATTGCCGAATTCTCGAACGGTTTTTTCGCTTGTGCCAAAGAACATGCCGTTGATCTGGTCGGGGGCGATACGACGCGCGGCCCGCTCAATCTGTGTGTTACCGCGTTGGGCGAAGTGCCTGCCGGTGGCGCATTACGGCGCGATGGCGCATGTCCGGGCGACGATCTGTGGATTTCCGGGCGTCCTGGCCTTGCTGCGCTTGGGCTTGCGCACCTGCAAGGGAAAACCGTGTTACCCGATGCCGTGCGCGCGCTTTGTATCACGGCGTTGCAAAAACCGCAGCCGCGGGTCGCACTTGGATTGGCGCTGCAAAGTCGCAAGCTGGCGCGATCTGCCATTGATGTTTCGGACGGATTGCTGGCCGATCTAGATCATATTGCCGAACGCTCGGGCGTTGATGCAGAGGTCGTTCTTGCGCAATTACCGGGCTTGCCTGATGGCGTCGAAATCCCGCTGGCGCGCCAGTGTCAATGGGCCGGCGGCGATGACTATGAATTAATCTTCACCTCTGCAGTGGACAAGCGTGAGGAGTTGTCGAGCCTGGCGATTGAACTCGAATTGCCTCTATGGCGCATCGGCCGTATCGTCGCGGCCAGCGGCCGGGGTGAAGTGCGCGTGCTCGACGAATCCGGCCGGATTGTTCCGGTCGCACGAAAGGGGTTCGATCACTTTGGACAAGATCAAAAACAGTAGCGTGCCTTCCCTGCGCTTTCTTTTTGCACATCCGGCGCACCTGGTCGCCTGCGGTTTCGGCAGTGGTCTGTCGCCGTTTGCTCCGGGGACGGCCGGGACGCTTTTCGCCTGGGCTACCTTTCCTCTGTTGCGAGGAACGATGGGCGATGTCGCATTGCTGTCCTTTCTGCTGGCCTGCTACGGCCTCGGCATTTTCGCGGTGCACCGGACCGGCCAGGATCTCGGCGTGATCGATCATGGCAGCATCGTTTGGGACGAAATCGTTCCCTTCTGGCTGGTGCTGGCGTTCTGTCCGGCAGGCTGGATGTGGCAGGGAGCGGCTTTTCTGCTGTTTCGCGCGTTCGATATCCTCAAACCCCAGCCTGCGCGTTTTTTCGATCAACGGATCAAGAACGGCTTTGGCGTCATGACTGATGATCTGATCGCTGGCGCATATACGCTTGTCGTACTGGCTTTGGCGCACCATCTGTTTTCACGGGGCACGCCATGATGTTCCCTGACCAGCGCATGTTCGAAACCCTGGCGCAGCGCGTTGGTGAGTTGTTTCTTGCCAACCGGATGACGCTGGTCACCGCCGAGTCCTGCACCGGAGGCTGGGTCTCCCAGTGCCTGACCGCGATTGCCGGAAGTTCCGAATGGTTCGATCGCGGTTTCGTCACCTATTCGAACCAGTCCAAGCAAGAGATGCTGGACGTTCCTGTGGAAACGATAATGGAACATGGCGCGGTCAGCCAACAGACTGCCGCGGCCATGAGTCAGGGAGCGCTGTGCCACAGTTCTGCCGACTGGGCGGTGGCGATAACCGGGATAGCCGGTCCCGGAGGCGGTTCGGTTGACAAGCCGGTGGGTACCGTATGTTTTGCCTGGGCTGAGCGGGAAGGGAGCGTGATGGTTGAAACCTGCCATTTCCGCGGGGACCGGGAGGCGGTCCGGGCGCAATCGGTAGCTCATGCGCTGTCGAGGTTGATCGAAAATATCCGGCCGTTGAAGTGCTGAAAGGCGGGCGAATAAATATCGGCCTGCCGAAGCAGAAATTCCGTTTCGATATTCCCGAATAGCTGTATATAATCACAGTATTCGACACGGGCGTTTCCGCGGAATGCGCATCGTCGAACATGAGATAATTCCCTGCAATTTCAAAAAGGACACGCAATGGACGACAACAAGGCAAAAGCATTGGCGGCTGCACTGGCCCAGATCGAAAAGCAGTTCGGCAAGGGTTCGATCATGAAGATGGGCGAGGGAAGTGTCGCAAACGACATTCAGGTGGTTTCGACGGGATCGCTCGGCCTGGATATTGCTCTTGGAGTGGGCGGACTTCCACGTGGCCGCGTCGTCGAAATCTACGGGCCGGAATCTTCAGGAAAAACCACACTGACCTTGCAGGTGGTGGCACAGATGCAAAAGCTTGGAGGAACCGCTGCCTTTATCGATGCCGAACATGCGCTTGATCCGACCTATGCACAGAAGCTCGGGGTCAATCTGGATGACCTGTTGATCTCGCAGCCGGATACCGGCGAACAGGCGCTGGAAATCGCCGACATGCTGGTGCGTTCGGGCAGCGTCGACGTGGTCGTCATCGACTCCGTGGCCGCTTTGGTGCCTCGGGCAGAAATCGAAGGCGAAATGGGCGATTCGTTGCCCGGTTTGCATGCGCGCCTGATGAGCCAGGCGTTGCGCAAGCTGACGGCCAGCATCAATCGGACGAATACTCTGGTGATCTTCATCAACCAGATCCGCATGAAAATCGGCGTCATGTTCGGCAGCCCCGAAACAACGACCGGCGGCAATGCCCTGAAATTCTATGCGTCGGTACGCCTCGACATCAGGCGTATCGGGGGGATCAAGAAGGGCGACGAGGTGGTTGGCAATGAAACCAAGGTCAAGGTTGTCAAGAACAAGGTAGCGCCTCCGTTCCGCGAAACGATTTTCGACATTCTTTACGGGGAAGGCATTTCCCGCGAGGGCGAAATCATCGAGCTGGGAGTGGCTCACAAGCTGGTCGAGAAGTCCGGCTCCTGGTATGCCTACAACGGCGAGAAAATTGGCCAGGGCAAGGATAATGCGCGCGAGTTTCTCAAGACTAATCCGCTGATTGCTCAGGAAATCGAGGCAAAAATCCGCGAGGCCGTGAACGTGCCGGCACAGCAGCAGCGGAGCGTCAACGAATAAATACGCAATGAAACCGTCCTTGCGCGAGCGCGCCTTGCGTTTTCTGGCGCGTCGCGAACATGCACGGGTGGAACTGGCGCGAAAACTCGCGCCACATGCCGAATCTGAAGAAGAACTTGAAGCCTTGCTCAATGATTTGAGCGAACGTCACTTGCTTTCCGACGCGCGTTATGTGGAAATGCGCTTGAATGCGCGCAGTTCTCGATATGGCAATGCCCGACTGGCTCAGGAATTGCGCGCCACAGGCGTGGATGCGGGATTGGTCGAGGAGGCTCTGGAGGCTGTCGATGACGAGTTTGAGCGGGCCAGGCAAGTCTGGCAGCGGAAGTTTGGGAGCAGCAGCAATATGGCCGATGCGGCGGAATATGCCCGCCAGGTGAATTTTTTAATGCGCCGGGGCTTTTCCGGAGAAACCATTCGCCGCGTTCTGCGCGGCAATCATGAAGACGATTGAGCGATGTCCGTAACCGACGATACCCGACCGAGCAGCAAGCTCAGCACGCATAACCTGAAAAAACGCTACAAGAAGCGCACCGTGGTCCAGGATGTCTCCGTCGAAGTCCGCAGCGGCGAGGTGGTTGGCCTCCTTGGCCCGAACGGCGCCGGGAAGACCACCTGTTTCTATATGGTGGTCGGTCTCGTGGCCTGCGATGGCGGAGATGTCTATATCGACGACAGAAAAATCACCCATTTGCCTATTCATAAGCGTGCCAAACTCGGAGTTTCCTATCTGCCCCAGGAAGCCTCCGTATTTCGCAAGCTGAGCGTCATTGAAAATATCAAGGCTGTTCTGGAACTACGCGATCTGCAACCTGATGAGATTGAACAACGCGCCGAACAACTGCTGGAAGAATTGCATATCAGCCATATTCGCAACAGTTCCGCGGCTTCTTTGTCCGGAGGCGAAAGGCGACGGGTGGAAATTGCCCGCGCGTTGTCGACCGATCCGCGCTTTATTCTGCTTGATGAACCGTTTGCCGGCGTTGATCCGATTGCCGTCCTGGATATCCAGAAAATCATCCGTTTTCTCAAGGAAAGGAATATCGGCGTACTGATTACTGATCATAATGTACGCGAGACGCTGGGGATCTGCGACCATGCCTATATCCTCAATGAGGGAGGCGTGCTCGCTGCTGGCCGGCCTGATGAAATCATTTATAATGAAAATGTGCGTAAGGTTTATCTCGGCGAGAATTTCCGTCTCTGATCCGGGCGTAACTTGCTTCTCCACCTCTCAATGCGAATCAACGGTGTGTCCCGTTCAAGTACCTGCCAGGCAACCGTTCGGCTTCCATAAATGAAACCATCCCTCCAGCTCAAGCTTTCACAGCACTTGGCTTTGACGCCACAACTGCAACAATCGATTCGCTTGTTGCAGTTGTCGACGCTCGAGCTTGAGCAGGAGCTGGAGAAATATCTCCAGGAAAATCCGTTGCTTGAGAGGGAAGAGGCTGAATACCCTGCAGCGCACTCAGGTTCGGAACTTCCAGACACGGGGGGGGCAGAGGCCAAGCAGGAAGACGCCGAGGCCTTGCCCGCAGCATCTTCCAGCGAAGAGGAGAGTTGGCTGGGCGATGCGATGGATGGAGGGTATTCGAATGCCTCCGGTTCCTTTGATGACGACGACAGCGATTTCCAGGATGTTCAGGCGGCCACGACCTCCTTGCGTGAACATCTGTCATGGCAGCTTGGGCTGATGTGTATTTCTCCGCGTGATCGCGTACTGGTGCAGTGCCTGATAGACGCGCTGGATGACGACGGCTATTTGACGCAATCGCTGGAGGAGCTCGCCGAGTCAATGCCGCCCGAGCAGGAAATTGAACCGGAAGAATTGCAGATTGCCCTTCAGCATCTGCAGCATTTCGATCCAACCGGTGTTGGCGCGCGCAACGCTCAGGAATGTCTCGAACTGCAGTTGGCAGCCCTGCCGCAAGATACTACCCGGGAACTTGCACTCAGGATCGTGCGCAATCATCTGAATCTTCTGGCCAGCCGCGACTTTGCCAAGCTCAAGAAGCTTGCCGAATGCGATGAAGAACAGTTGCGCGAAGCGCAGTTCCTGATACGCAGCCTGAATCCTCGTCCAGGTGCCAAATACGCGGCACTGGACGCGCGTTATATCACTCCGGATGTTGTTGTGCGCAAGGTTCGCGGGCAATGGGTCGTCAACATCAATTCCGATGCATATCCCCGTTTGCGCATCAACAGCCTGTATGCGCAGATACTCTCAAAACAGCGCGGTTCCGGGCTCTCCGGTCAGTTACAGGAAGCGCGCTGGCTGATCAAGAATGTGCAGCAGCGCTTTGACACAATACTGCGCGTGGCGCAATCCATTGTCGACCGGCAGCGCCAGTTTTTTGACCATGGTGAAGTTGCCATGCGGCCGCTGGTGCTTCGGGAAATTGCCGATACCCTGGGCTTGCATGAGTCAACCGTTTCCCGGGTTACTACGCAGAAATACATGGCCACGCCTCGTGGCATCTTCGAATTGAAATATTTTTTTGGCAGCCATGTGGCTACGGAAGCCGGCGGTGCTTGCTCCGCCACGGCCATCCGTGCGTTGATCAAGCAGCTGATTGGCGCGGAAGATGCGAAAAAGCCTCTTTCGGACAGCCAGATATCGGAAGTGCTTGGGCAACAGGGAATCGTTGTCGCACGCAGGACGATTGCCAAATACCGTGAATCACTGAATATCCCGCCGGTCAAACTGCGCAAGACCCTTTAGGGTTGCAATGTCGTTTTTTGCCACATCATGAGAACACTGACCGTCCTGCCTACCCCCAATCTCTCTCGATCGAGTGTGCGAGGGGGAGTTTCGACAGTCGCACAAGCGACTATCCCTTTGAAAGGAGTTACACCATGAACCTGCAAATCAGTGGACACCACCTTGAAATCACCCCGGCACTGCATGAATATGTGACCGAAAAACTTGAGCGGGTTACACGGCACTTCGACCACGTCATTGATGTGAACGTAATCCTGTCGGTGGAAAAGCTGAAGCAGAAGGCTGAAGTCACAGTTCACCTGTCAGGCAAGGATATCTACGTGGAATCGATCGACGAGGATCTTTACGCGGCCATCGATGTCCTGGCCGACAAGCTTGACCGCCAAGTTCAGAAGCACAAGCAGAAAATGCAGGACCATCATCGTGGCCAGAAGATCGGTCAAACAGTTTCTGAATAAATCATAGGTCCGGACAGGCGAGATTGCGCTGACGTTTGGCAATCCCGCCTTCTTGATTTCCACGATATTGATCAATTTTTTCGGACTCATTGCATATTCGTATGAGCCAAATTTCCCAATTATTACCCATCGAAAATATCGTTCTTGATCTTGAGGCGAGCAGCAAGAAGCGGGTTTTCGAACACGCCGGCCTTGTTTTTGAGAACAATCACGGAATTGCGCGCAGTGCAGTCTTTGATAGCCTCTTTGCGCGAGAAAAGCTTGGTTCAACGGGCTTGGGGCGTGGCATAGCCATTCCACATGGACGAATCAAGGGATTGAAAGGGGCCTGTGGGACATTCTTCCGGTTGGCTACCCCTATCCCTTTTGATTCCCCGGATGGGGAACCGGTATCGTTGCTCTTTGTATTGCTTGTGCCTGAGCAAGCGACAGAGCAACACCTGCAAATACTATCCGAACTGGCAGAACGTTTCTCCGACAGGGCCTGTCGGGATGCGCTGATCAGCGCAAAAGACGCCGATGCCGTGCGTAAGGTTTTCGCTTCCTAGAGATTGCCGTGATGATTGCTACGCGCAAATTAAGTATCACTCAGCTCTATCAGGACCATCTGGAGAAGCTCAAGCTTTCCTGGGTGGCCGCTGTCGGCGTCGAGCGCCATGTCGAACTCAAGGATATGGAAACATATGGCCCCGACGTGGTGGGCCACCTGAACCTGATTTATAGTCATCGGGTCCAGGTCATCGGGCAAGCCGAGAAAAACTGGGCAGACCGGGTGGGCGAAGAGCGCTGGCGTCGTCAATTGGAAGACCTGATGGCTTGTGAACCGCCGGCCCTGATCATGGCCGACGATCTTGAACTCATGCCGGGCATGCAGGAAGCGTGCGAGACGACCCGCACGCCGCTGTTCAGAAGCCCGAAGGCCTGTTCCGCTGTCATTGACCTTCTGCATCTCTACCTGGCCAGGCGATTTGCCGATACGGTATCGACGCACGGTGTCTTCATGGATGTGTTCGGGATGGGGGTCCTGATTACCGGCGATTCAGGGATCGGCAAGAGTGAGCTGGCGCTTGAGCTGGTTTCGCGAGGACACGGCCTGGTGGCCGATGATGTCGTCGAACTAGCAAGAATTGCGCCGACAACCATTGAAGGACGTTGTCCGGGGATGTTGAAGGACTATCTTGAGGTGCGCGGGCTCGGGCTGCTCAATATACGTACGATCTTTGGTGAGACCGCCGCGCGCAGGAAGATGAAGCTCAAGTTGATTGTGCATCTGCAGAAGCATTCATCAGGCGAGGAATTTCCAAGGCTTCCTCTGGATTCCCAATCGCAGGAAATACTGGGCATTCCGGTACGCAAGGTCTTCTTCCATGTCGCGCCCGGGCGCAATCTGGCGGTATTGCTGGAAGCGGCCGTGCGCAACTGCATCCTGCAGTTGCGCGGCATCGACAGCATGAGCGAATTTGTCAACCGCCAACAACAGGCTGTTCTTGACGACAGTATCTAAAATGGATAATAGTCATGTCTCGATCAATAATCCTTACAAGGAGATGATGATGAGGGTCATGATTGTTGTTGCCGCACTTGCATTCTGTTCCGCTGCTTTTGCTGCCGGGGAGCCTCAAAAGAAAGAGCCTTCTCCTGCTCAGTTGGCGCAGCAGGAGAAGATGAAATCCTGCAACGCCGAAGCCGGGAAGAAAGAGTTGAAAGGCGACGAGCGCAAGAAATTCATGAGCGAATGTCTGAGCGCGAAGGCTTCTCCTGCTGCAACAGGGCAACAGGAAAAGATGAAGTCCTGCAATGCGGAGGCTGGAAAAAAAGAACTTAAAGGCGATGAACGCAAGAAATTCATGAGTGATTGCCTTAAAGCCGGGTAGTCATTTCGATTGGCATTTAATAAGAAAACGCCGCTACTACTTGGGGTTTACCCAAGCGTAGCGGCGTTAAAAAATATGCTGTAAAAACGGTCTGGAGTTGTCCGGCAATTGCCTGTTGCCCGAAGTGTCAACCCAACTCGAATTCCGCGCAGTCCGCATCCGGTACTGTGACCGGAGAAGCAAAAGCGATCTTTCCCTGGCCATGCAAGACGCATTCGCTATGGCGGAGAAATTGTTCAGGCATGCCGTTAATTGAGACAAACGTTCCGTTTGTACTTCGATCAACGAGCATGATCAGATTGTTTCTTTGTTCAATAACGGCATGATTGCGCGATGCACGACGGTCGCGTATGAGGAGATCGCATCCTGAGTCGCGTCCCATCGTTATACATTTCTTCTCGTCATCCAGCACAAAGGTTTCGCCAGCATAGCGCAGACAAAAGCGATTATTTACGATAGCAGTCGATTCCGCCTTGATTGCTTCTCTTTCGATTGAGCCGGATTTGAGCACTGCCGCCTGATGCGCATCGGGCATGACAAATTCCAGTGTCCTTTCATTTTCCTGAATCGAAACGATTCTGCCAAGATGAGTGATCAATGTAGGGGAAATCAGATCACGGGTACCTTTGCTGGTAATAATTTGCCCAGCTCTGGCCTGATTGGCCAACTGTGCAGCCTCCTTGCCGGTTTCGCTTGCGAAGAGGTCTGTGTCATCCTCCGCTTGGCCCGAAGCAATACCCGCCCGGACTGCCAGTTTTATGCCTGAAACCGGCGGCAAATCCGATACACGCTGCGACATTTCGATGGCTGCCTGAAGGGCGGCATCCGCTGTTTTGAACTTCGCCATCAATTCGTCCACGCCGGTTTTGACGACGCTGCCATCGAACCCATTCACCGCTCGTTCGATTCGTTTCATGCACCGATCAATAGCGCGTAGAGCTTCGGCGTTGCCAAGCTTTTCCTGCAAATGGGCTTTGCCTGGAATGCTAACCAGCAGGACAGACAGAAAAGGGGTCACGACATTCATCATCCCAATACAATTAACCGAGGTTTCTGTTCCGTAAATTGCTTCTTCCAACGCCAGGTCTCCCATATTGGTACGTTATGAACGGATGTTTCATCCGGCAACGAAAGACTTCGATGTCATTAATCATAGCAAATGGGACGGTGTTGCGCCTTACAGGTTTGCAAGTTGAATGATGTTATTGCTGCTGAGATGTTCTTCATCGAAAACGATGTCACCGCCATCCATCTTCATCAGGTCCTCACCAATGCGAAGCCCCGTGAAATCGTAAAATTTATTGTCAGCTAGATGCGAGGGGATAATGTTTTGCAGGGCGGAAAAGACCGATTCCGTACGGCCCGGGTAGCGATGATCCCAGTCGGCCATCATTTCACGGATTTTCTGACGCTGCAGATTGCTTTGCGAACCACACAGATTGCAGGGAATGACAGGAAACTCCATGCCGCGCGCGAAACGGGCGATGTCATTTTCGCTGCAGTATGCCAAAGGACGTATGACGATATGCGTAGCGTCATCGGTCACGAGCTTTGGCGGCATGGCTTTCAGTTTTCCGCCGAACAATAAATTGAGAAAGAGTGTATGCACAATGTCGTCGCGATGGTGTCCGAGCGCTATCTTGTTCGCGCCGAGTTCTTTCGCTGTGCGATAAATGACACCACGTCGCAAGCGCGAGCATAGTGAACAAGTCGTTTTCCCTTCAGGGATTTTCTCCTTGACGATCGAATAAGTATCCTGTTCGACGATGCGAAATTCGATACCTAGTCCGGACAGGTATCTGGGAAGAACATCAGCCGGAAACCCCGGTTGTTTCTGATCCAGATTCATGGCGATTAGTCTGAAATCAACCGGCGCCCGTTCCCTCAAGGCCATCAGGATTGACAGCATGGTGTATGAATCCTTGCCGCCTGAGATGCAGACAAGAACGGTATCGCCCGACTCGATCATGTTGTAATCGGCAATAGCCTTCCCAACATTGCGTTCAAGCCGCTTTTTCAGGCGTTGCAGACTCTTCGATGTATCCACCGGACTCTTTCGTTACAATTTGCTTGGAGAATTGCTGGTGCTACGGGCTACCTGTTGATGCAGTAGAAACGGCTAGCACAAATGCGTCGTCCGTCCTCCATCAACATTGATGACTTGGCCCGTAATGTAAGGAGCGTCATTGAACAGGAAACGAACCGTGAGCGCAATATCCTGAGGGCTGCCTGCGTGTTTTAACAGGGTATGCTCTATGATTCGTTTTCTGGTCTCCTCCTCAAACGTGCAGTCATCCGGCCACAGGATGGGGCCCGGAGCAACGGCATTGACGCGAACCTCAGGGGAGAGTTCAATGGCCAGCGATTTTGTAAGTCCCAGAAGTCCTGCCTTGGCCGCACAGTAGAGTGGATAACCGGCCAGTGGCCGCTCGGCGTGAATGTCAGTGATATTCACTATGGTTCCCCGCGCTTGCCGGAGATAGGGAGCCGCTGCCTGACTCAGAAACAACGGAGCTTTCAGATTGCTGCCGATCAGATCATCCCATGTGGACTGGTCGATAGTCCCGATTGGGGTGGAAAAGAAGCTGGAAGCGTTGTTGATCAGTGCATCTAACCGACCGAAATGGCTGACCGTAGCTGTTACCAAATTTGTCAGTGATTCGATATCGAGCAGATCTGCCTGCAGGCCAATAGCAGAATTCGTCCGGAGTGCATTCAACTGATCCACGAGTTGTCTGGCGGATTCTGCGGCCTCTCTGTAATGCACCACCACACTTGCACCGGTTTTGTGCAACTCGCAAGCTATCGCGCGTCCCACACGTTTTGCCGCGCCCGTGATCAAGACTGTCTTGCCGACCAACTGTCACTCCATAGAATACTAGGTACTCCGGACGATTCTAGCGGAATTCATGACTCATGGTTGGAGTTGTACGCTGCGCGTTTTGGTATTCCGGAGAAAAGCATCGACCATAAACCAATGGTTATGAATCAATTGGTCCCGGAAAGGATCCTGAGTGTGAAGAATGTCGTGCCTGAACTTGCCCTTTCGCATATAGTATTTAGCGGCTTGTTCAAAATATAACGCATAGGACTCATGCTTTCTCTGACTCCTGGAGAGAAACATACAAGACAAGTGTGATTGTGCCTTTCTTGGCGAATGTCCGAGCTTGCTTTTTTTTCTTAAAATTCTAAAAAACTTGGTGTGCTCCAATGATAAAAATACTCGTGGTTGAAGACCACGCGCTGGTCAGGGAAGGCCTTGTACAGACGTTGAAGCAACTTGATGCGTCAGGCGTGGAAGTCGTCGATGTTGCGGACTTCGAGGGCGCGAATACCTTGCTGGTTCAAGGCCACGTTTTTGATTTGATGTTGCTTGACTTGGGATTGCCAGGTATAGACGGTATAACGTGCCTGAAATCCTTTCGTCAGAGATATCCCTTGATGCCAGTCGTCATTCTTTCGGCTTATGATGATTCGTGCACAGTCAACAAAACAATGAAAAACGGTGCGGCTGGTTTCGTTTCAAAATCATATTCAAGTGAGAGGCTTCTGGAAGTGTTGCGAGAGGTCCTTGCCGGACATGTTTCTTCGCCAGAGATATCTTCCAATACGCCTTTTGTGTTGACCCCTGTTTCACCGATCAGCGAGGAGGGCAACGTTGATCCTGCCGATTTTGGTCTTACGGAGCGTCAGGCCGAGGTGCTCGGCTTGATGGTTCGGGGAAAATCGAACCGGGATATTGCAGCGCTGCTTGGCTTATCGGAAGGAACAGTCAAGATTCACCTAACGGCGATTTTCAAGGCGCTCGGAGTTTCCAGCAGAACTCAGGCGATGGTTACGGTTGCGCGGCGCAGGATCAGGCTTGGTTGATCGGTGGGGTCATGTCTCGTAACAGAAGAGCAGCGTTTCTCGAACATCGTCAACCTTGACAAGAAAGCTTGGCTTCTGATCCGGGATCGGGAAGCTGTTGCTTACAAACAGACTTCCTGGGTGCATTTCGCCTTTCACCTTATGCCATAACCTTTCCATCGGGGCGGGGGAAAGAAAGGCATAAACAATATCGTAGTCCGAGAGAGGGTGCTCCCAGAAATCCTGGAAGAGCCATCTGCTGTTAGCAAATCGGGTAGTGCGAAAATAGCCAATTAGCCAGGGAATCGGAGCGTTTTCGACTCCCGAAATATGTGTTCCGGGTAAAGATGATGCAAGCGCACCCACCATGCTTCCGATGCCTGCCCCTAAGTCGGCAATGTTTGAAACATTCCTCTCCTCGGCAAGTTTAACGATTGCCCGACATGTGCTCGTAGTGGATAGAAATAATGGAATCCGGCCTGAAAAAGCTCCGCGATAACAAAGGAGCAAGAAAAGAAAAGCGGCCAAATACCAGGAAGGAGCAACGGGAATCCAGGAAACAAGGCAGATCAGTGGGGCAAATAGCGTGTGGATTGCTTTCCACCACCAGGGTTGTCTGGACAGGCTGGAGAGCACCAGGGCCATGCAGCCCGTCAGCAAAGATATACCCAGCCAGGGCAATGCCTCATCGCGAGTGGCGTAGTAATACAGCCATGCAAGGGCGAGGGCCGACAAAAAAGCAACAAATTGAAGCACCGCCTGGAAAAGGTACCCGCGGGGATTTTTTGCGGTTAGTGCTGAATTCAAAGTGGCATGCAATGAAAAAAACTTCCAGTAAAAATAGGCGCCTCAATACCGGAAAGTGTGAAAGGAAGGGCGGCGAATGTCAAAAATAAAGTTTTTCGGCACGATTTCTGCTATGATCACCGTCTGATCGGAAGGCGAGTTTGACAGACTCCTGAAAAGGTGTCAGAATTATCGGTTCCGAGTTGGAGGGATACCCAAGCGGTCAACGGGATCAGACTGTAAATCTGACGGCTCTGCCTTCGAAGGTTCGAATCCTTCTCCCTCCACCAAGTGATGTTGCTGTAGCGATTGTGAATGTAACGCTGCGGGTAATGGTTGCGCGGGTGTAGCTCAATGGTAGAGCTGAAGCCTTCCAAGCTTAAGACGAGGGTTCGATTCCCTTCACCCGCTCCATGCTGTGTTCGACGATTTGTGTTGCGGGCAGGAGGCCCATGTAGCTCAGTGGTAGAGCACTCCCTTGGTAAGGGAGAGGTCGGCAGTTCAATCCTGCCCATGGGCACCATAGATTGGTGGTTGCACCGAAGATTATTAACTTCTAACGTTTGAGGTACCGGCAATGGCTAAGGCAAAATTTGAGCGTACGAAGCCGCACGTGAACGTCGGCACGATTGGGCACGTGGATCATGGGAAGACGACTTTGACGGCGGCGATCACGACGATCCTGTCGAAGAAGTTTGGGGGTGAGGCGAAGGCCTACGATCAGATTGATGCGGCGCCGGAAGAGAAGGCGCGCGGGATCACGATCAACACGGCACACGTGGAATACGAAACGGAAGGCCGTCACTACGCCCACGTTGACTGTCCGGGCCACGCCGACTACGTCAAGAACATGATCACGGGCGCGGCGCAGATGGATGGCGCCATTCTGGTGTGCTCGGCCGCTGACGGTCCGATGCCGCAAACGCGCGAGCACATCCTGCTGGCGCGTCAGGTCGGTGTTCCCTACATCATTGTCTATCTCAACAAGTGCGACATGGTGGACGACGCCGAACTGCTCGAGCTCGTCGAAATGGAAGTGCGCGAACTGCTCTCCAAGTACGAATTCCCCGGAGACGACATCCCCATCATCAAGGGATCGGCGCTCAAGGCCCTGGAAGGCGATACCAGCGACCTCGGCGAAGGCTCCATCATGGCCCTGGCGGCCGCGCTGGACAGCTACATCCCGACGCCCGAGCGCGCGGTGGACAAGCCCTTCCTGCTCCCGATCGAAGACGTCTTCTCCATTTCCGGGCGTGGCACGGTTGTGACCGGTCGTGTCGAGCGCGGCATCATCAAGGTTGGTGAAGAAATCGAAATCGTGGGCATCAAGCCGACGACCAAGACCACCTGTACCGGGGTTGAAATGTTCCGCAAGCTGCTGGATCAAGGGCAGGCCGGTGACAACGTTGGCGTCCTGCTGCGCGGCACCAAGCGCGAAGAAGTCGAGCGTGGCCAGGTGCTGGCCAAGCCGGGATCGATCACCCCGCACACCCACTTCACGGGCGAAGTGTACGTTCTGTCGAAGGACGAAGGCGGTCGCCACACCCCGTTCTTCAACAACTACCGTCCGCAGTTCTACTTCCGGACGACGGACGTGACGGGGGCGATTGCGCTGCCGGAAGGCACGGAAATGGTGATGCCTGGGGACAACATCCAGATGACGGTCAAGCTGATCTGCCCGATCGCCATGGAAGAAGGATTGCGCTTCGCCATCCGTGAAGGCGGTCGTACCGTCGGCGCCGGCGTCGTCGCAAAAATTATCGAGTAAGGATCAAAGGCGTGGGCATTTCCTTTCGGGGTGCCCAGTCTCTGTTGCAGGGGTATAGCTCAACTGGCAGAGCGTCGGTCTCCAAAACCGAAGGTTGGGGGTTCGATTCCCTCTGCCCCTGCCATCACATATATTGCTGACGAAATGGCCGATAAAATCAAATTTGCGTTGGCGCTCTTGTTGCTGGTCGCTGGATTGGTTGGTTTTTACCTTCTCTCCGAGCAGGCCATGATCTTGCGGGTGCTGGTGGTACTGGCCGGTTTGGGCTTGTCTGTTGTTGTAGCCTGGCAAACCGAGCCTGGACGCCTGTTCTTCGATTTTTCCAGGGAAGCAGTTGCTGAAGCGAGAAAGGTAGTCTGGCCGACGCAGAAGGAAACCCTGCAAACGACAGGCCTGGTCTTCGTCTTCGTGATAGTCATGGCGTTTTTCCTCTGGCTGACTGACAAGAGCCTGGAGTGGGTGTTGTACGATCTGATTCTTGGTTGGAGAAATTCATGAACAAGCGTTGGTATGTGGTTCATGCCTATTCCGGCTTTGAAAAAAGTGTGCAACGCGCGCTCATGGAGCGCATTCAGCGTCAAGGAATGCAGGATTTTTTCGGGCGCGTGCTGGTGCCCGTTGAAGAAGTTGTGGAGTTGAAGCAAGGGCAGAAAAGCATTTCCGAACGCAAGTTTTTCCCCGGATATGTACTGGTGGAAATGGAAATGAACGATGAGTCCTGGCATCTCGTGAAGAGCACTCCCAAAGTGACCGGTTTTGTGGGGGGGACGGCCAACAAACCCATGCCCATTTCCGAAAAGGAAGTCGATAAGATCATGCAGCAGATGCAGGACGGCGTTGAGAAACCTCGTCCCAAGGTGCTGTTTGAGCCGGGCGAAATCGTGCGTGTGAAGGAAGGCCCTTTTACAGACTTCCACGGCTCGGTCGAGCATGTCAATTATGAAAAGAACCGTCTGCGCGTGTCGGTGACAATATTCGGTCGTGCCACGCCAGTCGAGCTGGAGTTCGGGCAGGTAGAAAAGGCCTGATTGTTTTTAAGGCGCGCAATCTGGTTGCGTGTTTTAGTGGAGCGACCAGAGGTCGCATTTGTTGTTTGGGGAGCGTCAGGTTCTGGCGCGTTTGTACCCGTCTAAAGGAGAAGTGCCGTGGCAAAGAAAATTGTCGGCTTTATCAAGCTGCAAGTGCCGGCGGGCAAGGCTAACCCTTCGCCCCCGATTGGTCCAGCGCTCGGTCAGCGCGGATTGAATATCATGGAGTTCTGCAAGGCGTTTAACGCCCAGACGCAAGGGATGGAGCCCGGCCTGCCGATTCCGGTGGTGATCACCGCTTACGCAGACAAGAGTTTCACCTTCATCATGAAGACCCCGCCTGCGACGATTCTGATCAAGAAAGCAGCCGGTGTGCAAAAGGGAAGTCAACGTCCGCACACTGACAAAGTGGGCAAGCTGACCCGTGCTCAGTGCGAAGCGATTGCTACGCAAAAAATGCCGGATCTGACTGCTGCAGATATGGATGCGGCAGTACGCACCATCGCGGGTAGCGCCCGCTCGATGGGCATCACCGTGGAGGGCGTCTAAGATGGCTGCTATGACAAAACGCCAGAAAGCAACCCAGGGCAAGATTGACCGAAACAAGAATTATCCGGTCGCCGAGGCTTTGAAGCTGGCCAAGGAATTTGCAACCGCAAAATTTAACGAATCGATTGATGTCGCCGTGTGCCTCGGGATCGATGCGCGCAAGTCGGACCAACTCGTGCGTGGTTCGGTAGTTTTGCCTGCTGGAACGGGAAAAACAGTTCGTGTCGCCGTCTTTGCTCAGGGCGAAAAGGCGGAAGCTGCCAAAGCGGCCGGCGCGGATATTGTTGGTTTTGATGATCTGGCTGCAGAAATCAAGGCGGGCAACATTAATTTCGATGTGGTGATTGCTACTCCCGATTCGATGCGGGTTGTCGGTCAGCTGGGCCAGATCCTTGGTCCGAGAGGTCTGATGCCTAATCCGAAAGTCGGTACCGTAACCATGGACGTGGCCGGAGCCGTGAAGAATGCCAAGGCTGGTCAAGTCCAGTACCGGACAGATAAGGGCGGTATCGTGCATAGCACCATCGGTCGCGCCTCCTTTGAGGTTGAGCAGCTGGAACAGAACCTCAAGGCACTTGTCGACGCACTGACAAAAGCCAAGCCGGCCAGCTCGAAAGGCCAGTATCTCAAGAAGATCGCTGTCTCGAGTACCATGGGGCCGGGAGTGCGGGTAGATTCGGCTACCCTGTAACAATTTTGGTTTGAGTCCGCTTCGGGCTCGGAAATGAACTTTGTGGGCTGTCAGGCTATTGCCGGCAGATCGTCAAAGACCGCAGGTGCTGTACGGAGAAGTAAGACGGATAGCTTAAGTGGATTCAGCCTGCGCAGACGGTGAGCCCCAGCAGGATTTTCGGCAACAGTCGTTTGTCGCCGATGCTCTTGGTAAGGTCGCCGTGGGTGCGACATTTTCTGATGGAAATGTCGTGTGATCGACTAAATGGAGAAAGGACCCATGGGTCTCAATCTAGATGAGAAAAAGGCAGTAGTGGCTGAGGTTTCGGCACAAGTAGCTGCCGCGCAGACCATCGTCGTCGCTGAGTACAACGGAATCGAGGTGGCGCAGCTTACCAAGCTTCGCGCTCAAGCTCGCAAGTCCGGCGTGTATTTGCGCGTGTTGAAAAACACGCTTGTGCGCCGTGCCGTTGCCGGAAGCCCTTTTGAAGGGTTGGCCGGGCAGATGACAGGCCCCCTGATTTACGGCATCTCTCAGGATCCTGTAGCTGCTGCAAAAGTGTTGAGCGATTTTGCGAAGACCAATGAAAAGATGGTTCTGAGGGCGGGTTCCTACGCAGGAAAGGTCTTGGACAAGGCTGGCGTGCAGTCGCTTGCTGCGATTCCGAGCCGCGAGGAACTGCTGGCCAAGTTGCTGGGCGTAATGAAAGCACCGGTTTCCGGATTTGCTGTTGCGCTGGGAGCATTGGCAAAGCAGCGGGAAGAAAGCGCAGCCTGAAAGAGTCCGTCATTGGCGGCTAAATTTGACTGAAATTACGAATACCGATTTTAGGAGTTATTGATATGGCGATTACCAAAGAAGATATCCTCGAAGCCGTTGGCAACATGACGGTTATGGACCTCAATGATCTGGTCAAGGCATTTGAAGAGAAATTCGGCGTTTCCGCAGCCGCGATGGCTGTTGCCGGACCGGCTGCCGGTGCTGCTGCTGCCCCGGCCGAAGAGCAGACCGAATTCACGGTCATGCTGATGGCTGCAGGCGACAAGAAGGTCGAAGTGATCAAGGTGGTTCGCGCTGCAACCGGGCTTGGCCTCAAGGAAGCCAAGGACCTCGTTGATGGTGCTCCGAAGCCTGTCAAGGAAGGGGTTGCCAAGGCCGACGCAGAAGCCCTCAAAAAGCAACTCGAGGATGCCGGTGCCAAGGTCGAAGTCAAGTAAGTTTGAATTTGCAAGCAGGCTGGCAGCTCGTGGGGCTGCCAGCCTTTTGTGCTTTCCGGAAACGATTTGAATTTGCAGCCCTAAACAAGCCAGACAAGGATTTATGTAACGCACAAACGCAAGCATGAATGGCTGTTGAAACCCTGTATGCTATTTGTATTTGCGTTTGTCCGTTGCGATTTGCCAGGGGGAGTTCCTCGGGCGATATGCGCTAAAGGATTGTGCTTTCTGAGCTCGGAGCGACCATGACCTACTCCTATACCGAGAAAAAACGTATCCGCAAAAGTTTTGCCAAGCGCGCGAATGTGCTTGACGTTCCTTTTCTGCTGGCTACACAGCTGGAATCTTTTACTGAGTTTCTGCAGGCTGCGGTTCCTCCCGCGCAGCGTAAGAATCAGGGGTTGCAGGCTGCTTTTACCTCGATTTTCCCGATCGCCAGCCACAGCGGCAACGCACGTCTGGAATTTGTCAGTTATGTTCTGGCCGAGCCCGCATTCGACGTGAAGGAATGCCAGCAACGCGGATTGACTTTCGCGTCGGCCTTGCGCGCCAAAGTGCGCCTGGTCATTCTCGATCGTGAAGCACCGGACACGATCAAGGAGGTGAAGGAGCAAGAAGTTTATATGGGTGAAATTCCACTCATGACAACGACGGGCTCTTTCGTTATCAACGGAACCGAACGGGTTATTGTCTCCCAATTGCACCGTTCTCCCGGCGTTTTCTTTGAGCATGACCGGGGGAAGACACACAGTTCAGGCAAGCTACTTTTTTCTGCTCGCGTTATTCCTTATCGTGGATCATGGCTGGATTTCGAGTTTGATCCCAAGGACATCCTGTTTTTCCGGGTTGACCGTCGTCGCAAAATGCCGGTAACCACCCTGTTGAAAGCGATCGGTTTGACGCCCGAACAGATTCTCCGGGAGTTCTTTGACTTTGACACCTTCCAGCTCGGCAAGAAAGGCATTGAATTTGAGCTTGTGCCCGAGCGACTTCGCGGAGAGATTGCGCGTTTCGACTTCTGTGATCAGAGCGGAAAGGTGATTGTTGCCAAAGACAAGAGAATTACAGCAAAGCATATACGTGATCTTGATGCCGCAGGCATCAAGCAGATTCCTGTCCCGGAAGACTTTATTGTTGGCCGGGTTGTTGCGCAAAATATCGTTGACAAGACAACGGGTGAAATTCTGGCCAACGCCAATGATGAAATTTCCGATGCGTTGCTGGCAAAGCTTGTTGAGGCAGACGTAGAGACCTTACAGACCCTCTACATCAATGATCTGGATCGTGGCGGTTTCATTTCACAGACGCTGCGTACGGATGAAACAGCATCCAGGCAGGCTGCCCGGATAGCGATTTACCGCATGATGCGCCCCGGTGAGCCGCCGACGGAGGAAGCCGTCGAAATCCTGTTCAGCGGACTGTTCTATTCCGATGAACGCTATGACCTGTCTTCTGTCGGTCGCATGAAATTCAATCGCCGTGTAGGCCGGAAAGATGTTGTCGAATACAAGGTCATTGTCAAACAGGTTCCAGCGAAGCGCGAAGCCATTGTCAATGCCATTATCGAAACGGCTGGCGGAACTCCCGATGCTGTCGAACACCTGCTCAGCGAATTGACGTACGGCCCTCGTTCCGTAGCAGAGAATCTTACGGAAGCCGATGCGACGGCACTCTTTGCGCAGCTCAAGAATCTAGGCGTCGTTGGCGAAGTGCGTGAACAACTGACACTATCTCCACGCGACATTGTCGAAGTCATAAAGATTCTCGTTGATTTGCGCAATGGACGTGGCGATATCGATGACATCGACCATCTGGGTAACCGGCGGGTTCGTTCCGTCGGGGAACTGGCCGAGAATCAGTTCCGCGCCGGACTGGTGCGTGTCGAGCGCGCTGTCAAGGAACGTCTTTCCCAAGCTGAATCGGACAACCTCATGCCGCATGACCTGATCAATGCCAAGCCGATCAGTGCCGCGGTCAAGGAATTCTTCGGTTCCAGCCAGCTCTCTCAGTTCATGGATCAAACCAATCCGCTCTCGGAAATCACGCACAAGCGTCGCGTCTCGGCACTGGGACCGGGTGGTCTGACTCGCGAGCGTGCCGGATTCGAAGTGCGCGACGTGCATCCGACGCACTATGGACGCGTTTGTCCGATTGAAACTCCGGAAGGTCCGAACATCGGACTGATCAACTCGCTGGCGCTTTTTGCCCGCACCAATGAATACGGATTCCTTGAAACGGCCTACCGCAAGGTGGTGGACAGCAAGGTCACCGACCAGATTGAATATCTGTCGGCGATTGAAGAGGGCAACTATATCGTTGCTCAGGCCAATGCCGCGCTTGGCGAAGATAACCGGCTTGTTGACGAGCTTGTGACTTGCCGTGAAAAAGGCGAAACCATTTTGGCCGAGCCTGCGCGCGTTCAGTACATGGACGTTGCACCGGGGCAGATCGTCTCCGTCGCGGCATCCTTGATTCCCTTCCTTGAGCATGACGATGCGAACCGTGCCTTGATGGGCGCCAACATGCAACGCCAGGCTGTTCCCTGTTTGCGTCCCGAGAAGCCCGTTGTTGGAACCGGCATCGAACGCACCGTGGCCGTCGACTCCGGAACGGCTGTGCAGGCTCTGCGAGGAGGCAAGGTGGATTATGTCGATGCCTCGCGCATCGTGGTCCGCGTCAATGATGATGAAACCGTGCCTGGAGAGGTCGGGGTAGATATCTACAATCTGGTGAAATATACCCGGTCAAACCAGAATACCAATATCAATCAGCGTCCTCTGGTTCGTGTTGGAGATGTCATTGCCAAGGGTGATGTGGTGGCTGACGGTGCCTCGACCGACAAAGGGGAGCTGGCACTCGGGCAGAACATGCTGATCGCCTTCATGCCATGGAACGGATACAACTTCGAAGATTCGATCCTGATTTCGGAGCGGGTTGTTGCCGAAGATCGTTTCACCTCGATTCATATCGAGGAGCTGACCGTTGTCGCGCGCGATACCAAGCTTGGTCCGGAGGAAATTACACGCGACATCGCCTCGCTTGGTGAGGGACAGCTTTCGCGCCTTGATGAGTCCGGTATTGTTTATATCGGAGCGGAAGTTGAAGCGGGTGACGTCCTGGTTGGCAAGGTCACCCCGAAGGGCGAAACGCAACTCACGCCGGAAGAAAAACTGCTGCGTGCCATCTTTGGCGAAAAGGCGTCCGACGTCAAGGATACTTCCCTGCGTGTGCCTTCAGGTATTGCCGGTACTGTGATCGATGTCCAGGTATTTACTCGTGAGGGTATCGAGCGTGACAAGCGCGCGCAATCGATCATTGATGATCATTTGCGCGGTTACAAACTCGATCTCGCCGATCAACTGCGCATTGTCGAACGTGATGCGTTTGCCCGTGTGGAGCGTCTGATTCTTGGCAAACCTGCCAATGGTGGGCCAAAGCGCCTGGCCAAGGGGACGCAAATTACCAAGGACTACCTCGATGGAATCGATCCGCACCATTGGTTCGATATCCGTATGGCCGATGAGGATGTGGCGCAGCAGCTTGAATCGTTGCGCGATGGTCTGGAACAAACGCGCAAGGACTTTGATGTCGCGTTCGAAGAAAAGCGCAAGAAGCTGACGCAGGGGGATGAGCTTCCTCCGGGCGTGCAAAAAATGGTCAAGGTCTACGTGGCCGTCAAGCGCCGCCTGCAATCAGGCGACAAGATGGCCGGACGCCACGGGAACAAGGGGGTTGTGTCCCGCATTGTTCCGGTCGAGGACATGCCTTACATGGCAGACGGTCGTCCCGTCGATATTGTCCTGAACCCCTTGGGGGTTCCGTCACGGATGAACGTGGGACAGGTGCTCGAAGTTCACCTTGGGCTTGCTGCCAAAGGCTTGGGATTCAGGATTGGCGAGATGCTGCAGCGTCAGGCCAATGCCAAGGAGGTTCGAGAATTCCTTGACAAGGTATACAACAGTAACGGGCGGCCGGAAGACCTGGATGAGCTCAATGACAAAGAAATAATTGAGCTGGCGGGTAATCTCGAAGCGGGCGTGCCGTTTGCAACTCCCGTGTTTGATGGGGCCCAGGAAGAGGAAATCAAGGAGATGCTCAAGCTGGCAGGCATGCCGGAATCGGGTCAGATGACACTGTTCGATGGACGTACTGGCGAGCAGTTCGAGCGCCAGGTGACCGTGGGTTACATGCACATGCTCAAGCTGCATCACCTTGTTGATGACAAGATGCATGCTCGATCGACCGGCCCGTACTCGCTGGTGACGCAACAGCCGCTGGGAGGCAAGGCGCAATTCGGTGGACAGCGTTTCGGTGAAATGGAAGTGTGGGCTCTCGAAGCCTATGGTGCCTCCTATGTCCTGCAGGAGATGCTGACAGTCAAATCCGACGACGTGAATGGGCGTACCAAGGTTTACGAGAACATCGTCAAGGGTGATCACAAAATTGATGCGGGCATGCCGGAGTCCTTCAATGTGCTGGTCAAGGAAATCCGCTCTCTGGCCATTGATATCGATCTTGAGCGCTATTGATCCGCTTGTGGATTGCGGCACAGTTAAGTGACAGTGCCGCAGCTTAAATGGCTGCGGCTGAAGAAATTGGGTTCTCCCCGAACGGAGTGTAAGAATGAAAGCACTGCTTGATTTGTTCAAACAGGTAACGCAGGAAGAACAGTTCGATGCGATTACCATCGGCTTGGCTTCGCCTGACAAGATTCGCTCTTGGTCCTATGGCGAAGTCAAGAAGCCGGAAACAATCAACTACCGCACCTTCAAGCCGGAACGCGATGGTTTGTTCTGCGCCAAGATCTTTGGGCCGATCAAGGATTACGAGTGCCTGTGCGGAAAGTACAAGCGCCTCAAGCATCGCGGGGTTATCTGTGAGAAATGCGGCGTTGAAGTAACGCTTTCCAAGGTGCGTCGCGAACGCATGGCGCACATCGAGCTGGCATCGCCTGTAGCGCACATCTGGTTCCTGAAAAGTCTGCCGAGCCGGTTGGGCATGGTTCTGGACATGACCTTGCGCGATATCGAACGCGTCCTTTACTTCGAGGCCTTTGTCGTATGCGATCCGGGCATGACGCCGCTGAACCGCGGTCAACTGCTTACCGAAGACGATTACCTGGCCAAGGTCGAAGAATATGGCGACGACTTTTATGCCGCGATGGGGGCTGAAGGTATCCGTGAGTTGCTGCGCTCGATCGATCTGAACAGCGAAGTGGATTTGCTGCGTTCCGAACTTGAAACTACCTCGTCGGAAACAAAGAGCAAGAAGTTCTCGAAGCGCCTGAAAATTCTCGAGGGATTCCAGAAGTCCGGTATCAAGCCTGAATGGATGGTACTGGAAGTGCTGCCGGTACTGCCGCCGGATCTGCGTCCGCTGGTGCCGCTGGATGGTGGCCGCTTTGCCACATCCGACCTGAATGACCTCTACCGTCGCGTCATAAATCGCAATAACCGCCTGAAGCGCCTGCTTGAACTCAAGGCGCCGGAAATCATTGTGCGCAATGAAAAGCGCATGCTTCAGGAAGCAGTTGATTCGCTGCTCGACAACGGGCGCCGCGGCAAGGCAATGACCGGTGCCAACAAGCGGCCGCTGAAGTCGCTGGCCGACATGATCAAGGGCAAGGGCGGTCGTTTCCGTCAGAATCTGCTCGGCAAACGTGTCGATTACTCGGGTCGGTCGGTCATCGTGGTTGGTCCGCAGCTCAAGCTGCACCAGTGTGGACTGCCCAAGTTGATGGCTCTGGAACTGTTCAAGCCGTTCATCTTTAACCGTCTCGAAATCATGGGTTTGGCCACGACGATCAAGCAGGCCAAAAAAATGGTCGAGATGCAAGAGCCGGTGGTCTGGGACATCCTTGAAGAAGTGATCCGCGAACATCCGATCATGCTCAACCGGGCGCCGACGCTGCACCGGCTTGGTATCCAGGCGTTCGAGCCGACATTGATCGAAGGCAAGGCCATCCAGTTGCACCCGCTTGTCTGCGCGGCTTTTAATGCCGACTTTGACGGTGACCAGATGGCTGTCCACGTGCCCCTGTCGCTCGAAGCCCAGATGGAAGCACGGACCTTGATGCTGGCGTCGAACAACGTGCTTTCTCCGGCCAACGGCGATCCGATCATCGTGCCATCGCAAGATATCGTTCTCGGTCTCTATTACGCGACCCGTGAACGTATCAATGCGAAGGGCGAAGGCATGATTTTCCCGGATCTTGCGGAAGTGACCCGGGCGCTGCATGCAGGCGAACTCGAATTGCATGCAAAAATTTCGGTGCGCATCCGTGAGTACGAAAAGAACGCCGATGGCGGCTGGGATGAAAAAACCACCCGCTATAACACAACTGCGGGCCGTGCGCTGCTTTCCGAGATCCTGCCGAAAGGGCTGCCGTTCAGTGTGCTCGACAAGCCGCTCAAAAAGAAGGAAATCTCCAAGCTGATCAACGCGTCCTTCCGGCGCTGCGGCTTGAAGGAGACGGTTATTTTTGCCGACCGGTTGATGCAGAACGGTTATCGCCTGGCAACAAGGGCTGGTATTTCAATCTGCTCCGATGACATGCTGGTTCCGACACAAAAGAGCGAGATCATTGCCTCGGCCGAAAAAGAGGTCAAGGAGATTGAAAACCAGTATACGAATGGCTTGGTGACCAACGGTGAGCGCTACAACAAGGTGGTTGATATCTGGGGTCGTACCGGGGATCAAGTCGCCAAGGTGATGATGGAACAGCTGGGCCACGAAGAAGTTATCGATCGTCACGGCAAGAGGGTCAAGCAGGAATCCTTCAATTCCATCTACATGATGGCCGATTCCGGAGCGCGGGGTTCTGCGGCACAAATTCGTCAGCTGGCCGGGATGCGAGGCCTGATGGCCAAACCCGATGGCTCGATCATCGAAACGCCGATTACCACCAATTTCCGTGAAGGCCTCAACGTACTTCAGTACTTCATATCGACGCACGGTGCACGTAAGGGACTGGCCGATACGGCGTTGAAGACTGCGAACTCCGGTTACCTGACGCGGCGGCTGGTGGATGTGACGCAGGATTTGGTGGTCATTGAGGATGATTGCGGAACCTCGAACGGAGTCACCATGAAGGCGCTGATTGAAGGCGGTGAGGTGATCGAGCCGCTGCGCGACCGTATTCTCGGCCGCGTGACGATCAACGATGTCGTCGATCCTGAGTCCGATCAGACCGTGATCGAGGCGGGCACCCTGATCAACGAAGATTTGTGTGATCTAGTGGATCAGCTGGGTATTGACGAAGTCAAGGTGCGTACTCCGCTCACCTGCGAGACGCGCTATGGGCTTTGTGCCAAATGCTATGGGCGCGACTTGGGTCGCGGAGCGCTGGTTAATGTCGGAGAGGCGGTCGGCGTTATCGCAGCCCAGTCGATTGGTGAGCCAGGAACGCAGTTGACCATGCGCACCTTCCACGTTGGTGGTGCAGCCTCACGGGCCGCGGTAGCCAGCCATGTGGAAACCAAGAGCGCGGGTGTCGTCAGATTTACTGCATCAATGCGCTATGTCACCAGCGCCAAGGGTGAGAAGATTGTCATTACCCGTTCAGGCGAAGTGGTTATTACCGATGACAATGGTCGCGAGCGCGAGAAGCACAAGGTCCCCTATGGATCAACACTGCAGGTTGCTGATGGACAGCAGCTCAAGGCGGGCACCAAATTGGCGACATGGGATCCGCATACCCGCCCGATCATTGCCGAATATTCCGGGACTGTGAAGTTCGAAAACGTCGAAGAAGGCGTGACAGTAGCCAAACAGATCGACGAAGTGACAGGCCTGTCGACGCTGGTGGTGATCGATCCGAAGCGAGGAGGGAAAGCGCAGACAAAAGGACTTCGCCCGCAGGTCAAACTTTATGACGCAAACGGCGAAGAAGTGCGTATGCACGGTAGCGACCACCCGGTTACGATTACTTTCCAGGTTGGCGCGATCATCAACGTTTTGGACGGACAGGAAATTTCAGTTGGCGACGTTCTGGCGCGACTGCCTCAGGAATCGGCCAAAACCCGGGACATTACAGGCGGTTTGCCGCGCGTTGCCGAATTGTTCGAAGCCCGTACTCCGAAGGATGCAGGAATGCTGGCCGAATACACCGGCACCATTTCCTTTGGCAAGGACACCAAGGGAAAACAGCGTTTGGTCATTACGGATCTGGATGGAACGGCCCACGAGTACCTGATTCCTAAGGACAAGCATGTGCTGGTGCACGATGGTCAGGTGGTAAACAAGGGCGAGTCAATCGTTGACGGCGCTCCTGACCCGCACGATATTCTCCGCTTGCAGGGAATGGAAGCTCTTGCAGTCTATATCACAGACGAAGTTCAGGATGTGTACCGGTTGCAGGGCGTAAAGATCAATGACAAACATATCGAAGTGATTGTCCGGCAGATGTTGCGCCGGGCCATTGTGGTTGATCCGGGCGATACCAAATTCATTCGTGGCGAACAGGTCGAGAAGGCCCATCTCCTTGATGAGAATGATCGGATGATTGCTGAAGGAAAGTTGCCTGCGACCTTTGAACCTGTATTGCTGGGTATTACCAAAGCGTCGCTTTCGACGGATTCCTTTATTTCCGCTGCCTCCTTCCAGGAAACTACCCGGGTGCTTACTGAAGCCGCAATCATGGGCAAGCGGGATGAGTTGCGTGGCCTTAAGGAAAACGTCATTGTCGGTCGTCTGATTCCTGCGGGAACAGGGTTGGCGTACCACCGGATGCGCAAGGAAAATGCGGCAGGTGTCGATCTTGCGGCGCAGGAAATAGGCGGAAACGAACCTGTAGCTCTTGAAGTCCCATCCGGAAATGAGCCGGATGGGGCGGTTGGTTGACTCGGGAATTGTTTAATCATAGAATTCCCGGTCTTTGTCAGCGGGCGCTAATCATTGCGCCTGCTTGTTATAACAAAATTGCCATGACTGGCTTCTGGCCATCACGGTTTTATTGCAGGGTCCTCGCCGTGAAATGGCGTGGTGCTGCAGGAGTTTAGGGATAGTAATATGCCAACCATTAACCAGCTTGTCCGCAAGCCTCGCGAAGCAGTGCGCAGCAAGAGTAAAGTGCCTGCGCTGGAAAACTGTCCGCAGAAACGTGGCGTTTGCACACGTGTCTACACCACGACGCCCAAAAAGCCTAACTCCGCCTTGCGCAAAGTTTGCAAGGTGCGGTTGACCAATGGGTTTGAGGTTATTTCATATATCGGTGGCGAAGGTCACAATCTTCAGGAGCACTCGGTGGTCCTGATCCGTGGTGGTCGCGTGAAGGATTTGCCGGGTGTGCGTTACCATACGGTGCGCGGATCGCTCGATACGCAAGGAGTCAAGGATCGCAAGCAAGGCCGTTCGAAGTACGGCGCGAAGCGTCCGAAGGCGGCCTGATTGCCGCTTGAGTAAGTGGCTGTTCCGTTGATCAGCCAGGTGGGGTCGCAAGTCTGCGAGTCCCTCAACTGAATTGAAATTTGAAAGGTTGTTTGCATATGCCACGCCGTCGCGAAGTGCCCAAGCGCGATATTTTGCCGGATCCCAAGTTCGGGAATATCGAGGTCTCCAAGTTTGTTAATACCATCATGATGAGCGGCAAAAAATCAGTTGCCGAGCGTATCGTGTATGGTGCGTTTGACATCATTGCTGCCAAGGACGGCAAGGATCCGATCGAGGTTTTTGGTTTGGCCATGAATAATGTCAAGCCGCTCGTCGAGGTCAAGAGCCGGCGCGTGGGTGGTGCCAACTATCAGGTTCCGGTCGAGGTTCGCCCCAGTCGGCGTATGGCGCTGGCCATGCGCTGGTTGCGCGAGTCGGCGCGCAAGCGTTCCGAAAAGTCGATGGATCAGCGTCTTGCAGCCGAGCTGCTTGAAGCGGCCGAAAATCGTGGCGGTGCAGTCAAGAAGCGCGATGAAGTACATCGTATGGCAGATGCGAACAAGGCTTTCGCGCATTTCCGTTTTTAATGTCATTACGGCTGGCGGCCTCAAGGTGGCTGGCCAATGCTCTTTATATAAGTGAAGGTTTATCGTGGCACGCAAAACTCCCATCGAACGTTACCGCAACATCGGTATCAGCGCGCACATTGACGCCGGCAAAACCACTACGACCGAGCGCATTCTTTTTTACACCGGTGTTAATCACAAGCTTGGTGAAGTGCATGACGGCGCAGCTACCATGGACTGGATGGAGCAAGAGCAGGAGCGCGGAATTACCATCACCTCCGCTGCAACAACCTGTTTCTGGAAAGGGATGAGCGGCCAGTATCCCGAGCACCGCATCAATATCATCGACACGCCGGGGCACGTCGACTTCACGATTGAAGTTGAGCGCTCAATGCGCGTCCTGGATGGGGCCTGCATGGTTTACTGTGCGGTGGGTGGTGTTCAGCCCCAGTCGGAAACCGTCTGGCGCCAGGCCAACAAGTACAAGGTTCCGCGTCTGGCCTTCGTGAACAAGATCGATCGTCAGGGGGCCGATTTCTTCAAGGTTGTCGATCAGATGCAGACGCGCCTCAAGGCCAACCCGGTGCCGATCGTGATCCCGATTGGCAAGGAGGATTATTTCCAGGGTGTTGTTGACCTGATCAAGATGAAGGCCATTTACTGGGATGATGCGTCTCAGGGGATGAAGTTCGATTATCGCGATATTCCGTCTGAATTGCAGGCTCAGGCTGATGAGTGGCGAAGCAAGATGGTCGAAATGGCGGCCGAAGCTTCCGAAGAACTAATGGATCAGTACCTCGAGAGTGGTGATCTGTCAGAGGCGGATATCATCAAAGGTTTGCGTCAGCGTACCATCGCCTGTGAAATCCAGCCCATGCTGTGCGGTACAGCCTTCAAGAACAAAGGCGTTCAGCGCATGCTGGATGCCGTGATCGACTTACTGCCCTCGCCGGTGGATATTCCTCCCGTGGCGGGCGAGAACGAAAAGGGTGAGCAGGATACGCGCGAAGCTTCCGATGGTGCCAAATTCTCGGCGCTTGCTTTCAAGTTGATGACTGATCCCTATGTTGGTCAATTGACCTTTATCCGGGTCTACTCTGGAGTGCTTCAATCCGGCGATACCATCTACAATCCAGTCAAGGGCAGGAAAGAGCGGATTGGCCGCCTGTTGCAAATGCATGCCAACAATCGCGAAGAGATCAAGGAAGTGCTTGCTGGCGATATTGCGGCTTGCGTGGGGCTTAAGGAGGTGACAACCGGGGAAACGCTTTGTGATCCTGCGTCGGTGATTACCCTTGAACGCATGGAATTTCCAGAGCCCGTTATCCATATTGCTGTCGAGCCCAAAACCAAGGCTGACCAAGAGAAGATGGGCATTGCCCTTGGGCGTTTGGCTCAGGAGGATCCGTCATTCCGCGTGCGCAGTGATGAAGAATCCGGCCAGACGATTATTTCGGGTATGGGTGAGTTGCACCTCGAAATCATTGTTGATCGCATGAAGCGCGAGTTCAATGTGGATGCCAACGTGGGCGCTCCGCAAGTGGCCTATCGCGAATGCATCAAGAAGGCCGTGGAACAGGAAGGCAAATTCGTCAAGCAATCCGGTGGCCGTGGTCAGTTTGGTCACGTCTGGCTCAAGCTCGAGCCTAATGAGGCTGGAAAAGGTTACGAGTTCGTTGATGCGATCAAGGGCGGGACGGTTCCGCGCGAGTACATTCCGGCGGTTGACAAGGGCTTGCAGGATGCGGTCAAGAGTGGGGTGCTTGCGGGATTCCCTGTTGTCGATATCAAGTTTACGTTGTTCGACGGTTCGTACCATGATGTCGATTCAAACGAAAACGCTTTCCGCATGGCAGCTTCGATGGCTTTCAAAGAGGGTATGCGTAAAGCGCAGCCTACTTTGCTCGAACCCATGATGGCCGTCGAAGTCGAGACTCCCGAAGAGTACATGGGCAACATCATGGGCGATCTCTCCGGGCGTCGTGGCATCGTACAGGGAATGGAAGATTTGCCCGGCAACATCAAGGCGGTCAAAGCGGAAGTTCCCCTGGCTGAAATGTTCGGGTATGCCACGACTGTCCGTTCGCTATCGCAGGGTCGTGCGACCTATTCGATGGAATTCAAGCACTATGTCGAGGCGCCGAAGAACGTCGCCGAGGCCGTGATCAACAAGAAGTAACAACTGGTTTTGAGGAAACGAAATGGCTAAGGCAAAATTTGAGCGTACGAAGCCGCACGTGAACGTCGGCACGATTGGGCACGTGGATCATGGGAAGACGACTTTGACGGCGGCGATCACGACGATCCTGTCGAAGAAGTTTGGGGGTGAGGCGAAGGCCTACGATCAGATTGATGCGGCGCCGGAAGAGAAGGCGCGCGGGATCACGATCAACACGGCACACGTGGAATACGAAACGGAAGGCCGTCACTACGCCCACGTTGACTGTCCGGGCCACGCCGACTACGTCAAGAACATGATCACGGGCGCGGCGCAGATGGATGGCGCCATTCTGGTGTGCTCGGCCGCTGACGGTCCGATGCCGCAAACGCGCGAGCACATCCTGCTGGCGCGTCAGGTCGGTGTTCCCTACATCATTGTCTATCTCAACAAGTGCGACATGGTGGACGACGCCGAACTGCTCGAGCTCGTCGAAATGGAAGTGCGCGAACTGCTCTCCAAGTACGAATTCCCCGGAGACGACATCCCCATCATCAAGGGATCGGCGCTCAAGGCCCTGGAAGGCGATACCAGCGACCTCGGCGAAGGCTCCATCATGGCCCTGGCGGCCGCGCTGGACAGCTACATCCCGACGCCCGAGCGCGCGGTGGACAAGCCCTTCCTGCTCCCGATCGAAGACGTCTTCTCCATTTCCGGGCGTGGCACGGTTGTGACCGGTCGTGTCGAGCGCGGCATCATCAAGGTTGGTGAAGAAATCGAAATCGTGGGCATCAAGCCGACGACCAAGACCACCTGTACCGGGGTTGAAATGTTCCGCAAGCTGCTGGATCAAGGGCAGGCCGGTGACAACGTTGGCGTCCTGCTGCGCGGCACCAAGCGCGAAGAAGTCGAGCGTGGCCAGGTGCTGGCCAAGCCGGGATCGATCACCCCGCACACCCACTTCACGGGCGAAGTGTACGTTCTGTCGAAGGACGAAGGCGGTCGCCACACCCCGTTCTTCAACAACTACCGTCCGCAGTTCTACTTCCGGACGACGGACGTGACGGGGGCGATTGCGCTGCCGGAAGGCACGGAAATGGTGATGCCTGGGGACAACATCCAGATGACGGTCAAGCTGATCTGCCCGATCGCCATGGAAGAAGGATTGCGCTTCGCCATCCGTGAAGGCGGTCGTACCGTCGGCGCCGGCGTCGTCGCAAAAATTATCGAGTAATAGATTTAGATTCCGGGGTAGGGGACACCCTGCCCCGCTCGCTCTTTGGAAACCAAAACATGCAAAACCAGAAAATCCGCATCAGGCTCAAAGCTTTCGATTATCGACTGATCGATCAATCGGCACTGGAGATTGTAGAAACCGCAAAACGCACCGGTGCCGTGGTTCGTGGCCCGGTTCCGCTTCCCACCAGAATTCAACGTTTTGATGTTTTGCGTTCGCCGCATGTCAACAAGACATCGCGTGACCAGTTCGAAATCCGGACACACCTTCGCTTGATGGATATCATCGATCCGACGGATAAAACTGTTGACGCATTGATGAAACTCGATCTGCCTGCAGGCGTTGATGTAGAAATTAAGTTGCAGTAATTGTTTTAAAGCGGCTATAATCGCCGCCTTTCACCGAGTGGCATCCTTGATGCTGCTCATTTTGTTTTGTGCTCGCCGGCCAATCGTAGCCGGCAAGAGGAGAATAACCATGAGTCTAGGCCTTGTCGGGCGCAAGGTCGGCATGACGCGTATCTTTACCGATGACGGATTGTCCGTCCCGGTAACCGTACTTGACGTGTCGAACAATCGCGTTGCCCAGATCAAAACGCCAGAAAGCGACGGCTACACAGCTGTTCAGGTTGCTTTTGGCAAGCGTCGTCCCTCGCGCGTCAATAAATCCATAGCAGGCCACATGGCCAAAGCGGGGATTGAGGCGGGGGAGTCGCTCAAAGAATTTACCGTTTCTCCTGAAGATGTTTCTACCCTGAAGCCTGGTGACCAGATCAGCGTGACCATCTTTTCCGTCGGCCAGAAGGTCGATGTGACCGGGCAAACGATCGGTAAAGGTTTTGCTGGCGGCATCAAGCGCCATCATTTCAGTTCGCAGCGTGCCTCGCACGGTAATTCGGTTTCGCATAATGCTCCTGGATCGATCGGTATGAACCAGGATCCGGGTCGAGTATTCCCCGGCAAGCGAATGGCCGGACATCTGGGTGATGTTAAGCGTACTCAGCAGAATCTGGAGGTCGTCCGAGTTGATGTCGAACGTCAGCTGTTGTTGGTCAAGGGCGCGGTTCCCGGCTCCAAAGGGTCGGATCTGATCGTGCGCCCAGCTGTCAAGGCGGGGGCATAATGGAACTCAAGCTGATAAATGAACAAGGGCAGGAATCCAGTCGCCTGCAAGCTTCGGATGTGCTGTTTGGCAGGGAATACAACGAAGCGCTGATTCACCAGGTCGTCGTTGCCTATCAGGCCAATGCGCGTAGTGGAAATCGTGCGCAGAAGGATCGTGGCCAGGTTGCGCATACGACAGCCAAGCCATTCCGTCAAAAGGGTACGGGCCGCGCGCGTGCCGGTATGTCTTCTTCCCCGTTGTGGAGAGGCGGCGGTCGTATCTTCCCGAATTCCCCGGAAGAGAACTTCAGCCAGAAGCTGAACAAGAAAATGTACCGTGCCGGCATTGCATCGATTCTTTCCCAGTTGGTTCGTGAAGATCGTCTGGCTGTGGTTGACAGTATTTCCGTAGAGGCCCCAAAGACAAAGATTTTTGCACAAAAAATCAAGGGTATGGGATACGACTCGGTGTTGGTCATCACAGATAATCTGGATGAAAATGTCTTTCTCGCTTCCCGGAACTTGCCGAATGTGCTCGTTCTGGAAGTCAATGAGGCTGATCCCGTCTCGCTGATTCGCTTCCCCAAGGTGCTGATGACGAAGAATGCCGTGGCCAGGTTTGAGGAGATTCTGGGATGAATCAAGAACGTTTGATGCAAGTTCTGCTTGCGCCTCAGGTTTCTGAAAAGGCGACTTATGTTGCCGACAAGAACGAGCAGGTGATCTTTCGCGTTGTGCCTGACGCGACCAAGCCAGAGGTCAAGGCTGCGGTCGAGTTGCTGTTCAAGGTTGCGGTGGAGTCTGTGCAGATTTCCAATGTCAAGGGCAAGCAAAAGCGCTTTGGCCGCTACATGGGTAGTAGAAAAAACTGGAAAAAGGCTTATGTCTGCCTGAAGCCCGGTCAGGAAATAAATTTTGTTGATGGAGGAGCTGCATAATGGCACTCATCAAAGTCAAGCCAACATCGCCTGGCCGCCGCGCCGTCGTCAAGGTTGTCAATCCCGATCTGCACAAGGGGGCTCCCTTTGCAGGGCTCCTTGAGCCGCAATCAAAGAATGCGGGACGCAATAACAACGGCCGGATTACTACACGCCATCAAGGTGGCGGGCATAAGCAGCATTATCGCCTGATTGACTTCAAGCGAAATAAGGACGGCATTCCTGCCAAGGTTGAAAGGATCGAATACGATCCGAACCGTACGGCCAATATCGCGCTGCTGTGCTATCTGGATGGCGAGCGCCGTTATGTGATCGCGCCCAAGGGTATGGTTGTCGGGCAGCAGGTGATCAGCGGTTCTGAGGCTCCTATCAAGTCCGGCAATACGCTTCCTATACGTAATATTCCGGTGGGTACGACCATCCATTGCATTGAAATGATCCCGGGCAAGGGGGCGCAGCTGGCGCGTTCTGCGGGGACATCAGCGCAGTTGCTGGCCCGTGAAGGAGTGTATGCGCAGCTTCGTTTGCGTTCAGGCGAAATTCGCCGTGTCCACGTCGAATGCCGGGCCACGATTGGCGAGGTCGGAAATGAAGAGCACAGCTTGCGCTCAATCGGCAAGGCGGGGGCTAACCGCTGGCGTGGTATCAGGCCGACGGTGCGCGGTGTCGTGATGAACCCGGTTGATCACCCGCACGGTGGTGGCGAAGGTAGAACGGCTGCAGGTATGCACCCGGTCAGCCCCTGGGGTATCAAGACCAAGGGTTATCGTACTCGCAGCAACAAGCGCACGTCCTCGATGATTGTGCAGCGCCGTCATAAACGCTAAGGGGTAGAGAACTATGGGACGTTCCATAAAAAAGGGCCCGTTTGTCGATGCCCATTTGATCAAGAAGGTCGAGGCTGTCCGGGCGACCAGTGACAAGCGCCCAATCAAGACGTGGTCGCGCCGTTCGACTGTGCTGCCGGACTTCGTTGGGCTAACCATCGCCGTACATAACGGCAAGCAGCATATTCCGGTGTACGTTACCGAGAACATGGTTGGCCACAAGTTGGGTGAGTTTTCCCTGACCCGTACGTTCAAGGGTCATACCGCCGGCAAGAAAGCGAAGAAGTAAAGGAATGGATATGGATACTCGTGCTGTTTTGCGCGGCGTTCGGCTGTCGGACCAGAAGGGACGTCTGATTGCTGACCAGATCCGCGGTTTGCCTGTTGACAAGGCGCTCAACATTCTGAATTTCAGCCCAAAAAAAGGGGCGGGCATCATCAAGAAAGTTCTTGAGTCGGCCATTGCCAATGCTGAGCACAATGATGGTGCCGATATCGACGAATTGAAGGTAAAAAGCATTTTTGTCGAAAAAGGTGTGGTATTGAAGCGTTTCACTGCGCGTGCCAAGGGTCGTGGGAACAGGATCGTGAAACCGACCTGCCATATTTTCTTGACCGTCGGAAATTAAGGAACAAAAATGGGACAAAAAATTCATCCGACTGGTTTCCGTCTGGCTGTAACCCGTGATTGGTCTTCTCGCTGGTACGCTAACAGCAAGAATTTCTCTGGCATGCTGAATGAGGATGTGCAGGTCCGCGATTATCTCAAGGAAAAACTCAAGCACGCTTCTGTAGGCCGTGTTCTTATCGAACGTCCGGCCAAAAATGCCCGTGTTACAGTCTTTTCGGCCAGACCGGGCGTTGTTATCGGAAAGAAAGGCGAAGAGATCGATCTTCTCCGTTCTGCGTTGCAAAAAATCATGGGCGTTCCCGTTCATGTAAGCATTGAAGAAATCCGGAAGCCCGAGCTTGATGCTCAACTGATCGCGGACTCAATCACGCAACAGCTTGAGAAGCGCATCATGTTCCGAAGGGCCATGAAGCGCGCGATGCAGAATGCGATGCGTTTGGGCGCTCAGGGAATCAAGATTATGAGTTCCGGACGTCTCAACGGTGCTGAAATCGCCCGGCGAGAATGGTATCGCGAAGGTCGTGTGCCACTGCATACGTTGCGTGCTGATATCGACTATGCAACATCTGAGGCGCTTACTACATACGGGATCATTGGAGTGAAGGTCTGGGTGTTCAAGGGCGAAGTTTTGAATCGCGAAGAGCAGCCATCAGTTACTCCTGAGACGGTAGCCGCTGAAGAGCAGGTTCGTAAGCCTCGTCGCACTGCTGCCAAGCCGGGTGCAGAAGCTGCAGAAAAGCCCAAGCGTACGTCCAGGGAAAAAGGGGAAGCCAAACCTGACGGATCCGGCACTGAAGAAGCCCCCGCTGAGGTGGTAAAGGCCCCGGCAAAACGAGTAAGAAAGGCAGGAACGACAGATGCTGCAACCAACTAGAAGAAAGTACCGCAAAGAGCAGAAGGGCCGTAATACCGGTCTGGCAACGCGTGGAGCCAAGATCAGCTTTGGTGAATTCGGGCTGAAGGCGATTGGTCGCGGACGCCTGACGGCACGCCAAATTGAAGCGGCTCGGCGGGCAATGACCCGCCACATCAAGCGTGGCGGACGAATCTGGATTCGTATCTTTCCGGACAAGCCGATCTCAAAGAAACCTGCTGAGGTCCGTATGGGTAACAGCAAGGGAAATCCAGAATATTATGTTGCGGAAATCCAGCCTGGGAAAGTGCTCTACGAGATGGATGGGGTTGGAGAGGCCTTGGCTCGTGAAGCTTTTGCACTTGCGGCAGCCAAGCTTCCTATCCCGACAACTTTTGTTACGCGTATCGTAGGTTGATAGAACATGAAAGCCAGTGAACTTAGAGCTAAAAGTGTTGACGAGCTGAACAAGGAGCTTCTTGATCTGTTGAAAGCCCAGTTCAGTCTGCGTATGCAAAAAGCCACCCAGCAATTGAGCAACTTCAGCCAAATTGGCAAGGTTCGTCGAGATATTGCGCGTGTGCGTACCCTACTTCGTGAAAAGGCGGCACAACAATGAGCGAACAGAAAAGCAAGCGTACATTGATTGGGCGTGTGGTAAGCGACAAGATGGATAGTACTGTGACTGTCCTGATTGAACGGCGCGTAAAGCACCCAATGTATGACAAGATTATTGTGCGCTCCAAGAAATACCATGCGCACAATCAAAACAATGAGGCCAAGGCAGGAGATCTGGTCGAGATTCAGGAGTCCCGCCCTGTTTCGAAGAGCAAATCATGGGCTGTGACCAAATTGCTTGAGAAAGCTGTTGCAATTTAGTCTTGTAATATAGAAAAAAGAGGGTATAATTTCCCTCTTTTCCGCGTTTGGCGATAGCGCCAAACGTTTTGCCCGTACGGGTTCCAAGACTGACCGCAAATGCGGGATAAGTTGGAGACATAAATGATTCAGATGCAGACGGTTCTGGACGTCGCCGACAATACAGGTGCGCGTTCGGTGATGTGTATTAAGGTGCTTGGCGGCTCGAAGCGGCGCTACGCAAGTGTTGGTGATGTCATCAAGGTCAGTATCAAGGATGCTGCGCCACGCGGACGCGTTAAAAAAGGTGATGTCTACAACGCCGTGGTAGTCAGGACGGCAAAGGGTGTTCGTCGTCCCGATGGCTCACTCGTCAAGTTTGACAATAATGCGGCAGTGCTCCTGAATAACAAGCTGGAGCCGATTGGTACGCGTATTTTTGGGCCGGTTACACGCGAATTGCGCGGTGAGCGTTTCATGAAGATCGTGTCGCTTGCGCCGGAAGTTCTCTAAGAGGCTGCCATGGATAAAATTCGTAAAGGCGATGAAGTTATTGTCATCGCTGGCAAAGATAAAGGGAAGCGTGGTGCTGTGGTTCGTCGCGTTGATGCCGACCATATCGTGGTCGAGGGTATCAATCGCGTAAAGAAACGCGTCAAGCCGAATCCTGTTAAGGGTGTCGTTGGTGGGGTGGTGGACAAGGACATGCCGCTGCATGTTTCCAATGTTTCCCTCTATAACCCGGCTACCAAAAAGGCCGATCGGGTCGGCTTCAAGTTGCTTGAAGATGGAAAGAAAGTGCGCGTCTTCAAGTCTAATGGTCAAGTGGTAGGGGCTTAAGGAGCGGACATGGCGCGTTTGCTGGATTATTACAAAAGCACGGTAGTGCAAGAGCTGGCCGAGAAGTTTGGCTACAAGTCTGCCATGGAGATTCCGCGCATCACCAAGATTACCCTGAATATGGGTGTTGGTGAGGCGATTGCGGACAAAAAGGTATTGGAAAATGCTGTTGCCGACATGACCAAGATTGCTGGTCAGAAGCCGGTGGTTACAAAGTCACGCAAATCCATCGCAGGTTTCAAGATTCGTACTGGATACCCGATTGGGTGCATGGTTACCTTGCGCGGTCCCAGGATGTTCGAATTTCTGGACCGCTTGGTTTCTGTTGCGCTTCCGCGAGTGCGCGATTTTCGCGGTATTTCCGGGAAGGGGTTCGACGGCCGTGGAAATTACAACATGGGCGTCAAGGAACAGATCATTTTCCCCGAAATCGAGTACGACAAGATTGATGCGTTGCGTGGTATGAATATCAGTGTTACCACCACCGCCAAAACTGATGATGAAGCGCGTGCCTTGCTCGCTGCCTTCAAATTCCCGTTTAAGAACTGAGGCGAATATGGCGAAACTTGCACTGATTAACCGCGACGAAAAGCGGCGCAAGATGGTTGAAAAGTACGCCGCTAAGCGTGCAGAGCTTGTGGCGATCATAGAGGATTCGAGCCGCTCCGAAGATGAGCGCTTTGAAGCGCGGCAAAAGTTCCAGGCGCTTCCCCGCAATGCCAGTCCGGTTCGATTGCGTAACCGCTGCAAATTGACTGGACGGCCGCGTGGCGTCTATCGCAAATTTGGTTTGGGTCGTAGTAAGTTGCGCGATTTCGTTATGCGCGGCGAAGTCCCTGGTATGACCAAGGCTAGCTGGTAAGCAGGAGATTACGATATGAGTATGAGCGATCCGATCAGCGATATGCTGACCCGCATCCGCAACGCGCAGTTGGCCAACAAGCCCATGGTTGCCATGCCTTCTTCGAAGGTCAAGGTGGCGATAGCCGGGGTGTTGAAAGACGAAGGCTTTGTTGAGGATTTTGCCGTTCGCGAGAACGATGGCAAGCCCACGCTTGAGATTGGGCTGAAATATTATGCTGGGCGTCCGGTTATTGAGCGTATCGACCGGGTCTCGAAGCCCGGGTTGCGTATCTACAAGGGCGCAAATGATATTCCGCGCGTAATGAATGGCCTTGGTGTGGCGATAGTATCGACTCCCAAGGGTGTGATGACCGATCGCAAGGCACGTGCCAGCAATACTGGTGGCGAAGTGCTCTGTATCGTCGCGTAAGGGGAAGCTATGTCCCGCGTTGCAAAAAATCCTATCGTGTTGCCGCAAGGGGTGGATGTTTCCCTTGGCAATGAGAGCATTACTGTAAAAGGGCCTCTGGGTTCGATCAAGTTTGACGCCAATCCCGCGGTTGAGGTTGGAAAAGAGGGGCAGGTGCTGGTTTGCAAGCCGGTCGACGGCGCTGTAAATGCCAACGCGCTGTCTGGAACCGTACGGGCCATTTTGGCCAACATGGTTACCGGTGTCAGCAAAGGTTTTGAGCGCAAGCTGAATCTTGTGGGAGTGGGTTATCGTGCGCAAGCTCAAGGGGATACCCTCAATCTGACGCTTGGTTTTTCGCACCCTGTGGCCCACAAGATGCCGTCCGGAGTGAAATGTGAGACTCCGACGCAGACGGAAATTGTTATCAAGGGTATTGATAAGCAACAGGTCGGCCAGGTGGCTGCTGAGGTTCGTGCCTACCGTCCGCCAGAGCCTTACAAGGGCAAGGGTGTGCGTTACGCTGACGAAGTGATTGTCCTCAAGGAAACGAAGAAGAAATAAGGGTGCATAAATGATTGACAAGAAACAGGCGCGTTTGCGCAGAGCCCGTAAAACCCGGGCCAAGATTGCCGAACTGAAGTCAGTGCGCTTGTCCGTGCATCGCACTAACTGCCACATCTATGCGCAAGTGATTTCAGCGTGTGGATCCAAGGTTCTGGCAGCCGCCTCCACGCTGGAAACCGGAGTGCGCAAGGATCTTGGGAATGGCGGAAATGTCGGTGCGGCCGCTGTAATAGGTAAATTGATCGCTGAACGAGCCATCAAGGCAGGCATTGAGCAGGTCGCATTTGACCGTAGCGGCTTCCAGTACCATGGGCGAGTGCAAGCGCTGGCTGATGCCGCGCGTGAAGCAGGCCTCAAGTTCTGATCGCGCCGTAAAAGGATTGGAGTAAGTAATGGCAAAACCGCAAAACAAAAAACCCCAGCAGTCCGAAAAGCCGGACGATGGTTTCCGCGAGAAGATGATTTCGATCAATCGCGTTACTAAAGTCGTAAAGGGCGGACGCATTCTGGGCTTTGCAGCGCTTACCGTGGTCGGTGACGGTGATGGCCGCATCGGAATGGGAAAAGGAAAGTCGCGTGAGGTTCCTGTCGCTGTGCAAAAAGCCATGGAAGAAGCACGGCGCAAGATGGCCAAGGTCAGTCTCAAGAATGGTACCTTGCATCACACGGTTGTCGGACGTCATGGCGCATCAAGCGTAATGATGCAACCTGCACCCGAAGGTACGGGGGTTATTGCCGGCGGCGCGATGCGTGCAGTGTTTGATGTCATGGGCGTGACCAACGTTGTTGCTAAAGCGCATGGTTCAACCAATCCGTACAATATTGTGCGCGCAACGATCAATGGGCTGCTGGCAATGAATACGCCGTCCGAAATTGCTGCCAAGCGCGGCAAGACGATTGAAGAAATTCTGGGGTAAGCAATGGCTGAGAAGAAAGTAAAGGTTACGCTCGTCAGAAGCCTGATCGGCACCAAGCAGTCTCACCGTGCAACAGTGCGCGGCTTGGGTTTGCGTCGTCTGAATAGTACGGCTGAATTGCAGGATACGCCTGCCGTGCGCGGAATGATCAACAAGGTGGCATACCTTGTTAAGTGCGAGGGATAAGATGAAACTTAATACTATCCAGCCCAGCGAGGGAGCAACAAAGGCTCGTCGCCGCGTAGGCCGCGGAATTGGTTCTGGTCTTGGCAAGACGGCAGGTCGTGGCCACAAGGGTCAGAAGTCGCGTGCTGGCGGTTTCCATAAGGTTGGTTTTGAAGGCGGTCAGATGCCGCTTCAGCGCCGTTTGCCCAAGCGCGGTTTTGTCTCTTTGACGAATGCACGCAATGTCGAGGTTCGGCTGTCCGAGATCAATGATCTTCCGGTTGATGAAATCGATTTGTTGACCCTTGTTCAAGCCAATCTGGTTTCGATTCATGCGCTTTCGGCAAAAGTGGTGCTGTCAGGCCAGATTACCCGCAAGGTCGTCTTGAAGGGTGTTGGGGCCACCAGGGGCGCCAGGGCAGCTATTGAGGCCGCTGGCGGCAGTGTTGCTGAATAAGAATACGGTGGATTTTCTTGGCAACTAATCCTGGACAAGTAGGCAAGGGCGGTAAATATGGCGATCTGAAGCGTCGGCTGTTTTTCTTGCTCGGCGCTCTGATTGTGTATCGCATCGGTTCGCATATACCGGTTCCCGGTATTGATCCGACTGCTCTCGCCGAGTTCTTCAACCGCAACCAGGGGGGAATCCTGGGCATGTTCAACATGTTCTCGGGCGGTGCGTTGAGCCGGTTTACCATCTTCGCCCTCGGGATCATGCCTTACATATCTGCATCGATCATCATGCAGTTGATGACTCATGCCAGCCCCCAGTTGGAGGCCTTGAAAAAGGAAGGCGAAGCTGGACGGCGGAAAATTACGCAGTATACGCGCTACGGCACGGTCGTCCTTGCGGTTTTCCAGGGTATCGGCATCGCTATTGGCGTTGAGTCGCAAGGTCTCGTTCCTGAGCCGGGAATGCTTTTCAGATTCGTCACCGTAACAACCCTTCTGACAGGAACCATGTTCCTGATGTGGTTGGGCGAACAGATTACCGAACGTGGATTGGGCAACGGCATTTCAATCATTATCTTTGCCGGTATTGCCGCAGGTCTTCCAAGTTCAATCGGCGGAATGCTTGAACTGGTTCGGACTGGAGGCATGCATCCTCTTTCAGCAATTTTCATTACGCTTCTTGTCGCCGTTGTGACGGCATGCGTGGTGTTTGTTGAACGAGGGCAGAGAAAAATCCTGGTCAACTACGCTAAACGCCAGGTCGGAAATAAGATTTATGGTGGGCAAAGTTCGCATTTGCCGCTGAAGCTGAACATGTCGGGGGTCATTCCTCCCATTTTTGCCTCGTCGATCATTCTGTTTCCGGCAACGATTGCGGGCTGGTTTGGGGCCAACGATTCGATGCGCTGGTTGAAGGATTTCGCAGCTGTCCTGTCGCCGGGGCAACCTATTTATGTCATGTTGTATGCGGCCGCGATTATTTTCTTCTGTTTTTTCTATACAGCCCTGGTCTTCAACTCGAAGGAAACGGCCGATAACCTGAAGAAAAGTGGTGCATTTGTTCCGGGGATTCGCCCAGGAGAGCAAACGGCTCGCTATATCGACAAGATTTTGATGCGTCTAACGCTGGTGGGTGCTGCTTACATCACCATCGTGTGTTTGGTTCCAGAGTTCCTGATCCTGAAATGGAATGTTCCTTTCTATTTCGGGGGAACTTCGCTGCTGATTATTGTTGTTGTTACGATGGATTTCATGACGCAAGTGCAAGCGTATGCCATGTCACATCAATACGAGGGGCTGCTGAAGAAGGCCAATTTCAAGGGCTCGGGGTACTCGACAAAATAGTATGGCGAAGGAAGACTTGATTGAAATGCAAGGGGAGGTCATTGAGAATCTTCCTAATGCAACGTTCAGGGTGAAGCTGGAAAACGGCCATGTCGTGCATGGTTTTATTTCCGGGAAAATGCGCATGCACTACATCCGGATTTTGCCAGGTGACAAAGTGACAGTGCAGTTGACCCCTTACGATTTAAGTCGTGCGCGAATTGTTTTCCGCGCCAAATAAAGAATCTCTACGCAGTGGATGTAATTTGACAAAAGGCTGGCTGCGCCGGACGTCATAAAATTAGGAGTTAATCATGAAAGTGCTGGCATCTGTTAAACGCATCTGCCGCAATTGCAAAATCATTCGGCGCCATGGCATTGTGCGTGTGATCTGTACCGATCCTCGTCACAAGCAGCGTCAGGGTTGATCACTGATATTCATAGAATGATCAGTCGATTGATATTTAATTTACGTTTCGCATATTTGGGGTGAATCGATGGCCCGCATCGCAGGGGTAAATATACCCAACCACCAGCATGCCGAAATTGCCTTGACGGCAATTTATGGCATTGGACGCAGCCGTGCACAAAAGATTTGTGATGCTGCCGGAATTGTACGTTCCACCAAGATGAAGGATCTGACGGAAGCTGAAATGGATCGCCTGCGCGACCAGGTCGGCAAGTTCACCGTTGAAGGCGACCTTCGGCGAGAAGTCACGATGAGCATCAAGCGTCTTATGGACCTTGGCTGCTATCGCGGTCTTCGCCATCGTAAAGGACTGCCGTGCCGCGGTCAGCGTACACGTACCAATGCGCGTACACGCAAAGGTCCGCGCAAAGCCATCGCCGGCAAGAAATAATAGGAACTGATCATGGCCAAGACCGCAACGAAAGTTCGCAAGAAAGTAAAAAAGAATGTGGCTGAGGGCGTTGCCCACATCCATGCTTCTTTTAACAACACCATCATTACCATTACGGATCGGCAGGGCAATGCCTTGTCCTGGGCAACATCCGGTGGCGCTGGCTTCAAGGGATCACGTAAAAGCACGCCGTTTGCCGCCCAGGTTGCAGCGGAAGCTGCTGGCAAGGCGGCCATTGAATGCGGGGTGAAGAACCTTGAAGTTCGCATCAAAGGCCCAGGACCCGGTCGTGAATCGTCTGTTCGTGCGCTGAACGCACTCGGTATGAAAATTACATCGATTACAGACGTTACCCCGATTCCTCATAATGGTTGCCGTCCGCCGAAGAAGCGTCGGATTTAAGGAGAAAGACAAGTGGCTCGCAATCTCGATCCGAAATGCCGTCAGTGCCGCCGCGAAGGCGAAAAGCTGTTCCTGAAAGGAGAAAAGTGCTTCTCCGATAAATGTGCTATCGAGCGTCGTTCCTACGCGCCGGGGCAGCACGGGCAAAAATCCGGTCAGCGCCTGTCTGACTACGGTGTTCACCTGCGGGAAAAACAGAAAATCCGTCGTATCTACGGTGTACTGGAAGGGCAGTTCCGCAAGGTTTATAAGGAAGCTGACCGCCGCAAGGGTGTTACCGGCGAAAACCTGCTGCAGTTGCTCGAATCCCGCCTCGACACGGTTGCTTACCGGATGGGCTTTGCCGCATCCCGTTCGGAATCGCGTCAAGTAGTGCGTCATAACGGCGTGCTGGTCAACGGTCGTCGTGTCAACGTGCCGTCTTACCAGGTTCGCCCGGGAGATGTCATTGAAGTGGCCGACAAATCCAAGAACCAGTTGCGTATCAAGGCCGCCTTGGCTGCTGCCGAATCACGTGGTTTCCCGGAATGGGTCGAAGTGAATGTCAAGGAAGCCAAGGGAACCTACAAGGCTCGTCCGGAGCGCAGTGAGTTGCCGTCGACGATCAATGAAGGTCTCGTGATCGAACTTTACTCGAAGTAATCGCGGCTCACGCTTGACTAAAACCAGGCAAAGGACAAGACATGCATAGCAGTGGACTATTGAAACCGCGCATTATTGACGTACAAAGTTTGTCTCCGGTGCACGCAAAAGTGGTTATGGAACCCTTTGAACGCGGCTACGGACACACGCTGGGTAATGCCTTGCGCCGTATCCTTCTTTCATCAATGCCCGGATATGCAGCGACTGAAGTGAGCATTGACGGGGTTTTGCATGAATACTCGACAATCGATGGCGTTCAGGAAGATGTCGTTGATATTCTTCTGAACCTGAAAGGTGTCGTTTTCAAGTTGCACAATCGCGAAGAAGTGGTTCTTCAGCTGAGCAAGGAAGGTGAGGGAGTAGTTCGGGCGGGTGATATTGTCGTATCGCACGACGTCGAAATCATCAATCCGGATCACGTCATAGCTCACCTGTCATCTGGCGGGAAGCTGTCACTTGAATTGAAAGTGGAAAAAAGCCGTGGATACCTTCCGGGGAATCTGAGGCAACTTGCCGATGGCAGCAAGAGCATTGGCAAGCTGGTGCTGGATGCATCTTTCAGCCCCGTTCGCCGCGTCAGCTATTTCGTTGAAAGCGCGCGTGTTGAACAACGTACCGATCTCGATAAATTGATCATGGAGATCGAGACGAACGGGGTGATCGAACCGGAAGAGGCGATTCGGACCGCGGCAAGAATCCTCATGGAGCAGCTGTCCGTGTTTGCCGATCTGGAGGGCACGGCGCTACCCGTCGAGCATCAGAAGGCTGTGCAGGTCGATCCTTTGCTGTTGCGTCCGGTGGATGACCTTGAATTGACCGTACGTTCTGCGAATTGTCTCAAGGCCGAAAATATCTATTACATCGGCGACCTGATTCAGCGTACTGAAAACGAATTGCTCAAGACACCGAATCTCGGGCGCAAGTCGCTTAACGAAATCAAGGAAGTGTTGGCTGCGTGTGGCCTGACACTGGGCATGAAGCTCGAGAACTGGCCTCCTGCCGGACTCGATAAATAATTGCCCAACAAGAATAGGAAGGAATAGAGAAATGCGTCACCGTTTGGGTCTTCGTAAATTAAACCGCACCAGTTCGCACCGACTGGCCATGCTGCGCAATATGACGGTCTCGCTGCTCCGTCATGAGACAATCAAGACAACGCTGCCGAAAGCCAAGGAACTGCGCCGTGTCGTCGAGCCAATCATTACGCTGGGCAAGAAGCCGAGCCTCGCGAATCGCCGACTTGCTTTTGACCGTTTGCGCGATCGCGAGATCGTGGTCAAGCTTTTTGACGAAATCGGACCGCGCTATGCGGCCCGCAACGGCGGATATTTGCGCATCCTGAAGTGCGGATTCCGGGACGGCGATAATGCGCCGATGGCTTTTGTCGAGTTGCTTGATCAGCCGGAAGCCGAAGTCGAATCCGTGGAAGAAGAAAAAGTCGCTTGATCTGATTCAGGCACTTTCCTAATAAAAACCAGGCGAGAGCCTGGTTTTTTTATGTCCGGGCGAGCCTTGTCAGGGCGCGTTGATTTACCCTTCAAGAGCTTCTTCCTGTTGTTGCAGGGACCACATCTGAGCGTACCGTGCGTTGGCGGCGATCAGTGCTGCGTGTGTTCCGCGTTCAACAATCCTCCCTCCATCCATGACCAGAATTTCATCCGCATTCATTACGGTGGATAAACGGTGGGCAATGATCAACGCAGTACGGCCGCGGGCTGCATTCTCCATGCTGGCCTGAATCGCCTTCTCTGTTTTGGAGTCAAGTGATGAAGTGGCTTCGTCAAAGATCAGCAAGGGAGGGTTCTTGAGCAGTGCCCGGGCGATTGCAACCCGTTGCTTTTCCCCTCCGGACAATTTAAGGCCGCGTTCGCCGACGCGCGTCTCATAGCCGTCGGGCAACAGGGCAATGAAGTCGGCGAGTTGCGCGGCTTCTGCGGCAGCGATTACTTCGTTGTATCCGGCTTCAGGCCGGCCGTACTGAATGTTGTAATAAATCGTGTCGTTGAACAGCACGGTATCCTGGGGAACAATGGCGATGGCGGCACGCAGGCTTGATTGTGTCAGTTGGCGGATATCTTGGCCGTTGATGGTGATTTCCCCGTGGCCGACGTCGTAAAAGCGGAAAAGCAGCCGGGCCAGGGTTGATTTCCCCGAACCGGATTCTCCTACAACAGCGATCGTTCGACCCGGCGGAATGCTGAAATTGATGTCGTGAAGAATCTGGCGGTTCGGATCGTAGTAAAAATCCACTGAGGAAAAGCGAACACTGACCGATTCCGCTTGCAGGTGGGTTGCATCGGGTGCGTCGGAAATTTCGCGATGTTCCTTGAGCAAACCAAGCATGCGCTCGATATCCGTCAGGGCCTGTCGGATTTCACGGTAAATCACGCCGAGAAAATTAAGTGGCATGTAAAGCTGCACGAGGAATGCATTGACCAGCACCAAGTCTCCGATAGTCATGTTACCGGCCACCACGCCAGCGGCAGCGCGCCACATCATTGCCGTAACTCCCAGGGAAATGATGATCTGCTGTCCAAGATTCAGCCAGGAGAGCGAGATCTGGCTCCGGGTCGCTGCATCCTCCCACTGGCGCATGTGGGTATCAAAGCGACGAGCCTCGTATTCTTCGTTGTTGAAATACTTGACGGTTTCATAATTGAGCAGACTGTCGATGGCCTGCGTATTGGCAGCGGAATCCGCTTCATTCGCGAGCCTTCTGATTCCGATTCTCCAGTTGCTGACGACAATGGTGAAAGCAATGTACGTTACCAGCGAGACGAGCGTGATCAAGACAAAACCGAAGTCGTAATTGAAGAAGAGAATGCCTAGAACGAGGCTGATTTCGACCAGCGCGGGCAAAATGGAATAAAGGGTATAGCTGATCAAGCTCGATATGGAACGATTGCCGCGCTCGATATCCCGAGACATACCTCCGGTCTGGCGGTTCAGATGGAAGCGCAAGGATAGTGCGTGGAGGTGGCGGAATACTTCCAGCGATATCCTGCGGACGGCCTCCTGCGTCACGCGAGCAAAAAGTATCTCGCGCAATTCAGTAAACAAGGAGTTGGAAAACTTGAGCGCGCCATACAGGATGAGTAACAGGACGGGCAATACGAGCGGACTAGATCCTGTCAGGTCATCAATCATCGTCTTGAACACGACTGGGATGCTGACATTGGCCAGTTTCGCCGCGATGAGGCAGGAAAAGGAAAACACGACCCGCCACTTGTGCTGCCACAGGTAAGGTGCGAGCAGCTTCAGGGTTTTCCATGCGTGCGCGTCAGATGGTTCCAGGGATGCGCCGGCATGAAAGGAGGGGGCTCGTGATGAACGGCGCATGAGGGATGATCGGGAAAAAGGCAGGAAGAAGTATCTGGATTGTATCCCCGCAGTGGGGAGGGATGTTGATGCCCGGCACTGTCGATTGAGAGTCATCCGCCAGGTGGTTGAGCATAATTGGACAGCCCGTAAGGTCAAGTAATCCTTGACAGACGAGTACGACGTGAGCTGCTCTGGCATAATACAGACCGGCTTTTGGTCACGGCGCACATTACGGAAGATCAATGAATTTCGAGGTTCTGGCCTATCTGAGCTGGCGCGAAGCGCTGTTTGCCATTGCGGGGCTGCTGACGCTGTACGTGCTGGTGGTTTATTTGCGCATTCGCCGGCTGAGAAATGAGCATGCGCGAATGCAGGAAATGTCGGAGCAGGTGGCGCAATCGGCCGTAGCCGTATACGCGGCGGTACAGCAAGAACCTCCTTCGGACATGCAGGCCGTTGCGGAAAAGGACGCGGAACCGGACAAGCAGGAATCGGCAGGCCAATCCTTTCCCTGGAACGAGCCTCCGGCGATTATTCCGGAGCTGCGCAAGATAGAAACATTGGAACAGGAAGTTGCGCAGTTGAGGCGCGAAGTGGGTGCTTTGAGGGCGGAAGTCAGTCTGTTGCGCGAGGAACAGCGGCGCGAAATTTCAAAAGTCCAGGTGGCTCAGAATGCCTCGCCCTTTTATAGTGAAGCCATGCAGATGGCCTTACAGGGACAGGATGCGGCAGGGATTTCCCAACTTTGCGGCATTTCGCGCGCCGAAGCTGAACTGGTGGTGGCATTGGCCAGAAATCAGGAGGATTCTCCTTGATGAAACGGCGGTCAAGACCAGGAAAGGCCCATTGCAGATGAGCTGCAGAGCGTCGTATAACCGGGTTATCCTGAGTCGCCACGGCGACTTTGTGATTCAATGGCGGCCGATTTTGACATGACAGCGAAGGCGGGGAGACGAAATGGCATCCAGCCAGGGCACTGAAACAGGGAATGTGGGCGATCTTTCCCAGATCAAGCGCAAACTTGCATGGCGCATGGGAATCGCAGGCCTGATGATCTTCGGGTTGTTGGGAGGATTGGCGTTTTTCGATTATCTGACGGCCAGGAAAGAAGACCAGGATCAGGCTGTTGCCCAATTCACCGAGCCGGTACCGGTGGCCAGGAAATCGGTAACGCAGCCGCTGACCCCGGCTGAATCACCAGCCGACCAACTCAAGGAAGATCGTGCAGAAACGGCGCCCGAGGCTACTTCCGCTCCTGTGGATAAAGCCGCTCCGGCACTCGAATTGCCACCGCCACCAAAAGTGGAGGCACATCCCTCCAGCGTGCCAGCGACAAAACAAATGGGGCGTGCGCTCCCTTCTGACAGCCAGGTGTCCCGCCAGCCCAGGGAGGCCACCGTTAAACCCGATGCACCGCGCAAGGAAATGCCAGGCGATGCTTCTGCTTCCCGGTTGCCAGCTGCACCGGTGTTGCCACGTTTGTTGTCCGGGTTTGTCCTGCAGGCCGGTGTCTTTGCCGATCCGCGTCGTGCCGAAGAATTGCACGCCCGCCTGACCCTGGAAGGTATTCCGTCCACCATCGAGGCAAGAGTGCAGGTCGGACCGTTCAAAAGCCGTGCGGAAGCCGAAGCTGCGCGAGCCAAGATGAAGGCGCTCGGTATCGATTCGGTGCTGCATGCGCCGAAAAATGTGAGGTAGCCTCCTTCAGCTGCCCTTGCTTTCTGCCTGTTGTTTGCCGATTCGTTTGGCAAAAACTGTCATTTCCCTGGCCGCCTGCAGATCACCTTTGGCTTCGGCAATAACGATTCCTTGTCGGTAAGCCTCCAGCGCGGCCTCGATCTCGCCGTTTTCGCCCAACGCCCTGCCAAGCTGCTTCCATGCGGCCGAATAGTTGCGGTCACGGGCGATTGCCTCGCGGAAACACTGTGCCGCTTTATCGGGCTTTCCTTCCTTCAACCATTCAATGCCCAGGGAATAGCGCAGCAATGCGCCGTCACGCGGTCCGCCGATCAACCTTTCCAAATTGGCTATCGTCGAAGTTGTCATTTATTATCCATATAAGAGATGTTTTCACAGCGCAGAGAGAAGGAGAAAATCAATATGAGCAGAGAAGTCATCTACAGTCCCAATGCACCCGCGCCAATCGGTACCTATTCACAGGCGGTCAGAGTGGGCTATACCGTTTATCTGGCGGGCCAGATCGGTCTGGATCCCGTGACCATGCATCTGGTCGAAGGCATCGACGCGCAGATCGACCGGATCTTCGCCAATATTCAAGCGGTAGCCGAGGAAGCGGGCGGCTCGCTGGACGAAATTGTCAAAGTCACGGTTTACCTGACCGACCTTGCAAATTTTGCCAAGTTCAATGAAGCCATGGCCAAATATTTCACCGAGCCTTATCCAGCGCGAGCAGTCGTCGGTGTGGCTGCGTTGCCTAGAGGGGCATTGGTTGAGGTCGAGGCCATCCTCGAAGTGGCAAAATAATTTCTCCGGGAGATGCGTGCTGCGGACGAGATCCAGGCGCCTCCGGTGCTCAAGGCCAAACTGCGTAAACTTGGCCTTGTCAGCAACAACGATCTCGTCCTGCACCTGCCGCTCCGTTATGAAGATGAAACCCGTCTTACACTTATCGCTTCGGCCCTGACCGGCGGCCCTGTCCAGATAGAGGCTGAGGTGCTCGAAGTCTCTGTGCAATTCCGGCCGCGCCGGCAGCTTGTCGCGCGGGTCGCTGACTGTAGCGGAGAATTGACGCTGCGTTTTCTGAATTTTTATGGCAGCCAGACGAAACAACTGGAACGGGCGCGCGACGATCGACAGAAACTGCGCCTGTTCGGAGAAGTGCGTCATGGTTTCCTGGGCGCGGAGATGGTGCATCCGCGCTACCGCGTGGTAAGTGACGGCGAGGCTTTGCCCGCAGCATTGACAGCGGTTTATCCCACTATCGCCGGCCTTTCCCAGAAGGCCTTGCGCAAATGCATCGGTACGGCGCTTGATGCTTGCGAACTCGAAGAATTGCTGGATGAAGCGTGGTGCCGGCAGCACGGATTGCCATTGTTCGAAGAGGCCGTCAGGCTGTTGCACGCCCCTTTGCCAGGAATGCCGGAAACAGATTTGCAGGAGCGAACGCATCCCGCCTGGCAACGCATCAAGTTTGATGAACTGCTTGCACAGCAGCTTTCGCTGCGACGCGCCTACCTTGGACGGCGCAAACGGGGAGCTCCGGGCATTGACCCTCCGGGGTATCTCGCCCGGCAACTTCTTGCCTCGCTTCCGTTTTCTCTGACAGCGGCTCAGCAGCGGGTTACGGATGAGATATCCGGTGATCTGGCGCAGGTCTATCCCATGCAGCGGCTGTTGCAGGGCGACGTGGGCAGCGGCAAGACCATCGTTGCCGCTCTTGCGGCCTGCCAGGCGATCGAGGCGGATTACCAGGCTGCGTTCATGGCGCCGACCGAGATACTGGCCGAGCAGCACTACCTCAAATTGCGCGCTTGGCTGGAACCTCTGGGGGTCGAAGTCGCCTGGCTGACCGGCAGCCTGAAAAAGGCCGCCAAACAGGCCACGCAACAGCAGGCGGCGACCACCGCGCAACTGATTGTCGGAACCCACGCGCTGATCCAGGAAAGCGTCGACTACGCCCGGCTGGGGCTTGTCATCGTCGATGAGCAGCATCGTTTCGGGGTGGCTCAACGCCTTGAATTACGGCGCAAAGGCGAGAAAAATGCCCGCCCCCCCCATCAGCTGATGATGTCGGCGACGCCGATTCCACGTACCCTGGCAATGAGTTACTACGCGGATCTCGACGTGTCCGTACTCGATGAATTGCCACCGGGCCGCACGCCGGTACGCACCCGGCTTGTTTCCGATGCGCGGCGGTCCGAAGTGATCGGGCGTATTCGCGACGCCGTGGCCGCCGGTCGCCAGGCATACTGGGTCTGTCCCTTGATCGAGGAATCGGAAAAGCTGCAGCTGCAGACCGCGCTTGAAACTCATGCGGTGCTGACACAGGAACTCGACGGGCTGCGCGTCGGACTGGTGCATGGACGCCTCAAGGCCGAAGAAAAGGCGGTAACGATGGCCGCCTTTTCCGCGGGTGAAATCGATGTGCTGGTGGCAACGACGGTTATCGAAGTCGGCGTCGATGTGCCCAATGCCAGTCTGATGGTGATCGAGCATGCGGAGCGCTTCGGTCTGTCGCAGTTGCACCAGCTGCGAGGACGGGTTGGGCGGGGCGAGCATGACTCGGTATGTGTCCTCCTGTACCAGCAGCCGCTTTCGGAAATGGCCCGTGCGCGTCTGAAGATCATCTACGAGAATACCGACGGTTTCGAAATCGCCCGTCAGGATCTGCACTTGCGCGGTCCCGGTGAGTTCGTCGGTAGCCGCCAATCCGGCGTGCCTCTGCTGCGCTATGCCGATCTCGAAGCCGATACCGATCTGATCGAGCTGGCGCGCACGCTGGCCGAACGACTGCTGCGCGAAGCGCCGGCCCAGGCCGAACGTCATCTTGCCCGGTGGTTGGGCAGTCGCGAGGAGTTGCTCAAAGCATGACCCAAATCCATCTCCTGTGCACGCGCCGCTTTGCCCCCTTCTTCGTAACGCAATTTCTCGGCGCCTTCAACGACAACCTGTACAAGAATGCCCTGGTTGTCATGCTCACCTTTCAAACGGCGAGCTGGACGACGCTGACCCCGGAAACCCTGACCAATCTCGCGGCCGGCCTTTTTATCCTGCCGTTTTTCCTGTTCTCGGCCATGGCCGGCCAGTTTGCCGACAAGTACGACAAGGCCAGGCTGGCGCGTCTGGTCAAATTGCTGGAAATCGCCATCATCGGCGTGGCGGCACTGGGGTTCTATCTGCATAGCCTGGTCGTGCTGCTGGCGGCCTTGTTTCTGTTGGGGCTGCAATCGGCGCTGTTCGGGCCGGTCAAGTACGCCATACTGCCGCAGCACTTGCGTGAAGAAGAGCTGGTGGGCGGCAACGCACTGGTCGAATCGGGTACCTTCGTTTCCATCCTGATGGGAACGCTTTTCGGAGGCTTGCTGGCCGGATCGGGGCTGAGCTCCGACTGGATAGTTTTCGCCGCCTTTCTGGTTGCGCTCGGCGGTTATGCCGCGAGTTGCGGCATCCCTGCGGCACCAGCGCCATCGCCTTCCTTGCGCATCAACCTCAACCCGCTGACGCAAACCTGGCGCAGCATGGTATTTGCGCGCGAGAATCGCACGGTTTTCCTGGCCATCATCGGTATTTCCTGGTTCTGGCTTTACGGGGCGTTGCTGCTCGCCCAGTTTCCTGTCTATGCGCGAAACGTTCTGGGCGGCAATGAAGCGCTGGTAACGTTGATGCTGGCGATTTTCACTGTTGGCATCGGCGCAGGATCGATGCTGTGCGAAAAATTCTCCGGAAAGCACGTCGAAATCGGGTTGGTGCCCATCGGTATCATTGGCCTGACAGTCTTTGGCGCCGACCTCGCCCTGTCCTCGCCCGTGTCATTGCCACCACCCGGCGCGCCCTTGCCGCTCGGGGAACTACTGTCCTCAGGCGCTTGTTGGCGCGTGCTCTTCGACCTGTTCGCCATCGGCACGTTCGGCGGCTTTTTTGTGGTGCCGCTTTATGTACTGATGCAATCGCGCAGCGCACCCGAACATCGCGCCCGAATCATTGCCGCCAACAACATCCTCAATGCCCTGTTCATGGTTGTCGGTGCGCTCGTTGCCGGCGCGCTGCTGGCGCTGGGTGTATCCATCCCGGCATTGTTCGGCCTCGCGGCCCTGTGCAACACGCTGGTCGCGCTCTACGTCTGTCGTCAGGTACCAGAGCATCTGGTGCGTTTCCTGGCCTCCCTGCTGGTGCATGCGGTTTACCGGCTGGACAAACGGGGACTGGAAAACATTCCGGAGACGGGGCCGGCCGTGCTGGTCTGTAATCATGTCAGCTTTGCCGATCCTGTGGTGGTCATGGGCGCCGTCAAACGGCCGATCCGCTTTGTCATGGACCACCGTATCTATGATTTGCCGGGAGCCAATTTTGTTTTCCGCAAGGCGAATACCATTCCGATTGCCCCGGCCAAGGAAGATGCGGCTGTGAAGGAAGCGGCTTTTGTGCTCGTGGCCGAGGCCTTGCGAAACGGCGAACTGATCGGACTTTTCCCGGAAGGGGGGATTACCCGTGATGGCGAATTGAACCGCTTCAGATATGGCGTCCAGCGCATCGTCAGCGAAACCCCGGTGCCTGTGATACCGATGGCATTGAGCGGATTGTGGGGCAGCTTTTTCAGTCGCCGCTACGGGCCGGCGATGCGTGTCCCTTCGTGCATCAGGCTGTTCCGGAAAATTTCGCTGGTTGCCGGCCAGGCTATCCCGCCGGAAGAAGCTGGTCCCGACTGTCTGCAAAAAATCGTCGCTGCATTGCGGGGAGACGATCGGTAAGCCGCTAAAATATTACCCATGAAAATTGATACCGCCCATTTACTCGAACGCCTCGACCAATACGAAAAACTGATGAGGCTCGACAAGCCGATCGGCATATTGCTGTTGATCTGGCCAACTCTCTGGGCGCTCTGGCTGTCGTCATGGGGTACGCCCAACTGGATGGTCGTCTGGATTTTCATGCTGGGAACCGTGCTTATGCGTTCAGCCGGCTGCGTGATCAACGATCTGGCCGACCGCAAATTCGATTCGTTTGTCGCGCGGACGAAGGATCGTCCGCTGGCCGCAGGCCGGGTTTCAGTCAGGGAAACGGTGATCCTGTTTTGCGTGCTGTGCCTGTGCGCGTTCTGTCTGATTCTTCCGCTGCGCAGTTGGTACGTCTTTGGATTGTCGTTTGTGGCCCTGTTCCTGGCAGCTACCTATCCTCTGACCAAACGTTTCCTGGCTGTGCCGCAAGCCTATTTGGGCGTGGCTTTTGGTTTCGGCATTCCGATGGCCTATGCCGCGCATCTCGACATGATTCCCCTGTTGGCCTGGGAGCTGTTGCTGGCCAACGTGTTCTGGGCGATGGCGTACGATACCGAATACGCCATGGTCGACCGGGCCGACGATCTCAAGATCGGCATCAAGACCTCCGCGATCACCTTCGGCCGCTTCGATGTGGCGGCGGTGATGTTCTGCTACGCGATGACGCTGGGCCTGATCGCATGGGTCGGGTACCAGATGCACGCGCGCTGGGCCTTTTACGCCGGGCTGTGCGTGGCGGCGGGCATTGCCGTTTACCACTACACCCTGATCCGAGAGCGCGATCCGGCGCGTTGTTTCAAGGCGTTCCTGCACAACAACTGGCTGGGAGCGGCCGTCTTCGCCGGCATCGCCATTGATTTCCTAATCGTTCGCGGCGTACGCTGAAAAAAAACGCCCGCCGGAGGGGCGGGCGTTTCAATGGCGGACAGGCGCGAATCCCGAAGCCTACTCTTCCAGCAGGCTGCGCAGCATCCACGCCGTTTTCTCGTGAACGTCGAGGCGCTGGGTCAACAGATCCATGGTGGGCTGGTCGTTGGCCTTGTCTGCCAGCGGCAGCAGGTCACGTGCGGTACGGGCTGTCGCTTCCTGCGCAGAAACCAGCAAGGCCACCATTTCCATGGCCTTGGGGGAACCATTGACCGGAGCGATCGTGGTCAGTTTCTCGTACGCTTCGTAGCTGCCGGGAGCAGCCACGCCCAGGGCCCGGATACGTTCTGCAATGGTGTCCAGCGCGTTCCATTGCTCGGTGTACTGATCCATGAACATGGTGTGCAGGCTGTTGAACATCGGACCCGTGACATTCCAGTGGAAGTTGTGGGTCATCAGGTAAAGCGTGAAGCTGTCGGCCAGGAGTTTGGACAATCCCTTGGCGATGGCTGCGCGATCTTTCTCGGAAATTCCAATGTCAATTTTCTTGGGTTTCATTGCATAGCTCCGTGTTGAAAAAATGTTGGCTAGCGAAGTATCCCGCGTCTTTCCATGCTTTGGCAACTTCGTCCAACGGAGTGGTCAATAAAAGGTGTTTTTCGATTCTAGTGTTTGACAGAAATAAGTCCAATGAAAAGTCACTATTCAGCCCATAGGCGTTCTTGATGGACAGTTGTAAAAGACAGAATTGAAATATTGCCAGTAGAGTGGATTAAGCCTTCGCCTATAATGATGATTCCGTTCCTTCGCCGCGCCGCCGTTTATGAAATACCATGATCTTCGCGATTTCATCGCACAACTTGAACGCATGGGAGAGCTCAAGCGCGTCCAGGTGGAAGTCGATACCCGCTTCGAAATGACGGAAATCTGCGACCGGGTGCTGCGTGCAGGCGGGCCGGCCGTGCTTTTCGAGAATCCCAAGGGGCATTCCATGCCCGTGCTCGGCAATTTATTTGGAACGCCGCGTCGCGTGGCGCTGGGCATGGGGCAGGAATCGGTCGAGGCGTTGCGCGAAGTCGGAACGCTGCTGGCCTATCTCAAGGAACCGGAACCGCCCAAGGGCTTGCGTGATGCCTGGGAAAAGCTGCCGGTGCTGAAACAGGTCCTCAATATGTCGCCGAAAGTAGTGTCGTCGGCACCGTGCCAGGAAATCGTCTGGGAAGGGGGCGATGTCGATCTGTCGCGTCTTCCGATCCAGCATTGCTGGCCGGGCGACGTGGCGCCGCTGATTACCTGGGGTCTTACGGTGACGCGCGGTCCGGCCAAGGCGCGTCAGAACCTCGGCATCTACCGCCAGCAGGTGATCGGGCGCAACAAGGTCATCATGCGCTGGCTGGCGCACCGCGGCGGTGCACTCGATTTTCGCGACCATTGTTTGAAGAATCCGGGACAGCCTTTCCCCGTGGCGGTGGTGCTCGGCTGCGATCCAGCAACCATCCTCGGCGCGGTGACGCCGGTGCCGGACAACCTTTCCGAATACCAGTTCGCTGGTCTGTTGCGCGGAGCCAAGACGGAACTGGTGAAGTGCCTCGGTTCCGACTTGCAAGTGCCGGCGATGGCCGAAATCGTACTCGAAGGCTTTGTCGATCCGAACGAAACAGCGCTCGAAGGCCCCTTCGGCGACCACACCGGCTACTACAACGAGCAATCGACCTTTCCGGTGTTTACCATCGAACGCATCACGATGCGCAAGAACCCGGTCTACCACAGCACCTACACAGGAAAGCCGCCCGACGAGCCGGCGATGCTTGCCGTGGCGCTCAACGAGGTGTTCGTGCCGCTGCTGCAGAAGCAGTATCCGGAAATCGTCGATTTCTATCTGCCGCCGGAAGGCTGTTCATATCGCCTGGCGACGGTAAGCATCCGCAAGCAGTACCCCGGCCATGCCCGGCGCGTGATGTTCGGGATCTGGAGCTTCCTGCGACAGTTCATGTACACCAAGTTCATCATCGTGGTGGATGACGACGTGAACATCCGCGACTGGAAAGAGGTGATCTGGGCCATGACGACCCGCGTCGATGCGGCGCGCGACACGCTGATTGCGGAAAACACACCGATTGATTACCTTGATTTTGCATCACCGGTGGCCGGGCTGGGCAGCAAGATGGGAATCGACGCGACCAACAAGTGGGCCGGTGAAACGACGCGGGAGTGGGGTACGCCGATCGTTATGGACGCCAATATCAAACTGCGCGTCGATGCGCTGTGGCAGAAATTGGGTCTCTGAGACGCCGACGGTTTGAAAGCGCCTCATGCTTATGGCTCAAGAAGTTGAAAAAGCTGCCGTTGTGAATCTTTTGCTTGGGCAATTTTCGGAATACTCTGGATATACAGGAAAAAACGAAAACCAACGCCAATGAGCCAGTCATTCGACCCTTTCGATAAATCGCAGGAACAGTTGAGCGGCTTGCTCAAGCAATTCTATGAATTGCCATTTATCGGCATTGCCATCAGCTCGCCGACAACGCGGCGCTGGGTGAGGTTCAATGACCGGCTGTGCGAAATCCTGGGCCGTTCACGGGAAGAAGTAAGTCAGGCGACATGGGATGAGGTGACTCATCCGGATGATCTGGCGGCCGATATCGAACAATTCGAGCGCGTAATTCGTGGGGAGATTGAAGGCTATTCCCTGGATAAGCGCTTTGTCCGCAAGGACGGGACGATATGCTACGTTAAGCTCGATGTGAGATGTTCGCGGCGCGAGGATGGCAGTGTGGAGCACCTCTTCGCCACGGTGCAGGATATTACCGAGCGCAAAGAGGCCGAGACAAAGATAGAACGGTTGACGCGCACCTATGCGACGCTCAGCGAATGCAATCAGGCTATTGTCCGTTGCTCCAGCGCTGAAGAGCTGTTTGCGAAGATCTGCGAAATTGCCGTGCAGCAGGGCGGCATGCAGATGGCCTGGGTGGGCCTGCTCGACCCGGAAACATTGCGCGTCAATCCGGTGGCTTCCTGCGGGGATGCGACGAACCATCTGGCGGACGCCGTGATTTCGGCCGACGCGTCCAGCCCATTCGGACAGGGGGTAACCGGGACAGCGATCCGTGAAAAGCGTTCCGAATGGATTCAGGATTACAACACGGATCCACGGACAGCCCCCTGGCGGGGGCGGGCATTGCGCGCCGGATGGAATGCGACGGGAGCCCTGCCGCTTATCGTTGACGGTCAGGCGATTGGCGCATTCGTGCTCAATGCGGATGTGCCGCATGCCTTCGATGAGCAGGTGCGTCAACTCCTCTCCGAGATGGCCGGAGACATCAGTTTTGCACTGGACCGGTTTGCCAAGGAAAAGGCGCGCCGCGAGGCCGAGGCCAACGTTGAACGGCTGACGCGCATGTATGCGGCCTTGAGCGATTGCAACCAGTCGATCGTGCGTTGTACTAATGAAGATGAACTGTTCCCCAGGGTGTGCGAGATCGCTGTGCGGCAGGGCGGCATGCAGATGGCCTGGGTCGGGCTGATCGATCAGGGAACGAAGCGCGTGCGCCCTGCGGCCAGTTTCGGTGAAGGAACTGAAGCCTTGGGGCAGATGGTCGTTTCGGTTGATCCGCAAAGTCCCTATGGTCAGGGAGCCGCCGGCCGGGCCGTTCGTGCGGAAAGTCCTGTCTGGATACAGGATAGTCTCGATGATCCGATTACGGCCCCCTGGCGTGAAATGGCGGAACGATACGGATGGCGATCCACTGCAGTTCTGCCGCTGCGTCAGAATGATCAGATCATTGGCGTTTTTATTCTGCTTGCTCGAGAACAGGATGCGTTTGACGAGATTGTGCGCAACCTGCTCGTTGAAATGAGCATGGACATCAGTTTTGCGCTGACGAATTACGTCAAGGAAGAGGCGCGCCGTCAGGCCGAGGCGAAGGTAGCCCGTCTGACGCACATTTACGCAGCGCTGAGTGAGTGCAATCAAGCCATTGTGCGATGTTCCGGCGCGGAAGAACTGTTCCCGCAAGTATGCCGTTTTGCGGTCGAGTTCGGCGGAATGAAACTGGCCTGGATCGGCTGGGTCGATCAGGATACCCAAATGATCCGGCCGGCGGCCAGCTTCGGCGAAGGTACCGAAGTGCTGCGAGATATCGTCATCTCGACCGATGCCAACAGCCCCCTCGGCCAGGGAGCAGCCGGCAAGGCGGTGCGCGAACTCAGTCCGTTCTGGGTTCAAGACTATCTCAACGACCCGGTCACGGCGCCGTGGCATGAACAGGGAAGGCGTTTCGGGTGGCGCGCTTCGGCCGTCCTGCCCTTGACCCGGAATGACGTGGCCGTCGGTGTGTTTGTGCTGCTCTCCGGCGAGCAGAATGCGTTCGACGAAGCCGTGCGCAACCTCCTGGTCGAAATGGCCATGGATATCAGCTTTGCCTTGACTACATTCGGCAGGGAGCAGGAACGGCTGCGCATGCATGAGGCCTTGCGCGAGAGTGAGAGCCGTTTCCGCGAACTGTATGAAAAGGCGCCGTTGCCCTATCAATCGCTGGATGTGAATGGAAACATCGTCGAAGTTAACGAAGCCTGGCTGACTTTGCTCGGGCGTACCCGGGAAGAGGTCATCGGCCGTTTCGTCGGGGATTTCCTCACTCAGACTTCGCTCAGGGCATTGCCTGAAAAACTCAGGAATTTCCAGAGTCAGGAGGGGGGTGAAAGCCCGTTGTTCCAGTTTGTACGCAAGGATGGCGAGTGCAGGCTGGTGATGGTCAACGCGCGTATGTCGCGTGGCAGTGATGGGGAATTCAAAAGAATCCATTGCATTCTGTCCGACCTGACCGAACGGATGCGTACGGAAGAACAGTTGCACCTGACCTCCAAGGTATTCGAGCAGGGCGGAGAAGGGGTCATGATCACGGATGATCAGGCGCGCATCCTGAAGGTCAACCGGGCATTCGAGATGATCACCGGATATACGCAGGATGAGGTGATTGGCCGGAATCCGCGGTTCCTGTCTTCAGGGCGGCATGATCGGGAATTTTTCCGGACCCTTTGGGAAACGATCAACCGTGCCGGGTTCTGGCAGGGGGAAATCTGGAATCGGCGCAAGGACGGCGATGTGTTTCCGGAGTATCTGACTTTGAGTCGGATTGTCGATGAGCAGGGGGCGATTACGCACTACATCGCGACGTTCAATGATATTTCCGAAAGCAAGGCCAGCCAGGAGCACATTCAGCGTTTGGCCCACTACGATTCGCTGACCGGGCTGCCTAACCGGATGCTGCTGGCGGATCGGGCCGATCTGGCGTTGAGCCGCATGGAGCGCAACGGCGAGCAACTGGCCATGATCTTCCTCGATCTTGACCGGTTCAAGAACGTCAATGATTCTCTCGGCCACCGTGTCGGTGACGAATTGTTGATTCAGGTGGCCGGGCGCCTCAAGGGGGTTCTGCGCGAGGAAGATACCGTTTCCCGCCTTGGCGGTGACGAATTCATCATGCTCCTGCCCAGTACCGATGCGGATGGGGCAACGCACGTAGCGGGGAAAGTGCTTGCGGACCTGTCCCGTCCATATCACATCGAACATTACGAACTCTCTGTCACTCCTTCCATGGGCATCGCCATGTACCCTGCCGACGGGGCAAGTTACGAAGCGCTGTCGATGTGTGCCGACACAGCCATGTACCGTGCCAAGCAGGGTGGGCGCCAGACCTTCCGGTTTTTCACGCGAGAAATGCAGGAACGCTCGGACCGGACTCTGCAACTTGAAAATGCACTGCGCCGCGCGCTTGAGCTGGATCAATTGCGCCTCAATTATCAACCCCAGGTTTCTCTGGAAAACCGGCGCGTCATCGGGGTCGAGGCGTTATTGCGTTGGCGTCATCCCGATCTGGGCGAAGTGGGACCGAGCGATTTCATTCCCGTGGCCGAGGATAGCGGCCTGATCCTGCCGATCGGCGAATGGGTATTACGCTCCGCCGTGCGCCAGATGCGAGCATGGATTGACGGCGGTCTGCCGCCGATGGTGATGGCCGTCAATCTGTCCGCCATCCAGTTCCGGCAGTCCAACCTGCCGCAGCTCGTGTCCCAGATTCTTGCCGATGTCCGCTTGCCGCCCAATTTGCTCGAGTTTGAGCTGACCGAAAGGGTGGCCATGGAGAATCCCCTGGAAGCCATCGAGATCATGAACGAACTGCATGCGCTCGGAATACGCATGTCGATCGACGATTTCGGAACAGGCTATTCGGCATTGAGCTATCTCAAGCGTTTCAAGGTGTACAAGCTGAAAATCGACCGGTCGTTCGTGCAGGATATTTCCATGGATCCGGACGACGAGGCCATTGTCGATGGCATCATCGGCCTGTCGCGAAGCCTCGGCCTGAAAACCATTGCCGAGGGGGTCGAAACCGAGGAACAGTCGGCTTTCTTGCGAGCCAAGGGGTGTCACGAAGGGCAGGGTTTCCTGTTCAGCCGCCCGGTTCCAGCCGGAGAGCTGGAAAATTTTGTGCGCGCCTCATGGAATAAAACGCCCAACAGAAACTGATTCCCGGGGAGTTGCCGGTCACTGAGATTGCCGGCGGTCCTGCAGATGCTGGTGTGTCGCCATGTAGATGCCGCTGGCAACCAGGATGGCGATCCCGATGAGCGACCAGGAGTCCGGAAAATTGTTGAATACGAGGTAACCTCCCAGTGTGACCCAAACCAGCTGCATGTAGCTGAACGGGGCCAGCCGTGATGCCGGAGCATGTTTGTAGGCCAGAATCAGAATCAGGTGACTCAAGCCTCCAAGGATGCCGGCCAGCGCCAGCAAGCCTAGGTCTGTCAGGTTCTGCGGGGGCGTCCAGGCAAAGGGCAGGGTCAGAGCAAGCAATCCCACGCCGACCAGACCGGGATAGAAGATCAAGGAGTATGGGTTTTCGAGGCCGGCAAAGCGCCGGGTCAGCACCTGGTATGAAGCAAACAGGATAGCCGTACCCAGAGGCATGATGGAAAACCAGGTAAAGATGCCGCTGCCGGGGCGGATGATGATCAGGACGCCTGCGAATCCCGCCAGTACAGCGAGCCAGCGCGCGGCATCCACTTTTTCCTTGAGAAAAACCACGGCCAGGAGGGTAACCAGCAAGGGAGCCAGAAACTGGATCGCGGTGGCTTCGGCCAGCGGCATGTACTTGATGGCCGCGACGAAAAATAGCGAAGCGGCGGCGAGTAGCGCTCCGCGGAGTATCTGAATGCCGGGACGGCTTGTCTTGAACAGCGTTAGCCCATAGCGGGGAACGATGGCAACAACGATCAACAGGGCGTGGAACAGATAGCGCGTCCACAGAATCTGCGTTACCGGGTAGGTTGCGGTCAGGTATTTCGAGAGCGTATCCATGACCGCAAACAGGATGACCGCAAGAGAGATCAGCAGCATCCCGCGCAATACATGGGGTTGTTTTTGAGTCATGCCCTTATTCGCTTGTTGATTGTTGATTTTCCGGAAGGTTGGAAGCAGGGGATTCCTGGCGGGCGACCCACTCGATCAGCGCATCCATGGCCGGCTTGCCTTGACGCGCTTGGGGGGCGTTGATCAGGAAAACGACGATCCAGCGTTTGCCGGACGGAGCCATGACATAGCCGGCCAGTGAACGAACGTTTTCCAGATAGCCTGTTTTCAGGTGGGCGCGCCCTGCCGCACGGCTGGTTTCCAGTCTTCTTTTCAGGGTTCCGTCGGTGCCTGCCAGCGGCAGCGAAGCCATCAGTTCCGGCATTACCGGACTTTGCCACGCGGCCCGCAACAACCGGGCCAGACTTTCCGCCGAGATGCGTTCCTTGCGCGAAAGGCCGGAGCCGTTGTCCAGCACCAGTTCGGGCATCGACAGTTCTTTCCCGGATAGCCAGGCATGTACTGCCAGTCGCGCGCCTGCGGGAGTGGCGGGGCGCGCCGCGTCGAGCGTCAGGAACAGCTGCCGGGCCATTACGTTGTTGCTGTACTTGTTTGTTTCACGAACCACATCGGCCAGCGATGATGATTCGTGAACGGCGAAGGTTTGCGCATTGTCCGGGACTGTCCCCGTGCGGACTCGGCCGCGCAACGTTCCGCCAAGTTCTTGCCATAAAGGCCGGAAGAGCATTTCAGTCTGCAGGTCGGCGGGCCAGGGGGAAATGTTCAGAGTCTTTTCGCCGCAAGCGGAGGAAAAGTTCCCTCGCAGGATGATCGAGTTGCCGTTCAGCGAAATTCGTACTTTTTCACGCCAGTCGCCACAATCCTCGTCGGTGAGTTGCAGTTCGCTGGTCAGGAGTTGCTCGGTTCCAGGCGTCTTGTGCAGTACAACGACCCTCCGGACCTCTTTCCTGGTTTCGGGACGCAGGATGAAACTCAAGTGGTTGAGATTGACCAGCAGTGCGTCCGGACCGACGTTGTAGGGGCGGAGCGGTTCGTTGTCGAATTCCGCAGGATCGTGCGGCGGTAATGCGAAAGTGCTGCGATCGAGAACCAGATCGCCCTGGATGTCACTTATCCCGCGTGAGTGCAACTGGCGCAGGAACAGCCAGAATTGTTCCAGACCGAGGCGAGGGTCGCCGCTGCCGCGCAGATACAGGTTGCCGTCCAGTCGGCCACTGACAGGCAACTGGTCGACCAGCGCTTCCGTTTTCCATGTGAAAGCCGGCCCAAGCATTTCCAGTGCCGCATAGGTGGTGAGCAGCTTCATTGTTGAAGCGGGGTTCATCGGCTGTTCTGCGTTATGGCTGATGAGCGGTCGACCCGAGTCCACGCCACGTACCACGATGGCCACGCTGCTCCAGGCGATTCCTGCTTCCCTGAGCGCGCTGGCGACCGGGCGGGGTAATTCGGCGGCGAGCGTTCCCGCACAAAAGGCGAGGCTGACAAGGAATGGAATGAAAAATCGCGCCGGGCGGCACCCGGGGTTGGCGCGGTCGTATTTTTGGGTCATGGAATGGTTGCTTGCATCATTTGGGTTGCCAATCTTACAGGCGTAGCCATCACGGGGCTGCCTGGAGAACCTTGTTTAGGGCGCTTGGTTCTCAATGTGGCTGTTTTTTCGGTTTTTCATCTGGCGTGACACGTTTGAAAGATCGCTTCTTCAGAACAGGCTGGCGACCACTACTCTGTCACGTTCCTGCAGCCGGATCAGTCCTTTCAGGGCCTCCTGTGTGCAGCCATGAATGCTTGCATGCTCAAGGAAACGCTCGATGGCTTGCGGCAAGGGGTAGTGGCTTTCCTGCCAAACATCGCGGAACATGACTTCGGTCAGGCGCTCGCACGCCAGTTTTCCGGTTTTGAAACGAACGAAAACCACTGTTTTTCCGTCGCGCCGGATGACGATTGCCGTTTCATTTTGTGCGTTGCTGACGACCATGGTGGCATCGTACCAGTTTCGGAACGTTGATGTTTATGGGCATATGCCAATTAATGTGCTAGAATTTCCGGGTTGCTTTAAGTGAAAGTGATTGGGGATATGGCCAGGCCTTTGAAATGCCGACGCGTCACTTGTGCCGTTCCTGCACGCTATTTCAAGCCCCAGGGAGTTCCTCTGTGTTCGCTCGAGGAGATTGTTCTTGGACTGGATGAGGTCGAGGCCATGCGTCTGACCGACATCGAAGACATGTATCAGGCAGACGCGGCCCAACGCATGGGCATTTCGCGCCAGACCCTCGGCAACATCATTGCCCGTGCGCACAAGAAAGTGGCCACGGCGATTCTCGAAGGGAAAGCGCTGAGAGTCAGCGGTGGTGATGCAACGGACGAAAGCCTGGGGCGATGTTCCGAATCGTGAACGGCCGGGCGTGACGATGGAATTTTGAACGAATAAAGGAGAAATCATGAAATTATGTATTCCGGTGCGGGTGCCCAACGGTCTGGATTCTTGCATCGAGCCGCATTTGCCGCATGCCGAGCACCTGCTGTTCTTTGATACTGAAACGCGCCTGTGCGAGCATGTTTCTCTACGTGATCAGAATGCAGAAACGCAAGCGGGCAGGCATTTCGATGCCGTGCTGTGCGGCAGTTTCGATGGCGCCACCCGGCAGGCGTTGCTTGACCGGGGTGTGATGGCTGTCGGCACCGAAGCGGGGACGGCAGGAGAAGCCATTGCCGAATTCGAAGCAGCCAACCATGCAACCGGCGGTGGCGGGTGTCATGCGGGTGATGGCTGCTGTCAGAACGGTGGAAATGCACATGCCGGGAAGGAAAAGCATGGCTGCAACGGGAATGGCGGTTGCGGCGGTCACGGTCACGGAGACGATCATGAACACAAAGGAGGCGGATGTGGTTGTGGGGGACAGGATCGTCATCAGGACGCCTTTGCCCGGAAAATGCGCGCCGAAGCCCTGAAAATTGCCGTGAGCAGCCAGAACCGCAAGACCGTGACGGATCATGCCGGACGTTGCCGCAAATTCTGGGTTTACGAAATTCGCCAGAACAAGGTTGACAACAAGGTGTTGCGCGAGTTGACGCTCGAACAGACCTTGCATTCATCGCAGCTGGGGGAGGATCATCCCCTCGACGACGTGCATGTGCTGATCACGGCGGGAATGAGTCCGTTTCTTTATCAGCGCCTTCAGCGCAGCGGGATACGTGGGTTCGTGACTGACCAGACCGATCCGGATCAGGCTGTGCAGATATTGCTACAGAAAGTGGCACAAGCCTGAACGAGGCGCGGCCCGGTTTTTTCCATGGAGGGTGGGATGTTCGATGATCTGAGAAACAAACGTGTCCTGATAACGGGTTCGTCGCAGGGGATCGGCTTGGCTGCGGCACAGGCGTTTGCCCGGATGGGAGCAAAAGTGGGCGGGTCTTCGCGGGCGATGGATGATCGTGCCTGCCAAGCGCTGGAAAGCATCCGGAAGGCTGGTGCTGATGCCGAGTTTTTCCCCGGGGACCTGAGCGAAACGGCGGAGTGCGAAAAGTTGGTCGAACAGTTCGTTGCACGCTTTGGCGGGATCGACATACTGGTCAATAATGCCGGGGGTCTGGTCGGGCGAAAGCAACTCTCCGAAATCGATGATGCCTTCTTCGGGCAGGTGTTTGATCTGAATGCTCGATCGGCGTTCATGGTCACCAAATATGCGCTGCCGCATCTGATGGCTTCGGCCAGGGAGAGCGCAACGACAGCGTCGGTGATTCTTGTCGGTTCGATTGCCGGTTATACCGGCGGCGGGCCGGGGGCATCGCTTTATGCTGCTTCCAAGGCATGGTTGCATGTCGTCCAGAAAAACTGGGTCAATGCTCACACCAGGGACGGTGTGCGATTCAATGTGGTCTCGCCGGGAACGGTGGACACGGCGTTTCATGCGGACAAGAACGAGGCGGCGCGTTCCGGGATCAATGCCACCATTCCCATGGGACGTTTTGCCACGGCCGACGAAATGGCACCGACATTCCTGTTCCTGGCCTCGCACGCTTGTAGCGGATACATCACCGGCCAGATCATCAACGTTAACGGCGGCCAGTACATGCCCTGATGCGGGGGCAATTCCTGTTGCGCGGAAATGACGACGGGGACCGAAGTCCCCGCCGGCTTTTCTTTGGTAACAAGGCTCAAGCAGCCCCGGCTAGCCGTTTTTAGGCGGCAATAGCGAATTGCTCATCATTGGCAATTATGGATTTGCTTCATTAACGTCGATCGCCTGACGGGTTGCCTGCGCACCTTTGTCCGCCCTGTCGAAACCAAGTACACCCCCACCCAAACGCACTCACTTACTCAGGTTAAACACGCTTGGGTGGAGGTGGCGGGAATCGAACCCGCGTCCAGAACGCCTCCAGATTGCCGGGATTACAACCATGCGATCCATTATGAGGGCAGCTCGCTGATTTTTCAAGAAATAGTTCGGTTTCCGCTGTTCTCCTTACGACCTTCTTTAAAGATGTAATAAAAATGTTGCTTTTATAAAAAAACAGCCCTATGATTAAAGCGGCAGAAAAAATATATCTTTATCGACATTGAATTGACCAACGAATCAGCGTGCAGGCAGGAGGTGAAATATGGGATTTGTTGCCGAACCGGCGTTACGGGCGTTTGGTCTCGCAGCAGGCGAGAAATGGACGCACGAACGGGTGCTGTCGGTTCACCGCTGGACGCCGGCGTTGATTTCGTTCCGCACCACACGCTCTCCCGAATTCGTGTTCAGGCCCGGGCATTACACGCGGGTGGGAGTTGGAAAAACCGGCCATGAAGGAGTCTGGCGCCCGTTGTCCCTGGCTTCCGGGGTGGAAGACAAGCATCTCGAGTTCTTCGCCGTGCTGATTCCGGGCGGCGAGCTTTCAGCGGAACTTGAAAAGCTGCAAGTCAACGATAGCGTGCGCATCGACAAACGCACCTACGGTTTTTTGATGCTGGACCAGCTCGCCCCTGGAAACGATCTCTGGCTGCTTGCAACGGGGACCGGACTCGCCCCGTTCATTTCAATGTTGCGCGAGCCGTCCGTGTGGCGAGATTTTCAGCGGATCATTGTCGTGCACAGCGTACGTCATGCCGATGAGCTTGCCTATCGCGATGAAATCCACCGGCTTGCCAAGGAGCGGCGCCCCGGGGATAACAAGGCCCAACTCATCTACCTGCCCGTAGTGACGCGCGAGCCGGGTGCAACTGCACTCGATCGTCGCATACCGTTACTGA
>CAZLXL010000013.1:0-1599 GCA_964563685.1 uncultured Propionivibrio sp.
GTGGTGGATATGCGCTCGGGCGGCTATAAAATCAGCATTTTGAAGAGCTGCGACGGCGACGACCGAAGCGCCGAGCGCCTGACGTTTGATTATGCCCAGCCTCTGGCAGGTGACGGTCGCTTCATCAGCACGTACAAATGCAACGGCAATCCGATTCCCAGCTTTGAAGGCGAGCCCCTGCGCGTGTCGGTTGACGAGTCGGACCCCAATGAATGGGCGGGCAGGCTGTGGGACGCTTTGAATGAAGACAACAAGGTGAGCCTCTTTGTCCGTGCGATTGAACTGACAACGCAGGCGTATGAAGACGTCATCATCAACAAATATCAAGCGGTGGAGGGATAATCCATGAATGAAATACAATTGAAATACGGCTGCAACCCCAACCAGAAGCCGGCCCGAATCTTCATGGCGGACGGCGGCGGCCTGCCGGTGACGGTGTTGAACGGCAAGCCCGGCTACATCAACTTTCTGGATGCGCTCAACAGCTGTCAGCTGGTGAAGGAACTTAAGGAAAACACCGGGCAGGTGGCCGCTGCGTCCTTCAAGCACGTGTCCCCCGCCGGCGCCGCCCTGGGCTTTCCCCTGGACGACGTACTGCGCCGGATGTATCACATCGCGCCCGGCATGGAGCTTTCGCCTCTGGCCTGCGCTTACGCGCGCGCCCGCGGCGCCGACCGCATGAGCAGCTTCGGCGACTGGATCGCCCTGTCCGATCCGTGCGACGTTCCCACGGCAAAGATCATCAAAAATGAAGTCACCGACGGCATCATCGCCCCGGGCTACGAGCCGGACGCGCTGGAAATCCTGAAATCCAAGAAGGGCGGCAACTACAATGTCGTGTCCATCGACCCGCGCTACGTTCCCGCCGCGATCGAGCACAAGCAGGTTTACGGCATTACGTTTGAGCAGGGCCGCAACGAGCTGAAGATCGACGCGGGCATGCTGGAAAACATCGTGACCGAAAACAAGACGCTTTCCGACGCGCAGAAGCGCGACCTGGTGCTGGCGCTCATCACCCTGAAATATACGCAATCCAACAGTGTCTGCTACGTGCAGGACGGGCAGGTCATCGGCGTGGGCGCGGGCCAGCAAAGCCGCATCCACTGCACGAGGCTGGCCGGCCAGAAGGCCGATCTCTGGCAGCTGCGCCACATGCCCAACGTGCTGGAGCTGCCTTTCCGTGCGGATGTCGCCAAACCCAACCGCGACAACGCCATTGACGTTTATCTGGGCGAAACTCCGGAAGACGTGATTGGCGAGGAGGTGTGGGTCGAAACCTTCACGCGGCGGCCCGAGCCGCTTTCAACGGAAGAAAGAAAAGCCTGGCTGGCCAACGTCACAGGCGTTTGCCTGGGCAGCGACGCTTTCTTCCCCTTCGGCGACAACATTGAGCGTGCGCATCGCAGCGGTGTGACTGCCATTGTCGAGGCCGGCGGTTCCATCCGCGACCTGCAGGTGATTGACACCTGCAACAAATACGGCATTGTCATGGCCTTTTGCGGACTGAGGCTGTTCCACCACTGATGAGCAGTGCCCTCTGCCGTTTGTGAGATAAGTTGCGGTTGGGTCGAAACGGGCTGTTGCCCAAATACCATTTTC